>CAWBPS010000031.1:0-353388 GCA_963790645.1 Terriglobia bacterium | reverse complement strand
CGTACCGTTTACGCAGGCCCAGGTTTCGGAGAATCATGAAAAACGATGAGCGGGAAATCAATCAACATCTGCAAGTAGCGTTGCGGCGGAACCCAGCCACTTCGGATGGGTCGCCCGCAGGCAACAACGGACTTGTGCCGAATGAACAGTACGGAAGTTCGAGCGGAGGCGTCGGTGAAGTGAGTGGGAAACGCACTGTCTCTTCCAGAAAAATCGAGGCTAACCGGAGGAATGCAATGAAGAGCACCGGACCAAAAACGGTGGCCGGCAAGAAAAGAGTTTCGAGGAATGCCATCAAGCACGCGTTCTACTCCAAGTGGCTGTTGGTCCGGCACCAGGATGGAGAGGAGAGCCAAGCCGAATACGACGAGCTGTACGCGGCCATTGTTGAAGAACATGCGCCGGAGGTTGGCGTGAGAATGACTTGGTAGACAAGATCGCCGTCTGGTCTTGGCGGTTGCGCCGGGTGATACGTTCTGAAAGCGGGCAGATCGCTCGATCTCTTGCTGAACACAGTTATGATGTCCAGCGATCAAGAGCAGCGGATGCCGAAGAACCGGGATTTGGACCATCGACCAACCCTGAAATAGATGCAATGACGGATCATCTGTTTTTCACGTCGGAGGAAAGCCGACTACGGTATGAAGCCATGATCAACCGACACTAAACCATTCGATTGCCCAGTTGGAGATATTGCAGGCGGGCTAAAACAAAAGCCCGTGGAGTGAGTCGAAATTACGAAACAAAGCCAAGAAGTTATTTATTTTCAACACTGTTTTGTTTTGCACGACGGAACAAAGCCAACTGGCTGTGGTGATCCCGGACTCGGCATGGCTACTGACGAATGGCCGCGATTTCGGCCTCCAGTTGCCTGACCTCCGGACTCAAGATGAATTGCTGACTCTCCAGAACCGTCTTCGCAGCGGGTCCCAAGGCGTAGGTAGCTCTCGCCCCGAGGGTCAAAGTCAAAGGCCGCGGGCGGGGGCGCCCGCGCCACACCAACACGGCCTGCACGGTCAGTGACCTTCGTACTCAGGGCTGGCCTGCATAATCACCGTATAATCAGTGTAAATCGGAAGGAATTTGCGCAAAGGATCAAGGGTGGACCCTGTTCTGGCATCGGCGATCTTCGTTCTGGGGCTGGTTTTCGGCAGCTTCCTGAATGTGTGTATCTACCGCCTGCCGCGGGACTTATCCGTGGTGCGGCCACGCTCGACCTGTCCCCGCTGCGATCATCTTATCCGGGCGTACGACAATATTCCGGTGTTGAGCTGGCTGATCCTGCGCGGCCGCTGCCGCAATTGCAAAGCTTACATTTCGCCGCGCTACCTGGTGGTAGAGCTGCTGACCGGGGCAATCTTTCTGGCCTGTTACGCGCACTTTGGCGCCACCCTGGCAACCCTCAAATACTGCGCCTTCGGATTCCTGCTGCTGGGCCTGATCTTTACCGATGCTGAAACCCAGCTCCTGCCCGACAAGATGACCTTGCCGGGGCTGGCCCTGGGACTGGGCTTGAGCCTGGTGGTTCCGGTGAATGATCTGGCTTCGCAGCTTTTGCCGGGGCTGGTGTCTTTGCCGGTGAGCTCCGATGTTTCCTGGCACCTGCTGTCGCTGGTGGACGCCGTGCTGGGCGCCGTCGTCGGCGCTTCCTTTATCTATGGCGCGGGCGCCATCTACCTGCGGGCGCGCGGCGTGGAAGGCATGGGCTTCGGCGATGTGAAACTGATGGCCATGGTGGGCGCGTTTCTCGGCGCCAAGCTGACCATCTTCACCCTCTTCTCGGCATCGATCGCGGGATCGCTGTTTGGTGTGTCCACCGTGCTGGCGGTGTGGATCAAGCGCACCCGCCGGCGCATGAAACTCAATCATGAATCCGCCGGCGACGCCCGACGGCGGGCCTGGGTATCGGCGGCCATTGCGCTGCGCCGCCATCAGATGCCCTTTGGCGTTTTTCTCGGCGGGATGGCCATGGTCGCTCTCTTCTATGGCAACAGCTTCCTCAAGTGGTACTGGGGGTTGCTGTGAAGCTGCTGACCAACCCCATCGTGCTGCGCATGGCGCTGATCTTCGTGGCCGGCAGTTTTGCCTTTGTCGTGGGCCTGCTGTTGATCAAACGGATGCGCCGGAGTATCAGCGACGAAGCTTCTTTCTCCGATGCCTCCGCATCTTCGGCATCCGAGAGTTTCCCGCTGCACACCTATCATGCCGTGATTCAGCAACTGAAACAGCAGAAGCACGAACTGCAAAGCCTGCAGGTGGCGGAGCGGCGACGCGCCAGGACTTCGGAGAACATCAGCGCCGCCGTGCTTGCGAATCTTTCATCGGGTGTACTCTTCTTCACTCCCAACGGACTGGTGCGGCAGGCCAATGCTTCGGCCAAGCAGATCCTGGGCTTCGCCTCGCCCACGGGGATGAGCGCGGCTGAAATATTTCGCGAAGCTGAATTGATTTCCTCATCCCAAACTACTTTCGCGAACCTGGCTGAAGCGGTCAACGCCGGCTTGCGGGAAAAGACCCGGTTTCAGCGGCTGGAAGCGCGCTATCGCACGCCGACGGGTGACGAACGCACGCTGGATATTACGGTCAGTTCGGTGCACGCGCCGGACGGCGAAGCTCCGGGCGCGGCTGGCCCGGCGCGTTGGGCGTTGCTGTCTGGGCGTTGCTTGTCTGATCAATGACCGGACGGAAGTGACCGAGATTCGCCGCCAGGAGGAGTTGCGCGGAGAAATGTCCGCCGAGATGGCACTGGGCCTGCGCAACTCGCTGACCACCATCGCGGGCTACGCCCAACAGCTGGCGGCCAGCCGCGAACCGGAACTGGCGCAGCAGTTGGCGTCCGACATTGCCGTGGAGGCAGCGCACCTGGATCGTACGATTGGCGGGTTTCTGGCCAGCGCGAAAGGCGCGAGGGCCGGTTCGAAAGCTTGAATTAGACTACGTCGAATGCCGCCTCGGTTGGCTTGAAGCGGCACGACTGAAAGAAACGGAGCATTCTATGAAGCGTATGGGATATGTTTTTCTGGCCGAAGCCGTTCTGGCGGGCATGCTGGTCACTCTGGCCGGCGGGCAAACTGAATCCTTGGGCGACTATGCCCGCAGCGTCCGCAAGGACGAGAAGCCGGCGTCGGCCAAGAAGTACGACAACGACAATTTGCCCAAATCCGACAAGATCAGCGTTGTGGGAAATGCCACGGAATCGTCTCCGGAAGACGCTAACGCGGCTTCAACCCCGGGTAACAGCTCGGCGCAGGCTAAGGACGGGACCACGCCTTCCACACCCGCAGCGCAGGATGCCGGCAAACCCGCGGAAGGCTCCGACGCGCACAAAGCGAACGATGAATGGAAACAGAAGATTTCCGAGCAGCAGGCCAAGGTGGACATGCTCACGCGTGAAGTGGATGTGACCCAGCGCGAGTATCGCCTGCGCGCCGCCGCTTTCTATGCCGACGCCGGCAATCGCCTGCGCAACCAGGGTGCATGGGACAAGGAAGACGCGCAGTACAAGCAGGACCTGGCCAAGAAACAAAAGGCGCTTGATGATGCCAAGAAAGCCGTGGACGATCTGAAGGAAAAGGCGCGCAAGGCAGGCATGCCCGCCAAGTAGCGGCCGTAGCGCGAACCGTTCTGATTCACCAAAGCCTCCGGTTCACGCCGGGGGCCTTTTCTCCTTAGCGTAAGGTAATCTGCTTGACGTGATGGCGTCCGTGGGCGAGGTGAAACTTTCGCCATTGCCTGGCTGTCAGCGGGCCGAGCACGGGATGGTCCAGAATTTTAATGCGCGAGCCATAACGCTCCTCGCATTGCGTGATGAGCTTGTCCATGGCGGCAATCTGGGGACCGATGTCGGCAACGACTTTTTCCACGGACATGCCCCGGGGCAGGACCTGATCGGGCGATTTCCGTCCCTTGGGAAAATATCCGAAGTCGGTGACCGCGGTCGCGGCCACTCTTTGTTTGAAAGTTGGAACTCCCGCCAGCGGCTTGCCCGCTTTCAGGCAGCGCTCAAAGGCCTTCTGGGTTCCGGTGTAGGTCAGGTAGAGATGTTCGAGTATTTCTGCCGCGCACCACTTCCCTTCCGCATGGCGAGTTAGCTCATCAGCGGTCATGCCGCGGGTGACGGATGCGATGGCCTGCTGCAGACGTTCCAGATACGAATCCATGGCGCCTCGGATTGCCTCGTCTAGTAGAATAACTCCGGCATTTCCGGTTGCAAAATTTCATACGCATGACAGGAAGGTGGCTATGAAGAAGTTGCTGATGGCGATGCTCGCGCTGGTGATGATGGCTGGGTGTTCGTCGGAAACCTCCAAACCGGCACAAGTCGAGAAACCGCAGCCCAAGCCGGCGGAATTTGTCACCGGGCGCGCCGCCTTCCAGAAACTCTTCATTGCCGCGCGCGGCTGGGCGCGCGATGCCCAGCCCTACCGGCTCGAATCGATGATCACCGATGATTCCAAGGGCAAGGAAGGCAAGTCGGCGGTGTGGCGCGCTTCCTTTGGTTCTCCCCTGCAGCGCGGCGTGAAGGCCTATACCTGGTCAGGAGAAGTTTCATCCGATCGCGGCATCAATCCGGGCACCGAAGATACTTATAGTCCGACCAACACTTCCACGCAGATTTTCGACGTGGCTTTTCTCAAAGTCGATTCGGACCAGGCCCTGGAGACTGCCCAGAAACATGGCGGCGAGAAGTTGCTGGCCAAGGAACCTGACACACCGGTGCTGTACATACTCGATTGGAGCCGGCCGACCAATGAGCTTATCTGGCATGTGATTTACGGCAACAACCGCGACGATTACAAGCTGCGAGTGGCAGTCAACGCTTCCAGCGGGGATTTTATCCGGGTGGAGAAGTAGAGCGCGCGCGACCCGCGATGTTCCTGGGTTCGGCGGCTGATGAGGGATTTCCCGAGCGCGCCCGCCTTATTGCCGACTTTAGCGGTCCTTCGACTGCGTGACCCTTCGGTGCGGCGTGAAATCTTCTCTTCCGAAACTTTCTTAGTGTCATCCTGAGCGGAGTTCTGTCCATTCGCTTGCGAATGGGCAGACGGAGTCGAAGGACCTCTATGAACCGCAATCGTTGCCGGTCGCTGGGGTTTCGTATAGTACGCCGGTGAAACGCGCCCGCGCGACCCGGCTTTGATCAGGATATAGGGGGTCCTTCGACTGCGTGACTGCTTCCGCGAAGCGAAGCAGTCACTCCGCTCAGGATGACAGCGGGAGAGTGTTATTGCCGGGCCTGGGCTTTTCCTGAGGGAGCGCTGGTTTTGATTTTCTCGAGTGCCTTCTTCGCTTCTTCTGCCAGCGGTCCGTTGGGCAGGATCCTTAAATACTCCTGATAGTGTTCAGCGGCTTCGTCGAGACGGGCGAGCTTGTCGAGCGCCTGAGCCATGCGGAAGTTGGAGACGGCATCATTGGGCTTGTAGTACAAGGCCTCCCGGTAACGGTCGAGCGCGGCGCTGTAATTCTTCTTCTTGAAATAAAAGTCGCCGACCTCAATGTCCTTCAGGGCCCGGTGTGGGTCGAAGGGATGAAATTCCCCGACGCCGCCGGAAGCATTCTCATCGGTAATCTCCGCGGGAAGGGCGCTGTTGGGATGGTCCTTGGCATCGTCTTTGGGTGGGCTGAGGTCAATGCGGGTATCGCGGCTGGAACTCTCTCCGGCTTCCTGGCTGCGCTCGGAGCGGGGAGGAGGCTGGTTCTGATTTGAGTCCCTTTCGCCTTCCTGGGCCTGGGTCGCGCCTGGGACGAGCAGGCACACCGCGAGCAGAAAAATCAGTCGCCGCATGGCTCTATTGTATCTCGGACCTTGGCCCTCGGACTTCGGACCTTGGCTAAAACCCCAAAACCATGAACCACGAAGGACACGAAGGTACACGAAAACCCTTGAACTCGAGCCTTCGTGATACTTCGTGCCCTTGGTGGTTTATGCATTTCTTGAGTCATTCGTGATGCTGACCGACCACGGAGGTATGAGGTATGAGGTCCGACGTCTTCTGGGGTCCGTCAAAAAAAAGCTGCTCCACTGGGGGAAGTGGAGCAGCTCGAGTTCTTGAATCCTCAGAGAGGAGGATCTTTTACATGGACGGCGGAGCAGAAGCCGTCGGCGCGGGCTGTTGCGCGGGAGCCGTAGCATCTGCCGAGTTGGTCATGAGGCGGACATCCACGCGACGGTTCTTGGCGCGTCCATCCCGGGTCTTGTTCGAATCCACCGGCTTGTCCTTGCCCAGCCCGATCAAATAGATCTTGTGCGCCGGGATGCCATGCTTCGAAGCCAGGTACTGAATGACAGAGTCAGCACGGCGCTCGCTGAGTGCGTAGTTGTAATCGGCCGGGCCAACTGAGTCGGTTCCGCCTTCGACCGTGATGATGTAGCCCTTGGCGCTGGACGCGTCGCTGGCGAGCTGGTCGAGGGCTTCCTGCGCGGTCTTGCTCAGGTTGTCTTTGTCGAAACCGAAATGCACGGCGGTCTCGGTGACCACGCGGTAGTTGTCCAGGTTAGCGACGGTGTTCTGCAGCGAATCAACGCGATGAACAGCGTTGTCGGCCTGGGTCTGGGCCTCTCCCGCCTGAGTGGCGGCGGCTTGCGCCTTCTGGTCAACCTCGGCGGCCTTAGCCGTCACCTCTTGAATGCCGGCTTGCGCGCGCGCATCCACATCCTTGATGGCGTTGGTGTTTTTGGCAGTCAGATCATCAAGCTCGTTGGTCTTGTTGATCAGCGGCGTGGTCTCTTGACGGACGTAGTTCTTGCTGGCGCATCCGACCGTTGCCGCCATGCTTGTCGCCAGTAGAACGATTAACGAAGTGCGATTCATTGTAGGAGGGCTCCTTCCTCACTCATCTCGCAAAACTCGACTGCTTTGATTCTAAATTCTGTTGACGCGGTTAGCCGGGGAGGGGCTTTTCTCGCGTTCGCATTGTACAAGAGCACGGAAGGTGCCAACGGTGGAAATGACGGCAGCTCACCTCTAAAGTGCTTATTATTAGGAGGTTACGCCGCTGCTTCGAACTGACAGGCGCTCCAGGCCAGCAACTTTCGTGCAAAGGCGATACATGAACTGGGGAAATTTTATATGGTGCAGACTTATGCATGGGGGGACGGATGGTGTCGACTACCGTTCATCGCCGCGATAGCCCCGTGCGCGAGGACAGGTCTGCTGTTCCGTTGATCATTCCCGCGTGCCGCATGAATCGTTGGTTTCCATTTTGCGGCGTTGCGTTTGCAGGTCTCTCTCGGACGGTCCCACCGAACAAATCGATTCGGCGCAATCCTTGGGCGAGCCAAACCAGCACCTGTTGTAAGCACCGGATTGGCGAGCGTTCCATATCCTGTTTGTACCACATGAGAAATCTCTAGGAACTTCTTTCCGGCGCCACAAAGAGCCTAGGGATACGCACAACGCGCTATGCCCTACTTTCTTGCTCTTCTTCGGGACTTAGATCCTATGCCGGCATCCCAGGGCTTACGCCCTGGACTGCATTCTCGCGCCGCTTCGCGGCTTCCCGTTTCGTACCTATCATGAAGTACATCGCGACTGGGGAGGAGCATCGCGAGTCATTCAAACCAGTCTCATCTAAAATAGATAAATTAAGAGGAATGGACCTTCAGGCAAAAATCCGCAGCTTACCGGCGTCGGCCGGCGTGTATCTCTACAAGAACGCCGAAGGCGATGTCATCTATGTAGGCAAGGCCAACAACCTACGCAGCCGGGTTTCGTCTTATTTCCGCGAAGGGCGTTGGGAGGATGCAAAGACCGATTCCCTGGTGCGGGAGGCGGTGGACGTTGATTACATCGTGGTGGCGAATAACAAGGAGGCGCTGGCGCTTGAGAACCATCTGATCAAGCAGAAGCAGCCGCGCTTCAACATCCTGCTGCGCGACGACAAAACTTACCCTTACGTGAAGCTCACACTGGGCGAGCGTTTTCCCCGGGTGTATGTCACGCGGCGACTGCGGAAAGATGGGAGCTCGTACTACGGTCCTTATTTTCCCGCGAACCTGGCGTATCGCATCGTTGACCTGATCCACCGGCATTTCATGGTGCCGTCGTGCAAGGTGGACCTGACGCGGTTCCATCCGCGGCCGTGCCTGCAGTACTACATCAAGCGCTGCCTGGGGCCGTGCGTGGAAGGACTGACCACACCGGAGATTTATCAGGAAGCGGTGCGCGACGTTAAGCTGTTTCTGGAAGGCCGGCCCACCGACCTGTTGCGCTCACTGCGCCAGCGTATGGAGCAAACCGCCGAGGCTGAAGAGTATGAGCGTGCAGCGAAATATCGCGACCTGATCTCGACCGTCGAGCAGTTGCAGGAAAAGCAGCGCATCGCGGCGGTTGAAGGCGACGACGCTGACGTGTTCGGATACCACTTCGAAAACGGCATGCTGGCGGTAAACCTGTTCCACATGCGCGGCGGCCGAGTGCTCGACCGCCGGGAGTTTTTCTGGGAGGACCTGCCGGAATCCGCCGGGCCCTTGACGGGCGAGGATGCCCGTCGCTCCCTTGAATCTTTTAATCCCGGTGAATTCTTTTCTGCTTTCGTGAAGCAGCTGTATATTGGCCAGCCTTACGTTCCGCGAAATATTTATGTGCCGGTTGATTTCGAGGATCGTGAGGCGCTGGAAGACCTGCTCTCCGAGCAGGTGGCGGGCGAGGGCGCCCGCCCCACACGGGTTCATATTCTGGTTCCGCAGCGCGGCGACAAGCGGGGGCTTCTCGACCTGGCCGGCAACAACGCCAAGCAGTCTTACGACCAGCGCTTTCGGGTGATGAAGCCCAACGCCAAAGCCATTCAGGAAGCTTTGCAGGACGCGCTGGGGCTGCCGGAGTTGCCGAAACGCATCGAGTGTTTCGACATTTCGCATATCCAGGGAGCGGAAACGGTGGCCTCGATGGTGGTGTGGGAAGACGGCCAGATGAAGAAGTCGGATTACCGCAAATTCATCATCCGCGACGTGATTGGGGTGGACGATTTCGCGTCCATGCGCGAGGTGGTCACGCGGCGCTATAAGCGCATCCAGGAAGAAAAGAAGAAAATGCCGAGCCTGGTGCTGATCGATGGCGGCCTGGGCCAGTTACATGCCGCGGCCGAGGCGCTCGAAGCACTGGAGATCATCAATCAACCGCTGGCCGCGATTGCCAAGCGCGAAGAAATTATCTATGTCTATGGGCAGGAGAGTGAACCGGTCGCTCTGGACCATCATTCGCCAGTGTTGCACCTGGTGCAACTGATCCGCGACGAAGCACACCGCTTTGCTGTGACTTTCCATCGCAAGCGCCGCCAGATGCGCGACCGCTCCACCGAACTGCGGGAAATCCCCGGCGTGGGAGAGAGCACGACCCGGCGGTTGCTGCAGCATTTTGGCAGCGTGCAGGCAATCAAGCAGGCGGATTCAGCGGCGCTGTCATCGGTGGTGACGCGCAGCCAGGCAGAGGCGATTCTGGATCACTTCCGGAAGCAGGATGCGCCGGTGCAGTAGCAGGAACATTTACCGCCGAGCTCGCAGAGGACGACGAGAAAATCTTCAAGGCTCATCGCCGTCCTCGGAGTTTCACGACCTGCGGTGTCAACTAAATTGGTCCTGTCATCCTGAGCGAAGCAAGATGTTTCGCTTGCGAAACATCTCGCGAAGTCGAAGGACCTCTATCAACGAATCGGGGCCAGTACGTCTGGGACTTTTAAGATTCAATCGTAGCGAGGATTCTCTTGAGGATAGGGGTCCTTCGACTGCGGGCTTGCGTTCACAAGTGAACGCAAGCCCTGCGCTCAGGATGACACGGGACGATCCGTGGCGCCGCAGGCAACATCAGCCAAGCTTCGCCGTACCAGCCACGCCACCGTTGCGATCATGCCGCACCAGCAGAAAACTTATCACCGCCGAGCGAAGCAAGATGTTTCGCTTGCGAAACATCTCGCGAGGTCGAAGGACCTCTATCAACGAATCGGGGCCAGTACGTCTGGGACTTTTAAGATTCAATCGTAGCGAGGATTCTCTTGAGGATAGGAGTCCTTCGACTGCGGGCTTGCGTTCACAAGTGAACGCAAGCCCTGCGCTCAGGATGACACGGGACGATCCGTAGCGCCGCAGGCAACATCAGCCAAGCTTCGCCGTACCAGCCACGCCACCGTCGCGATCATGCCGCACCAGCCCAGAAAACTTACAACCGCTGCGATCCTGGTGTCGTATTGCAGCACGCCCAGGCTGGAGAAGATGGTATGCCAGTCGTGTTCGATGTAATCGGAATCGCCGGCGGTGACGAGCGGTAACAGCATGGCGCGGGCGTCGGCCATGTAGGTGGCGGTGTACAGCCAGTTTTCGAAGAAGAAGAATGAGCAGAAAGCGAAAGCGGCGGCCTGTCTCTGGCTGAAGAAATATGCGGTCAGGAGCAGCGGCACCAGCCATTGCAGAATGGTTCCTCCCCAGAGTCCGAGCGTGGGGCCAAACCATCCGAACAGAAGATGTCCGCCTTCGTGCACCACCAGATTCGCGAGATCGATGAAGAGAAACGCGCCGTGCTTGCTGAAAGCGTAGATCAGGAAGACTACATAAAAGACGACCCAGGCGGCGACGCTATAGCGCGAAGTGGGGCGCCAGTCCTGTGCGAGCATGTTCCGCAAGTAGTCGCCCATGCGGCGGATTGTACCCGCGTCGCAAGCGACTAGACAGGTTACGGCGGTGCTGCTGCGTCGGGGCGCCGTAATGCACTAGTGAGTAGATTCGCGGCAGCGCTTCCGCCCGTATAATCCCCTCAGAGCGAAGCAGCGCAACCCAATATCAATATGTGGATGAGAGCGCATCAATGGATCGTGACGCTGGGGCTCCTGACCCTGGTGCTGGCAGCCGCGGTCGGCCTGATTCTGACCCGGCAATCGGCACAGTCGAGTTCCGGCCCACGCACGCGCCGGCCTCCGATCGTGGATGAGCAACCCTTGACGACCGCTCGCGCCATGGCAGCGCTGGCCTCAGGCTGGGATGAGCAACGATATTCGCGGCAGACGCTCAAACTCGCAGACCACTCCGTGGACGTGGCTTTCAGCTACGAAATGCGCCAGGCCGTGGAGCATCCAGCGGCACCGACTCCGGAGAGCAAGAAGTTGTTTGCCCGGGCCGATCAGGCGCAGGCGGCAGTGGCAGAAGACCAGGAACGGATCGACCGGCTGCAGAAGCAGATCGCGACCGAGAAAGACGGACGCGCACGCGATGCTCTGCAGCAACGGATCGATTTGACCAAGGCAAAATTGGAACTCGATCAGGACGAACTGGAGACCGTCAAAGCGGACCTGATCCGCTCCGGGGCTGACCGTCTCAGCAGGATTCAGCGCCAGTTCAACCGGCACGAGGCCACACAGAAAGAGTACGAGGCAAATAATCCTCCGACGGCGACAGACAAGAACCGTACGGCCGAGGGTTCGGCATCCGCGATCGCCGAGGTGTCTGCCTGGAAAAGCTTGCGCGACCGGGCGGTGCGGTTGCAGCATGCGATGAATGACGCCAGGCAGGTTGCCGCCAAGCTGCGAGAGAGCCATGATGGCCTGCAATCGCAGGTTGATATGGAGGTCTCCAACAAAGAAGCGATTACGGAGCAGGCCAGAAGCGGAATCGCAGCGACCGCGGGCAGCGATTCGAACTCCTCCAGCAGCACGGCGAGAGCGATCACTTCCCTGCACCAGATTTCAGTGGACCAGAAGGACCTCAGCGATCTCGACAAACGCATCCAGGACCAGGATGATCTGGCCACCGCCTACGGCAACTGGCTGGATGTGGTCAAAACCCGGCAGAGCGCGGTTTTGCACGACATGCTGCAGTTCGCGATGCTGATCCTGCTGGTGGTGTTTGCGGTGTATCTGGCCAATCGACTGGTGGACCATTTCTTCGTCGGACTGGCAGTGGAACGCACCCGCCTGCATACTTTGCGCGGTGTGATTCGGTTCGCGGTACAGGCCCTGGGCCTGACCGTGATTCTGCTCATGCTGTTCGGAGTGCCCAACCAACTATCCACGATTCTCGGGTTGGCCGGCGCCGGGCTTACCGTAGC
Source organism: Terriglobia bacterium (assembly GCA_963790645.1). GTDB lineage: Bacteria > Acidobacteriota > Terriglobia > Terriglobales > Acidobacteriaceae > JAIQFF01. The sequence goes on along the minus strand of CAWBPS010000031.1, from coordinate 341,356 downwards.
CTGCAAAGACTTCATCATGGGATTCATCGGCTGGTTCCTGCTGATGGGACGCAACGGGCTGCGGGTCGGGGATTGGGTGGAGATCGATGGAGTAGTCGGCGAAGTGGTTGAAATCGGCCTGCTGCGCACTGTGCTGCTCGAAACCGGGAACTGGACGGACAGCGGGCATCCCACCGGGCGTAAAGTCGCATTCGTGAACAGCTACGCCATCGAAGGACACTTCTTTAATTTCTCGACCACCGGGCAGTGGCTGTGGGACGAAGTTCAGATTCTGGTGCCCGCCAGCGAGAATCCCTACCCAATGATTGATGCCATCCAGAAAATGGTCGCGGAGCAAACCCAGGAGAACGTGCTCGCGGCGGAACAGGAGTGGCAGCGTTCTAAAGGTCACTACCGGGCACAGCCGGTTTCAGCGGCGCCGGAGGTCAGTCTGCGTCCCACGAGTTCCGGAATCGATGTGCACGTGCGCTACATCACGCGGGCGGGCGAGCGGCATGCGACCAAAACCCGTTTGTACCAGGCCCTGGTGGAGTTGCTGCACCGGCGGCAGGACGATCCGGCAGCGGCGGCCAGCGCAAAGGCGGCGCACTAACGCAATCGGCCGCAAGTGTGGAGGACACTCCTGTCCGCTGCTTTCGCTTTTGACCTGCCTTTGAATCTGACTTGCTTTTGCCTTTGACTTCCCTTCTTGACTTTGACTGTCATCCCTCAAAGTCAAAGGCGTCGGACAGGAGTGTCCGACCCACACACATCTTTCAGCAGGCTTGACTTCATAGACACCGGCAAGTGTGAACCCTGCAGAATCTCGCGCACCAGGGGCGCCGGCAGGGACCGCGCAAACTCAAGGGCTCGAGCCAGTGGCGTCTTTTCATTGCGCAGCAGGGCAATGCGTACCTCCCGCCGCGGCGACCACCTGGAATGATGGCAGACCGCGCTCACGAATGCCGCCGTCGCGTCGCGGCGCATCAACGCCTTGATGACCGCCGATTCAGTTAAGCGGGAGTTTTCCAGCGCGGCATGAATCACTCGCGCCTCCGGATCGAGCAGCAGGGCGGCGGCAACCCGTCCCGAGGCCCTGTGTGCCAGGGTGAGCCGTTCCCCTTGCGAAAGTCTTTCCAGCCGATTGATGAGAGATTCTTCGGCAGCCATTTTTATGTCGGCAGGAACGACTGGCGTGAGCGCGACCTGCATGAGGTCGAAGGTGAACAGGTGCCTCACCATGGGGATGGAGATGTGCCGCGGCGTGCGGGGATGCTCGACCAGCGCCAACTTTACCTTGCGGCTTTTCATGAGGCCGCTGTTACGGCTCAGGCGATCGAGCGCCTGGGTGGGCAAATCGCTGTGCTTTAGAAGTGCCAGGGCTAGGTCTTCGGTGAGAGCGGGATCGGATGCGGCGGCGGTGAAATCGGCGGAGGGGCTGCGGGCGGACTCATGCAACGGTGAGGATTCGGGAGCCGCCGCGCCAGCCGAAATTGTTTCGTCGGAAGACATCAGTTTGTACGCCAGCAGCAATTGCTTTTACGAGCCACGAAGCGGCGTCAGAATGTAGCCCAGGGCGCAGGCCGTGGGTGGTCGAACTTACCCAGCTCCGAAGGAGCGAAAGAAGCCTGTGCCACTCTTTTCTCCCGCGATCCGCCAGACCCCGGCTTCAGTGGCAAAGACCAGGTTTGTCCCGCCACCTGCGACGGAAAAACTCATCCGGAGGCTGAACGGCAAACCTCAGGCGCTAAAGCGCGACTTGTTTCCCTGTCTTATGGCACGACCAAGGTCGTGCCCTTCCCAAAACCGCCTTTACCAATGCCGCCCCTCCGCCTACTTTGCTGCGCCTTTGCGAGCCAGCTCCAGTGCGCCCCGGACCGGCTCAATCACATTGGGGTTGATGACCGCTCCGGGATACCCGGAACGAAGACTATTGTAAAAAACCTGGCGCACCAGCGCGGAACTACCGAAGACACCGCCGGACATGGCCACCGGGACTGCTTCGGCATGCAGAAACAGGCGCCGGAGCAGTACCCCTGCCACGTTGGCGAGCTGAGTGCCGGCTTGGTTCAGGACGTCGCGCGCGATGCTGTCGCCGGAGTCGGCCAGCGAAAGTACGGCTGGAAAAAGCGCGGCAAAATCCGGTGGCGGGGTGGAGTTCGCGGCCGGCACCAGCTGCTCGATGGTTTGCAGGTTCCAGGACTTCATCAGCATCTCGATCAGGGGTACGTCCAGTTCCGGGTCCTCGTCCCAGGCGCCGATCGCAGCGGCCACAGCGGTGCGGCCGATCCAGTGGCCGGAACCCTCGTCCGATATGGCGAATCCCCAACCGCCGGCGCGCGCTGTCTGACCTTCGCGGTTGCGGCCATAGGCGATCGAGCCGGTGCCGGCGATCACGATCACGCCCGGGCCATCGCCGAAAGCGGCTTGGAGAGCAATCACATTGTCTCCCACGACCTCGACTTTGCCGGGAACCAGCTTCGAGACGATGCGTTTTACCAGATCGCTGATCTCGGGCCGCGCTGCGCCCGCGAGGCCGACACAGACGCTGCCGATCTCGGACGGGTTGAGATGGGCGACCGTGCAGGCCTGGCGGATGGCGCTCGCCAGCGACTCGCGCGCTTGCGCCTCTCCCGCCCTGACTACGTTGCTGGGCCCGCCGCTTCCCGTGCCCAGAACGGAAATTTCGTCGCCGATGAGGCAGGAAGTCTTGCTGCCGCCGCCGTCGATGCCGAGGTAGATGGCCACGAGCGTAGTTCTACCACAAGAGTTTGCATTGGCATTCCAAACCGAAGTACTCCTGCCTTTTCAAATTCAAAGGCGTCGGACAGAGCCTGCCCTGAGCGAAGTCGAAGGGAGTGTCCGACCCACACGGGCCACAAACGATTGACGAGGTAGGTACCTCGCCAGCGATGGGCGGACTTTCTCTTTAAAGCCCGCTACTCTGGGAGGGCAACGCGCTGCGAGGGCGAGACGCCCTCGCGACAGCCGGCGGGACGCCGGCGCTACGGGCGAACTACTCGCGGGCGAGTCGCCCGCGGCCACATAGACTGTTGCCACACTGACTACTTATGGTTTTGGATAAGCTTGATCTTGGCATCATCGGGCTGTACCTGGCCGGGATCACGCTGTTTGGGTTGCGCTTTCGCAAGAAGCAGCGCACCTTGCGCGATTATTTTCTGGCCGACCGGAATATTCCGTGGTGGGCGATCGCGCTTTCGATTGTTGCGGCAGAAACCAGCACTCTCACCATCATCAGTATTCCCGGCCTGGCCTACGACACCAATCTGACGTTTCTGCAGGTGGTGCTGGGCTACGTGGTGGGGCGTTTCATCATCAGCTTTGTCCTGCTGCCTCATTATTTTCGCGGCGATCTGTACACCGCCTATGAACTGATCGAACGTCGCTTCGGCAGGAAACTGCGCTCGCTGACCGCCGGTCTCTTCCTGGTGACGCGTGCCGCGGCGGAAGGGGTGCGGGTTTACGCAGTCTCCATCGTGGTGGCCATTGCATTGGGGACCGGCGAGGTCGCGTCCATCGCAATCATTACTGCGCTCACCCTGGTCTATACCTTCGAGGGCGGGCTGGCGGCGGTGATCTGGACCGACGTGGTGCAGACCGTGATCTACGTCGGCGGGACGCTGGTGGGCCTGTTCACGATTCTGCATCTGGTGCCGGGAGGCTGGCCTGCGATTCATCACATGGCGGCGGGAGCGGGCAAGCTGCAGGTGTTCGACTTCACGCCGGACTTCTGGAAGCCCTACACTTTTTGGGCGGGATTGATCGGTGGGGCGTTTCTGACGACGGCCAGTCACGGGACCGATCAGCTGATTGTGCAGCGTCTTCTGGCTGCGCGGAACCAGCGGCAGTCCGTGGCGGCTCTTCTTTCGAGCGGAGCAGCGATTCTCTTCCAGTTTGCCCTCTTTCTCATCGTCGGCGTCATGCTGTTCGCGTTTTATCACGTGCCCTCGGCCAACTTCGGACGGGCGGACAAGATCTTTCCGACATTCATCGTCAGCCAGATGCCGCACGGCATTTCGGGATTGCTGATTGCCGCGATTCTGGCCGCGGCCATGTCGAACCTGAGCGCGGCGCTCAACTCGCTTTCGTCCACTTCGATCATTGATTTCTATCTGCAACGTTATCCGCAAAGCGATGAACGCCGCAAGATTCGGCTTTCGCGCATCGCGACTTTATTCTGGGCGGTGCTCCTGTTCGGGCTGGCAGTGTTATCGCTGCACAAAGTAGGCCGAGTTATTGAGGTGGGATTGCAGATCGCATCCGTGGCTTATGGCGCGCTGCTCGGGGTCTTTCTGCTCGGAGTGCTGACAAAGCGGGCCAATCAGTCGGGCGCCATGGTGGGGATGCTGTTCGGGTTCGCGACCGAGTTATACATCTGGCTGTTCACGAAAGTGCCGTGGACCTGGTATGTGGCGATTGGGACGGTCGTCACTTTCGCGGTGGGGTATGCGGTCAGTTTGAGCAGGACGGAAAAGCTTTTAACCGCAAAGGACGCAAAGTAAACTGCAAAGGTCGCAAAGAGACACCAAAATACCCAAAATGGGATTCGCAACTGATTTTCTTTGCGGCCTTTGCGGTTTACTTTGCGGACTTTGCGGTAATCTTTTGCCTTGCCCAGCCCCGACCTCACCCGCGAAATCATTGGCGCCGCGATCAAGATCCATCGAGAGCTGGGACCCGGACTGCTGGAGTCCGCGTACGAGGCCTGTCTGGCGTATGAACTGCAGAAGTTGGGATTGAAAGTGGAGCGTCAGAAACCGGTGCCGCTCATCTATGAAAGCGTCAGGCTTGAATGTGGCTTTCGAGCCGATCTAGTGGTGGAAGGCAGAGTCGTGGTCGAGACTAAATGCAAAGACGGGCTGCATCCGGTTGACGACGCTCAGCTGCTCTCGCACCTCCGTTTATTGAATATTTCCGTTGGGTTGTTAATCAACTTCCACGTGGTCTCTCTTAGAAGCGGCATCAGGCGCATGGTCAACAATTATCGTGAGCCGATCGGTCTGGTGATTTAACCGCAAAGGACGCAAAGTAAACCGCGAAGGTCGCAAAGAAAACCAACGTCCATCTTGTGTTCGTTCCCCGTATATACTTTCCCCTCCTGTAATGGCCCGTCCCACCGAACTTGCGCGCGATCTGCGTTTGAGCCATGCCACTGCGATTGTGGTGGGCACCATCATCGGCAGCGGGATTTTTCTGGTTCCGGCCGAGATGATGCAGGCTGCCGGGTCGGCCAAGCTGGTCTATCTGGCCTGGCTGGTGGGCGGGCTGCTGTCTTTTTTCGGGGCGCTGACCTACGCCGAGTTGGGCGCGATGAAGCCCGAGGCGGGCGGCGAGTACGTTTATATCCGCGACGGGTACGGACCTCTGGCCGGGTTTCTCTATGCCTGGACCTGGTTCCTGATCGCCAAGCCGGCCTCGATTGCCACCCTGGCCACTGGTTTTGTCCGCGTGCTGGGAAATTTTCCTGTCTTCGGCTTTTTTGCCCATAGCTTTGTCTCGACTCCGTTTCCGGTCACCTACGGGCAGCTGGTGGCGGTTGCGGCCGCCACCTTGATTTCTGTTCTCAACTACATCGGGATCAAGAGAGCTGGGCGACTTTCAGCTGGTGTTCACCTTCGTGAAAGTCGCCATCATTCTCAGCATCGTGGTGATCGGCCTGGGATACAGCGGAGGAAACTGGCAGAACTTTGCCGGCGAGCTTTACTGGCGCCAAAGGTGGAATGAGCGGATTCATGCTGGCCTTGGTGGCTGCATTGTGGGCCTACGATGGGTGGAATGATCTGAATATGGTCTCGGGAGAAATCCGCAATCCCGAGCGCGACATTCCCCGTGCGTTGATTTTCGGGGTGGCGCTGGTCGGGATCTTGTACATGCTGTTGAATGCGGCGGTGCAGTACGTGTTGCCGGCGGGCACCATCGCGGCGTCGCCGAGGCCGGCGTCCGATGCCATGGCTGTGGTGCTCGGGAGCGTGGGAGCAGGACTGGTTTCAGCCGGCATGGCGCTCTCCATGCTGGTGGCCATGAATGGCACGGTCATGAGCGGCGCCCGCGTGCCTTACGCCGTGGCCCGCGACCGCTACTTCTTTTCCGCGCTGGCGGAGGTGCATCCCCGCTTCCGGACGCCCTCGGTCGCCATTGTCGTACAGGCCGTGCTGGCTATCATCCTTCTGCTGCTGGGGGGCAGTTTCCGCCAGTTCTTTACTCTGGCGATTTTCTCTGAATGGCTCTTTTACATGATCGCCGGCAGCACTGTGTTTGTGTTTCGCTGGCGCGACCCCAAGGCGGTTCGGCCGTATCGGGTCTGGGGATATCCAGTTGTTCCCATCCTGTTTGTTCTGGCTGCGGCGCGGCTGCTTTACTTTACTTTCAGGGACAACTATCCGAATTCCGGCATCGGCCTGCTGGTGATTCTGGCGGGGATACCTGTTTTCTACGGTTTTTCACGAAAACGACGGGCAGATGCCTGAAGATCTGCCATTGAATACGCGAGTTTAGAGCGAATCCCATTGGGGCATTACGAGGGTTACTGAAGGACACCCCCGCAGGGCACGTTTACCCTTCTCCCTTTCTCCCGTAAGTTAAAAACTCCACCCGGTGCACGTCTTCCCCCAGGCTCGGGGCCCCATTTTGGAGTTTATGGCATGGCTACGTCTGTTGGCTTTCAATTAGGGCTTTTGCCGGAGCGCAAGCTGAACAAGCGAGCGCTGGCGGCCAGTTACGGCTTCCTGATATTTCTGTTGATTTTGATGGTCAATATCGGCTGGATCTGGCCGGACAGCCTCGACATCCGGCGGCAGTATCACGTGACGGAACTGATCCCGATGCCGAGCCTGCGACCCCAGGCGCTGAAGGTGAAGCCTCCAGCCCATATGTTGAAGGTCAAGCTGCTGCCCAAAGCGCCGGTTTTTGACGCGCCCAGGCTGACGGTACCGCGGGAGGTTCGCGCCCCGCGGCCACAGCAACCGGAGGTGACGGCGCCCAAGATCGAGGTGAACCATTTCACGCCTGCGGTGGCGAAGCTGATCACGGGCGGAGCCCGGCCGACGTTGATCGTGCATACCGGCGCGTTCGGCAGTTCGGCGACTCCGACGGTGAACGCTCCAATCCAGAAGGTGCAGACGGGCGGCTTTGGGGACCCCAACGGCATTCCGGGACAGGGCAAGTCGGGCGCCCACCTGGTGGCGGCCAGCACCGGTTCGTTCGATCTGCCGCCCGGAGGGGGAAGCGGCAACGGAGCGGGCGGGACCAAAGGTATGAAGGGCACGGTAGCCAGCGCCGGTTTCGGCAACGGGATTGCGCAAGCCGGCCAGGGTGATGGCCGCAGCAACGGGCGCGGCGCCACGGTGCAGACCGCGGGCTTCGCAGCCCAGCAGGTCAGCCAGGGGCCAATTCGGGCACAGCAGGCTCAGGCCGGACCCGCGACGACACCTGTGGAAATCATCTCGAAGCCCAATCCGGTCTACACTGAGGAAGCTCGACAGCTCAAGTTGCAAGGTGAAGTATTATTGGAAGTACTTTTCGGAGCAAACGGGCAGTTGCACGTGAATCGCGTTGTGCGGGGAATGGGACACGGCCTGGACGAGGCCGCGGTCTCGGCTGCCAACAAGATCCGGTTCAAGCCTGCCCAGCATTACAACCAGCCGATCGATTCGACGGCGATTGTGCATGTGGTTTTCCAGTTGGCGTATTAGGCGCGACAGAGAGGAATTAGTCATGCGTACTTGGAAATGGATGCTCACCGCTTCCCTGCTGCTGGGGTTCAGCACGATGGCGCAGCAGACGACAGCACCCGCATCGCCCTCCCCGGCCGATATGCCGCCGGCGCAGTCGAATCCGGCTGCATTGCAGAACACGCCGCAGCCCACCACCAGCACGCCCGCGCCGCCGGCTCCGATGCCTGCCGCGGCCGCGCCCACTACCATGGACCAGGTTGTGGACCGCGCCATTGAACGCGAGCATGCCCTCATCACTTTCCTGGAAGCCCGCACCCCGCTGGTAGAAACCTATCTGCAGAACCTGCAGCTCGATCCGCAGATGGGGCCTTCGCCCAAGCAGGACCACTACTTCTTCGGCCGCCTGGACCTGAGCGATTCAGTCGATCGGCAGGATTATCTTTCGGGCGATTCGAGTTTTCAGAACCGTATGCTGGGCGGAGTCACGAAACTGTTCAAGTTCGAATACAAGCCCATTGGTTTTTCCTGGATGATCTTCGCCGACCGCGACGACTTTGACCGCGCCCACTACGATTTCAAATATGTGCACCGCGAGTTTCAAGGCGACGTGCGCTGCATCGTGTTCGACGTGACCCCCAAGAAGAGCGCGGGCAAGGGACGGTTTCTGGGGCGCATCTGGGTGGAAGACCAGGATTACAACATCGTCCGGCTGAACGGCACGTATGCACCCCGGCCGCGCAATGCGCAGTTCTTCCACATGGACAGCTGGCGGCTGAATCTGATTCCCGGCTACTGGGTGCCGGCCTACATCTACAGCGAAGAAGGGGACTTCAGCTCAGGTTCGAAGGACAAGATGGCGTTCAAGGCCCAGACCCGCATCTGGGGCTATGACCTGAAAAAGAACAACAAGGAAGACGAACTCACGCAGGTGCTGGTGGATTCGAGCGTAAAAGACGAGAGCCCGACGGCGCAGGATGCTTCGCCCCTGCAGGCGCAGCGCGAATGGCAGCAGCAGGCGGAAGATAACGTAGTCGAGCGTCTGCAGAATGCCGGCTTGCTGGCCCCGCAGGGCGAAGTGGACAAGATCCTGATGACTGTGGTCACCAACATGGAAGTCACGAACAATATTGACCTGCCCCGCCCAGTTCGCACCCGGGTGATGCTGACTTCTCCGCTGGAGACTTTCAGCGTGGGTAACACCATCATCGTCAGCCGGGGCCTGATTGACGTGCTGCCCGACGAGGCCAGCCTGGCGATGGTGCTTTCACACGAACTGGCACACATTGTCCTGGGACATAACCTGGGAAGCCGCTACGCCTTCAACGACCGCATGCTCTTTTCCGATGAATCCACTTACCAGAACCTGGGATTCAGGCACGTTCCGGAGGAAGAGGCCGCCGCCGACAAGAAAGCGATCGACCTGCTGAAGAACTCGCCGTATGCACAGAAGCTGGATACTGCCGGGTTGTTCCTGCGCGAACTGGCTCAGAGAGGTCCAGCGCTTTCCGCCTTGCTGACGCCCCACCTGGGTAACAGTCTTACCGACCCCAGAGGCGGCGTGGAACGAATGGCGGAGCTGATGGCGTCGGCGCCGGCCCTGGAGCCCAACAAACTGGACCAGATTCCTGCGTTGCCGCTGGGCGGACGCGTAAAGCTCAACCCCTGGAATGACAATGTTGAGCTGATCAAGACTGCGCCGGTGGCAATTACCTCGGCCCGGGACAAGATGCCGTTTGAAGTGACTCCATTTTTCCCGCGGCTTACGCGCTACGGGAGCGGCCCGGGATCGCCGACTACGGCGAACGCGGCACCCACCAACTAGTCCAAGACGTTGAAGCAAGCGCAGGCTGGGCCGGAAGAAATTCCGGATCCCGGCCTTCGTATTTTGTGGACGAATCAGCTGTCATCGAGCGGAGTCTTTCCATTCGCTCGCGAATGGAAAGCGGTGCCGAAGATCCCTACCTTATCAGTGGGCCGAAGTTTGAGCAACAGCTTGTCGAGGGCGCGCTCTTTGCGGGCATTCGAATGAACAGGTTTTAAGAAGAGCTCGAGGGGGCACGCAGTGCCCTTGCCATAAGGGGTCCTTCGACGGCGCGACTGCTTCGCGTTGCGAAGCAGTTGCTCGCGCTCAGGATGACAACTGGGTGGCGTCATTCTTGCGGCTTTCTCTTGCCTGGCAACCCTACCGGGCTCTCGTGGGTGCGTTCGCGGAAGCCGCCGCGCAGGCCGCTGGCCAGGGACACGCTGGATTCGCCGAATTTGTCGCGCAAGCGATCGGCGGCTGACAGAGCCTGTTGCCAGCGCCGGCGGCGTCCGTCTTCCAGCAAGTCACCTTGTTCGGCCTGGGCTTCGAATGACGATGCCTGTACGCCCAGCAATCGCACCTGAACGCCGGCGCGCCAGTTCTTGCGGAAGAGCAAGCGGATTTGCTCGAAGATTTCGGTGTCGAGTTGGGTGGGCACGGGCAAGGTGTGCGCCCGTGTAATGGTGGTGAAATCTTTGTAACGCAGTTTCAGCTGGAGGGTGCGGGCGTGCAGCCCACCTTCGCGCAGGCGGCGGCCCACCATCTCCGAGAGACGCATCAAGGTGGACTCCAGCTGCTCGACACTGGCGGTGTCTTCGTTGTAGGTGTGTTCATGGCTGATTGACTTGGGATCAGTATCGGCGCCGACTTCGCTGTCAAACCAGCCGCCGGCGTCTTCGCCGCGCGCCTTCCCCGCCAGGGCCAGTCCCCATTTTCCGAAGCGTTCTTCGAGGAAGGCCTCGTCGAAACGAGTGAGGTCTCCGACCTTGCGAATGCCCAATCCGTGCAGGTTCTGTTCGGTGACTCTACCGACGCCGGGTATTTCGCGTACGTCGAGCGGAGCCAGGAAGTTTGCTTCCTGTCCGGGCACGATCCACAGGACGCCATTGGGCTTGGCGCGGGCCGACGAAACTTTCGCGATGAGGCGGGAGATGCCGATACCGATCGAGCAGTTGAGTCCGGTCTCGGCCTTCATCTTCTGATGGAGCAGGTGGGCGGCGCGCAACGGCGGACCGTGCAGCCGTTCGGTGCCGGTCATGTCGAGATAGGCTTCATCGATCGAGGCCATTTCGACCTGGGGCGAGAATGAAGTCAGCACCCGGTGGACTTTCTCCGAACACTCGCGATAGCGGTCGGGATGGCCGTTCACGAAGATGGCCTGGGGACAAAGCTTGGCAGCGGTGCGCAGCGGCATGGCGGAATGCACGCCGAACTTGCGGGCTTCGTACGACGCTGCCGAAACCACGCCGCGCTCGTCGCGCTGTCCTCCCACGACGACTGCCTTTCCCTTCAGTTCGGGATTGAACAGTTCTTCCACGGAGACGAAGAAGGCGTCCATATCAACGTGGAAGATCGTCCTGGTGAAAGCGCTCATGGGAACCGTGTGGATCGGACACTCTTGTCCGAAGCTTTTGATTTTGACTCTCTACTTTGACTCTCTGACTTCAGCCTTCCTGGATTAGAACATCGGAAAATCAACATCAAGACCAACCCCAACGGCGTCGGACAGGAGTGTCCGACCACACCTTTTCAGACCAGCGCCAGACTGGGATTTCCGCTGGTGGTCCGAGGGTCGCTTGAAATTGCGCGGACCTGCCGGGCGCGCTCGTACACCCGAACGTATTCCTTCGCGGAAGCATCCCAGGAGAAGTCTTTGCTCATGCCATTGCGCATGAGTTGCTGCCATGAATTCTGATCGCGGAAGGCGCGCAGGGCTTCTTTAATGGTGAGCAGCAGAGCTTCGCCGTTGTAATCGGTGAACTTGAAACCGGTGCCCTTCCCGGTGCGCGGGTCCCAGTGCTCGATGGTGTCGTCGAGGCCGCCAGTGGCGCGGACTATGGGTATCGTGCCGTACCGCAGGCTGTAGATCTGGTTCAGTCCACACGGCTCGTATTTGGAAGGCATCAGGAACATGTCGCTTCCGGCCTCGATCTTGTGGGCAACCGAGTTGTCGTAGGCCACCTTGACTGCAATTTTCTGGGGAAACTGTTTGCTAAGGCGGAGGAACATGTCTTCGTAGGTCTTGTCGCCATTGCCCAGGGCGACGATGATCATTTCCTCGCGCGCCAGGCGTTCCATGATCTGCGAGATGAGGTCAAAGCCTTTCTGGGCCGCAAACCGGGACACGATGCCGAGCACCGGCAGGCGCAAATCGGCCCCGGTCATACCAAAGGTGGCGAGCAGGTCCTGCCTGCATTTGGCCTTGCCGGAGAGGTCCTGTGGCGAGTATCGAGCCACGATGAATTTGTCAGTCCCGGGACTCCATTCGTCGTAATCCACACCGTTCAGGATGCCGGCCACGGTTGAAGACCGGGAGCGCAGCACGCCTTCCAGGCCAAAGCCGAACTCCGTGGTCTGGATTTCCTGACTGTACTTTTTGCTCACGGTAGTAATGAAATCGGAAAATACCAGCGCGCCCTTTAAAAAGTTTACGTTGCCGAAAAACTCCATCTTGGAGATGGTGAACAGGTCCCAGGGCAGGGTGAGCAAAGGCAGAGTGTCGGGCGGAAAGAGGCCCTGATATCCCATGTTGTGAATGGTGAAGACGGTGGCCACGTCGCGGAAGGCTGGGTCTTCGCCGTATTGTGTGCGCAGCAGCACGGGAATGAGCGCGGACTGCCAGTCGTGGCAGTGAAAGATCTGGGGCACGCCAAGAATTTTCCCAGCCTCCAGCACGGCGCGGGAGAAAAGGGCAAAGCGCTCGGCGTTGTCGGGATAGTCGCCGGCGGAAGTCCCGTAAAGCGCGTCGCGATCAAAAAAAGGAGGATACTCGACGAAATAGAAGCTGACTCCGGCGCGCTCGCCGCCGCTGACCACGGAACAGAATCGGTAGCGGTCGTCGAAAGGTACGGTGATGCTTTTGACCACGGTGCGGGGGGCCTGGAGCAGGGTCTGGCGATAGCGGGGAAGATAGACGCTCACCTGGTGTCCGGCTGCCACCAGGGCCCGGGGCAGGGCACCCATTACGTCGGCCAGTCCGCCCGTCTTGGAGAAGGGCACACACTCCGACGCGGCAAAAACGATGTGCATAGGCGACTCCTTGTAAGTACCGGTGCCGGTCGCCGCCGGCACACGCTATCATAGGGGGCTGCTCACAGCATACTCCGCTGCTCAGGCAACCGGCAGAACGAACTCGCCAGTCTAAGCGCCGGGAAGCCGGCGGGAAAGTGGGGCAAGGGTGACAAAAATCGCGGCCTTGGAAAAACGTCCCATCCGGCCCAAACTGGGCCAGCACTTTCTGGTTGATTCCTCGGCCACCATGCGCATTGTGGAAGCCTTGGGTGATATTTCCGAGAGCACAGTGCTTGAAATCGGCCCCGGGCGCGGCGCTCTCACTTCCGCGCTGGCGAAGCGGGCGCGGCGGCTAATCGCAATTGAAATCGATCGCGTGCTGGCGGCGCAGCTGCGCATGAATTTCTCCCAGGAGCCCAACGTGGAGATTATCGAGGGCGATGTGCTGGCCATCGACTTCCACACCCTGTTCGGTCCCAAGCCCGGAAGCAACCGGCCTGGCTTGAATCATCAGCCTCAACCGGTGCGCGTCGTGGGCAATCTTCCCTACTTCATTACTTCCGACATCCTGTTGCGGCTGTTTGAGTACCGGCAATATTTCGAGATCATCGTGCTGATGGTGCAACGCGAGGTGGCGGACCGCCTGGCGGCCGCGCCGGGACGGAGCGACTACGGCCTGCTTTCGGCCACCGCCCAGCTTTACTCCGAAGTGGAGAAATTGTTCACGCTTCCTCCGGGCGCGTTTTCACCGCCGCCCAAAGTCGAATCCAGCGTGGTGCGCCTCCGGATGGTCGCGAAGGTGGAAAGTCTGGGCGTGCCGGAAACGGAGTTTATTGCTTTTCTTAAACTGGCTTTCGGGCAGAAGAGGAAGACGCTTGCCAACAATCTCAAAGCGCAATATGCGCCGAGAGTCTTGCGGGCGGCTTTCGAAGAGGCGGGAGTGAAACCGGCGGTGCGCGCCGAAGCGCTGAGCCTGGAAAAGACCGCGGCGCTATTTCGCGCGTTGGGCACTCTGTCATCCTGAGCGGAGCCTTTCCATTCGCTCGCGAATGGAAAGCAGAGTCGAAGGACCCCTATAGTCGTAGCTGGGCTTCGGGAGCGATTCTGGTTGACGTTGCGCGCCCACAAAGCGTCCGAAAACTCGGAGATGTACGCCGTGGAGCGCCCATAGGGGTCCTTCGACTGCGCGCCTGCTTCGCGGATGCGAAGCAGGTGCTCCGCTCAGGATGACACGTGGGTGGAGGGTGACAGTACATGGCCTCGCCGATTCGACATCCCGCCGTGGCTGGACGGTTTTATCCGCGCGATCGCGACGATCTGCGGGCCGAGGTGGAGTCTTATTTATCGCCGCCGCAGAAAACCGTCCCAGCCCTGGGGTGCGTGGTGCCGCACGCCGGCTACATATACTCAGGGCATGTGGCGGGCGCTGTGTACGCCCGGCTGGATGTGCCGCAGCGGTCGATTCTGATGTGCCCCAACCATACCGGCATGGGGCTTCCTCTTTCCATTATGAGTGTGGGCGCGTGGGACACGCCTCTGGGACGGGTGTCTATTGATTCCCAGTTGGCATCCGATTTGAAACGGCGATTTCCGCCGCTTGGTGAAGACACCGAGGCGCATCGGGCCGAACATGGCGTTGAGGTGCAACTGCCTTTTCTGCAGGTGAAAAACCCGGGGTGCAGTTTTGTGCCGATCGCCCTGGGGACCAGCCAGTATGAATTGCTTCACGGGCTGGGCGAGGCCATTGCGGACGTGGTACGGGCGATGGGAGAGCGCGTGCTGCTGATCGCCTCCAGTGACATGAACCACTACGAGAATGACACCATCACGCGGGTGAAAGATCAGAAAGCGATCGAACGCATCCTGGTCATGGACGCGCGCGGACTGTTCGACGTAGTGATGGATGAAGATATCAGCATGTGCGGCTTTGGACCGACCGTCGCGATGCTTACGGCGGCGCGGCGACTGGGCGCCGTCAGCACGGACCTGGTCAGGTATGCCACTTCAGGGGATGTTTCGGGCGACCGTGAGCGGGTGGTGGGATACGCCGGTATCCTGGTGCAGTAGTTTTGCGGTTCCCTCGAGATAACCCCAAAAACCTTTAACCGCAAAGGACGCAAAGAAATCCGCAGAGGGCGCTAAGAAATTCTGGACTATTCGATTTCGAGTTCCGTGTCCTGCTTGGGCTTGGCTGCCGGCGCGGCTTTTTCCACCGGGAGCGGGGGAAGGTCTAATCCCAGGTCGCCGAGCTGCAGACGCAGATTGCCCGGGTTGGTGGCATAGGCCATGGCGGTGTCGTAGTCGATTAAATCGGCGCGAATCAGTTTTTCGATCTCGCCATCAAAGTGCTGCATACCTTCCGTGTCTCCGTCGCGCATGGCATCGAGCAGGCTCTTGCCTTCCACCTCGCCCTTGTCCAGATACTCGCGGGTGCGCAGGGTTGATTTGAGGATTTCGATTGCGGCCACGCGTCCCGTTCCCCCTTTGCGCGGGAGGAGCCGCTGCGAAACGATGTAGCGGAAGCTCTTGGCGAAACGGTTTCGAATGGTGTGCTGCTCGGTCAGCGGAAATACGCCGATGATCCGTTCGACGGTCTTCGAGGCATCGGTGGTGTGCAGGGTGGAGAGGACGAGGTGACCGGTCTCCGCCGCTTCCAGTGCGATTTCGATGGTTTCCTTGTCGCGCATTTCACCCACCAGGATCACCTTGGGCGCCTGCCGCAGGGCCGCTCGCAAGGCCAGCGCAAAGCTGGGCGTGTCACTGTGCAGCTCTCTCTGGTGCACGATGGAACGCTTATGGCGGTGCATGAATTCCACCGGATCTTCAATGGTCAGGATGTGGTACGCCTTGGTTTCGTTGATGCGGTCGAGAATCGCCGCCAGGGTGGAGGACTTGCCCGAGCCCGTGGGGCCGGTCACCAGGACAATGCCGTTCTTTATGTCGGCAATGTGGGCCAGTTCCTTTGGCAGTTTTAGTTCGTCAAAAGTGGGAATGCTCTTGGGAATCACCCGCATCACGATGGCGTGGCTGCCCCGTTGCACGAAGACATTGACGCGGAAACGCGCCGTGCCCGGCAGGCTGTAGGAAATATCGCATGATCCCAGGCTCTGCAGGGCGGCACTGGCCTGCTTGTTGTCTCCAATCAACTCTTGCGCGATGCGTTCTGTGTCTGCCGGGCCGAGTACCGGCAGGCCGGGGATTTTTACCGGGACCAACTGACCACTGACTTCAACGTGGGGATAGCTTCCCGGAGAAAAGATCAGATCGCTGACGTGGCTCGAGACCTGGAGCATGGCCAGGAGCAGCGCTGGCGTGGGTGGAACGGTGGCAGAAGCGGCATTGGCAAGGGGCGCCTGGCCCGGGGTAGCCATAAAGACTCCAAGTGTTCTGGGGTATCCATAGCCTACGTGCTGGGGGTTGAGTCCTCAAGTGACTGTGGTAATTGGAGGGATAGTCATGTGAGGGACGAGGCTTTGGGCCCGAGCGGATTAGAACGTTGTTCCATCTTGACTTCACTTCGCGGGACAGACTTCGCGCGTGGACAGTCCGAAAACCCTTAACCACGAAGGGCACGACGGTACACGAAGCAACTCAGCCTTCGTGATACTTCGTGCCCTTCGCGGTCATGAGATTGGCGGGTCGTATCGTGAGCTGACGGAAAAATCCCCACCCTTGGGTTTCAGATCTAGCGGATGACCTGGAAATCGGCGCGGCAGCCGTGATCCACCCAGATACCGCGGCGGTCGTAGCCCCAGCTGTAGCCCTGGCGGCAGGAAGAATCGCTGCGCTGCTTCAACAACCGCACTCCGCCTCGCGTGTCCGCCGAGCAGTAGTGACGGTGCATATCGTCCGAGGCGCAGGAAACGACCTGGTCCTGGCCTCCCTGGTAGCCGTTCCGGTCCCAGCCGCGGTCGGATCGTAATCGCGGCCCCAGCCGCCCCGGCCACCTTCGACTGCGAAATCAGCCCGGCAACCGTGGTCCACCCAGACGCCCCTGCCGTCAGATCCCCAACTGTAGCCTTCCCGGCAGGGAGACTCGCTACGCTGCTGCACCAGGCGGATTCGGCCTCCTGAACCAGCATCGCAGTAATGCCGGCGGCCGTCGTCGGACGAGCATGAAATTGTGCCGGTGCTGCCCGGGGCGGGCCCCCGGTACTGGTAGTAATCGACGGCAAAATCGGCGCGGCAGCCGCGGTCCACCCAGACACCTCCGCGGTCGAATCCCCAGCTGTAGCCCTGATTGCAGGGCGAGTCGCTGCGCTGCTTCAGCAGGCGCACTCCGCCGCGCGTATCCGCCGGGCAATAGTGCCGGCGCCCGTCATCCGAAGAACACGAAATAGTCTGGGCCGAGCTACGCGGGCTGAAAACCACAAAGGCAGCGACCATGAGGCCGAGCAGGACCCAATTCCTAGTACTAAACATTTCCCCACCTCCTGAACAGTAATGGGCAAGCAAAGTTGCGGCCTATCAAGTTCTGCAGACTCTGGAACTACCGCGCCTGGCTAGCGGGGACTGCCGCGCGGGCTGGGAGCTGACCCTCCCCCTCCGCCGCCGCCCATGCGGGGACTGGACATGGGGGCCGAGCTGTGCGATGGAGCACCACTGTGCATCGGAGTATTGCTTCGAGGCGAAGAGGATACGGCTGTGCCTGCGGGCGGCATGCGCACCGCGGATGCAGCCGGCGGGGCATGCATAGCAGTGCCACGGGGTAAGCTGGCCCGCTCCATCTGCTGAGAGACCTTTCCCAGATTACGCACACTGCCGCGGGCCACTCCGAGTCCAGCGGAGCCGCCGCGAACTTCCGCCCGGTTCTGGATCTGACGCACCGGGCCCGCCGGCGCAATGCGGTTGACCAGCAAGGTCCGTCCCGGCGTGGCGGGCGGTCTGGGCGCGCTGAAGGTTTGGGGAGCGTTCACGATTCGGGGACCCGTGTTCCATCCCGCCCAGGTGCTGCCCGGCCGCCAGAACCAACCATAGGAGTTCAGGTAGGTCCAGGAACCGTAACGATAGGGCGTCCACCCCCAAGGGTAAGCGGAGATCCAGGCATATCCGGCTCCCGGATACCACATCCATGCGCCGTTCATGAAGGGGTCCCAACCGGCCCCGACCAGATAAGGCTGCCACATCATTCCGTAGCCGGGGATGTTGTAGAAGCTGCCGTAGTAGCTCAGATCGCTGGCGCCGTAGCCGTAAGGCGAGAAGCTGTTGGACACGCTGTATTTCTGATGATACTTGTCCAGCTGCTTGTCCCACTCGTCGTAGGGATCGGGCTCCAGATTATTGGCCAGGGTATAGTTCCCGGTTCCCGCCAGGGCGAAGGTCGCACTATGCTTCTTCTCGACCTTCACTCTGCCCGACGCACTGGCGACTTCGACGTCGCCTTTGAATACGGCCACGGTGGCGTTGGCGTCCTTCAATTCGATGCGGAGGTGGGCCGGCTTGGTGAGCGCGAGCCTGTCCTGTCCAAAAGCAAGAGTGAACTCTTCCTGTTTGTCGCCTTTGAAATTCAGGTAAGCGGTCCCCCGCTGAAGTTCCAGGCTCGAGGCCCGGGCGCCGGAGTCGCGCCGCGCCAGTTCGGGGAATTCCACGGATGTGCCGGGAGTAATGCGCAGCGTGCTGCCGTCTTCAAACTCGATCTCAGCCCGGGCGTCCTGCCCGGTGCGCAACTTGGTGCCCTGGGTGACGGGCAAATTGATGAAAGCCTTTTCGTAGCCCTGGCCGGTGTTGCGGTCGATCTGAACGTCGCCATCCACCTGGCTCAGGCGCACGATGCGCGCCTGGGAGTCGGCAAAAGACGGGACCGCGAGCCAGCACGACAAAATCGCTAAAGTGGATAGAACGGCTATTCGGCGCGTGGACATATGCCACCTCCCAAGACTACCCCGTTACCATATTAGAACACCTTTTAGGGCGCTTGGTTGTCAACAAAACGAACTCTGAGGGGGAAATCGGGCTTTGATTTGGACCTCTCTTCCTCCTTAGTCTTCTTGAGCG
This sequence comes from Terriglobia bacterium, assembly GCA_963790645.1. Classification (GTDB taxonomy): domain Bacteria; phylum Acidobacteriota; class Terriglobia; order Terriglobales; family Acidobacteriaceae; genus JAIQFF01. The sequence continues at coordinate 322,654 of CAWBPS010000031.1, read as the reverse complement.
AAGCCAGGCGGCAACATGGAGGACGGGCGTCCCGCCCGTCTCACCGCAAGACGGGCGAGGACGCCCGTCCTCCATTCGGTCTGAATTCATCGCTTTACGGACTTGGCCCGCTCCACCATGCGCTGTGCCCTGGCCCGGACGGGGTTGATCACGGTGGTGTCGCTCGCGATGGCCTGCAGAATGGGCACCACCGCCGACACCTCTTCCAGACCATGGCCGTTGGCTGCTTCCTCCATGCGGTTCAATTCCTCATCGAGCGCCAGCTTCTGGTAGCGATGGAAATACTGCAATCGCCGACCGAATTCCAGGGTCAGGGAGAGGCTCTGGAAGAGCTGCGTTATCTCTTGCACCGCAGCCATGGGAGAGTAGTTGTAGGTGGCTGTGGTACTCCTCCCAGAGTCTTTGTAGGTCAAGGTCTTGCTTCCGGTGGACGCCAGATTCTTCTTTTTGGAATTTATCTCGCCCTGGAAGTAGTGCGCCCGTTCCGCCAGTTCGAAAACCCGCTGGCGGGTCTCAGCGGACATGGAAAAGTCCAGGTGAAAGGGATCGCCTTCGGACTCGGGGCTGAGCTTGCCATCGGAATCGTAAGTGGCGTGGCCGTCGGAGGAGACGGAAATCGCATAATGCGAAGGCTCGGAGCCGGGAAAATCTAGAGTGAACGTCACCACCGCCGCTTCCTGGGCGCGGGCGGGCAGTTGCAGACCTGCGATTAGAAAGAGCAGGAGGCCCAGGATCTGATGTGGGCGCGAGCGTCTCGCTCGTGTCGGCCTCTGCACGAGCGGGACGCTCGCGCCCACATTATTATTCTTGCTGCGAATCATGCAGAAGAGATTATGCCAAAAAAATGGCCGGATGTTCATCCGCTGACGGCGCGTTGGCGCAGCAGCGTGGCCGAAGTATGCAGGTGGCAGATGGCAATGGCGAGGGCATCAGCGGCGTCGGCGGGTTCAGGGACCTGGTCGAGGTTGAGCAGGCGCGTCACCATGTGCTGGACCTGCGGCTTCTCCGCCCGGCCGTAGCCTACGACGGCGGATTTGATGGAGAGAGGCGAATACTCGGCCACATCCAGTCCGGCGGAGGATGCGGCCAGCATGGCCACTCCGCGCACCTGTCCCAGCTTGAGCGCGGATTTTACGTTGACCGCGTAGAACACGTCTTCGATGGCGACGTTGTCGGGCCGGTGTTCGTCGATGATGACGCCGAGGCGGTTGAAAATAATCGCCAGCCGCCGCGCCATGGGCTCACGCGGCGAAAGCTTGATGGCCCCGCAAGTCAGGCAGACCAGGCTGTCATTGGGACCGAGTTCGACCACGCCGAAGCCGGTGTACTCAGTGCCGCAATCGACGCCCAGGACGCGCATGAGAGAAAGTTTATCCCAGTTTCGGCCCCTGGCTGTTGGCATTATGGAGGACGGGCGTCCTCGCCCGTCTCGGGGAAATGTTGGCGAGTGAGCGGGGTCTGTTGGGGACGGGTCTCTGACCTGTCCGGCCGAGCGCAGCTCGGCAATGCTTTGACTGTTGGATCTCAAAGAACAAAACCCAGCCGAGCCTTGCTCGGCCTGGACGGGTCGGAGACCCGTCCCCACACAGACCCGTCCCCACACAGACTTCGCCGCTTGACGGGCGGGACGCCCGTCCTCCATTCAACGTCTAGCAGCATCGGGGGCGGCTTGCTTTAGCTACTTCGTGCTCCTGGCGGAAGGCGGCGTAGGCGGCGCGGGAGGACTCCAGATGCCGTTGATTGAGGAAGCGCACGTACGCGGACTCATCGAAAATCTCGCGCAGGGTGGCGGCAACAATGGTAGAGAAAGACCTCAGGCGTTTGGCACATCGCAGGAATAAACCGGTCGAGCTGCGCTCGACTGGACAGCCGGGGGCGGCTGTCCCCACGTGGGTCAATCTGGGCTTCATCCTTGCTCCTCTGCAAAGCGTGTGGCCACGAAAGGCGCTTCTTTTACCCTGGCCTGTTTGCGGCCGGAAAGCACGCGCAGCCATTCCACCGCGGACTCGATCAGGATCAATGCGACCATGACGACCAGGGTGCAGGTCACTACCGCGTCGAGACGATCGTTGAAGATCAGCCGTGCATTGGCGGCGGGGGCAGACAGCCAGCTGCGCCGCATGCGAGAGAAATCCGATGCGGGGATTGGGATCAAAAACCTTGTGCCATGACGCGGTAAAAGTTACCGCGACCAGCCACACCAGCGGACCCAGCGTCACCGCGGCATAACGCGCTTTGCCCATCTTGATGATGATGGTGGTGGCCACGCACAGCGCGACGGTGGCCAGTAACTGGTTGGCGATGCCGAACAGCGGCCATAGCGAGTTGATTCCGCCCAGCGGGTCTTTGACGCCCTGCCATAGAAAAGAACCCCAGCCGGCTACGATCAGGGCACTGGTGGCGAGAATGGAGGGATACCAACTAGTGCGGCCCAGCGGCTTCCACACGTGTCCCAGGGCATCCTGAATCATGAAGCGGCCTACGCGCGTGCCGGCGTCGAGCACGGTGAGAATAAACAGCGCTTCAAACATGATGGCGAAGTGATACCAGATCGCCATGAGCGCCTGTCCGCCCAGGCTGTTTGAAAAGATATGCGCCATTCCCACGGCGAAGGCGGGCGCACCGCCGGTGCGGTTGTAGAGCGACTGCTCGCCCACGGACTGGGCCAGGGCATGCATTTCGGCAGCGCTAATGGGGAATCCCCAGTTGCTGATGGTCGCGGCTGCGGCTTCCGGCGCCTGGCCTACGATTCCCGCTGGACTGTTAATGGCGAAGTAGATTCCGGGCTGCAGCACGCAGGCGGCGATCATCGCCATGATGGCGACCAGGGACTCGGCCAGCATGGCGCCGTATCCCACCATGCGGGCCTGGGTCTCGCGACGGATCAGCTTGGGCGTCGTGCCACTCGAGATCAGCGCATGAAAGCCGCTGATCGCGCCACATGCGATGGTGATGAAGGCGAAAGGAAAAACACTCCCGGCGAACACCGGCCCCGAGCCGTCAATGAAACGGGTGAGCGGCGGCATGTGCAGGGTGGGACGGAGCGCAATGATTCCGAGCGCGAGCAGAGAGATGGTTCCCAGTTTTACAAACGTGCTGAGGTAGTCGCGCGGAGCCAGCAGCAGCCAGACCGGAAGAGCAGAAGCGGCGAATCCATAAATGATGATCAGAATCGCCAGCGCCGGGCCTGAGAAGGTAAACCAACTTGCCACGGTCGGAGTCTGCGAGACCCACTGTCCGCCCCAGATGGCGAGCATCACCAGCACGAAACCCAGCGCCGAAGTCTCCAGCACTTTGCCCGGCCGCAGGGTGCGCAGATACACGCCCATCAGCAGCGCAATGGGAATCGTCATGGCGATGGTAAATGTTCCCCACGGACTGGCCTTGAGCGCGTTGACCACCACCAGCGCGCAAACCGCGAGCAGGATCACGATGATGCTGATCACCGCGAGGTAGGCCACCAGTCCGCCCGAGGCGGCCGATTTCATCGCGCGCCATTTCGGTGAGCGACTTGCCGTCGCGCCGCACCGAGAACAGCAGGATCACGAAATCCTGCACGCAGCCACCGAAGACCGCGCCGGCCAGTATCCAGAGGGTTCCGGGAAGATATCCGAATTGCGCTGCCAGCACCGGGCCGACCAGAGGTCCGGGCCCGGCGATGGCGGCGAAGTGATGTCCGAAGACCACCCATTTGTTGGTGGGAACAAAGTCGCGGCCGTTTTCCAGGCGTTCGGCGGGAGTGGCGCGCAAGGCATCGAGGGTCAGAACTTTGGCCGCGATGAATTTACTGTAGAAGCGGTAGCCCACCGCATAAGTGCAGACAGCCGCGACCACCAGCCACATGGCATTGATTTGTTCGCCACGATGCAGCGCGACCGTGGCGAGGGCCAGCGCGCCCAGAAGGGAGACTGCCAGCCAGATCAGGATGCTCAAAGTTTTCGACATGGGGTTAGCGGAGATATTGTGGCGAATCCCTGGCCGCGGCGCAATCGGCAAAAGAGATTCTGCTGAGGCTCAGACTGCGTGGAGACAGCCGCCCTCGGCGGGTCTGGCGGAGCAAGGTCCGCTGGCCGTTGCAGCGGAAAACTTTGTCGAGCTTTGCTCGACCGGACAGCCGAGGGCGGCTGTCCCCACGTGGTCTGTGGCACAAAAATGCACCATTTAATGGTAATCTTTATGTTCCGTTGCAAGCGATTACAGCAGAAGTGTATCCCGCGTTTCGCATCGGCTCGGCCGGGCGGGAACGCCGGAGCACCATCTTGCACACAATGAGGAGCAGGCAATGAAAGTTGGCATACTCACCGGCGGCGGCGACTGCCCAGGGTTGAACGCCGTGATCCGCGCCGTGGTGCGTAAGGGTTGTTTTCACTACGAAGACGAATTTGTGGGCTTTCTCGAGGGCTGGCGCGGCCTGGTGGAAGACAAGAGCATGCCGCTCGATCTCTCCAGCGTGGGCGGAATTCTTCCCCGCGGCGGCACCATCCTGCGCACTTCCCGCACCAATCCGGCGAAGAAAGCTGACGGGTTGGAAAAGTGTATGGCCACGCTGAAGAAGCACAAGATCGAGGCCCTGATTGCCATCGGCGGCGATGACACGCTTTCTGTCGCCCAGCAACTGCACGAAAAAGGCGTTGACGTAGTGGGCGTCCCCAAGACCATCGATAACGACCTGGCCGGTACCGATTTCACGTTTGGATTCGACACCGCGGTGAACATCGCCACCGAGGCCATTGACCGGGTACACACTACAGCGGAAGCCCATAATCGGGTGATGGTGGTGGAAGTGATGGGGCGGGATGCGGGCTGGATCGCCATGTATAGCGGCATTGCCGGCGGCGCCGATGTGATTCTGATTCCTGAAATACCGTTCGACGTGGACAAAGTCGCGGAAACCATCCGTTTGCGGCACGCGCGCGGCCGCTACTTCAGCATTGTGGTGGTGGCGGAAGGCGCGAAATTCTCCACTGATGTTGATCCCACTCATGGAGCGCCCATCGTGGTCGATATGGGCAAAGATGAATTCGGGCATGCGCGGCTGGGCGGAATCGCCGCCATACTGGCGCGAGAAATCGAGCGGCGCACCAATTTCGAGACCCGCACCGTCGTTCTCGGACACGTGCAGCGCGGCGGCTCACCCAGCGCCTTCGACCGCATGCTGGCCACGCGCTACGGCCTGGGAGCCATCGACATGGTGCATCGCAACGAATTTGGCTGCATGGCGGCGCTGCGCGGCAACAAGATCGTGTCCGTGCCCCTGGCCGACGCCATCGCCAAGAACCGCACGGTGGACCAGGAAACGATCGATGTGGCTTCCGGCATTCTCGACAAGCTGACTGCGGACAAGGTGGCGGTGGAGAAGTAAGACGGCGTCGGGCCTCGCACCTCGGATGTCAGCCAGCAAGAGCCCAATAGGCGGGCGGGACGCCCGCCTGACAGCCGGCGAGAGGCCGGCGCTACACGACCCGAGGTCCGACGTCTGACGCCCGAATGAACATGGCCGGATTCTATGCCCGCCTCGCTCCTTCACTGATTCAGATCATCGAGCTGACCCTGGTTATCGCCGCCTTGGCGATAATTTTTTTTGGTTCGCGCAATGCCGGCGGCAGCAGGCGGCGGCCCGCCAGCTTTGAGTATGTGGAAAACCGCTTTCTGCGGCTGGCGCGGCGAAGGATCCTGTCCGTTGTTGTGGTCGGGCTGCTGGTGGTAACCCTTCGCGTCTCCCTGATTCCCGTGCTTGGCATTCCCGCCCCGCGCTGGAATGATGAATTCAGTTATCTGCTTGCCGCCGATACCTTCGCGCATCGGGCGCGTGACGAATCCTACCCATCCCATGTGGGTGCACTTCGAGAGCTTCCACATCATCCAGCAGCCCACCTACATGTCGATGTACCCGCCGGCGCAGGGACTGGTGCTGGCAGCCGGCGAACGGCTCGGGCATCCGTGGATAGGGCAGTTGATCATCACCGCGCTCATGTGCTCGGCCATCACCTGGATGCTGCAGGGATGGATGCCGCCCGGCTGGGCCCTTTTCGGCGGAATGCTGGCAGTACTGCGTCTGGGCATTCTCACTTACTGGATGAATGGTTACTGGAGCGGGTCGGTGGTTGCTCTGGGCGGAGCACTGGTGCTGGGAGCGCTGCCTCGCATGAAGAAACATGCGCGCGCAACCGATGCCGTGGTCATGGCCATCGGCCTTGCCCTGCTGGCCAACAGCCGGCCGTATGAAGGTTTGATATTCAGCCTGCCGATTGCGGCCGCGCTGGCGATCTGGATGTCTGGCAGATCACGTCCGGCACTTTCGGTTTCTCTCAGCCGTGTCGTCGTGCCCATCATTCTCGTTCTGGCCGCGAGTGGAGCGGGCATGGGCTATTACTATTGGCGGGTCACGGGCAGTCCCTTCCGCATGACTTATCAGGTAAATCGTGAAGCCTACGCGACCGCTCCGTATTTCCTGTGGGAGTCACCGAGGCCCGAACCTGTGTACCGGCACGCGGTGATGCGCGATTTCTATCGCTGGGAGCTGGCGCGTTTCGAGGAGTACCGCACCCTGGGCGGCGCCGCGTATCGCACATGGGACAAGCTGGTGGGCTCGTGGAAATTCTACTGCGGACCCCTGTTCACGATTCCCCTGCTGGCTTTCCCATGGCTCTGGCGCGACAGGAAAATGCGCTTTCCTCTTGCTGCCGGCGCGTTTTTCCTGCTCGGCCTGGCTGTCGAAACATGGACCATGCCCCACTACGTAGCTCCGGCGACGGGTCTTATTTATCTTCTCCTACTGCAGTGCATGCGCCACCTGCGGCTGTGGCGCTGGCGCGGGCAAAAGACAGGCGTCGCACTGGTGCGGGCAATTCCGGCGATTGCCTGTGCCATGTTTCTATTGCGAGTTGGCGCGGCCGCGGCCCACACTCAGATCGAACCGGCATGGCCGCGCGGCAATCTGGATCGCGTGGCGATCGTGCGGCAACTGGAAGCCACTCCGGGGCGTCATCTGGTGCTCGTAAGCTACGGTCCGCACCATGATGTGGATTGGGAATGGGTTTACAACCGGGCGGACATCGACGCCGCGAAAGTGGTTTGGGCCCGCGACATGGGCGCTCGCGATAATCAGGAATTGCTTAGCTACTTTCACGACCGGCAGGTGTGGCGAGTGAATGGAGACCAGTCTCCGCCGAGGCTGGAGCGATAAAGCTGTCATCCAAATAGTTCTCATCCTGAGCGAAATCTTTCCATTCGCTGGCGGATGGAAAGATGCAGTCGAAGGACCCCTATATCTGCTCAACACCGCTGGCATGCGTGCCCCTTAGGTGCCGACTGGAAAATCCCTCGAACCTGCATTTTGTGAAGAGATAGGGGTCCTTCGACTGCGCATCTGCTTCGCCTTGCGAAGCTGATGCTTCGCTCAGGATGACACGTTCGCTCAGAAGGACTCGCCAAAGAGGAAGGCCAGCGCTTCGGGAAAACGTTTTGCCCATTCTTTTTCATTGTGCGTAGCGCCTTCGTCAATCTTCACTCGCAGGCGGTCTTCTCTCAACCCGGCGCGCCGCATTACGTGTTCCAGTTCGCGAACATCTTCCACGACCTCCTGATCGCGATCTTCCGTTCCCGCCTCCCTGGTGCCCATCGCCATGAAGACCCGGGCCGGCCATTGCCGGAAAGCGCGGCTGGATTTCAAGAGTTGCCGGTTGGAGATAAACAAGGATGGGCTCTCCAGCAGCAAACGGCCGAATATTCCGGGGCGATCGAGCGCAGTGAAAAGGGAGATGATCGCGCCCAGAGACGATCCTCCGAGCCCCGTATTTTCCGGGCCGCGGGCAATGCGGTACCGCTGATAGACGAAAGGCATTACTTCGCTCAACAGAAAATCAGGATAACGCTTGCCCTGGGGCCGCATGATGGGCGGATGAAACGACCGGTAGGGCAAATACTCCCTGGGGCGATCCTTCTGCGCATTGTCGATGCCCACGATGATCAGAGGCGGAATCCGGCCTTCGCGAATCAGGCGATCAGCCGCTTCATCGGCTTGCCAGTCAACCCCTATGTACGCCGTCGCGGGATCGAACAGATTCTGTCCGTCGTTGAGATAGAACACAGGATAGTGCCGAGCCTGATTTTCGGGCGCGTTGTATCCCGGCGGCACCCAGATCCGCAGCTGGCGGGTGTTGCGGAAAATCCGGCTTTGCAATTCATGCAGGCGCAACTCTCCCGCCAGGTCGGGAGAGTCTTCGCTGCCAGGGGTTGAAGGTAAGGTGGTTTCTTCCATGAGGAGTCAGTTGACGCGCCCGGCGCCACGCATCCACAGGGTTGACGAAAGAACCGCGATGCTGAAAATCAAAGCCAACGATGACAGGCACAAAACACACCACGCCGCCAGGACGAAACCCTCAATGTACGTAAGATAGAGCGCAAAGCCCAATCCGAGGAGAGAGGCGACCGCCAACACCAGGGGAACCTCGGCCTTGCCGCGATAGACGGTCGCCAGCATCAGCATGGCCAGATATCCGACGATGCCAATCCCGGCCACCGGAACGCCCGCCATGGTCGAGTAGGTGCTGCGGTTCACGATATCGCAATTGAAATTTTCTCCTATGTCACAGTAGGAGGTCGCAGAGGTGCCGTAGTGATGGTAGAGCGACACTGAAGAAACCAGCACACCCCCCAACGCCAGCACAGTGATCGCGACGAGAATGCGCCGGGTAAAACGCGGCGTTGCCGGTGACATCATGGCAGGCTGCAACCGGTCTTGGCAGCCAGCGTCTGCAGCGGCAGGGTGCCTTCCTGACGTTCGCCGTCGGCAAATTCCCAGGTAGGAAAGTGCTTGATTCCGGCATCCTTGCACAACGGAGCTTCCTCGCGGGAGCCGGGCACGCCACACTCGACATAAGGCACGTACTTGGAACGACGACTCGAACATCGCTTTCTGGTCCGCACAATGCGGGCACCAGTAGGCGCCGTACATCTTCGCCGGCTTCGCGGCCAGGCACTTCGCGAAGGCATCGAGGCGGGTGCTGCGCTTGCGCAGTGCCAGGAAGATGACCACGGCGAAAACGGCGACGATCAGCACCGCGACGACAATCTTGCGCGCGAGCGATGATTGCGGCTGCACCGGCTTTGAGGAGCTTTCGCTGTCGTTCGCCATGGAATCTTTTTATACCACGACGTTTAAGGCTGCAGGCAAAACGTCGAGGCTCTGGCAGTGCAAGGTGAGCACTTCCCCATCCACCATGACGTCCACCGGAGCGTCGAGCTGGAAATCAACCCGCTTCACCGGCCGGCGTTCCGCTAGGGGATGGTTGATGTGGGTGCCGTCGTAGAGCGTGGGCAAATTTCGAATCAGCCCCAGGCGCCCGATTGGGCCCCAGCGCACATATTCGATCAGCCCGTCGTTCACCTCGGCCTTGGGGGCAATCATCATCGTGCCGCCGGTAAATTTGCTGTTGCTGAAGGTGAGGAACAGGCACGGCCTGCGGTCAAGTTCAGGCTCGCCATCCACCCGCAGGGGAAACGGACGCCGCCGAAAGCGCGCCAGGCTGATGAAAATGGATGACTGATAGCCGATCTCTCCCCAGCCGCTGAAACGGCGGGCGCGCAATGTCGCCACGTCGGCGGAAAATCCCATGCTCAGCAGATTGATGTAGTGCAGCACTCCGGTCTGGTGCGTCAGGCGGAGAACATCGCAGGGAGAGGAGCGCTGGGCCAGCAGCGCTTCGATGGCGAACTCCACGCCGCGGTCGCTGAAATCGCGCAGGAAGGAATTGCCCGTTCCCAGGGGAAGAAACGCGAGCGTCGCCGGTTCGCCGGTTTGCGAGGGATAGAGACCGTTGACGACTTCGTATGAAGTTCCGTCTCCCCCAACCGCGATAAACTTCCGATAGCCCTGGACGTACGCGTCGCGAACCAGGGAAGTGGCCTGCCCCGGAGCGCCGGTCTCGACCATCTTCAGACTGATCCCGCCCGCCCTTAGACGGTCGAGAGTGGGACCAACCAATTTGCGGCAGCGCCCTCCGCCCGCGGCGGGGTTCACCACCGCCAGAAAAGTGCCGGGATCGATCACCGTTTGTCGCTCATAGGTTTTAGAGTTCGACTACGGCAGCGCGGCTGAGGGTCTTGCGAATTTCTTCGGCGAGAGCCACGCGCTTGATCTTCATGGCGGCAGTGCGCGGGAAATCTTTTTCCCAGACCACACATCCGCTCACCCGCTTGAAATCAGGCAGGCGGCGGTTGCGGGTGACGATCTCCTGCTTCAGCGATTCGCTGAGTTCCTGCACCTGCCCCTCTGGACCCGACTCCAATCGCAGGACAAGTACCAGCATTTCGCGGACCAGGGTCTTTGCCGGCCAGATATAGTTGGCCGCGAAGATGCAGTACTCCTTCACTGCAATCCCGTCGAAAACCGTTTCAATGTCCTCCGGATAAATGTTCTTTCCGCCTTCGGTGACGATCATGTTCTTCTTGCGACCGAAGAGTTGCAGATGCCCGCTGGCTGTCAAAGCGGCCGAGGTCGCCGGTGAGCAGCCAGCCATCCACGATGGTCTGGGCGGTCAGTTCTGGATCGTCGAGATAGTGCGACATCACGGTCTTGCCAGTCGCCGCTATTTCGCCGATGCCCTCCGGGTCCGGATTGAGCACTCGCAATTCCACGCCCGGCAACGGCTTGCCCACGGTGTCGGCGCGGAACGGTTTCAGATCGTTAAGCGTGAGCACGGTCCCGGCTTCGGTCAGGCCATATCCGTTGGCGACGGGAACGCCCAGATCGTAGAAGAACTGCAGAGTGGACGGCTCCATGAATGCGCCGCCGGTAAACATGGCGCGCAATTCGCCGCCGAAGGCTTTGTGCACCTGGCGCAGCAGCACCCGGCTCAGGCGCACATCGGGACGCCATCCGGTGAAGAATTTGTTGACCGCAATCGAGCGCTCCAGGAGGAAGCGCTTCGGCTTAGACACCGCTTCCAGCTTGGCTTTGAGCCCGCGTTCCAGGTTCTTCAGCACCATGGGCACCAGGCTGACATAGGTAATCTTGTAGCGGACGAAGGCATCGCGCACGAACTCCGGCCGCAGTGTCCGCAAATGCACAACGCATGCGCCGCAGACGAACGGCCCGATAAAGCCGACCATGAAATCGATGGCGTGATTCGTGGGCAGAATACTCAAATAACGTACGCCCGGCCAAAAGGGAAACAGCGCGATCAGCGCCTTGCACTGCTCCAGATAATTTTCATGGGTAAGCACGCACCCCTTGGGACGCCCGCCGGTCCCGGACGAATAGACGATGCAGGCTACGTCCTGCCTCTGGCGGGGCACAAATACCGGCTCACCTTTGCGGCGAAAGTCCTCCCAGCGAAAGGCGGCTGCGAGATCCGCTCCCGGCGGCGCTTCCGTAACCAGAACGGTCTGCACGTTGTACTCTTTGAACTCCGGCGATTGGATGATCGCGCGCCACAAGTAATACTCGATCACCAGAACTTTCGCCTTGCTATGCGCCAGCAACTGCAGGTGCTCGGCCGCGGTCAGCTTGTAGTCGAGCGGCACCAGCACGCCCCCGCCATGAAAGATGGCGTAGGCTGAAATCAGCCATTTCGACTGATTGCTCATGATGATCGCGGCCCGGTCGCCAGGATTGAACTCGGCGTCCTCGAGAGCACGCGCCAGCGGCATCGCCATTTCCTTGAAATCAGAATAGGTAAGGCGGGTTTTTTCCTTGTCGCGGTCCGATTCGATCAGGCAGGTTTCATTCGGCCAACGGTCGAGGGCCTCGCGCAGCGCCGCGCCCAGGCTGTTGTATTTGTCGAGGTTGAGCATTAATACTTTATTTCACCACAGAGAGCCTGAGCCACGGAGAAAAGCCTATTTATCACCTCACCACCCGGACCGGTCGAAAGGGCTGAGAACAGAGAACCTTTTACTGATAACTGGTTTTTTTCACACTTGCCTCGTCATGCAGTTGAGGTGCTTATCGCTGAAGCTCCATGCGGGCTGATCTTCACAACCGAGCCTGGATTCGGGTGGCCAGGGTTCTGAAGTCCGATACTCCCTGCAGTTCGTAGTCGGGGAGTTCAACATTGAAATGATGCTCGAGCCGGGTGAGCAGGTCCAGCGCCTGCAGGCTGTCGATTCCAAGAGTCTTGAAGAAATCGTCGTCGGCAGTGAGCTTCTCACGCGGGACCTTGAACTGCGCCGCGGCCAGGGTGAGGATCTCTTCCAGTGTTTTTTGGCTGTCAGTCATCGCTGCATCTCATTTTAGCCGAAAGACGTCATGGCAAATACGGCTGAGCGTCATTGCTCTCAACGAACTTCCTCAGTCCGGCCTCGACGGCAGGCTGGGTAAAGAGCTCGCAGAATATGTCAATCTCCCGTTTCAGCTCCTCGTAAGGAATGGGCTTGATGAATTTCTTCGCCGCGATTGCGGTGCGGCGGTCGAACTTGCCCAGTTGAGCGGCGGTGCCGCGGGCCGCTTTCAGCGACTCGCCTTCCCCCACCACCTGGCTTACCAGTCCGACCTGCTGGGCTTTGGTGGCGTTGAAACTGCGACCCGTGAGCAGGAGATCGCGCACCACCGCATTGCCCAGATCGCGCTTCAATCGCGGGATGCCGCCGAATCCCGGGATTAAACCGAGGCGCAGCTCGGGAAAGCAGAAGCGTGCCATTTTGTCGGCGATGATCAGGTCGCACACCAGGGCCAGCTCAAATCCGCCGCCGAAAGTTACACCATTGAGCGCGGCGATGGTGGTCAGCGGCGAGCTGTCGATGGCATTCATCACTTTGTGAATGCGCTCCAGAAACTCACGCACGCCCCGCGCCGCTGCTTGCTTTTCCATCCCTTGAGCGCCGTGATAGAGCTCGCGCAAATCGGCGCCGGCGCAGAATCCCGATTTCAAGGTGCTATGGAGAATCAGGGCGTGGGCATCGCCCTGCAAACTCTCCATCGCGGAAGCGAATTTCTCCAACTCTTCGAGCGTAAGCGAACCGATCTCGTTGCAGGGCTGGCGATGCAGGGCCAGTTCGATGACGCCGTCTTTGAGCTCCCAGGAGAGCGTTTGGCCTTGGAATGGGTTCATCGTCTATTGCTCACACTCGCAGCCTTGAATTCGCGCTGGCGGTTCGAGGGCAAGATGCCCTCGAGACAGCCGGCGGGACGCCGGCGCTACTTTCATGAGGCCTGCTTTACTGCGTACATTTCTTCGATTTCACTCTGCAGTCGCGATGCGATCAGGTCGCGCCTGAGCTTGCCATTGGCGGTCAGCAATCCGTTTTCGATGGAGAAAGGCTCGGCGTGCACATGGAGCGCTCGAATCTGTTTGTAGTGCGGCAAGCCTGGGTTTATCGCGTCCACCGCTGCCTGTACTTGTTCGCGGGATACGCTTCCGGTCACAATAACCGATAGAAACCCGCGGCCGTTCCCCACCAGCACTGCCTGCTGAGCGCCGGGCAAATTCTTCAACAGCTCTTCTTCGATCGGCTCCGGGGCGATGTTATGGCCTGAACCCAGAATAATCAGGTTCTTGATGCGCCCGATAATTCGCCAGTTCCCTGCTCCATCGACTTCTCCCTGGTCGCCGGTATGAAACCAGCCCTCGCGCAGCGCCTTGGCGGTTTCCTGTGGACGATTCCAGTAGCCGGGAAAAATATTCGGGCCGCGCACAATGATCTCGTCGTTCTCGCCGAGCTTCATCTCGATGCCGCTGATGGCCGGCCCCACGCGTCCCGGTTCGACGTGGCGAGGATCGTCCAGGGTGCAGATTCCGGTGGTCTCGGTCAGCCCGTAAACCTGGAGCACGGGAATGCCGAGCATGTTGAAGTAGAGCTGTGTATCCAGGCTGAGCGGGGCCGAGCCGCAGATCAGGGCTTTCAGATTGTCGCCAATCATTTTCTTGCGGATGGTGGGAAAGATCGCGGCATTGGCCAAGGCGAGCCAGGTTGCATCGGCAAACCGCGGACTGCCCCTCACGCTTGCGCATCCATGCTGCCTTGGCGCGACGGTAGATGGTGAGCGCGAGGCCGCCGGTTTTCCAGAGTTGTTCGTCCACCGCTTTGCGCATGCGTTCGAGCAGCGCCGGGACGTTCAGGAAATAATCGGGCGCGGCGGCGCGCATTTCGCCCGCCAGTTTCCCCAGGTCCATATTCAGAGTCAGCAGATTGCGCCGCAGCAGGCAAGTCAGCAGCATGATCCATGAGCCGGCAAAACAGAATGGAAGGTAGTGGAACACGCGGTCCTGGCCGGGCCTGTTTTCCATCAGCAGATCAAGGCGTCCGGAGGTGCAGCCCAGCATGTGGCCGACGTTGCCGGCGGTCAGGATGACGCCCTTGGCCTCGCCCGATGTCCCCGAGGTGTAGATGATGGTGACGGGATCTGATTCCGCCAAATTTGGATTGCCGTTAACGCTGGCTCCCGGATGGGAAAATATTTGGTCGAACAGATATTGCGGAGGGGCCGCCGGCCAGGCTTGCAGAATGCCGTCGCGCAACGCGGCATCGCCGCAGCAGATGATTGCCGGAGAGCAGTCCTGCATCATGGCTGAGAGTTCGGCTGCCGCCTGGCGGGCGTAGAGCGGAACTACGATCAGACCTTCCGCCATGATCGCGAGATCGAGCTGCAGCCCAGTCGATGCTATTGTGCGCCAGCAGGGCGCAGCGGTCGCCTTTTTTCAGCCCCTTGGACAACAGGAACGCGCGGGCTTGCGCTACGCGCTTCAGCAATCCGTGGCCGCCGAGGCCCCAGCCCGTCTGCTGATCGTGGAGCTCCCAGAGGACCGTCGTGTTTCCGGCGGCTTCGAGCTGGGCGAAAATGTTTTCCAGAAAGTTCATGTGCTTGCAAAACCCCCACCCTGTCTCTCCAGAAAGCGGAGAGACGAGGGTGGGGCACCCGGCGGAGCGGAGCTCCGTTCGATCTGGCCCCCGGAAAACAGCCGAGCGTTGCTCGGCGGGGCAGGTGGGACACCTGCCCCTACGTGGTTTGTGCTAGCCGAATGCTTCCACCAGTTGCCTCAGGCCCTTGCTGATCGGCGGCAAGTAATCTTCCCAGCTCCATTCTCCCTTGCGGGTGGGGAACTCGGGATAGCGCCGCTGCACTTCTTCTTCGAAGTACACGCCCATGCGGGCCATTACTTTCAAATTCTTTACCACGGTCTGCCCGATTCCTACCGCAGATCGATTCTCCCTGCGCGGCCAGCTTTTCGAGCGCTGCCATCAGTTTCGGCTCGAGATCGGGATCGTCCACGTTCATCAGCAGGTCCTGGTGTCCGCGCTCGCGCATCAGGTTGCGGATGCGTTCGTCCATGGTGATTCCCGCCGACGGCACCAGTCCCGGCATCGAAGTGACGATGCCGTGATAGCGCGATGAAACCATCATGTGGCAAGCCCGCAGAATGCTGACCAGTTCATGCATCTTGTAATCTTCCGAACTCAGCACGGGGATGCCTCCGAGCTTTTCCGAGATGCGGTCTGGCCGGTCGCGCGTCGAGGCGTTCGGTGGCGGCCAGAACGACGAAGACTTTGCGCTGCTTGCGGAATGCATCCACCGCGTTGGCGATGGCGGTGAGATAGTGCTCCAGAGCGCGGTCGGCCGCGGGGCCGGAGTTATGGAAGTACACCGAACGGTAGTGGCTGTCTTTGTAGGCGCCGGTCAGTGTGCGTGCCGCAAATTTTGCCACCGACGCCTTGACCGGCCATTCGAAGGGATTGATGGGACACACCACCAGCACCGGCGTGCTGCCGTCCCAGCCGATTTGCCTCAAGATGGCGCGGCCATATTCAGGCGGAGCCGGTTCGAAAGTCCACGCCGTATCGGTGCCTAACTCGGTGGGCACGCCCAGTTCGCGCAGCAGAGTCCTCGATTCCTCGTTGCGCGTGATCACCAGCGAATTCTGGCAATAGCGGGCGCACATTTTCGCAATCAGCGGGTCCATGTGTCCCGCCTCCGCGCCATAGCCCACGGAAAGCTTGTTCTGGGCGGCGGCAATGCCCAATGATCCGATCATCATGGTGGTGAGCGCGTTGGCAAATTTGCTCTTGAACATGGAACCTTCGCACGCCACCACCCCGTGATGCCTGGGAACTTCGTCGGAAAGAAATGGAGGAAAGATGTCCGGGAGACGTACCTGCCGCGTGCCTTCGAAGTAGCCGTCGGTGAACTTGAAATTTTGCGTCATCACGCTGAAGGCGGTGTTTTCGGCGCCAAGAATATGGCGGGTCTGGCGCAACATTTCCGAAACCCGCACGTCCGATCCCATGTTGCGCGTGCCGTTATATCCGGCAAACAACAGCTTCAGCTTTTCGCCGGGCTGCCAGGATTTGCCCTTGCCCATCATCCAGCCCAGCTTGGCGGCTTCGATGCTGCTGCTGACCCAGGCTTCAAGCACCAGATCCATCATGCGGCGGACCCTCCGGCCTTGCTGGTGGGCCAGTCCCGGTAGGGATAGGTGAAGTTGCTATCGCGGCTGAATTTGAGCAGCGGGTAGCTGTATTGCGAAAACGGCACCGGCTTGCGTCCCAGTTCCTGGGTGACGCGAGTGTTGTCGAACACCGTGTTCCACACCAGGTAGGGCATGAACACTTTCATCAGCGAGGCGCCATAGGCCAGCGATCCGCTGCGGTTGGACAAAAAGCTTACGCTCGAACCAAAGGGGCGCTCGAGGAATGGCAGAAAAAAAGGCCCGCGCTTGTTCTGCACCGCCGCCAGAGTGCTGGTCAACTGGCGGAAGGTCTGCGAGTCCACGCCTGATGAAAGGTGATAAGTGTCATGCAGCGGTTTTTCTTTCTGATGCAGGGTGGCAATCGCGTCGGCGACGAAGTCCACGTTCACGATGTCGATCTTGTCCTGCGCCCGGAAGGGCAGCACCGGCAGGCCAGCCAGGAACACGAACGCCTTTACCATATCGAACTGCGTGGTCTCGGGATAGCGGCTGTCGCCCAGAACGATGCTGGGACGGAAGATCGTGATCGGCACTTCGGGGAGAAGCTGCCGCATCATGTGCTCGGTAAATTTCTTAGTGCGGGCGTAGGGATCGTAATCCGAGCGGTTCCAGTCGATAGAGTTGTCTTCCGTGACCACTTCGTCCTGGCGTTTCCCAGCTACCGCCACCGTGCTCACCTGGCTGAAACGGCGCAGGCCGTGATAGTAGTTCGACTTCTGCGCCAGCAGCAGCACCTCGAGCGTGCCCCGCAGGTTCACGTTGAGGCAACTTTTTTCCGACTTGCGATTGAGCGAGGCGGCGCAGTGGATCACTGAATCCGTGGTGTGAATCAGGCGGTCGTAATCGTCATCGGCGAGGCCAAAGTGCGGCGCGGTCAGGTCGCCGCAAAATACGCGCATACGCGTCTGGAAGTGTTCGTAGAAGCGCGGGAAATCCAGATGCAACTGCAGGGCCTGCCACAGGCGGCCGGCGGCCTCCTGCGGGTCGCGGGCGCGGACCAGCAGGTTCAGCGAAGCGCCGTGTTGCTCCAGCAGGTTGGCGGCCACGTGCGCGCCGATGTATCCGGTGGAACCAGTCAGGAATATCGCCACGTTGCTCCGTTAGTGCCGGTTTTGACCACTTCCCCGTTTTCCGGGACGGCCGCGGGCTGCTGCAGGCTGCGCGCAGGACGCGCTTCCAGCGGGCGTCCTTCAATCAGAGGATAAGTCCATTTGCGCAGCGCCGGAATGTGGATATTGATCCAGTAATCCCACCAGTCAATCGATCGGGTGTTGTATCCGAATGCGGACTTCTCTTCTTCCGCCAGGGCGTAAGAGAGCCTTTCCACATTGTCGGCGGAAAAATCCTGCTCATTGTGCAGAATAAACGGCTCGAACAGTTTGATGAGCTTCTCCACCTTTTCCAGGTTGCGTTCGGCGCGCACCAGTGGGGTCTTCTTCAAGGGCAGCGGCGACATGATGCGCTGAATGGATTTCACAATCGCTTTCTGGGCCGGCGCCGACATGCGGTTGTAGCGTTCTTTCGAGACCGGAATGGCGTCCAGGCGCAGCCGCAGCCAGTATTCCAGGCCCTCCTGGGCGCGGTAATGTTTGCGATGAGCCAGCGAAGTCAGCTCGATGGAACGCCGCATGTCGCAGGGATTGGTCACGGACGTCGCCAGCTGATAGAGCGGGTCGTGCCGGCGTTGCACGATGGCGGCGCCGATCAGCGTCATGCCGCGGCAGACCGAGTCCACCGGGATAATGTCCAGGCGCTTCTTTTCGTTCGAGGGAAGCTGGCGGAAGGATGTCCCCAGCAAGTACGAAAGCGAAGCCGAAGTGTTGATGCCCTCATTCCAGCCGACGAACGGTTCTTCGACTGACGTTTCCACAATGGCGGGACGCACCACGGCGATGGGCAAACCGGCGCCGTATTTCGCAATCAGCGATTCCGCCAGACTCTTGGTCAAAGTATAAGTGTTGGGCCATCCCAGTTCGGCGGCGCGCTTCATGCCGGCTTCGGTCAAATACTCGCGCAGCCAGCGGAAACGATTTTTCCGGATCTGGTTGTCCAGGGCCGACCCGTGCAGGTCCTTGGCCGCGTGCTCCTTGCTCAAGGCCTGCTGCCGCAGCTCTTCGGTTACCGCCGGACTCTCGGCCAGTTGTTCCGCCTGCTTTACGAAGGCATGCAGCGATCGCCATTCGACTTCCGCATCGAAGCCGGGAACTCCCGCCGGAGTGTAATCGCGGGACAATGGACTCGCCCACCCGGCCGTCCCGCGCACCCGCCACGTAGCAGGTGGAAAGATGCAGCAGCCCGGCATGGTCCGACTGGCGCACAAATTCCGTGACGTTCACCGCGGCGTCCACGTTGGTGGCCAGCGCATCGCGCAGATCGGGTTGAAATCGGTCAGACCTGAACTGTTGATGATGAGGTCCAGATTTTTCTGCAGTGACTGGCTGACGTCGGGCGCAAGGCCCAGTCCCGGCTGGCAAACGTCGCCCTCGATCACTTCCACCCGCTCCCGCAGGAACGTTGAAAGCTCGGCGCCGTGACGGGCATATAGCGGATCGAAAACGGGAGATTCCTCCACCAGCTTTTCGAAACGTCGCTGGGCAGGGTTGGATTTCTGCCGCCGTATGAGCAGATAAATTCGCCCGATCTCGGGCAACTCCATGAGCGTATTGGCCAGCCACACCTTGCCGATGAAGCCGGTGACGCCAATAAGCATGATGTGTTTCCCCGCCAGTGCCCGGCGGACGGACAAAGGACCCGGGTGCCGCACGCCATCGAAATAAACAATCGGCCGATTGAGGACTGGAAGTTGCCGGGAAGCCGGGACCACGGCGGACTCCAGCGCTTCCACGCCCGGCAGACCCAGATCGCGCACCACGCGCTCTGCGGCGCGCCTGCCGTCCGGCCCGGAACCGTTGATGCCGGCAAAGAGTCCACGCGGCCGCACTACCGGTTCCAAGAGTCTGCCGGTAGCAATTCCGTCGCGGAATTCGAGGCGGTTGGCAATCACCCACTTCACTCCCAGGTGCTGCGCCAGCGGACGCATGACGTGCTCCAGACCCTGGCTCACCAGCACGATTTCATCGCCGGCTTCGATGCGGGATTTAAGTAACTCCATCCCATCGTTTTTCAGGTAAGGTTGCAATTTGTACTTGAAGTATTCTTCGCCCAGCAAATCGAGCCGGTCGCGACTGATGCCACGGAGTACCGTGTGCACCATTCTGGTGGCAAAGATGCGGTTGGCGGCGTAGAGAAACGGCCGCAATACCGCCATCAGCAATACCATCCCGCGACGTACCCAGCGCTCCAGAAAGGTCTGGGCGTTCCAGGTGAAAAAAGCCACGGGGCGGACCGTGGTCAGGTCCGCTAGGCTGCCTTCCACTCGCCAGTACACACGGGTGGAGGAGCGTGGATTGGGGTTGGGCTGTTCCAAATTGTGTTCGTCCCGATACTTAGAGGCCGCCCCCGGCTGTGGGGCCGAAGCCTATTGTAAACAATCGAGCCCAAAGGACGAAGAAGGTAGAGTGCCGGACAGGCTCCCGGGCGCGGACTGAACCCTGATGGTTACGATGTCGAAACGGTCGTCCGGGGAGGGCGCCCGCCGTAGGCCAGAAGCGCCAGCACTCCGCTCACGGCCAGCAGCGCCCCGACTGTCAGCAGACCGCCGCGAAAGCTTCCCGTCCAGGTGAGCACCAGTCCAATGGTGTAAGGCCCGAGAAATCCTCCCAGATTGCCGAAGGAATTAATCAGGGCGATGCCGGCCGCAGCCGAGGTATCGCTCAGCATTTCGGTGGTAGTCGCCCAAAACGGCCCGTTCATGGAAAAGGCCGCCATCAGGGTCACACTGAGAAAGACGACGTCCGCGGTGGTGGAAGTGGAGTAGGCGGCGCAGCCTAAACCGATCGCGCACGCAAACGCCGATCCGGCAAGATGCCACTTCCTCTCTCCCGTGCGATCGGAGTGAGTAGCCACGAGCACCATTGCGACCATGGTGGCCAGGTACGGAATCGCGGAAAGCAATCCGATAACAAAATTGCTGGTGCCGGAAACGTTGCGCAGCAGGCTCGGCAGCCAAAGACCAATTCCGTAGGCGGCCGTGGTCTCGCCCAGATACACCACCACGAGGATCCAGACTCGGGAGCTGGTGAATGCTGCGAAAGCGTGGCTGGAGGCCCGGGGATGCGGCGTCTCCTCGCGCGCCAGCTGTGCCACCAGCCAGCTGCGTTCGTCCTCGGCAAGCCAGGTCGCGATCTCTGGCCGGTCGGTAAGATAGGCGAGCACAACCCCGCCCAGCGCGACCGCCGGCAGACCCTCGATCAGAAACAGCCATTGCCATCCCGCGAGATGGGCGCCATGCACGCCCAGCAGCAGGCCGGAGATCGGGCCGCCTACGACACCGGCCAGGGGCGCAGCAGTCATGAACAGGGCGACGGCACGCGCCCGCGCCGCGGAAGGAAACCAGCGCCGCAAATAGAGGATCATGCCGGGAAAAAATCCGGCTTCGGCGGCGCCCAACAGAAAGCGCAGAAGGTAAAAGCCGCGCGGGCTGGCGACAAAAATCATCGACGCCGAAATAATTCCCCAGACCACCATGATCACGGCGATCCACTTGCGCGCGCCAACCCGGGCCAGCGCCAGATTGCTGGGCACCTGGAAAAAGAAATATCCGGCAAAGAAGATTCCGGCGCCCAGGCCATAGACTTCATCGCTGAAGCCCAGCTGCCCCTTCATCTGCAGGGCGGCAAAGCCCACGTTGATGCGATCGAGGTAGGCAACGATATAGAGCAGAAACAGGAAGGGCAGCAATCGCCGGGTCAGCTTGGCGACGACTTTGGCGCCGAGGTCAATTCCAGTCAGGGATGGCATAGAGTACGCTGTGTCCACAACGCTACGGCCGCTTATCGAATCACAAGATCAGGGCCCGGTACGACGGTCTGGGGCAAGCGCCTGCATGATTTTTTCGACAATCTCGTCCTCCGAGCGATCAATGTTTACCGTGATCGCGTCCTCGGGCTCTTCCAGCGTGGCGAACTGGCTGGCCAATATCGTTTCTGAAGCAAAGTGACCGTGCCGCTGCCGCAGACGCTGGTAAATCAGGTCGTAGCTTCCCTTCAGGTAAACAAACCTGGTCTGGCCGGCGATGTAAAGCTCATCGCGGTAACTCCGCTTCAGCGCCGAGCAGGCCAGTACGAAGTTCCTGCGTTCCGCGGACCAGCGTTCCATGGCCTCGCGCAGTGATCTTAACCACGGGGCGCGGTCGGCATCGTCCAACGGAATTCCCAACCTGATTTTTTCAACATTCGCCGTTGAATGGAAACTGTCGGCGTCTGCAAACTCCCAGCCGAGCCGCTGGGCCAGCAGAACACCGATGGTAGTCTTTCCCGCGCCGGTTACACCCATCACCACCACGATCACAGGAACCCGCCAGGAAAGCCGACAGGGCAAAGCATGCCTAAGTCTTTTATCACCAATTGGGGGAATCAGGGTAGGCTGATTAAGTGTGGGTGGCCGGACAGCAAAATGTGGGTCGCACACTCCCTTCGACTTCGCTCAGGGCAGGCTTTGTCCGACGCATTTGACTTTTGATTTTTGAATTCTGGATGAAAATAAAGCCCTGCCGAGCGGTCAATCGTCGAAAACCAAAGGCAAAATTCAAAGGCGTCGGACAGAGCCTGCCCTGAGCGAAGTCGAAGGGAGTGTCCGACCCACACAGGATACTGTCGATCAGCTGTTGATGTCGGTGGATGGATCGTTCAGGGCGATGAGCTTCCCTGGGGGGTAGTCTTTTGCGGTGAGCGGGTTTTCCGGATCCGCATTCTTTATAGTCAGGACCTCTCCGCTGCGGATGCCCCGGAGAATGAGATTCTGCTCGTCAATGGCGATAACTCTGTACTTCTCGTCGAATATCGCATTGTTGTCCATGACTATTGGATGCTCAAATCGCCGAGCGCGACGCAGACCGCTGTAACTGATTATCTTCCCATTTGTTATGTTTTGATTCTTAAAACTTATTGATCAACCCCTAAAGTAACCCCTACGGGGTTCTCCCCGCAAGGCTATGCCGGGAGCTTGGCAGCCAGCACATCGATCTTCTCGATGGCCGGAGGCTTAGCCAGTAACTCTGGAGCTTTCGCCATCAAGGCCGCGGCCACGCGGCCCGAAAGATGCGCCTGGCGGCCGGCTTCGTTGGGGAAGGCATCGAAGATCCCGAAGGTTGACGGTCCCATCTGGATGGCAAACCAGGCGATCGTCGCCGGTTCTTCCTGCACAATGGCCAAACCGCCGCGGAGAAAGTCAGCAACTTCCTTCTCCTTGCCAGGCTTGGCATCCAGACGAACCCACAGTGCAACATGAACATCGGCCATAGATAAATCTCCTTTATGAAGGGCCCAACCGTGGTTTCGACTATAGCGCAACTTACGCTGTGGATTTGTCATCGAGCTGTCAAACCGTCGCGATGGAGGACGGGCGTCCCGCCCGTCTCGCGCAAACGTTTGTGCGGGACGGGCGGGACGCCCGTCCTCCATCAAAGCAAAAAGGCCGCCTGAGTGGCGGCCTCCTATTGTTGTCCCTGGATCGGATTACTGCGCCGGCTTTTCTTCGCCTTTCTTCGATGCTGCGGCAGCATGCGCTTTGGGCTTCCAGAAATCCGGGTCAGCCTTGATCCATTCGTCCCGGGGATAGCTCATGGAGGGAGAGAACGCGAACAGGTTGTGCTGGCTGATCTCAATCGCCGCGGCCAGCAACTCGCTGAATTTCTTCATGCCGTCTTCGCCCATGTTGGCCATGAACTGCTTGTCCTGGGCAAAACTTTGGTCGATCTCCGCCGCCGATTTCAGGGCCGTGAACACGACGTAGGTGTTGCCCTCCTGACCGTATTGAGCGTGATAGGTGGCCCAGTGGACGTCAGGCATCTTGTCGTAGGCGGCCTTGACCATCTTGACGATGGTGTCCCAATCGGCGTCGTGTCCGGGACGCACGCGGTACAGCGAAATTTCGAAATACCGCATATGGGCGATGTCCACTGCGGAACGCAGGCTGTATTCGTCGCTATAGACCAGCGCGGCGGAGTCGGAATCGCTCAACAGATCACCATCGGCGACCCCGGCCCGGTCGAGTGCGGCGGAAAGCGTCGCGTTCTTCTGCGTCGCCTGCACGTCCTTCTCCCAGGCTTCGAAAGAGTCGTAGCCGGTAAAGAACAACACTCGGGGTTTACCCGTAATTGAACTCGCGGCAAAATAGTGTGTCGGCCATTTCGCGCGCGTCATGGCTTGCACGAAAGCGCTTTCGGACTTTTCATGCAGCGCGCCGCCTTTACCTGGTTTAACAAACTCGCGGAAGATTGCAAGCACCTTGGGTGGCGGCGTGGTTTCCTGCGCCACCGCAATGCTGATTCCCCCGACTAACACGCATGTCCCCAACAGCCACCCCGTGAATTTTTTCATGGATGCTGACCTCCTTGGTCGCGAAATAGAAATTGATTCAGATTTTGGAAAAGGCCTGGCACCAAGCAGCGAAACAGGATAACCCGGAGTTGGGCGGAGAGTATTCCGAACCTCCTGCGAAGTCAAGCGGGGTGGGATGTTGGAGGACGGGCGTCCCGCCCGTCTCGCGCAAACGTTTGTGCGGGACGGGCGGGACGCCCGTCCTCCAACAAGCAAGCAAAAAGGCCGCCCGAAAGGCGGCCTTCAAGAAACCAGAACCTGCTTAGTCTCCCAGCACGGGCTCTGCCTCCGACTTGCTCGGGGCCGGAGCGATGCCACCATTCGCCGGGTTTGACAGCGCGCCCAGCGGGATAAAGCCGTTCTCTGCCACCACCGGCTTTTCCTTCAGCACGACTTCGCGATAAAGCGCAGCCATGCGAGCGTTGTATGCCGGATCTTCCTTCTGCTTGGCGTCGCGGGCCCGCATCTTTTCTTCACGCGAGTTCTTGGCGATACCCAGCTTGTCCAGATCATGCTGCTCTTCGTTGGTGACCAGTTCTTCTTTCAGGACCAGTCCGTGCTCGACTGATTCCATCTTCACGTTCTTGCCACCGGCGAAGATTTCGTGGCGTCCATGCTCGTCGTACCACTTGGTGAGCGTGGCCGTCATGTGCATCTTCTCGATGATGTTGCGCCAGCCCACGCCGGTGTTGTAAGCGCAGAAGGAAATTTCGCCTTCCTGGGTGGCGTAAGGAATGATGCACTGCTCGGTGCGGCGGAAGTCGTAGTTGAACAGGTCCTGGAACCACATTCCCGCGATGAACAGGAAGTTCCAGCGGTCCTGACGGCGCTTCATCACGTCGTCAATGGTGCGATCCGGACCGACTTTCCCGTAGTTCTTGCCGGTCGCGTTGAAGTTCTTATCGAATTTCTTCAGCAGATCCATCATCTTGAAGTGGGTCGGCGATTGGAACGGATCGTAGTTCTTCATCAGACAAAGCGCCATGCCGACGACAGTGAGGAACTTGCCGCGGGCGGCGTCGTTGACCTTGGCAATGTCTTTGGCCAGCTGATCGCCCTTCAGGAACGCCGTGACCGGAACCGCTTCCTTGGTTTCCTTGTCGATCATCAGCGCCATGCCGGTTCCGCAGTTGGGATGGCAGCCGCAGCTCAATTGGCCCCAATCGTTGCTGACGTCGTTGACGTGCATCAGGTCGGCCCAGTCGGAGAACGTTCCCATGAATGAAATGGGGAACCAGTCGCGGGCGGGCTCGCCGAGGCCAGTCTGATTTTTTACGTCGTGTGCGAGATGAGACAGCGTATAGCGCTGCGCTTCGCGGCGATCGTCGGTGACGGCTTCGTCTCGTACCAGTAAATGACACTGGCTGGAACGAGAGGAACCCGATGGTCTTGGGATTGTCGAGCGCGAACTTGATGATGCGTCCGACCTGCTCGTTGTTGATGCCGTTGACGATGGTCACGACCGGAACGATTTCGATACCGGCCTTGTGCATGTTCTCGATGGCCTTCAGCTTCACGTCGAAGAGGTTGCCAACCTTGCGGTGAGCGTTGGCGGCATTGCCGATTCCGTCGAACTGGAGATAGGCATAACGCATGCCGGCTTCAGCGGCCTGCTGTGCGAACTCGAAGCTCTTGGCAAATTCGATTCCGTTAGTCGCGGCCTGCACTGAGTTGTATCCCACCTTGCGGGCGTAGCGGACGGCGTCGAGGAAGTACGGCGAAAGCGTGGGCTCGCCACCGGAGAACTGCACCGACATCTGGCGGCGCGGCTTGATGGTGATGGCGTTGTCCAGCATGGTCTTGATGTCTTCCCAGCTCAGTTCGTGGACGAAGCCAACCTGGTTGGCGTCCATGAAGCAGGGATCGCACATCATGTTGCAGCGGTTGGTCAGATCGATGGTGAGCACCGAACCGCGTCCATATTTCACAGTGGACGACCCGTGGTGATGCAGCTTCTCGTCGTTGTGGGCGCGGATATCGCGGCCGGGGAACACATCTTCCAGGTGCTTCGAGAATTCGGTGTCGATCGACATCACGTCTTCGAAGTGGCCGTGGATGGCGCAGTCTTTCACCATCAGGATCTTGCCATCGCGTTCGACGATTTCCGCCTTGATCTCGCCGACCTTTTCGTTCATCAGCACTTCGTAAGGCAGTTTGCCGTCGAGAATCTGCTGGCGGATTTCAGGCACGCACTTCGGGCACAGAGAATCAGTGGAGCGCGGCCAGCCCAGGGGCGGCTTGGTCTTTTCGTAGGACTTCAGCAGCGGCTTCTCAGACCACTTCGGCGTTGGCGAGGGGTTCTGCCTGATCTTATTCAGGCTGTTGAACACCACCCACGCGCCTTTGGCGGCGACTGTAACTGCTTTTTCCACGTACTTCACTGGCTTGTGCATGCGTTCTCGCTTTCCTGTGCTGGTATGCCGCGGCAAATTAGCGTTTTACCGGAAATTCCCGAAATGAACCCGGAAATTCCCTGCCGTGGTGTGACCTTGGTACAAGCTTCACCCGCGGAGCGCCGGTTAGCGTCTGCCGCCTGATGGATTGATCTGACTTTATGTTATTGAAGGCATGGGAGAAGGACGAGCATATGTCAACGAAAGGGGCAAAATGGGGGTTTAGCGGGAGAATCGAGCATTGGACGGTTTGTAAAGTATTGAAAAAGAACGGGTATATTCGCCACTCAGTACAGTCGGAGCGGTAAAACTTTGCTGTAGCGCACAAAATCGTGATCGGTGGTAAAGACTTCCCAGTGGCGCAAATGGGCGACGGCGCAAATCAGGAAGTCGATCGCCGATCCCGCAATGCCTCGGGCACGACAGACGTTGCTGATGCGCGCCGCTTCTTCATAATCCTCGACCTGAAGTTGAGGCTCGTCAAAGGCCCGCAAAGCGTCACGTACCCGGCGAAAGGTTTCTTCCGCCCGTATTCCCGAGAGCAACTCCTGACGGACCGGGCCGACAATTTGGGCGCGGCCGTCGAGCACTAACTCCTGCAACGCGGATTTCAGGTCCTGTTCTCTGGGACTCAGGTCCGATTGCTTTCGCCGCAAAGCCAAAGACCAGACGGGTGTGTCAACCAGAACCATCATGAGCGTTTTCGGCTGCGCTCGGCCTTGTAGTCGTATTTCGGGTCGAAATCCACAGTGCCGAAAACATTCAGAATGCGTTGTTGCTTCCGGCGCTTCACGTACTCGGCCAGAGCGGCGGACACGGCTTCGCGCTTAGTCTTGTGCCGGCCCACGCGGCGGGCTTCTTCGATCAATCGATCATCCAGCGCCAGGTTGGTTGCCATGTGTATATTCTCACACATCATGATGTGTGAAACAAGCCCGGCTTGAGTGTGGGTCGGACACTGTTGTCCGACGCCTTTGAAGTTGCTTTTGGGGTTTGATGTCTTAGTTGGAAAAGAGCAAGAAGATCCAAGTCAAAGGCGTCGGACAGGGTGTCCGACCCACACTCACCAGCAGTTCAATCTTCTTCCTGCTCTTTGTATCTTTCCAGAACGTCTTCGCGGGAGATCACGCCTTCCAGCCGCCGGAAGTCGGCGCGATGGACGACGGGCACCAGAGGAACCTGATAGACATGCCGAAGCGCTGCCTCCAGAGTCAGGTCGGGATGAAGATAGGGCAGGTTTCGTATGGGCAAAGTGGACCCCAGCGACATTTCTCCCTTGCCTTCGCCGACCAGCCGCTTCAGCGTGTCGGGCGTAACGCTGCCCCACCCGCTGGGGCTCATGCGGACGAGAAACGTTCCGGTCAAGTCCTGCACCCGGCGGAGTGCCTGATCTACGGAATATTGGGCATCCAACACGGGCGTAGGAGCGGGTTTCATGGCATCTTCCACCCGCAAGACGGTCTGCTCCCGTTGCTCCTCAAGCGAAGGCAGGTCAAGGCCGTCCTGGCGAGTGAGCAGGTCGAAGATCGGCGTGGGCTCCAGCGCGCGGGAGATCAGATACGCCAGCGTGTTGGCCACGATTACAGGCACGATGATGGAATAATTTCCACTGACTTCGAGCACCATGAAGACTGAAGTCATGGGTACACGCAGGAAGGCCGCGAACAGCACACCCATACCGACCAGGGCATAGGTCGCAGTGGAACCAGTCAGGCCGGGATAGAGGGCGCGCTCCACGCCCCCCACCGCCCCTCCCAGCATGGCTCCGACAAAAAGTGTGGGAGCGAACATGCCACCGGGAGCACCGCTTACGAAGGAAAGCGTGGTCGCAACGATTTTCAGCAGCGCCAGAATGGCCAGCATTTTCCAGGTGAACTGGTCATGCATGGCCTGGTCCATGTATTCGTAGCCCGCGCCCATGATCTGGGGAGCGCCGAGGAAGCCGATGATGCCGATGATCAGACCGGCGGCCGCGGGTTGCAGGTATTGGGTCCAGCGCGGCCAGGCTCGCAGGCGCGGACGGAAGTATCCGATCCCTTTGGCAAACACCACCGCCGCCAGGCCTCCCACCACTCCCAAAACTGCATAGGCCAATAACTCCGTGGGCCGCACCAGGCCTACGGCGGGAATACGAAACAGAGGTTCCGACCCCAGAAACCAGCGCACTACCACCACACTCGAAACCGCCGACAGCACGACCGAGCCAAGAATGCCCGCGCTCCAGCGTCCAATGACCTCTTCGATGACGAACAGCACGGCGGAAATCGGCGCGTTGAACGCGGCCGCCAGTCCGGCCGCGGCACCCACCGGAGCCAGCAGTCGCAAGCGTTCGCGGGAGAGTTCGAGCCGCCGGCCGAGCGCCGAGGCCAGGCTGGCACCGATCTGCAGCGACGGGTCTTCGGGTCCCAGCGACTGGCCCGAGCCGATGGCCATGGCAGCAGTGATGAATTTTCCAATGGCCGTGCGAAACGGAATGTAGCCGTTATAGATATAGAGCGCAGCCTTGGTCTGGTTGACGCCGCTGCCGCGCACCAGGGGAAAAACATGCACGACCAAGAGAGCCATGATCAGCCCGACGATGGTGGGCGTGGCAATCAGGCGCCAGCTGTGCGGCTCCGGCGCCGGCCCCAGCAAGGAGATCCTGGTCCAGTCGATCGCCAGGCGGAAACAGACCACGGCGAGCCCCGAAAACAGACCGATAAAAACCGCCAGCAGCAGGAAGAAGCGCTCTTCGCGGGAAGTACTGAGCGTGAACCATGATCGGCTTTCGGATTTGAGCGCTGAACCATTGGCCGGCAAGGACGGGTGGGACCCGGTCCCCGGGTTCGCGGCGGTGCCTGTACCCGTCATCGTTCCACTCCGTTACGATCCTGGGAAAGGAGGAGGAGGGCCTGATCCAGACCATCGGGTGTTCCGCAGGTGGCTTGAGTCTGCTGCTCGATTTCAAAAACCAGATCCATAATCTCGTCCAGGGCACCGTCGTTGCGCGGCGGGCGCAACTTGGCCGCCTTCGGCGCCATTTCCAGCCACTGCGCTTTTAAAGCGGGCAAGCCGCCAGAGGGCGACGTCGGGCTCAGATCAATCTCCTTGGCCTTGGCGCAGCTGTCCAGGCGTTCTCCCGCGGCCTGAAATGCCGAGCGCCCGCGACGACTGCGTTCCGCGTCTGAAATGCGCGGCGCGAAGGGATCAGCCTCCAGGACCAGGGTTGCAATTTTGAGCGATTGCACGGACTGAGTATTTTGAGGATCGCGGCGGACGGCACTGCGCAAATAGCCTTGTGCGGTTCGATAACGGCCCAGATGAAAGGCGGCTTCTCCGGCGCCATACAGCGCAGCCTGGTTGTCACGATCGGCTCGCAGGACTTGCTGGAATTGCGCCAGAGCATGCTCGTAGTCCTGGGCCTGCGCGAACAATTGGGCCACACGTATCCGCAAACCGGGATCGTCAGGCAAGGCGGCGGCCATGGTAATCAGCTCCGCTTGCGCCTGAGGATAGGCCTGGTGCTGCAACAGCAAGGCGATCAGTTCAAATTCGGTGTCACGCCGCTTTGCGTCCGGATCACCCGGCCACAGGCCATAGATCGCGTTGTGGTAGTACTGGATCGCCTTGTCGAACAGGCGCTCGCGCGCAAACAGGCGACCCAGGGCCAGGTTCACCGCGCCTTCCTGGGGCGCGCGCTCCCACAGACTGATGAGATAGGTTTCCGATTCGGCGGTCCGTCCGGTGTCCCGCAAGGCGCGCGCCAGGCTCAGCTGGTAATCAAAGTTCTCATGGGCATAGCCCAGCGCTGCCCGAAAATCAGTGACTGCGCGTTCCGGCTGCCCCGCGCTCTGCGCCTGCATGCCATGTTCGTAGAGGTGGCGCGCCAGCGCTTTCTCTTGTTCGCGAAAACGATTGACCAGGCGACTGACTCCCAGAAATGCCAGCACTGTCACTACCACCAGGCCGGCAACGATCACGGGAGGACGTCTCGTCAGGAGTTTCAAACTCGCGACGTTCATGATTTGACGAAGTGCATCATCAGAGAAGGCAACCAATTATTTTAGAACATGTAGGGGCAGATGTCCTCATCAGCCTGGTCGAGCGAAGCTCGACGGGCTCTTGCACGCTGACGAATAGCGGAGCTTCGCTCCAATGGGCAGATGAGGACATCTGCCCCTACGCGGGCGCTTCCGTGGCCCGTAGCGGCACTATCAGGTAAGATACTTCGCGCCATCATGAACCGCGAATACCATAAAGGGTACAGTTCCGAATTACATCGCGACATGGAACTTCTGGTCTTCGGACACGCCGGCACTCCCCTGATCGTCTTCCCCACTTCGCAGGGCAGGTTTTTCGAATACGAAGACCGCAACATGATCGGGGTTCTGGCGCCGAAAATCGATGCCGGCGAGTTGCAGGTGTTCTGTCCGGACGCGGTGGATAGCGAGAGCTGGTACAACAAGGGCGTCCATCCCCGGGTGCGGGTGCTGCGCCACCTGCAGTACGAGCGTTACATCCTGCACGAGATGCTTCCCTTCCTGCGCTGGAAAAACAATGCGCCCCGGCTGGCGCTTACCGGCTGCAGTTTCGGCGGCTACCATGCGATGAATTTCTCGCTCAAGCATCCCGATGTGGTTACCTACTGCGTGAGCATGAGCGGAGCTTTCGATATCCACCAGTTTCTGGATGGCTACTACGACGACGACTGCTACTTCAACTGTCCGCCGGATTTTCTGCCCAACATGAGCGATGAATGGTTTCTCGGCCAATACCGGAAGATGAATATCGTGCTGGGATCGGCCGACTGGGATATTTGCCTGGACCAGAACCTGAAGTTTTCGGCGATCTTGAACGCCAAGGGAATTCCGCACTGGCTGGATGTCTGGGGAGACAACTCCAAACACGACTGGCCGCTGTGGCAGAGGATGGCGGTAAAATATTTTTCGTGACTCGTGAGCGCAGCACTAGGGGTGTCATCCTGAGCGTAGTGTGAAGCCCGCAGGGCGGGCTTCACGCGGAGTCGAAGGACCCCTATAGGCCTAACCACTCTCATAGAGCTTAAGAATTTTTCGCAGCCATTCGGTGCAGACTTTCGGAAATACCTTAGACGGCACGCATTTTAGTGGTTACAGGGCCCTTCGACTGCGTAGCTGCTTCGCGCAGCGAAGCAGCCACTTCGCTCAGGATGACAGGGGGGATTGTGAAGAAAATCGGCATCATGTTTGGCATGGAAAATACTTTTCCTCCTGCCCTGGTGGAAAAGATCAACGGCATGAAGGTCGAGGGCGTGACCGCGGAGTTCGTCAAGCTGGGCGGAGTGAAGATGGCCGAGCCCAGCGGATATCGCGTCATCGTCGATCGCATTTCGCAGGACATCCCCTTCTATCGCGCGTACCTGAAGAACGCCGCGCTCAGCGGGACGATCGTCATCAACAACCCCTTCTGGTGGACGGCCGACGACAAGTTTTTCAACTACGCGCTGGCGTCCAAAATCGGCGTGGCCATTCCGCCCACGGTGATCCTGCCTCATCATAAACATCCCGAGGGCACAACTGATCAGTCCATGCGCAACCTGATTTATCCCCTGAACTGGGAGGAGATTTTCGATTACGTGGGCTTCCCGGCTTTCCTCAAGCCTTACTCCGGTGGAGGATGGAAACACGTTTATAAGGTTCATTCGCCGGAAGAGTTTTTCCATCACTACAACCAGACCGGCGATCTGTGCATGACCCTGCAGCATGGCGTCGAATTCAAGGAATATTTTCGTTGCTACGTGGTCGGGCAGGAGAACGTCCACATCATGCACTACGATCCGAGAGCGCCATTTCACGAACGCTATGTGAAAAACCCTGCACCAGCCGATCCCAAACTGCTCGACCGGGTGGTCAAAGACTCCCAGACCCTTTGCCGGGCCCTGGGTTACGACCTCAATACAGTTGAGTTCGCGGTCGAGGATGGCATTCCGTATGCCATTGATTTTCTCAACCCTGCGCCGGATGCCGATATCCATTCCGTGGGCCAGGCAAATTTCGACTGGATCGTCAATTCGGTCGCGGAAATGGCTGTGGCCAAAGCGCTTGGCGATGAGAATCCGGCCAGCGAGTTGCGCTGGGCTTCGTTTCTGGCGGGAGGAAAGCGTGCGGAAGCAGGCAAGCGGGCTCCAGCCAGGAAGAAAGCAAAGGCATAACCGCCGGCTCTTCATTTGCGATCTTGGCGGCATTTCTTGGCGATCTTTGCGGTTAAGAGCTTTACCGCAAAGGTCACAAAGAAACCGCAAAGTGCGCAAAGAAAAGCAGATCTGAGAGCTCACCTCCGGCAGTGCTTCGGCTTTTCGCAGCCGATTGCTATACTGGTGCCCGCTTCAGGAGCCGGAACCAGGCCGGCAGCGAGCATTTTCCCCCGGAAGGACCCCATGCTTCCGACTTTCACCATCGGGATCGAAGAGGAATATCAGACCGTTGATCCCGTCACACGTGATCTGCGCTCCCACATCCACGCTGAGATTATCGAGAAGGGCAAGCTGCTTCTGCAGGAGCGCGTGAAGGCCGAGATGCATCAGTCTGTGGTCGAAGTCGGAACCTCGGTCTGCAGCAATATCAAGGAAGCCAAGGAAGAGGTGAAAAAGCTGCGCCGCGACATGATTGCCCTGGCCCGGGAGAATGGCCTGCGCCTGGCGTCGGCGGCAACTCATCCTTTTGCCGACTGGCGGGTGCAGGAGATTACCGAGGACGTCCGCTACAAGAACATTGTTGAAGACCTGCAACTCGTGGCCCGGGCCAACCTGATTTTCGGGCTGCACGTGCACATCGGCGTCGAAGACCGTGAGACCGCGATCCAGTTGATGAATCACGCCCGCTATTTTCTTCCGCACATCCTGGCGCTTTCGACGAACTCCCCGTTCTGGCTGGGCATGGACACAGGATTGAAGTCTTATCGCTGCAAGGTGTTCGACAAGTTTCCGCGCACTAATATTCCCGACTACTTTCCCAGTTGGGGCGAGTACGAGAATTTCATCAAGCTGCTGATCAAGACAAATTGCATCGACAACGCCAAGAAAATCTGGTGGGACATTCGCCCGCATCCATTCTTCAACACGCTGGAATTCCGGGTGTGCGACATTCCCATGCGGGTGGAGGAAACCATCGCGCTGGCGGCGCTGATCCAGGCCACCATTGCCAAGCTGTACAAGCTCTACACCGCGAACCAGGGGTTCCGTCTTTATCGCCGCGCCTTGATCATGGAGAACAAATGGCGGGCGTCGCGCTACGGACTCGAAGGCAAGCTGATTGATTTCGGGAAGCAGACGGAAGTCCCCGCCCGCGAGCTGGTGCTGGAATATCTTGAGTTCATCGACGATGTGGTGGACGAACTCGATTCTCGCGAAGAACTAAACTATATCCATAAGATTCTGGATGGTGGCACTGGGGCCGACCGGCAGTTGCGGGTTTTTCGAGAGACCGGCGACCTGAAAAAAGTGGTGGACTACATCATCGAAGAAACGGAAGTGGGACTGGCCGAAACGGAGGCCCAGGCTCCCGCTAGAAAAGTAGGGTAATGAATTTTCCTGCCAGTCAAGCCAGGCGTGAACTGAGCACGCTCCCATTCGATCCTGAACTTACTCCCGGCGCCCGCAACGCGGTCAAGGTGTGCCTGCGCATCCAGCCCGGCGAGAAGGTCACGGTCATCACCGACGACGCAACCAGCGAAATCGCCGCCAGCCTGGTCCGCGAACTGGAGACGGTCGGCGCCCCCTACCACGCGTGGATCCTGGAAGAGCTCGCTCCCCGGCCGCTGACCGATCTGCCGCGACCGATCGTGGACGACCTCGAGACCAGCCAGGTCAGCATCTTTGCGGTGCAGGCGCAAGCCAATGAGCTACGCTCGCGGATGCAGATGACCGACGTGGTGAACCGCCGCAAAATACGGCACGCCCACATGGTCAACATCAATCATCAGATCATGCTGGAAGGCATGCGCGCCGATTTCCTCAAAGTGGATCGCATCAGCACCAAGGTTGTGGAAACCGTGCGGCGAGCCAAGCAGGTGCGGGCGAAGACCTCGGCGGGGACCGATCTTACCGCCGATCTGAACCCGGCATACCGCTGGCTCAAGACCAGCGGCATCATCAGCCCCGACAAATGGGGCAACCTACCCGGCGGCGAGGTATTTACCACTCCAGGCGAAGTCAATGGGACGTTTGTAATTGACGGCGTTGTGGGCGACTGGCTGTGTGCCAAGTTTGGCAGCCTGCGGGACCACCCGCTGACCATTCAGGTGAAGGGCAATCGCCTGACTGAGGCCCACTCCGCCAACCGCGAACTCGAAGATGACTTCTGGCGTTACACCCACACCGACGAGAACAGCGATCGGGTGGGCGAGTTTGCCATCGGCACCAACATTGAATTGAAGGATGTGATCGGGCAGATCCTGCAGGATGAAAAATATCCCGGCGTGCATATCGCCTTCGGGAACCCTTACGGCGCACACACCGGGGCACAGTGGAATTGTTCCACCCATATTGATGTGGTGGGCAGGAATTTCGATATCTGGGTGGATGAGGTGCAGATCATGCGGAATGGGCAGTTTCTGCTGGAAGCTTGACTTGAGGACGCATTGTTCCGGGTATAGGGGTCCTTCGACTGCACAATGCGATTCGTAAACGAATCGCATTGCTCCGCTCAGGATGACAGCGCTGTAGAGATTATGATCCCCGCGCTTCGACAGCAGTTCAACGCGAACTACACGCCGGAAAAATATCAGCGGCTACTCAAACTTTTGGAAGAGCGCTGCGGGACGCCGGTCAAGTTCCGGGTCTGCGAAACGCCTTGCTTCTTGCCCAAGCCTCTTCTGGATCAGATGTGCGAGTACGGCAAGGAACTGGTTCAGCAACTGAACGGCATCGATTACCGCAAAGTTTCCTCCGCCGCCATTCCAGAACAGTTCAAAGTTCCGCACGAAACAGCCCACCCACTCTTTGTGCAAGTGGATTTTGGGCTGGTGCGAGACCAGACCGGCAGGCTGCAGCCCAAGCTGGTTGAGCTACAGGGCTTTCCTTCCCTCTACGCTTACCAGGCCGTGCTCGCGCAATCCTACGCAGAAGTTTTCGGCCTCGACCGGAAGCTGAAATACCTGATGGGCGGACTGGATTGGGAGAGCTACAAGAAATTATTAAGCCGCGCCATTGTCGCCGACCACGATCCCACCCAGGTCATCCTCATGGAAATCGATCCCCTGCATCAGAAGACCCTTCCCGATTTTATGGTGACTGAGAAACTGCTGGGAATAAAAACGGTCGATATTGCGCACGTCAGGAAGGTGGGCAAGTTTCTGTTCTACGAAAACGCCGGCAAGCGGACTCCGATCATGCGCATTTACAACCGCGCCATCGTGGATGAAATGGAGCGTAAAGATCTGAAGATTGCGTTCAAGCTCACCGATGATCTGGAAGTGGAATGGGCGGGGCATCCCAACTGGTTCTTCCGCTTGAGCAAGTTCTCGCTGCCCTACCTGCGCCATGAGTGCGTGCCCAAGACATGGTTCCTGGATCGCGTGGACCAGATACCGAAAGACCTGGAGAACTACGTGGTCAAACCGCTATTTTCTTTCGCCGGGCTGGGCGTGATCATCAATGTGAAGGCCGAAGATATCGCCGCCATTCCCAGGGAAAAGCGATCGCAGTACATTCTTCAGGAGCGCATGAATTTCGAGCCCGTTGTGGAAACGCCTTTCGGCGGCAATAAAGCGGAGGTGCGAATCATGTATATCTGGCTGGACGAATTGCTGCCGGTGATGACCATCATCCGCATGGGCCGCGGAATGATGATGGGCGTGGACCACAATCGCAATATGGAATGGGTGGGCTCTTCGGCGGGATTCTATTCATAACTGCTCTAGAGGGTGCCCCTCCAAGCTTCGCTTGGGCGGGGATTTTCCATGGGACTTCCCTGAAGACGTCAACATCAAAAACCCCGCCTGTCTCTCCAAAAAACGGAGAGACGAGGACGGGGCACCCTCGGGTGCTCTACTTCAATCCCTTTACCACATACGCCTGTGACAGAATCTGAGAGTACACGTAGGCGTAGGCAGCTTCCATCGCTCGAAAAACGCGGGCCGCCCACGCTCGCGACTCCGGCGGGGAGATTCTCCCCGAAGGTTTTCCAGAACTCCATTTTGCCGGTGGTGACGTTTACCCGGTACACCTTTGCAGCCCCTTCGCGGCGCTGGCTGGAGAGGGCATACAGCGAGGTTCCATCCGGCGTCCACCCGGAGACGTAATATTTGGAATCGAGTTCCGGAACCGGGCGCAGACCGCTGCCGTCGAGCGGCCAAATACCCCATTTGCCGTCCGGCCCAGTGACCGCGACGCTGCGGCCGTCCGGAGACACCTGCGTGCCCGCCGTGCCTTCGGGCGTTAGAGGTTTGGCATTGCCGTTACTCAGATCAATCAGATAATCGCGGACGCCGTGCCCGGCCTCGATTCCGGAGGCCAGCAACTGCTTGCCATCCGGCAGGTAACGCACCGTCCCATAGCTGATGTTGTCGTGCGTCAACTGCCGGGCTTCGCCGGCTCCGGTGGGTACCAGGCTGAGGGCCCCTCCCTTGGCTGGTTTAGTGATCACCCATTTATTGTCCGGCGAAATTGCCTCCCCGGTACCATCGCTGATCCGGACCGGAGGCGACCCGTCTGTATCCCGCAGAAACACTGTGTAGTTCGGGCCGCCCCCTTCCGCCTCTTCCTCGAACAGAACTTTCTTGCCGTCACGGCTTATATCTCGCGGCAGGGACCAGCCGAACCAGCCCAGTTCGACTTCGTCTTTTCCCCCTGGCGGCAGGGCGCGAATTCCAAGACGGGCCTGGTTTGTAATCATCAGCGTAAGCGGGCCGCGAGAATCCTGCAGCCACATGCCTCCCGGCACGTTGATGATTGTCCGCACCTTGCCGGCCAGGGTCACGCCCCGCAGATTCGCTGCACTGCCGCTATCGGAGGCGGTGAACCAGATCTCATCGCCGGCGGGTGACCACAGGATTCCCTCTACTGATGTCCAACCCGTCGAGAGCTTCTTCTCAGTTCCATCCGGTTCGATCACGGCCACCGCACCCTGGTCATCGCCGCTGGGGTTTTCGTGATCGGCGAAGGCTACGCGCTTGCCGTCCGGCGAAATTTTCGGATGGCTGATCCAGTTAATACTGTCAAACAGCACCTTGCCCACGGGATATTCCAGCCGCCAGTGACTGCTCTCCGGAACGAAGCGGACCACCGCCATATTTTCGCCGTCCGCTGCCCAGTCCGCGTCCTGCACGTTCTCCAGCACCTCGCGGGGCGTTCCTCCGCTCAGGGGGACGCGAGCGAGGGTTCCCGGGCGCGCATAACCGCCGCGATAAATGGTGTTGAGCCGGATGGCCAGTTCACCGCTCTTGGAGATCGAGAGCAGGACGGCATCCTTCATTCCCAACTCGCGCGCACCGTTGTCATCGGTGCGGGCCAAATAGAGTTGGTGCGGACCACCTTCCCACGAAGCGTCGTAAACAATGCTGCCGTCAGGCGTAAAGCGGGCATTGCCGACTGATCCGGTGCGGAATGTGATTTGCTGATACTCGGGTGCCGACGCCACACCGCGGCCCCGGCCCAGCCACCAGCCCAGCGCGGTCAGGGCCGCCGCCACCGCGATGGCGGCCACCACACTCGCAAGTTTCCGGCGCTTCTCCGCACCTCTCACCTCTTGCATCGCTGCCTGCGCGCCTGACTTGCTGGTGGCGGAAATCTCGGTCAGCGCTTCCAGGTCGAACGCCATGTCGCCCGCGGAATGGAACCGCTGCGAGGGATTTTTCTCGAGACAATGCCGCACAATTCGTTCCAGGCCGGGCGGGACATTGCGTGCGGTCTCGGAAAGGTCGGGCACTTCCTCCTTCAGAATCGCGCTCATGGTGTCGGCCGAGGTTTCGCCGTGGAAGGCGCGCTTGCCGGAAATCATCTCGTAGAGAATCGCCCCGAAGGCAAAGATGTCAGAGCGCTGGTCGGCGGTTTGACCCCGCACCTGTTCCGGCGACATGTAACCGACCGTGCCCATGATCAGCCCCGGTTCAGTGACGGCGTGGAGGGTCGGCGCATCGGCCCCGCTTGAGGATTCCGGCATGATCAGCTTGGCCAGGCCGAAATCCAGAATCTTCACCCGGCCGTCGTTGGTGATGAAGAGGTTTTCCGGCTTCAGGTCGCGATGCACGATGCCCTTCTCGTGTGCCGCCGCCAGCCCGCGTGCCACCTGCAACGCGTAGTCAATCGCCTTGCGGGCGGAAAGCGGCCCGCTCCTCAGGCGCTCGCGCAGGGTTTCGCCTTCCAGCAATTCGGAGACAACGTAGGGCGAGCCTTGCTGGTCTCCAATGTCGAAGATGGAAAGAATGTTGGGATGATTCAATGCCGCCGCCGCGCGTGCTTCCTGCGCGAAGCGCTGCATGCGGTCACGGTCCGCCGAGAAAGATGCAGGCAGGACCTTGACGGCCACGGTACGGTCGAGCCGCGAGTCGTGGGCGCGATACACTTCGCCCATTCCGCCCGCACCGACCAGGGACTGAATCTCGTAAGGGCCCAGCTTTGTTCCGGAAGAGAGTGCCATGAGTGGGCTGAATTATAGCGTTAAATCAGAACCCAAGGGTGGGCTCTTCCGCCGGAATCGACCAGTGACAACCCTGGAGGGTGCCCCGTCCAAGCTCCGCTTGGGCGGGGATTTCGGGCGACAATCTATTCGATCGGACATGGCGCAAAATCGAAGGCAACGGCTACCGTTCCGGCTCGTTCATTTAGCTCCAGGTGAATGCGTGACTCCGGCGAGGCACCGCTCGGCAACCAGGAGCCCTCTGTCAGGAGGAAGAGATCGGCGAGTTTTTCGTTATAGACTTCGCCTCGTTTGAGCGACAGGTCCTTTAAAGCGTTCTCCGCTGCAAACTCGTCCAGACCAATGATCCTGATGCCGCTTACAAGAAACTGCCTGCCTTCATCCATATCTATCGCGAGCGCAATGGTCCGGCTTTGTTCGTCTACGTCGCTATTCGGGATGGACGTAAAGTTGATGAATCCCGAACTGCGATATGCCGTGCGCAGATTGTCCAGGCCTTGGCCAATTGCAGAACGGCTGAACAGTTGACCGTCCTGAAGCGGGAACAATTTGCGTAGGGCCTGCGCATTCAAAACTAACCGATTGCCCTTGAAAGTAATTTGTCGCAATCGGTACTGAGGGCCTTCATCGATTTGAATGGCGAGGGCGATTCGGATGTCGAGAGCACTGTCGGCGACAATCCTGGTATCGCCATGAACCTGCGCCTTGAAAAACCCATGATCTTGCCACGCTGCTCTAACTCTTTCCAGAATCCCGGCCGCAACTCCAGCAGGGTCGCCAAAGTATGTGTGTTGCCTGATCGAGGACGCGATCTTCTGCTGATCATCGTGCGCGAGGTGGAGGCCGCTGTTGAAGGTCAACTCGGAGACAGTGACACCGCCCAAAACATGCTGGCCTGTCCAGGGCGGGGACGCCGGGCAGAATCCCGGGGCGGTCGCGGTAGGACCCTCGCCAAAAGCGGGCGTCAGCGCAACTGGATTATCGGCGACAAGGGTTTGGAGTTCAATGCGATCCTGGGCCCGAACCGTCGGGCATATTCCCGCTCCAGCTAATGCAAGAACAACGGACATGGCGAGTCCGCAGTGCATGGCGCCATTATAGTTGGTTGTACAAGTAGAGCAGGATCTCGTCTGCTGTCCGGCGGGCATTCTGCCCGCCCCTCGGGCCGGCGGGACGCCGGCGCTACCTGGTTCGCTACAGATAGTTGACCAGATACTCCTCCCGGCCTAACATTGACCCGCTACAGGGGCAGAGCTTAGCCATGGACCGCCAAGCGTCAGGCCAAAGTTCGAGCAGTGCGACCATGGTCGGCCAGACGGTCTCCCATTACAAGATTCTGGGCAAGCTGGGCGGCGGCGGCATGGGTGTGGTCTATGAAGCGGAGGACACCCGGCTGGGCCGCCACGTCGCCATCAAATTTCTCCCTGACAACCTCACCGGCGACGCCAAGGCCATGGAGCGCTTCGAACGCGAGGCCCGCGCCGCGTCCCTGCTGAACCATCCCAGCATCTGCACCATCCACGAAGTTGAAGATCACAACGGGCATCCCTTCATTGTCATGGAGAAATTGGAGGGAGTGAGCCTGAAGCAGCGCATCCGCGGCAACCCGATGGACGTCGATGACCTGCTGGAGGTGGCCCTGCAGGTGGCGGATGCGCTTTCAGCTTCTCACGCCAAGGGCATCATCCATCGCGATATCAAGCCCGCCAACATCTTTATTACGTCCACGGGACAGACCAAGGTCCTCGACTTCGGTCTGGCCAAACTCTTGCGGAACGAGAAGTTGGCCACCAGTGAAGAGACCCCGATCGAAGATTCGCTGACCGCCGTGGGCGTGATTCCCGGCACCGCGGTTTACATGTCGCCGGAGCAGGCGCGCAGCGAGGAGCTTGATCCGCGCACCGACCTGTTTTCCTTCGGCGTCGTGCTCTATGAAATGGCCACCGGGAAGAAACCGTTCAGCGGCAATAACGTGGTCATGACCCTGGATGCGGTGCTGCACACCAAACCGCCGTCGCCGATGACGCTCAATCCCCGGCTTCCCAAAGAACTGGAAAACATCATCGGGAAGGCGATGGAAAAAGATCGCAACAAGCGCTACGCCACTGCGGCGGAGATGAAGGCGGACCTGCAGCACCTGAAGAAAGAAACCGAATCGGGATTGACCCGGACCGCTGCGCGAGCCACCGCGCCCGTGCGCGTGCTGACCAATACCTTCCAGACGCCGGGCAAACGGCAAAGTTATCTTCTACTCGCGGTTACCGCGCTGCTGATCACGGTGCTGGCTGCGGTCGGGACCTGGTTCATCAAACATCGGGCGGCGGTCATGGGAGCCGGTTCCAAAAATGCCATTGCGGTGCTGCCGCTGCAGAACCTCAATGGCGATTTCAGCGTGGACTATCTTCGCTTTGCGCTGGCGGATGAAATTGCCAACACGCTTACCTATTCCCGCACCCTGGACGTTCGCCCTTCGGCCGTAACCAGAAAATACGTGAATGCCGACCTCGACCCCCAGCAGGTGGGCCGCGATCTTCATGTGGGAACGGTGCTGACCGGACACTTTCAGAAGCAGGGAAACCATCTGCTGGTCACGCTGGAGGCGATCGAGACTGGGACGGAAAGGCTCCTGTGGCAAACCAATCTTACGGGCTCGACCCAGGACCTGATCGGTATGCAGCAGCAACTGGCTAAACAGGTGCGTCAAGGTTTGCTGCCCATGCTGGGCGCTGCCGGCGGCTTTCTGGAAACCAGCACGCGGCCCAACAATCAGGAAGCCTACGACCTTTATTTGCGCAGTGTAGCGCTCTCCCACGATGCCGCTCCCAATCGGGATGCAATCAAGTCGCTGGAGCACGTCGTCGAGCTCGACCCCAACTACGCCCCCGCCTGGGCCGAAGTAGGCCAACGCTATTATTACGACGCGACTTACTCGAATGGCGGCGAGCAGATGTTCCAGCACTCGAATGTTGCGCTGGAGCGCGCGCTGGCCCTTGATCCCAACCTGATTGCCGCCGCCTCGCAACTCATCGTAAACCGGGTGGACCGGGGCGAGTTGGGAAAAGCCTTCGAGGCAGCCACGGACCTGGCCAAGCGGCGTCCGGAGAACGCCCAGGCCCATTTCACCCTGGGTTATGTGCAGCGTTATGCCGGCATGCTCGAGGAGTCCACGCGCCAATGCGACACTGCCCTCACCCTGGCTCCGGGTAACTTTCAGTTCCGCTCCTGCGCCTGGGCGTTCATGGAACTGGGTAAATTCGATCGGGCCCGCGATTTTATCCAACTGGATGCGGGCTCGGAGTGGGCCAACTACATTACTCCTTCCCTTTTGCTGCGCGAAGGCCGGACAGCGGAGGCCCGCGAGGCGGTGAAACGCATGTCGAACGCTCCTCACTATCACCGCGATCTTATGGAAGCCTGCGTCGGGCTCCGCCCACAATCGGAACTGGATCGCATGGCGAAAGATGCTGAAACCAGCCAGCCTTCAGATCCCGATCCCGAGCTTTCCTACTATCAGGGCGCGCATTTTTGCCTACTGCGGAAAGAAGGCCGCTGCCTTCCACATGCTGAAGACAGCGATTGAGCTGAACTACTGCGCCTACTCCAACCTGCTTTCAGATCCCCTGTTGCGCGGGCTGCACAGCGATCGGCAGTTTGACGAGTTGCTGACCGCGGCGCACGCCTGTCAGCGGGCGGTCCAGACCCCCAGCACGCCGCCCGGCAAGTGACTGAGGTAGGATTATTCATTAGCGGCTAACCCCTGGTTTCCCGCGCAGTCCATATAACAAAGAGGAACCACAGGAAAAATCTTGCCTCTCATCTCCGACAGCTGCAATCCCATCCCTATGAACAATGCCGGTCATGCGATTTCTGGCCCCGCGATTTCTGCGTCCGCACCCTTGGAACCGAAGCCTTCAGAGTGTAGCGCCGGCATCTTGCCGGCTGTCCCGGGGGCGTCTCGCCCCCGGCGGCGGGCGGGACGCCCGCCGGACAGCCGCCGGGACGGCGGCGCTACGACGGGCGCTCGGTCTCGCCCTGCTCGCCGTTCTCTTCTGCATGGCGGCTCCGACCTGGGCCCAGGCGCCCGCAAGCGGGCCGAGTCCAGTCGATCCTCTGCCCCCGGACGCCGGGACGGCGGGCCTCAAACAGATGTTGCTCCGCCTGCAAACCACCGCCCGCCTGATGCAGACCACCGCGCACCCCGACGACGAAGATGGAGGCATGTTGACCCTGGAGTCCCGCGGCAAGGGAGACACGGCGCTGCTGATGACTCTCACCCGCGGCGAAGGCGGCCAGAACAAAGTCGGCAGCAACCTGTTTGACGTGCTGGGCGTTTTGCGCACTCTGGAGCTGACTGCGTCCGATCGCTACTACGGGGTGGAACAGCGCTTCAGCCGGGTGGCCGATTTCGGCTACTCGAAAAATCCGGAAGAAACATTTCAAAAATGGGGCGGACACGACATCCCCCTCAGCGATATGGTGCGCGTGATCCGCACTTTTCGTCCAGATGTGCTGATTGCGCGCTTCTCTGGAACCGAGCGAGATGGGCACGGACATCACCAGGCTTCCGCCATTCTCACCAAAGAGGCGTTTCGCGCGGCGGCTGATCCCAATCGCTTTCCCGATCAGATCAAAGAAGGACTGCAACCCTGGCAGGCCAGGAAGCTTTACGTCGGCAATGTGTGCGGTTTCGGAGCGAGCACCTGCGCGGCGGAAAATTATACGGTCAGGCTCAACACCGGACAGGTCAATCCCTTGCTGGGCATGTCATACATCCAGTTCGCCATGGAAGGATTGCGGCACCAGCTTTCGCAGGGCGCGGGAGGCTGGACGGTGGAGCCCGGCGATCGCTACACCTATTACAAGCTGGTGGACTCTGTCCTGCCCCCAGCCGCGGACAAAGACGGCCACGAAAAAGATTTCTTCGATGGCATCGATACCAGTCTGGGAACCTTGATTTCTCCGCTCCGATGCCCCGGCCAGGAAAGAGCTCGCAGGAGTCGAAGCCAATATTGCTGAGGCGGTAAAAGCAGCGGAGAAGGATCCGGGCAGTGCTGCGGCGCCGTTGTTCTCGGTGGTCGAGTCGCTTGCCCGTCTCGAAGGCCGGCTCCGCGGCGGCAACAATCCAGACCAGCTGGCCCGTCTGATTGAGAAAGAAGCACAGGCCCGGACCGCTCTCAACCTGGCGCTCAATCTTTCTTTGCAGGCCACGCTGGTTTCGCCGCAAGGCTCAACAACGCCGGCGCCGGGAGAGGACCCGCTGGCCGCGATTTCTCCCGGACAAAAATTCACTGTCAGGGTAAAGCTCCACAACGGCTCGGCGCATCCCTTGCATCTCCGGTCCTTATTTCTCGAAGGTCAGGTCACGGACAGCGAATCGAAGGAGCGCATTTCTCCGTTGCAGCCGGGGCGCGACTATCAGACAGATTTCCAGGTGGTGCTGCCGGCCAACACCTCGCCCACGCGACCGGCCTTGCGCCGCAACGACCCCGAGCGGGATGGCGTCTATACCGTGGACGAGCCTCGCTATCAGACGCTGCCATTCCCGCCGCCGCCGTTTCGCGTGAGTGTTCGTTACGATGTGCCCGCGCTCGCCGCTCGAATTCACAATCGCGCCGCCATGCCCCCCGAGGCCTTGCCCGAAATTTCGACTCCCGTGCTGGTAGCGTTTGCCGACGAGAAGGGCGTTGAGCAGAAGCGCGCGCTGGCCGTCGCGCCTGCGTTTTCCGTCGAACTGGAGCCGAGCGAGCAGATTGTTCCGATCGCGAATGGCTCCGAACGCAGCGTACGGGTAGGAGTGAGCTCCAACCTGACCGGAACCTCCAGCGGCACGCTCCGCCTGGAGGCCCCCGCGGGCTGGCGGATCGAGCCTATGGAAATTCCGGTGCAGTTGCGCCAGCGCGGAGACAAAAGACACTTTGACTTCAAAGTGGTTCCCGGCAGCTTGAAAGAGGGGCACACCCAGATTCGCGCCGTGCTGGCCGCCGGCGGCAAGAACTACAGCGAAGGCTACACCCTCGTGACTCGCGAAGACCTGGCCAGCGCTTACTACTACCAGCCGGCGTTGCAACGCGTGAGCATCGTGGATGTAAAAGTCCCG
Organism: Terriglobia bacterium; assembly: GCA_963790645.1. GTDB lineage: Bacteria > Acidobacteriota > Terriglobia > Terriglobales > Acidobacteriaceae > JAIQFF01. Next base: position 277,726 of record CAWBPS010000031.1, on the reverse strand, counting down.
AAGGACCTCAAGGTTGCGTACATTCCCGGCGCCGGGGATGAGATTCCGACGGTGCTGCAGCAGATCGGAATTGACTTGACCGTGCTTCCGGCAGAAAAGCTTGCCGGCGCGGACCTGTCCGGTTACGGCACGATTGTTCTCGGAATCCGCACCTACGACACGCAGAAAGATGTCGCGGCCAACAATAAGAAGCTGCTGGACTACGTTTCATCCGGCGGCACGCTGATCGTGCAATATGACGCCGGCGTCGGCGACTTCAACAGCGGCCACTTCACACCGTTTCCGGCGACCCTGAGTCGGGGCAGGGTTTCAGTCGAGGAAGCTCCAGTCGAGATTCTCGCTCCCGAAGACAGCGTGTTCCACTATCCCAACCAGATCACGCAGCGTGACTTTGACGGCTGGGTGCAGGAGCGGGGCTTATATTTCATGAGTCAGTGGGACAGTCACTTCCGTCCGCTGCTTTCATCGCATGACCCGGGCGAGCAACCACTCCCGGGCGGGCTGCTGCGGGCGCAATACGGCAAGGGCACATACATCTACACCGGATACGCATTCTTTCGCCAACTGCCCGCTGGCGTCCCGGGAGCGATCCGGCTGTATGTGAACCTGCTGGGCGCGGGACACGAGAGCAGTCATTAGTCAGAGGAAGGGGAAGCGTCGTTGGTCCTTGGTCGTTGGTCGTTGGTCGTTAGCCGTTGGCATTCACCCGTTGGCCAGGTCCGCCGGCATTTCAGTAGCGCCGGCATCTTGCCGGCTGTCTCGAGGGCGTCTCGCCCTCGGCACGGAGAGGCCGCCAACGGAATTAACCGTTCGTCACCGATAGTCGGACGGTCAATCTCTGGTATTGAACCCTGTTCACGGTGCCGCGATTTGTTTTGACTAACGGCTATTTTCATGCGTAACCCGATTTTGCCGTGAAACTCATGGCCTTTGCCAACGATCAACGACCAACGACCAACGACGCTTCCCCTTCACCGCCCCTGATCCGCGGAATCGGCGTCAGCAGCGCGACCGCGCTGAACATGATTGACATGATCGGGGTGGGGCCGTTCATCACCATTCCCCTGATCGTGGGCGCGATGGGCGGACCGCAGGCCATGCTGGGCTGGATCCTGGGGGCGATCTTCGCCATGTGCGACGGACTGGTGTGGGCGGAACTGGGCGCGGCCATGCCCAAGTCGGGGGGATCGTACAATTATTTGCGCGAGATTTACGGCTCGCGCACCTTCGGCAGATTGATTTCGTTTCTCTTCATCTGGCAGCTTTCGTTCAGCGCGCCGCTGTCCATCGCATCCGGCGCCATCGGGCTGGCGGGTTACGCTTCCTATTTCTGGCCCGCACTCGACTACCAGTATGCCGACCGTTTGTGGGAGCTTCATCTGCCCTTGCTCGGAACGCTGCAGTTGAGATGGTTGATGTCCGGGGCGACGTTCGTTGCGATTGGGATCGTTGTTCTCGCGGTGATACTGCTCTACCGCAAGATCACCAGCATCGGCTGGATGTCGAAACTGCTCTTGGCCGGCGTCCTGATCACCATTAGCTGGATCATCATCGCGGGATTCACCCACTTCGATGCCGCACGCGCTTTCAGCTTCCCTCCCGGCGCTTTCACCCTGTCGCACAATTTTTTCCTGGGCCTGGGCTCGGCCATGCTCATCGCGACTTACGACTACTGGGGCTACTACAACGTTTGCTTTCTGGGCGATGAAGTAAAAGATCCCGGCAGAACTATCCCACGCGCGCTGCTGCTATCCATTCTGTTGGTGGGATGTCTATACGTGTTGATGAACATCAGCATTCTGGGGGTGGTGCCCTGGCAGGAAATCACGCACACCGGCCAATCGAATCGCGGTTTGTACGTGGTTTCGGTTTTCATGCAAAGGATTTACGGGACCTGGGCGGCCAATCTGGTCACAGCCCTGGTAATGTGGACGGCCTTTGCCTCAGTCTTCTCGCTTCTGTTGGGCTACTCCCGGGTGCCTTACGCGGCGGCAATTGACGGCAACTATTTCCAGGCCTTCGCCCGGGTGCATCCGCAGCACCGCTTCCCTTACGTTTCGCTGCTGGCCCTGGCTGGAGTGGCGGTATTCTTTTGCTTCTTCTCGCTGGCCGACGTGATCGCCGCGCTGGTGGTGATTCGGATTACGCTGCAATTCCTGGTGCAGGCCATAGGCGTTATCGTGTTGCGTATCCGGCGCCCGGATTTGCCCCGTCCATTTCGCATGTGGCTGTATCCTCTGCCGGCTTTGCTGGCCTCCATCGGATTCATCTTTGTGCTGGTTTCCCGCACTAACTCGCTGAAGCAGGTGCGTTACGCGCTGGTCATCCTTATTACCGGCATTGCCATCTACCTGGTGCGGGCATGGCGAAACCGGGAGTGGCCGTTTGACGGCCGCCTGGATCCGGAGAGCGCCGCGGGCCACTGACTGGGCTACTGATTATGACGGAAGCGATCAAAACTTCGGCGCCCGAGAGCTTGCCTCAGAAGCCGGCGACTTCGGCCTGGGCGCCGCTGCACGAGCCGCTCTTCCGTTCGCTATGGATCGCTGCTGTCATCTCCTACACCGGCACCTGGATGCAGAACGTGGGCGCGGGCTGGCTGATGACTCAGCTGACCATGTCACCCCTGATGGTCAGCCTGGTGACCGCCGCCACTACGCTTCCCGTATTTCTCGTAATCCTGCCCGCTGGGGCCCTGGCCGACCTGGTTGACCGGCGGCGCTTCCTGCTCATCACCCAGAGCTGGATGGTGGTTGCTGCCGGAATGCTGGGCGTGCTCACGCTCTATCACCAGGTCACGCCGTGGATACTTCTGCTGTTCACGTTCATCCTCGGCCTGGGGGCGGTGATGAATGATCCCGCCTGGCAGGCCATCACGCCGGAAGTCGTCCGCCCGGAAAATCATGCTCCGGCGGTGGCGCTGAATTCGGTGGGGTTCAATGTCGCCCGCGCTTTCGGCCCTGCGCTCGGCGGACTGGTGATTGCAGCAGCGGGCTCCGGCGTCGCATTCCTGCTCAACGCAGCTTCATTCTTCGGCGTGATCTTTTTCCTGTACCGCTGGAAGCGTCCCCACGTCGAACAGGTCGCGACCGGACGAGTGCGCGACGCTCTGGTGGCAGGGCTGCGCTACGTTCGCGGCGCTCCGCAAGTGCGATCCATCCTGATCCGGACGGGTGCGTTCAGCCTGGCCGCCAGTTCCCTGCCCGCGCTGCTGCCCATCCTGGCCCGCCCTCATGGTGCAACTGGATACGGACTGCTGCTGGGATTTTTTGGCCTCGGAGCTCTGGCCGGCGCCGCCGTTCTGCCCCGTGTGCGCATGCGCTTCTCCGTAAATCGACTGGTAGCTTTCGACATCCTGCTCTTTGCCGCCATGACCTTTGCCGCCGGACGGGTGCAAACATTTTCTCTGCTCTGTCTGGTATTGTTTGCCAGCGGCACGGCGTGGATCGGAATCCTGGCCTGTCTGAACATCGCAGCGCAGACCATGTGTCCATCCTTCCTCCGGGCACGGGCCCTGTCCATGTATCTGCTGGTCCTGCAGGGTGGCATGGCGGTGGGCAGCACGGTGTGGGGAGGTCTGGCAACCCGCGCCGGAGTCCCAACCGCTCTGCTCTGTTCAGCGGCGGCGATGGTGGTAGGCCTGCTCGCGGTCCGCCGGCATCGCCTGACGTCACAGCAGTGGGAACTGACGCCGTCGGTAGTTCGAGATTAGTTTGATGTGGGCGCGAGCGTCTCGCTCGCGCTCTTTGGAATCGCAAAGGCCAGCAACGGAGTTGGCTCAGCCGGACGGCTGAGGCTGGCTGTTACTACGAGAACGCTGTCGGTAAGGACGCACGAGCGGGACGCTCGCGCCTACATTCGATCCTTCCAAACCTTGATCTTTGTCAGCACTTTAAGGAGAACCTCAAATGAAGAAGTTTCACACCGTATGCGCCTGTTTGCTCCTGCTGAGCGGCATCGCGCTCGCTCAAACCGCCAAACCTGCCGAACCTCGCACCGTCAGCCAGGTGCTCGACCGCTCTGTCACCAGCGTAGAGAATGAATTCGTGCCCGCTGCTGACGCCATGCCCGAAGACAAGTACTCCTTCGCCCCAACCAACGGCGAGTTCAAGGGCGTCCGGACCTTCGGAGATCAGGTGAAACACGTGGCCGCAGTCAACTACATATTTGCCGCTGCCGTCCTCGGCGAGAAGCCTCCGGTGGACACGGGCGAGGAGAACGGTCCGGCCTCGGTCAAGACCAAGGCCGATATCATGAAGTACTTGAAGGATTCCTTTGCATACCTTCATAAGGCGGCAGCAAGCGTAAACGAAAAGAACCTGGTTGCGCCCGTGAAGAGCCCCTTCGGTGAAGGCAATGCGACCCGGCTGGCACTGGCGTCGGGGGCTGTGGGCCACTGCTTCGACCACTACGGGCAGATGGTCGAATACCTGCGCATGAACAGCATCATTCCGCCCGCCAGCCGCGGGTAAGCGGGGAGTTCCTTGTGTAGCACCGCTGTCCCGGCGGCTGTCCCGGAGGCATCTTACCCCCGGCGGGCGGGACGCCCGCCGGACAGCCGGCGAGACGGCGGCGCTACAAGGGCCTCAATTCCCCTTATGGCACGAGAGTGCCATTTACACTTTCTCCCTCCGAACGTATTTTTACTGCCTTCCCCTGATTCTGTAGAGAAGATTGCCTGACACCTACTGGTACTTCCACAGGATGATGCTGTGAGCGCCCTTGTCGTTGGGCACAGTGGTTAGGGAAAGAGTCCCAGGAGTGGTGGAGAAATGAAAACCAGCAAACATCGTCGGATCACGCCGTCATCGAGCACCGCCATCGGGCGCGACGCGCGGCGAGAGATCGAACACTTTCAGAGAGCGGTCAGTTCTTATGCGGATCGATTTGCTCGCGAACCCCATCTGAGTTTTGAACAGCATTGGTTCCGCCTCGCGGCCAACAGCCGGCTGGCGGAAGGGGAAGAGCGCCGCCGCGGTTAGGAAAGTCGTCGCAGCCAGGCTTTACCCTGGCTGGCTCCTTGTTTGGTAATGGCAGTTGCCATCAGTTCCGCCCGGAGTCCCTGGGCCTGAAGATGCCTGCGCACTTGTGCCTGGGCGCGTCCTGCGCCGGCCTTTTCATCCAGAAAAATTAATACTGATGGTCCAGCTCCGCTCAGAGCCACGCCTAGAATTCCGGAAGCGTCTGCCACGAGCTCTTGCAGCGCCGGCAATAGCGGACATAGAGCAGCACGATAGGGTTGATGCATGCGGTCTTCGAGCGCGGCCGCCAGCAGGTCGCGGCGGCCCTGCACGAAAGCCGCCAGCAGCAGCATGGAATTCTGAACGTTGGAAACCGCGTCTGCCCGGGAATATTGCGCCGGCAGCACGCGGCGGGCTTCTTCGGTCGCCAGGGCTTCCTCCGGGACGGCCAGCAGCAGCGGCCAATTCCCTTTCGGAATGATGCTGGCGACTTGCGCTTCGCTCTGCGCCGACATTCTTGCTACCGCCAAACCGCCCATCCAGCAGGCAGCTGCGTTGTCGGGATGGTGTTCACGCCGCGATGCCTCGCCGACGATGCGCCTGTCCGTCCACTTTAATTTGCCGAAGTGTACCGCCAGCGCGACCCCGGCCAGACGCGCTGCCGCCGAAGAACCGCATCCCTTGCCGATGGGAATCTGATTGTCGATGTCGAGCGCAAGCGGCTTCACGGGTTTGCCCGACTGCTGCAAGACTTCACGATAGGTGGTCAGGATGAGATGGTTTTCGACCTGGCCGCAGATTTCCGGGTCGCGACCACGCGCCGCGATGGAAAATTCAGTTGCGCTTTGGGCGCGAACGTTCAGGAACATCGCGAAGGCCAGCGCGGCAGCATCAAAGGCCGGCCCCAGGTTGGCGGAAGTAGCGGGCAGCACCAGTTCGAGGGCACTTGCAGCACGATTTTTTTTGGCGCCTTTCATTCGATGGGACTCTTGCGCTGACCTGAACTCTCAATCCGTGGAAGGGCACGGCTTCCAGCCGTGCCAAATAGAGGCGTCAGGCGACCGGTTTTAGCCGCTGTGGCGTCTCGGGGGACGAAAGATGTGCGGTCGGCGAAATTGTGCACAGCGGCTGAAGCCGCCTCCTGTTGCGACTCTTTTTCGCACGGCTGAAGCCGTGCTCTTCCACCGCCGTCCCTCAGGACGACGGCGTTCTCGGATCAGTCTGCTCCGCGTACTCCAACACCTTCACCACCGCGTTGGCGCTGGCGTCGAGCACCATGGGAGCGCGCTGTCGCGAGGACAAGACCGCTGCCGCTTCCTCTTCATGCTCGGTTCCCGCGAACAGGTCACCGCGATGGAACTTGAGGGTGAAATCGGGGTCCTTGAGCAGGTTGCCGGTCAAGATGAGCACCACGGATTCGTTCTTCTTCACGAAGCCCTGCTGCACCAGCTTCTTCAATCCGGCTAGAGTAACCGCCGACGCCGGCTCGCAGCCGATGCCATCCGCTCCAATCTCTGCCTTGGCCAATGCGATTTCCACTTCGCTTACTTGTTCGACCGCGCCGCTGGTCGCCTCAAGCACGCGCACCGCTTTTTTCCACGAAGCCGGGCTTCCGATTTTTATGGCGGTGGCCATAGTTTCAGCGTGGACTGAGATGAGTTTCTTGCCGCCGTTCTCACGCATGGTCCGCACCAGGGCGTTCGCGCCTTCAGCCTGAATTACGGAAAGCTTTGGCAAGCGGGAAATCAGACCAAGTTCCTTCATCTCGAGCAGCGCCTTGCCGATCGCCGACGAATTTCCCAGGTTCCCGCCCGGCACGATGATGTGGTCCGGCGGTTGCCAGTCGAGCCGTTCCAGCAATTCCACCGCAGCTGTTTTCTGGCCTTCGAGACGGTACGGATTTACCGAGTTCAAAAGATAAACCGGCATGCGCTCGACCACTTCATCGAGCACACGCATGCAGCCGTCGAAGTCAGTCTTCAACTGGCAGGTGACGGCGCCATAGTCGAGCGCCTGCGAGAGCTTTCCCCAGGTGATCTGGCCTTGCGGAATCAGCACCAGGCTGCGCATGCCCGCGCGCGCGGCATACGCGGCCATCGAAGCTGAAGTATTCCCGGTAGAAGCGCACGCTACCCAGCGGAAGCCTCCCTGCCGGGCGAAGGACGCAGCCGCAGTCATGCCGGTATCTTTGAAAGACCCGGTCGGATTCATGCCCTGATGCTTGGCGAAAAGCCGTTCCACTCCGGCGGCGCGCCCGCAGGAAGGCAAGGGGTAAAGCGGCGTGTTCCCTTCCCGCAGAGTGATGACCTGGTTCCAATCATTCAAGGCAGGAAGAATTTCGCGAAAACGCCAGACACCGCTTTCATCCAAAGCGTTTGGAGAAGTACGGCGCTGCAACCAGAGCTGCTTGAGTGCTGCCGCGTCGAGGCCCCCCGCACGCATGCCGACAGCCGTGTTCCAGCCGGGAAAAACCACTTCCAGCAGATCGCCACACTGCGCGCAGCGGACGCTCTTGGCCCCGCTTTCGCCCACGGCTGCGCACGCAATGCAACGTAATTGGGAGACGCCCGGATCCAGTTTTGAGGCCGATGCGGCGTGGTCAGTCATTCAGGTATTAGCATACGGGATGGAACAGTTATTTGCCGCCGCGGAGGTATTGATCAGTCTTGTTAATCCAGTCGGCGCGCGGCGGGTTGAAGACATCGAGATCGACCGTGTCCAGCAGGGCTTCAGCCTTGTGCGGCATGTGCGGGGGGATGGTCAACACCTCACCCGCGTTCACCACGATCTCCTTGCCGTCCACCCAGAACTTCAGCGCGCCCTCGAGAATGTAAGTGAATTGCTCGTTGTAGTGACTGTGCAGAGGAATGATGCAACCCTTCTTCATCAGGACACGGGCCACCATGATGTCGTGGCCGACCACGAACTGCCGCTGCAGCAGCGGGTTCAGGTCTTCCAGGTCGATGGTCTGCCAGGGCACGTGCCGCAATTCCATTTTGCTGACGCGGCTCTTCGTTGCCGTTTTGCGGCCGGTTCCCTTTTGTCCAGTGCTCTTACGCTTCGCGATTCTTGACTTGAGGCTCCGCCGCTTCGCTGCGGGTTTCGCCTTTGCCTTCGCCATTTCAGTGCACCTTTCCCTGGTAGATTCCAACTGCATTATCGTGCAGGTAACCGTGGGCCAACTGCAGAGCTTGTGCCTCGGTGACTTCACCTTCGGAAATCATCTCGGCCAGCGCCGCCGCCAAAGCGCTGCGCGCCGACTGCACTCCCAGCCAGTAACTTTCTTCCGCACCCAGAGTCTGGTTATACGGGAATGAGTCCGTGCCGAAGGTGATTTTATCGGGAAAAGTCTCGAGGAACTCTTTCAGCACGTGCCTGAACTCTGAAGGATACATGTCGAGTTCCATCAGTGACGTATCCAGAAACACGTTCGGCATGGCCGCCAGCCAGATGGCCTGGTGCTCATAGGGATAGCCGCCGTGAATCATCACGAACACGGTGCCCGAATAACGCGGGTCGCGAAGAATGTTCTCCAGGTTCATGATGTTGCTTTCGGAGAGGTTGAAGTAGTCGCCGATGCCCACGGCCGAGTGTATGTGCACCGGCAGATGCAGCCTTCCGCCCTCGCGCACCAGATAGCGGAAAATGTAATCCTGAAAGGTGCGGTATTCATGCTCGCTGGGGATGCCGCCGCTCACAAAGCGCTGGTACACATCTTCGGCCTGATCGCGCGTGGGGTCGCCGAATTTTGTCGAGCGGAAATACGCCACTTCAAACTTCATGGCGATGCCGCCCTTTTTCTGGTTGTCTTCGAGTACGCGGCTGATGAAGGCGAGATATCCGGCGAAGTCCGGCGGCAACTTGTCCACGTTTTCCTGTTGCATCCAGCGATGCAGCATTTTCTCCTGCAGCGGTATATAGACTTCCTGGTCCCGATTGCGGGCGCGCTCGCGCTGATTATCAAAGGGCCACATGAAGGAATCAGCAAAGAAGACCCAGGGAAAGCGCCTGGGATCGAGGTAGTCCGCCATCATCGCCCGGTTGGCCACGCCCTGCTCGATATTCAGCTTGTCGAGAATGTTGGAGAAGTAAGCGTTACCCTGGGCCTTCTTCAATTCGGATTTCTTCTGCACCAGCCATTTCGCGTGCTCCGGCGCGAGGTCATTATAAGGATAGCCAAACAGCGCCTTGGCCGCGGCGACCAGTTCAGGATTGGTGTCACGCGTTCGCAGCGCCGCGCTGCCCGGAGGCGAAGCCATGGCATCCACATCAGGATCGTCCGCGAACCCGGGATGAGCGTGATGATCGAAGATGGGAATCTTCTCGATCTGGGGCAGCAGGCGCTGGTAAATCTGCGGCACATCCGGTCCAGGAAGCGGCCGGGCTTGCGCTGCGGCGATCGACGGCAAACCACAAACCGCGAGCACGATCCACATGCTCAATCCGACTTTCATGAATTCTCCTGATCCTCAACAAGTAGCGCCGGCATCCCTTCGACTGCGCTCAGGGCAGGCTTTGCCGGCTGTTCCGAGGGCGTCTCGCCCTCGGCGGTGCGGGCGGGACGCCCCCACCACAGCCGCCGGGACGGCGGCGCTACATTACCGCGACGATCCCGCCGGCGTTCCCTGCCAGGCTGACGAAACCTGCAATATCCGCTCCACCGCCTCTTTCAAAACGGCGCTCGACGATGCGTAGGAAAAGCGCACGAATCCCGCGCCGGCAGGCCCAAACGCTGCGCCCGGAATCGCCGCTACCCCGGCCTCTTCCAGCATGACGCGGCAAATTTCCTCGGCGCTTTGTCCGGCTTCGGAGACATCCACCCAGGCGTAGAACGCGCCTTCGGGCGGCGAGCAACGGAACCCGGGAACGCGATTCAGGTCGCGGACAAACTGCTCGCGGCGTTTGGCAAACTCGCCTACCATGCGCGGCGTGGCCCCTTCGCGATCACGCAAAGCTTCAATGGCCCCGTACTGGCTGAATTCGGCAGTACACGTGTAGGAGTTGACCGCCAGCATATCGAGCGCGGGCACGATGCGTGCCGGGGCGGTGGCGTATCCCAGCCGCCATCCGGTCATGGCGAAACTCTTGGAGAAGCCGTCGATGATCAGCGTCCGCTCTTCCATGCCGGGGTAGCTCATCATGGATTTGTAGGTCCCGCCGTAAATGATGCGGGCGTAAATTTCATCCGAGAGCACCAGCAGATCGTATTTGACGGCCAGTTCCGCCAGCCGCCGTTGAACTGCATCGGTGTACACCGTCCCGGTGGGATTGCCGGGCGAATTCGTGATCAGGATTTTTGTGCGGGACGTTATGCTGGCGGCAATTTCATCCGGATCAGGCTGCAGGTGATTCCTGGCCGAGAGTACAAATGGAACCGGCACGCCGCCGAGCCCCAGCGTGATGGAGGCATAGCCTGGAAATCCGGGATCGGGATACAGCACTTCATCTCCGGGATCGATCAGCGCCATCATTGCCATGAAGAGCGCGAGCTTGCAGCCGGGAGCGATGACGATATTCTGGGGCGAGATGTTGAGATTACGCGTGTCGCGCAGGTAAGCCGACAGCGCTTCACGCAACGCCGGCAGCCCGATCACGGGACAGTAGCGGTCTTTCCCCTCGTCGATGGCCCGCTTCAGAGCATCGTTCACCGGCTTCGCGGGATGAAAGTCGGGCTCGCCCAGTTCGAGGTGAATGATGGATCGCCCCGCGCGCTCCAGTTCCTTGGCGCGGGCGAAGATGGTGAGCGCGCCTTCGCCGCTCATCACCGACATGCGGGCAGCCAGAGGTCGCATATCAGGCCTTCCCTGCAGGAATATTCTTTGGCGCTGGAGTCACTGGAATACGCAGCGCATCCACAAAACGCGGAAAGAATTCAAAAACCGAAGCGGCAGCGATCAGCTCCACGATCTGGGGATGGCTATATGCGGCTTTCAATTTTGCATAGAACTCGTCGTCAATCTCGCGGGGCGAATGATGCAACCGGTCGGCACAGCGCAAGCCCAGTTTCTCCGCCTCGGTGAATGGGCCGCTCTCGAAATCGGACTTCACCGCGGACACGTGCTCGTCCGTCGCCCCCTTCTGCCGAGCCGACAGGGAGTGCGCCGTCACCGCGTAAAGCGAGCCCTGCAGCACCGACATGCGCGTCGCCACCAGCTCTTTATACCAGCCGGGCAGAGCGCCGTCACTCAGGAGCGGCTTAAGCAAAGCGGCGAAACCCATGGCCAGGGCCGGAGTCTGAGCCACGGTCTTGAACATGTTAGGCACGACACCGCGCTGCTGCAGTAGAGCGTCGTACAGGGCTGCGAGCTCGGGCGGGACCTGGTCCCGCTCAAGCATTGGAATGCGGCCCTGGGCTTCGTTTTCCGCCACGTTAAAAGCCCCAGCGCAGGGAGAATTGAATAAGGCGCGGCGTGCCCACGGTGGAAAAGATCTTGCCAAACGAGTTATTGGGATCACCCGGATTGGCAAGATAAGCTTCGATGTCGGTGATCGACGGGTTGCCGAAGTTCGCGTGGTTCCAGATATTAAAGAAGTCGGCGGTGAAGCGCATTGACTGCCGTTCCGACAGGCGGAATTCCTTCAGGAGTGAAAAGTCCCAGTTCTGCTGGAATGGCCCGCGATAAATGTTCCTCCCCAGATTGCCGAAGTTGGTGGTGCAGAAGTTGTCATCGCCGGCGCACTGCGCTGGATAAAGCAAAGGCGCACTGGTGAAGTTGGCCGGGTTCAAATATCCGTCAATGCGCTGGTGAATGTCGCCGCTGGTGTTACCGGCGGCGATGGTGCCGCCCGGAGCCAGGTTGGCGCCCAGCGTTGCGGATGCCAGTCCGGGCCCAAGAAATCCCGTGCCCGCGCCTGAATCGGTTACGGAAAACGGCGTGCCAGACTGAAAGACCGTGATACCGCTGATCGCCCAGTTGGCGAGCAACAAGCCCTTGGCTCCCGTGGCGCCTTTGAAGATGGGCAGGTCATAGCGATAACTCACCACGAAGCGGTGAGTTCGGTCGAAGTCGGAAAGACCGCGCGATGCATCGAGGGACGTTTCATCGTTGAAAGCCGTGTTCAGCGCCGTGTTGCCGCTCGAAGTTGCATCGGTAGAGCGCGAGAAAGTGTAGGCAGCCTGGAAGTATCCCGCGCCCCATCGCCGCGACAGCGTGGCTTGCAGTGAATGGTAGTGAGAATAAGCATCGTCGGCGAAGAGCTGCATTCCGCTATAACCGTTGATACCTTGCGCGCTCGATCGCGCCGGGCCGTTGGCAAAGGTGTTGGCCTCGAGGGAAAACTGGTTTCCGGTTGTGTCGGTCAGCACCAGCGGATGCGTCGGGCTCACATTCACCGAAAGGTTGGTACGGGTTTCGCGAAGATGAATGGAATGCGTGCCCACGTACCCCACTTCCAGCACCCAGTCCTTGCCAAACTCCCGCTGCAAGGTGAGGTTCCACTGCTGGGTGTTAGGCGAAACAAATTTGCGCGGCACCACCAGGCCAAAAATGTTGGTGGACGGAATCCCCGCCCCGTCGCACGCATAGTTTGGCGCCCCGTTGGGATCATTGCCGGCGAAACCCTGCAGCCGTGCCAGGCAAGGGACAAAAGTTGGATCGATCACGCCCGCCTGCGGCAGGGCGTTCGGGTTAGGGTCGGGGCAGCCCGGCAGTACGGTAGCGGAAAAAAATGATCCCAGGCAGCCGGCCTGACCGGGTCCGAAAGCGACCGGCAGGAACGGGGCCTGGAAGCTGAGTTGGTCCACCGAGCCCACGTCTTCGCGTACATAGTAGATGCCGTAGCCGCCGCGCAGCGCCGTGCTGTGATGCCCGAATATGTCCCAGGCAAAACCGACGCGCGGGCCCCATCCGGTGGCGTAATCATTCTTGTAAGTGGTGTTGCTGCCGGTGGGATTGAGCCCGGCCACGTTCAAACCCTTCACGCAACTCCCGTAGATAAAGGGATACTGGCCGCTGGCGGCGAGGTCGGGATCGAGATTGCCGATGTGACAGAGGTTGTCATAAAACGCGCCCAGCGCCTCCACCCGCAGACCCAGGTTCAGGGTCAGATCGCGACGCACCTTCCAGTCGTCCTGCGCGAACACAGCGAAGTCGTTGGTACGGTACTGATGCGTGGCCACCCCGCCGCCTCCGAAGCTGAAGTCGGGCGCTCCCATCAGAAACTTTTGAAAGTCGGTGAAGCCGCCGCCGTTGACGTAGAACAATTGCCCGTTGAAAACCTGGGGGAAGAGCTTGTCCAGGTTGACGCGCGTGTATTCCCCGCCAAAGCGCAGTACGTGCGCCCCCTTGACCCAGCTGAACGTATCCACGAAGTTGTAGTTGTTCTGGGTCTGCGCCTGGTCGGCAGGAGGGGTGGGGCCAATCTGGAAGCCCGAACCACCGAAGAGGGAGAACTTGTAAATAGACTGGGTGACTTCATTGGTGGGGCGGTCGAGTCCCAGGTCTGACGCCGTAATTGGGGGAATATTGCCCAGCGTGTTGTTAATCCGGACGTATCCGAAGCGGAAGTCATTCACCTGGGTGGGTGAAAGCACGTGAGTCTCATTGATGCTGAAAAACCGTCCGTTTACCGGCAGATCATAGGGAAAATTCAGGTCCGTGGAACTGATGCTGCTCTGCAACGTTCCGCCCAGCGAGAGCGGCAGGCCGCCCGCGCCGAAGGGCAACAGAGATTCCGCGTTCGAAAAGAAAAAGCGCGCCGAGAGTTTGTCATTGCCGCCGCGGAATTCGCGGTCCCAGTTGGCGGTGAACTGGTCATCGGTAAAACTGCCGGGCTTGCTGACGATGAACTGTCCGGTGGCACCCACCGTGTCCCTGGAATCGAAGGAATCAGGTATCCGCCGGCGGTATTGCCGAACTGGCTGCTCTTGAACAGCAGGAGTTTGTGAATCACCGGATCGATGCTGGGCACGCCGAATGCCGACTCCAGCGTGGCATCCAGCGTGGCGTCGTCACGGACCGACGGCAGCACCGGAAGCGTGGTGCTGATGAACGTTCCCGGAGAAAGGCCGCTGCGCTGCCGCGTGCCCTGATAGTTGACGAAGAAGTATCCGCCCTTGGCGTCCTTCCCCACCGGCCCGCCGAAACTTCCCCCGAAAATATTCTGCTTAACCGAGGGGCGGGACTGGCCAGCGCGATTCAAAAAGTACTCGTTGGCGTTTAAGACATCGTTGCGGAAAAATTCATAGACATCGCCATGAAAGTTCCTGGTTCCGGATTTCAGGATGGCATTCACGTTGCCGCCGCCGTTGCGTCCCTGGCTGGCGTCATAGAGCGATGTCTGCACCTTGAATTCGCCGACTACGTCGGGATTAGGCAAGGGCACGTTGGTGGCCTGGGCCACGTTGTAGTCGGTGGCGCTGATGCCTTCGATCAAATAGTTATTGTTGTCCTCGCGCTGGCCGTTCACGAAAATGCGGGCGTTGCCGCGTCCCAGTTGCGCCGACGCGTTCAATTCGCTCTGCGCGCCGCTGGACAGCGAAAGCAGCTGTTGAAAATTCTGCGTCGCCAGGGGCAGGTCACGGATGGTCTGCGCCTCAATCGCCTGGCCGGTGGTGGCGGCGCTGGTTTCTACCGCTTGCACCTGCGCTTGCACGTCGATCTTCTGCTGCACCGCCTGGGTGCGCAACTGGGCTGTCATGCGCGTGGTTTCCGTCACCCGGACCGCAATATTGGAAAAACTGCCTTCGGCAAAGCCCGGGGCCTGGACGGTGACCGTATAGGTTGCGACCGGCAGCAGCTGCGTGGTGAAAGAACCATTCGCGTCCGTCTTCGCAGTACGGGTCAGCGCCCCGGTGTCCTGGTTGACGATGCGAACATCCGCGCCCGCTACGACCGCTCCGCTGGGATCAAGCACGGTCCCACTGATAGCGCCGGTTGCGCCGCCCTGAGCCAGGACCTGCGCCACCCCGATAAGAACCACCAGACTTATACAAAGCAGCCTGCTCATTGATCTCGGCATACACCCCTCCCTGACGCGACGTCTGTCCTTAAGTGTTTGAGTGCCACGAAGGCGATCGTTAGAACGTGCGGGAACAAGCGCCGCAACCGCCGTGGCTGGTCGAGAACCAGCGCTTACCAAAGGCTTTGCCGAACCCGACCGCGGATGGCGTGCGTCCTGCCCTGATGACGAGATGCATGGTCCCCTCCAACGACTACAGCTGGATTTCTGGTAATGAATCCGCACAGGTTACTAGAAATTAACCAGCCTTGGCAACCACGAAAGCAAGGTCGCGGGTGAAACATTTGTTACAACCCTTTGTACATGCCCCCATCCACCAGCACAGTCTGTCCGGTAACGTACGATGCACGCTCCGAGGCCAGCCAGACGATGGTGTCGGCAACTTCTCGCGGTTCGCCCAGGCGACGCAACGGCGCGTCCGCGGCCCAGCCGTCGAAGATGTCCTTTTCGGCCGTGCCCGAAGCAGCAGAACGGCTCTTTGCCAACTCCTTGAGCCGGTCCGTGGCAGTGAAGCCCGGACCTACGTTATTCACCAGAATACCGTCCTTGCCGAATTCGTTGGCCAGGCTTTTGACCAACCCGACTACCGCCGCCCGCACCGCGTTCGAAAGCACCAGGTCCGCCACCGGTTGTTTGGTGGTGATGGAAGTGATGGTAATGATCCGGCCCCAACGCCTGCGCTGCATGTGCGGGATCACCTCGCGGGCAAAGTGCACCGTGCTCATGAAATTGGCTTCGACGGCTTTGTGCCAGTCCTCCACCGTCGCAGCCAGAAAGCCCTTGGCGGGCGGCCCGCCGGCATTGGTAACGCAAATGTCGGCGGCGCCGAATTTCGCTACCACGGCTTCTACAAACTGGCGCACGGCGGCCGCATCGGTCACATCCAGCGCGCGGTCAAACACTTCAGCGCTGTGCCGTTTCCTGATGCCTTCCGCCGCCAGGGCCAGCGTCCGCTCATTGCGGGCGCACATGGCGACTTTGCATCCCTCAGCCGCAAATGCCTCAGCCGTCGCCCGTCCAATGCCCTGACTGGATGCCGCCACAATTGCAACCCTACCCTTCAGGCCCAGTTCCATAGGAATCGAATTATAGATGGATCAAATCGGTCGAACGAAATTTTCGGGAAGGCCATAGAGTCTTCTTTGCGTTCTTTGCCGGGGGAACTAACAACCCCTTGCTCAGCTGGCTTGTGAACGTTACCCTTGAGGGGTCAGTTTTAATCGAACCGTTGTTTCACTCCGACCGAGGGTCTCCAATGGCAAATCCCGCGAAGTACGTATGGCTTGATGATGAATTGAAGGACGCCGCCCGCAGCGGAGTTCCGGTAGTCAACGCCGGTCTGCATTATGGCTTTACCGTCTTTGAAGGCATCCGCTGTTACGCTACTGACAATGGACCAGCCGTGTTCCGCCTGGAAGAGCACGTTGACCGCCTGCTGGACTCCGCCCGCATCGTTGGCTTCCGCGATCTGCCCTGGACCCGCGCTTCGCTGATCGAGGCCATTCACAAGACGATTGCCGCCAATAAATTCTCCTCCTGCTACATCCGGCCGGTCATTTACCTGGACGGAGCCATGGACCTGGTGGTCGATAGCGGCAAGCCGCGATTGATCATCGCAGTTTGGGAGTGGACCGCCTTCCTGGGAGAAGAAGCGAAGGAGCGTGGCATCCGGGCCAACATTTCTTCCTTCACGCGGCTGCACCCGAACATCATGATGACCAAGGCCAAGGTCGCGGGGAATTACGTCAGCTCCATTCTGGCCAAGACTGAATCGCAGCGCGCCGGCTTCGATGAAGCCATCATGCTCGATCCTCAAGGCTACGTCGCGGAATGTACCGGAGAGAATATCTTTGTGGTGCGTGACCGGGTGATTTATACCCCTTCTCGAGGAGCCATACTCGAGGGCATCACGCGCGATAGTCTGATCACGCTGGCGCAAGACCTGGGACACAGGGTGGTTGAGGAACCCATTTCCCGCGACCAGTTGTATATCGCCGACGAAGTGTTTGTCTGCGGAACCGCCGCCGAAGTTGTGGGTCTGCGGGAGATCGACTTCCGCACCATCGGCGACGGAAAAACCGGCCCGGTCACGCGCGCCCTGCAGGCTGAATTCGAGAAGCTCACCAGCGGGCGCCACGCGCGCTCCGCCGCGTGGTTTTCGCCGGTTCCGGCATTCGAGGCTGCATTGTCGCAGGCATAGGAAGCGCGATCCTTCGGGAGCGCAGGTTCCTCAAGATGTGGAAGCGCACGGCTTCAGCCGTGCGAAAAAGAGTCGATGGGAGGCGGCTTCAGCCGCTGTGGACAATTTTGCTGACCGCAATCTTCGTCCTATCGACGCGCCACTGCGGCTAAAGCCGGTCGCCTCGACGCCTCAATTGGCACGGCTGGAAGCCGTGCCCTTCCACAGGCGAAAAACTTTGCGAGGAGAGGATGCATGAAGAAGCATAATCGCCACCAGGAAACGGAAGCGGTCCGCGGGGGCACCGACCTGCACAAGAAGAATGGGCCTCTGGCCACTCCGATCTACCAGACTTCCACTTTTGAAGTCACCGACAGCGATCAGCAGGTGCGCGCCACTTCCACCGACATGTTCTACACCCGCTACGGCAACCCCACGCATACGGTTGCGGAAAAAGCGATTGCGGAACTCGAGGGCGCCGATGCCGCGCTGCTCTTCGCTTCCGGCATGAACGCCATCACCACTTCGATCCTGTCGCTGCTGAAGAGTGGAGACCACGTGGTGGCACAGCGCGACATCTACGGAGGCGCTACAAAGTTCCTCAGCCAGTGGCTGCCGAAGTTCGGCATCGAGACCACGTTCGTGGACACTGTCGAATACGATCAGCACGCGCGCGCCATCCAGCCCAATACGAAACTGCTTTACCTGGAATCGCCAACCAACCCCACGCTGCGGGTGGTGGATTTGCGCAAGGTGGCGGCGCTGGCCAGGCAACACAGCCTCATCACGTTCATCGACAGCACGTTTGCCACGCCCATCAACCAGCGCCCGGCGGATTTTGGCATTGACCTGATCATGCACTCCGGCACTAAATATTTTGCCGGGCACTCAGACCTGATCTGCGGCATCGTGTCCGGACGGCAGGAACTTATCCCGAAGATCCATGAAACCCGCACCACGCTGGGCGGCACCATGGATCCACACGCCGCCTGGCTGCTCCTGCGCGGCATCAAGACCCTGGCGGTGCGGGTGCAGCGGCAGAATGACAACGCCTTGCGCGTTGCCCGGTTCCTGGCGCAACACGCCAAGGTGCGGCGCGTGCACTATCCCTTTCTTGAAGGCCATCCGCAGCGCGCCCTGGCGATGGAATTGATGCGCGGCGGCGGCGGCGTCTTGAGTTTTGAAGTGGACGGCACCGGAGAAGACGCCAGGCGGCTGTCTGAGGCGCTGCACCTGTTTACCCTGGCGCCCAGCCTGGGCGGCGTGGATTCACTGGTCACCATTCCCGTGCTCACGTCGCACGGCATGATCTCTGCCGAGCATCGCCAGAAGATGGGCGTGACCGAGCAGTTGATCCGGATTTCGGTAGGAATCGAGAATGCGGACGATCTGATAGCGGACCTGGAACAGGCGCTGACCGTCGTGGCCGGGACGCGCCAGCACGCCGAGGTAGGCTAGGCGCTTGAGATGAGGGATGAAAATGGAGGACGGGCGTCTCCGCCCGTCCTTTTTAGTTTGCAGCTGACGGGCGAGGACGCCCGTCCTCCACGATCTTCTAGAAGCTGAACTTCAGGCCCAGTTGCATGATGCGCGCGTTGTGCGCGGAACTGGCACGCAGGAAGCTGTCGCTGCCGAGGGTATTGTTGCCGTCGCCGCCGGCCGAGCCGCTATCACCGGCAATGTTTCCCCACTGGGTATGGTTGAACACGTTGAAGGCTTCAGCGCGGAACTCAAAGCCCATCTGCTCCCTGATTTTGAAGTGCTTGAACAAGGCCCAGTCGAAGTTGAGTCGATTGGGATTATTCAGGATGTTGCGTCCAGCGTCGCCGAAGGTCAACCCCCGTGGCAGGGCAAAGGCAGCGGCATTGCCGAATGCCGGCCCGAAGTCGGTGATCGTCCCGCTCGGAATACCGGATCTCGGATCGCCCACGATATCGGGCCGAGCGCCCGATCCCACTCCATTTGAAACGCCTGCGTTGTCGTTTGACACCACCACGCTGTAGGGCGTTCCGGTTGAGTAGCTGGTCACGCCGGAGAACTGCCACCCGCCCAGGATCGCGTTGGTCAAGCCCGATTTGAAGCCCGGCAGGTCCCAAACGTAGCTGATATTCAGGATGTGGCGCTGATCGAAGTTCGAACTGGCTCGATTGGCGCTGGGATTGGCGGAATCGACGAAGCTCCCGTCAAAGCGGTCGGAGGAGTCGTCGATGGAGTGGCTGTAGGTGTAGGCGACGCTCAGGTTGAGGCTCCCCATGGTGCGCCGCACCGAAAATTGCGCGGCATGATAGGTCGAGGACGCTGCGTACTGCAGGTGAGTGATGTCACCGTAGCCCAGAAATGGACGGAAGGGGCTGGGGTCAACGCCGCACTGAACCCCAAGATTGACGGCAGCCTGGCCAGTTACCGGGTTCCCGTTGACCATCAGGTTATCGCAGTCCGTGTTGAAGGTTGGAGACGTTGGGTCGGAGTCGATAAACTCTCCCGGCGCATACGGGTTGAGCGAGAGCGGCAGCGCGGGAATCTGGTTGTAGTTAGTTTGCCGGTTGAGCTTGGTACCCTTGCTGCCGACATAGGAAACCGTGGCCACGGTGTTCCGCACCACCTCGCGCTGCACGTCCAGGTGCCACTGCTGTATGTAGGGCCAGATGGCCTTGGTGGGAATCGCATTCACGCTCAAGGGGAACTGCGCTCCGACGGTCCCGGTCCCGGCGTACCCGTTGATATTATTCACTACCGAGGCATTGGCCAGAGGAGGCGAGTTTTCGAGCGATTCGGTATTGCCCTCGTTGCCGTTGGCATGTTCGTAGAAAATGCCGTAGCCGCCGCGGATCGCGGTTTTGCCGTCGCCATTCACGTCATAGGCAAACCCGATACGGGGCGCGGGATTGAACAGCTTCCCGTCCATGCAGCTGACGGGAACGCCCGGCGTCACACCGCACTGCACAATTCCGTTCGGCAGTCCGTTGATGAACAGATTGTTTACGGTGCCATCGGCGTTCACCGTGGTGACGCCAGCCTGGTAGTGGGCCGGATCGAAATTGAATGCCTGCTTCTGCTTCTCCCGGTAGGTGCCGAACAGGCTCAGGCGCAGACCCAGGTTCACGGTCAGGCGACTGGTGACGTGCCAGTCATCCTGAAAATAGGGTTCTACGATTTTGTAGCGGTTGTAGTACTTGACGCGCTGGTCCTGCTGGCCGTAGCTGGAGATTCTACCCAGCAACAGATCGGCGAATGCATTGCCCGTGGAAATGCTCGTACTCGCATCGAAGGTCAGGTAACCCGGAATCGAGCCCGCTCCCAGCTCGCCGCCAAACTCATTTTTCTGGCCGAAGACGGCATAGGCGCCGAACTGAAGATTGTGCCGGCCGATAATCTTGCTCACATTGTCCCGGTAGGTATAGGTCGGGTTCGAGTTGTAAGCGCCGTTGGGGATGTAGCCTGCGTCTTGTCCAAAGCCGCCGTCGTAGGCATCTCCGACCAGGTTAATTCCTGGCAAGATTCCGTCGCCGTTGCCGGGGAAAATATCCGGCACCACGAATCCCGCCGGCCGCTGCCAGTTGCCGACGTTATTGAGAATGATGTGGTCGGTGGTGTAGCTGGCCACAAATTCGTTCAGCAGCGTAGGGGAAAAGGTTGCATTCAGCCGGGCCACCAGGCTCACGCCCGGGCCTTTGAACGCGGTCTGTATCGTGGGGAAGCTGCCGGCGTTGGTCCATAGCGGCACGTCGGTGACGGTGTCCCATGAATCATGAATGTAGCGCACCGTGCCGCGGATCTTGTCGGTAAAGTTGTGGTCCACGCGAATCAATTCTTCGCGCCAGTTCGTGGGCAGAGACAATGAAGTGCGATAACGCGAATCCAGCCCGGTGCCCGTGGTCGGCAGGGGAATCATGCCCAGCAGCGCCTGCACCGTGGGATCGCTCGGGTTGTAACCGGCGGCGAGCAGGTCCGCTCCGACGCTGGGACAGGAACCGCCACCGCTGCACTGATCGGTAAAATCCCCCGCCCGTTCTTCGACCGAAGGAACGGCCTGGTTGAAATCGGCCGGCACGCGGTCTCTGCGCCATTCCTGCGACCAGAAAAAGAAGGTCTTGTTCTTGATGATGGGTCCGCCGATGGTGTAGCCGAAATCGTTCTTCTTGTAGGGTGACACCGAATCCAGAAAATATTTGGTGGAGTTCAAAGCATCGTTGCGAAGGAATTCGTACGCGTTCCCGTGAAAGCCGTTGGTGCCGGACTTGGTCTCGACTTCCACCGTGCCCGACCCGTTGCGACCGTACTGGGCGCCGTAGTTCGAAGTCAGCACTTTGAATTCAGCGATGGCTTCCAGGCTGGGATAGACGTTGAGCGTGCTGTTGCTGCCGTTGTCCATGTTGTCGCCGCCGTCCAGTTCCCAGTTGTTGTACTCCACGCGGCCGCCGTTGATGCTGAAGCTCACGTTGCCGTTGATGCCGACCGTTCCTTCATCCTGGCCGGTCTGATTGCTTACGCCGGGGACCAGCGTGACCAACTGCGTGAAGTTCCGCCCGTTCAGTTGCAGCTGGGTGATCTGCTTTCCGTTTACGGTGCCGGAAAGATCCGACGATTGAGTCTCGACTTGGGCAACATTACTGCCTTCTACGGTGACTTCTTCTTTGATCGTCCCCACTTCCAGCGCGATGTCGGCGCGGGCCTTCTGACCCACCTGCAACACGATCGCCTTCGCCTCATACCTTTTGAAGCCCTGGGCGACCACGGTCACGTTGACCGGGCCTGATGGCAAACCGGCAACCAGGTAGTCGCCTGTTGAGTTCGTAGTGGTGGGACGGCTGATGCCGCGATCCAGGCTGCTGACCGTAACCTGCGCGTTGGGAACGGCGGCACCGCTCTGATCGGTCACCGTTCCTGTAATCGAAGCCGAATCCTGCCCCCATGCAGCCAGCGAAAGCGACAGCACAACACCGAGCCAAAGCACGCGGGACTTCATACGATACCCCCAAGTATTTTTTCGACCGCCCGAAGATTGCTGGAACCAACTTGCCATCAGAATCCTAATCCGGTTTTTTCCCGGAACGCAGAACCATCTCAGTCTTGAACCCATCCGGTAAACCTGCAGCGCCTGATGGCAATCCCGGCACCGGGTCTGAATATCCTGTCCGTATGGCCATCGACGCGCGCCCCGGCCTGACCGGCGCATTCCGAGTGAAAGCGTTTATTAAAACGAATCAATGGCCTGAATATTGCGGTAGTTCGATCGCAAGTGTCAAGAAAAAAAGGCGGGAAGTTTTGCCCATCGGCTTTTTAAATGACTGGGCAAAAAGAGGGTTTTGACCCGGTTTCTCCCTACGTGAGGCTGCGTGTGGACTCGCGCACCGCAAGTTCAGGGGCCATCTTGCGGTGAACTGCCGATACTTCCCGTTTTTCCAGGACCGCATTGATGCCTTCAATCACCAGGTTCGCGGCCAACGCTCCCATGGCTTCCATGGGTTGGCGAATTGTCGTGAGGGGCGGAGTGTAGAAACTGCACGCCGCGACATCGTCAAAGCCGATCACCGAACAGTGCTCGGGCACGCGCAGACCAGCCTTGGCCAATGCACGTATCGCGCCAAACGCGGTCATGTCGTCAAAGGCCATCAATGCAGTGAATGGCCGCTTACGCTTGATCAGTTCCTCCGTTAATTTGTAGCCCGCTTCAAAACTTGAAATCGGATCTTGCGATTCCGGCAGATCCACGATCAGCCGGGGATCGAGTTCGAGACTCGTGCTTTTGGCGAAGGAACGAATTCCCTGCCAGCGGGGAGCGCTGTCGGCCAGAGTCTTGGGCCCGCGGATGAAGGCAATCTTGCGGTGTCCCAGCTGGTACAGATGCTCCACCGCAAGGCGCGCCCCCAGTTCGTTGTCCACGATCACCGAGCTGACGGTATCGGTGCGCAGCTCGCGTCCAATCATCATGGTCGGAATGCTGCTCTTCTCCAGGTCGGCCAGAACGTCGATATCGACGAACAGCCAGTTGGCCAGGACGATCAGCGCTTCCACCCGGCGGTCCAGCAGCATCTCCAGATAGCGCTCGAAGCGGCCGCGCTCGTTGTGCACATCGGTGAGGATGGGAAGGTAGGAAGACTGGTAGAGAGAATTTTCAATGCCGCGCAAAATCAGCGTGCAGTAGGGATCGGTCATGTCGAAGACCATCACCCCGACGGTGTGACTGCGTTTGCTGCGCAGGGAACGCGCAAAGAGGTTGGGACGGTATCCCAGCTTGTTGGCGGCCTTCTCGATTCGCTTCTTGGTGGCCGGCGGAATGTAGCGGGCCAGGGGAGCATTATTGAGAACGATGGAAACCGTGGTTGAGGAAAATCCGCTCTCCTTGGCCACGTCCCGGATGGTGATGACTGAGGTCTTGACCATAACGATTGAAAACAGCGCTTATAGGCAGTGCCCGCTTGAATTGCAGGCCGTTGCTGGCGGACACTACAGCACAGTGAAATCACTGTCAAGGTTGCTCGTCCTGGTGCTCATTGTGCTGTTGTCCGTCATGAAGGCCCAGCTTTCTCCGGGGCAGTCCCCGGCCGCCAGCCCGCAGCAGCTATTTCAACAGGGCGAAGACGCTCTGAAGAAGAACAACCTCGAAGTTGCCGAGCGTTCGTTCCGCGGAGTGCTTGCGCTGGACCCGCAAGCCGCCGGGGCCTACGCTAATTTAGGCGTCATCTACATGCGGCGCAAGCAGTGGACGCAAGCGCTCGACATGCTGCATAAGGCCGAGCATCTGGCTCCGCGGATTTCAGGAATTCGCCTCAACCTCGGCCTGGCCTACTATCGGCAAAACAACTTTCACGCGGCCATCGCTCCCTTCGAATCGGTGGTGCACGACGTCCCGGATTCCTACCAGGCGCGCTACCTGCTGGGGCTCTGCTACTTTTTCACCGAACGCTATGCCGACGCTGTCGCCATGCTCGAGCCGCTCTGGCCGCAGGCTTCGAGCCAGCTGAACTATCTGTACGTGTTGGGGATTGCAGCCGGCAAGTCGTCCCGGCCCGACCTCGAGCAGCGCGCTTTTGCTGCGCTCGCTGAAAACGGGCAAGATTCTCCCGAGTTGCATCTCCTGCTGGGCAAGGCCCACATTAACCGTCAGGAATATGACGACGCCATCAAGGAGCTCGATCTCGCCGCGAAGGCCAATCCCAAACTTCCGTTTGTCCACTTCAACCTGGGAATTGCTTACTACCGGAAGCAGGACCTGGCACGGGCGCGGGAGGAATTCCTGAAAGATGCAGCCATTGAGCCTGACCTGGCCTACAACTACGACCAGCTGGGCCTGGTGAACTCGCAACTGGGGAACAACCAGGAGGCAGAGCGCAATCTGCGCCAGGCTTTGCGTCTTGACCCCAGCCTGTCCAGTTCTCACTACCAGCTGGCGCAGGTTTACCAGCGGCAGGGGAAATATGTTCAGGCGCTGGCAGAGGTTGACGCCGCCGCCAGACTCGATCCCGGAAATTCGAGCATCCACTACCTGCGCGGGCAATTGCTGCAGCGCCTGGGCCGGACCCGGGAAGCCCGCACCGAAATGGAAGCCACCACGCGCATGATGAACGAACAACGGAACAAGCGGCAGAAGGAACTCTACGGCAGTCCCGCCCCCAATCCGGAGCTTACCCAGGAGCCCCGCTAGTTCGATTTTTGATAGACTGGGGGCCACTCGCGGCTTACTCCACCGTGCCACTGGCCCTCTCAAGAATCCAAGGTTCGTGAAGGAGTTTCTGTCATGAAAGCGCTGAAAATTGTCGGGATCGTCGTTGTGGTTCTGCTGCTCGTCGCCATCGCTCTCCCCTTCCTGATCAATGTAAACAGCTTCCGTCCCAAACTGGAGTCTGAGCTCACCGAGGCCCTGGGCCGCGAAGTTAAAGTCGGCAATCTCAGTCTTTCCATCCTTTCCGGAAGCGTGTCGGCGGAAGATCTCTCCATCGCAGATGACGCGGCATTCAGCAAGGACCCTTTCATTCGCGCCAAGTCCCTGAAGGTGGGCGTCGAAGTGATGCCGCTGATTTTTTCGAAGAAACTGCACGTCACCGATATCACGCTCGACAAGCCCGAGATCGCCCTGCTGCGCGATGCCGCCGGGAAATGGAATTTTTCCAGCCTGGGCAGCAAGTCCGCAGCGGCTCCGAAGCCGGCCAGCGAACCTTCGTCCACGCCCGACCTTTCCGTCAGCAAACTTGATGTAAAGGATGGCCGCCTGTCGGTGAACCGCGCCAACTCTTCCATCAAGCCGCACGTGTATGACAACGTGGACATCAGCGTGCGCGACTTCTCGCCCACTTCTCAGTTCCCTTTCACCATCACCGCGAATCTTCCCGCCGGCGGCACGGCAAAACTTGACGGCAAGGCGGGCCCCATCAACTCGAGCGACGTTGCGGCGAGTCCGATCGAAGCGCAGATCAACGTCAAGGGACTCGACCTGACTGCCTCGGGATTCGTTGATCCCTCCACTGGGATTGCAGGCATAGCCGACTTCGACGGCACACTCAAATCCGACGGCCACGTGCTGCGCACCAGCGGAACGCTCAAAGCCGACAAGCTCAAGCTGGCGGTAAAAGGCACGCCCGCCACGCAAGCGGTGACGGTGAAATACGCCACTGACTATGATCTGCAAAAGCAGGGCGGAACGCTGACTCAGGGCGACGTTTCCCTGGGCAAGGCCCTGGCCAAACTCACCGGCACATATCAGAGCCAGGGCGAGTCCACGATCCTGAACATGAAACTTAATGCCGACGGCATGCCGGTGGACGACCTTCAAGCCATGTTGCCGGCGCTTGGCATTGTTCTGCCTTCCGGGTCGAAACTGCAGGGCGGAACGCTTTCCGTCAATGTAGGGATCACGGGGCCGGTTGACAAGTTAGTCATCGCCGGCCCGATTCGTCTGTCCCAGACCAAACTCCAGGGCTTCAATCTGGCCTCTAAGATGTCGGCCATCTCGGCGTTGTCGGGAGCGCAAACGGGATCGGACACTTCCATCCAGAACCTGAGCACGGATGCGCGCGTGGCCCCCGAGGGCGTGCGCACGCAGAACATCAACCTGACCATTCCGGCCCTGGGAACGGTCACGGGAAATGGAAATATCAGTCCGGGAGGAGCGCTCGACTACAAGATGAACGCGAGTCTTTCCGGCGGCGCGGTGACCGGACTTACCCAGATGGCAGGCCTGGGCGGCAAAGGCGGCAGTATTCCCTTCTTCATTCAAGGCACCACTTCCGATCCCAAATTCGTACCCGATGTGAAGGGCATGGTCGGGAGCCAGCTAAAGGGCGGCCTGGGCGGCGCGTTAGGGGGATTGACCGGAGGCAAGAATTCCACCGGCGATTCGGCCTCTCCCATGGACGCGCTGGGCGGCCTGTTTGGGAAAAAGAAAAAGAAGTAAGCAAGCAGGTTGAAATGTGGGCGCGAGCGTCCCGCTCGTGCTAGACCTTCCGTCGCGCCGGCAGCACGAGCGGGACGCTCGCGCCCACATAGTTCGTTAGGAGCGATCCATGACTGCGAAGGTGCCTCAAAGTTTGTCGAACCACGCGCGCTACGATCCACCGTTCCATTTCTTCGTTCTGCCGGTATTTGCGATTACAGTCATCATCGCCATTGTGCACCTGGTCCAATATCCAGGTCTGCACGCGGCCTGGCTCCTGGTATTCATTCTGGCCGCGGCGGTGGCGGTGGTGAAGGCAAGGACTTACGCACTCAGGGTGCAGGACCGGGTGATCCGCCTGGAGGAACGGCTGCGGCTGGCCATTCTGGTGGACAAACCTTTGCGTGCCCACATCGTCGAACTGACTGAATCGCAACTCGTGGGACTGCGTTTCGCCTCGGACGCTGAGCTGCCCGCTCTGGCCGCGCGGGCCTTGTCAGAAAAATTGTCCAAGGCAGAAATAAAGAAAGCCATTACCCAATGGCGGCCCGATTACTGGAGAGTGTAGCTCTTGTTGTGTGGGTCGGACACTCTTGTCCGACGCTTTTGACTTTAGGCTTTGACTTTCTAGCTCCTGATCTAGCTTTTGACTCTTGAGCCCCTGAGTTTCCTGCCCTTTGATTTCACAGACTGAATCAGTTTCCACACTCCAAGGTCAGAGTCAAAAGCGGCGGGCGAGGGCGCCCGCCCCACATGCACTCACATCAGGCGGCTACGTCCTGGGGTGGAAACGTCTCTACCCGCCGGCGGGATGAACGGTTGGGAGGCAGGCCGGCGTCGCGAATCTTGTAGAGCAGGGCGCGGTAGCTGATGCTCAGGGCGCGGGCCGCCTGCTTACGATTCCAATGGTGGGCCTGCAAAACTTTCAGGATGACCTTGCGCTCCAACTCCCGGGTGGCCTGACGGGTAATGGTCTTGAGCGCGATCGGCCCGTCAAAGTTGAGGTCGAGGGTAGCGTATTCCTGCTGGTGCGCCACCAGGTCGCTGCTGATGACTTCCTCGGTGCCCAGGATCACGTAGCGCTTGATCAGGTTCTCCAGTTCGCGGATGTTGCCCGGCCAGTGGTGCTTCTGCAGCGCCGACATCAGGTCTGCTGAAAGGGTTCGTGCGCGGCAGTTGTATTTGCGGTTGTAGTACTCCAGGAAATAAGCGACCAGGTCCGGAATATCGCCTTTGCGCTCGCGTAGCGGCGGCATCTGCAGATTGACCACGTTGATGCGATAGAACAGGTCCTGGCGGAAAGTGCCGCTCTCGATTTCCGCTTCCAGCACCCGGTTGGTGGCGCAGACTACCCGCACTTCAACTTTCTTGTCCTCCTGAGCGCCGATCCGGCAGAACTGTCCGTCCTGCAGCAACTGCAGAAGCTTGGACTGCAGGCCCAGGTCGAGTTCGGAGATTTCATCAAGAAAGAGGGTGCCGCGATGGGCCAGTTCCACCCGGCCCGGTTTCGACCCGTACGCGCCGGTGAAGGCGCCCTTTTCGTATCCGAAGAGTTCGCTTTCCAGCAGCGTACCCGGGATCGCGGGACAGTTGACCTTGACAAAAGGGCCTGTTCGCCACGGGGAGAGGCCGTGGATCATGCGGGCGATGATGTCCTTGCCGGTGCCGCTTTCGCCTTGAATCAGCACAGGTACGTTGGCGCTGGCCACCTTGTCCATGCGGTCCCGCAGCGATTGCATGACCTCGGAGCGGCCGAAAATGACCGCCTCGGGAGGAAATTCTCCCAGTGAAGTAGCCAGCGAAGTGACAGAAGGTATGGTTGTCATGAGTATCCAGTGGCCCAGGGCCCGTTCGTACAGGCCTTGATGTGCATCCCGAGAGCCAAACAGGGCCTGCCTAGAAACCCGGCGGCTATAGTCCTAGTAAGTAATTTAGATATTTGATGTTACAAGGATTCAACGGGAGCAGGTCGCACTCTTGTGAGGCTTGGGACTGAGACTCAAAGACCCTTGGACCTATGGGAAAATGTTTTCACACTGCAGAAGGAACTTTCCTTGGGCGGGAGCCACGAGAGGCGGGCTGAGCAACCAGGGGATGAGAGAACTTGAGGCCGATCAGATGATAGCCGTCGGCATGGGTGACGCGTAAAGTTCGCGCCCGAAGGTTGCGCGCGGCCTTAGGCAGGGAACTTGTAACCGCCAGGGGGGCGCTGGGGATTTCCAGCAAAACCTGCGAGGACAGCGGTAAAGAGCGGCGAACCGCCACCAGGGCTCCCCCCGCTGAGATGTTCAGAGCGGTGGCAAACTCCAGCAGTTCTTTGCCTTTTTCATCGCCGCTGCGAACAAATACCGGTATAGCGATGGCAAGGCGCGGCCACTTACGGCGCTCTGGTTCGGGATTCTTACGCTTCAATCCGACCTCTTTGTACACGAGATGACCGTGTCTGTCGCACCTTGAGGGCCAAACCAGCCCGGCCGGGGGTGTCGTCTAAGGTAAGAAACCCCGATGATTTCAGGCGATTTCCCGATAAGTCCGCCATTACAGCCCCATGGCGCCCTGATTTAATTCCCTTTTTATTCGCCCATAGAACGGGCCTTTCGCCAGAGAGGTGAAGCGCTTAGGACTGCAATGTTTTGCTCTTCCGTTACCATCGGATTGCATTTTACGTTGACACCTTGAAAGGCGTGTCATACGATTTCCAAGCACCAATTTAAAGTTGGCCTTTTGTCCCCTCCCCTTGTAAGCCAAACCAGAGTTTTCCACAAATGGGAGTGTTGCCAGAAAACACGTGTCTCTCTCGGGAAACGGAGCCGCCAGCCCGCGGCGAAGACCCCGTACCAGCCCAGCCACCGGTGGGTGAACATCTCCGTTACAACGATCTGCTGCGGGAGTACAACCAGCTGCGGGAGCGTTCCCTGCGCACCACCAATGCCCTGGCGTCGGCCGCCCACGACCTCAAAACTCCGCTGGCAATTCTGAACGGCTATGTCGAGTTGCTGCAGAAGGAAAAGCTGGGGCCGCTCAATGACCGGCAGCGGGAAATTCTGGGGGACATGCACACCAGCGGCCAGCGTTTACAACAGTTTATCCAGGATTTTTTGAGCTACAGCGCGCTCGAAACCGGCGAGATGAAGTTGCGCTACGAGACCGGGAACATGAACCCCTTCCTGTCCGAGGTTTGCCGGCTGTGGTCGCCCCGCTTCCAGGAAAGAGGTCTGGCGCTCTACTTCCTGGCCAACGAGAAATTGCCCGAACTGGCGTTTGACTCGGCCAAGCTACAGCGGGTAATTTCGAATCTGATCGAAAACGCCTCCAAGTTCACGCCCGCCGGGGGAACGGTATGGCTGCACGCGGAGCCCTACATGTGGGAGCGCCGCAATCCCAACGCCTCGGCGATCCCAGGTGAACGGCGGCGGCAGAACGATCCTCTGCCCAACTCCGTCAAGGTCAGTGTTTCCGACACCGGTCCGGGAATTCCGGCGGAGTATCACATCGAAGTTTTCGACGATTTCTTTCGTTTGCCGCAGAATGAAGCGCAAACTGAGGGCATGGGTCTGGGCCTGGCCATCGCGCGCCGGCTGGTGAACGCGATGGGCGGTAAGATCTGGGTGGAAAGTGAAGTGGGCGCGGGGGCGAAATTTTCGTTTATCGTCCCACTCAAGCCAGTCGCCGCCGCGGCCGCCCAAGGGAAGAACAAATGACCGAATCGGTCAACATTTTATTGGTCGATGACGAACCCGGAATGCTGCGCTACATCCGCACCCTGCTGGAGGTGGATGACTACACGGTGCAGACCGCATCCACGGGCGAAGATGCCCTGCTGCAGGTCGAGAAGGGTTTGCGTCCTGACCTGGTGCTGCTCGACCTGTTGATGCCCGGGATCGACGGCCTGCAGACGCTGGAGCAGTTGCGCCAACTGGTGCCGGGGCTGAAAGTAGTGATGCTTTCCTGCGTCAGCGATACCCGCAAAGTGGTACAGGCCATCCGCCTGGGCGCGCACGATTACCTGACCAAACCCTTCCAGAAAGCCGAACTGGACAAGGTCATCGACCAGTGCCTGGGCAAGAACCAGCAGAATTTGCCGGGCGAGGTCGAGGAACTGTACGACGACGTATTTTTCGTGGCGGCCAGTCCGGCCATGCGCAAGATTCGGTCGCAAGCAGCGTTGGTCGCGAACGTGGACATTCCCGTCCTGATGCTGGGAGAGAGCGGCACGGGCAAGGAAGTGGTGGCGCGGCTGATTCACAAGCTGTCTCCGCGCGCCCATCGCACTTTTCTGAAAGTGAATTGCGCCGCCGTCCCCGGCGACTTGCTGGAGAGCGAGTTGTTCGGCCACGAGGCGGGCGCCTTCACCGGCGCTACTCATGCCAAGCCGGGCAAGTTCGAGATCTGCAACAAGGGCACCATCCTGCTCGACGAAATTGGCGAGATGCCCGCCCTGCTGCAAGCCAAACTGTTGCACGTCTTGCAAGACCAGACGTTCTCCCGGCTCGGCAGCCGCTCGGTGGTCAAAGTGGACGTCCGCATCCTGGCCGCCACCAACATCAACATTCCGGAAGCGCTGGCCAGCAAGCGTCTGCGTGAGGATCTTTACTACCGCCTGAACGCGTTCACGCTGCAGTTGCCGCCGCTGCGGGAACGCAAGGAAGAGATTCCGATCCTGCTGAAGCATTTCATGTCGCGCATGGCGGAGCAGTACGCGCGGCCTCCGCTGCCGCTCTCACCCAACATGCTGCAGGCGTGCCAGGAATATTCCTGGCCCGGAAATTTGCGGGAGTTAAACAACTTCATCAAACGCTACCTGGTGCTGGGTGACGAAAAACTGGCCATTCAGGAACTGCGGCCAGCCAACGACGGCCACGGCGCGCGGCCGGACGCGGTGCACGCTCCGGCAGAACCGGGCGGCGGATTGAAATCGGTGGCGCGCAGCGCCAAGGACGAAGCCGAAGCGGAAGCCATCCGGCAGGCCCTCGACCAGACCAACTGGAACCGCAAGCAGGCCGCCGCGCTGCTGCAGATCAGCTACAAAGCCCTGCTCTACAAAATCCGCCAGTACGGCATCGCCCAGTCCAAGAGCCACAAGCTTACCGCCGGCGCCTAGGCCGGTCTGCTTGCCTGACAGCTCGTGAAGTAATCCCGTGTCATCCTGCGCGCAGCAACTTCTTCGCCTCGCGAAGAAGTTGCGGAGTCGAAGGACCCCTATAGCACGCCGGCTATTTCCTCACTCGCTTTTCGTATCTGCCAGCGGGGAATCTGCATCCACCGTTGTTTCCCCCGGACCCCGATGAATCATATTAAAATTGCGGTTCGCACTACAGAGGACGACATGAATTCCGACCACGACTTTCGATATGGCAACTTCTACTACCCAGTGAGCCGGGAAGCATGGGAAGCCAATCTGGAACAATACATCAAAGACGGGCTTGCCATGCCCGGAGAGACCTACGAGCAGTACCTCGCCATCCTCCTCCACTACACCTATGGAAAGCCACCTAAAACAGTAATGTGAGGTGCCCCCTGGCACCAGCATCACACCAATAAAGCACTATCCGTATGTTGTCATCTCACTTCGACGGGCTGTATCATGGGCCCGATTTCCGCCGGTGCTTTGATTAAGAAAGCAGGAGCTCATGAAACGCATTGCCCTGATTTTGGTCGTTCTCATCACGCAGGCGGTTTGGGCCCAGGACTGGGCGCGCACTCAACTGGCAAAATCTCCCCGCCATCAGGAATGGGTCACGGTCAAGCATGATGGCCGCTCGGTTGAGACTTTTGTGGTGTATCCCGAGTCCAAGGACAAGCGGCCGGTGGTGGTGCTGATTCACGAGATCTTCGGCATGTCGGACTGGGTGCAGGATCTCGCCGATCAGGTAGCGGCAGCCGGCTACATCGCGGTGGCTCCGGACCTGCTCTCCGGAATGGGGCCCAACGGCGGGCGCACATCCGACGTGGCCCCGGACAAAGTGACGGAAGCGGTGAGCCATCTCAACCCCGACCAGGTCACTGCCGATCTCAGCGCGGTCTCCGACCACGCCAGCAAACTTCCCGCGTCCAATGGCAAGTTGTTCGTAGCAGGCTTCTGCTGGGGCGGTGGGCAAACTTTTCGCTTTGCCACCAATCGTCCCGATCTGGCGGCGGCTTTTGTTTTCTACGGTCCGCCTCCCGATAAAGATGCCATGACCCGCATCAAGGCGCCGGTGTACGGATTCTATGCCGGCAACGATGCGCGCATTGGCGCTACTCTTCCCGACACCGCGGCGCAGATGAAAGCGGCAGGAAAAACATTCGATCCAGTGGTGTACGAGGGAGCTGGACACGGCTTCATGCGGGCCGGCGAAGCGCCTGACGCCAGCGATGCCAACAAAAAGGCCCGCCAGGACGCATGGGTCCGCTGGAAGGACCTGCTGGGAAAATAGAATTCCGCGCCGCCGCGACTCGGCTGCCTTTGAGAATCTGCCTTTGACAGCCGGAATCTTCGGTCTAGATTCCTGACTTCAATCCGCTCGTCAGGTACGACATTGCCGCCGGTCGCTCACGACCAGTCAGCAACCGGCACTCAAATCCCTGCGGCGCACCTTCACCTCCGAATCTAAACGCCGCCCCTCATTACGGGCGTAACGTTGCGCGGCTGTGGGTGCGCCGATACGCTGAATAATGCGCCCATTTCACTTGTCATGAAGACGGGCAGTTTCATTTCGAGGCCTCAGCCCGCCTCCGCCGCGGCGACGGCAGGTTGTGTATTCCGGCCAGGAGAAGCTGGACGATGAGTATAGAAACAACACCGGAGGTTTCGCTGGCAAGGATGCCCAAGCGCAAGGTCCCGCGCTACAAGCTGACTGTACCTCTGGAACTCACGGTATTGCGGTCGGGCGTCCCCGACAGTATTCGCGGACGCTCGCTCGAGATGGGCGAAGGCGGAATGGGAGTGGTCGCCGCCTCACAACTCCTCCTGGGCGAGTCGGTGCGGGTCGAGTTTCTGCTTCCGCACATGAGCGCGCCGGTGCGGGCCACGGCGGTGGTGCGCTATCAGCGTTCACGGTCCTTTGGACTCCAGTTTCTCCGACTGCCCGTCGAACAGCAATCCCTCATCCGTTACTGGACGCGCTCCGAGGGCGAGCTCTTGCTGAGAGGAGAAGAGTTCCAGCCTGTGCCGGCTGCCCTTCCCGCGGCAGAGATAGAGGTCAAACCCACGCCGCTCCCGGACCTCGAATATTCCGGAACAACAAAGCGCAGGTTCCTAATGCACCACATGGTTGTGTTCGCCATTGCCGTCATCGTGGTCGCAGCCGGGCTGGGATGGTGGCGGTGGCAGCAGGGATGGAAGGCGCTGGAGGCGAAGGTTCCGGCAAAGGCTACCGTGGCGGCGAAGCCCGAGTTGAAAGTTCCGAATGAAGCCATGCAGCAGCGGATCAGACACCTGGTCCGGCCCGAATATCCCGAGGATGCCCGGCAGGCGGGAGTGCAGGGCACGGTGGTGCTCGATGCCGTGGTGAATCCGGAGGGCGCGGTGACCCACGTGAAGTTTGTCAGCGGGCCCGAGCAACTTTCGCCCGCAGCCATCGATGCCGTGCGCTGGTGGCGTTATGAACCCTACCTGGTGAATGGGCAACCTGCGACCATCGAGACCACCGTAGCTGTGGACTTCCGCTTGGCCAACTAGCGTCGCTTCCCGGCCTGGCGATGAGGTTCCGCCCTGATTTCAAATAACTTTGGCCACAGCTTTCCGGTGACGAAGAGTCGAGCTCCCGTGGAGTCATAAGCGATACCGTTCAGAACGGCGTCGGAGCTCCCGAGTTCTCCCTTGTCGATGATTCCGCTCAAATCGATCCATCCCAGGACCCTTCCAGTGCGGGGAGAGATACGAGCGATCCTGTCGGTTCCCCAGACATTGGCGTAGATCGCTCCGCGGATGTATTCCAGTTCATTCAAATTCTGGACGGGACGGCCGGCCTCGTCGATGACGTGGATACGCCGGGTCTCCCGAAAAGTTTTGGGATCCAGAAAGCGGAGGTACGAAGTTCCGTCGCTCATGATGATTTGGCTGTCATCGTGAGTCAGGCCCCATCCCTCGCCTTCATACCGGAAAGTCCGCAGCACAGAGAAGCTGAAGCGGTCATAGACGAAGCCGATGTGCGATGTCCACGTCAACTGGACCAGAGTGCTGCCCCAATCCGTGAGGCCTTCGCCAAAATACTGCGCGGGCAAGTCGTAATGTTGCAGCACCCGGCCGGTGGACAAATCTTCCATCCGCAGGGATGACCGCCCATTGAGACCCGTGCTTTCGTACAGGTGACCATCGATGTAAATCAGCCCTTGAGTGAATGCCTGGGAATCGTGCGGGTACACGTGAACGACCTTATAATCAGCGGCCGGGCCGGAGGTGGGCGTGTTCGCGCTGGTTGAGGCTGCGACCGCGTAGAGAAGCAATGCAAGAGGAAATGCCCGCCGAAGCATTAACCACCAGCTTAAGGCAAATTTCGCGGGTACGGTGCAGGAATTTGTGTGAGACTGCTAGCGGGCTGTCCCAGAGCTACGTGGGTTATCGAAATATGAGCGGCGCAGGTCGAATTGGCTAAAACAGCAGGTCCCCATTCGACTCCCCCTCGTGTGCACTCGGAGTTCGCTCAGGGCAGGCTCTCCACTGCGCTCGCTGGGCTCTGGATGACTGAAACAGCAGGTCCCTCCACTGCGCTCGCTTCGCTCCGCTCCGGTCGGGATGACAATCATTAGTTCAACGAATTTCCTGGATAGGAACACAACGCGAAAACTAAGGACGACATGCGAGTTCTGAACATCCTAAGTGGGTTAGCGGTGCTGCTTACCACGCTGGCTTTCGGACACCTCTTGCACCGATATTTTGCGGGTGCCGCTCCGTCAGATGTTCACGATCCTTCATTTTTGGCAGGCATGGCCGCCGGCGCGGTTGTGGGCATTTTCTCTTTTATCGGAGGATGTCTGCTGTTGAGACGTGGCCGCTGATTTTGGATTCGAGGCTGGCGGTGGCTCTGGCTGCCCTCGTTGCCTAGATCGAACGAGGGAGCCAGAGGCCTTCCGTAACCTGCTTACAGACTACAACGAGACGTTGATGGCGATGGCGATTCCAGGATGCCGCCGGTTGTACATGTAGTATCCGTCGTTGACGTAGTCCACATAGACATCGTCGGTGCGGTACCAGGTGGGCGACCAGGTTTCCGGACAGGGATCAACCACGCTGAACCAATAGCCCCCGAACTGGAAGCGCGGGCCACCTTGGACCACTACGACGGGGACATCGTGCACGCGGAACCAGTGTCCGCGGCCGAAATGCGCGCGGAAGCGGTCTTCCGGAATGCGGTATCCGTGGTAGCCACCGCGGTCGTGCCAGGCACGATGCTCACGCCGCCAATCGTGCGCACGCTGGCGTTGCCAGATGTCTTGTCGTCCAGGCCCGGTCCGGCTCACCTCGCGCACGTGTGCCGACTCATGCCCGCGGTACGCTTGATGGTCGGGGCCTCTCTGGACTGAGTCATGGAACTCTCGCGAGCCGTGGTGGTCGCCATGTTGCGACGGGGATGCATGCCCGTTTTCGTGGTGACCCTTCGCTTCCTGCCCGTGAGGACCACCTTCGTGACCCCTCGACCGGCCGTTCTGTGCGCCGGCCAGGACGGTCGTTCCCAGGAATAAAGCCAGTATGGACGTGCTTAGGACAGCCGCTGATTTCATGATTGAGCACTCCCTGTTGATGAACCGAATCTAATCGATTCCCTCAGGGAGACCCCAGATTACGGAAGACGCAATCCCAATAGGGCGGGACAAAGTTATCGTGGAGGCATCCTTAATAATGTCGCGGATTTATGGGATTTGGGCGGTCACCGCGGATGTCAGGAAGTGCTCTTGGGCTCATCTCCGAACGAGGGGTTGTTGCCCAGGAAGACCCGGGCCATACCGCAGGTGGTCAGGATGGCTTCGCCAAGCCCAAGTACCAGCAGCTTGGTCTGCGAGTCATTTTCCTGGACCGCGGCTTTCATCTCGTTCAAGTTGTGGATGGTGACCATCTTACGTGCGCGCTTGGTGACCGGAAATTGACATGCACCCAGAGTATCGCGGGGCGCGCGGCTGGAAAAGGTTACGGAAGGCGCTATTCGCTCCGTCAAGCTTGAAATATCGGCAAATCGGCACTTCCCGAAGTGCCTTCGCATCTCCAACTGGCTTGAGCGCTATAATTCGCGCATGAAATCCCTTTATCACGGAATTCCAATTCTCTTAGTGGTGTTGGTGGTGGGTCTGACTTGCATGGGGCAAGTGGCGAGGGCGCAGGCGGCGGCACCGTCCGGCGAGGCGCAAGCGCTGGTGAAACAGGGGCAAAAGCTCAATAACGAAGGCAAACAGGATGAAGCGCTGAAGCTGTATCAGCAGGCGCTCGATAAGTCTCCAAATTCCTACGAGGCACATCTGGAGTCAGGCGTGGCGCTGGACCTGAAGGGCGACTACGGGGCCGCGCGCGAACATTTGAAGAAAGCGATCGATGTCGCTCCGGCGGACCAGAAGAATCGGGCCCTGCGAGTGATGGCATTTTCGTATGCGTTTGAGGGCAACTCGGCGGAGGCGGAGAAATACGAGAAGCAGGTGTTTGACGCCCTGCTGGCGAAGCCGGACTTCGAGGCCGCGGCCGGAGTGGCCGATGAACTGGCGCGCATCAAGCTCGAGTCGGGCGACATCGACGGTGCCGAGAAGTGGTACCAGACCGGCCATGACACCGCGATGCGCAAGGCGGACATGAAAAGCGCGGACAAGAACCTGTGGGCATTCCGCTGGGCGCACGCCCAGGCCCGCATCGCCGCGCGCCGCGGACAGGCCGCCGAGGCCCAGAAGCAGGTTGCCGCTGCGAAAGCCGCACTTGATAAGGCGAACAATCCGGACCAGGCGCCGTTCTTTCCGTATCTCACCGGATATGTGGCTTTCTACGGCGGCGACTACAAGACTGCGATCACAGATCTGGAGAAAGCGAACCAGGAAGATCCGTTCATCCTGGTGCTGCTCGCCCAGTCCTATGAGAAAGCGGGTGACGCCGCCCGGGCCAAGGAGTTCTACGGCAAAGTGATGGCCAACAACGGACACGGTCCGACCAACGCGTTTGCGCGTCCGCTGGCGAGGAAGAAGCTGGCGGGCGGCTAGCGGGGCGCGTGTGAAGGAGTCCCGGCGTATCAGCTTAGCCGCACGGGTGGCGCTAGCCAGCCGCCTTAAGCAGTTCGACAAGCTGGCCCAGGTCCTGGGCGCCGGCGTCGCCGATCACGAAATAGCAAAGGCCGTTGCGGCACCAGCTCCGGACTTCAAAGGAAAGCGCGGTCCGCACAGACTCGCTTCCGCCGGCCCCTCTCCAGTGCCCGCTCCTGGAAAATAAAGACCGAAATCTGGTGCTGGCGTATGCGAAAAATGAGTTCCGCTCCAGGCGACTGTTTCACGTACGCCACCCTTCCGCCGGCCAGTGCGAAAGGCGAACCTTGCAGATCCGGCAGGTTGAAGGTGAAGGGAATCTTGCCTTCGAACCAGGGCTTGACCGTGTGCCGGTCGGTGGAAACGACATCGACCGGGTTAGAGCTGGCTAGGGTTGCTACGTGCTGGTCCACCAGTTCGCTCATCAGTTGTCGTTCGCCGCGGCGCTGAGATTGCGTAAGCAGAAAAGCACTGGCGATCAGACACAGCGGCGATTGCAGTCACAACAACCGGAAGCCAATACCGCTTCCACGGAGATGACCTCGGCGCTGCGATGCTCTTCTGGATGCGGTTGCGGAAGGCCGGGTCCGGCGCGAACTTCTGGCCGGCGGCCTGCACCGCGCGCTTCTGCTGAACTTTGCGGAGGCCCTCGGCGGCGCAGCTGGCGCATCCGCGCAAATGTTCATCCAGCGCGCGTGCTTCGTCTGCCGGGAGTTCCCCGTCCACGTAAGCATCGAGTTTTTCAGTCCAATGCTCGCACGCCATGATTTACCCAACCATCATCCAGCAAACCTATATTCAATTCTTTTGCAAGGCTTGCACGGTATTCCGCAACGCCCGACGGGCGCGTGACAGACGCGACATCACAGTGCCCATCGGAACGCCCAGCGTTGCAGAAATTTCCTGATACGACATCTCTTCAAATTCACAGAGCAGCAGCACCTCGCGATAAGGCACAGGCAAGCGACCCAAAGCTTCCTGTACCAGTTGCTGATCCGAGCGCTGCAACAGGATGCTCTCTGGGGTGTCGCTGGCCACAGGCAGGACCTCATCATCGCTTTCAAGCTCCAGCGGCACGGTCGCGGTTGCCTTCGAACCGGTACGCGAGGTGAGGAACGTATTGCGCAAAATCTGGTAGATCCAGGCGCGAAAGTTGGTGCCCGGCTGGAACGAGCGGAATCCCTTGAGGGCTTTGGCGTACGTCTCCTGCACCAGGTCTTCGGCCTCCTCCCGGTCTTGTGTCAGCCAGTGGGCAAAGTTATAAAGCCGATCGAAGAGAGGCATGGCCAGCTCTTCGAACGACCCCGAGAATGAGCGCTCTTCCGACACCCATATAAGAGTAAACCAGCGAAGGATCGTTTTATTCCCAACCCTCCAAAATAACTTTTCCTGGAATAAAAGCTTGGGTTGCGGGTTCTGAACCGTGAAACCAGAACGAACTGGACCTGGCTTTGGAAAAATGGAAAGGAAAAATATGGGGCAGAAAAACCAAGATGCAATCCTGTTCGACCACCAGCGCGACGGAATCGACCGCCGGGGATTTCTAAAATGCATGGCCTGGGCTGGCACCGGAGCGCTCTGTGTGCTGCAAGGCGGAGTGTTGAAGTCCTATGGCCTGGACGATCCAGCGCACATCGCAAAGGCGGCCCGCGGCGAACTCAGTTTCGTTCAGATCAGCGACAGCCACATGGGATTCAACAAGCCTGCGAACACCGATGTGGTCGCGACCCTGCAGGCCGCGGTCGCCAAGATCAACGCTCTGGCCATGCCTCCGGAGTTCATGCTGCACACCGGCGACATCAGCCATCTCTCCAAACCGGGCGAGTTCGATACGGTTGATCAGATTCTGAAATCCGCACCCACGAAGGACGTGTTCTTCGTTCCCGGTGAGCACGACGTTCTCGAAGACAACGGCAAGCAATACCTCGAGCGCTACGGAAAGAACACCAGGGGCGCCGGCTGGTACAGCTTTGACAAGAAAGGCGTGCACTTCATTGGACTGGTCAACGTGATGAACCTGAAGGCTGGAGGCATGGGTTCGCTCGGAGCGGAACAACTGGAGTGGCTGGAAGACGACGTTAAACATCTCTCCAAAAGCACGCCCGTAATTGTGTTCGCGCACATGCCGCTGTGGAACATTTATCCGGAATGGGGATGGGGCACCGACGACAGCGCGCAGGCACTTTCTTACCTGAAGCGATTCGGCTCCGTGACTGTCCTGAACGGACACATTCATCAAACCATGCAGAAGGTCGAAGGCAACATCACCTTCCACACCGCAACCTCAACTGCCTTTCCGCAACCGCATCCGGGAGCGGCGCCTTCGCCCGGCCCCATGAAGGTTCCGGCGGAGCAGTTGCGTAGCCTGCTGGGAGTGACCGACGTGACCTACGTGCGCAAACGTCATGCCCTGGCGTTGATCGACTCAACCCTCGAATAGGCAGATATTTCACACTCATAGAAAAACCACATGATTTTCAAGGAGGAAGAAATGAAAAAAGGCAGCTGGATCTTTTGTGTCGCAGCATCAGTGGTGCTGGCCCTGGCCGCGCTCCCAACCATAGAGAAGTCGCTGGCCGCGTCCCCGCCAGCCGTGGAGGTCAAGATTGACAACTTCAGTTTCACGCCGCCCACGCTCACCGTGAAAGCGGGAACGCAGATCACATGGACGAACGCGGACGATATTCCGCATACCGTGGTCAGCGACGACCAGAACTTCAAGTCCAAGGTGCTCGACACCGACGAGAAGTTCACCTTCACGGCCAGCAAGCCGGGCACGTACTCGTACTTCTGTTCGATTCATCCCAAGATGACCGGCAAAGTAGTGGTGGAGTAGGCGGCCAAATGAATCCCTTTGATCCCAAGGCGGTGTTGCTGGCGAAACATGCGCAACATGTCGTGCTGGTGCACTTTCCGATTGCGCTTTTTGTGACCGGGGTCGGCTTCGACCTGGCAGCCCGATGGACGAAAGAAGTCACGCGGCAGGCAACACTGGCGGCAGGCTCCCGACTCAACATCCTGGCCGCTGCCGTTTCGGTGCTGCCGACCCTCGCTACCGGAATCGCGGCCTGGCAGTGGCAACTGGGCGGGCACAAACTGAAAGGAATGCTGCTTCTCCACGTCGCTCTAGGATCGGTTTCCGTTGTGCTGATCTGCCTGGTTGCGTGGATCCATTCCCGGCGGAGCAGTGGCTCAGACTCTAAGCTTCCGGATTACTGCTGGCTGCTGGAGGTCCTGACCGTCGTGGTGGTTGCGCTTACGGCTCATGTCGGTGGTTTCGTGAGCGGTGTGAATGTTCCTGGCTAGTGCGCCGCACCGGCGCGATTGAGGCATGGCTTAAACAAAAGTTGGAGGGTGCCCCGTCCAAGCTCTGCTTGGGCGGGTTTTTTGCTTGTTCTGCATTGGAGATGCGACTGGAAAAAATCCCCATCCTAGTCGCAAAGGACGCGACTAGGATGGGGCACCCTCGGCTCTTCATTTTGAGGTCGAACCTAGACGCCTACTGCACTACCAGCACAATCTGCTGCGTCCGCGTCGCCGATCCCGAAGTTGCAGTGACGGTGAGGTTGTAGGTGCCGGCCGGCGTTCCGGTCGTGGTCGAGGTGGTGCTGCTGGAGCCGCAACCCAACTGGAACACGACGAGAGCGAAGAAACAGCCCAGCAGTGCTGCCATCAGCACGCGCCGCCGCCGCGACTTTCGGCCGCCGATGCCGGCGCCCAGCAGCGCCAATCCTGAAACCGGGAATAGCGCGGCATAGAAAGGCCCGCCGATGGGGAACAGGCTGGCCGGAGTGGTCACGCGCGCCGTGGTATTGACCACCAGCTGGCGGCTCTGCGGACCGCTATTCAAGTTGGTGAACGACGTGCCGTTAGGAAAGGTCAATTGTGCGCCTGTGGGCGCGCCTGAAGCCGACAATGTCACTGTTTCCGGAAAGCTCCCGGTGGGCGTAGCCGTGACGGTGAAGGGTGCTGGTATGCCAGCAGGCACGGTTGCCGTCAGCGGAGAAACGGCAACACTGAAATCATTCACGACTGCAACCGCGGGTGGCGGAGCCGGAGTCAACACGGTCGGCGTGCCGAAAATACTGACTTTCCCGCCATCACTCACGGAACCAGGCTGGGGCGGCGTGGCAGGCAGCGTGGGAGCCAGCACCACGGTCACGGTCGCGACCGCTCCGCCGTTCAAGGTTCCGACCGTGCAGGTGACGGTGCTATTGGTCACCGGAGCGGGACAACTCGATTGGCCGGGAACACTGTTGGCGGAAACAAAAGTGGCGTTGGACGGTATGACGTCGGTAAAGATGATGCCGGTGGTCAGGTCCCCATTGTTGGTGATCTTGTAGGTAAAGGTCACGTTGTTGCCCACGCCCACCGGATTGGGCGCCACGGTTTCGGTCAGAGCCAGGCTCAGGGTGGGGCCCAGTTTGGTCAGGAACACATCGGAGCCGCCGCTAAGATTGCCCTGGATGGCGCTCGCGGTAGTGGGGAAGTTGCCCGAGGCGGTTTCGCCCACAATGTAGCTGCTGCCCTGCGAGTCGGTAGCAATGCCGGTCCCGAAATCGCTGCTGCCCCCGCCCAGATAGGTGCCGTAGTGGCCCAGGGCGAGGGTGGAAGTCGCGGTGGTATCAATGCGTGACACAAAAGCGTCCACCGCTCCGCTCAATCCCGCCTGAATGGGATTGTTGGGGGTCGGAAAATTGCCGGAATTTGTCCAGCCGGCTATGCGCGCCCCCTGCAGGCCATCGACCGCGATACCCAGACCCACGTCGGTGCCCGAACCACCCAGATACGAGAAGTACGTAAGAGGCAAAGTCGTAGTAGTGCAGCTTGCGCCCGTGCACGGCGTTCCGAATTTTCCTACGAAGGCGTCGCTGGCGGTAACTCCTGTCGGACAGGGCGAAGGGTTCGAGGGATTATCCAGGCACCGCTGGAAGGGCGTGGTGGTGCTCGGGATGGTGAAATCCGTCGAGGAGGTGGAGCCCGTGATGTAAACGCTCAGTCCGGAATCGAGAGCGATGCCGTAGCCGACATCACTTCCGGTGCCGCCCAGGTAGCTGGAGTAAATCAGCTGAGCCCCAGAGGAAGCAGCCGGATTGATTTTGGCGACAAAAGCATCGGGAGCAGTCACACTGGTAGAGCAACTGGGAGGGTTGGTGGGAGGCGTGGCCGGCGGCGATGTATCCAGGCAGCCCTGGTAAGCGTTAAGAATAGGAAAGTCCGTGGCCGTGTTTCCCGTGTGCTGGAAGTTGGTCCCGCCCGTGATGTACACATTGGAGTTGGCATCTACGGCGATTCCGCCGCCCAGGGTGACGCCGTTGACCGGATCGCCCCCGCCAAAGTATGTGGAATACACCAGGCTGGGAAATCCAATCAGTGTGGGGTCAACCTTGCTGACAAAAAACTGGCTGGTGCCCAGCGAAGTGGTCTGAATCGCGCCCAGCGTGGCGGGAAACGAATGGGTCGCGTCGGGCAGGTCGGTAGAAGTCGTGGTACCAATGACGTAAATCTTGTTTCTGGGGTCGAGCGCCACTCCGCGCGCGGACTCTGTTCCGTTACCCGAAAGATAGGTCGAGTAAAGAAGTGTTTCGCCGACCGGATCCAGTTCGCTGACGAAGGCATGCGCGCCCGCGCCGGAACGAGTGGCCTGGAATGCCGATGCCGTGCTGGTAGGAAAATCACTGGAAGCCGTCGTGCCCACCACCACCACGTTGAATGCAGAGTCCGCTGCCACCCCGGCGGTGGTATCGACGCCGTCACCGCCCAGGTAGGTGGAGAACACAACCGCGGACCCGGCCGCG
Organism: Terriglobia bacterium; assembly: GCA_963790645.1. Lineage (GTDB taxonomy): Bacteria > Acidobacteriota > Terriglobia > Terriglobales > Acidobacteriaceae > JAIQFF01. Next base: position 234,265 of record CAWBPS010000031.1, on the reverse strand, counting down.
TTCAGCTTGGTGACGAAAACATCAGGGGCCACGGCCAACGCGGTCTGAAATGCCGGAGGGGTCGCCGAGGCCGCCGGGACAACCGGGAAATTTGTCGAAGTCGTGGTGCCCGCGAAGTAGATGTTGGAGGAGGCGTCGATCGCGATTGCCGGACAGCCTGAAGGCGGCGAAAGAACTCCTGCGATCACGATTCCTGCAATGCCGGAACAAGCTTCACTGACGCTGCCGCCAAAATACGTCGAGTAAGTCAATACCGGATCAATCACCAGGGCGCGGCGGCGATCATAAGCTGCGAGGTCGAAGCCAACCTTGCCGTCCTGTCGCAAGGCAAAGCGTCCCGCGACCGGGCGCTGCTCGGATCCAAACTGCTGGTAGATACGCGGCGCGTTCAGGCGTACTTCACCGTTGCCCGTGGCCAGGACCAGATTGCCGCCGCCATCGAGCCCGGCCTTTTCCTGACCCTGGAAGCGCCAAGCGATAGCGCTGGGGTCGGCACCGGGAGCGACTTCGAAGTCGTACTCCAGCTGGCCCTGGTTGCCGTAGTACATCAGATCGATGCCGGGATAAACATCCTGATATCGCACGCGGGCAAATTGCGGAATGTCGCGGTGCCACTTCGCCGGGTCGTTGCCGACGAAATAGTTGCTCTTACCGGGAAGTGGGCTGGCCCCAGTGGCGGCCGCGGCGCGGTTTGCTCCAGCCAACTGCATCCGCACCACTGATGTACCCGAGGATGACGGGTTCGAGGACGGCGAGCGGAGAGCAAGGACCGCCTGCTCCGGCGTCAGGAACAATCCGTAGCCGGCTCCGCGCGCCAGAAAGTTGACCCGCCGGTCGGTCTGCCCCTGATTCGGTTCAAAGCGCAGAGGGAGCTGCCCTAGATCTACGTGGACGATGGGGCGGTTCGAGGCAAGATCAGAAGCGGCCAGGATTTCCGGGAGGGATGCGCTCCGGCCCGTAGCGGTCAATGGCCACGAAGCACTTGAGTGCAGCGCCAACCCTCCTAATAGCAGCAAACCGAAGCACAGCAGGACAGGGCTATATCTTCCCAACGCCCGGAAATTCAATGTCACTAGCTCCTCCGAATATCCCAATTCATGGAGAGGAAAGAAAGACGGCACCCAGGCGACAGCCCGGCACACTCCCGCCATGCGGCATGCGTACTTGTCACCAGAATAAGGGCAAAAATTAAGTAACTACTTAAACATCTGACGGATAGCCTGTCAAGCCGCGCACCAACCGCTCGCCCTGCGATGGTCAGATGCGGCCAGCAACTGCTTAAGATGCCGAGGGGAAACACAAAACTGCGGTCGCACGGGAAAAGAATCCGGACATTGAGACCGGAAGGGCGCACCGGTCTGCAAACTTTTTCACTCGTATCTTTCTGAGAAGCGCGGAGCCTGAGTGCAAGTCGTTAGCGGGTATGATCGAAATGGCTTCTTTGTGGTTTGGCGCTGATGGCAACGCGCGTGCATCCATCCTTACTTCGTATCAGTCTGCATTTTCAGGATCCCTCCCCCGGGGCCCTGCCCTTTGCTGTCGCATTAACCGAGTCAGTTCCCCGTTTTCTTTTGCGCTTGCAAACTGTTGCTGAATAAGTAAATCTGGCGCCACTGGTTGTTTTATCGCTGGAAGGTGCCTGCCGTCCGGGGTGAAATTTTGGGTGAATCAGGATTCATGCAACCGCGGAGAGACATTTCAATGCCAGCTGCAGCTCAGGAACGCCGTACCATGCGACGCTTCGATATGCGTCTGCCGGCATCGGTCCGGGTGGCGGGCAACGGTCTCCGCGACCTGTTGACGGAAACTCAGAATGTAAGCGCGCGCGGGGTCTTTTTTTATCTGGATCGTCCTCTGGCCGAGGGCTCCCGCATCGAAGTGACCATGACGTTTCCGCCCCACGTCACTCTTACCGAACCGGTGCGGGTGCGCTTTATCGCCCGGGTAGTGCGGGTGGAAAGTTCGCCGTCGGTTTCCAGCATCGGCGTGGCCGCGATGATTGAAGAGTACGAGTTCCTGCGCTCGAATGCGGCGGCGGAGTTCAGCAGTGGAATGAGGTAGAGCAGCAGTTGGCATTTGGCCAGATCATGGTTCGAAGTGAGCTTGGCTAATTGCTATCTTCCCGCCTGATTCAGTTCCTCAATCTGCTTGCCTCGTGGCTGTCACGACCGCATCACCTTCTGAAACGCTAAGTCAAAGTCAAAGGCGTGGGACAGAGCCTGCCCTGAGCGGAGTCGAAGGGAGTGTCCGACCCACATACCCGGGCTGCATTTGATCACCGTGGTTCGGAGTGGGCGTGGCCAACTGCCAAGTGTCAAATGCTACTTCTTCAGCTCCGCAATCTCTTTGCTCAGGCGTTGATAGCGTCGCACCAGAGTGCCCAGGTAAACGATGTGGATGATCCAGGTGGCGGCGTAGGCGGCATAGAGAAAATTCATCGTGGGCTCCGGGGTTCGAGCAGGGCTTCGAGCGCCTGGGTTTCTTCCAGTTCTCTCCGCAGAATCTCCAGGCGATAGCGGGACCAGCAAACCAGCGCGGCGAAGCAGAGGAAGGCCAGCCAGTTGATCAGCAGCACGTGCAACATGCGCGGATCGATGGAACCGCCGCCGCCGATCACGGGCTGAGGATGCTGGGTGCGGAATATCCAGATAGAGAAATACACCAGCGGAACATCGAGCGCGCCGAACACGGCCAGGGCCGCGGCCAGGATCGGGGTCTGTCCGCTGGTGGAAAAGCGGCGCAGCATCAGATAGCTGATGTAAATGAGCCAGAGGACCAGGGTGGAGGTCAGGCGAACGTCCCAGGTCCACCAGATGCCCCACACCGGCCGCGCCCACAGCGGCCCTGTAACCAAAACGACGGTGCAGAACACGACGCCGACTTCAGCGCTGACCACGGCCAGCGCATCCGCCCGCTCGCGCGAGAAATACTTCTTGATCAGGAAATACAGGCCGGCGATGGCGAGCCCCGTGGTGGCCACCGACGACGGCTCTATACCCTCCGGCAGGGGGCGATACACGAAGGCAGCAACGCAAGCTGCGATCGCGATGGCGATGACTGTCCAGTTCGTCACTTTGTCGGCGACCGGGTTAGGGCGCACCAGATACTGGATGGAGCAGATAAAGTTGATGAAGAACAGCAGGAACGCGGTCCACGCCGAAGGCACATGGTAGTAGAAGATGCGCTGCACATTGCCCATGGTCTGCTCGGTGGGAGCGGTCACCAGCGCTTCATAGAGAGCGAAGCTGAGCAGGGCGGCGGTCAGCAATCCGAAAATGGGGAAAAGACGTTTCATGGTCATTCGGCGTTCAAAACCAGTTCGAACAAAAGCAGGCAAGCGATAGTAAACACCACGTCGTAAGTGCTAAGCAACACAATCCAGAATTTCGCGGATAGTTCGCCCGTCAAAATCGCCGTGGTGGCATTCACCATGGCCAGTAACGCCGGGATCGAGATCGGAAACAAGAGCAGCGGCAGCATGATCTCGCGGCTGCGGGTGCGCAGCGAAACGGCGGCAAAAAATGTGCCATTCACCACCAGCGCCCAGGTCCCCAGCGCTGCTATGGGGAGCAACTGCCAGGCTGGACCCAGTGCGCGCAGTTTGTAGAACATAATGAACAGCGGCGTCATAAGGATTTCCAGCACCGCGACAAAAATAAAGTTGCCCAGCGCCTTGGCCAGGAAAAGCGAATTCGCCGGGGCGGGAGAGACGCGATAGGCGTCCAGCACCTGATTGCGCAGTTCGCGCGCCCAGGTCTGGTTCAGCGCGACCACGGCGGCAAAGAGAAATGCCACCCAGACCAGTCCGCCGGCGATCTGCCGCGATTCTTCAGCATTGGGATCGAAGGAAAAGCTGAATACCACGACCACCAGCAGCGAGAAAAACAGCATGGAGTTGATGGCATCTTTCGATCGCCACTCCAGGCGCAAGTCTTTGCCTAATGTCGCTCCGGTGACGCCCGATGGAACCGCCGTCGCTTTGCTCATTGAGTCTCCGCCGGCTGCAGTTCCTGGCTGCGATGCGTGATCTGCCCGGCTTCCATCCAGACAAATTCGTCGGCGGCCCCGTCCAGCAAGGCAGCCTGATGGGTAACTACAAAAATCGTCTTGCCGGTGTCGCGCATCTGCGCCAGCAGCGTGACCATGGCGCGCGCCGAGCGCAAATCCACGTTGGAAAAAGGTTCGTCCAGCAGCAGAATTTTGGGATCGTTGAGCACGGCGCGCGCCAGCGATAATCTCTGGCGCATGCCCTGCGAATATTGCGCCACCGGGCGCGTCAGCCCGGGATCGAGGCCCACGGCGGTCATATTGTCGGCGCCCCGCGAGCCATCCGCGACCCCGTAGAGCCGTGCGAAATAGCGCAGGTTCTCCATCCCGCTCATTTCGTCATAGAGCAGCGAAGGATGGGCCATGTAGCCCAGTTCGTGGCATACCGATCGCACGTCTGTGGTCCCCAGAATCGAGATGCTGCCGCGGGTGGGGTGCGCCAGACCGGCGAGCGCGCGCAAGAGCGTAGTCTTCCCTGCTCCATTGTCCCCGAGGATTACATAGAGCCGTCCCGCGGCAAATTCAGCGCTGACGCCGCGGAGCGCCGCGAAGCGGCCGAACTGCTTGACCACGGCGGTGAGGGTGATGATGGGAGAAACGTCCACGTGATGGGAAGATACCACGTAGGGGCGGGTATCCTCACCCGCCCGGCGGAGCGCAGCTCCGCTCGGCTCGGAAGGGATTGGCTGAAGGGAGCCGGCCACCAGAAGATTCAGACCGCAAAAACCAGGCGAGCTGCGCTCGCCCGCCCGGACGAGGCGTCCGGGCCTACGTGGTCTTACATGGAGGATTGTGTGCCTGGTTGCTGGGGCGCGTACTTCGAGGCGCACTTGGCTTGCAGCTGTTTGGCGTGGAAGACGCCGTCGCGGCCAAAGCTGCCATCCGCCAAAGCCTGGGAGTTGTCTTTGAAAGTGTCCGGAGGCGCCTCGGTCCCGCTGTAAACCACGGGCAGAAGCTGATCGTTTTCTACCAGGGAAAATTCCACGCGGGTGCCGGTGCGCTTGATCGAACCGGGCTGGACATTCCCGGCCACGCGCAGGTGCTTGGTGTAGGCGCTGTCACCCATGCCCCGCAGTTCCTTGATGGTGACGTAATAACTCTTGCTCTCCTGCACCCCGGTGTACGCCAGATACCCCATGGAGAGCAGGATCAGCGCTACCGCCCCGCCGAATTTAAGATATTTCCGGGTTTCGCCCGCCATAAATAACCGCCAACATTAAGACTGTATTCCAGCCTCTGGCGCGGGTCAAGATGTCCGGATGGCCGATATAATGCCAGCAGTTCCTCTATTCCAGTGAGGCCTGATGATCCATCCCTGGCATGACGTGACCCCCGGCGACAAATTGCCGCAGGAGTTTTACAGCATCGTCGAGATCCCCTTCGGTTCGAGCGTCAAGTACGAACTCGACAAGGTGAGCGGGCTGATCAAGCTGGATCGTGTGCTCTATTCCGCTGTGTACTATCCCGCCAACTACGGCTTTATTCCGCAGACCCTGGCCGAAGACGACGATCCTCTCGACGTGCTGGTGCTGTGCCAGGAAGCGGTGGTCCCGCTCACCTTGATTCACGCGCGCACTATCGGGTTGATGACCATGATTGATACCGGAAAAAAGGACCACAAGATCATCGCCGTGGCCACGCAGGACCCGGAATTTAACGCCTACCGCGAAGCCCAGGAGATGCCGCCCCACCGCTCGCTTATGCTGCGGCGCTTCTTTCAGGACTACAAACAACTGGAAGGGAAAGCGGTGGAAGTGGATGAAATTCAACCCGCGGCGGAGGCCTATCCCATCATCAACGATGCCCTGCACCGCTACAGCGAGCAGCGCCGCAAAGGCTTCAAGGGATTCGGCGGGCACTGACGATTTGGATTGATCGCTGGGCTCGGATTGTTTCTAGTGCCCGCTTTCCGAGGGCAGGATGCCCTCGGGACAGCCGGCGGGACGCCGTCGCTACTGGCGCACACCAACGACGCCTGCGCTTGTGAGCCAAGCCTCAGACTTAACCCTCACATAACATTTTCCCGGCTTGTTCGTCTAAGCCCGAGGCCCTAGAATCAAACGTTCGTTTCATGAGGTCAACCATGCGCACGCTCTACCTTCTGCCGGCAATCGTCTTGCTGGCCGTCGCCAGTTTCGGCCAGACCGCGTCTCAACCCGTGGTCAATCTCGACACCATCGACAAGACCGTCGATCCCTGTGTGGATTTCTACCAATATGCCTGTGGCAACTGGCTGAAGACGGCGGTAATTCCGCCCGACCAGACCTCCTGGGTGAGCTTTGTCGAGATTCGGGAGAGAAATTCCGCAGTCATGCGCGAGATCCTGGAGAAAGCCTCGGCCGCCAGCGCGGGGCGCGATGCCATCAGCCAGAAAATCGGAGACTACTACGGTTCCTGCATAGACGAAGCGGCGATTGACGCCAAGGGCGTAGCGCCGCTGACACCCGAACTCAAACGCATCGCGGCAGCAAAAGACAAGGCGGCCCTGATCGAGGCCGTGGCCCGGGTTCAACTGCTGGGGCCGAATCCGCTGTTCAATTTTTATTCCTCACCTGACCTGCACAATGCAAGCGAGGTGATCGCCTACATTGACCAGGGCGGTCTGTCATTGCCCGATCGCGACTACTACCTCAAAGATGATCCCAAGACGGCGGCTGCGCGCGCCAGCCTGGTGGATTATGCCACTCAGTTATTTACGCTGAGCGGACAATCAGCCAAGCAGGCCGCGGATTCCGCGCAGTCCGTGTTGCGCATCGAAACCGCTCTCGCTAAAGCCGCCATGGACCGCACCGCGCGGCGCGATCCCAAGACCCGCGATCATAAGATGACTCGCGCCGAGGCCATCGCTCTGGCGCCCAATTTCCATTTGGATCGTTACTTCGCCGCCATGGGCACGCCGAAGTTTTCCGCGTTGAACGTTTCCAATCCGGATTTCTTCAAGCAGGTGAATGGCGTCCTGGAATCGGAATCGCTCGACGCCCTGCGTACCTACGTAAGCTGGCATCTGCTCGACGACTCCGCTCCCTGGCTTTCCAAACCTTTCGTGGACGCCAACTTCAAGATGCAGCAGGCATTGACCGGGCAGTCCGAGATCAAGCCGCGCTGGAAGCGTTGCGTGAGCGCCACTGATAACGCACTGGGCGAGGCCCTGGGCCAGCGCTACGTGGAGCAGGCCTTCGGCGCCGATGGCAAGCAACGCATGTTGAAGATGGTGGACGCGCTGGAAAAGAGTCTGGACCAGGACATCCGCACTCTGCCCTGGATGACGGAGGAGACGAAAAAGCAGGCCAAAGTGAAGCTGGACGCCATCCGCAACAAGATCGGCTATCCCGATGTCTGGCGCGACTACAGTTCGCTCAAGATCGAGCGCGGCGACCTGCTGGGAAATTTTCTGCGCGCCAACGAATTTGAGGCGAAACGCCAGATTGCCAAGATCGGCAAGCCGCTGGACCGCAACGAATGGCAAATGACGCCGCCCACGGTGAATGCCTACTACAGTCCGCCGCGGAATGAAATCGTGTTTCCCGCCGGCATCCTGCAGCCGCCCTTTTTCGACAAGCAGGCGGACGATGCCATAAATTTCGGCGGCATCGGAATCGTCATCGGCCACGAACTGACTCATGGCTTCGACGATCAGGGCCGCAAATTCGATCCCCAGGGCAATCTACGCGACTGGTGGACGGCGCAGGACGGCACGGAATTTGAGAAGCGGGCCAGTTGCATCGCCGATGAGTACAGCAGTTTCGTCGCCGTGGATGACCTGAAGCTCAACGGCAAGCTGACCCTGGGCGAAAACACGGCTGACAACGGCGGCGCCCGCGTCGCACTGATGGCCCTGGAGCAGATGATCGCCGACGGACAGGCGGGCGCGGCGGCTCAAACCATTGACGGCTACACTCCGCAGCAGCGTTTCTTTCTCGGCTTTGGGCGCGCCTGGTGTGAAAAACGGCGTCCCGAATACTCGCGCATGCTGGTCAGCGTCGATCCTCATTCACCGGGAAAATACCGCGTGGACGGCGTAGTGCAGAACATGCCCGAATTCCAGAAGGCATTCAACTGCAAAGCCGGCCAACCCATGGTGCGCGAGAACGCCTGCCGGGTCTGGTGACCACGTAGGGGCGGACGCCCTCGTCCGCCCAGTCGAGCGCAGCTCGACAGCATTTCGCTCATAGCCAGGCGGAGCGTTGCTCCGCCGGACAGCCGGCGGGCGGCTGTCCCCACGTCGTTTTCGACCGCCAGCCAATTGACCCAGCGATCCGGTGCCTTCCTGCGTTGACTTTGTTTCCACCTCCGCCCTAAGATGGCTCACCCGAAGTCCGCCGCCGGACGTTGCGGGGCAATCTCTTCATGGGCGAAATGATCGGTCAGAACATCTCTTACTACCGGGTGATCGAGAAGCTCGGTGGTGGCGGGATGGGCGTTGTTTACAAGGCCGAAGACACGCGCCTGCATCGCTTCGTCGCGCTTAAGTTCCTTCCTGAAGATGTGACCCGCGACCCCACCGCTCTCAGCCGCTTCCGCCGCGAGGCGCAGGCGGCATCCGCGCTCAATCATCCCAACATTTGCACCATTCATGACATCGGGGAAGAGGGCGACCAGGCTTTCATCGTAATGGAGTACCTGGAAGGCGAGACGCTGAAACATCTCATCGGCAACCGGCCGCTGGAGATGGAGACGCTGCTCTCGATCGGCATTGACGTGGCCGAAGCTCTCGACGCGGCGCACTCCAAAGGGATTGTTCACCGCGACATCAAGCCGGCAAATATTTTTGTCACTACGCGCGGGGCCGCCAAGATTCTCGACTTTGGGCTCGCCAAGGTGGCACACGGAGGAAACCGGGCGCTGAATCCCACCGACGTGACCAGAACCGAGGACGCGAACGCGCAGCAGCACCTTACGAGTCCAGGGTCGGCGCTGGGTACCGTGGCTTACATGTCGCCCGAGCAGGTGCGCGGGAAAACCCTCGATTCTCGTACCGACCTGTTCTCGTTTGGCATCGTGCTGTACGAAATGGCTACCGGCGCCGTCCCGTTTCGCGGGGAAACTTCCGGGGTGATCTTTGACGCGATCATGAACCGCGCGCCGCTGGCACCGATCCGGTTGAACCCAAACCTGCCGCCCAAACTGGAAGACGTCATCAACCGCGCTTTAGAGAAAGACCGCGAATTGCGATACCAGCATGCGGTTGACATCAAGTCGGAGTTGCGGCGGCTGAAGCGGGACCTGGAGTCCGGGCACAATTCCGCCGTCAGTTCCTCTTCCGAACAGGCGTACAGCGGAAGCGCCGCGCCGGTGCAAGGGACATCTGCCGCGGCGCACAGAACGAGCGGATCGGCGCGGGTGGTTGCCGCAACCTCCTCAGACGCTGTAGCCACAGTCGCCGAGGCTGCTCAACCGCAGCCATGGTGGCGAAAGCTGATGATTCCCGGCGCCATCCTTCTCCTGCTGGCACTGATTGCGGGCGGGCTCTACTGGCGCAAGCATCAGAGCGTGCAACTGACGGACAAAGACCAGCTCATTCTTGCCGACTTCACCAATCAAACCGGCGACGGGGTCTTCGATTCGACGCTGAAGGAGGCACTGGCCATTCAGCTCGAGCAATCCCCCTTGCTGCAACTGGTGAGCGATGCGGAATTGCACAGCAACCTGCAATATCTGGGCCAGTCGGGCGCGCAAAGAATTACGCCGGAACTGGCGCAGCAGCTGGGGCAGCGGCTGGGGGTGAAGGCCTACCTCTCGGGGACCATTGCCAATCTGGGGCCGTCCTATGTGATTTCGATCAATGCGGTAAATTGCGCCACCGGAGAGGTGTTCGCCCGGGAGCAGGTAACCGCTCCGGACAAAACGGCGGTTCTGCAGGCCGTTTCGAAGGCCGCCACCGCGATGCGGGCGCGCCTGGGCGAGTCGATGGCCTCCATCCAGAAGCTGTCCACGCCCTACACCAACGTGACCACAACTTCGCTGCAGGCCTTCCATGCGTTTTCACTGGGTGAGGATGAGCATCGCATGGGCCGCGACTTTCCCCAGGCTTCGTCGTTCTATCAGGAGGCGTTGCGGCTCGATCCCAGTTTTGCCATGGGATACGCGCGACTGGGCGTGGCCTACGGAAACCAGGGTGCGTTCACCAAAGCCATGGAGTATCTGAAGAAAGCTTATGACCTGCGCGAGCGCGTGACCGAGCGCGAGCGAATGTACATCGAGTCGCAATACGCGCTGCAGCAATTCGATTTGCCGAAAGCGCTGCAGTCCTACAAGCTCTTTGTCGCGACCTATCCGCGGGATGCTGCCGCGTGGAACAACCTGGCCAACGCCTACGGACTCGTGGGTGACATGGAACAGGCCCTTGCCGGCTTCAAGAAGACCTGGGAAATTGCCAAGTGGAACAACGTTGCTGCCAACAATGCGGCGGGGATGCTTATTGGCATGGACCGCCTGCAGGAGGGCGAGCACTACCTGAAAGAGGCCATGGACCAGGGCGGCAGCGACGACACCAATTATCACAGCAATGCCATGACGGACGATTTCCTCTCGAATCGGCCGGACTGGGACAAGCACGTGCAGTGGGCTGCCGTCCGTCCCGACGGCTTTAGCATCGAGTCGGGCGCAGCGACCATTTACTTTTCCATGGGCAAGATGCATGACGCCGACCGGCTTTGGGAGCATGCGGCGCAAAGAGCGGAGCAGCAACACCTGCCCGATGCCGCGGGCGGAATTTATTCGGTCAAGGCCCTGCACGATGCGCTGGTTTCGAACTGTTCGGCGGCCCGCGATTCCGCTCGCCATGGGCTGACGCTTGATCATTCCGCCGCAACTGTCCCCGACGCAGCCCTGGCTCTCGCCCTGTGCGGCGAGACCGGCCCGGCGCTTGCAGAAATACAACGCCTGGCCGCGGAAGTCCCCACCAATACCCTGGTCAACGAAATCTACCTGCCTGAAGTAAAGGCCGCCGTTGCTCTGATGCAACATCACCCCGAGCAGGTCGCCGGACTTCTGTCTCCGGCCGCTCCCTACCTGCTGGTGTCGAAGGTTCCTCACTTGGCCGGACGGGCATCGTTGGAGATGAAGAATGCGCAGAAGGCCGTGACGGACTTCGAGCCCGGCACCCGCTATCGCGCCATCTCCCTGGGCGAAGGCGCGAACGGGACATCGCAGGTCCCCGACTATGCCCTCTGTCTGCTGGGGACGGCGCGGGCCCAAACCCAGACCGACCCGGCGGCGGCCGCCCGGACCTACGAACAGTTGCTCCTGCTCTGGAAGAGTGCCGACGCTGATTTCATCCCCGCCCAGGAAGCCCGCCGCGAGCAGGCGGCACTAGCCTCTCAAGGCAAGAACTAAGAAAACGCCCCTCATAAAGTAGCGCCGGCGTCCCGCCGGCGCTACAGACATCCTTCAAATCATCTTCGCCATCGCGGCGTATAATCGTCAAAGAAACGCCAAGGAAAACTGTCATCATGACTTCCACAAACGGCAGCAATGGACACAGTGTCCCCCAGCCCCGGGCGGAATGGATCGCCAGCCGCAAATCCAGCAACATGGACGGCAATTTTTCCCAGATGCGCTACGCGCGCCGGGGCGTTATCACCGAGGAGATGGCGTACATCGCGCACCGCGAGAAGCTGGCGCCGGAACTGGTGCGCGACGAAGTCGCCCGCGGGCGGATGATTATTCCCGCCAATATCAATCATCCCGAACTGGAGCCCATGTGCATCGGGGTGGCCTCGCTGTGCAAGATCAATTCCAACATCGGCAACTCGGCGGTGACCTCGAACATCGAGGAAGAGCTCAAGAAGCTGCACACCTCGGTGCACTTCGGCGCCGATACGGTGATGGACCTCTCCACCGGCGGCAACATCCATGAGATTCGCGAAGCCATTCTGCGGCATTCCCCCGTGCCTATCGGCACGGTGCCGATTTACGAAGCCATTTCGCGGGTCAAGCGGATTGAAGACCTCAACAAGAATGTGATGCTGGAGGTGATCGAAGAGCAGGCGGAGCAGGGCGTGGACTACATGACCATCCATGCCGGCGTGCTCATTCAATATCTGCCCCTGGTTTCAAAGCGCATCACCGGGATTGTCAGCCGCGGCGGGGCGATTCTGGCGCAATGGATGGCCCATCATCACCAGCAGAATTTTCTGTATGAGTGCTTCGACGATATCTGCAAGATCTTCATCAAGCATGATGTTTCGTTTTCCCTGGGCGACGGCCTGCGGCCCGGCTGTATTGCCGATGCCAGCGATGAGGCCCAGTTCGCGGAACTCAAAACTCTGGGAGAACTCACCAGGAAGGCCTGGGAGTATGACGTGCAGGTCATGATCGAGGGTCCCGGCCACGTGCCGCTGGACAAGATCAAAGAGCAGGTGGACAAGGAAAAAGAGCTCTGCTACGAAGCGCCCTTCTACACCCTGGGCCCGCTGGTGACTGACATCGCGCCCGGCTACGACCACATCACTTCTGCCATCGGGGCGGCCATGATCGGATGGCACGGGGCCGCCATGCTGTGCTACGTCACGCCCAAAGAGCATTTAGGCTTGCCGAATGAAAAAGACGTGAAAGACGGCATCATTGCATACAAGATCGCGGCGCACGCGGCCGACCTGGCGCGGCATCGCCCTGGCGCCCAGGACCGCGACGACGCGCTCAGCTATGCCCGCTACACTTTTGACTGGGAAAAACAGTTTGCGCTGTCACTCGATCCCGAGACCGCGCGCTCCATGCATGACGAGACCCTGCCCGACGACTATTACAAAGAGGCTGCCTTCTGCTCCATGTGCGGCCCGAAGTTCTGTTCGATGAATTATTCCTCGAAGGTTGACGAGTACAACAAGCAGGTACACGGTCTGGAGAAGAAAGACTACTCGGAACTGGTGGAGAAGCTGGTCACCCTGAAGTAGGTTGTGTGGGTGGGTTGTGGTTGTGTGGTCGCGGGCGACTCGCCCGCGGCATTTTCTTGCCATGAACCGAAAACTGGCCCCGTGTCTCCCGATCTGGCTGTCAGGGCCCCCGAAACCCGCGGGCGGGTCGCCCGCGACCACACTACTTCCCGAAATCCGCTGCGCCGTCCCACACTAGCTGCACGGCCACCGCAAAAATCAGGAAGCCGAAGATGCGGGTGATGCCGGCCACTGCACCCGGGCCCAACTTCGCTACCAGCGGACCTCCGAGGCGCAGAAACAGGTAAACGCTGAGGGCGAGGGCCGCGATCCCGATCACCATGCCCACGTAGGTCGTCAGGCTGTCGGCGTGCGCGGCCAGGCCCATCACGACTCCGATCGAGCCCGGACCGGAAAGCATCGGCATTGCCATTGGAGTCAGGGAAATATCGTTTTTTTCGGCGGCCTCGTCCGTCTCCGCGGGAGTGATGCGGGCCGAAGCCGTCACCATGCCCCAGGCGGTGTGGGCCACGATGAGCCCGCCGGCAATCTTCAGCACGGGCAGCGAAATGCCAAAGAAGTTGAGCACAAAGCGTCCGAAAAACATGAAGACCACCAGGATGCCGAGCACATACAGCGCGGTCTTCAGGGCGGTCCAGTTGCGCTCGTGGTCGGGGAAGTCGGCGGTGAGAGCAAAGAACAACGGCACGCCGCCGAAGGGATTCACGATGGGAAACAGCGCAAGGAAAGTAGCGCCCGCGGCCGAGGGCAAGGTCCTCAGGATTTCGTGCACGGCCGTCCCCGGCGTCATCAGCGATACTCCTGCAACACCTTGGCCGCCCGGTTCAGTGCCGCGGCCAGGACCGCGATTTGCTGCCGGGTGCGTTCCAGGTCATGCTTGTCGATGGCCTCGTTCACACCTGGAATCACCACCGCGGCGTAGCCGGTGTACTGGCCGGGGGCATAGATGGCGTGCCGGAACCAGGGGCGGTTAGGCAGCCCGTCAGAAATCAGCAACGCACGTTCGGCCTGGCGCAGCACCTGATTGAGCCGGTCAGCACCGCTCCCGGGATTTCCCTGCTTGCGCCGGATTTTGGCTCCGGCCTGCTCGAAATTGATGGGCGGCGCGAATCGCGTCGGCAAAATTCGGTGGCTGCCCGCCGAATACAGCCTCCGATTTATGGCGCGCCGCTTCCACATAGGCGCTGATTTCCTTGCCATATTCCTCGTAGTCGTAGGGCAACACATCGGCGTCGGACATGCGGATGACTTCCAGTCCGAACACTCGCGCCATTTCCTGCTCGTAGGCAAAGTCGGGATCGCCAAATTTCTTGAACCAGTTGAAGTTGTCGAAGACTGAGTGGTACACGCCGTACGATCCGCTTGAACTCACGTCCGACGACGGCACGCCGAGATGCTGCAGGAAGACGGTGTAGTCCGAGCCGCTGCCCAGGTCTCCCACCGGCACATCGGATTTGCCCGGCGCGGCCGGGACACGGTCCGTACTGCCGATATCCTGCGTGGGCCTGCGTTCGGCATCGGCTCCCGACTGGCTGCTCTTTTGCCATTCGTCATAGAGCATGCCGCCCTTGGGGCTGGGCACGACCCGGGTCACGTCGCGGATAAACTGCTTCAGCGTGGGCACCGACGACGCGCCGAACTTCGGAGCCCGACACCGCGACATCCATGTTGAAGTAAGCCACGGCGTTGGCCAGTTCGGTTTCGTGCTGTTCGCCCCACTCTGTGGAACCGATCAGTCCTTCTTCCTCGCCGTCCCAGCTGCCGATGACGATCGTCCGCTTCGGCTTCCAGCCTGACTTCAGCAGTTCGCCGATGCCGTGGACTGATTCCAGCATCGCAGCCGTGCCGCTGTTGGGATCAACCGCGCCATACACCCAGGCGTCGCGATGATTGCCCGCCACCACCCACTCGTCGGGCAGCTCGCTGCCGCGCACCCGGCCGATCACGTCCCAGATGGTGCGGAGCTGGTAGTCCTGCTTGAGATGAATCTTCACCTTGGCCGGACCGGGCCCGACGTGATAGGTGAACGGCAATGAGCCCTGCCACTCGCGCGGTGAATCCGGTCCACCCAGATGCTCGAGGATAGGCCAGGCGTCGGCGTAGGAAAGCGGCGTCGTGGGAATCCTGGGCAACTGCGCCGCACTGCTCGGGAGCCGTGCGCCTGGAATCCGGAAGCGATGGCACCGAGGCAATTCCCGGGGTGGTGGGGTCGCCGGGATACTGGAACATGTATCCGATGGAACCGCGCTGCACGCCGGTATCGGGACGCCAGGGGCCCTGCGGATATTTATCTCCGTGGCGCCAGCCGTCGTCGGCCGGATCAGAGTAGATGAGCACGCCTGCCGCGCCGTGTTCCTGGGCCACGAACGCTTTTACGCCGCGAAAGTTTTGCCCGTAACGCACCAGCACGATCTTGCCCCGAACATCGATCTTCATCTGTTCCAGCTTCTGAAAATCAGTCGGGCGATCCGTAGTTGGCGTAAACCACTTCCGCTTCCACGTCACCTGACGGCGACATGCTGTTAAACGGCATGACTACCCGGGGATCATCCTGGTAGGGATCGTCGTTGACCCGCTCGCGGGTGGGGCCGTGCATGATGACTCCGTCGGGCGCGGTCATGTCCACGCTGATTTCGGCCGGGTAGTTCATCCAGACGCGGTATTCGACGATCTCGGTTTCGAGGCCGGCCTCGCGGAATTTTTGGGCGACATAGTCGGCGGTGGCCTTATCCTCGGGAGTGCCCGCCATATGCGGCGACTGAGTCAGGATACGCAGGTGTTCTTCGGCGAGCTTTGGATCGGGCACGGCCAGGAAACGGCTCTCGAGCGCCGTCTCATCGGCCGAGTTCTGGAACCCGAAGAGGGGTACTACGTCCTTTGTGGGAATTGCCGGTTGAGAGGTTCCACCCATGTTGGAAAGGGAAAAAATGGAAAAAAGAACGACGGGAAGAACCGCTGCGGAAATAAATTTCATCGGGCTCCTGGACGGCGGTGCGCTGGCGTGCCTCAAAGTCTGGCGAGGTCATGCAGCACGGTCAATGTTTCGTCAAAATCTGGAAGCTGGTCCACGGGATAGATGCGCGCAAACCGGATCTTACCCGCCTTGTCGATCACAAAAATGGCGCGCTCGCTGGCTCCCTGGAACGGATCGGTCTCCCGCAACACTCCGTACTCCCGGCTGATGGCCCCGTGCGGCCAGAAGTCGCTGGCCAGCAGGAAATCGAAGGGGCCGATCTCGCGCTCCCAGGCCGCTGCATTCATGATGTGATCGACGCTGATGCCAAGCACCTCTGCCTGCCGGGCCTCAAGCTTTTCCCGCTCCACCTGGTAAGCGACCATCTGCCGGGTGCTGACCGGGTCCCAGTTTGAAGGGTAAAAAGCCAGTACCAGGTTGCTCCGGCTCCATTGCTCAGAGAGGCGGGATTGCTTTCTTACGCCACCGATGAGAACTGGAACATCGAAATCGGGCGCCATGTCGCCGGCCTGCAACAACGTCGTTCACCTCATGTGTGGGTCGGGCACTCTTGTCCGACGATTTTGAAGTTGATCCAGGACTGGGCAGACTAAAACATAAGTCAAAAACGGTAAGTCAAAAACATTTAAGTCAAAAACGTTAAGTCAAAGGCGTCGGACAAAGCCTGCCCTGAGCAAAGTCGAAGGGAGTGTCCGACCCACACACGGTTAGCGTATCTGGCCGTTGCCCTTTACTTCGTACTTGGCCGAGGTCAGTTCCGCCAGCGCAAAGGGTCCGCGGCAGTGCAATTTCTGGGTGCTGATACCCATTTCTGCGCCGAAGCCGAACTCTCCTCCGTCGGAAAAGCGGGTCGAAGCGTTCCAATACACCACCGCCGAATCCACCTGCTGAAGAAACAGTTGCGCCTGCGCCTGGTCGCGGGTCACAATCGCCTCCGAGTTTTTGGTGGAGTAGCGGTTGATGTGCCCAATCGCGTCTTCGATGCCGGCGACAACCCGGACCGCGATGCACAGCCGCAAGTATTCTTCGCTCCAATCCTGAGTTGCGGCGGCGCCGACAGGCATTCCGGCGGCCAGGCGCCGAGTCTCGTCGTCGCCCCGCACTTCGACTCCGCCAGCAAGCAGCCTCTTGACGATGCGCGGAACATATTCCGCCGCAATGCTCTGGTGCACCAACAACTTTTCCGCTGAATTGCACACGGACGGACGCTGCGTCTTGGCATTGATCACGATGCCGTCCGCCATATCGAAATCCGCGGACTGGTCCACAAAGATGTGGCAGTTCCCCGCCCCGGTCTCGATCACAGGCACGGTGGCGTTGTCCGCGACGTAGGAAATCAGGCCAGGTCCGCCGCGGGGAATAAGCACATCCACCAGGCCGCGCGCCTTGATCAGTTCGTGCACCGAATCGCGAGTGCTCGAATCCAGCAGCTCGATTGCGCCTTCGGGAACTCCATCCACCTGGTTCAGTATTTCAATCAATTTCTGATTGCTGTGGGCCGCTTCCTTACCGCCGCGCAGCACGATGGCGTTCCCGGTCTTGAGCACCAGGGAGGCGCAATCTACCGTCACATTGGGCCGCGACTCGTAAATGACACCCACAACGCCCAGAGGCACGCGCACTTTGCGGATGCGCAAGCCGTTGGGGCGGGTCCACTCCGCGATGGTTTCACCGACGGGATCCGGAAGACCGGCCACTTCGCGCACGCCCGACACCATGGCCGCAATGCGTTCCGGAGTGAGCAGGAGCCGGTCACGCATGGCGCCGGTGAGTCCGGAAGAATCCAGGTCCGCCTGGTTCGCGTCAGTAATGTTTGCGGCATTGGCAGCAATGGCGTCGGCCATCGCCAGCAGCAGGGCGTTCTTGTCCGCCGTCGTCAGCTGTGCCATCCGGGTTGCCGCGCTCTGAGCGCGCAGCAGCCTGTCGCGAGTTGAGCAGGGAGTGCGCAGGCTAGTGGCCATGGGAAGACTTTCTTTTCTGCGGCGGAAAATAAGTTCCGATCTTGCGCTCCAGGGCCCAGGGAATGGCATGCGCATGGCGTCCATTGGCGATGGCGACGCTGGCGCCCGCTTCGCTGGCCAGCTTGGCCGCGCGCAGCTTGGAGCGCATGCCTCCCGTGCCCAGCTTGCCTTGGCCGTTGCAGACGGCTTCCATGGGCGCGGTCAGCTTGCTGATCGTGCGCAACAGGCGCGGACGCTTGCCATTGGGAAAGTAGAAGCCATCCACGTCGGTGAGCAGAAGCAGCCAGTCGGCCTTGACCGCGGTGGCCAGCAGGGCGCTCAGTTCGTCGTTGTCGCCGAAGGCTCCCACCAGCTCGCGCACCGAAACGCTGTCATTCTCGTTGACCACCGGCACCACGCCCAGCTTCAGCAATTCATGCAAGGCATTCTGTAAATTGCGATAGCGGATGGGCGAGGTGAAGTCATCGCTCGAGAGCAGCAGCTGGGCCACGACTTTCTTGCCGAAGAAAAGCTGCTCGTAAGTATGCATCAGCAGGCTCTGTCCGACGGCGGCGCAGGCTTGCATCAGAGGCACCGTGGAGGGTCTTTGGCGAAGGCCGAGATGGGTCATGCCCGAAGCGATGGCTCCGGAACTGACGATCAGATACTCGTGCCGCGAAAGATCGAGCTGATCGACCAGCGCCCGCATGCGGTTAGTGTCGATGCGGCCGCCGGGGGCGATCAGACTGGTACCGACTTTGACCACGAGACGCATGTTAAGGCTTCTAATTTAACAATTAAGACGAATTTGGGCGAATGGCAGCCGAGCTTCGCTCGGCCGGGCGGGCGAGGGCGCCCGCCCCTACGTGAGCATCGCCGGGTTAAACTATTTTTATGGCCGTGCAGGATTCGACCCAGCGCTTTTCGTCGCGTGTGGAGAACTACGTTCGCTACCGGCCGGGGTATCCGTCTGCCGTTATTGATCTGCTGAAGAACGAATGCGGTCTGACTCCCGCCTGCGTCATCGCGGATGTGGCTTCCGGTACCGGCATCTTCACCCGCATGCTGCTGGAAAACGGAAATCGCGTGTATGGCGTGGAGCCGAACTCCGACATGCGCAGAGCCGGCGAAGAATTTCTGCGCGCCTATCCTCGTTTCACCAGCGTCGCGGGCGCGGCCGAAGCCACCACGCTGGACGATCACAGCGTCGATTTTGTAACCGCGGCCCAGGCAGCACACTGGTTCGATCGCGAAAAATCGCGCCGCGATTTCATTCGCATCTGCCGGCCCGGCGGCTGGACCGTGCTGCTATGGAACGAACGGCGCACCGGATCCACACCATTTCTCCGAGCCTACGAGCAGTTGCTGTTGGACTACGGCACCGACTACCAGGATGTACGCCATGAGCGCACCACGGAGCAGATAGAGACCTTTTTCGCGCCCTCGCCATTTCAGTTCCGTACTCTTGAATATCAGCAGGAGTTCGACTACCCGGCGCTCGAGGGACGGTTGCTGTCTTCCTCGTACACCCCGCAACCGGGTGAGACCAGGTATGCGCCGATGCTGCGCGAATTGCGGCGGATCTTTGATGCGCACCAAGTGGATGGTCGAGTCGGGTTTGAATACGACACCCGGGTATATTACGGACAGTTGGTTTGAGCCTCCCGCTGGAACAGCATCAACCACCAAGGACACGAAGGTTCACGAAGGAAGAGCGCATGGCCAGTGACAAGACATTTCACATGACACCCGAGAAATTCCGGAAGCACGGACACGCTGTGGTGGACTGGATCGCCGATTACTACGGACGCATCGAGTCGTATCCCGTGCTCTCACGCGCCGAGCCAGGACAAATTCGGGCATCGCTGCCTGCTGACCCACCGGCGCAAGGCGAATCTTTTCCCGAGATTCTGGCCGACATCGAGAAGCTGATTCTGCCCGGCATCACCCACTGGCAATCGCCCAATTTCTACGCCTACTTTCCTTCGAATGCTTCCGGTCCGGCGATTCTCGGCGACTTGCTTTCCTCCGGCCTGGGGGTGCAGGGAATGCTGTGGGCCACCAGTCCGGCCTGCACCGAACTGGAGACCCATGTGCTGGACTGGCTGGTCCACATGCTGGGTCTGCCGCAGAAGTTTCTTTCCACCAGCAGCGGCGGAGGCGTGATCCAGGACACGGCTTCGAGCGCGTCACTGTGCGCGCTGCTGGCGGCGCGGGAGCGGGGCACCAACTTTGCCAGCAACCAGCGCGGCTGCGACGGCAAGCTGGTCGCCTACACTTCGTCCCAGGCCCACTCTTCGCTGGAGAAAGGCGCCCAGATAGCCGGCATCGGACGGAACAATCTGCGCCTGATCGAGGTTGACGAAAATTTCGCCATGCGCCCCGAGGCCCTGGCGCGGCAGATCGAGCAGGACAGCCGCGCGGGCCTGGTCCCGTTCTTCGTATGCGCCACGGTGGGCACGACCTCATCGAATGCGATCGACCCGGTGCCTGAAATTGCCCGCATCTGCAGCGAGCACAAACTCTGGCTGCACGTGGACGCGGCCATGTCCGGCACCGCCGCGCTTTGCCCTGAATTCCGCCATACCCACGCCGGCCTCGAATCTGCCGACAGCTACTGCTTCAATCCCCACAAGTGGATGTTCACAAATTTCGACTGCGATTGCTTTTATGTCGCTGACCGCAAGGCCCTCATCCAGACCCTGAGCGTGCTGCCGGAATACTTGCGCAACCAGGCCACCGAAACCGGAGCCGTCATCGACTATCGCGACTGGCAGATTCCGCTCGGGCGGCGCTTCCGGGCACTCAAGCTGTGGTTCGTGATCCGGCATTATGGCGTAGAGGGGCTGCAGCACCACATCCGGCAGCACGTCGCATGGGCGCAGCAGTTCGCGGGCTGGGTAAGGAAAGACGAGCGCTTCGAACTGGCCGCACCCGCGCCCTTGAACCTGATATGTTTCCGGCACCGGGGCGGAGACGAGATCAACCAGTCCTTGATGGATCGCCTCAACCGCAGTGGAGATCTATATCTTACGCACACCCGACTCGACAGCCGCCTGACCCTGCGCCTCTGCGTGGGCCAGACGAATACCACCAAGCGGCACGTTGAGAAAGCATGGAAACGAATTCAGGAAGAAGCTGGGCTGATCTGATGTGGGCCTAGTGTAGCTCGGACACGCTTATCCGACGCCTTTGACTTTGACTTGGCGGTAGAAAATCCTATTGCTTAGCTGAAACATCAGCGGCTAAAGCCCGCAATCTACACTCGTCGCCGCCACTGTGACGCCGGGCAATCAATTTTGTCCTTCGCCCGAGGCTGTCATTGGACCAAGGGCGTTAATCGGTCGTCATACAGACGCAGTCCGCGATGGGCTTCTCCGCCTTGTTCCTAGGCAGAGGACGCCAAAGCCGCTCCCCCTCGCTGTGTGGTCAAGAAACTTTCGATGCACTGTTTCAACTGACAGTCCACCTCGTCCGCAATGATCATAATGTCCGGCAGCACCGCAGTGAAATCCACGGTGGACAAGTTCCGTTCGATCGTCTCAAAGATGCAGACCTGCAGCATCCTTGATTCCTGCACGATCAGGGGCGCAGTGTAGCCTTGGCGATAGCGGAGCTGTCCGTGCGCCATGGCCGTGGGAGAGGCGCAGTCAGTCGCTTCTATGTTGCGGGCGGCACGCAACCGTGCAGTGATGTTCCCGATCATCGCCGGAAGATACTCGGTGCGCTCTTTCGCGGCAAGCGGAAGCGCAGCCAATTCTGCTATCTGCTCCACTCGTGATAACCACCGTTTGATCGTGATGGCAACGTCGCGATCCAGAATAGAGGCGACACTTTCCTTGGCGGGGGGAGGGAAGGGCTTAGATGTCAGCCTTCCCTTGTCTATGAGCGCCGTGAGTTGCTCAACCGGGAAGGGCTTCACTAGAACGTCGTCTGCCTGCAGAAGAATTGCAGCCATCGATTTTTGCACGTCCGGGTAGCTGCTGCAGACCAAGTTCAGCACATCGGGTTGAGAATGTCGCATAGCGGTAACCACCGCGAAGCCATCTCCCGGCTCCGGCATATGGAGATCGGTGATGAGCACATCGAAGCGTTGCGTGGCAATCTGCTTGAGAGCCTCGGTGACACTCGTTGCTGAAACCACTTCACAGTTCTCCTTTTCGAGCGATTTTCGCGTTAGCAAGATGTCATCATTGTCGTCGTCGACCAAAAGAATCTTAGTTCGCGTCATTTCGGATTAACTCCACGTCGCTCGTTGGTTTCTCTGAGACCTCTAAGAGGGCTGCCTACTAAAGCTTAAGACGATTGAAGGCAGAACGACTGTTCAAGAATGCTCAGGACCGCGAACCTTAAGCAAATTTAATCCGCCAATGGGTCGTTACAAGGAGTGCGAATCAATGACACATCTCAGCGGGTAAAGCCGTTACGGTTACGCAAGTTTTGATGCAGCACTGAAGGGCCGCTCTACCCTAGCATCGTGACACCAGCCCGAGCGGAACGCTCGCGCCTACATGGCCAGACGGGACGCATCCGTGCGTGCCTTGCGGGCGATGTACTTCCCCCGTCCCGTAAGGAAGCGTGCAAGAGAATGAGCCACGCCTTCCAGCAGTACTCGGTCTTCCGCACCGAACGCACCGTCGCGATCGCTCTCCACGCTTAGCACTCCCAGTTCCCGCGAGGCCAACTTTATCGAGATCAGAATCTTGGAACGGGTTTCCGGCAGCGCCACTTCACCTGGGGCATACCGGCCTGCACCCAACGACGGCTGGGGCGCGCCTTCTTCGACCGCCAGGAAGATGCCAACCCAGGCATAATGCCGTCCGCGGCATAGCAGATCGATCACATCCTCCAGGGGAGAATGATGCGCTGAAGGCCGGCTGGCCGCGAGCAAACGCTCGACGTCAGCCAGCAACTGGCGCGTGGGACGATAGACTTTCAAGGGCAAGTCCTGAGGGCAAGAAAATCGAGGCAAGTGTAACGGCAGGTAAGGCAAGGGTCAACGGTTTTGGTTCACAGTTGGAAATCTGCATCTGGCATTGCCCGGTTCTGTGGAGGAACTGACTGGACTCCGCAACGTATGCGGTACTGGTCGAACTCCCCACCCTGTCTCTCCAAAAAGCGGAGAGACGAGGATGGGGCACCCCTCGGAGGACGAAGAAGGCTAAGTACCAATTGCCAAGTGCTGATTTTCTCCTACCTCTTCTGCAATTCTTTGGGCTTGTCGGGAACGGGATTCGCCGACGCGCCGGGGCGCCAGGCAGTTGTGTTGGCTCCGGCTGCTGGATTCACGCCGAAATCCCATACGTACAGGTTCATTCCATCTTTTCCCAATAGTTCGATCACCGCATACTCACCTGGCTCGAGGTCGTTCGACGGAGTGATTTTGACCCAGCCGCCGGTGAGCCTGGTCGCGGTGGTTGGAACCAGCTTCTGTTCCTGGCTGACCTTGCCGTAGATCGCGATCTTGACGTCCCCGACAATGCGCTTGTCCTTGTTGCTTTTCAGGCGCACGATCTTGAAACGGTCCCAGGCTAGTTGCTCTACCTTTGATTTCTCGGCAATCTGGGTGGCTTTGTCGAGCTGGTCCTGCTGCTCGAGATTGACATAAATCGCGGGCACAGTAACGTGCGCCTGAATCCTGGCATGCAAGCCGGGCAGTTCGATGGTCTGCCTGGCGCTGGCAATAGGATTAATGGTCGCGCGCAGGATGTTGCCCTTCATGTTCTTGTTGAGCTCGCCGCTGCTCTGTTGCAGTTCGACCAACTGGGGCTGGGTCTGGAAAGTATCGAGGAGAATCACGCCGCCATCGTCGGGCAGACGCAAACCTGGCGCCACATGGGGAGATCTGGCCTCGTCGGCCTGGCGTTCGGCCTCTAACTCCTTATCGAGCGCCACCGCTTCCGGGGCGGGTTTGCCTGCGGCGCGGTCCTTCTCATACTTGTCAGTGGCCGCCCAATCCACCAGGGAATTCGGGACTTCTTCCCACTCGTTGCGCTCCGCGCTCAGGTAGCGCACGCGCTCGCCTTTCACCTCCCATCTGGTGGCCAGCTGGTAGGTGCCGTCTTTGAGAATCAGGCGCTTGGCTAGTTGCTGCGGAAAGGCGGGCGTTGCCGCCAGCAGGAACAACGCCGTTCCCGCCACCAGGCCGATCACGAAACGATGAAGCTGAAGCATAGGATCAACTACTTGGATGCAACCTTCTGCTGCCCAGTGTACTCCGCGGCATAATCGTCGCGAGAAAGATGGAGGACGGGCGTCTCGCCCGTCCCGCCGGGCTTGGGACGCCCGGCCTCCATTTTCGACGCGATTCTTCGGCGCGAAACTATTTCTCGTCAGCGGAAAACATTTCTGGCATAATTGGTTGTGCACCCATCCTGCACAAAATTTCAAAGACAATTTAAGGTGAGGAATCGATGTCGGCAAAGTACATCTTTGTGACCGGGGGAGTGGTGTCTTCATTGGGCAAGGGACTGGCGGCGGCCTCCATTGGCTGCCTGCTGGAGAGCCGCGGGCTCAAAGTCAACCTGATGAAGTTTGATCCTTATCTCAACGTCGATCCCGGCACCATGTCGCCCTTCCAGCATGGAGAAGTTTTTGTCACCGACGACGGGGCCGAGACCGATCTCGACCTGGGCCACTACGAGCGCTTCACCCACGCCAAGCTCTCTCGCGACAATAACTGGACCACCGGGCGCATTTACGAGCAGATCATTGCCAAGGAGCGCCGCGGCGATTACCTGGGCAAGACCGTGCAGGTGATTCCCCACGTCACCAATGAGATCAAGGCCGCGATGAAGAAAGTGGCGCAGGATGTGGATGTCGCCATCGTCGAAGTCGGAGGCACAGTGGGCGATATCGAATCGCTGCCTTTCATGGAAGCCATCCGGCAGATGCGACAGGAACTGGGCCGCGACCACACCTTGTTCATGCACGTGACCCTGGTGCCGTTTATCGCCGCCGCCCAGGAACTCAAGACCAAGCCGACCCAGCACTCGGTGAAAGAACTGCTCAGCATCGGCATCCAGCCCGACATTCTGCTGTGCCGCACCGACCGGTTTCTCTCGAAAGAGATCAAGT
This sequence comes from Terriglobia bacterium, assembly GCA_963790645.1. Classification (GTDB taxonomy): domain Bacteria; phylum Acidobacteriota; class Terriglobia; order Terriglobales; family Acidobacteriaceae; genus JAIQFF01. Next base: position 209,333 of record CAWBPS010000031.1, on the reverse strand, counting down.
CAAAAATTGCCCTCTTCTGCAATGTCGAAGAAGAGGCGGTCATCACCGCCAAAGACGTCGCCTCCATTTACGAAGTGCCGCTGGTGTTTTCGCGTGAAGGTGTGGACTCGCTCGTACTGCGCTACCTGCGGCTGGAAGCCAAAGATCGCGACCTGAAGGATTGGGAGGAAATCGTCCACCGCGTCTATAACCCGAAGGCCGAAGTCACGATCGGGATCGTGGGCAAGTACGTAGAGTACGAAGATTCCTACAAGTCATTGAAAGAGGCGCTGGTGCACGGCGCGCTGGCCCACAACCTGAAGCTGAACCTGAACTGGATTGAAGCCGAAGGACTCGAAACCGGAGACCGCACTTACGAAGAACAACTGGCCGACTACGACGGCCTGCTGGTGCCGGGCGGCTTTGGCAAGCGCGGCATCGAGGGCATGTTGATTGCCATCCGCTACGCCCGCGAACGCAAGGTGCCGTATTTCGGAATTTGCCTGGGCATGCAGACCGCTTGCATTGAATTTGCGCGCAATGTATGCGGGCTCGCCGACGCCAACTCCAGCGAATTCGATCCCGCCACGCCGCACCGCGTGATCTATAAACTGCGCGAACTGCGCGGAGTGGAGGAACTGGGTGGCACCATGCGCCTGGGGGCCTGGACCTGCAAGATCGAACCCGACACGCTGGCCTACAGGATTTACGGCAAACTCGAAATCAGCGAACGTCATCGCCACCGCTACGAATTCAATCGCGAATATGAAGAAACCTTGACCGCCGGCGGTTTGCGGATATCCGGCTCGACACCGGACGGCACTTACGTAGAGATGGTGGAATTGCCGGACCATCCCCACTTCATCGGATGCCAGTTCCATCCCGAATTCAAGTCCAAGCCATTGGAGCCGCATCCGCTCTTCAGAACGTTCATCGGGGCCGCGTACGAGCATGGACTCAAGCGGCGGGCGGAGAGAGCAGCTTCCGACGTAGAGATGTTCCACCGGCCGGAGAAGGTTGGAAAAAGATAGTTAACCACGGAGGACGCAGAGGACACTGAGGAAAGCTCAAGGCTGGCGGGTTCTCTCTGTGTCCCCCGTGTCCTCCGTGGTTCGAACATGACCACTTCTTTTCAAATCGACAATGTCAGAATCGGCGCCGGGAACCTCTTCCTGATTGCCGGCCCTTGCGTGATCGAGAGCGAGAAGCATGCTCTGTTCATGGCGGAAGTGATCAAGGGCGTTACCCGTTCACTGAATTTTCCTTTCATCTTCAAGGCGTCGTACGACAAGGCCAACCGCACTTCCATTCGCAGCTATCGCGGCCCGGGCCTGGCAGAGGGTCTGCGCATCCTGAAAAAAGTAAAAGATGAGGTGCACGTTCCGATTCTTACCGACGTGCACGAAACCGCCGACGTTGCCAGGGTTGCGGAGGTCGCGGACATCCTGCAGATTCCGGCTTTCTTATGCCGCCAGACCGACCTGGTCGTGGCCGCGGCCATGACGGAGCGCGTGGTCAATATCAAGAAGGGCCAGTTCGTCTCGCCTGCCGATATGCGGCATATCGTGGAGAAATGCCGCACCGCGGGCAACGACAAAGTCTTCGTCACCGAGCGCGGAGCGAGCTTCGGCTACAACAATCTCGTGGTCGATATGCGTTCCCTCGCCATCATGCGAAAGTTTGTTCCCGTGGTTTTCGACGCCACCCATTCGGTCCAACTGCCATCGTCGGCCGCTGATGGAGATCACGCCGTCAGCGGAGGACAACCGGAATTCATTCCTGTACTGGCGCGCGCGGCGGTGGCTGCTGGTGTGGATGGAATCTTCATGGAAGTTCACGACAACCCGAAGGATGCCAAGTCCGACGGGGCCAACGCACTGGAATCGACTAAGCTGCGAGAGGTATTGAAAGAGTTGCAGGCGGTACAGAACGCGCTGACTGCAGCGCATGCCAGGCCGTGAACGGCCTCGCCCCGTGAATCTGCTACCATTGCCGCTTTAGCCGTACGTCCGAGGCCGCAATGAAACTCTTCCTGACCGTTTTCGTCGCTCTCCTGTTCATTGCAGCCACGACTTCTACTGCACAAACCACCGCAAGCGCAGCGCCCCTCCGGGTCGCGATTGCGGGTATGGTCCACGGCCACGTCGAAGGGTTCCTGCAGCACTCACTCCAACGCAGCGATATCCAGATTGTCGGACTTGCCGAGCCCGACCAGCAGGTCGCAGCGCGCTATGCGGCGCAGTTTAATCTCGACCGCGGCCTGCTCTTCACTGATCTGGAAGGCATGCTGCAGAAGACTCATCCGCAGGCCGTCCTGGCCTACACCAATACCTACGATCACCGGAAGGTGGTGGAAATCTGCGCCCGTTATCACATCCCGGTGATGATGGAAAAACCCCTGGCGGTCAGCGCCGAGGATGCACACGCCATCGCCGATGCCGCGCGCAAGGGCAAGATCCATGTGCTGGTGAACTTCGAGACTTCCTGGTATCGCAGCAACCATGCGGCCTACGACATGGTTCACGACAAAAGCATAGGCGACATTCGCAAGGTGGTCGTCCACGATGGTCACCAGGGCCCGAAAGAAATCAACGTACAACCCGAATTCCTGGCTTGGCTCAACGACCCCAAGCTCGATGGCGGCGGAGCGCTCTATGACTTCGGCTGCTATGGCGCTGATCTGATGACCTGGCTCATGGATGGAGAGCGGCCCACTTCGGTGACCGCCGTTACTCAGCACATCAAGCCGGAAATTTATCCCCGAGTGGATGACGAGGCCACCATCGTCCTGACTTATCCCAAGGCGCAGGCCATTCTTCAGGCGTCGTGGAACTGGCCGTTCGATCGTAAAGACCTGGAGGTCTATGGCCAGACCGGCTATGTGATCACGGTCCGTCGTGACGACCTGCGGGTGCGACTGAAGGGAGGAGAAGAGCAAAAGGTGCCGGCCAAGCCGATTGCAGCTCCTTATGACGACTCGTTATCGTTGCTCCGGGCAGTCGTCCTGGACGGGGCTGCGCCGGGCGCGCCTTCATCTTTAGAGACCAACGTGATCGTTGCTGAAATTCTGGACGCAGCCCGGCGCTCCGCGGTGTCGGGAAAATCGGTTAGGCTCGCGGGTGATTGAATTTTGGGATGCCATGTGGGCGCGAGCGTCCCGCTCGTGCAGGGGTGAAGAATGTACCACGCTACAAAATGATTCTCGAACCCGGGATCACAGGCACGCGCACGAGCGGGACGCTCGCGCCTACATTATTATTTCAGCCTGATGCATATTGTTTTCGCCATTGCCGGAATTGTTTCCATCCTTGGCATCCTGCTGGATGCGTTCGAGACCGTGGTGCTGCCGCGCCGGGTGCAGCGCAGTTTCCGGCTGACCAGTTGGTTCTACCGGCGTACCTGGATCCCCTATCGCACAATCGCCCGCCGCATTCCGGCGCGGGCGCGGCGGGAGAATTTTCTTGGCTACTTCGGGCCGCTGTCGCTCATCTTCCTGCTGATCTTGTGGGCGGCTGGGCTGATCTTTGGTTTCGCCCTGCTGCAATATGGAGCCGGCGAACACTTTCGCCTGGGCAGCGAGCCGCTTACTTTTGGCGTGCTGGTGTACCACAGCGGCGAGACTTTTTTTACCCTGGGCTACGGGGACATCATTCCCAGCTCGGGTGTGGCCCGCGCCCTGGCGGTTATCGAGGCCGGCCTGGGCTTTGCGTTTTTAGGCGTCGTCATTGGATATTTGCCGACCATTTATTCGTCATTCTCCCGTCGCGAGATCGAAATTTCCCTGCTCGATGCCCGGGCTGGGTCGCCTCCATCGGCGGCCGAACTATTGTCACGCTTCGGTAACTGTCCGCAACAGGCAGTGCTCGACCAGATATTCAAGGACTGGGAACGCTGGGCCGCCGAAGTGTTGGAGAGCCATCTGTCGTATCCCGTGTTGAGTTTTTTCCGCTCGCAGCACAACAATCAATCCTGGCTGGGGGCGCTGATCACGATTCTGGACGCCACCGCGCTGGTCATCGCCGGCGTGGACGGGTTGCGCTTCGAACAGTCCAAGATCACTTTCGCCATGGCCCGGCATGCGGTGGTTGACCTCGCCCAGGTGGTCAATGCGCGTTATGCGCCCACGACCGATGACCGCTTGCCCGCGCCAGAACTGAACCGGCTGCGCGAGAGCCTGGCAGGGCGTGGAGTAAAGCTGCGCGAGGGTGCTGCATTCGACGAGAAACTGACCCATCTGCGCTCGTTGTATGAACCCTATGCCATGGCCATCGCGGCCAATCTGTCGATCACGCTGCCGCCCTGGATTCATCCCGAGAAGCAGAAGGACAACTGGCAGGCGGGTCCCTGGGACCGGGCCATCCAGGCCAGAAGTCTGGCGGGACGGGTGCAGTCGATGGATGATCATTTCTGAGGAGCTGTCCGCTCTCAGTGGTCTCTACCAGCGGGTGCCCCGTCCTCGTCGTTCCGTACTTTGGAACGACAGGGCGGGGAGGTTGACTGTGAGATATCCCCCAGCCTGTCTCCCCAGCTGAGAGCTGTCAGTTCGATTCCGCGTGCTAACATCTTTTCCTTCCATGAAACACATAGGCGAAAACGTCGTCCGGATCGAGGCTGAGGCGTTGCGCGCGCTGGCCGATCGCATTGCGGGACCCATGGCGGAGGCATTCGTCAAGGCGGTCGAATTGATCTACGCCTGCAGCGGCCGGGTAGTGGTCACGGGCATGGGCAAGAGCGGAATCATTGCACGCAAGATCGCGGCCACGCTTAGTTCTACCGGAACTCCGTCGCTGTTCATGCATCCCGTGGATGCGGTGCATGGAGACCTCGGGATGGTGGTGCGCGGCGATGTGGTGATGGCTCTATCGGCCAGCGGAGAAACGGAAGAGATTCTGCGGCTGCTGGCGACCCTCAAGCGGTTGCAGGTGCCCCTGATCAGCTTGACTGGGGATGCGGTGTTCGAAAAAGCCGCGGGCGGGTCGCCCGCGACCACACAAACAAAACAAATATCCACGTTGGCGGCGGCGGCGGATGTTGCACTCGACTGCTCGGTGGCCAAGGAAGCTTGCGGGCTCGGCCTGGCCCCTACCGCTTCGACCACCGCCATGCTCGCTTTGGGCGATGCCCTGGCGATGACGCTGGCCGAGAAACGCGGCTTCAAGGAAGAAGACTTTGCCAATCTGCATCCCGGCGGAAAGCTGGGCAAACGCCTGGCGCGGGTGGAGTCGCTGATGCACACCGGCGAGGCCGTGCCCCGGGTCACGCCGCAAACCCGGATGCCGGACGTGATCTATGAAATGTCGCGCAAGAAGCTGGGCGTGACTGCCGTGGTGGACGGCCAGAAGCTGGTGGGTGTAATCAGCGACGGCGACCTGCGGCGGTTGCTGGAAAAGCGCGGCAAGGATGTATTGGACCTCAGTGCGGCTGAGTGTATGACTGCGAAGCCGAGAACGATCGGGGCAAGTGAGTTTGCGGCTACCGCTCTGGCTTTGATGGAAGAAAAAAAGATAACGTCCCTGGTCGTGATTGATGGGGCAAACACTCTTTTGGGGATTGTCCACCTGCACGACTTGTGGGGAACGGAGATGATGTAGCGCCGGCGCCCCGCCGGCTGTCTGGCAGGCGTCTCGCCTGCCTTTCGGGCCGGCGGCACGCCGGCGCTACAATGAAATCATGTATCACTACGATCCGACCACCGCGCTGGAAGAACTGACCGAAGACGCGACCCTGCCCAACCCCGTCCACGTGCGCGACATGATCCTGCGCAAGAAGCTTGGCCCCGACAAGTCGCTGGAGTTGAATCGCCTTTTTGTCGAATATCAGAAGTTTTTCGGCGAGGCGCAGAAGCTGGGGAAAGAGATTTTGAAGCAATTGGTGAGTTAGTAGTCAAACAAGGCGACCAGATCTTCACCGGTAAATCCTGGCAATCTATGTAGGCGCGAGCGTCCCGCTCGTGCGGCAGCGACACGGACGACGTTCGCACGAGCGGGACGCTCGCGCCAACATTATCATTCCGCCCGGACGAGGGCGTCCGGGCCTACGCGAGCAGAGGTCAGACCTCTCATCATTTACAATAGCCAATTCCCTGCTACACAGGACCCCTAACTATGCATCGCTGGTCTCAACTCTTTATTCCTACCCTGCGCGAGGCGCCTGCGGACGCTGAAGTCGCCAGTCACAAATTTCTGGTGCGCGCTGGATATATCCGCCAGCTGGCTGCCGGGATCTACTCCTATCTCTTCATGGGGCAGCGCTCCTTCAATAAGATCATCGCCATCGTTCGCCAGGAGATGGACAAGATCGGCCAGGAATTCTACCTGCCGGCGATTCATCCGCGCGAACTGTGGGAGGCCAGTGGGCGCTGGGCCGTGATGGGAGACACCATGTTCCGGCTCAAAGATCGCAAGGGCGCCGATCTGTGCTTGAGCATGACGCATGAAGAGGTCATGACCGAAATCGCGCGCAAGGAACTGCGCAGCTACAAGCAGCTTCCCCAGATCTGGTACCAGATTCAGAGCAAGTTCCGCGATGAAGCTCGCCCCAAGTCCGGCCTGTTGCGAGTGCGGCAGTTCATCATGAAGGATTCGTACTCTTTCGACATCGATGCCGCCGGCCTCGATGTTTCCTACCAGAAACATTACGACGCATACTGCCGCATCTTCGATCGCTGCGGACTGAAATACATGGTTGTGGAAGCCGATTCTGGCGCTATGGGCGGATCGCAGTCCCACGAATTCATGGTGCGGACGCCGGCCGGCGAAGACCGGATTGTCAGTTGTGAAAAATGCAAGTACGCCGCCAACCTGGACAAAGCCACCTCGAAACTGGCGGCGGTCGAAGACCTCAAAGCCGAGGGCGACGGCAAGCCGCTCGAAGTGCACACCCCGGGGATGAAGACCATCGAGGATGTTGCCAGATTCCTGGGCGTATCGCCAAAGAACAAGATCAAGACCCTGGCGCTGACGATGGAAACTCTCGACCCGAAGTCGGGCAAAGCGTCGGCGCGCGCCGTGGTATTGCTGATGCGCGGCGATCATCAGATGAATGAAGTCAAGCTGTCGGCCGCGCTTGGGGGCAAGGAAACGCGTCCCATGCAGGAAGAAGAAATCCGGCAATTGTTTAATTCTCCAGCCGGATTCCTGGGGCCGGTCGGCATTGCATGGGCTAAAGACATGAACGACGCTCAGCGTCCCGTCTTGCTGGTGGACCAGGCGCTCGAAGGCCGCACCAACCTGATTGGCGGGGCCAACAAGGAAGACTATCACCTGAAGAACATCACGCCGGGCCGCGACTTCCAGCCCACCGCCTACGTCGATCTGCGCAGCGTGACTGCCGGGGAAGACTGCCCCAATTGTGGTGGGACCCTGCGCATTGACACTGCGGTTGAGATCGGGCACATCTTCAAGCTGGGCTACAAGTACTCACAGTCGATGGGGGCGCGCGTTCTGGACAAGAATGGCAAGGAAGTCACGCCCATCATGGGCAGCTACGGCATCGGGATTGAGCGCATCCTCACCGCGGCGGTAGAGCAGGACAATGACGAGAACGGTTTCTGGCTGCCGCCCCAGATTGCACCGTTCGAAATCGTAGTGACGCCCACCAACGTGGGCGACGAGAAACTCCTGAGCACAGCCGTGGACATCGCCCAGCGGCTCGAGGCCGCCGGCTACGAAGTCCTGCTCGACGACCGGGATGAACGCCCCGGGGTCAAGTTCAAGGATGCCGATTTAGTCGGTATCCCCTTTCGTATCACTGTCGGAAAGAAGGTTACCGAAGGTACCGTGGAAGTGGTTCGGCGCTCGACTCGGCAAATGGAGGATGCTAGCATCTCCGCAATCACCGATTATTTCGGCAAGAACCTGCGGTCTGCGCGGTGAAGAGGTTGCGCGCGACCGGAAGCGGAGCGCGCTATGAAGATGGTTTTCGGCATTCTGATCATTGTGGGTGCGGTCATTCTGATCGCCACCCTGGCTCCTCCCTACTTCAGCAACTATCAATTCCAGGACGCCCTCAAGACCGAGTCGCAGATGAGCACCTATACCACCAAGACCGAAGATGTAATCCGCGATGAGGTCTTCAGGAAGGCGCAGGATATGGACATCCCGATCACTCGGGAACAGATCAAAGTGGTGCGCAATGGAGTGGTGGGTACAGGCACCGTCGATATCGAAGCCAACTATATCGTGCACGTCAACCTTCCCGGATATCCCATGGACCTGCACTTCGACGCTTCCGCCCGAAACAAGGGCGTCTTCTAAAGCGGAGGACGCAGGGGGACAGCCGTCCTGATTCGCGCCCCGAGGCGGGAACCTGGAACGCAACTTCTCTTACTTCAGTACTCTTGTTTCCCAATCCGGTCACTACCTACCATTCAGGAATACATGTCTAGAAACGTCCCTATTGGGGGTGGCGGGCAGGGGCCTCTTTTGCCGGGTCGGCAGCGCAAGTGCAAGACCAGGCTGACGGCTGTATGCAATCTCGGCAAGTCTACGGAGGATGTATGAAGTTGGGAAACAGGCTGTTGTGGCTGGTGCTGGTTGCGGTTGCCATGTTGGGCTGGGCGGGTTGCGGAAGCGGCTGTCCTACCACTTCCTTAAGCAGTAGCGGAAGCGGCGGTGGCGGTTCCACGGGTGGAACCTCGAACGGCGGCACGGTTTGTGGGCCGGGAACCAACCCTGGCGGAGGAGGAAATAACGCCTCCCTGCTCTACTACCTGGACAGCGGCAACAGGAAGATTCTCGGCGCCGGCCTGAGCACGGCCGGGGCTTTCAAGGCCCTGACTTCGTTCACCCCACCGACGCTTCCAAGCGGCGTGGGTAGTGACATGGTAATCGTCAACAAGAAATTTCTTTATTTGCCGCAAAGCGATGCGCTGACCATTCAGGCCTTCACCATTGATCACACCAGCGGCGCCCTGACTGCCGTCAGCGGAAGCCCCTTTGCCACTGCGGGCGCGGACTCAATTACCAGCGATCCCGCCGGACGTTTTCTGTTCGTGGGAAACCAGACTACGGGATCGATTTCCGTCTTTCAGATCAATGCCACGACGGGGGCACTGGCAGTGGCGTCAGGCTCACCATTTTTCGCCTTCAATCTGGATTTCGCGAAGTCTCTGGCCGTGGATGGCAGCGGTACGTTTCTCTACGTGGGACAGGGGTCTCCATTCCTGCCGATTTATGCCTTCTCGATTGGCCAGAATAATGGCGCGCTTTCCCCGGTTGTGGGAAGCCCGTTTGGCCTGAACGTGGCTCTGGTCCGCACTGACTTTACCGGCAAACACGCGATCGGGATCAGCGGTACCGCCGGTGATAACCATCTGTATGTTTTTGCCATTGATCCGAACACCGGCGCGTTGACGGCGGTAAACAACTCTCCCTTCGCCACCACCATGGCTACGCCGGAGAACCTGCGGGTTCATCCCAGCAGTCAGTTTGTTTATGCCTTCGGAGTGGACAACAGCAGCGCTTCTGCGGCCACTGAGGGTTTCACCATTGATCCCACCTCAGGCGCCTTAACTCCCCTGGCGGGCTCGCCGTTCACCGGCCTGCCCATTGTGGACGATTGCAAGTGGGACCAGGGAGGCGGAGAAGCATTCTGCGCCGACGCGGCCATCAGTGCCTTTTCGGTGCTGAATACCAGTACTTCCTCCGGCGCTCTGACGCACACGGTGCCGGACCTGACGGTCACGGACAATATGGTGTTCGTTCCCACCAATTGACCCTGGACGGTAACGGGCTGCCCATCAGCCGCCAGGTTAAAAACAAGCGCGGGCAGGTTAAGATAGAGGATGTCTATCCGAAGTCAATCGAAGATGCAGAGCGCTGCGTCTGGCCGGGAGAGAGATTTCCTGGAGCCGGATAACGGCAAGTGCGCGCTCCGTCGTCTAAGACAGTAGAGGCGCCTCCGCTCATCTCATTGTGGCCATAAGACTCAAGATCCCGACAGGCCGGCAGACTGGCCAACCCGGAAGGGGATGGTCCTTCCACGATCCGCTGCTGCGCGCGGCGCTGGTGGTTTTCCTCGTCCTCGCCACTGTGGGCGGGGGCTTCTTCACTTATTACTACGTGAAGTTTGGCCGCATGATCGACCAGCGCTTCAAGGGTCCGGTGTTCGGCAACTCGGCCCGAATTTACGCCGTCGCCCGGCCCGTCCAGGTGGGCGAAAAGATCGAAGCCAAACAGATTGCGCTCCAGCTGCGCCGCGCCGGCTATGACCAGAACGGCAAATCGCCCATGGGCAGTTACCGCCTGTTTGAAGGCGGCATCGAGATCAAGCCCGGTTCCGACTCCTATCACAGCCCGGAATCCGCCACCATCCGCATCCGGGGCGGCAAAATCGAAAGTATCACCAGCAAATCGGGCGATCTGGCGGCCTACGAACTTGAACCGCAGATGATCACTTCCCTGTTCGATGCCGGGGACCGGTCCAAGCGGCAGCTGGTTACCTACGATGAGATCCCGAAGCTGATGGTGGATGCGGTGCTGGCCATCGAAGACCGGCGCTTCTTTCAGCACGGTGGCGTGAACTTCCTGCGTCTGGCCGAGGCCACCTGGATTGACGTGATCCACGGCCGCCACGAGCAGGGCGGGTCCACCATCACCATGCAGCTTTCCCGGAAGTTCTTCCTGACTCCGGAAAAGACGATCAAGCGCAAATTGTCGGAGATGCTGATTGCCGTCGAAATGGAGCAGAAGCTCAGCAAGCAGCAGATTTTCGAGTTCTATGCCAATCGCGTCGATCTGGGCCAGCGCGGTTCCTTCACCATCAACGGCTTTGGACAGGCCGCGCAAGCCTACTTCAATAAAGATCTGAAGGACGTGACCCCGGCGGAAGCGGCGCTGATCGCGGGAATCATCCAGGCGCCCAGCTATCTTTCACCCTACCGCCATCCCGAGCGCGCCCTCGAACGCCGCAACCTGGTGCTGGACGCCATGGTGGAAACCCATACCCTGACCCAGGCGGAAGCGGAAAAGGCCAAAGCCACTCCGCTGAAGCTGGCGCCACCCAACGTCGAGGCCAGCGACGCACCCTACTTCGTCGATCTGCTGCGCGACACGCTTATCACCAAGCTCGACGAGCGCCAGATGAACGACCAGAGTTATCGCATTTACTCGACCATCGATCCCGACCTGCAAAAAGCGGCAGCAGCCGCAGTGCAGACCGGAATGAAGCTGGTGGACGACCAGGTAACAAAACTGCGCACCAAGCGCAAGCGGATCGGAAAGAACAAGTACGAGACCACCGTCCTGCCCGGACCGCAGGCCCAGGTGGCGATGGTGGTGATGGATCCGCACACCGGTGAAGTTCTCGCGCTGGTGGGCGGGCGGAATTATGGCGTCAGCCAGTTGAACCACGCTGTGGCGAAGCGTCCCACGGGATCGATTTTCAAGCCCTTCGTTTACGCCGCCGCCATGAACACGGCACTGGACGGCACGAATCCGATATTCACCCCGGCAACGCTGGTGCAGGATGCACCCAGCACCTTCGCCTACGGCGACCAGATCTACGAGCCGCGCAACTACAAAGAGGAGTACCACGGCGACGTGACCGCGCGCTATGCCCTGGCCATGTCCTTGAACAATGCCACGGTAAAGATGGCGGAAGAAGTGGGCTACGACAAAGTGGCCGACCTGGCCAAGGCCGCTGGGATCACGTCGGTGAAGGCCACGCCTGCCATGGCGCTGGGCGCTTACGATGCCTCACCTCTGGACATGGCGGCGGCCTACACCGTGTTCGCCAATGGCGGAGTGCGCATTTCGCCGACCCTGGTCAACTCGGTGCGGAATGCCAACGGCGATATCGTCCTGGATTTCAAACCGGACAATCACCCCGTCCTCGATCCCCGCGTGGCCTATATCATGACCGACATGATGGAAGGGGTGATGAACTACGGCACGGCGTACGCCGTACGCCAGCTCGGCTTCACGGCCCCCGCCGCTGGCAAGACGGGCACTTCGCATGACGGCTGGTTTGCCGGCTATACCAGCAACCTTCTGTGCATTGTCTGGGTAGGCTATGACGACTACAGCGATATCCGCTTGAGCGGCGCCCAGACCGCCGCCCCGATCTGGGCGGAGTTCATGAAGAAGGCAGTCGCGCTGCCGCAGTACGCCGATGCCAGGGCGTTCGCGCAGCCCTCAGGCGTAGTGGATGTGCAACTCGACAAGACCACCAACCTGCTGGCGACGCCTTCCTGCCCGGAAACCTACAGCGTAGCCTTCATCGCCGGCACCGAGCCCAGCGAGACCTGCGACCAGGGCACGGGAATGCGGGGCTTCTTCTCCCGGGTCTTTGGTTTAGGCGGCGAGAAGGCGCTTCCGCCTCCACCCCCCGGTGCCCAGCCCGGCACGCCTGGAGCCACGGGCGCTGCGGCTGAAGATCCCGGCAAAAAGAAAAAAGGCTTTTTAGGCAAGATTGCGGGTATCTTTAAAGATGACAAGCCGTCTAACGATCCGCCACCCAAACCGGCGGAAACGGACGGTAAGGGTCCTCAGTAGACGAGCCCGCACCGAGTTGGCTCTGTCTTCAGGAGCGGACTTATGGGTCGTCAATCTCTGCTGTACCTCCTGCTGGTAGCGCTTTTCCCCACTCTGTCCCTGGCGCAGGTCCATCATTTTGCCCAGGCTCATTCCTCGGAGCAGGTTGAGGTCAGTCCGCCGCCCGTGCGGCGAGCCGAGCCCCCGGCGGCCGGTGCCACGGTTGCTGACCTGGAAGCTCGCGGCGATACCCTGCGCTCCCAAAAGTTCTATCTGGACGCGCTGGATTACTACCGGGCGGCGCTGAAGAAAGAGCCCGACAGCGCCCGGCTCTACAACAAGACTGGCATAAACGAACTGCAGATGGCGCGCTTCGGCGAGGCCCGCAAAGACTTCGAACGAGCCATCAAGAATGACCGGCAGTTTGCCGACGCCTACAACAATCTGGGCGTAATTTATTACCTGCAAAAAAAATACGGAAAGGCCATCAAGGAGTACGAAAAGGCGATCAAGATACGGCAGGATTCCGGCTCATTTTTCAGTAATTTAGGAGCGGCATATTTCTCCAAGAAAGACTACGTGAAGGCCAGTCTGGCTTACAACCAGGCCCTGCAACTCGATCCCGATATATTTGAGCGAACTTCGCACACCGGGGTGCTGGCCCAGATGTCATCGCCGGGCGACCGCGCCCATTTTTACTACGTGCTGGCCAAGCTCTACGCCAAAAGCGGCATCACAGACCGCTCCCTGCAATACCTGCGACGGGCCATGGAAGAAGGCTATAAGGGCATTGAGGACGTGTATAAAGACTCGGAATTTGCTGGACTGCGCAAGGATCCGCGGTTTACCGAGCTCATGGCGGCGCGGCCGGTGGCCATTCCGGAATAAGCGTTGAATTTACAAACATTTACACAAGTCCGCGAAACTTTTTCTGCGACCGGGGTTTAGAGAGATTAATTACTCCTGAAAACAACAGGGTGAGTAAGGAGAAACGGTAGCCCATCGGTCGTCGACCCGAGCACGCCCCAAGCAGACGACCGGTGGGTTTTGTGTGTCCGGAGATCAGCCCTTGGCATTTAGCAATTGGCAATTGGCCAAGGCAGACCGTTTGACTTTCCGGGGCCAGAAATCTCAACCCAACCCAAGGCCACAAGCTGCCCAATCCTACCTGCGGATAGGTTTGGCTAATGTGCCAGGTGCTAAATGCTGTCCCTGATGTACTTCTCCACCGCCTGTTTCCATTTTCCCTGCGCCTTCAGAATAAATTCGATCACGTCCCGCAGTGCCCCATCGCCCCCGGCGTGAGGAGTGACGTAATGGGCTTCTGCCTTGACCTCCCGGCGCGCATTGGCAACGGCAACGGAAAGACCGCAGTTGCGCATGACGGGAAGGTCAATCACATCGTCCCCGACAAAGGCCACCTCGCTGGCGCTGAGTCCTTCAGTACTTAGAATTTCGCGGAAGGCTTTCAACTTGTCCCGAATGCCCTGGTGGACCTGCTCCAGTTTGAGATCGCGGGCGCGCAAGGCCACAGTTTCAGAATTGCGCCGCGTGATGAGCCCGCTCTTGATGCCGGCGATGCGGGCGATGGAGATGCCGGCGCCGTCCTGAGCGTGGAATCCTTTGGCCTCAACCACGAGTTGTCCAGACTCCGGGCCGCCGGACTGGCCTGCCGTCGGAACGGGAAAGAGAAAAAGTTTGCCGTCAGTGAGAACGCCATCCACGTCGAAGAGAAGCAGTTTGATTTTCCTGGCGCGGGCTTTGGCGGATGATTTTTTTGGCATTGCCGGGATTCTAGCATTCAGGCTCCGGCGCCCGCGCAGGGGCGGGTGCCCTCACCCGCCCAGCGGAGCGAAGCTCCGCTGATTTCCTGCGAGCGAGACTTCGCTTTACGGTGCGCGTTGGTCCAACACCTGGCGAGCTTTGCTCGCCCGCCCGGACGAGGCGTCCGGGCCTACGTGGTTCGTGGTGAGGCGAACATTTTACGAAAGTACCGTGTTAGAATATCCCAGCATGTTTGCCCCTCCCTCCGCGCTCGCCTGGGCCCACCCTCTGGTTGCGGAATGGTTTGTCCGGAAATTCGGCACGCCGACCGAGCCTCAGGAGCAGGGTTGGCCTCACATTCTGGCGGGGAGAACCACTCTTATTTCCGCGCCTACCGGTTCCGGCAAAACTTTGGCTGCGTTTCTGGCCTGCATCGATCGATTAGTCCGCAAAGCACTGGCCGGCAACCTGCATGACCGCACTGAGGTCCTTTACGTTTCCCCGCTGAAGGCGCTGGGCAACGATATTCAGAAGAACCTCGAAGTGCCCTTGAGCGAGATTCTTCAGATGGCGGGTGAGCGCGGACTGCTGATGCCGGAGATTCGCACGGCGGTCCGCACCGGCGACACGCTGATGCACGAGCGCCGGGCCATGCTGAAGCGGCCGCCGCACATTCTGGTCACCACGCCCGAGTCGCTTTACATTCTGCTCACCGCGGAGAAGAGTCGCGCCATTCTGCGCGATATCGAAACCGTCATCGTCGATGAAATCCACGCCGTCGCCGACGACAAACGCGGCGCGCACCTGGCGCTTTCCCTGGAGCGACTGGAGGCGCTGACGCATCGTCCGCCGGTACGCATCGGACTTTCGGCGACCCAAAAGCCCATCGAAGAAGTTGCTCACTTTCTGACCGGCAATGGAAGGCCGGCTCCGGTGATCGTGGATGTCGGGCACAAGCGGAAACTCGATCTTGCCGTGGAAGTGCCAGGCTCGCCTCTGGGACCAATCACCACCAATGAAATGTGGGACGAGATCTACAACCGGCTGGTGGAACTGGTGGAGCAGCATCGTTCCACGCTGGTGTTCGTCAATACCCGGCGACTGGCGGAGAGAATCGCGCACAACCTGGGCGAACGCTTGGGCGAAGACAACGTGGCCGCGCATCATGGCAGCCTGTCGCGCAAACTGCGCCTCTCCGCGGAACAGAAACTGAAGGAAGGCAAAGTCAAAGTTCTGGTGGCGACGGCATCGCTGGAACTGGGAATCGATATCGGCACCGTGGACCTGGTGGTGCAGATCAGTTCTCCGCGAGCGATTGCGGTTGCGCTGCAGCGCGTCGGGCGTTCCGGCCACTGGCGCGGCGCCCTGCCCAAGGGACGCTTCTTCGCCGGCACCCGCGACGATCTGCTGGAGTGCGCCGCGTTGGTGCGAGCGATCCGGCAGGGAGATCTGGACCGTCTGATCATTCCCGATGCTCCTCTGGATATTCTGGCGCAGCAGATCGTGGCGACCTGCGCGGCCGAGAGCAGCACGGTTCGTGTGGCGCGGGCGCCCCGCCCGCGAGCGCCGGAAGGCGCGTCAGAGGTTGAAGATTCGAAGGCGGAACTTTGGGCAGACGAGGTAGCCACGGCCGATGCGGAGCGTATGGCGACTGCCGCAGTCGAGACGCGGGCGGGGCGCCCGCGCCACACCAGCCAACCTTCTGAAGATGATGGCGGATGGGATGAAGACGAACTCTTCGCCCTGGTCACGCGAGCTTATCCCTATCGCAATCTTTCGCGCGAGATTTACAACTCGATCCTCGAAATGCTTTCTGAGGGCATAGCGTCGCGGCGCGGGCGCTACGGCGCTTACATCCATCATGATCGCGTGAACCGGAAACTGCGTCCTCGGCGGGGCAGCCGGCTCGCAGCCATCACCAGCGGCGGCGCCATTCCGGAGACCGCGCTCTTTACCGTGGTCGCGGAACCAGACGGCATTGTGGTCGGCACTCTCGACGAAGACTTCGCGGTGGAGAGCAATGCCGGCGACATCATGCTGCTGGGCAACACCTCGTGGCGCATCCGCCGCGTGGAGGGCAAATCTGGGCGCGTGCTGGTGGAAGATGCGCACGGCGCCCCGCCCAGCGTTCCCTTCTGGCGCGGCGAGGCCCCGGCCCGGACTCAGGAGCTTTCGGCGCACGTAGCTGGCCTGCGCAAAGAAATCAGCGACCGCCTGCGTGATACCTCTCCCATCGGGATTTCGCCCAGCCAGCCCGCGGTTGCGGAAACCATCGCGTGGTTGAAGGAAGAGTGTGGACTCGATGATTCCGCCGCCGAGCAATCGGTCGAATACATCTTGCAGGGCCGCGCGGTCCTGGGAGACGTCCCCACGCAGGACACGATCATCGCCGAGCGCTTCTTCGACGAAGGCGGCGGGATGCAACTGATCATCCATGCGCCCTATGGCGGACGCATCAACAAAGCCTGGGGACTGGCCCTGCGCAAGCGTTTCTGCCGCAGCTTCAATTTCGAATTGCAGGCCGCCGCCACCGACAACGGCCTCAACATCGCGCTGGCCGAGCAGCACAGCTTTCCGCTGGCGGACGTTTTTCATTTCCTCAACGCCGAAACCGTGCAACCGATTCTTGAACAGGCGGCGCTGGCTTCTCCGTTCTTTGGCACGCGCTGGCGCTGGGACGCCAATCGCGCCCTGGCCCTGCTGCGCTTTCAGGGCGGCAAGAAAGTTCCGCCGCAGATCCAGCGCATGCGCTCCGACGATCTGCTGGCGTCGGTGTTCCCCGATGTAGCCGCGTGCCAGGAAAATATCGTGGGCGACATTCAGATTCCCGATCATCCCCTGGTCAAGGAAGTGATGAAAGACGTGCTCACCGAGGCCATGGATGTGGACGGGCTGAGGGCGCTGCTGAGCGGCATCCAGCAGGGACGAATCCGTTGCCTGGCGGTGGACACGCCGGTGCCGTCGCAATTCTCGCATGAGATTCTGAACGCGAATCCCTACGCCTATCTCGATGATGCGCCGCTGGAAGAGCGGCGTGCCCGTGCAGTGGAGATGCGCCGCATCCTGCCGGAATCCGTTCTGGAAGAGGTTGGCAAACTCGATCCCGCAGCCATCGCGCAGGTGCGGGAAGAAGCCTGGCCCGACGTCCGCGATGCAGATGAACTGCACGATGTCCTGCACACTCTGATTGCGTTCCCGGAAACCACGTGGGGACAGCCGCCCCCGGCTGTCCGGCGGAGCGAAGCTCCGCAGTTGGTAAACCAGCCAGCCCTGATAGTTCCTTTGCAACCTGAGGGTTCGCCAGACCGTCGAGCTGCGCTCGACTGGACAGCCGAGGGCGGCTGTCCCCACGTGAGCAGCGTGAGTGGCAGGGATATTTCGAGCGACTGGTTGAGCAGGGACGCGCCGCTCGCGCACAGAACGGCCGGCACCGACTTACTGGGTCGCGGCGGAGCGGGTCAGGATATTCTCCCTGCTGTTCCCGGGCGCTCAGTTTGATCGTCCAGTGGCGGAGATTCAGGGCGATCTTCCCTCCTCCGACGACGCGTTGCTGGCACTGGTCACGGGTTGGATGTCGCACCTGGGCCCGGCGACAGCTTCGCAACTTGGCGCTTTGCTCGGGCTTCCCGCTTCTGAGATCGACAAGGCTTTGCTTCGTATGGAAGCCTCGGGGGCGTTATTGCGAGGACAGTTTACCGGATGCTGCCTCGCGGGCGAGTCGCCCGCGACCACACGAGGACGGACCTGAGTTGGAGTGGTGCGAGCGGCGCCTGCTGGCGCGCATTCACCGGCTCACTGTGGCTACGCTGCGCAAGCAGATTGAGCCGGTCACGGCGGCGCAATTCATGCGCTGGCTTTTGCGCTGGCAGCATGTCGCATCGGGAGCTCAGGTTCAAGGGGAACGCGCCACGCTCGAGGTGCTGCGCCAGTTGCAGGGATTTGAGATTCCCGCCAATGCCTGGGAGCGGCAGATTCTGGGACGGCGCGATGGCCAACTATGATCCCCAAGTGGCTCGATCAACTTTGTCTTACCGGCGCCGTCGGTTGGGGACGGCTGTCGCCGCATCCCGCGACTCTTGATGACACCGCGGCGGGAAAACGGCGCGTGATTCCGACCAGCGTGGCTCCGATTACGTTTTTCGTGCGCGAAGAAGCCGACTGGATGACTCCACATCGCCCCGACTCGGAGGCACCCGAGGCGCGCGGCCTCAGCGAAAGTGCCCGCCAGGTGCTGGATTTCCTGCGGCAGCGCGGAGCTTCGTTTTTCGCCGACATCGTGCGCGGTACTGAGCGGCTGAAAGCGGAGGTGGAAACTTCCCTCTGGGAACTGGTCGCAGGAGGGCTGATCACCGCCGATGGTTTCGACAACCTGCGCTCATTGATTGATCCCAAGCGTCGCGCCGGGCAAGGCAGCGGGCGGGCGGCGCGGCCCCGCCACAGCACCGGCCGCTGGGCGCTTTTGTACACCGACCAGGCGGCGGACCGCAATCGCGCCGTGGAAGCGACCTGCTGGATGCTGCTGAAACGCTATGGCATCGTCTTTCGTGATTTGCTGGCTCGCGAGACCAATCTTCCCAAATGGCGCGAACTGCAAATGGCTTTCCGGCGACTGGAAGATCGCGGCGAGATTCGAGGCGGCCGTTTTGTGGATGGCTTTCTCGGCGAACAATTTGCACTGCCGGTGGCGGTTGAGTCATTGCGGGCGACGCGCAAGATGCCGCTCACGGGAGAGACGATTGTGTTGTCGGCCGCCGATCCTCTGAACCTGGTGGGAATCTTACTGCCGGGTGAACGCGTCCACGCAATCTCGGGCAAGACGGTGACCTTCCATGATGGCGCTGCCGTGCGTGAAGCGGCCGATTCGCAACGCTTGACCGCGATGGGTGAGTAGGAATGTTGTCGGTCGCGGCGGATCGATCAAATTCTAATTCAGTTCTCGGTTGTCAGTTTTGAGTTCTCAGTAGGCGGGTACTAAAAAGCGATCGGGAACCCGATGAGGGGGTCCCTCGGGTTCCCGACCAGCGCATTACCGGCGGAACTTCTGAAAGCGCTTCCCCCGTCGCTTTTTGCCGGCCAACGCTGTCCCGCTTGAGAGCACGTATTCGGCCATCAAGATGGGCTTGGCGCCAGACTGCATTTATTTCTATGTAACCTGTTCATTATAGGTATCTTATTCGTGACCCAGGGCGCTCGCCCAGGGGCCCGTGTTGGCGCAGCCTCTCTATCCAGATGGATAGAATCACTATCTGTTCGGATAGTGGAACAGAATGGGTTGGGATATTCCGCAGGCATGAAAAGTGTGATACACCGTAGGCCGCAAGCGAGGTACGTGAACCTTGAAGCCCAGACTCCAGGTAGCAGCAGGACCCTTGGCGGATTCGGTTTATTTCTTGACCGAAGCCGAAGTCCGGATCGGCAGAGATCCCTCTAACTCATTGACCATCAGCGATCTTTCCCTGTCGCGACGCCACTGCGTGCTCACCCGGGAAGATGATGGTTACCAGCTTCGCGATCTCGAGAGCCGTAATGGCACCTTCGTTAACGGTGGGGTGGTGTCGGAAAAGCGGCTGAACCACGGCGATCAGATCTCGGTGGGAGAATCTGTTTTTGTCTTCCTGACGAAAGAGGACTCGGATGGAGCCACCACCGAAGCAGTCGAGTTCGACGATTGCCTGACCCAGGCCACGGTCCACATCCGCCCCCAGGATGTTCTCTATCTTCAGCCGGAACGCATCCAGAAGGAGCTGCCGGCAACTTCGCGGCTGGGACGGAATCTCAATGCGCTGCTGAAAATCAGCCGCGTAGTGCACTCCATTTCGGACCTGGACCGACTGCAGGAGCAGATCCTGGAACTGATTTTTGAGGTGGTGCCGGCCGAGCGTGGCGCAATTTTGCTGGACGGCAAAGGCAACCAGAAGTTTTCTTCGCTCTTCGCCTATCCGGCAAAGCGGCGAGAGCCGGTACGGGTAAGCCGGACCATCACAGCCCAGGTAATGGACCAGGGAGTAGCGATCCTGGGAGCAGATGTGCCCGCCAGCGGAGGCTTGAGCGGAGTAGAAAGCCTGGTGAGTTTGAAAGTGCGCTCGTTGCTCTGCGTCCCCTTGACTGTGTTTCAAAAAGTGGTCGGGTGCATTTACCTGGACACCAGCAGTCCGGGCACCCGCTTTGATCGGGACCACCTGGAACTTGTGGCCAGCATTGCGGGTATCTCCGCGGTGGCGCTGGAAAACTCGCGCCGGCTGCTGTGGCTGGAACAGGAAAACCTTCGCCTGGCGGCGGAAATCAATCTGCAGCACAACATGGTCGGCGAAAGTCCCGCGATGAAAGAGGTGTACCACTTCCTGTCGCGAGTGGCGCCAACGGACGCAACCGTCCTGGTGGGCGGCGAAAGCGGAACCGGCAAGGAGTTGGTGGCCCGGGCCATTCATCGCAACAGCCCACGCGCCAGCCGCCCCTTTGTCACCATCAATTGTGCGGCCATTCCTGAAGGCCTGCTGGAGAGCGAACTCTTCGGATACGAAAGAGGCGCGTTTACCGGCGCCTCCAGTCAAAAGAAAGGCCGGCTGGAACTGGCCGACGGGGGCGTGGTGTTTCTCGACGAGATTGGGGAACTGGCTCCCGCGTTGCAAGTCAAGTTGCTGCGCGTGCTGCAGGAGCGCGAACTTGAACGCCTGGGCGGCTCCCGCCCGATCCCGATCGACATTCGCCTGATCGCGGCCACCAACAAGGACCTGGCGGCTGCGGTGAAGGCCCGAACATTTCGCGAGGATCTATATTACCGGTTGAACGTCGTATCGCTGGTGGTGCCCGCGCTGCGTGAGCGGGTGGAAGACATTCCCATTCTGGCGGAATATTTTGTCGCCAAGTTTGCCGCCAAGTGCAAGGTCAAAGCCAAAAAGATTTCTCCCGAAGCCATGGCGGGACTGATGAATTACGACTGGCCGGGCAACGTGCGCGAACTGGAAAATGCCATCGAACGGGCGCTGGTTTTGGGCGTCTCGGAGAGCATATGTCCGGAAGACCTGCCGGAATCAGTTTTGGAGAAAGACCCGGCGCCGGGCACGCAGGAAGCCAAGTATCACGTGGCAGTCACGCAATTGAAGAAACACCTCATTCTTACCGCCCTCGAGGACACCAAAGGCAACTACACCGAGGCGGCCCGCACCCTGGGTGTACACGCGAACTATCTGCACCGATTGGTCAGAAATCTGAACCTGCGGCCATCCATTCGCTCCTTCCCGGTTCTCCGGGGCGGTTCAGGCAGAGTCGCAGATGGCCGAATGTGAAGCCGGCGACTCCCCGGCCATCTGCACAGGGAAAGCAACCTGGTTGTTGGATTCTCAAGGAAGTTTGAGGGTCGGCAGGGTCGCAGGATTCAGATAAACACCTTCCCATCGTACCGCAAAATGAAGATGAGGTCCGGTGGCCCGTCCCGTGCCTCCACTACGCCCAATCTCCTGACCCGCCGCTATCCGCTCGCCTTGCTTTACCTTGATTTCCGACAGGTGGAGGTAGAGCGTGAGCAATCCCTGCCCGTGATCGAGTACCACGCAATTTCCTTCGAAGTACAAGGGGCCCGCCAGCAGAACGATTCCCGCATTAGCGGCGGAAACCGGTGTGCCGGTGGGCACGCCATAGTCCAGTCCCTGGTGCATGCTTTGAACTTTGCCGTTAAAAGTCCGCCGGGTGCCGAACGCGTCGGAGACAGGGGCGACAACGGGTGGAAGAAACTTTCCTGACCATTCCCGCTCTGGATTAGTGTGCTGAAACACGTCCTGCTTGATCGTCTTGTCCTGATGAATGCGCTCCAGTTCCACTTTGCTGGGTTCGGTGAATCGCTTGGCGACGGTGACCTTGATGCTGGGATACTTCGCGGCCCGGACCGTGATTTGCCGGGTGAATGAAATGGTTGTCGCCTGGGAAGTTGTTCCGCTCAGTTCCAGGGCGTAGGTGCCAGGACGGGTTTCGAGACTGACGCCGGCGATCCCGTACCAGGTTTTCCCGGCGGGGTCATAGCTGAACCAGACTTGATGTCCCAGCCATTTGGCGGAGAGCCGTGTCAACCGCGCCGGCGGCGTGACATCAAACGCAACCGGGGCTCCGTCCACCAGCAGTGGCGGTTGCCAGCGGACCGACCAGGGCTTTGCGACGCCGGGCTTTGTCCCCTCCGCAGCGCGCTCGCTCGCCGTCTCGGCGATGGAGAGAAGGGGCAAAGTGGTGACGATCACGGCAAGCAGCAGGCGGCAGCGATAGTTGGCTGAGGGACGCAATTTGGAACACTCCACTTATCAGCCTAGCATTCTTGCCAGGGTCCGATCTACGGCCGATGAACCGACGGTCGAGCCTCTATTCTCGATTGGGAATGAAATCCAGCTGGACTTCGGTGGTGGTCGGGTGATCGGCGGGCACATATTTCCATTGTTTGACCGCCAGCGTGGCCGCGTCCACCAGAATCGGATTGCCGCCGATGGGCGAGATTTTCCCGACCGAGCCATTGGGGCTGATCGAAATGGACAGACGCACGACCCCGCCAATCGCGTTCTGCTTCAATTCACGGGGATACTTGGGAGCCACCTTGTAAACCAGTTTCCGCACGCTGGGCGCATTTTGGGCCTGGGGGGAAGCAGGCGAAAGTAACGCCAGCAGGACCAGTCCAAGCGCACCGCACGCCGGCCGAGCCCCGAGCATCGACCACGATGTCTGTGATTGCCCCACGAGCATTCAATCCTGCAACTGAAATGGAGATCCGATGTTGCGAGGTTAGGAAATTAGTCACACTCAGGCAAGTTACGGATGTAACGGCTGATTGCCGTGTAGGTCGGACACTCCCGTCCGACGCCGTTGATTTTGCCCTTGGTTTGGAGAACCTGAGATCTCCGTGTCCTTGGGGCAGCCTCACAACACAACAAGCCCCAAGGTCAAAGGCGTCGGACAAAGCCTGCCCTGAGCGAAGTCGAAGGGAGTGTCCGACCCACACACGACACTGCAAGTAATGCTTTTCTGCTATTGCTCCGGGCGGGCGTTACTTCTACATTGCAGCGAAATTCTCGATCGCGTGGTCCCAGGGGACCACATGCCAATCCCGCTTGCAAGAACGCCTGATGAAGGAGTCCGAAATGAGACTGGGAGTAAAAGTGTATTTAAGCGCAGCTATCCTGGTTCTGGGGACTGCCCAAGTCGTGGGACAACAGTCCCAGACCACGATGGAGCCAGGGGCAGGTTCGGTTCTACACGCTGTCGCCTCCGCCCCAGAAGCTTCAGCCCCGAAGCCACCCCAGGCGGCGCATGCTCCTTCGGCACAAGCCCAAAAGCACAAGCTCGGTCCATTCGAGATTACGATCAACTGGCGCACCCGCGCGGAAGGCTGGAACTGGTTCGAGGCCCCCACCGGAAACAATGATTACCCTCTCTGGCATTCATTGCTGCGTATCGGTATTGGCCAGACAAGAGAAAAGATCGACTGGTTCGCTGAAATGGAGCAGCCATCCATTCTTGGCCTCCCGAACGATGCGGTGGTTGCGGGCCCCGCAGGCCAGCTTGGCCTGGGTGGGTCCTACTATGTGGCCAACAACAACGAGTCCAACAACGCCAGTATATTTCTGAAACAGGCATTTGTTGACTTTAAGCACCTCGGGCCGACGCGAGTGAAGCTGGGGCGCTTCGAATATTTCGATGGCATGGAAGTCAAGCCCAAAGACCCGGTGCTCGCGGCCGTGGTGCAGAGCCGGATCGCGCACCGCCTGATCTCGAACTTCGGGTTCACCGCGGTCCAGCGGACCTTCGACGGCGGCCAGTTCTCATTGAATTCCGGAAAGAACAATTTTACTTTTTTCGGCGCCCGGCCCACCGCTGGAATTCTGCAGACCGACGGCATGCCCGAACTGGACATCGAGGTTTACTACGGCGCCTTTACCCGATCCATCAATACGCCGCATGGCGAGGCGCAACTACGCGTGTTGGGCCTGGGCTACGTGGATGACCGCACCACCATACTGAAGACCGACAACCGTCCGGTGCCGGTTCGCACCGCCGACGTGGGCAAGGTTCAACTGGCCACCTTCGGCGCCAACTACGCTCAGGTGATCAATACGACGCACGCCGGCAAGTTTGATTTTCTGGTGTGGGGCGTTTACCAGGGCGGCTCCTGGGGCGCGCTCAACCAGCGTGCCGGCGCATTCGTCGGCGAACTGGGATGGCAACCCCCGGTGAAGCACCTCAAGCCCTGGCTCAGCGCCGGCTTTTCTTATGGCAGCGGCGATGGCAATCCCAACGACTCGACCCACGGAACTTTCTTCCAGGTCCTGACCACGCCGCGCCAATACGCGCGCTTTCCCTTCTACAACATGATGAACAACGAGGATTTTTACGCTACCCTGAACCTCAAGCCGGCCTCGAAGCTGGCGCTGCGCACCGAGGCGCACGCCCTCCGGCTGGCCAACTCGGCCGATTTCTGGTACCTGGGTGGAGGCGCATTTCAGCCCAAGACTTTCGGATATTCGGGCCGTCCCAGCAACGATTTCAGCGGTCTGGCCAACGTCTGGGACCTCAGTGCCGATTACCAGATCACCCGCTCCTTCAGTACCACGCTGTACTACGGCCATGCCTGGGGCAAGACGGTGATTGCAAAGATCTATCCCAAGGATCCGAACGGGCAGTTTGCCTACCTGGAGACCAACTTTCATTTCTAGAACGTGGTTTGAGACTCGGCGCCGGCGGGATAATATATTTCAACTATTGACCCCGGATAGACAAAGTGTGATCGTGGTCACATTTTTGCGGTAAGTTTAAGGTTTTCAAGGAGGATGGTCATGGCAGTTTCGAATGCGATTCCCCAGATCCATACTGCCCCGGCGGCCAATGCCAGCTTCTACGAGAAGCTGAACACCCGCTGGCACGAGCGTGCACTTCAGATCTTTATGTTGATTGTGCTCGGACACTGGGGCGAGCACCTGGCCCAGGCTTACCAGATTTATGTGATGGGATGGCCGCGCCCAAAAGCCAATGGCATTCTCGGTTTGTGGTATCCCTGGCTGATCAAGTCCGAAGCGCTGCACTATGGCTTCGCCGTCGTCATGCTGGTCGGCATTTGGGTGCTCCGCAAAGGATTCACGGGGAGGGCGCTCACCTGGTGGACAGTGGCACTGGTGATTCAGTTCTGGCATCACATTGAGCATTTCCTCCTGATCTGGCAGGCCACGTTCCATCATAATTTCTGGGGCAAGCCCGTGCCCTGCAGCGTTTTGCAGTTGGTCTTTCCCCGCGTAGAACTTCACCTCTTCTACAACGCGGTGGTATTTGTTCCCATGGTCATCGCCATGTACTACCACATGTTCCCGTCCGAAGCCGAGGAGAGGACGATGGTTTGCTCCTGCGCATGGGACCACAAGCCTTCAATGCAAGCTGCCTGATCGGAAAAGGCCAGAGTACGGGGACTAGCAAGATCGCGTTCGCCTCTCAATGGAGCGGGTGGCTGGTTCGCCCGCTCCCCGGAAAATGTCGGGGATTCCTGCTGTGCGCCTGCGCTGCAACTTTGCTCGCGACCGCCTGCTCCAGGCTGGCGGATTCTTCGCGCACGATCACGATTGAGCATGAAATCTCGCCCGCGCCTGTCCGGACCGGACCTGCGGTCGTGAGTTTCCGACTGGTCGATGCGGCTGGCCACCCGGTCGCGGGAGCTCAGGTTGCGGTGGAGGCGGACATGGCACACGCGGGCATGTCTCCCGTCTTTGACCATGCCCGGGAAGTCGAGCCTGGCCGCTACCAGGCTCACCTCAGGTTCGAGATGGCAGGAGACTGGGTTATCCTCCTGCATGTCACCCTGCCCGGCGGACAGAAGTTGGAACGCCAGATTGATGTACCGGGCGTTCAACCCAACTAGGCAAAGCTGTTGAATCCCTCATCCATCCCGGCCCTGGAAGCTCCCGAAGCGCTGCCCTTTGATTTAATGCGGGTGCCCGGCGTGGGCCATCTGCTCCGCTGGCGCTACGCCCGTCCGGTGCTCCAGTCGCCACTGCTCATCGTCAGCGTGGTGATGATCCTGCATGGCTTGTTCGGCCCCACACTGGCGCCGAAAAATCTGGCGACAACGTTAAGCTGGCTTCACTTCCGCGGCGTGCTGGTGCTGGTGCTGCTGGCGGCGGGGAATTTTTTCTGCCTGGCTTGCCCGTTCATGCTGGTGCGTCAGGCGGCGCGCCGCTTTTTCAAGCCGCGTTTCGACTGGCCGCGGGCGCTGCGCAACAAATGGCTGTCGGTCGCGCTCTTCGTCTTGATTCTCTTCCTCTACGAGTTGTTTGACCTGTGGTCCTCGCCCTGGTGGACGGCCTGGCTGATCATTGCCTACTTCCTGACCGTGCTGGTTGTGGACGGCTTTTTCAAGCACGCGTCATTCTGCAAGTTTGTTTGCCCCATCGGACAGTTCAACTTTGTGGCCTCTACCCTTTCTCCTTTTGAGGTGAAGGTGCGGGACCAGGCAGTGTGCACCACCTGCCATACTCTGGATTGCATTCGCGGCCGGCGCGAACCGGTCTCCGACCTGGTCACGATTCGCGGCTGCGAGCTGGCGCTGTTCCAGCCCCGCAAGGTGGGCAACATGGATTGCACCTTCTGCCTGGACTGTGTCCACGCCTGTCCGCATGACAATGTTGGGATCCTGAGCCGGATGCCCGGAGAAGAACTGCTGACTGATCCCTTGCGATCAGGAATCGGATATTTCTCACGCCGTAAAGATCTGACCGCATTGGCCATTGTGTTTACCTTCGGCGCGCTGTTGAATGCCTTTGGCATGGTCAGTCCGGTTTACGCGGTGGAGCGCTGGCTGGGGAGAATATTGCACGTGAGCCATGAAGCGCCGGTGCTCGGCATCATCTTCGCCGTTTTTCTGGTTCTGGAGCCGGTGGTGTTGCTGGGAGCGGCGGCCTGGTTGACCCGCATCTGGGCGGACAGCCGACGCGCCTTGCTCCCGCTGATGGTCCGCTACACTTACGGCCTCGTGCCCATGGGCTTCGGAATGTGGCTGGCCCATTACGGATTTCATTTTCTGACCGGTCTCTACACCGTCATTCCGGTGACCCAGAGCGCGCTGGCAAGCCTGGGATGGCCTGTTCTTGGAGAGCCGCGCTGGACTCTCACCGGCCTGCCGGCAAACATCGTGCTGATGATTGAAATCGGGTTCCTGCTGCTGGGATTTGCCGGCTCGCTGACCGTTCTCTATGGTCTGGCTGAAGACGATTCACCCCGGGAGCCCGTGCGCACGTTCATTCCCTGGGCAACAGTAGGCCTGATTCTCCTGGTCGCGTCCATGTGGCTGCTGTTCCAACCCATGGAAATGCGCGCTACCCTGATGGGCGGCTAAAGTGTGGGAGTGAGTGTGGGTCGGACACTCTTCTCCGACGCCTTTGAATTTGATTTGCCGTTGAAGTTGTTCTGTTCTTGCCACCGGGCCATTGATGAACCGTCAAACAATCGCGCGCGAAATCGGTTTCGGTCTTGCAGGCCTGCTCGCTTTGGCGTGGCCTATGCCGGCCAGCGCCCACAACGGCCCGCCCTTCCCCATCATTGAGAACCACAAAGTTGGTCCCTGCATAATTTCCCTGTGGACGCATCCTGATGTGGGTACGGGCACGTTCTTCGTATTCGTGCAGCCGCTCCCGGGCACAACGGTTCCCAAGGATCTGAAAATCCAGATCGGGGTTCAACCGGAGAGTGGCCGCCTGCCGGAGGTGGTGTACACCACGGTGCCGGACGAGAGCGGAGGACAACTGAGTTACAACACGGCGGTCGAGTTTGATCGCGACGAGTTCTGGAAGGTCCGCCTGGTGCTCGAAAGTGCGCAGGGCCGCGGAGAAGAATTTTCGCGGGTGGAAGCGACTCCGGTGGGCTTCGGAAAATGGGACTTGCTGTTTTTTCTGTTACCTTTCTTGGCAGTTGGATTCTTGTGGTTCCGGGGCATCTCGCGCCGGCGGAACCGGATGAAAAGATTACAGGCCGCCTAGACCCGCGAAGCGGCGCAGGCCGTGGGATGAGTTTAATAATTGACGAGTGAGCCGGAACAGACGGAAGAGTTTGCACACGGGAGAACTTGATGGTGAATGATCATCAACTGGCGCCGGAGTCTTTCTGTTGCACGGGACCACTCCGCGCGTCCCGCCGGAAGCATCCCGATTATCGGGTTGGCTGTCTGCTTGTTCTTTTAGCGGCTGTGCTCTCCACGCTCCCGGGATGCCACTCCGCCCCCAAACTTCCCGATAAATCCTCCAGGGAATATGGCGATGTGGTTTCAGCGTTCTATGTCGGCCTGGCCGCGCTGCAGGTGGGTGACGACGTGCACGCCGACAGCAGGCTGTCGGAGGTGACCCGCGTTGTTCCCGCTGAGCCCGCCGGCTGGGCCAACTGGGGAATCCTGGCGCTGCGCCAGAGAAACTATGACACGGCGGCGCAGAGACTCGACCGGGCACGCGATCTGGCCCCGCAAAACGATCGCATCTATGACCTGCTGGGAATTTTGGACAGCCAGCGCGGCCAATCCGCGCAGGCCATTGCCGACTTGCGCAAAGCCGTGGAACTGAATCCTAAAAATTTGCGCGCCCTCTACCGTCTGGCGGAAGAGACGGAACGGCAGGGCGATGAAAACGGGTCAGCCGAAGTGCAGCAGCTGTTGCAAAAGATTCTGGCGGCACAACCGGACAACGTGGCCGCGCTGCTGGAGTTGAGCCGGATTGCGGCAAAGCGCGGCGATGCTGCCACGCTCAAGTCGGCCGTTGCCCAGATCAGCGCGCGCTCGTCGGCGTGGCCGCCGGAAGTACAGCATCAACTGGCCGCCGTGCAGTCGGCCACAGCGGCCGCGGACCTGCGTCCTGCCGCGACCCAGACCACGTTTTTGCGCAACGTGATGATGCGGGTGCCCGAATATCGCCAGAGCCTGACCGCCATCAAGGCGCCTCCCGGAGATGAAGCCGAGCCCTTCACTCATTTCCTGAAACTCGAATCGCCAACGTTCCAGCCGGCGGCGGCGGATACAGCGCTCAGCTTCAATGCACAGGCGCTGCCAGATCTTGGAAACGCCATTGGTAAAAATCGCTGGAATTGGATTGGCGCGATTCCGCTCGGCAGTGCGGGTGCACCCGCGATCGCAGTCGCCAATGCCCGCGAGGTTCGGCTGTCCAGCGGCGCGACAATTCCCTTCCCCGGCGGAGCCTCCGTCCCACCGTTGCCTGATGGCATCATCCCCGTTGATTTTAACTACGATTTCAAAACTGATCTCGTGCTGGCCGGCGCCGGCGGCGTTCGCCTGCTGCGGCAGGACAGTCCGACCGAGTTCGCCGATGTAACCGCGCAGGCCAAACTGCCCAAAGCGGTCACCAATGCCCGCTACACCGGAGCGTGGGCGGTGGACATTGAAGCCGACGGCGATCTCGATATCGTGCTGGGCGCAAAAGCCGGCACGCCGACGGTCTTGAGAAATAATGGAGATGGAACCTTCCTGCCCATTCATCCCTTTGACGGAGTTTCCGGCATAAACGGGTTTGCCTGGGCGGATCTGGATGGCGATGGCAATCCTGACGCCGCGATCATCGATGGAGCGGGCCGGCTGCACGTCTTCATGAACCTTCGCCAGGGACAATTCAAGGAGCGCCCGCTGCCCCCTGGACTGTCGTCGGTCAAGGCCGTCGCTGTGGCGGACGCCAACAACGACGGCGTTCTCGATCTGCTGGGCGTACAAGCCGACGGCGCTATCCTCCGGATTTCGGACAAGAACGAAGGGCAAAGCTGGGAGACCGCCGAGATCGCACGAGTACCGAACCCCGGCACCTACCTTGCGGGCGAGGTGCGCTTGCACGTCGCTGATCTCGATAACAACGGAGCACTCGATCTGTTTCTCTCTCCCACGGTGCCAACTCCGGGCGCCAATGCCGACGGCGCGATGATCTGGCTGGGCGACGTAACCGGCAGCTTCACGCTGTTAACGCATCCCGCGGGACCGGCGCTGGTCTTCGACGCTGCAGACACCGGCAATGATGGCCATCTCGACCTTCTCGGCCTGTCTGCGGATGGTCAGCCGGAGCAAGGAGTCAATCGGAGTCCGAAGAACTATCACTGGCAGGTGGTGCGGCCGCACGCGGTCCAGGCGGTGGGTGACCAGCGCATCAATCCCTTCGGCGTGGGCGGCGAAATCGAAATCCGCTCCGGACTGCTGGTGCAAAAACAGCCGATCACAGGTCCGCAGCTTCATTTTGGCTTGGGCGAACGGACCCGCACAGACGTGGTGCGGGTGCTTTGGCCGAACGGCACGGTTCGAGCCGAGTTTGAGATGAAAGCGGATCAGGATATCGTGACCGAACAACGCATCAAGGGATCCTGTCCCTACCTCTTCGCTTACAACGGCAAACAAGTGGAGTTTGTGAAGGATGCGGTGCCCTGGAGTTCCGCCATCGGATTGCGCATCAACACGCTCGGCACGGCCCGGGTGGAAGCAACCGAAGAGTGGTACAAGATCCCATCGAAGCAACTCGTGCCCCACGACGGCTTTTACGATCTGCGGATCACAGCCGAGCTGTGGGAAACCTACTATTACGATTACCTGGCTCTGATGACCGTCGATCATCCGGCCGGGACAGACATTTTTGTCGATGAGCGGTTCGTGATCCCGACGGCGAAGCTTGCCATCACTTCCGTCGCGACCCCGCAGCAGATTGCCCGCGCCGTAGATGATACGGGGGCTGACGTCACCGAGGTGGTCAGGGCTCTGGATGGAAAATATCTGGATACCTTCGGACGCGGTCAATATCAGGGAGTTACCCGGGATCATTATGTGGAGGTTGACTTGGGTGACAATGCGCCGACCAGTGGCCCGCTCTACCTGATCGCGAGTGGCTGGATGCATCCGACCGACTCATCGATCAATGTCGCGATCAGTGAGGGGCACCATGTGCAGGCCAAGGGCTTGAGCCTTGAAGTTCCTGACGGGCGTGGTGGCTGGATGGTGGCTGAGTCCAATCTCGGTTTTCCCGCGGGTCGAAAGAAAATATGCCTGTTTGATCTGACCCACGTCTTTCGCCCCGGCACACCACGCCGGCTGCGCTTGCGCACCAATCTTGAGGTCTATTGGGATCGAATCGAATGGGCGACGGGCTTGCCCGATACTCCGCTGCAGATCACCCGGCTGGATCCGGCAACGGCAGACCTTCATTATCGTGGGTACTCGGTGATGAACCAGGCCAACCCTTCCTCACCGGAAATACCGGATTACAACCAGCTCGAAGGCTCAACCCAACGCTGGCGCGACCTGGTCGGCTACTACACACGCTTCGGCGACGTACGCGAGCTCTTGAAAAATATTGATGATCGCTACGTGATCATGAACTCGGGGGATGAGATGACATTCCGTTTTGCCGAGCAACCCCCGCCCGCAGCCGGATGGGTGCGGGATTATGTCATTGTGGGCGACGGCTGGATCAAGGATGGAGATTACAACTCAACCTTTTCGAAGACTGTCTTGCCTCTGCCCTATCACGCCAAGAACGAATACACAACGCCCCCTGGCAGGCTGGAGGATGAGTGGGCCTATCGCCACCATCCCGAAGACTGGCAGACGTATCACACCCGCTACGTGACATCTGATGTTTTCAACCATGTCTTGCGCAGCAGCCTGCCCGGGAGTGGTCCGAACCAATGACAGGCAGCCGTATCGCGAGAATCGTCGTTGGCATCCTCTTCATTGGACTGTTGGCCGGTCCTTTGATCATGAGGAGGATTTCGGCGCGGCGCACGGCGGCGAGGTCAATCGCGGATGAGAAAACCACGCTGGCGCGGCACGGCTTCTACCTGCAAGAAGTCTCTAAGGCTGCGGGCATCCGCTTCGTCCATGAAGCACCGGCGCTCGATCCCAAGTTGGAGCCCATTATGCCGGAAGTCGCGTCGATGGGCGCGTCCGTGTCCATTGTCGATTTCGATCGCGACGGCTGGTCGGACATTTACGTGGTCAACAGCGCCATCGGCAGCAAGAACGCCTTGTACCGCAACCTGGGTGACGGCACATTCAAAGACGTCGCCCACGAACTCGGCATTGCGGATGTCAACCAGGCGGACACAGGGGTTTCCACCGGCGCGGTCTGGGGCGACTACGACAACGATGGATACGAAGATTTGTTTCTGATCAAGTGGGGACGCCCTGAGCTCTATCACAACGACGGAGGCCATGGCTTCACCCGGGTGAGCGAGCAGGCCGGCCTGCCGCGCTGGATCAACGCCAACACCGCCATCTGGTTTGACTACGATGGCGATGGGCTGCTGGACCTCTTTGTCGGCGGTTACTATGACGAGGGCATTGACCTCTGGCATCTCACCACTACCCGCATCATGCCTGAGAGTTTTGAGTATGCCAAGAATGGAGGACGAAAATATCTCTTCCACAATCTTGGG
The DNA here is from genome assembly GCA_963790645.1 of Terriglobia bacterium. Lineage (GTDB taxonomy): Bacteria > Acidobacteriota > Terriglobia > Terriglobales > Acidobacteriaceae > JAIQFF01. The sequence continues at coordinate 176,700 of CAWBPS010000031.1, read as the reverse complement.
CACGGAAAGTTTGAAGAGGTTGCCGAGAAAGTTGGCATCAATAGCCGGCGTTGGGCGCTGGCCGCAGCCGCAGCCGACCTGCGCGGCAGCGGGCGTCCAGATCTATTTGTCGCCAACGACTACGGCGTCTCAGAGCTCTATTTCAACGACGGAAAACGCTTCCACGAAGTGGGCGAGCAGACCGGAGTCGGCTTCGCCCCCAAGAGCGGAATGAACGCCGCGTTTGGCGACATTCTCAACCAGGGCAGATACTCGGTTTACGTTTCCAATATTTCTGAAGACGGCATCCTCATCCAGGGAAACAATCTGTGGGTGCCCAAGCAAGGAACTTCCGGCGACGCCATCAAATACGAGAACCTGGCGCGGGACTTTGGGGTCGAACTCGGAGGCTGGAGTTTTGGCGCGCAGTTCGGCGACTTGAATAACGACGGGACGCTCGACCTCTACCTGACCAACGGCTATATCTCGCTCGACCGCAACCGCAGCTACTGGTATGACTTTTCCAAGGTGGCTGGCGGCAACAGCACCATCATCGGCGACGCCAGGAACTGGCCGGCGTTTGAAGGCCGCAGCTTGTCGGGATATCAATCCAAGCGGTTGTGGCTGAATGATGGCGCCGGAAAGTTTGTCGATGTGGCCCAGGCGGTCGGGGTCAACGACACCTATGACGGCCGCGCGGTCGCGTTTGCGGATTTGTGGAACCGCGGTGTCCTCGATGTCGTGGTCGCCAACCAGAGGGGCCCGTTGCTGGTTTACAAGAACACGGTGACGCCGGAAAATGAGTGGATAGAATTTGAGCTGGAAGGGACCTCCAGCAACCGCAGCGCGATTGGGGCCCAGGTCACGCTGTACTGGAACGGCCAGCAGCAGGTGCAGGAAGTTTCAGGAGGCAGCGGTTTCGCCGCAGAGAACCAGCGACGGCTGCATTTTGGCCTGGGAAAATATCCGCAGATAGAAAAAGCAGTCATCCGCTGGCCCTCGGGCAAGCTGCAGACCATCGACAAGCCCGCCGCCGGCCAGCTGCACAAGATCAAGGAGCCCGCATGAGCCAGACCGCGCATCTGACCCCGCCACCGGCTGCGCCTGCAGGTTGGAAGCACTTTGTCAGCCTCGACAACCGTTACATTGCCCCGATTTTCATCACCTGCATGCTGCTGGTGGGCCACCTGTCGTTCGGTATTCTCGAGAGCTACCAGAGAACCCTGCTCGCAATCGTGGTAAGCATCGGGACGGAGCTGCTGCTCGGCCGTATTTTCTTTCACAAGTGGGTGCATCCGGCCAGCGCATACATCAGCGGGATCAGTGTGGGAATTCTGCTGCGCTCACCTGCCTTCTGGCCCTACGCCCTGTGCGCAGCCATCTCCATCATGTCCAAATATGTGTTGCGCATCAAAGGACGCCATATCTGGAACCCGTCCAACTTCGGCATCTCGGCGATGCTCTTCCTGGTCCCTGAAACCGTGGCCAGCCTGAGTATTCAATGGGGAAATTATCTTTTGCCCATGCTGGTGATCTGGGTGCTGGGCTCAGTCATCATCTGGCGCCTGCGGCGCTTTCACATCACCTTCACTTATGTCGCCTCCTTCATCGCGTTCGCATTTTTGCGCAGCTGGATCATGGGCAGTCCCTGGCAGTCCGAGATTGCCCCGATCACTGGACCGATGTACCAGCTTTTTATTTTTTTCATGATTACCGACCCGAAAACCACGGTGCGAGGAAAGACGGGACAGTGCGTTGTGGTATTCCTGGTCGCTCTGGTCGAAATGATCATGCGCATGTACCAGATCGTGTACGCGCCGTTCTACGCGCTATTCATCGTGGGACCAACCGCGATGCTCATCGAGATCTGGCTGGATTCACGGCGGGAGAGTGCACAGAAGCTGGCAGCAGCGCACTGATCGCGGTAACCGCGTGGGGACAGCCGCCCTCGGCTGTCCAGTCGAGCGCAGCTCGACAAGGTTTTTGGTTGGTAGAAATAGCTGAGCCTTGCTCCGCCGGACAGCCGGGGGCGGCTGTCCCCATGTGGTTTGTGGAAGGTAAACTGAACTTCTGATGCCGAGAATCCGGGTCACTTGTTGTGCAGCTCTCCTCGTCCTCCTGGCATTTGCCGGGTGCAAGCAACGGGCTCCCGAGCATCAGGAAAACTCTTCGCCACAGACGGTGGCCCCTTCGCCAGCAGCGGAACCAACTCCGGTTCCGCCACCGCAACCAGAGCCCGCACCCAGTGCGGCTCCCGCGCGGCCTTTGGGGCCGATCGAGTTTACCGACGTGACCGCCCAGGCTGGCATCCACTTCAAGCACAACACCGGTGCGTTCGGAAAAAAGTACCTGCCGGAAACCATGGGCAGCGGCGTCTGCGTTCTTGATTACGACAACGACGGCTGGCAGGACATTCTGCTGATCAACTCCATGGATTGGCCCGGCCATCAAACCGGGAAATCCTATCCCGCGCTTTATCACAACAACCAGAATGGAACCTTCACGGATGTGACCAGGCAGGCGGGGCTCGCGCTGGAAATCTACGGCCAGGGCTGTGCCGTCGGCGACTACGACAATGACGGCAAGGTGGACATCTACATCACCACGGTCGGGTCGAACCATCTTTTCCGCAACCTCGGCAACGGCAAGTTTGCCGACGTGACCGCGAAATCAGGCGTGGCCGACGCGGGATTTTCCAGCAGCGCCTTATGGTTTGACTATGACAACGACGGCAAGCTCGACCTGTTCGTGGCTCACTACATCGAGTGGTCGATTGAGACCGACCAGTACTGCACGCTCGACAACAAGAACAAGTCGTACTGCACACCGCAGAGATACAAGGGACAGAGCTCGACCCTGTTTCACAACAAGGGCAACGGGACATTCGAGAACGTAACCCGTCGCGCAGGACTTTTCGATCCCACCGGCAAATCACTCGGCGTTGCGATGCTGGATTATGACAACGATGGCTGGATGGACCTGCTGGTCACCAACGATACCGAGCCCAACAGGCTCTATCACAATAATCACAATGGAACGTTCACCGACGTCGGCGTGGCCGCCGGCATCGCCTACGGCGATTCGGGCACGGTGCGCGCCGGCATGGGCACGGACGCCGCCGACTACGACAACTCCGGCTGGCAGAGCCTCGTCATCGGTAATTTCACCAATGAGGGCATGGCGCTTTACCACAACGATGGATCGGGCCTGTTCACCGACCAGGCCCCCGTGACCGGCATTGCCCGCATCTCCACCAAGTCGCTGACTTTCGGTGCCTTCTTTTTTGACTACGATCTGGACGGTCTGCCCGATCTTCTCGCCATCAACGGTCACGTCTCCGACGACGTCAGCGTGGTGCAGCCTACCTTGAAGTATGCCCAACCGCCGCTTCTGTTCCGCAACCTGGGCAAGGGCAAGTTCGATGAAGTGACGGCCAGAGTAGGATCCGCGCTACCCCGTGCCATTGTCGGACGGGGAGCGGCCTACAGCGATTTCGACAATGACGGCGACCTCGATCTCCTGATCACCGCCAATGGCGGTCTGGCCCGATTGCTGCGGAATGACAATGGCAACCAGAATGACCTGTTGCGGGTGAAAACCGTGGGCACGCGCTCCAATCGTGACGGCATCGGCGCCAAGGTAACGGTAAAAACCAGCAAGGGCACGCGGCTCTTCGCCATGGTGAAGACTGGTTCGAGCTACTTGTCCCAGAGCGAGTTGCCGCTCACTTTCGGTCTGGGCAAGCCGGAGGACGGCAAGACGGTGAGCCTGACCATCGTGTGGCCCAGCGGCCAGAAGGATTTCGTTGCCAAAGTCGAGCCCAACCAGTCCATCACGGTACAAGAAGGAAAGGGCATCATCTCCGGCCGGCCCATTGTTTTTAAGACGGCTCCGCTTCTCCCTGCTCGCTGACATGTGAAGCCTCTGCCGTCAGGTCCCCGAACTTTATTGAATTAATAATATTGTCATCCCGACCGGAGCGGAGCGAAGCGAGCGCAGTGGAGAGCCTGCCCTGAGCGAACTCCGAGTGCACACGAGGGGGAGTCGAATGGGGACCTGCTGTTTCAGCCCTCCCGACCTGCGCCGCTTACATTTCAATATCCCCTTTTTTTCTGCGACAGCACACCGGCGTGAGGCGCCAGGATTGGTGCAGTCTCGCGCCAGATTCGTCAGCAAATAGCGGAGCTTCGCTCCGCCGGACAGCCGAGGGCGGCTGTCCCCACGTGTTTCTTTTTGCATTCCCGGTTCAATGTTATCTTTGTGGCATCCTCATGGACATTCTTAACCAGCTTTTCGAGCAGCACTTCCACACGCCTGCCGTGGAGGTAACGCCGCTCCAGGGAAAGCTGGGCGGTTCGGGACGAAAGATCATCCGGCTGTCCGCCGGCCAGTCGAGCGCCATTGGCATCCTGTACGACGTGCGTGAAGAGAATGTGGCTTTCCTGGAATTTTCGCGGCATTTTCGGCGGCATGGACTGCCGGTGCCGGAAATTTATGGCGAAGATCTGAGCCAGGGCGCCTACCTCGAAGAAGACCTGGGCAGCACAACCCTGTTTGAGTTTCTTTCTAAACATCGTAGCGGGGAAAACATCTCTCCCGAGGCGGTCGAGGCCTATCGCAATGTGATCGCCCTATTGCCCCGCTTTCAGGTCGAGGCGGGACGAGATTTGAATTACAAGGTGTGCTATCCGCGAGGCAGCTTCGATCGCCAGTCCATCGCCTGGGACCTGAATTATTTCAAATACTATTTCCTTCGCCTGGCCGGCATTCCATTCAACGAACAGGCGCTGGAAGATGATTTCAGCCGCCTCACGAAATTCCTGTTAAGCGCCGGTCACGATTACTTTCTATACCGCGATTTCCAGTCGCGCAACATCATGTGGCGCGACGGGCAGCCATTTTTCCTCGACTACCAGGGAGGCCGCAAGGGCGCGCTGCAATATGACGTGGCTTCTCTCCTGTACGACGCCAAAGCGGATTTGCCGCCGGAACTGCGCCGGCAATTGCTCAATCACTATCTCGACACGCTTTCCGGTTTCGTCAAGGTTGAGCGTGAAGCGTTCATGCAGCACTACCATGCTTTCGTATATGTGCGCATCATGCAGGCCCTGGGAGCCTACGGATTCCGCGGTTTTTACGAGCGCAAGGTCCATTTTCTGCAGAGCGTGCCCTACGCGTTGAAGAATTTGCGCTGGCTGCTGCACCACGTCACGCTGCCCATTGCACTGCCCACGCTGTTGGGCGCGTTCCACAGCATGCTGGGGTCGGAGAAACTGCAGGCCCTGGCTTCCGACGCCGACAGCTTGGTGGTAAGGATTTTCAGTTTTTCATTTCACCGCGGCTGGCCCAAGGATGAAAGCGGGAATGGCGGAGGATTCGTTTTCGACGGCCGCAGCCTCCCCAATCCCGGCCGCGAAGAGCGCTTCAAAGCGCTCACGGGAAGGGACGCGCCGGTCATCGAATATCTGAACCAGCAGGACAGTGTGCACCAGTTCCTGGCCAGCGTGCTCTCGCTGGTGGATGCCAGCGTGAGCGAATACCAGCGGCGCGGCTTCAAAAACCTGATGGTGTCGTTTGGCTGCACCGGCGGCCAGCATCGCTCCGTCTATCTGGCCGAGCAACTGGCCAAGCGTTTGCGCGGCCGCAATGGAGTGGAAGTATTGTTGCGCCATCGCGAACTGGAGACGCTCGGGCCATGAAGGCGATGGTCCTGGCTGCCGGCCTCGGTACCCGCCTGCGTCCCCTCACCGACGACCGCCCAAAGGCGCTGGTAGAAGTTGCCGGCCGCACCCTGCTTGAAATCACACTGACCCGTTTGCGTAGCTTTGGCATTCGCGAAGTGATTATCAATGTTCATCACTTTGCCGACATGGTCGTCGATTATCTGAAAGCCAATGACAATTTCGGCATGCGAATTGAAGTCTCTCATGAAGATGTATTGCTCGATACCGGCGGGGGACTGAAAAGGGCGGGGCATTTCTTTCTTGAGGGCGCCAACCCTCCCGAAGAGCCATTCCTGTTGCACAACGTCGATGTCATCAGCACCATTGATTTGCGGCGCATGGCGCAATTTCACGCCGACAATCAGGCTCTCGCCACGCTGGCGGTGCAGGACCGCAAGACTTCCCGCTACCTGCTGTTCGATCAGCAGTGCCGGCTTTGCGGCCGCCGCGCGGGGCGCGATGGGGAAATTGAGTTGGTTCGTTCTTCCCTCCAGACTCAGGCCCTGGCTTTTGGCGGGATCCACGTGATTTCGCCTCGCTTTATCCCGCTAATGACGGAAGAAGGAATTTTTTCCATCATCACCTCTTATTTGCGTCTGGCCGGACAGAACCAGAACATCCTCGGATTTCGATCTGACGAATACTATTGGCGTGACCTGGGCAGGCCCGATGATTTGAAGCAGGCGGCCCGGGATTTAGGGCAGTGGGGCGGTTTCTAGTTTCTGGCTTCCTGCCCCGTGAATTCATTGAATTAATATTGTCATCCCGACCGGAGCGGAGCGAAGCGAGCGCAGTGGAGAGACCTGCTTTTAAAGCCAACTCGAACTGCGCCGCTTACACTTCGATATTCCATGCATTTCTGGGGCAGCACGCTGGTTTTCAGCTTCTGTTTTTTCGTCCACACTAATAGGCTTTCGGACGCGCAGCCCTGCGTATAATGCCTACCAGTTTAGAAACGGTTGAGCAATGTCAGGAGAGACATGCAGACTAACAAGCTGAGTCGATTTCATCGATGGGCAGTCGTCGTACTGGCCGGAACCATGGGATTGCTGGCCGCAGGTTCCGTCATGGCGCAAAACGCGAACCAGCCGTGGATGAACGCCAGCCTCTCTCCCGAAGAGCGGGCCGAACTGGTCCTGAAGCAGATGACCCTGGATGAGAAGATTGCGCTGTTGCACGGCAACGGCATGCAACATGCCCCCCAGTGGCAGATGCCCCTGACCCATCTCTCCAACGGCGGTGCCGGTTATGTGGAGGGAATAAAGCGGCTGGGCATTCCCCCTCTATTCCTTTCTGACGCGGCCTATGGCGTTCGCGACAGCGGGGCCAACGGCCGCTATTCGACGGCGCTGCCATCGAGTCTGGCGGCCGCTTCGAGCTGGGACACGCAGGGCGCATGCGAGTACGGCGCGCTTATCGGCCGGGAGTTGCGGGCGCAGGGCTTCAATATGTCGCTGGGTGGGGGCGTAAACCTTACGCGCGAACCCAGGAACGGGCGGACGTTCGAGTACGCCGGCGAAGATCCGCTGCTCGCCGGAACCATGGTTGGCAATCTGATGAAGTGCGAGCAGGCACAGCACGTGATTGGCGACATCAAGCATTTTGCGCTCAACGATCAGGAGACTGGTCGAAACATCGTGAACGTGATCATCTCCAAGCGGGCCATGCAGCAAACCGATCTCCTCGCCTTCCACATCGGCATCGAGATTGCGAACCCCGGCGCGGTGATGTGTTCCTATAACCGCATCGATGGCGACTACGCCTGTGAGAACACCTACATCCTGCACGACGTTCTTAAAAAGGATTGGGGATACAAAGGTTTCGTCCTCTCCGATTGGGGCGGTACCCACAGCACCGTGAAGGCTTCAGCGGCAGGCATGGACCAGGAACAACCCATGGCCGATTTTTTTGGTCCGGCCCTTACGCAGGCGGTAAAAGACGGCAAGGTTCCCATGGCCGAAATTGATGACCATGCCCGCCGGGTTCTCTACGCCGAATTCCTTTCTGGCGTTGTGGATAATCCCATCGAAAAGGGCGTCGTAGATGTGGAGCGCGGGCTGGATATCGCCCAGCGCCTGGAAGAAAAAAGCATCGTGCTGCTTAAGAACGACAAGGCGGTCCTGCCCCTGGCGGCGAAGATTCGGAGCATCGCAGTGATCGGCGGGCACGCCGATGTGGGCATGATTTCCGGAGGCGGCTCAGCCCAGGTGGATCCTCCCGGCGGCAATGCGATCATGCCTCCAGGAAAGGGCGCGACGCACTGGCAGGACCACATCTGGTTCCCCACCTCGCCGCTCAAGGCTCTGCGGGCAAAGCTCCCGAACGCGAAGATAGAGTTCAATTCAGGTCAGGACATGGCGGCCGCAGCAGCGTTAGCCAAAAGCGCCGATGTCGCCATCGTCTTTGCTTACCAGTGGGAGGCGGAAGGCGTGGACCTGGCAAGCCTCGCACTTCCCGACAATCAGGAAGCGCTGATCGAGCAGGTAGCGGCCGCGAATCCACGTACGATTGTGGTTCTCGAGACCGGCACGGCGGTGACCATGCCATGGCTCGGGAAGGTGAGCGGCGTGGTGGAAGCGTGGTACGCGGGCAGCAGCGGCCATAAAGCTCTGGCCAACGTGCTGACTGGCGAGGTAAACCCTTCCGGCAAACTCGCCATGACCTTCCCCAGGAGCGATGCCGATCTGCCGCACCCGGTCATTCCTCCACTTTCCCCGGAGGACGAGGGTCAAGGCAGCGGCGTGGAGAACGGGCCTACGCACGTCCAATCCAAGTACACGGTGCACTACGACGAAGGCGCGAAGGTCGGGTACAAGTGGTACGAGGCAGAGAACAAACAGCCGCTGTTCCCTTTCGGATTCGGGCTGTCATACACGACTTACGCCTATTCCAACCTGAAGACCGACAATGCCCAGCGCACCGTAAGCTTTACGGTGAAGAACACGGGCAAGCGCGCCGGCGCCGAAATCGCCCAGGTGTACGCCACGTTACCGGAGGCCGCCGGCGAACCATTCAAGCGCCTCGTAGGATGGCAGCGTATCGAACTTGCCCCAGGCGAGTCCAAGACGGTGACCGTTGTTGCCGATCCCCGGGTGATGTCCATCTTCGATGAGCAGAAGAATGCCTGGAGTCTGTTGCCGGGTGCCTACAAGATCTTTGCCGGTCCCTCGTCGAGCGAGACACCGTTGAACGCGACGCTGCAGATTCAATAGTAGGGCTACGGCTGCGAGCACACGACCCTGCGCGATGTCAGGCCGCAGAGTTCCACCCAATGCCAGCAAAGAAGTAGCATTATTTCACTGGCCGTGTCGCCATGGGCTTGGACCCCGTGGCACGATAGCACGTGAAAACCGCCTTACTAGGCCGCTGCGGAAGCGTAGTGAGCAGTACCGAGCCAGGTCGGGAACTGCCTGCAAAGGTCTCTAGCACCGAGGAGGGTTAACGTGCCTCGGGCCATCGCATCGCGGACCGCGAGGTGGCCGAGACAGATATCTGCAAGGGCCCTGAGTTTGGCAACAACTTCAAGATCGATCCCGAATCCCGGATCGAAGAGGCACACGTCAACCTCTGGCCGCTTGAGGACGAGCCAGTAACGCCGCTTCGGTGTCTCCCGAAATTGAAAAAAAACTACGATCCGGTGATCCGGCAAATTTTCCTTCCGCATTAATTTGTGCAGCACCCATATGAGGAAGTCAGGATCGAGGTGCTCATCACGGAGATCGCGAGTTGACCACTTGTACCCCCACGCTCCCAAGGACTCGATTACAGGACCGAACTCCCGACCAGCACCCGTGAGGTGATATTCGAAACCTCGGCCGTTTGCTATCGGTTTTCGGTCGATAATCCCGCTGTGCGCCAATGAGTCGAGACGCTGGCAGAGCAAATTGCGGGATATCCGAGGCACACCTCTATGAATGTCAGCGAAGCGCCGGGCGCCGGACAGGAGTTCCCTCAGAATAAGAGGAGTCCAGCGCTCGGCGAAAATTTCCGAAGCCAGCGCCACGGGACAAAATTGGCCATATCCTTTCATCGCGTAGAGCATGACCTCATTCTTGTATCCACGCAAGTGCAATTTGTGAACCGCATTCAATCATCTCCGCGAGGCAGGAAAAAATGTTCGATGGCCTGCCGCGCGACCTTCCGCCCCAGCTCCGCGCCGACAACAGTTGAATTGCGATAATGCATTCCACCGTAGATGCGGGCGTCGAGAATGTCCGTGAGAACTTGGCTGAAACGGTCGTACGAGCGGACGGGCTGCAGTAGGCCTGGCGCCGGGCTGCTCATGGTGAAATGAAGATGGTCGGTGCCGAAATAGGCCCTTAATACCTCGACCACCGAGCCGCTAAAGCAGCCATGCGCGGCTGGATATTCGGGGTGGTTGGGCGTAATCACGAGCCCAATCCAGGTGGGATCTGCTGCCAGGTATGGATTCCCGCCACCCGCACGGATGGCGGTAACGGGACGCCAGAAAGCGTATTCGAACTTGGAATCCCAACAGCCGATGAGTGCGTCGGACGCGACGGTGGAGAGCATTGCGAATAAGCGCGCCGCACCGAGAACCGAGAGTTCCTGATCGACCACAATCCCGCGCCAGGTTGCATGCCATTGCAGCATCGGGTGCACGCCCGGCCCTCCGACGAATACTCCCAGGTCGGTCTGTTCCGGGGTGCGGACGCTGCTCACGGCGCCACCATAATCTTTGGTTTCGTTGTAGTCCTGCACCCATATGGCGCTGTCAAGCCCCGGAGGTGATGGGACCCGAAATTGCGACGGACTGGTCATCGTCCAGGGGGTCGCGAAACGAATCCATGGCGTGGCCGCTGGAAGCAAGCCTGGTGGTGTCGGCTGCCAGATGCCAGGCCCTGGGGCCGGGGGAGTCCACCCAGGCCCGGCGTTCCGGCCATCATTGGCTCGAAGCGCAAGGATACCGGCCGCCGTCTGCTGGCCCACAGAGATGCCGTTGAGTTTTCCTTCGTGGTGTCCTGGTATGGCACCTAGATAGTCGGCATACTGCTGATCGAGCGTGGCCGCTTGAGCCGGATACAAGGCGACTAGCACGTCGTGGGCGGCCGCAGCTACCGCCGCCTCCGGCAGCGCTGGGACCTGCACGTCCGGCCTGACCGCATACGCGGTGAACGGATAACCGCAAATCGCGTTCACAGCGTCGTACACTGCAATCTGAACGATTGCAATTTCGACCGAGCCCTGCTGTGGCGACTTGCCGCCCACGACGGCGATGCTGTTGTCCGCCACTGCGTTCCAGAACACCACGCCATTGCTCGCCGGTGGAAGCTGTTCTGATTCGCGGCCACCACATCGCGGTACATCGCCCGCGCGCGCAAACGCCGAGGTCGTTATCAAAACGGCGCAAAGACAGAAATTTCTTAGCATTTTCTTCTCTCCTCGTTGACGATTTCGGGACTCCGCCGACGGGGAAGTGATCTCAATCGGCGACGATCACGATGAGAAGGTACTGTCATTAGCAAATGTGGGAAAGCCCAAAAAATGAACCAGAGCTAAATCGGGGACCCGCGCGCACTTTGAGCGGAGTTCACAGACAAGACCGGATTTATGACTGCCTGATCACGTTCGTCGAAGGTTGCTAGAGCCGGGCTTTGATCCAACGCGGCACGTGAGAAGCTGGCGGACCGCCTGGAGAACGCCTACAAAGAAGGCGGGGGGCCGGGCAATCCCCCTGTCTTGAGCACTCGCCCTGTCTAGTTGTTGAGAGATTTGGTGGACCTGGTCGGGATCGAACCGACGACCTCTTCCATGCCATGGAAGCGCGCTCCCAGCTGCGCCACAGGCCCACGTGAGATGTACGAGGGGACTCGAGCAAACTAATTCTCGCTTACTGGCTATCGATAGTCAAACCCGTCGCTGCCTGCCCGCATCTGTGAATCGGACGCAGATTTTGCGAAAGCCGGGAAACTTAGTATTCTGTGTGACGGTTTGCTGCGACCTTAATGAAACCAAACCCCATTTTCCGTTTTCGATATTTGTCCCTGTTGCCGCTTTGTCTGGCGGTTAGCGCCCAGGTGATTTCCGCCAACCAGCCCACGGCTCAAGGTCCGGTTTCATATTCTTCCGTCAATCAGCTGAACCTGCTGCTCTCGCAGCTGGAACACGCTTCGCAGGCGGCGCAAGTGGATTTGGCCAAGCTGCGCATTGAGAAATGGAAGACGGACTCGGACAACAAACGCCAGGCCCAGGGGAATGTGGAGTCGATCCAGCGCAACCTGCAGTCGGCGCTGCCCGAGCTGATCGCGGAACTCAAGGCCTCTCCCGAAAACCTCACGTCCACTTTCAAGATCTATCGCAATCTGGACGCGCTCTACGATGTGTTCGAATCGGTGGCGGAGTCGGCGGGGGCGTTCGGTTCCAAGGATGAGTTCCAGTCGCTGGAAAACGATGTCAGCGCCTTTGAGGGCGGGCGGCGTTCTTTTGCCGACCGCATGGAGACTCTGGCGGGAGCCAAGGAACTCGAGGTCACCCGGCTGCGTGCGGCACTGCAGGAGGCACAGGCCAGCGTGGCGTCGCAGCCTCCCAAGAAGATTGTTGTGGACGATACCGCGCCGGCAAAGAAGCCGGTCAAGAAGAAGCCTGTCCCCAAAGCCAAGCCCACCACTCCCAACCCCAATACAGCCAGCCCCACCGCTGCTCCGCCCCCGCCGAAGTAGCGCCCATTCGGGCTCCCGGCGTCGGTTGCAGCTTGATTAGAACTTTACGGTCCAGATATTGAATGAATCATTGCAGTCAAACCCTCACCGCAAAGGCGCGAAGAAAAGCCGTAGAAATCGCAAAATAGATCGGCACTCTTGAGCTTCGCTTCCCAGACTGTGCAAAAACTTTAAACCATATCAATTAAGATACTGAAAATAAGGCAGTTGCAATCGTGGAACTCTGCTTCCCGCAGCGGGGTCTATATGTAGAGGAGAGGGATATCTGGCTGCGTTTTACTTTTGGGCTCGCGGCGGAAAGAACCTATAATGAGAGGTGACGCCATGGCGTTAATGGCGGGAGCAACCACCTTGGGCGATCTGGCAGGCGCGATCGGAATGCGAGCCCAGCAATCGGCGATTGTCGCCGAACTGAAGGCGGGCTCGGAAGACGCCTACGCCTGGCTCATCGGAGAATTCCACCAGCCTATCTACAGCCTGGTTCACCGCATCGTCGCGGACCCGGCGGATGCGGCCGATACCACGCAGGAAGTCTTTCTCAAAGTATTTCGTGGAATGAAGCACTTCCACGGTGAGTCCAGCCTGAAAACCTGGATCTACCGCATCGCCGTGCACGAGGCCTCCAACCGCAGGCGCTGGTGGTTCCGGCACAAAGCGAAGGAAACCTCGATCGAACTGAACCAGGACGATCGCGGGCCGGGCGCGGCGGGCATGCGCGATACGCTGATGGATGAAAGCGAATCGCCGTTCGACATGGTGGTGCACGAGGAAATCCGGGAACGGGTTGAGGAAGAATTGCGGCAGATCTCGGAGCCTTATCGCACCACGGTCATCTTGCGCGATTTGGAAGAAATGTCGTACGAAGAGATAGCGGAAATCACGGATGTTTCGCTGGGAACCGTGAAGTCACGGTTGACCCGGGGCCGGGAGGCACTGCGCCGGCGTCTGACGGGATACGTAATGGAACATGGAGAACAACTCGGCTTGCAAGCTCCCGGAGAGGTCAAGGAGCGCCAGGCCGGCTGCGTGATTTCTGCGATTGAGGTCACACGATGACGTGCACCCAGGCCAGACCGTTGTTTTCTCCCTATCTCGATGGGGCGGTTACGGGCAAGCAGATGCGCGAACTCAGCCATCACCTGGAAGGCTGCGATCCTTGCAGCCGGCACTACGCTTCGCTGCGGCGGACGCAGGACCTGCTGGCCCGGGTGGGCCACCGCAAGGCGCCGCCTGACCTGGCCTTGAAGCTTCGGGTTGCTATTTCCCAGGAGGCAGCACAATCCAGCCGTCGCTATCTGGACGGGCTTCGGGTACGTTTCGACAACGCGCTTGATCTCTTCATGGTGCCGGCAACGGCAGGCCTGACGGCCGCCGTAGTGATTTTCGTGGTCTTGATGGGATTTCTGGCTCCGCTGCAGGCGGACAATTCCGATGTCCCCTTGTTGCTGCACACTGCGCCGCAGCTGCAACAGTCGGCTTTCGGTTCCACGCTTGATTCCATCAACGACGACTCCCTGGTCATTGAAGCCTATGTGGACCCGCAGGGGCGGGTGCAGGACTACCGCATTCTTTCCGATTCCAAGGAAGACAGCTCGTTGGTGCCACGGGTAAAGAAGGACATGCTCATCTTCACCACCTTCACCACATTTCGTCCCGCGCTTTCGATGGGCCGGCCGACGACCGGGAGGGCGATACTGTCGTTCTCTAAAGTCAGCGTGAAGGGGTAGCTTTGGCGCGCGCCGGAGGCAAAGGCCTTCTGAATAAAAAGCTGCAACAACGTCCATTGATTCTGCGGCGCACACCCCTTACACTTGGTTAGATCGTAATCCGCATACCGGCCAGCCTGCAGGAGGTTTCCCTGAGTTCCAGGTTTAGACGCTCGCTTTACGCGGCCATGTTTGTCCTGCTGGCAGAGTTGTCTCCGGCGCAGAACCAGAGTCCGGTGGCGCTGGACACCAGTGAGACTCTGTTCACCGTGCTTACGGCCATCAACACTTGTGGATACGACCAGGAACTGGGCGTCTCCGACCCGCTGCGTTCGCGGGTGCGGTCCGAGGTGGCTCGCGCCCGCCAGAGTTCGCAGGAGGCCACCGACGCCACCCAGGCCATGTGCCAGTACTATCAGGAACACCAGCAGCCGGATGCCTCCAGAACCCTGGCCCAGTATGTATCGCTCGCGCTCTACCTGAACCCGCCGCCCGCTCTCACCGCCAAGGTGAAGGACGCGGATTTGCCTCCCGATGCCACCGCGGTTGTGGGCATCCTGCCGCTGCTGCAGAATTTCACCGCCAAGGTGGGCTTACACGATATCTGGGAAGCGGATCGCCAGCCCTACGCCGCATTGACCGGGCGTTATCATGAGGCGCTGGCCAAGATGATGTTCGACACGGAAATTTATCTGAAGCTTCCGTCGTCCACCCGCCTGGGACGAAACTTCACGGTTTACCTTGATCCCATGGGCGCGCCGGGACAAACCAACGCCCGCAATTATGGATCTGACTATTATGTGGTGATTTCTCCCGGCCCCGATTCCGGCCTCAAGATGGAACAGATCCGGCACACCTATCTGCACTACCTGCTGGACCCGCTGGCCATGAAATACCCCCTGACCATGAAGCGCCTGGAACCGCTTCTGGAATCGGTCAAAACCGCGCCCATGGATAACAGCTTCAAAAGCGACACCTCCCTGCTGGTGACCGAGTGTTTTATCCGGGCGATCGAGGCGCGGACGGCGGGATCAAGCAAGGCCCCCGAAGCGGAGCGCCAGCAGGCGGTTGAGGCATCAGCTCAACAGGGCTTCATCCTGACCAATTATTTTTATGAAGCGTTGCTCAAGTTTGAAAAAGACCCCGCCGGACTCAGCCATGCCTACGGTGATCTGGTCAGCGGCATCGAAGTAGGAAAGGAGCGGAAGCGGGCGGCGCAGGTGACGTTTGCTTCCACTTCCGATACTGAACTGCTGCATCTGTCGCGTCCGAATGAAGGCAAGTTGCTGATCGCGGCCGAGCAGCGACTTTCGGCCGGCGATGCCGCAAGCGCCCAAAAACTGGCCCAGGAGGCCCTGGACGAAAAGAACGAAGATCCGGGACGCGCTCTTTTTATTCTGGCGGAAGTGGCCACTCACAACTCCGACATGCAGGGCGCGAGGAATTATTTCGAGAAGGCGCTGGAAGTGGCGCATGAACCGAAGGTGGTAGCCTGGTCTCATATCTACCTGGGACGAATTTTTGACCTGCAGGAAGACCGGGAGGCGGCCATGGATCATTATCGGGCGGCAGTCACCGCAGGCTCTTCACTGCCCGAAGCCAAAGCGGCGGCCGAGCGGGGACTGCAGAAGCCGTATGAACCCACCCGCCGCTCGCAGTAAAGCACGGCCGAAATCAAGAAAGACGAATCAGATCTTGCCCAAGGAGAAAGCATGAAGCATGCAGCGATGCTAGTCGTGATCCTGGCGCTGGCTACATTGGTATCGGCGCAAACCCAGACGCCTCCCGCGCCGGCAGGTACCGCGGCCACCGCAGCCCCGCAACAGGGAAAGCGGCCACCTCAAGCCAAGACCCAGCCTGAGTTCGATGCCTACAAGGTTGTAGCCGCCAACGCCAACGATCCCGCGGCCCTGGAAAAAGGGGCGGACGATTTTGCCGCCAAGTTCCCCGACAGCGAACTGAGGATCCTGCTCTACCGCACCGCCATGCACGGCTATCAGACGGCGAACAACCCCGACAAGATGATGGACATGGGACGCAAGGTGCTGAAGCTCGATCCGGATGATCCTGAAGCCCTGGTAGGGGTGGCCCAGGTCCTGGCCGAGCGCACACGGGAGACCGACCTCGATAAAGACCAGCGTCTGGATGAAGGCACGAAGCTGGCGCTGCACGCGGTGGAGACGACTGAAACCGACATCACCGTGCCGGCTGGAACTCCGCAGGACAAGATTGACGCCTATAAAGGATTCCTGCGCTCCAACGCCTACTATGTGCTGGGAACAATCCAGTACACCCGGGAAAAGTATGCGGACGCGGAAGGCTATTTTCGCAAGTCGCTCGATGCCTTCCCTTCCCAACCCGATCCTCTGGCCGTGTTGCGCCTGGCGCTGTCATTGGACAAACAGGAAAAGTACCCGGAGGCTTTGAAGTACGCGAATCAGGCAGTGCAGATGACAGAGAGCAGTCAGGGTACGACCCTGGCCACTCTGTCAAAAAACGAACGGGACCGCCTGGTTCAGTTGACCGGAGGCGCCCCGGCGGCTACCAAGCCACCCGCCAGCACCGGGAATCCTCCGCCCAAGAATTAAAAACCGGACTTCGGACCTCGGACTTCAGACCTCGGACTCCGGCCTTGGGAATTGAGGTCTGATGTCTGCATCCAGAGCCTGAGCATCGAAGGCTCGGAGTCTGAGCTCCGAAGTCCGGCGTCCGAAGCCCGAGGTCCGAAGTCTGAGGTCCACCGTCCGAAGTCCAACCATGAAACCGCGTGACATTGCGCTCCTGCAAGCCGCTCTCGCGTACCATTTCCAGCGGGCGGAGCTGCTGGAGCAGGCCTTGACCCACACTTCCCAGGCACGCGAACTGGAAGCGCTGCAAGCGGCTGGCGCGGCGCGGGTGGGAGACAACGAGCAGTTGGAGTTTTTGGGAGACGCCGTCCTGGGATTTGTAACTACGGAAGAACTGTTCAACCGCTTTCCCAGTTTTCGAGAGGGAGAACTCTCCAAGCTCAGGGCGCATCTGGTCAGCGAAAAGCACCTGATCGGAGTGGCCCAGGAGTTGGGGTTGGGACACTACCTCAACCTGGGACGGGGTGAAGAAAAGAGTGGAGGCCGAAACAAGACCGCTCTGCTGGTGGACGCGCTGGAGGCTGTCCTGGCCGCCATCTACCTGGATGGTGGTCTTGATGCCGCCCGCCGCTTTGTGCTGCAGTCCATTGTGATCCCGGAACTGGAGCGGATTGCGTCCAATGGCAGCAGCCTGCCAGTGACCGATTACAAGTCGGCATTGCAGGAAAAGTTGCAGGCCACCGGAAGGCCGCAACCTACTTACGCGCTGGTGAAAGAACGCGGCCCGGAACACAACAAGACTTTCACCGTGGAAGCCCGCCTGCAACCGCTCGAAGGTACGGGCAAAGCGGAATTCATCGGTCGCGCAGATGGTTCCACCAAGAAAACCGCGGAGCAGGACGCCGCCCGCCAGGTGCTGGAATATCTGGGCACTGTACCCATCGAATCGAACGGCAGAACCAAGCGCAACGGGCACGCCCAGTGACCACCATGCCAGTCGCGGCGTCGGCAGAAGTGAAGGAAAAGCGTCCGCCGGCGGACACCATCAGCTCGCTGCAATCTTTGCTGGCGACGGTCGTCATCGCCGTTTTTGTCATCACCTTCGTCGTGCAGGCGTTCCAGATTCCTTCCGAATCCATGGAGAACACGCTGCTGATCGGCGACTACCTTCTGGTGGACAAGCTCCGCTACGGCGGAAACAGCTTTACCGACCATTTCATGCCGTACAAACAGGTGCGCCGGGGAGACGTCATCGTGTTTCGCTATCCCGTGCATCCCACCCAGCATTTTGTGAAACGCGTGGTGGGCGTGCCCGGGGACCGCGTCCGCCTGATCAACCGGCAGGTGTTCGTCAACGGCCATCCCCTGGAGGAACCCTACGTCCGCTATAGTTCCGGCATGCACGATACTTTTCGCGACGAGTTCCCCCGCCTCAACCTTCCCGTTCCCGGCCTGGAAGGAGGCTGGTGGCTGGAGATGAAGAAACTGGTCGAGGACAACGAACTCATTATTCCGCAGGGAAACTATTTCGTGCTGGGCGACAACCGGGATGAGAGCCTGGACAGCCGTTACTGGGGGTTTGTGCCCCAGGAAAATGTCATCGGACGCCCGCTGCTGATCTACTGGTCGGTTCGAAACACGGACCACGACATGCCGGCTTCCCCCACCCCGGGTGATAAACTCATTCACTTCGCCTATGCCGCGACCCATGTGTTCCAGATGACGCGATGGGACCGCACATTCCGGGTGGTTCGATAGTTCGAAAAGCAAAATCGGAGCGAGAAAGACCCCGTGCCCAAGAAAGAAACCAAGCCCGAAGAAAAACCGCGCGAGACCACAGTCGAGTTTCTGGCCTCGCTGGCCGCAGTGCTGGTGACCGGCCTGTTCATCATTACGTTCGTCCTGCAGGCCTTTGAGATTCCATCCAGTTCCATGGAAAACACCCTGCTGATCGGCGACCACGTCTTCGTGAACCGGGTGCAGTTCGCGCCGGCCACGCACTGGACCGGCCCGCTACTTCCCTACCGCGATGTACGGCGTCAGGATATCGTGGTCTTCCTTTCGCCTGCTGAACCGGGCCTTTACGTGGTGAAGCGGGTCATCGGAATTCCCGGAGACCGTATCCATTTGCGCAATGGCGTGGTGTTTCGCAACGGCGAGAAGCTGGATGAACCCTACGTCATCCACGATCCCGATCAGGGACCGAACGACTATCGCGACAACTTCCCGGCCGTGCCCCCCTCCGATTACAACCGCTTGTTTTCGGACTGGCAACAACTTCTGCCGCAATATATCCAGGGCGACGACCTGGTCGTGCCTCCCGACAGCTACTTCGCCATGGGAGACAATCGCGACGTAAGCTATGACAGCCGCTACTGGGGATTCATTCCGAAGGAGAATGTGATCGGGCGTCCGATGTTCATCTACTGGTCGTTTGAAACCCCTCCCAACCAGTATCTGCATACCGCGATCAGCGAGCGGCTGGGATTTCTGGCGCACGTAGTCATACATTTCTTTGATGAGACCCGCTGGAAACGTACATTGAAGGTGGTTCGTTGAGATTTCTCCGCTCCAGGCGCGGCCAGGTGGTCACCGGCATCGTGGTGGTGCTGGCGCTGTTTCTGGTACGTCCCGGGGCGCAGCGCCTGCGCACTCGCATCGTGCGTTCGATCAGCCTGGCGTTAGGACGGCCTGTGGACGTTGGACGAGTGACTCTACGCCTGCTGCCTCAGCCCGGCTTTGACCTGGAGAATTTTGTCGTCCACGAGGACCCTGAGTTCGGCGCCGAGCCGGTGTTGCAGTCTTCCGACGTCGTCGCCACTGTGCGCGTGAGCTCCCTGCTAAGGGGCCGCCTGGAAATTGCCCGCCTCAGCCTTGCCGAGCCCAGCCTCAACCTGGTGCGCAATAGCGAAGGCCGCTGGAACCTGGAGAAACTGGTGGAGCGCGCCGCCAGCACGCCGGTTGCACCGACTGCCAAGGCGAGGAGCGAGGTGCGCCCCGGCTTCCCCTACATTGAAGCCGACCACGGCCGTATCAATTTCAAGTTTGGCCAGGAAAAAAAGCCTTACACCTTGACCGAAGCCAATTTTGCCTTGTGGCAGGACTCCGAAAATACCTGGGGCATCCGCCTGAGGGCCCAACCCACGCGGACCGATTTCAACCTCAGCGATACCGGCCGGCTGGCAGTTGACGGATCATGGCAGCGCTCGGCGAATCTGCATGAGACCCCGCTGCAATTCACGATGCAGTGGGAAGGAGCGCAACTGGGCCAGGTGACCAAGCTGACGCTGGGTCAGGACAAGGGATGGAGAGGCGCTGTCCGTCTCTCGGCCACGTTGACGGGCTCGCCCAGGGACTTGCAGGTAAGCACAGAAGGTTCCATCGAGGACTTCCGCCGTTACGACATCTCCGGAGATCCCGCCTTGCGCCTGGCAGCGCACTGCAGCGGGCACTACAGCACCGCGGACCATGTGTTCTCCGCGCTGGCGTGCCGCGGCCCCGTGGGCGACGGTGAAATCGCATTGAACGGTAGTGTGGCGCCCATGCCCGGCACCTACGATTTGACCATGCTGGCTCGCAGCCTCCCGATCCAGCCCCTGGTGGAGTTTGTTCGCCGGGTAAAGAAGAACTTGCCCACGGACATCGTCGCCGCCGGCAAGGTGGATGCCAGCGTCAGCGTGCGACGCAAACCCAGCCCGAGCGGGATGGACCCCATCTGGCAGGGCCGGGGCGAAGTCCTGGCTTTGAACGTGCGCTCGTCCGCCACCACAACCCGGATCGTTCTGGACAAAATTCCTTTCACCGTTTCTTCAGCTCGAGATTTCGATCTCAATCATGCAGGCCTGAAGCAGAGGACTGCGCCCAGCCGAAAGTCAGCTTCGACCAGGAATGAGGCGCGCGTCGAGGTTGGCCCGTTCAACCTGGCCTTGGGCAGGCCTGCAAATGCCACGGTGCGCGGCCAGTTCTCGCGCTCCGGTTATAACTTTGTGGTGCAGGGGGACTCCGAGGTTGAGCGCCTGCTGGAAGTGGCGCGCACCATCGGATTGCCAGCCCCCCAACCCGCAGCCAGTGGGGAAGCTCGCATCAATCTTCATGTGGGCGGAGGCTGGGCGGGATTTGCGGCTCCCGTGGTCACCGGAACAGCGCAATTGCATTCGGTCCACGCCCGGGTACGTGGCTTGGGCAAGCCCGTGGAAATTGCTTCCGCAACGATTGAGCTGACTCCCAGTGCCGCCGAGGTTCGGAAGGTGACTGCTTCGGCGGGCGACAACACCTGGCGCGGCTCTCTGACCATTCCCCGGCAATGCGACACTCCCCGCGCTTGCGTTATCGGCTTCGACCTCCACACCGACGAATTTGTGACTGACAATCTCGCCGCGCTGGCGAATGCCGCCCCTGGCAAACAGCCATGGTATCGCTTCCTGTCGTCGCCCGAGCAACCCAAACCGTATCTGGCGTCCATACACGCGGCCGGAAGGCTCACCGCCGGCCGCGTGCTGATTCACAACCTGGTCGCGAACCGGGTCTCATCCCAGGTCGAACTCGAGCAAGGCCACCTTCAGCTTTCAAAGCTGCGCGCCGAAGTGCTGGGGGGACAGCACTCCGGCGATTGGCAAGTGGATTTCACAGTCAATCCTTCGGCCTGTCACGGCACCGGCACGCTGGAGAAAGTTGCTCTGCTCCAGGTCGCAGACGCCATGCATGACGCCTGGATTACGGGCACAGCGAGCGTCGAATATCGCGCCTCCACGCTGGGCTGGACCAAAGCAGA
This sequence comes from Terriglobia bacterium, assembly GCA_963790645.1. Taxonomy (GTDB): domain Bacteria; phylum Acidobacteriota; class Terriglobia; order Terriglobales; family Acidobacteriaceae; genus JAIQFF01. The sequence continues at coordinate 155,274 of CAWBPS010000031.1, read as the reverse complement.
CTTGCTCTCCCACGCTGACGCAACCTTCCAGATAGAAGCTCGCGATGGTTCCCTGCCGCACCTTACACTGGCCGGGGAAAGCAGCCCGCTTCGAGTCAACCGGTTCACGGGAAAATTCCTTTTGCGCGCCGGGAAGTTCGAGATCGAACCGGGCAAACTGCAGACTCCTGGCGGCATCTATCAATTAAGCGGCACCGCGTCCTGGAGTCGGGTTCTGGACATCAAACTGGCGCGTGAAGGCGCGCGCGGTTTCAACGTCACCGGCACCTTGAACCAGCCGCATGTGACTCTCAGCACCACTCCGGAGACTCAGGCCGCCCTCAAACCATGAAGTTCTGTTGCGGCCTTCTTCTCACGCTCACGCTTTGCTCACTTCTCGCCTCGCAGGCCGCGGGGCAGAGTGCTTCCGATCCCGTGGCGCGATTCGAGCGTAAGCTGCAACATGTGCAAAGCAACGCAGTGCAGGCGCACCCAGACCCATCTCCCACCGAGTTCACCGAGCAGGAGATCAATGCTTACTTTGCTTCCGGAAAGCTCGCATTGCCCACGGGAGTGCGGTCCGTGGTTTTTCAGGAGCAGCCCGGGATCATCGTTGGGACTTCACGAGTTGATTTCGATCAGTTGAAGGCAGGCAAGAATTCCTACAACCCCTTGCTCTCGGTGTTCAGTGGAGTGCACGAGGTGGTGGTTACTGCCCACGCCTATGGCGCCAGGAGAGAAGGCGTGGTTCACGTGGATTCAGTTTCGCTCGACGGCGTCGAGGTCCCCAGCTTCGTACTCGAAATGTTTGTCGAAAAATACCTCAAGCCGAAGTACCCGGATATCGGCATCGACTCGCGCTTTGCCCTGCCCGCCCGCGTGGACGCAGCGAGCGTCGGGCTGCACAACGTCACGCTAATCCAGAAGTAAGCTGGCCGCCCTGATCATTTTCCAAGCCTAGTGTATTGTGATACTATATCATATGTAACATATGAGAATACCTAAGACATTTACGATGGAAGAGTCCCTGCTTGCCGAGGTGGAACGAACCAAAGGAGGGGCCTCGACGAGCGAACGCGTGAACGAGCTAGTGGCCCGCGCTCTCGAACTGGAGCGGCGGGACGAACTGGAGCGTGAGGCCGCGCTCTTTTACTCGCGGCCGCGTGACCGGCGCGAAGAGCGCGCTTTTCAGAAGGCCTCGCGGCGTTCGATCATGAGGGATTGAGCCGTGGCGAACTCTGTTCCCGCCGGCTGGTTTCCGAAGCGCGGCGATGTCTGTCTGGTGAGGCTGGACAAAGACCGTCCGGCTCTGGTGATTTCAACCGATGCGCTTAACCGCCATGCCCTGGACATCTGCGTCGTCCCCATCACGTCGATAGAACATCGCAAATTCTCGCTCCGGGTCGCGCTCCGGCCGGGCGAGGGCGGATTAGATCGTGGCTTCTGGGCGAAATGTGACCAGGTTACAACCCTGGAAAAGAATCTGGTCCGCTATCCTCCGCTGGGCCGCATCTTCGGCGTGACTTTGGCCCGGATCGAAGCTGCAATAAAAACCGCTCTGCAACTTTCTTGAGGATTTACTGCACGTAGCCCGCCCCTCGCAGCACCTTCCCCGGCAATGCCCCGGTTTCCTTCCCTTGATCAATCACTGGAACGCCGTTCACCAGCACGTACTCCATTCCCTGCGACAACTGGTTGGGATTTTCGAACGTGGCCAGGTCGCCCACCGTGGCGGGATCGAAGACCACGATGTCGGCCCACATCCCTGCTTTCAACACTCCCCGGTCGGTCAGGCGCATGCGCTGCGCCGGCAGAGCGGAAAATTTTCGAATGGCGTCTTCCAGTGTGAGTTTCTTTTCTTCCCGGACGTATTTGCGCAAGACCCGCGGAAAGGTGCCGTAGGCGCGGGGGTGAGGATGCTCCTGGCCCAGAATTCCCTCCGGTGAGGCGCCGGAAGAATCGTTGTCCACCGAAACCCAGGGCTGCTGCAGCGCGAGAACTACATCCGGCTCGGACATGCCGAAGACCGCGACTCCGGTAGATGCGTTGTCGTCGATCAGGATGTCAAACAGCGCGTCCATGGGATCTTTGTTTTGCATCTTCGCCACCGCGGCCAGACGTTTGCCCTGCAGCGGAAGCAGTTTGGGATTTTGCACCACGCCGATCAGAATATCTTCGGGGCTGCTGATTTCCTGCCACTCGTTGTCCCAGTCGCTCGATGGCGTCATCATGTCCTTGCGCATGCGGGCGCGCATGGCCGGATCTTTGAGACGCTCGATCAGTTTGGCGTCGCCACCATCGTGCGCCCAGGGAGGAATGAAGGCGGAGAGACTGTTGAACCAGGCAGTGTAAGCGTAGGTGTCGGCCGTTACGTCCATGCCCTGCGCCCGCGCGGCGTTGATTTTTGCCACCACTTCCGGCATGCGTCCCCAGTTGGCCTTGCCAGCAACCTTGAGGTGCCATATTTCAACCGGCACGTGGCCTTCTCGCCCGATGCGCAGAGCCTCGTCGATCGCGGGCAGGACGGCATCGCTCTCATTGCGCATGTGGGTGGCGTAGATGCCGCCGAATTTCGACGCCTCCGCAGCCAGGGCGATCAGCTCATCGGTCTTGGCGTAGGGAGCGGGTGCGTACTCGAGCGAGGTCGAGACGCCGACGGCACCGTCCTTCATCGCCTGCCTGACCAGTTCCCGCATCTGGTCGAGCTGTGCCGGTGTGGGCTGCCTGTCGTCATCGCCCAGCACCATGCGCCGCACCTGGGTGGCGCCGACGTAGCTGGCCAGATTGATTCCCATGCCCTGCTTTTCCAGGCTGGCAAAATATTGCCGGAAGCTGCGCCAGTCCGGCGTGATGTGATAGTGAGCGTAGCTGGAGCGGTCGGCCTGGATGATGGCATCATTCAAGGGCGCGATCGAACCGCCTTCGCCGGTGATTTCGGTGGTGATGCCCTGATAGATTTTCGAGGGGAGGCGTGGATCCACCAGGATGGTCAGCTCCGACTGGCCCAGCATGTCGATAAAACCGGGAGCGACAACCATGCCGTGGACATCAATCGTACGCGTCCGTTGCGCCGCGCTCAGATTGCCGATAGCGGCGATCTTGCCGTCGCGGATGCCGATGTCTCCCGAGTACCAGGGCGAGCCCGTGCCATCGATGATGTGGCCGTTGGTGATGACGGTGTCGAACGATCGGTCCGGGGTTTGTGCCCATGACAGGTGAATGGCCATCAGAAGAAAGATGCCGATCAGGAACTTCTTCTTTCGCGTATTGCTTCCCATGGTTTCTCCGTTCTTGATTTTCTACTTCGACGGCAGAATCTGTTGCAAACTTTGGGTGGGCGAGACGCCCACCCGACAACCGGCGGAGCCTGTCCTGAGCAAAGTCGAAGGAACGCCGGCGCTACCCTCTGGCTCGACGCGCTGACAGTGCACCCAGCGCGATCCAGACTCCCAGGGCCAGCCATTCGTAAGCGTTGAAGTGTCCGGGCACGAATGGAATCACTTTCATCAGGATCATCAGCAGTCCGACCAGCGCCCCGAGTGCGGCCACCAGGCGTTGTCGCCGGTTGGGGGCCATCTGATAATACGCGGCGCAGGCGGCCAGCCATCCCGCCGCGGACGCCAGCGAGCCGACATCTGAAATTGGAACCAGAATGGCGTCGCCGAGAAACATGCACGCGGCTGTTCCCAATCCCACGCAGATCACGGCCACGGAAGGTGTTTGATTCCGCTCGTGCACCTGACCGACGCGGAGATCCACCAGCCCCCGGCGTCCCATGGCAAAGACCATGCGGCTGGCTGCCACCAGGTTTCCATTGAACACTTTGAAGAGTGAAAGCAACGCCGCCGCCAGAATTACGCTGACAATCCAGCGCGAGCCCACCGCACGTTGGAAGGCCACCGCCGTCATGAATCTCTCGCCGGTCAGTTCCCGCCACGGAGCCACATAACCCACGGCGGCAATCACGATGGTGTAAAAAAGAATGCCCACCAGGATGGCCATCCAGATCGCCTTGAAAAATCCGCCCGAGCGAAATTCCGGGCGCGACTCTTCCGCTCCCTTGACCACCGATTCAAATCCCGTCATGAAATAGGGCACAATCTGAATGACCAGCAGAACCGAGACGAACCCGCGGTGTGTGAACAAGGGCGGGAAATTCTGTGGAGAACCCTTGCTTATCCCGACCCCAACGAACACAACGAACAGACCGAGCGTCCCAAAAGTAGTCCAGTTCTGAAAAATCGCGCTCAACCGGATGCCGCGATAGTTGAGCCAGGTCAGAAGACCCGTGAGCCCCAACCCGATGATCACGTGGGGCAAATAAACTGGCCTGCCTGCGATGCGATAGAGTTCCATCGAATCCAGGCTGGGAAAAATGTAGCTGGCAATTTTTCCCACGGCCACCGCTTCCCACGGACAGACGATGAAGTAGGCCAGCACCATCATCCAGCCGGTGGCAAAACTGATCGACCGGGGAAAGACTTTGGCCGTGTAGGCGACTTCGCCCGCGGCATCGGGCATGGCCGTTACCAGCTGGCCGTAAACGTAGCCGATGGGCAGCAACAGGGCGCCGCCAATTGCGAATCCCAGAACACCTCCCAGCGGCCCTCCGCGCAGCAGCCAGTCGTCCATGACAACCAGCCAGCCCACGCCCACCATGGTTCCCCAACCCAGGGTGAAGTAATCGACTACGCGAAGTTTGCGGGCAAGTGTAGTCATGGAATGCTGTGTCATCCTGAGCGGAGTAGCTGCTTCGCCTCGCGAAGCGGCTACGCAGTCGAAGGACCCCTATAGTCGGAAATAGCTCTACCCCACTTAGAACAAACACAGCAACTCGAAAAGCAAATTTGCCGCGAGCAATGAGGTAATCTCGCCGTTATCGTAGGGCGGCGACACCTCCACCAGATCGCATCCCACCAGGTTCAAACCTTTCAGGCTGCGCACCAGGTCCAGAATCTGCGTACTGGAAAGGCCGCCCACCTGCGGCGTGCCGGTGCCGGGAGCGTATGCGGGATCGACTACGTCGATGTCCAAGGTCACGTACACGGGACGATCGCGCAGCTTCTTCAAATGACGTTTGACCGGTTCCACCCCGCTCTTGTGAAATTCTTCCGAGGTCACAATCCTGATGCCGTGCTTGCGGGCGAAATCAAAATCGTGTTCGGAATAGACTTGACCGCGTAAGCCCACCTGCAGCGCGTGGCCCTTCTCGATCAGTCCTTCCTCGATGGCATACTTCACGGGCGTACCGTGCGAATGCGGACTGCCGAAGTATCCACTCCAGGTGTCCCCGTGGGCATCGAACTGAATGAACGCGACCGGACCGAAGTGCCTGTGAATAGCGCGGAGTATTGGCAAGAGAATGGAGTGATCGCCTCCGACGCACACCGATCGCGCGCCGTCGCGAAATACGTCGCCCAGCTGCTCGGTAATTCGCTGGTAGGTGTCTTCGATCGACAGCGGGTTGATCGAGAGATCGCCAAAATCACCGATGCGCCATTTTTCGAACGGATTAAGCTTCAGCACCGGATTCCAGGGACGGATCATGGCCGATTGCACGCGAATGTTGCGTGGCCCGAAACGCGCACCCGGGCGATAAGTTGTGCCTCCATCGAACGGGACGCCAATCAACGCCAGGTCCAGGTCCGCCGCCCTCGGAATATGGGGCAGCCGCATGAAAGTGGGCAGGCCGGAAAAGCGCGGATAGACCAGCGCGTCAACCGGCATGGGGTGCGGCTTTGCGGTTTTCCTGGATTTCATAGGCCGGGCGCATTATAGAACACGGGACCGAATCGCCGTGTCGCTTAAAATGTGGGACCTTCTTTGCGTCCTTTGCGGTAGCCTTTGCGTCCTTTGCGGTCAAAATCTTTAACCGCAAAAGGGCGCAAAGGACTCGCAAAGTTCGCAGAGGACTCGATCCATTCCTCTCCAGCCGGTATGTTATGTTTTAACTTCTTCTTTTAAATCAGCGAGGCGACCATGCCGCGATACGAATATAGAGCCCTGAAACCAGTTCCGGCAGCCGAAAAGGCCTTCCTGGAATGGATTGACAGGCTTGATCGCGCCTTCGCCGACCGCGATCCCGAGCATCGTTCTGATGTCGTCCGCGAGGAACTCCACCAGCTTTATCTGGGACGCCCATACACGGCACCGGACCCGGCCGCTCCGCTGGCCATGCAAACTCTGGTGCACTCGCTGGACCCGCGCAACACCACCCTCGAACCCGAGACGTATGGAGACACAGATGCCGTGAAGTACGGTGAACGCAAGCCGCTGATCTGGTTCTGGATGATGTATGACCGCTCACCGGTCGGCCTGAATCACTGGCTGGGACACAAAGTGCGCGCCATGCTGGCGCGGCATGTGTTCAGGCACTGCGGGAAAAACGTCAAAATCTTTCACGGCGTGGAATTTTCCTTCGGCTATAACCTGACGGTCGAAGACAATTGCACCATCCACAAATACGTTCTGCTCGACGACCGCGGAGAGATCATCATTCATGAAGGGTCATCCGTCTCCGATTACGCCAACATCTATTCGCATGCGCACGATCTCAACGATGGCATGATCGTCAGCAATCACAAGACCGAGATTGGCCCCAAGGCGCGCATCACCTATCATGCGACGGTGTTGAGCGGGGTGAAGGTTGGCGAGCACGGCATGGTGGGCTCGATGGGAGTCGCCTCCAAAGATGTCGATCCGTTTACCGTGGTGGGCGGCATTCCTGCCAAGCCGATCAAGGTAAAGTCGATCGCGCCGGAAGAACTGCGGAACACCCTGGAAAAGCGCTAGCGCGAGCGTCTGGCACTCGCCGGGCCTGCCGGATCAGCGTCCGGGGCCGCGCGGAACCGCTGCTCCGCGTGTTAGTATCAAAACCAATCGCGCATGGACCTGCAACATATTGACATCCTGAACATCGTGTTTCAGTTGATCGCTTTCATGTTTGCGATCAGCGTTCACGAGTCGGCACACGCATGGATGGCCAACCTGCGCGGCGATCCTACGGCACGCATGCTGGGGCGGATTACGCTCAATCCCATCAAGCACATTGATCTGTTCGGGACGCTGATCCTGCCTGCGGTTGCCATGCTCGCCCACCTGCCCGTCCTCGGATGGGCCAAGCCGACACCGGTCGATCCGCGAAACTTCAAGAACCCGGTGCTCGATGACATCCTCACTTCGGTGGTCGGACCGATCAGTAATTTTGTGGTCGCAACAGGCGCCGTACTGATTCTCATCGTGGTAAAGAATGCTTCGGCGGCAGGAGAGCAGATCGTATTAGGCACGCTCCAGGGTGCCAGCTTTGCTGACACCAATTCGCTTTTGGTCCCATTGTGCAAACTTGTATTCGCAATGATGATCATCAATATCGTCCTTGGCGTGTTCAACCTCATCCCGGTTCCGCCGCTCGATGGCAGTCACGTGGTTCGTCACCTGCTGCCCGCGGGTGCTCTCCGGATTTATGACACGGTTGGGACTTTTGGCCTGCTCGTTCTGGTGTTTTGGGGCGGCGGACTTCTGTCCAGACTCATCAACCCGGTTTTCGCATTTTTCATCGGCATCCTTCTGAGAATCTGATGACCTCTCGCACGAACCAACGCAAACGCGTGCTCAGCGGTATGCGCTCCACCGGCCGGCTGCATTTGGGAAACTTCGTCGGTGCGCTCGACAACTGGGTCCGCATGCAGGACCAGTACGATTGCTTCTTTTTCGTGGCGGACTGGCACGCGCTGACCACCGACTACGCCGATACCTCGCGCATCAAGGAGAACTCGCTCGAAGTCCTGCTGGACTGGCTGGCCGCGGGGCTTGATCCTGAGCGCTGCACCATGTTCATCCAGTCGCACGTCCCGCAGCACGCCGAATTGCACCTGCTGTTTTCCATGATTACGCCCCTGGGCTGGCTGGAGCGCGTCCCCACCTACAAGGAGCAGCGCGAGAACATTTCGGAGAAAGACCTGGGCACCTATGGATTTCTTGGCTACCCCGTACTGCAGGCGGCCGACATCCTGATCTACAAGGGTGATTTCGTTCCGGTGGGGGAAGACCAGGTACCCCACGTTGAGCTGACTCGTGAAATCGCTCGCCGCTTCAACATGTTTTATACCCGCAAAGGCATGTACGTTTTCCCCGAACCGCAGCCCCTGCTCACTCCGGCCGCCAAACTGCCCGGGACCGATGGCCGCAAGATGTCGAAGTCGTACGGCAACACCATCCTGCTGACGGACCCCGAGCCGGTGGTGCGGCAGAAGCTGAAAACCATGGTCACCGACCCGGCCCGTGTGCGCCGCACCGATCCTGGGAATCCCGATGTTTGCCCGGTCGGGGACCTGCACAAGATTTTCAGCGACCGGCAAACCATCATGAAAGTGGATGAAGGCTGCCGCTCCGCCGGCATTGGCTGCATCGAGTGCAAGGGCTGGGCCGCCGATGCCCTGGTGAGTATCCTCAATCCCATGCAGGAACGGCGCAAGAAATATGAGGACAATCCACGCCTGGCGTGGGATATTCTGGAGGCGGGCTCCTCCCGCGCCAGCAAGGTCGCCGCGGCCACCATGGACGAAGTCCGCGACGCCATGGGCATGTCGCTCGACTACGAAGAAAAGCATGGCTGAAAATCTAAAAATCGCGCCCGTGAACAACCCTGCGACCGACGCCGAAAATGCGCTCGCTCCGGTGGTGCAGATGCCGGCCGCGCCGAAGCCGAAGCCGGACAGCGACTTCCCCTTTTCCGTCACCGTGGGTGATGTTTATGAGGGACCACTCGACCTGCTGCTCGACCTGATCCGCAAGCAGGACATTGATATTTACGACATCCCTATAGCGCGCATCACCGCGCAATACCTCGCCTACGTGGAAAAGTTGCGGGAGCTCGATGTGAACGTGGCCGCCGAATTTATCTATATGGCGGCCGTGCTGATTCACATCAAGTCAAAGATGCTGCTGCCCCGCGACCCGGCAGCGGCTTCGGACGCGCAAGACGATCCTCGGGCGGAACTGGTGAATCGCCTGATCGAGCATGAGAAGTTCAAGTCGGCGGCGCAAATGCTGATGCAGAAGCAGCAGATCGAAGATGCCGTGCGTTCGAACCCGGCCATTCGTGAATTCATGGACGCAGAGGGCACGGAGCCCGAAATCGCCGCCGACGTGATTGACCTGGTCAAGACCTTCCAGCAGATTCTGGAGCGCGCCCGCTCGCGCCCCATGCTTCAGGTGGACGAAGAGACCGTTACCGTGGGACAAATGATCGATTACCTGCAGCGGCGCCTGGCTCTCGAGGACAAGCCCCTCCGTCTGAAACACATCCTGCGCAACGTGAACTCGCACCAGGCACTCGTGTGCATGTTTCTCGCGTTGCTGGAAATGGTGCGGCTGCAGGCCATTCAGTTGCGGCAGGACCGCATTTTTGGCGACATCCTGCTGCGCAAGCATACCGGCTTTGAAGCAATCATCGCCGAGCAGGCGGCGGTGCAGGACGACTGGCGGTAGAAACAGTCAGTCGTCAGTCTTCGGTCGTCAGTCAGGACTTTACAGGGCACTTAACCATGAGTCTTAAAGCGAAACTCGAAGCCATTATTTATGCGGCGGAGACGCCGATCACGCTCGATCACATTGTCGAGCTACTGAATGAGTCTGCGATTGCTGAAGGCGCGACCGAAGATGAGGTCAAGTCGCGCGTCCGCGTAGCGCTTGAGGAACTGACCGACGATTGTGCGGCTTCCGACCGCGGCGTCGAGATTCGCCAGATCGCGGGCGGATATCGCATGTCCACCAAGCCGGAGCATCATGACGTGGTCCGTGATTTTGCCAAGAGCCTGAAACCGCCGATTCGGCTCTCGCTCCCGGCGCTCGAAACTTTGGCTGTGATCGCGTACAAGCAGCCGGTCACGGTGCCCGAGATCAGCGAGATTCGCGGCGTGGATTCGAGCGGCGTCATCGCCACACTGCTCGATCGAAAATTGATCACCACCGCGGGACGAAAGGCCGTCATCGGACGGCCCATTCTCTACAAATCGACAAAAGAGTTCCTGCTCCGCTTCGGACTCAAGGATGTGGGCGAGCTGCCCAGCATGGAGGAGTTCGAAAAGCTGGTGGCAGAATCGTTCCAGAACGAATTGCTGCCCTTGTCGGACAACGGCGCGGAAGGCGTTTCCGCTGACGCGGGCGAAGCGAAAATCGAGTCCGGGTCAGAGGCGATCGAAGCCGGGGGAGAAGCTGGTTCCGCCGAACCCCACAGTGCCGGCAAGAATGATCCCGCGGCCTAGACCTGGGCTGGCCGGCTTCTCCGGCAATTTTCATTTCGCGTGTTGAACAATTCCAATGCCTGCCCAACGTCTGCAAAAGATCATCGCCGCCGCCGGAATCGCGTCGCGCCGCAAGGCCGAGCAACTCATTGCCGGCGGCCTGGTCTCGCTCAACGGGCAGGTGGTCACGGAGCCTGGCACCAAGGCCGATCCCGAGCACGATCACATCCGTGTAAACGGCAAGTTGCTGCGCGGCGCGCAGAAATATGTTTATCTGCTGATGAACAAGCCCAAGGGCTATATCACCGCGGTGACTGATCCCGAAAAGCGTCCCACGGTGATGGACCTGCTTCGAGGCGTGGGCGTGCGCGTGTATCCGGTTGGACGGCTGGATTACGCCACCGAAGGCCTGTTGTTGCTCAGCAACGATGGCGAACTGGCCGCCGCGCTGATGAAGGCTTCATCTCACGTTCCCAAGACCTACCTGGTCAAGGTGGCAGGCACGCCATCGGCGGATGGTCTGACGAAATTGCGGTCCGGTGTTTACATCCAGGGCAAGGGTGGCCGAAGACAAAAGACCGCGCCGGCCAGGATCAAGCCCATTCGCGAGGCCGATAATCCCTGGTACGAAGTTACGCTGATCGAGGGCAAGAACCGTCAGATCAGGCAGATGTTCGAGACCGTGGGACATCACGTGGAAAAAATAAAGCGGGTGCGCTACGGGCCTCTGCAGCTTGATGTTCCTCCCGGAAAATTTCGCCATTTGACCGCGCAGGAAGTTACCCGCTTAAAATCTGCGGCTAAATAATGGATTTGAACTCTGGAGTGCGTCTCGACGTCCTCTACTGGAAAGCGTGTCATCCCGAGCGCGGCTCGAGCCGCGTTGACGCGGTGAGAGCAAGTCGAGGGACTCCTATCTATCCGCGAGATCATCCGCTATAGGGATCGTTCGACTCCGCTCAGGATGACACGACAGCGAGAGTTGGGAAAAGAATAGTGACACGTCTCACCGGGGGTCGCACGGGCGGGGCGCCCGCGCCCACATGAACACCATCATCAAGCTCGATTCGAACGAAAACCCGTTTGGGCCTTCACCTCTTGCTATCGAAGCCATGCAGGCCGTGCTGGCAAGATGCAGCGAATACCCCGACGACGAAGCCTCGACCCTGCGACTCAAGCTGGCTGAATATCACGCTGTCAAAGTCGAACAGATTCTGCTCGCCGGCGGCCTGACTGAGTTTCTGGGTATGCTCGCGCGGGCATATCTGGCGCCCGGTTTGAACGCGATAACCAGCCAGCGATCGTTCATCGTCTATCGCCTGGCCACCGAAGCCGCAGGCGCCCAATTGATCGAAGTGCCAATGCGCCAGAACGGATTCGATCTCGACGGAGTTGCCGCTGCCGCGAACCGCAACACCCGGATCATATTTCTGGCTAATCCCAACAATCCAACCGGAACAATGGTCACTGCGGATGACGTGGATCATCTTTTGGGCCGTGTCCCGGAGCAGGTTGTCGTGCTGGATGAGGCCTACCACGAGTTTGCCCAGGACTTCGCTGCTTCTCGCGGAGCCACGTACTCGCGCTCCCTCGACTACGTGCGCCAGGGACGAAATGTTGTGGTGTTGCGAACGTTTTCCAAGGTACACGGGCTGGCCGGAGCTCGGGTCGGCTACGGGATTGCGTCCGAGGAATTGATTGCGCGCATTTCCCGGCAGCGATCGATGTATTGTGTCTCCGGGTTGGCCCAGGCGGGGGCACTGGCCGCGCTTGAAGATTCAGCACACATTCGCAAGGCCGTCGAAAACAACACCCATGAGTCGCAGCGACTGCACCGGGAGCTTTCCGGGATCGGGTATGCGCTCACTCCGACCTGGGGGAACTTTCTGTATTGCGAGATTGGGCAGAACGCCGCGCCTTTCGCCGAACGCCTCAAGAACGAGGGAATATGGGTACGTCCGCTGGAGAAATGGGGCGCTCCCCAAGCCATCCGCATCACCATCGGCACGCCGGAACAGAATGACGCACTCTTGCGGGCAATGGCAAAGTTACAGATCTCCTAGTGGGCAGTCATCGGCAGTTGAGCTGCGCCGTACAGCCCGGCATCGCTGCCCAGCAGGGCCCGTGTGATGATGGTCTTGGTCGAGCCTTCAGGACCCACATGCCCTGAGGCACCCTCCCCGCCCGAAAGAGAATTCGGAGCCGTCGCCGCATAGACCAGGGAGCGCTGCCGCAGTTCCTCCAAAATAAATGGGGAGAACGCTTCCCACGCGCTCGACACTCCGCCGCCAACCACGTACATATTCAGATTGAAGGCGTTGACCAGATTCGCAATGCAGATTCCAAGGGCGCGTCCCAAACGCCCAAAGATTTTCCGGGCTTCTTCCTCGCCCTGGATCGCCAGGTTGTAAATTGCCTTGGCGTTGAACTCTGCGTCGGTGTTGGCGGCCTTCGCCAGTCCTGGGGCGCGTCCGGAGGCGATCGCCTCCTTCGCCATACGGACTACCGCCGTTGCCGAAGCATATTGTTCCAGACAGCCACGATTGCCGCAGCCGCACGGAGGCCCCTCGGGTTCGACAGTCATGTGGCCAAACTCGCCGGCCATTCCGGTCATGCCGTGCCAGATGCGGCCCTGGAGCACGATTCCGCCCCCGACTCCCGTCCCGAGGGTCAGCATCGCCATATCGTCCACGTCTCGCGCCGCGCCCAGCCACTTTTCGCCCAGGGCCGCCACATTGGCGTCATTCTCCAGGATCACCCGTGTGCCCAGCAGCCCCTCAATCTGCGCCTGCACCGGAGACTCCGCCCATCCCGGCAGATTCGGCGACTCACGCAGCATGCCAGTCTTCATATCAATGATGCCAGGCACGCCGATGCCGATCCCCTGCAGCGCAGCGCCGTCGCGATACTTGGCGGCGAGCAGGCGAATGGCATCGCACATTTCATGGATAACGTGGTCCTTACCTAACCCTACTCGAGTACCCAGCGTGACCTTTTCCATCAAGTCGCCCTGCTGATTGACGGCCGCAATGCGCAGGTTCGTTCCGCCGAGATCAACGCCAATCGAAAAGTTAGGCATAGGTGAGTAGCGTACCAAAGTTAGTGTAGCGCCGGCGTCCCGCCGGCTGCTCGGGGGCGTCTCGCCCGCGAAGGCAGAGGGCAGGATGCCCTCCAAACAGCCGGCGGGACGCCGGCACTACTTTTGACACCTGGGGCAATAGTGGCTGCTGCGGCCCGCGATGACTACGCGCTTGATCGGGGTCTTGCAGACCAGACAGGGCTCGCCTTCCCGCCCGTAAACCCGGTGCTGCAGTTGAAAGAATCCCTCTTCGCCGTCGGCGTCAACGTAATCGGAAACAGAAGACCCGCCCAGGGCGATGGCCTCCCGCAACACTTCCTGGACTGCGGGATAAAGGCGTCGCAGGTCTTCGCGTGTGAGGGACGCAGCCCGCCGGCGCGGCCGAATCCCGGCGCGAAACAACGACTCGTCGGCGTAGATGTTACCCACGCCGCGCAGGAGCTTCTGATTCAGCAGGGCGCTCTTGATGGGCGTTTTGCGGCCATGGAAGAGGATGACAAAATGATCGAGTTGGACTTCCAGTGGCTCGGAACCGCCGGCTTCGAAACCATGCGCCACGCTCAAACGTCCGAAGCGCCGCGGATCGACGAAACGCAATTCCCTGCCCGAAGCCAGCTTTGCCACCAGGTGAGTGTGTTTTGCCGTTTCGCTACCAGCCTCGCAGACCACCATGCGCCCGGTCATCCCCAGGTGAACAATCCACTGCGCGCTTGATCCCTGTGTAGGGCGGGCGCCCTCGCCCGCCGCCTTTTTCCGTGGGGATGATGGCCTGCGAATGCTGCTACGCCTCTTGGCGGGCGAGGGCGCCCGCCCCACACGATCGGCTAATTCCAGATCGAATACGATGTGCTTCCCCACCCGTCGCACCGCCGCGATGCGGCGCGATTCCAGGGTGCCAACGATCTCGGCAGCGGAAGATTTCAGGGGCTCAGGTTTCGATCCCAGCCAGACCGACTCAATCACGTCCCCCATGACCCGGCTGGAAAGGCCACGCGCAATGGTTTCGACTTCAGGAAGTTCAGGCATGGAAGACAGTCTATAGTCGTCGGTCTTCAGTCGTCAGTCCAGCCCCATCCTGACGACTGCGTTGCTCATCCTCAGCCCGGCAGGTTATCATTGTCGGTACACATCAGCGCCGTAAATCCTTGTCATTCCATGTAAAGCAGTTCACCTTGGGCGTGGAGTGTGTGCGACCCCGCAATGCGGCCGGGGCGGCCGCCATCCTGGACCACGGAGCTGGCTTTGAAGAAGGGTAAGACTGCGGTTATCGTCGGTGCCCAGTGGGGCGACGAAGGTAAGGGCAAGATCGTGGACGTTCTCTCGGAGAATTTCTCGGTCGTGGCCCGCTATGCCGGCGGACACAATGCCGGGCACACCGTCATCATCAACGGGAAAAAATTTATTCTTCAACTGGTGCCTTGCGGCGTCTTGCGGTCGGGCTGCCGCAGCGTGATCGGCAATGGCGTGGTGCTCGACCCCATCGCCTTTCTCAAGGAAGTGGCTGCGCTGCGCGAGACCGGCGTGAAGGTGGATGGCAGCCTGTTCGTCAGCAACCGCGCCCATGTGATCCTGCCTTACCATCGCATGATCGAGCTGGCTTCGGAAAATGCTCCGGGACGCGTAAAGATCGGCACCACTTCCCGCGGCATCGGTCCGACTTACGAAGACAAAATGGGCCGGCGCGGCCTGCGGGTGGCGGACTTGCTCGACCTGAAGCTGCTGCGCACGCACATCGAGAACGCCTGCCGCGAGAAGAACATGATCGCGCACGCGTTGTTCAACTCCGAGCCGCTCGATCCGGACAAGATGTATCAGGAATACGCCGAAGCCTCGGCCAAAGTCGCTCCATTCGTGTGCGACACGGCCGCGCTGCTGAATCAGGCCCTGGCGGACGGCCAGTCCATCCTCTTCGAAGGCGCGCAGGGCACCATGCTCGATATCGACCACGGCACCTACCCCTTCGTGACCTCTTCCAGCGCCACGTCCGGCGGAGCCGTCATCGGAACCGGAGTCGCGCCAACCGCGATCGACACCGTCATCGGCGTCACCAAGGCCTATTGCACGCGTGTAGGCGGCGGACCGTTTCCCTCTGAAGCTTTGGATGCCAGCGGCGACATGTTGCGGCAGCGGGGCAATGAGTATGGCGCGGTGACCGGGCGTCCCCGGCGTTGCGGGTGGCTTGATTTGCCACTCTTGCGTTACGCTGGCATGATTAACGGCATCTCCTGGCTGGTCGTGACCAAACTGGATGTGCTCGACGAACTGGCCGAGATTCCGGTCTGCGTTGGCTACAAGATTAATGGCAAGGTGACGGCAGAAATTCCGGCCCATGGCAGCGGCTTCGATGGAATCGAGTGCGTGTACCAGTCCTTGCCGGGCTGGCGCACTTCCACTCAGGGCATCACGCAACTGGAGAAGCTGCCGCAGGCGGCGCGCGAGTACCTGACCTTTCTGGAGAAGGAAAGTGGCGCCCGCATCGGCATGGTCTCTACCGGGCCCGGGCGCGAGCAGACCATGTTTGCCGGCAGCTTTATCACTGCGCTGAAGGGTTTGACTGGACAAAAAACCGAGGCTTCAGCAACAATCTGACCAACGGAGCGAACGATGGTTGTCCTGGCTGTGACGTGGATGGCGAAAGTTGGCCGCGAAGCTGAAATGGCGGGGATTTTTTCCAAGCTGACGGAAGAGTCACGCAAAGAACCCGGCTGCGGGATGTATCTGGTGCACCGCCACAAGACCGAGCCACGCCGCTTTTTCGTCTATGAGCAATACAAGGACGACGCCGCGCTGGAGGCCCACCGCGCCGCCCCCCACTTTCTGCAATACGCCAAGAAAGAGCTCCCCAAAATTGGCGACCGCGTGGAAGGGCACCTGTACGAACCGCTAGGGTAGAGAGGCTTTTGTGTGGACGCGGGCGACTCACCCGCGCTGTTCACTTCGCCTTGTCCGCCATCAGCACCCCGCCCGAAGCATAGCTCTCCTTCGAGACTTCATTGAAAGTCACCACGACCGCCTCGCGACGCGCCGCGGCTTCCTCGACCATGACGTCGGTGATGCGCTGCGCCAGTTTACGCTTCTGATCGGCGGTGCGGCCGGTCAACATTGTGACTTGGACTAATGGCATAGAAAACCGCTCCTGGCCTCTGGCTTACTGCGCCAGCTCGTATCCCGCGAAAAAGAAGCTCAATTCGAAGCGGGCGGTGTCATCCGCATCAGAACCGTGAATGGCGTTGTTCTCGATGCTGGTGGCCCACTTCTTACGGATGGTGCCCTCCTCGGCATTCGCCGGGTTGGTGGCGCCCATCAGCTTGCGCAAGTCGGCGATGGCGTTTTCTTTCTCCAGCGCCAGCGCAACAATGGGTCCGCTGGACATGAAATCCGTCAGCGAATTGAAGAACGGCTTGCTGGCATGCACGGCGTAGAACTGCTCCGCCTGATGCTTGGATATTTCGAGCATCTTCATGCACAGAATTTGAAAACCATTCTTCTCAAATTGCTCGATGATGTCGCCGATCGCATGCTTGCGTACTGCGTCAGGCTTAACGATAGTCAGAGTGCGTTGCAGTGTTTTCATTTTTGATAGTCATTCCTTAAACATTACTGAGAACCGGGAACTATGATCTGGCAACTGGGTCCTTAAGCTTTCACTCCCAGCACCGATGCCACGGTCTCGCCAATCTCAGCCGGTGATTTCGCCACCCGGATTCCAGCTGCTTCCATGGCTTCAATCTTCTCCGCCGCGGTTCCCTTCCCTCCGGAAATAATCGCGCCCGCATGCCCCATGCGGCGGCCCGGAGGCGCCGTCTGTCCCGCGATGAATCCGACGACGGGCTTCTTCATGTGCATCTTCACGTACTCCGCAGCCGTCTCTTCAGCATTGCCGCCAATTTCTCCGATCATCACCACGGCTTCGGTCTGCGGATCGCGATTGAACAACTCGAGCGCGTCCAGGAAGTTGGTGCCGATGATGGGATCGCCGCCGATCCCGATGGCGGTGGATTGCCCGATGCCGCGGGTGGTGAGCTGATACACGGCCTCGTAGGTCAGCGTGCCGGAGCGCGAGACGATTCCCACCGATCCTTCTTTATGGATCCGGGCGGGCATGATCCCAATCTTGCAGTGGCCCGGCGAAATGATTCCCGGACAATTGGGGCCGATCAACCGCGAACGCCGGTTCTGCAGGAACTCCCAGGCGCGAACCATGTCGAGCGTGGGGATGCCCTCGGTAATGCAGACAATCAACTCCAGCTCGGCGTCGGCTGCCTCCATGATCGCGTCGGCCGCGTACGGCGGCGGCACAAAGATCACGGAGGTATCCGCCGCGGTCTGTTCCACAGCTTCCTGGACCGTATTGAAGATCGGCCAGCCCTCGTGGGTCGTGCCTCCCTTGCCCGGGGTCACTCCGCCGACGATCTGCGTTCCATATTCCGCACACGCCTTGGCATGGAACGTGCCTTCCCTCCCGGTCAGTCCCTGCACAATCACCCGCGTCGATTTATTTACCAGAATGCTCATGAATTCGTCTCAAACCTCAAAGGGCTGTCATCCTGAGCGGAGCCAAGTCATTCGCTCGCGAATGACTTGCCGGAGTCGAAGGACCCCTATTTCCACCGATACAATCGCTGTCTAAGTTACGCTCTTGCCGCCGCGACCACCTTCTCGGCCGCGTCCTTCATGGTCTCAGCCACGATAAAATTCAATCCTGACTGCTGCAGAATCTCCCGCCCCGCCTCAACGTTGGTGCCTTCTAAACGCAGCACGATGGGAAGCTGGATGTGGGTCTTCCGCGCCGCTTCGACCACGCCGGTGGCCAGCGTATCCACGCGCAGAATGCCGCCAAAGATATTGATCAGCACCGCCTTCACATTCTTGTCGCTGAGCAGGATTTCAAAGGCGTGCGTGACCTGCTCAGCATTGGCGCCTCCTCCCACATCAAGAAAGTTGGCGGGCAGGCCGCCGGCGTACTTGATGATGTCCATGGTCGCCATGGCCAGGCCGGCGCCGTTGACCATGCAGCCCACGTTTCCGTCGAGCTTGATGTAGTTCAAGCTGTACTTCGAAGCCTCGACTTCCAGCGGGTCCTCCTCGGTCACGTCGCGCAGTTCGCGCAGATCAGAATGCCGGAACATGGTGTTGTCATCGAAATTCATCTTGGCATCGAGCGCGAACAGGCGGCCATCGCTGCAGGTAACAAACGGATTGATCTCCATCAGCGAGGAATCGGTTTCCTCAAACGCGCGGTACAAGCCGGTCATAAACTGGACAGCCTGATTGATCTGCGGCGCCTTCAGTCCCAGAGCAAACGCCAGCTTGCGCGCCTGGAAGGCTTCCAGGCCCATGCCCGGATCGATATATTCCTTGAGGATGGCCGCGGGGTTCTCCGCCGCCACTTGTTCAATTTCCATTCCACCCGCGGCCGATGCCATAAACACAGGCCTCGCCTGGGCGCGATCGATCACGATTCCCAGATAAAGTTCTTTTTCAATGGGCAGAGTTTCTTCGATCAGCAACCGGCGAACCACCCGGCCCTCCGGCCCGGTCTGGTGCGTCACCAGCGTCATGCCAAGAATCTTGCTCGCCAGCTCGGCAGCCTCCGCGACTGATTTGGCGATCTTGACGCCGCCGCCCTTACCGCGGCCCCCGGCATGGATCTGGGCCTTTACCACCACGCCCGTCGCCCCGGAATCGAAAAGCTTTTTGGCGGCCGTTTCGGCCGCATCCCGGCTCTCGACCATTTCTCCGCGAGGCACCGCGACCCCATACTTTTTCAGGATATTCTTGGCCTGGTACTCATGAATTTTCATAATGATTCTTGACTGGACCTGTCGGCACGACCTGGCTTGCAGCTTAGGGCAGCGGTTCGCGACCCTCAATTTTATAGAAGCGCTACCGATAGGGCAAACCCGCCGGGCGGGCCGCGATTTTTCTCGCTGATTTCCGGTTGCAGGTCTGGGGGTGGGCCCTGCCCCTTGGACATCCAAACGATGCTACTCTTGTAGCCGTCCCATGATCACTGAAGCCCTGCAGCGCATTGCCAATGAACGAGAATCCCTCACCCGCGAAGAAGCGCGTGCGGTCATGACGGAGGTGTTCTCCGGCAGCGCCACGGACGCTCAAATTGCGGCCCTGCTGGTCGCTCTCCACATGAAGGGTGAGACGGTGGAAGAGATCGTCGGCTTCGCCGAGGCCATGCGTGCCGCGGCCGAGCCGTTGCCCCTTCACCAGGACTCCACGCTGGACGTCAGCACTACGGGACGGGACGCGCTGGTTGACACCTGCGGCACCGGCGGCGACGCCCGCGGCACCTTCAACATCTCCACCGCGACGGCATTCGTCGTTGCCGGCGCCGGCGTGCGGGTGGCCAAGCACGGCAACCGCAGCCTCAGCTCCAGGTGTGGTTCGGCGGACGTCATGGAGGCCCTGGGCGTGAAGATCAGTCTGCCCACCGCGGTTCTGGGCGCCTGTCTTGAAGAAGTCGGTATTGTGTTTTTGTTCGCTCCCGCCATGCACACCGCCATGAAATATGTGCAGCCGGCCCGCCGCGAGCTGCGGCTGCGAACCATCTTTAACCTGCTCGGCCCGCTCACCAATCCGGCAAGAGCTTCCGCGCAGGTGGTCGGAGTCTATGCTCTCGATCTGCTGGAAAAGGTAGCCGAAGCTCTCAGCATGTTGGGCGCGCATCGCGCTCTTGTAGTCCACGGCCTGGATGGCCTGGATGAAATCACCATCACGGGCCCGACCCGCATCGCCGAAGTGCGCGACGGAAACGTGCGCACCTATGAGGTCACTCCGGAAGAGTTCGGGATCAAGCGTGCCCAACTCGAAGACATTTCCGGCGGCGACGCCGAAGCCAACGCAACCATCATCCGCGAGATTCTTGCGGGAGAGAAATCGCCCCGGCGCGATGTGGTTCTGCTGAACGCGGCTGCCGCTCTGGTCGCATCCGGCAGAGCTGAACATCTGGGAGAGGCGCTGCCGCTGGCAGCCCAGTCCATCGATTCCGGCGCAGCAACTGCGAAATTAGATGCCCTGGTTCGGTTTACCAGCACGTACATGTGAACCGGACCTCGGGCGTCGGACCTCGGACGCTGGACTAATGAGGCCGCGGCCTGGCGTCCGATGTCGGAGGTTCGACGCCCGCCTTCTTCAATCTCTCAATCTGCTCCAGATGGCTGGCTCCGTGCGTCGCCATTCTCTCGATCAACTCCGCCACCGTAATGTCTTGTTTAGCTTCAGGGTGATAGGCCGACTTGCCGAGGTCGGCGGGCGTTAGACGGCGCAGCAATCGCAGGTTCGCATGGCGATTCAGTCCGTAGAGTGCGACCAGCTCGGCAGGCGGAGTCTCCGCGTAGCCCAGGTTGCGCGCCCATTCGTCCTGGTCCATGGGCGCAATCACCGGCTTCTTGTCGGCGAGCATCTGGCGGAGCCTGTAGGCGTACACGATCTCGATGTCTGCGAGGTGACCAAGAATCTCCAGGATGCACCACTTGTCCGGCGCCGGCTTGTAGCGCAACACCTTATCCGGCAGACCTGACACCGCCGCCGCAACCAGCTTGGGGCTCTTCTCCGCCGCCTCAATGTGCTTCTTCAGTTCGCTGTCCGTCATACAAGCTCCACAATTTGCGGATTGGCAATCATCTCACTTCCACTTTCTCCATCCACTCCGCCACTTGCACGTTCCACCCCAGCTCTTTGGTCAGCGTATCGCGAAGCTGGGATGATGCACCGGGCTCACCGTGTACCAGGTAAGTGGTCGCGGGCTTTTGAGAAAAAGTGCGCAGCCATTCCAGCAGCTCGGGGGTGTCGGCGTGATCGCTGAACTGCTCGAGCACCGCGATTTCAGCCCGGATCGGGACGGTCTCACTGAAAATACGGACCTCGGCTGCACCACTCTTGATCGTTGCCCCCCGTGTTCCGGGCGCCTGAAATCCTATAAAGATAACGGTATTTCGCGGATCAGGGAGCCGCTGCATCAGGTGGTGCAGGATCCGTCCTCCGGTCACCATGCCGCTGGAGGAAACAATGATCCCGGGAAAGTTTGCGTTATTGATTTTCTTCGAATCGTCAGGCGTCAGGGCAAAGGTAAAACCCGGCCACTGCAGAGGCGAGCCATACTGCTTGATCAACCGGCAGGTCTCGTCGCTGCACTCGTCCGAGTGCTTCAGGAAGACTTCCACCGCTTTGATCGCCATGGGGCTGTCGCAATACACCGGAATCCGTGGAATCTGTCCGGATTCCATCAGCTCTTTGAGCATGAAGAGGAATTTCTGGGTGCGTTCGACAGCAAATGCGGGCACGACCACCCAGCCGCCACGCTGCACTGTGTGGCGGATGATCTCGGCCAGTTTCGGCCGCGGATCGTCGGTAGGGTGCTGCCGGTTGCCGTAGGTGGACTCCATCACCAGAATGTCGGCTGCCTCGCCTTCAGTGGGTCCCGAACGCACCACTTTCCCGGGAGCGCTGTTCTGGTCGCGCACCCGGCCAATGTCTCCGCTGAACAGCAACTTCCTGCTTTGACCATTCAACTGCAGCGTGAGTTCCACCATGGCAGAGCCCAGGATGTGGGCTGCGGGGACAAAGCGAAATGAGACCTCGGGCGAGAGCTGCCTGCCTTCCTCAAACTCCACCGGACGGAAATGCTGCAGCGAGTCCTCCGCTTCTGCGAGGGTATAGAGCGGCAACGCCGGATCGTGCTTCGACTTTTTGTGGCGGTTGTAAAACCTCGCATCTTCTTCCTGCAGGTGGCCGGAGTCGGGAAGGATGATGCCGCACAAATCGATGGTAGAAGGCGTGGCATAGACCGGACCGCGGAATCCTTCCCTCACGAGCCGCGGAATCCAGCCGCAGTGGTCAAGGTGGGCGTGAGTCAGGATGACTGCGTCAATGCCGGACGCCGGCACCGGCGTGGGCTGCCAGTTGCGCAGCCGCCATTCCTTGGCTCCCTGGAACATGCCGCAATCGATGAGCACCTGAAATCCGGCTTTACCGCTCCCGTCGGTAGAAGTGTTCACCAGGTGCTTTGAACCCGTGACTGTGCCCGCCGCGCCCAGAAACTGGATGTATGCCAAAGGTCTGTCCTCCAAAACAATTTTAGATTGTTGATTTCAGATTGCAGATTGTAAAAACTGCAGAGTCCGCTGCTCCGGAAATCTGCAATCTACAATCTACAATCTTCAATTCTTTTTCGCCGGCTCTTCAATCCTGTACACATTGTTTCGCATATTGCTCTCGGGCACGCTGCCGTCATTCAGCACGATTTCCTGGGGAATGGAGATCGCCTCAATACGGGTCGTGGCTTTCGATCTTCCGAGGACCAGGAGCCGCTGTGTGATCTGCCCTTGTTCCATCTTGAGGACCACCGGCACTTCAGCTCCGGCATCTCCCAGGTTTTCCACCGTCACGGTGACCACATAGGCTTTTCTCGAAGGCTCCCAGGGATAGATTGCTGCCAGGTGGAGATCCGGCAGACCACGGTCGCGATAGACCCAGTCATCAAAGAACCATCCCAGATCGCGTTTGGTCTGGGCTTCGATCAGATGCTGCAGATATGCCGGCGTGGTGTCGGCATCCGCACGATAGGCTGCGAGGGCCTTCTTCAACGAATCTTCGCCAATCATGTCGCGCAGCATCCACCAAACGTACATCGCCTTGCTGCGATAAAGGTCCTCGATGCTGGTGCTGATCAGCGCTTCTCCCGCTCCGGTCTTCTGGCCGTGCTCTTCCGCCAACACCTTTTCCGCCTGTGCCAACGCGGTGCGGTGCAGTCCCATGAAGTCGAGCGCAGACTGCCGGCCACTCTCCCGCTCGCGATAGACGGCCTGGGCAAAATGCGCCAGCCCTTCGTCAATCCATGGGCGCGGAGAGAAGAAGGCGGCATGAGTCAGTTGGTGCACCGCAGCCAGCTGGGCCAGCTTCGAATCGCTGTTGAGAGGTGTGAGCAGCATGCTGCCACTCTCGTACGGCGCCGCTTCGGGATCGCTCAGCTCCACAACCTCGGCTCGGACTTCGGCTGGCCCCTTCGGCGCGCCAAACCACTCGGTCACGAATGGGGCCGCCACCTGCGCCGCCAGCGCATACGTCTGCGCCTCCGGTTTGTGTTCCGGCAGGTAGGAAATATTCACCGGAGGCTGGTCGAGCTGGTCATAAGGACCAATTACAAACAGCGGCACCGTCTCACCCAGGGAAGGGAATGCACACTCGTTTGCGCTTTCGTATGCTTGGCCTGACTGTTTGAACGATCGCACTCCCCCGGCTTCGCCGTTGCACAGCGGAACTGCTTGCGCTCCTTCGCCCGAATAGCTCAGCTTGATCTTCATTGCGGCCTGCAGTTCGCGCGCTTTCCATCTCGCGACGGTTTCGAACACGCTGTTCCCTTCTGACAAGTTCGCCGACTCGGTCGCTACCGGATACCAGGCCACGTATCCGATGCCGCGCACGGCGGTGAACGACTTGCCGATCTGGTCCCAGTCACTGTGCCGGGCCCGCTCTTCGGGCAGGCCGATTCGCGTCAGCCTGGTGGCATCGAGCGGGATGATGCCCTCGTATCCAATCTCCAATTCCACAATCCCTTTGGCGGAAACCTCCCGGGGCAGGGTGACAATCGCTTCCGAAAGCGCGCCGGTGTGATCGATGTCGGAGGTGTAAGGCTGAGAGATGAACTGGACTGGTTTGCCGTCGAGTTGAATCGATCTCCAATCCAGGCTGGAGGAAATCTGCAATGTGAGATTTCTCTGCGGCGATGGTCGAATCGTTCCGCAAAGTAATCTTGCCGCGCACCGCCAGACGTTGCTGGTCAGATTCTATGTGGACATCCAGGTCGTAATTGGTGAAGGTGAAAGCTTCGCGATCGAGGGCATGCGCCCGAACCAGCAAACCACACAGGACGCAGAGGAAACGCAGGACCCTCATCTTCATTTTGTATCCGCAGCCTTGATCCTGCGCTGGCGCACGATCTCGTACAGCATGACTCCCGCGGCCACCGACACGTTCAGCGACGGCACTTTCCCCAGCATGGGAATGGAAACCAGGAAGTCGCACTTCCTGGCCACCAGATCGTGGACGCCCTTGCCCTCGGATCCCAGCACGATGGCGCAATCCATGTTGTAGTCGAGCGCGTCGTAACTCTGGGTGCCGCGCTCGTCCAGGCCCACGATCCAGAGGTTTTTGTCTTTCAATTCCTCCAGCGTCCGGGCAATGTTGGTCACTTTCGCAATGGGAAGGTGCTCGCTGGCGCCGGCGGATGCCTTGATCACCGTTGCGGTCACTCCCGCCGCGCGCCGCTCCGGGATCACCACTCCGTCGGCGCCGGAGGCATCGGCGGTGCGAAGAATCGCACCCAGATTGTGCGGGTCCTCAATTCCATCGAGCACGACCACCAGCGAATACTGCCCGCGTTTGGCCGCCACCACGTCATCCAGGTGGTTGTACTGCTTGCCCGAAGTGATGGCCACCACGCCCTGGTGAGCATTGTTTCCTGCCATGCGATCGAGTTCCGGGCGGCCAAGAAAACGCACTGCGACGCCGTTCCGCCGGCACTCCTCCACCACGCGTTGCAGACGCAGGTCGTGACGCTCTTTCAATACGCCGACCCATTCAAACGATCGCCCTCGTGCCTTCAGCGCTTCGGCAACGGCATTGATTCCATAGATGTAATTCATCGAACCGTAAGTTTACTGCCTGGCAAGGCCTGAGCGCGAGGCGGGGTCTGGACGTCGGACGTCTGACGTCTGACCAATTGGTCTAAATCTGAGAACTGACATCTAAGATCTGACATCTGAGATCTGACATCCCACGCCTGAAGTCCGAAGTTTGAACTCCGAAGTCCGAGGTCCGGGGTAGCACTTTGCACCCCCACTCGCTATACTCTGAATGCGCCCGTTAGGAGTTGGAATGTCTCTGTCCGCCGTCATTGTGGACGATGAACAGCTTGCCCGCGACGAGCTTGCCTTCCTGCTGAAAGATGTGGGCGACGTGGACGTCGTGGCCCAGGGTAAAAACGGGCTCGAAGGCGTCAACCTGATCCGCGAGCACAACCCCGACCTGGTCTTTCTCGACGTACAAATGCCCGGCCTCGATGGCTTCGGCGTCATCAAGAAACTGCTCGACAGGAAGGTCAACCTTCCCAAGATCGTTTTCGCCACTGCTTTTGATCAGTACGCGGTCAAGGCCTTCGAGGTAAACGCAGTTGACTACCTACTCAAGCCTTTTGACAAGAAACGGGTAGCGCAGTCGGTACAGAAAGTACGGGCCAAGCTGGAATCAGGCAGCGCGTCGTCGGACAAGCTGGAAACTCTGGTTCGCATGCTGGAATCACAGAAACCGCAGGCGTCCAAGATCCTGATCAAAGCGGCCGGCCGTCTCTTTCTGGTGAATCAGAACGACATTGGCTTTGCCTCCATCGAAGAAGGCGTAATCACGGTTGTCACCAGCGGGCCAAACGGCATGGAGGGCCAGTCCAACTGCCGGACCCTCGAAGAGCTGCTGGACAGTCTCGATCCCAATCTTTTCTGGCGCGCCCATCGCTCCTACCTGGTCAACATTAACCGGATCAAGGAAGTCGTCCCCTGGTTCAAGAGTTCGTATCAACTACGAATGGACGACAAGAAGCAAACCGAAATCCCCGTCAGCCGGGCCCAGACCAAGCGCCTGCGCGAGCTCTTCGGACTATAGAAACAATTTAAGATTGTTGATTTCAGATTGCAGATTGTTGAACCCATCGCTCTGCCCTGCTCGAATCTGAGGTGTTCAATCTTCAATCTGAGATCTGCAATCTGCAATTGCAAAGGGGGGAGGCGGCCGGTTGGAGGTTCCGGCCGCCTTGCGGGCTGCCCTCAGCGGCTAGGCAGCCAGCGCTTCCAAAGCCGGACGATTACGGATCACTAACGTAGAGCCTTCCAGACGAATCAGCTCCCTCTTTTTGAGTTCGCTTAGCAGGCGCGTGACGGTCTCGCGCGATGAACCAATCATCTGGGCTATTTCTTCATGGGTCATGCTGGAGCGGATGCGAATCTCCCGGGCTCCAGCCTCGCGTTCGTGATCGCCGCTCCAGGAGAGCAGCAACCGTGCCAGCTTTCCCGCCGACGATCGTGCCAGGACCAGTTCATGGATGTCCCGGTAGGCAGACTGAAATTCCCGGCTCAGCGCCTGGGCCGAGTGCAGCCCCAGTTCTCCATATTTGTCCAGCAGCTTCATCAGGGAATCGCGGTCAATGAAGTTTACCTGGCAAGGGCCCGCCGTTTCCGCCGTCAACTCGTAAGGCGTCGCCGAAATGACCGCGCTCAGGCCCAGCGCCTCGCCCGGCTCAGCCATCTTGAGGATGAGCACCTTGCCGTCGCGGGAGGTCGTCGAAAGCTTGACTTTGCCCGAGCACAGTACCAGCGCGCCGCGAGGAGTCTGGCCTTCCACGAACAACACCGCGCCGCCCGGATATGTGCTCAAGTGGCTGGCTGCGCTGAACGTTCTCAGCACCTCGGAAGACAGTCCACAAAACCATTTGTCTCGGCGCAACTTGCAGGAGACACAATTCTCGATAATTTCCAGCCCGTACGGGGTATTCATGGTTGCCACCACCTTGCTTACATCGGGTGCTGCCGGTTCAATTTTTGGGGGAGGGCGCACGGGCCTGGAATACGCCGGGGCCTGGGCCGGTAAGTCGAAATCTTTGGCCTGGGACAGCAGTGCGGCTGCGATCCGCGCCCTCTGCCTTGAACCCTTCAGGCAGGCAACAAGTTCCCATCCGGCGCCGGCGTTGCCCTGCTTGCGCCACGACAGCCCGCATGCGAACAGATACAGCGGATCGAGGCCCGGGTCATCGGGCTGGCGCGACCTGATTTTCGCCGGCAGGGTTTCCCGACGGCCTGGAAAAGCTCGACTCGCTTCCTCCGGATTGTCCCGCCCCTGGCCTCGGATTGCAACCGTTCGGAGAAGTCCGCTGAAGGGGAGGGCTCGGGTTCGATTGTGCCGGTTCCGCTCCGGGTTGCGTCCTGAAAGTAACACTGCGATCCTCGTTCCCGGCGTCCAACATCGCGTACGCCAGCCGGATCGTGGCAACCTCGCATGATTTCGGATTATCGCTTGGGCACCTACGGGTGAGTGCCGACGTTCCTCTCATGGCATCTGGGGTTCCAAACTTCCACATTTTCCTAAATTGAACCAAATAGAGGCTACTTATGTGGCAGGAACGGTGAGGATTCCCATTTATGCGGCCAGCGAACTGCCGTTGAGCCGGCACGCTGCCGAGGGGTCGTCACAATCCCAGGGCTCAGCTTTCATATTCCTGCCGGGAAATCCCCATCTTCAAAATTCTGGACTGTAGAGTGGTCCGCTTCATCCCCAGTCTTACCGCTGCTCCACGCGGACCCGCGATCACGCCACTGGTTTCGCGCAAGACCCGAATGATGTACTGACGTTCCAGGGTCTCCAGCGTGCCATCGCTCTCCAAGCCCTCGTGCCCAGTCCTTAGCTCCGCCAAAGGAGCCTTGAGCACCGGGCCATCGCTGAGGATCACCGATCGCTCCATAAGGTTCTCGAGTTCGCGGACATTGCCCGGCCATTCCCAGCTTACAAGGGCGCTCATGGTGGCGCTGGGAATGATCTCAATCTGCTTGTTCATCTGGCGGGAAAACTTCTGTACGAAATGCCGCACCAGCAGGGGAATATCGGTTTTGCGTTCGCTCAACGAGGGCATCCGGATGGGAAACACATTCAGCCGGTAATACAGGTCGCTGCGGAATTCCTTTTCCGCCACGGTCCGGGCCAGATCACGATTGGTGGCGGCCACCATCCGAATATCCACCTTGATGGTGCGCGTGCTGCCCAACCTTTCAAATTCCTGGTCCTGCAGGACGCGAAGCAATTTCGGTTGCAGTTCCAGGGGAATGTCTCCCACTTCATCCAGAAACAGGCTTCCCTTGTCCGCCAGTTCCAGACGTCCAATCTTCTGACTGATGGCGCCCGTGAAAGCGCCCTTCTCATGGCCAAAGAGCTCGCTCTCCAGCAGACCGGTGGGGATGGCGGCGCAGTTCAGTTTCACCAGGAGCCGATCTTTCCGGGAACTCATGCGGTGGATGGCCCGCGCGATTAACTCCTTGCCCGTACCCGTATCTCCGAGAATCAACACCGTGGCGTCGCTGGGCGCAACCGTTCTGGCCTGGGACAGCACCCGCTTCAGCGCCGCACTGTCACCCACGATCTCTTCGAAGTTGAGTTCAGTACGAATCTCCTCTTCGAGATAGAGTTTCTCACTGGCCAGCTTCTCGGTAAGTTGCGCGATCTCACGGTAAGCTCGCGCGTTGTCAAGGGCCACCGCCACCTGCGCGGCCACTTGCTGCAGAAAACCCACGTCATGTGGCGCGAACGCTCTCTCCTCTCTACTGGCGAGATTCAGAGTGCCCAGTTCACCTTTGCGTGTAGTCAGAGGAATACAGCACAAGGACTCGATTCCGTGTTCCAGCATCTGGCTGACGAAGCCGGATTGAATTCCCAAGAGATCTTCGCGGGTAAAAATCTTGGTCTCCCGTTCCATCAAGGCGCGTCCCGCGGGAGTGTCTC
The DNA here is from genome assembly GCA_963790645.1 of Terriglobia bacterium. Classification (GTDB taxonomy): domain Bacteria; phylum Acidobacteriota; class Terriglobia; order Terriglobales; family Acidobacteriaceae; genus JAIQFF01. The sequence continues at coordinate 126,423 of CAWBPS010000031.1, read as the reverse complement.
TCACCGGAAGGGTCGTGTCCAGGCCAGCCAGTCCAGTGGTCAACGGAGAATCCAGGGGATAGAGCGACAAGGAGTGGGCCGATTCGTCATACACCGCCACGCTGGCGTAGTCATAGGGGACCATCCTGCGAATGAACCCTGAAATTGCCGGAAAGAGCTTCTGCAGGTCACGGTTGGTGACCAGCGTGTTGTTTACTTCCAGCAACATGTGAAGCCTTTCTTTTTCCTGCACCAGAGCTTCACGGGTCAGAGCATTCTCCACCGCCACGGCAACCAGCTTGGCCACGCGCGGCAGCAGGCGCATGTCTTTTTCGCCGTAAGCATGGGTTTGAGAGCTGCCCAGGCCCAGGGTACCCAACCGCTTTTGCGCGGTCGTCAAAGGCAGCCAGCAGTAGGACCGCAATCCTCTCTCGTGCAGCCGGCGCAGCACGGGACGAAATCGCGGCTCCACTGTCAGGTCGTCCACCACCAGCGGTTGCTGGTTTTGCCACGCCCAGCCCGAGGGCGATTCCTCCACCACCACTTCCACTGGCGCCGCCCCCACATCACTTCCATCCCAGGCGTACAGGCGCATCACATTCTTTATGGGATCGTAAAGCGAGAAGTTGGCTGCGTCTGCCGCGATCAGCTGGCGGAGCCGCTCCGCCATTGCGGCAAACAGCTCGGGCAGACTGCTATGGTGGACCACAAGGTCCGCCATCTCGAGCAGAGCTTCATAGCGCTGAAGTTCTGCTTCAGAATCGAAGTGGCTGTCTGAACTCATTTGCGCGAGCCCGCTCACCCCCTTCGGCAAATCGCACGGATTATAGTGCTATTGCCTAACGGGTAAATGCTTTTCTCTCTTTTGTTCGGTTTCCGGAAAAAACCGGGTGCCGTTGCCTTGAGTTCGATGAGCTGTGGAATTCGGGTTTTCAGAACAAACTCTTGACGTTTCTTAAAGCAGCGTCGAAAGACGGGTGGTTTGAGTGGGATACTGCATGAGCGCGAGTTGACTCGCTAATGCGCTGAGATGTTGGTACTTATCGGCCAATTGGCCATAAGAAAACCGGCTCTCGGGGAACACCAGGCGGACATACAGCCGGGTACTTGAAAGAAGCGCGTATGCGCGCAAACGCGAAGCTCCGTCGATCAACCGCCGCCCGGCTTCCGCGATGCGGGGGTCGCCGCTTCGGCTTGCGGCCTCGCCCATGCGCAGCAGGCAGGCCGCATTGTGGGCACTGTTTCGAATGTACTCCACTGCGGCCCGGGTGCGTTCTCTCTGCACCGCGCGAAACTCATGCCGGGACAGGTTGGCGCGCAGGAAGTCCTCTTCGCCGGGATCCACCAGGTTCCGGAATGCTTCGAGGTCCACGGGGCGGGTGCGACCCGCCAGATCTTCCACGCCATTGACCGACGAACTCCGGCCGCCTTCGACGTATAGCAGCAAGAGCAGAATCGCCAGCGCGACAACGATCAGGATGAAGGGAAGAATCATTGCAGTAGCAAACGTTGCAGCTCAGCATTCCACTGCTCCAGCGTATTCTCGGGCAATTCCTTCACGCTGCTGCGTGCCCTTTCAGGCGCCAGGACGTACACCAGCCAGATCACTACGCAGCAATGATAGGTCGCCATGGTGACAAGATCGAAGGCGTAACCGGCCACCGGCCCGGTCCAGACCCGTATGGCCTCCGTCGCCAGACCCACACTGGAGAAAATGCCCAAGCCGGCTGCGATGCCATAAGCGAGGCTGCGCCAGGAAAGGCCTAAATAGGAAGAGAATCCCAACAGCAGGATCATCAAGCCGCTCTGCATCACGTCCACGGAGAGATCCACGACATGGATCCTGGTGAGGAATGGGAACATGCCGAATTCGGGCGCGCGAGCGGCAACCGTGATTGCGGCAACCAGCAGAACCGCAATAGCTCCCCGGAAAATAATCCGGCACAAGTGCTTAAGCTCGGTGTAGTTCCTGAAAACGCTGGTGAAGACCTCATAGATGATGGCGAACCGCAAGACAATGTCAATCGCCAGGCCGACCGAGTGGGCACACCAGTACTGATATCCGGAGACTGCTGCACTGTGATCCAGGATGAAAAGCGTCCCCCCCTCCACGATCTGGAACACAGTGTAGGTGAAGAACACCGGAAACTCGCGAAGCAAACCACGGCGCATCATCACGATGACAATGATGATCTGGAGGGCGTGGGGTGCAATCCACAGGTAATGCCACAGGAATGAGTGCGGATGCATAGCGGATCGCGGGAACTATAACCCGTTTTGCCGCTCAGCCGCAAACACTTTTCCCAGGGCGTGGAAGCGCAACTCACCCCTCCAGCCCGACCCTGCCCGTGTTAGTCGTTGGCCGTTGGTCGTTGGCCTTTGGCAAACCATCAGCCACGGATCCCCACGGCTAGACTTCACCCGTTGTGCCGCTCCGCCGCAAAACCTACAGATTTCACGGATCAGGACGTTTATTCTCTTGTCTTATCCTTGGGAATCCGTGAAATCCGTGGCTGATGTTGTTTTGCCAACGGTCAACGACCAATGACCGACGGCGCCTCTCAACTCATGGCTTACAGATTTCACGCCCTGGACATTGCGGTCCCGGACCTCCATCCGCCGCGACGTAGATAGGACTTGCGAGTGTGCCTGCCAGCAATAAGCTTCCGATTAGAAAAAGCAAGAATCGTTTCACGATGGAACTCCTTTTTGGAGTGGATTGGGAAGTTCAACCGTGATAACGTCGGCTTTTATTGGGGAACTTTTTCAAAAAGCGGGAAACTGTAGGCTTTTCTGAAATCAGAAAATGGCGCTGAAATCAGCTCTCGAAGACTTATTAGGAACGACGCTTGCAGGGGTGGCGGGTACGGTCGGAAAGATCGAATATCTCGCGAGCTTGCGCGATGCCGCATCGGGCACCTATTCGCATTGGGGCCTGACCCGGGCTTACGGCGAGATGGCGGCGCAGAACGCTCTCGCAGAAGCGCATCGTCTGCTGTTCCTCAGACTTCTGCGCACTCCTTTGCGCGCTTTGCGCGACGATGTTGTGGTATCGAGCGGGGCGTTAGAGATGACTGCAGGTGAGTTTATGGAGCGGCTTCAAAACCAGGCGCCGGCCCTGCTTCCTCCAGATCTGGGCGGAGGGTCCGCACGCCATCTCAGTTCAGTGTTACATGCTCTTTCGAGTCTGCTTTCTGCTCCGGGAGGGTCACCACCGGACGCCATTCCCCCAGTTTGAGGGCGATGCCCACCACCTGGCCTATCACTTCCGCTTCCCGGGGATGACGCAACACCCGCACCGGCACCGGCGAAAGCGGATGTGAATGCAGTACGATGTCATCACCTTTCAGACTGCACCAGCAGCAGGTATAGCCATCGCGCGTCTCCACGAAATAGATGGGACGCTCCAACTCGGAACGCCACAGCGCTTGTTCAATTTTAGTTCTGGCTTCGTCCACCTGCAGAAAAGTGCCGGGCGGAAGCAGCGGATACATGGTGAAATCCTCACTGCCCACATAGCCGTACATGTATTTGTCCTGGCTCAGGTTGGCCAGATACCCCAGCGGCACCGATCCCCACTGCTCCACCATGCGGCTCAGGTTGGCGCTGCGGCGGGGATCGAAAGAAGGATCCAGACGCGTGGGGATGGCTACCTTAGCCGTACCCTGCAGCGTCTCTTCAATATGTGACTTGGGAGGAAGGTTGAGCTGCAGATCCGCCGCCGACAGACTCAAGTCGATTCCGTACCATGCCAATAGTTCGCGGAGGTCGGAACGATAGACGATGGCGAGAGAGTAAAGGCGGAAGATGCTGGGCACCAATCCCTTGGTTTCAATGTCGGACAAGCGGCTGGGACTGACTCCGAATTCTTCATTTCCGTGCCGTTCCGCAATACGAGCGCTGGCGCTTTCCACTTCGCGCATGGTAAGCCCAAGGCGCTCACGCACGCCACGCAGGTTGAGTCCGGCCGCGAGGATGGCGATTCTACCGTCAGGAGCCTGCATTAAGAGATTGCCCGGGTCAGCTGCGTTCCTCTACTTGGTTCGAGGCTATACTTCACGGCTGACGAAGTCCCCAGTATAGGAGTGGACGTGCGATCGTGCTTGCGATCCCCTCGGTCTTGCTCCCCCTCGAACTGCCCGCAGAGCCCGGCAACGCAACGAACGATAAATTGAAGTTTACTTGCTTGCAAAGACCTTTTTTCCAGCTCAAAATTGTGATCCGGAGAATCCTTCCCCAAGACCCACGTTACCCTTATTCTTATTTTGCCGGAAATGGCCCGATAGTGCCAGCCGAGGACAGATTTCCCAGAATGGGAAGTCTATAATGAGACTTATGGCCCGGGGCTGGGAAAGCAAGTCGGTGGAAGAGCAGCAGTCCGCTGCTGCAACCCAGACCGAATCGAAACAACGACTTACACCCGAACAGGCCGCCCTCAAGCAGGCGCGGGAGGCGCTTGAACTGTCTCGCCGGCGGGTCCTGCAGCAACTGCAATCCATCCAGAATCCTCGCCATCGCCGAATCCTTGAAAGCGCGCTTTCTGAGCTCGATAGCCGGCTGGAACGGCTGGGCTAAGTCTATGGTGTGGTTGACTTTGAGTTGAGTTTGAATATTTTTCAAGTATAATGCTTCTATCCCCCATGAAAGCTTACGTGTACGTGTCGCTCAAGAAGAGCGTTCTGGATCCGCAAGGCAAAACCATCCAAGGCGCGCTCAAGAAAATGGGATGTAAGGGATTGGAAGAGGTCCGCCAGGGCAAGTACTTCGAGCTCACGCTCGATGGCGGCCTGAGCCGGAACGAAGTCGAGGCAGAAGTCACACGCATTGCCCGCGACGTTCTTACCAATCCGGTGATTGAAGAGTTTCGTTTCTCCCTCGAAGACTAGCCGAAGTCCCCGGTTCGGTGATGGAAGGTTTTTCCTGCAGCGGCAGGCTTGGTTGCGATTCGAAGTAGTGGCCGGATTCTAACTCACAAAAGACAGCTTCGGTTTCCCCCGGGCCGAAAAATAGGAGCATTCGTATGTGCGGCATAGTGGGATACGTTGGCAAGAAACGGGTGGTACCGGTCATCATTGAGGGACTTAGGCGGCTGGAATATAGGGGCTACGATTCCGCCGGAATCGCGGTGTGCGGCAACGGCGAGGGACTGCAGATTCGCCGTGCCGAAGGCAAGCTGCGCAACCTGGAAGAGGTGATCCGCCTCAAGCCGCTCGACGGCACTTACGGAATCGGCCACACCCGCTGGGCCACGCATGGCCGTCCTACGGAAGAGAATGCCCACCCGCATCGCGATTGCACCGGACGCATCGTGGTGGTGCACAACGGCATCATCGAGAACTATGTTTCCCTGAAGCGCAAGCTTATCGAAGAGGGCCACAAGTTCACCACCGAAACTGATACTGAAGTCATCGCTCACCTGGTGGAAAAATATTTTCTGAAGACCGCGAACGGACATCGCCCCTCGCTCGAAGAGTGCGTCCGCAAGACGGTGGGCCAATTGACCGGGGTGTTTGCGCTGGCAGTAATCGCGGTCGATGAGCCCAACAAAATCGTTGCCGCCCGCAATGGCCCGCCCGCCGTAATTGGTCTGGGCAAAGACGAGTATTTCGTCGCCTCCGACGTTCCGGCGATTCTTTATCACACCCGCGACCTGTTCTTCCTGGGCGATGGCGACCTCGCCGTCATCACGCCGGAAGGCGTGCAGCTCACCGACTTCAACGGACAGCCCGTCGTCCGCCAGGTGCAGCACGTGACCTGGGACCCGATCATGGCGGAAAAAGGCGGCTTCAAACATTTCATGCTCAAGGAAATCTACGAGCAGCCGCGCTCGGTGCGTGACACTACTCTGGGACGGGTTTCGCAGGAGACTGGCCACGTCTTCCTCGACGAGATGGAGATCACGGAAGCCGAGTTCAAGGCCGCGAAGAAAATCAACATCGCCGCCTGCGGAACCAGCTGGCACGCCGCCCAGGCCGGCAAGTTCATGATCGAGCGCCTGGCGCGAATTCCGGTGGAGGTCGATTACGCCAGCGAGTGGCGCTATCGCGACCCCATCATCACTCCCGATACCCTCACCATGCTGATCACCCAGTCTGGCGAAACCGCGGACACGATTGCGGCCCAGCGCGAAGCCAAGGCCAAAGGTTCAAAAACGCTGGCTATCTGCAACGTGGTGGGCTCGATGATCACGCGCGAAGCTGCCGGCACCATCTACACTCACGCCGGGCCAGAAATTGGTGTCGCTTCCACCAAAGCGTTTACTGCTCAACTTACCGCGCTCTATCTCTTCGCTCTTTACCTGGCCCAGCAGCGCGGCACCATGAGCGCCGACCAGGCCAAAGAGGCGATCCAGGAACTCACGCGCATCCCCGGCAAGCTCGAACACCTGCTCACCCGCGAGGAAGAATGCGAAGACCTGGCCAAGGAGTATTCGCGCTCGCAGGACTTCCTTTTCCTGGGACGCGGTATCCACTACCCGATTGCGCTCGAAGGCGCACTCAAGCTGAAGGAAGTTTCCTACATCCACGCGGAAGGCTATCCTGCCGGCGAAATGAAGCACGGCCCCAATGCGCTGATTGACGAGAACCTTCCGGTAGTGATCATTGCGACCCGCGATACCAAAGACGCACTCTCGATGACCCGCTACGAAAAAACGTGTTCGAATCTCAAAGAGGTAAAAGCCCGCTCCGGCATGATCATCGCGCTGGCCACTGAAGGCGACGAGGACATCAAAGAAGCCGCGGACCACGTGCTGTACGTCCCACCGGCTCCAGAAGAGCTGTTGCCCATCCTGGAAATCGTCCCGCTGCAGCTGCTGGCCTATCACATCGCGGTCCGCCGCGGCTGCGACGTGGATCAACCGAGGAACCTGGCGAAGTCGGTGACGGTGGAGTAGCAGAGCAAGCCGTCAGCTTTCAGCTGTCAACTATCAGCTTTGTCATCCTGAGCGGAGCAACTGCTTCGCTTTCGCGAAGCAGTTGCGAAGTCGAAGGACCCTATAACAAGTACGACGTGGGTGTATAGGTGTGCTTCGACTCCTTCGTCGTTCGCGAAGCGAACGACTCTCTCGCTCAGCATGACAACGGAGAGAAGCTCGCGTCCAAGAGCGCATCTCCGTCATCTACATAGCTGATGTCTCCCTTTCAAGCTTTCCCCACCAAACTCGTTCGCTCCGTGTCTCTATCCACCCAAACGAAGCACCTGGAATTCGAAGCATCCGGCGTGACGCGCTTCGGCTTCGTCGCCGGCCAATGGCTCTCGTTCAAGACCAACAAGCCCGACGGCGAAGAAATCACCCGCGCCTATTCCATCGCATCCCCGCCCGGAGACGACAATCGCTTCGCGCTCTGCCTCAACCGGGTGCAGGACGGCTTCATGTCCAATTTTCTGTGTGACATAAAAGAGGGAGAAGAGATCACCTGCCAGGGGCCTTTCGGAGACTTCATCCTGCGACCGCCGCTTCGCGACACCATCTTCATCGCCACCGGCACCGGTATTGCGCCCTTTCGTTCCATGCTGCACTGGCTGCTGGCCGATCCGGGGCGCCATCAGGAGAAGCAGTTCTGGTTGCTGTTTGGCAACCGGACAGCCGAGGACATCTACTATCACGAAGAGTTCCAGAGACTCGCCGCCCAGCACTCAAACTTTCATTATCTGCCGAGTCTCAGTCGCGGCGCTCCCGAGTGGCAAGGTCTCCGCGGATATGTCCAGGAACACGTGTCCGGAATCGTTCAAGGCCGATCCGACATGCATGCCTATATCTGCGGTCTGGACAAGATGATCAAGGCCAATCGCGAACTCCTTAAAAGCCTGGGTTGGGACCGGAAATCGATCCTGTACGAGAAGTACGACTAACTCGCGAATTCTCGAATTTCTTTGCGCCCTTTGCGGATCCACTTTGCGAACTCTGCGGTTAAAGATTTTGACCGCAAAGGACGCCAAGGACTTCCGCCAAGGTCGCAAAGGAATCCCTCAAAATGCCTGTATCCATCTCTACCTCTCCAGCATCTAAACCTTGACAGTGGTTCACTCAAGTCTTATCATGACGAACATTGCAGTTTCTTAATACATTGATTAAAAAGCACTTATAGTTTCAAGGAGGGTCAGAACATGGCCAAGATTATCGGTATTGACCTCGGAACCACCAACTCCTGCGTAGCTGTCATGGAGGGTGGCGAGCCCAAGGTTATCCCTAATGAAGAAGGAGGGCGAACCACACCCTCGGTGGTCGGCTTTACCAAGACCGGCGAGCGGCTGGTGGGGCAGGTGGCGAAGCGCCAGGCCATCACCAATCCGGAAAACACGGTTTATTCGATCAAGCGGTTCATGGGACGCCGCTTCGACGAAGTGACCGAAGAAATCAAGATGGTTCCCTACAAGGTCGTGCAGTCGGGCGACCACGTGGCGGTGCTGGCGCAAGGCAAGGAGTACACGCCTCCCCAGGTTTCCGCCATGATTCTGCAGAAGCTGAAGAAGGCGGCAGAAGACTATCTCGGCGAGAAAGTGACCGAAGCGGTCATCACTGTCCCGGCGTACTTCAACGACGCCCAGCGGCAGGCCACCAAAGATGCCGGACAGATCGCCGGCCTCGAAGTGAAGCGCATCATCAACGAGCCTACGGCGGCTGCTCTGGCCTACGGCCTCGACAAGAAAAAGGATGAAACCATCGCCGTCTACGATTTCGGCGGCGGCACCTTCGACATTTCGATTCTCGAAGTCGGCGAAGGCGTGATCGAAGTCAAGGCCACCAACGGTGATACGCACCTGGGCGGAGACAACCTCGACCAGCGCATCGTGGACTGGCTCATCGACGAATTCAAGAAAGACGAAGGCCTCGATCTGCGGGGCAAGGGCAACGAGATGGCGCTGCAGCGTCTGCGTGACGCGGCGGAGCGCGCCAAGATCGAACTCTCCACCACCATGGAGACCGAGATCAACCTGCCCTTCATCACCGCGGATGCCGGCGGTCCCAAGCACCTGGTCAAGAAAATGACCCGGGCGAAGCTGGAATCGATGGTCGAAGAGATCATTCAGCGCTCGGTCGGTCCCTGCAAACAGTGCATGAAAGACGCCGGCGTTGACGCCAGCAAGATCAACGAAGTCGTGCTGGTCGGCGGACAGACCCGCATGCCACGTATTCAGCAGCTGGTAAAAGATTTGTTCGGCAAGGAAGGCCACAAGGGCGTCAACCCGGATGAAGTCGTCGCCATCGGCGCGGCCATCCAGGGCGGCGTGCTCAAGGGCGAAGTCAAAGACCTGCTGTTGCTGGACGTGACTCCGCTGTCCCTGGCGATTGAAACGCTGGGCGGCGTGGCCACTCCGATGATCCCGCGCAACACCACGATTCCGACCAAAAAGACGGAAACGTTCTCGACCGCAGCCGACAGTCAGACCTCGGTTGAAGTCCACGTGCTGCAAGGCGAGCGTCCGCTGGCGGCGCAGAACCGCACTCTGGGCAAGTTCCACCTGACCGGGATTCCCCCGGCGCCGCGTGGCGTGCCCCAGATCGAGGTGACGTTCGACATCGACGCCAACGGCATCCTGAACGTGACGGCGAAAGATACGGCCACGGGCAAGGACCAGAAGATCACGATTACGTCGTCTTCCGGCCTGAGCAAGGACGAGGTCGAGCGCATGGCCAAGGAAGCCGATTCGCATTCGGCCGAGGACAAAGCCAAGCGCGAGGAAATCGACTCCAAGAACCAGCTCGACTCCATGGTTTACAGCGTGGAGAAGATGCTGCGTGAACAGGGCGACAAGATCTCGGGCTCTGACCGAGGCGACGTCGAAAACGCAATTGCCGACGCCAAAAAGGCGCTGGAGTCGAACGAAAAGGCAGCCATGGACAAGGCCCGTGAGACCTTGACCCAGGCCTCGCACAAACTGGCCGAGCAGATGTACAAAGCGGCGCAGTCGGCAGCTCCGGGCGCAGGTCCGACGCCGGATGCAAGCGCAGGACCGGAACCCGGCGCCAACGGCGGCCCGAAGAAAGACGAAGGCGTAATCGACGCCGAGTACGTGGACGTGGAAGACAAGAAGTAAGCTCTTAGCTCTTAGCTTTAGCAACGGCCGTGTGGGGACGGGTCTCTGACCCGTCCAGGCCGACCGTAGGTCGGCTGGTTGGTTAGTGTGGTCGCGGGCGACTCGCCCGCGAGGTTTTTCGTAGCGCCGCCGTCCCGGCGGCTGTTGTGGAGGCGTCCCGCCCCCACCGCCGAGAGCAGGATGCCCTCGGGACACCCGGCGAGACGCCGGCGCTACAGGTTTAAGGGATACAGGCTTAAGGAGAAGAGAAATTGCAATTTGAAGTGAATGGTCAGGACTATTTTCTAAATTTCGCGGAAGACGAAGCCTACTGGTACGTATTGGCGCCCACGCTGACAGGTGTACAGCGCATCCCGGTCTATGTGGATTCGCCGGCGTACGAGCGTTTTGGAATTTTAGGCAAGAACCGTCACAATATTCAGAACTGAATTCTCACTGGCTGCGAGTACGGCGCATAAGCACGAATGGCCACCACCCCAAAAAAAGACTATTACGAAATCCTGGGCGTGAAGAAGTCCGCCTCGGCGGACGATGTCCGCAAAGCTTTTCGCAAACTTGCGCGCAAGTATCATCCCGACGTCAATCCCGGTGACAAGGCTGCGGAAGAGAAATTCAAGGCGCTGTCGGAAGCCAATGAAGTCCTGAGCGATCCCAAGAAGCGGAAGATTTACGATCAGGTCGGCTTTTACTCCGATAACATCGATGCCGCCACGGCCGAGGCTTATGCCCGGGCTGGAGGCGGCGCGGCTGGACCCGGCGCAGGGTTCCCGGGAGCTCAGCCGGGTGGAGGCACCCAAGGCGCAAACTTCGATTTCGGCGGCTTCGACTTTACCGATATGTTCGAAAACGCCCGGGGTAGAAAGGCCAGCCCCTCGGGCACGGGCAGCTTCCGCGATATTTTTTCCGGAATTTTCGGCGGCCGTGGCGGGGCCGCGCAGGAGGGTCCCGAGCCCGGATCGGACCTCGAATATCAGGTCAACGTACCCTTCTGGACCGCGATCCGAGGCGGCGTGATGCGCCTGAATATTACCCGGCGTGATACCTGTCACCAATGCCACGGCCAGGGCTTTATCGAGGCTGGCGGCTCCTGCCCCGAGTGCGGTGGCAAGGGGCAAGTCACCCAGACCGGCGGGAGAATGAAATTCAATGTTCCCTGCCCCAGGTGTCACGGGACAGGAAAGAACATCTCGGTCTGCCCGAATTGCCATGGCGAGGGTACGGTCGAACGCACTGAACCGCTCGAAGTCCGCATCAAGGCCGGCACCCGCGACGGCCAGCGCATCCGCCTCGCCGGCAAGGGCAACGCGGGAACCCATGGAGGCCAGGCCGGCGACCTGTACGTGATCATCCGGACCGCCGACCACCCCATCTTCCAGCGCGAAGGGGACGACATTCGCATCACCGTGCCCATAACCGCCACCGAGGCGGCTTTGGGGGCCAAGATCGAGGTCCCAACCATCGACGGCCGCACCCTGCTCAAGATTCCGCCCGGCACCCAATCCGGACAAAAGCTTCGGCTGCGCGAAAAGGGTGTTTCTTCGGCTACGAAAGAGGGGACGCGCGGCGACGAGATCGTCGAAGTCAAACTCACCGTTCCCATGCCCCGGGACGAGCGCTCCAAGGAAATCCTGCGCGAGCTGGCCAAGCTGAACCCGGAAGATCCCCGCGAAGAGCTCTGGAAGAACGTGTGAAGCAGTCGTCAGTCTTCGGTCTTCAGTCGTCAACCGCGGACGCCAGGTTTTAGTCGTCAGACTCCGCCTCAAGCAACTGCGCTGATGACCGACGACTGACGACCGACGACTGTTACCTCAGTGCCGCCCGCGCAAAAAATAATTCAAAAATTATTTTTACACTGCATCTAATTTCCCGTATGCTCACGGCTGCGAACTTGCATCCAGCCGAATTCTGAAAGCGCAAGGATCGCCCCGGGAGGAAGCCGTCGAAATTGGCAACAGCTAGCGCCCCGCGTCAGAATCTCCAGCCTCCTGCCGTCGTCCCCAGCCGGAAAAAATCGGTCCGCCTCACGCTCTGGCCCCTCGTCGCCGCCACCTTCTTTATGGTGTCGGGCGGCACCTACGGCACTGAAGACATCGTGCACGGCGCCGGATACGGCAAAGCCATCCTGATCCTGCTGCTGACTCCGATTCTCTGGAGCCTGCCGACGGCCTTCATGATCGGCGAGCTTTCGAGCGCGCTGCCCTTCGAAGGCGGCTATTACGCCTGGGTACGCCGCGCCATGGGCAACTTCTGGGGCTTTCAGGAAGCCTGGCTGTCGCTGGTGGCCTCGATTTTCGACATGGCGATCTATCCCACGCTGTTCGTGCTCTACCTCAACCGCCTGTTCCCCTGGTTCGCTGAGGGGCATCGCGGAGTGATGGTGGCGCTGGCAGTGGTAATTGTTTGCGCACTGCTGAATATTGCCGGGGTGCGGGTGGTATCCACGACTTCGCTGTGGCTGTTCTTCGCGCTGTCGGCGCCGTTTATCCTGATCGTGGCCATCGCTCCCTTCAAGGTCGGGGCTCTGGCCCACGCCGTGACCACTCCGACTACCTCCACCGTTGACATCCTCGGCGGCCTGCTCATCTGCATGTGGAATTACATGGGCTGGGACAATGCGTCGACCATCGCCACCGAGGTGGAACGCCCGCAGCGGACCTATCCTCGAGCGATGCTGGCCGCCGTCGTAATCGTGGCCCTGAGCTACATTGTGCCGGTGGCGGCCATGTGGATGACCGGGCTTTCGTCGAGCGCCTGGGAGACTGGCTCCTGGGCGGATATCGCCGGCATGGTGGGTGGGCCGCTGCTGCGCGTCGGCCTGGCCCTGGGAGGCATGATCAGCGGATTTGGTATGTTCAACGCCCTGGTCATGAGCTATTCACGCCTGCCTCTCGCCATGGCCCAGGACGGCATGCTGCCGAAGGTCTTCGGCAAGCTGCATCCCCGCTCGCGCGCTCCCTGGGTGACCATTCTGGTCTGTGCCACGGGATGGGCAATGTGCCTGGGTCTGGGCTTTGAGCGCCTTATCATCATCGATATTCTGCTTTACGGGGTCAGCCTCAGCCTGGAGTTTGTGGCGTTGATCGTCCTGCGCATCCGCGAGCCCGAACTTCCCCGCCCCTTCCGAGTCCCGGGAGGGATGTTCGGCGCGGTGGCGGTGGGCATCGCTCCCATGCTGCTGCTGGGCTTCTCAGTCTTGCGGAGCCAGAGCGAGTACGTGTTGGGAATCAGCGCCTTTGCTTTTGGGATGCTGCTCATCGCAGCCGGAGTAGTCGCCTATTTCCTCAATGTGACCCTCAAGCCCTCAGGGTGGAGCACAGTACCAGACAAGCCTGAACCTGTAGCCTGAAAATCCTGCCATGGATTTACGCGGATTTCACGGATATATCTGTGAAGATCCGTGTGATCCGTGGCTTCTGCGTTTTGGGGTAAAGTAGTACCGATGACCAAGCGCAAATCCAAGGGCGCCTACATGATTTCGTCGGTGGCGGAGATGTATGGCATCCATCCCCAGACTTTGCGCCTGTACGAGCGGGAGGGCCTGCTTAAGCCTTCGCGCACCGAGGGTAACACTCGCCTCTACACCGACGAAGACCTGCAGCGGCTTGAGTTCATCCTGTCCCTCGCCCGCGACCTGGGCGTGAACATCAGCGGCATCGCAATAATTCTCCAGATGCGTGAGCGCATGGAAGAAATGCAGGTCCAGATTCATGACTTCGTGAAATATATCCAGGAGGAAGTACTGTCGCGAGCAACGGCCGCCGCCGATCCCGCCAAGGGCGCGATCGTGCCGGTGCGCCGGCACCTGGTGGTGCCACCAGCCAGAAAACGATAGTCGCAAGTCTGACAACTAACAACTGACAACCGACAACTGGTCTTATGCTTCCCTTCAAGCTGGTGTACAGCGACAACTACTACCTCCCCATCGGAACGCATGTCTTTCCGGCTGAAAAATATCGCCGCATTCACGACCGATTGCTGGAGACAAAAGTAGCCTCAGCTTCCGACTTCGTAACTCCGCAACCCGCATTGGACCAGGACATTCTGCTGGTCCACACTCCGCAATACGTTGAGAAGCTCAAGACCGGAACGCTTTCCCCCCGCGAAGAGCAGGAAATGGAGATTCCCTACTCTCCCGCACTGGTGCAGGCTTTCTGGCTGGCGGCGGGTGGCTCGATTCTGGCGGCCGAACATGCCCTCAGGGATCGTGTGGCCTTCAACATCGGGGGCGGCTTCCACCACGCTTTCCCCGATCATGGCGAAGGCTTTTGCATGATCCATGACGTGGGGGTGGCGATCCGCCGCATGCAGCGGGACGACAAGATTCGCACTGCCATGACGGTTGATTGCGACGTTCATCACGGCAACGGCACCGCCGCCATCTTTGCCGGCACGCGCACTCCCAGCGCACCGCTGCCTTCTACTTCTGCGGCCCGGTCGGAGCCTCCGGGGAAGATGCGCCACGCCCATGCCGGTGATGTCTTTACCATCTCTCTGCACCAGCACAATAACTATCCGGCATGGAAGCCGCATTCCTCGATTGACGTGGACCTGCCCGATGGCATGGGAGACGATGACTACCTGGCCTGGCTCGACAACGCGCTCAGTTCCGGCCTGCGCCAGTTCGAGCCTGATCTGATCTGCTACATCGCCGGCGCCGACCCGTATGGCGAAGACCAACTCGGCGGGCTCGATCTAACCATTGAGGGATTAAAACGGCGGGATGAGTTGGTGTTTCGCGTGGCCAAGGCACGGAATATTCCCGTGATGGTCACATACGCCGGCGGTTATGCTCGCGAAGTGGAAGATACTGTGGCAATTCACTGCAACACTGTGATCGCGGCGAAGGAAGTGTTTGGCCGGGCAACCAGTTAACAACTTGTCAATCTTGAGCGGAGCGATGGCTTCGCCCTGGCGAAGCCATCACGCAGTCGAAAGACCCCTACCGTCAACGTGCACGCCGGGGAGTTTGGGCGGAGGTTCCAGCCTCCAAAACCAAAGACTCACAGTTCATCGTGGCGTCAGGGGTCCTTCGACTCCTGCGCCGGTTCGCAAGCGAACCGGCGTACTCGCTCAGGATGACACGGCTAAATGAAGTTCCACCGGGTGCCCCACCCTCGTCTCTCCGTTTTTTGGAGAGACAGGGTGGGGATTTTGATCTCTCGGATTGACTTCCCCGCCCTGTCGTTCCAAAGTGCGGAACGACGAGGACGGGGCACCCACTGATAGAATAGTTACAAATCTATGTTTGAGAATCTTTCAGAAAAGCTTCAGCGCGCATTTAAAACCTTGCGGGGCGAAGCCACCCTCAACGAAGAAAACATGCAGGAGGCGTTGCGCGCCATCCGGCTGGCGCTGCTCGAGGCCGACGTCAACTTCAAGGTCGTAAAGCAGCTGATCGATCACATCCAGGAGAAGGCCATCGGTCAGCAGGTGGCGACCGCGTTCTCGCCCGCCGAACAGGTCATCAAGATTCTGCGCGATGAATTGATCGAGATTCTGGGCCGCGACACGGCGAAGGTCAAGTTTGCCTCGCAGCCGCCGACAGTCGTGCTCATGGCCGGCCTGCAGGGGTCAGGCAAAACCACGACCTCCGGCAAGCTGGCGAACTGGTTCAAGCAGGGCGGACATCGTCCGCTGCTGGTTTCGGTTGACGTGTACCGTCCGGCGGCCCGCGAGCAGCTGAAAGTCGTTGCCCAGGCGATCAAGGCCAACATTTACGAAGGTGAAGTCGGCGAAGCCAACACCGCGACTGTCGAGCGACTAGCCAAGGAAGCTCGCCGCGAAGCCATCAACACCGGCTCGGACGTGCTGATCGTGGACACCGCCGGCCGCCTGCACATCGACGATCAACTGATGGACGAGATGCAGTCGCTCAAGCGGATACTGAACCCGCAGGAAATCCTGTTCGTAGCCGACGCCATGACGGGACAGGACGCGGTCAACTCCGCTGACGAGTTCCACAAGAAGCTGGCGCTCACCGGCGTGGTGCTCACCAAAATGGATGGCGACGCTCGCGGCGGCGCGGCGCTTTCGATACGCCAGGTCACCGGACAGCCCATCAAGTTCATCGGCACAGGTGAAAAGTACGATGCGCTCGAACCCTTCCATCCCGACCGCATCGTCTCCCGCATCCTGGGCATGGGCGACATTCTTTCCCTGATCGAAAAGGCAGAACAGAATGTTGACAAGAAAAAGGCCGAGGAAATGGCCAGCCGTGCTCTTACCGGCGACGGCTTCTCGCTGGAAGATTTTCGCGACCAGTTGCGCCAGCTCAAGAAGATGGGATCGATCCAGAACCTGATGGGCATGCTGCCCAGCGTCGGTCCCTTCGCCGGAATACAAAAGCATGCCGACAAAGTGGACGAAAAGCAGCTCGGCCGGGTGGAAGCGATCATCAATTCGATGACCCAGCACGAGCGCCTGCACCACGAAGTCATGAACGGCAGCCGGCGTAAACGCATCGCTCGTGGCTCCGGCACCAGCGTGCAGGAAGTCAACAACCTGCTGCGCCAGTACGCGCAGATGCGAAAGATGTTCAAACAAATCGGCAAGCCCAGCTTCGCCCGCCGGATGGCGGGAATGAAGATGCCGGGTATGTAGGAACAGTTTCCAGTTTCCGGTATGTCATCCTGAGCGGAGCTGAGTCTTTCGCTTTGCGAATGACTCAGCGGAGTCGAAGGACCCCTACCCTGACGAGATTCGTGGTGTAGTCTCGATCTGTCAACGACCTGATTGGCTGACTAACTATGAAGTGGCGCTCACTCGAAGAATCCACACCGGGAACAGACATCCGCGCGCTGCATGAAATCTTCGCGGAACGCAAAGACCTCATTGCCAGGTATGTTCCCAGAGAAACTCAGGCCGTCCACACCCGCGTGATCGCCGAGCTTAAAGAAAAGCTCCTGGCGGAGGGTGTTCTAACGGTGGGCTCCAAAGCTCCAGCCTTCGAGCTCAACGACCACAACGGAGCGCTACACTCATCGACTGCCCTGCTGCGCAAAGACCGCCTGGTGATCTGCTTCTTTCGCGGGCGCTGGTGCCCGTTTTGCGTCGGACAACTGGAAGCCATGAATCTACTTGTGCCTCAGATCGAACAGACCGGGGCATCGCTGGTAGCCATCTCGCCGCAGACGGTGCAACAATCATTCTTCATGGTGGACCAGCACAAGCTGCGCTTTCCGCTGCTCAGCGACGCCGGGAACCAGGTCGCGCGACAGTTTGGGCTGGTCTATCGTGTGCCCGATGACCAGCAGGCCATTTATCGCCGCGCGTTCGTCAATCTGCCGTTCGCCAACGGCGACCAGAGTTGGGAGCTGCCCATCCCAGCCACCTTCATCGTCGATCGCGATGGCACGATTCTTTATGCCTCCGCCGACGAAGACTATACCCAGCGGCCGGAGCCGCGGGAAATCCTACAACGGCTGATCTAGCCCTTCTGAGCGCAATTCCGCCCGTTTCAATTATGATTGGATATGGGTGAGCGCCCGCTTTGGAGTGCTGACGACCAGCGCAGCCGGCTCGACGAGCTGACCGCCAGCACCACGAATCCTGCAAAAGATCTTCCCCTCCGCCGCGACGTGCGCCTGCTCGGCACGTTGCTGGGGCGCGTCCTGGTCGAGCAGGTGGGCGAATCTTTGCTGGGTGTGGTCGAGGAGTTGCGGCGCATTTTCATTCAGCATCGCGAGCAGCCGCGCCCGCACACCGCGTTAACGGATTTTCAGGAACCTCTTCTCCACCAAGCCCGGAACATAATCGCTCGCCTCACCATCGATGAAGCCCACCGGGTCACGAAAGCGTTCGCGATTTATTTTGAGCTTACCAACCTGGCCGAAACCAATCATCGCAAGCGAAGACGGCGTGCCGCCAAGCTGCATCCTGAGCAAGCTCCGCTGGAGGGCTCGTTCCGCGGTACTTTCCGGCGCATGCGGGCTGCCGGGATCGAACCCTGCCAGGCGCTCGAGGTCCTGCGCAAAATAAGAGTCACGCCGGTTTTCACGGCTCATCCCACTGAAGTCGCGCGCCGGACGGTGCTGCTCAAACGCCGGCGCATTGGCAAACAACTGGAACGACTGGACCGCCTGCCTCTGACCGAGGCCGATGCCGGCCGCTTCGAGGCTCGAATCTTCGGGGAGGTGACTTCGTTGTGGCAGACCGATGAAGTGCGCCTGGAGAAGCCCCTGGTGACCGACGAGATTCGCATGGGCCTCGATCACTATCCTTTCTCGTTGTTCGCCGCCCTGCCGCGTCTGTATGACGAGCTGGTCGATTCCCTGCGCGCAGTTTATGAGATTGATTTGCAGGATTCCGAAGTGCCCGATCTGCTTTTTTTTGGCTCGTGGATAGGCGGCGATCGCGACGGCAACCCGTTCGTCACGCCCGGCTCTACACGGGAAGCGCTGCAGCGTGCCCGCAATGTGATCATCGGCCACTACATCGCGGAACTGGAACGCGCGGCCGACCAGCTCAGCGCATCCAACCGCCAGGCAAAAGTTTCCGACGCAGTCCGCGCGCGGCTGATGGACTACAGCACGCAGATGGGCGACGAATATGCGCGCCAGTCTAGGATTTCGAGCTCTGAACTTTATCGCCGCCTGCTCAACCTGATCGTCGTTCGCTTGCGGCATAGCCGCGAAGGGCTGGAACCGGCAACGTCGTACCCATCTGCCAAAGAGTTCGAGAATGACCTCTCGCTGATTCGCGAAAGTCTGGCGGTAAACCGCGGCCAACGACTGGCCGAATTGGTGATTGATCCGCTTTTGCGCCAGGTGCGCGCTTTTGGATTTCATCTTTCGACCCTCGACGTCCGCCAGCACGCGCGCCTGCACGCCCAGGCACTGGCCGAGATAGAGGCCAATGTGGGCGCGAGCGTTCCGCTCGTGCTGGCCGCGCCGGCGCACCTTCCGCACGAGCGGGACGCTCGCGCCCACACTAAAGAGCTTTCCTCCGCGACCCAGGACGTCCTCGAGACCTTCCGTGAGATCGCCCACCTAAAGAAGTTGTATCCCGCATGCGCGATTCGCAGCTACATCATCAGCGGCGCGCAGACGGAAGACGAGGTCTTCGCGGTAACGAAACTGGCCGCCGCCTGCGGCGTGCTGGTCGCGGCCAGCGGAGATGACCCTGGGCTCATGCCGGTGCCGCTTTTCGAATCGATCGAAGCCCTGCGCGCTTCACCTGCGGTGATGGAACGGATCTGGCGGGTCCCTGAATATCAGGCGCCTCTCGATTCCTGGGGACGCTGGCAGGAAGTCATGCTGGGCTATTCCGATTCCAACAAAGACGGCGGCATGCTGACCAGCATCTGGGAGTTGTACAAAGCCCATCGCGACCTGCATCGCGCCGCGCGTGAGTGCAACGTGAAGCTCCGCCTCTTTCACGGCCGCGGCGGCACTGTAGGACGCGGCGGCGGTCCCACTCATACCGCGATACTGGCCCAGCCGGTGGGAGATTTTTCCGGCGAGATTCGCATCACCGAGCAGGGCGAAGTGCTCAACTGGAAATATGCCGATCCCGTGCTGGCGGAGTGGAACCTCGAGATCATGATCGCATCCTGCCTGGAGGCGCTCACGCGCACCCGCGGGCCGGCACCCGGCGCCGACCAGCGCTGGGCGCCGGCCATGGAGCAGATGTCGGCCGATGCCTTCGCCTTTTACCGCGGTAACATCGCTGAGAATTCCGAAGTGATTGAATACTTCGAGCAGGCGACGCCGGTGAACGAACTGGAACACGCGCGCATCGGCTCGCGTCCCCCGCGCCGCGGCCAGGGCCGCCGCCTCGAAGATCTCCGCGCCATCCCCTGGGTCTTCGGCTGGATGCAGAGCCGCCACGCCGTCCCCGCATGGTTCGGCGTAGGACACGCGCTGGAACGCTTCGCACTGCAAGACTCCGCCAATCAATCCCTGCTCTGCGAAATGATGCGAAGTTTCCCGCTATTCTCTGACCTGATCCGCAACGTGGAACTGGCCATGTCCAAAGCGGACTTGACCATCGCGCGCCTCTACGCCGAACTTGTCCCCGACGTGGACCTGCGGGAACGGGTTTGGGCGATGCTGGTGGATGAATTTGAACGCACTCGCCGGATGGTCCTCAGCGTCACCGATCAAGGTGAACTGTTGAAAGGTAATCCAGTGCTAGCGCGCTCGATCCGCTTGCGCAACCCCTACGTGGACCCGATGAGCCTGGTGCAGGTCGAGCTTTTACGTCGCAAACGGTCAGGTGGAAACGCGGACGGCGTGGACTACGCGCTGGGCGCAACCATCAATGGCATCGCCGCCGGCCTGCACAACACCGGGTAGCCGCGCTCGCGACTCAATCTGAAATTAATCGTATGTCATCCTGAGCGGAGTGGCTGCTTCGCAACGCGAAGCAGCTGCGCAGTCGAAGGACCCCTACTCTCACGGTTCAGCCGAATCGCACGAGCGAATTGCTCCGGTCAAGTTACGACGTCGTGATGATAGGGGTCCTTCGACTCCGACAGTTCATTCGCGAGCGAATGAACTGTCTGCGCTCAGGATGACATTGCGTTAGGTTGGGACAGTCAGCGACTGGCCGTCGCCAGTTCCCTCTGCGTGCTGGGTTCGTACTCTACGATGTATCCGGCAACCGCGCTGGCCGCCACGGTGAGCGGGCTGGCGAGATACATCTGTCCGGGGCCGCTGCGGCCGGGGAAGTTGCGGTTCTGCGCGCTGATCACTACCTGCTCGGGACGCGTGGTCACGCCTGGCCCGGCGTTGATACAGGCGCCGCAGCTGGGCTCGATCACGTGCGCGCCCGCTTTCTGAAAAATGTCCAGATAGCCTTTGCGAATGCAGTAATCCCGGGTCTCTTGCGATCCAAACTGAATATAAAATTTCACCGAATCGGCCACGCGCTTGCCCTGCTTCAGCGCATCGGCCAGGACGCTGGCATACATGTCCATGTCTTCGTTTTTGCCAGCGGTGCAGGTGCCGCCGTAGGCCAACTCAATTGGGACCGGCGTATTCAATTCGCGGACGTATTTTCCGTTGCCGGGGTCGCCCGGTGTTGCCACCATGGGCGTGATTTCCGCGGCATCGAGTTCAATGGTGTGCGCGTACTCGGCGCCGGGATCACTGTACAGGCCTTCGATCATCGACTCGGCTTGCTTGCGGTCCATGCCGCGGCGCTCCACCAGGAAATTGACCGCTTTCCGGTCGGGGGCGACGATGCCGGTGAACCCGCCGATTTCCGCGGCCATGTTGGTCATGGTGGCGCGCTCGTCCACGCTTAGTTCCTCGATGGCCTCGCCCGCATACTCCATCACCTTGGCCAGGGCCTTGCCGCTGCGCACGTAATCGAGGCTGAGAATCTTCAGAATAAAATCCTTGGCAGTCACATTGGGATGCTTCTTGCCGCGAATTGTGATCTTCACCGATTCCGGCACCTTGACCCGCACGTCCTTCGTGATCCAGGAGTTGAAAACGTCGGTGGTGCCGATGCCGAAAGCCACGCATCCGATTGCGCCTACATGTGGAGTGTGCGAATCGGAACCGATGTTGAGTTGTCCCGGCAGCGCGTAGCTCTCCAGCACGATGGAGTGGCAGATTCCTTCCGAGCCCTTGCGGTCTTTCAATTCGCCGTGCAGCTTGATTCCCTGTCTGGCGGCGAAATCCTGCTGCTTCAGCTTGAGTTGCGTGGCCAGATCGAGGAGGCCCAGCTTCTTTTTTTCCTCCGAGATGACTTCATCGAGGAAGGTCAGGTGATCGCGGAAGAAGAGAATGCTGGAGGGATCGTTCACCTTGGCGTCTTTTCCCACGTAGCGCTCGAAGAAGATTGCCGCCATGGGTGTGACGTATTCGTGACTGAAGCGCAGGTCGGCGCGGGCAAAGCCGGTGTCGCCGGGCTTTACGTAGCCTGTAACAGTCTGAGCGGAGCTTTGCTCCGCCGGACGGGCGGGGACGCCCGTCCCTCCATCAGGAGCATCGAGCATCTGGCGGGCGAAGATCTTTTCCGCAACCGTCATGGAGCGCTTTGCTGTCTTGATCGGGGGGAGGAAGACTCTCTTCTGCAGGCGGGCCACGTTGAAGGGGAAGAGGCCGCCGTACTCGATGACCTGCCGCGTGATCTCGTCTTCACCGGTGGTGAATTCGGCGAGCGGGATTTCCTCTCCTGCCCGGACTTTATCGATCAGCGAGAAGTTGGTCGAGGTCAGCAGGCCCAGGTTCTGGCAGTTCTGTTTATAAATGCGTTCAATGTTCTCCGCGATCACCAACTGGATCCCGGCGCACATCTCGGCATAGGGAGACTGCTCCCGGCTGGAGCCCTTGCCCCGCCGCTTGCCGCTGACGGCGCAGACGAAGCCGCCCTTCTTTACGTCGCTCCGGCCGATGGGCAGCACGTTGCCGCACTTCAGGCCCAGGTAGGGGATCTCGCCCAGGGTTTCATCGAAATAGAAGCAGTAGTGCGCGGGCGTGATCTCGTCGGTCGAGATGTCGTCGCGCAGCTTGGGATTGTTCGCCGGATTTTTATTGTCCCAGGGCAGGTCTTCGCCGGCCAGCTGGCGCTTGATCAGTTCCGGGTCTTCGGTGAGGAAAAGAATGCGCCCCTGCAGGCGGACTTTATCGGGACGTTTGTCGATCTTGCGATCCAACAGCGAGGTGATCACTTTCCTATTTTACCGCCGGGGGACAGGTTAGGCACGGAAATGCTAGAGCCTAAACCACAAAGGACACAAAGGTTCGCCAAGGAGTTCCTTCGTGGACCCTCGCCTTCGTGGTTAGAGGGTCTTCTAGTGGTGACCGTGTTTATAGTCGTACTCTTCGCCTGCAGGAATGGCCACGCTCAGCCGGTTTTCTTTGGGCGCCAGCGGACACGTAGCGTAGGGCGTGACCGCGCACGGCGGATTGTAGGCGCGATTGAAATCGAGAACGACCGTGCCGTTAGTCACGGGACCAGTCTTCAGGAACCGGCCACCGGGATAGGTATAAGTCTTGCTCGTGGGATCGCTGAAGACGAAGAACAGGCCTTGGGCGGCGTCGCCGCCCAGATCGGTCAGCTTAAGTTCCTGACCATTAATCTTGAAGACCGCCGTCCCCGCGATCGGTGTCGGGGAAACATCGCCCAGCACGTTCGGAACCTCGACCGTCTGTTTGCCGTCGGAAGGCAGAAAGGTCGCAGTCACGCGATACGACAAGTCCAGGGGAAAGAACTGGGCTCCGCGGAATTGACGCACGGCGTCGCTGTCGAGATCTTTCAGCCGGATGCCCACGCGCTCGCCGCGAATGATCGCATGAAACCGCAAATCTCCCAGTTCGACCACCGTGGGGTTGTCTGCCGTATCCGGCTGAAGCTCGGCCGTGGTAGCGGGTTTGCCAGCAATCACCGCGTTAACAAATGGAGCCAGCGTCACGGTCACAACCTGTCCTTGCAGGGTGAACGATCCAGCATGGGCGGGCCCTTTGGGAAAGACGATGGCATTTTTCGCATCAGTGCCAAAACTGTTCTCGCCCGGTTTGAGCCAGAAAAGCCCGGCCAAGGGCAGCCATTCCTGCTTGAGATCTTCGACCAGATCGCCTTTCCATTTCTCGAATGACTGCCGGTAAGCAGGATCGACCTCGGCTGGCTTGTTCGCCGCAGATACGATTCCGCACACGACGGAAACAACTGCGAGTATCGCGCCGAGCGTCCGCTTCATATTCCCTCTTTTCGATACTCTCGAACATCGGGCAATGGTTCGAGTCCCCGCCCGTCGAAGATCTCCGCAAATTCGTGGACCAGTGCGGCGTGTAACCAGTCATTCGACGCCAGGGTCTCACGGCTGTTGAGTTGGAAGGGGCCGCCTTTGAAATCGGTCACTTTGCCGCCGGCTTCTTCGACAATCAGCACGCCCGCGGCCGTGTCCCAGGGATTGAGATTGAACTCCCAGAAGCCATCGAAGCGGCCGCTGGCCACGCAGCACAGGTCGAGCGCGGCCGAACCAGCCCGGCGCACGCCGTGGGTGCGCAACGTGATCTGGTGATAGAAGTGAATATTCGGGTTCTTGTGCCGCTTGTGGCTGGGAAAGCCGGTGGCCACCAGACTCTCAGACAGGTTCGCGATTTTTGAAACCTGCATCTTCGAAGCCTGGTTCCGTTGCTGGGTCAGCCAGGCGCCGCTTCCCTGTTCGGCGGCGAACAACTCGTCGCGGGTGGGATCGTAAACCACGCCGGCAATCAGCCGGTCCTTGTGCTGCAGTCCCAGCGAAACGCAGAACACCGGAAAGCCATGGGCAAAGTTGGTGGTGCCGTCGAGGGGGTCAACGAACCAGCGATATTCGCTGCCGGTATCGACCAGGCCCTGCTCTTCACCGAGAATATCGTGAGCCGGCCAACGCGCCTTGATGCGCTCCCGGATCAGGACCTCGGAAGTCCGGTCGGCCACGGTGACCAGGTCCGCATCGCCTTTGTACTCGACCTTCACATGTTGCTGGAAGTATCCCATCAGCAAGGCGCCGGCTTCGCGGGCGATCTCCGCCATCGCGGGGACAAATTCATTGTGATTGAGGTGAGTCATGAATGACGTTCTGTTCTTTGCGTCCTTTGCGGAATTTCTTAGCGTCCTTGGCGGTTACGCTTTTCACTTGCGCCGGGAAAAATCTTTAACCGCAAAGGACGCGAAGAAACCCCGCAAAGGACGCAAAGAGAATCGGCGGTCTTACTTGCGCTTGCCGCCGTCTTCCGCGATGTACATGATCTCGTGCTTGAAGATAAACAGGTTGGGCTGGTCTTCGCGGGTCAACCTGACCATGTTCTTGTCGTAGTACTCAATCCAGCCGCGGACCACTTCGCCGTCCGCCAGCTTGATGCTGACCGGCTTCTGTTTTTCTCCCAGTGACTTCAGGTATGCGGCCTCCTCCGAGGTCTGCTCGGGCGGGGCGGGCCTTCCCTTGCGGGAAGCGCCGGGCGATCCTTGTCCTTGAAAAGGCATAGCCGATATCTTACACGCTGCCAGTGTGGGTCGGACACTCTTGTCCGACGGAGCAGAAGCCGCGCCAAGCCTGTCTCTAGAAAGTCAGCCTTACTCCGAACTGGAACTGGCGCGGCGCACCCAGCGAAAACACTCCGGACCCCGGCCCGATGCGATTGGTCGCCCGTTCCGAAGCCACGGTGCCGTTCACCGAACCCAGCGTCCCGTTGAGCGCTCCGCTCAACCGGTTGGCGGGACCATCGAAGTTGGCGAAGTTGAAAACATTGAAGGCCGACACGCTGGGCTCCAGAACAATCCGGTCTCCGAACTTGAAGGGCCGGGCCAGGGTCAGGTTCACGGCGCGCAGCCAGTCCAGGCTCACATTATCGGCGGGAGCGGCTGCGACATTGGGCGAGTCCGCACCCAGTTGCAGCAGTTGCGTTCGCGAAAGCAAACCGGCATTAACCAGCGCCAGGCCGGCAAGAGTCGGCCGGTCGCCGAAATTGGCGTTGTAGTTCTGGATTACGGTATTCAGATCGCTGGCACTGACCGCGCGTCCATATGCCCCGATGTTGGTGCCCGGTAGAATATCGCCGTAGGCACCGGAACCGGTCTGGCTCTGCCCGCCGAAGGAACCGTCGCCGCCCACGTCAGTACGGAAGATCTCTCCTCCTACTCCCCCACTGGCTGGAAGGAAAAGCGTCTGTGGCAGAGGCGAAGCCAGCTGCGCCATCAGGCCGAGGCGGATACCGCGGGGCAGGTCGAGGACCGAGCCCAGGGAAAACTGGTGCTTGCGGTCCTGCGATGCGGAGCCGAAGTACGCGGTCGGGTGGTTGAAGTCCGCCGCCAGGGGCAGCAGGTCCTGATCACCGATCCCTCCCGCAAGGTTGCTGCGAAAGCTGGCGTGGGTGTAGGAAAACTGCAAAGTCCCGCCTACCACTCCACGCACCGGATTGGTGACGTGAGTGCGCACCGAAACCTGCAAGCCGCTGTAGAGCGAGCGGCCGGCGGGAAAGAACATCGTGTTGCGTCCCACCAGCGGATTGATTCCGGCAAAGGCCGCGCCCGTATCCGGAGTCAGGCCAAACAGGGATGCCGGAGCGCCGCCCAGGAACTGAGCGCCGGAATCCAGGCCGTTGGCGGCGAAATCGGCAATACTGGCACCCGGCACGGCGGCCAGGTAGCAGCTGACCGCAGTCTGCGAACTGGCCCCGGCGCTTCCGGCGGGCGCGCACGCTGCGCTGAGCGGGTTCGCGGCCAGCGTGTTGTTGATCGCATTCAACGCCGCATTCGTGTTCAGGTGCGACGCATCTCCCACGTGATTGGTGTCATACCCGATCAGATAGTGCGTGCCCACGTTGCGCACATAGTCCACGCTGAACAGGGTGGTCTGCCAGAACTGTTTCTGCAAGCCGATATTCATCTGCACCGAGCGCGGAGTCTGGTAAGTGGGCGCCAGCAACCCCTGCTGGCTGTTGAGCGCCTGTCCCACGTAGCTGGGGTTAGGAGAGCTGGACGTAAGCGCGGCGTTGGCCGCCTGGAATGCAGTTTGCAGATCCGCGATCGCGGTGGCCACGTTTCCTATGGGCTGCCCGCACAGGCCCGCGGCGCTCTGAGCAACGTTGCCGGGAAAAATAACCACGCCGTGACTGGCACATGGATCGTTGGCCTGGGCGTTGAACTGCCCGTTCGCCAGCCGGGCCACGCGATCCCCCAGCAGGTTGCGGAACACGTTGTTGTCGTAGTACATGCCGATCCCGGCTCGAATGACGGTCCGTCCACTCTTCCCCGGGTCCCAGGCCAGGCCAAGCTGGGGAGCGAAGTTCAGGTTGGGCTGGCGCACCGCGCCGCCATATCCGGAATACCCTCCGAATTTATTGAGCAGGTTGCCATCGCCGGTACAGGGCGCCTGGCTTCCGTAAGAGGCGGCGACCGCCGAACACGGAATGGCGGGCAAATCGGAATTGCTTCGTCCGCTATCGCGAACGTACTGCACTCCGATGGTCGCGGTCAGGTTGGGTAGGACCTTCCAGGTGTCTCCGAGGTACGCCTGCATGCGGGTATCGCTGAAGCCGCCGCACGACGATCCAAAACCTGACTTTTCGCTGAAGCAACTGAAGCCGTTACCCAGCGTGATGCTCTTCACGGGATAGTTTAGGGGATTGCCAGCGCCTCCCGCAAAGGGCCCGATGGACGCGAACCGCACCGCGTCTGCGCCCGTGTCGGAACCCACCTGCGGAGCCAGACCAAAAAGATTGGCGGAAATCAGAGTGTCGATCTTGTTCACCGCCACGCCGAAGCGGAACGTATGCCTCTGCCAGGTCCGTGTGCCGTCGTAACGCGCCTGGAGGTTGGCTTGCTTCGTCTCCTGCGGCGCCTGCGGATTAGGGCCGCTGGCAAATCCCGAGCCGCCCGTGAAATTCAGGCTGAGCCCAGGGGCAGGATTGAGAATATTGGCACCCGCCACTGCATCCTCGATGTTGTTGGAGTAGCGGTCGTATGCAAAGCGAATGCTGTGGAGATACGGTCCGCGGGTGAAATCGAAGCCCAGCCCATTCCCGTACGCGGTGCCGCGACTCTTCAGCGGCTGATAGTTGCTGCCGCCGAAGGCATTGACGTCACTACCGTGGTCGTAGGTAAAACGGTAGAACAACCGCGATTGGGCGGAGAGTTTGTAATCCAGGCGGGCCGCCCCTTCGGTCTCGTGGAAGGGAGCCTTATAACTTCCATCCAGAACATCGAAGGGTGCGTTGAAGATGGCCGGGGCGTAGAGGTCCTGCTTGAAATATTCTCCTGACAGAAAATAGAAGAGCTTGTCTTTCTTCCAGGCGCCGCCCACGTTGCCGCCGAAGACTTCGCGCGAGTAGGAATTGTCCTGACCGCCGGGAAAAGCGGCGTTGCCGGCAGCCTGGTTGCGGAAGTTGCCAAAGAGCTGGCCGTGCAGATCATCGCCGCCGGATCTGGTTACCACGTTCACAATGCCTGCGGACGCCAGGCCGGAGGAAAGTGGAAGCAGCGATTGCCCGACCTCGACTTCCTGAATGGCGCCCACCGGAATATTCGTGGTGCTGGCGCCCACGACTTCGTCCGTGATATCCAGGCCATCCACCTGCATGCGCGTGGTGCGGCCGTTGCGGCCGGTCACGGAGGTGGCGGTAAGTCCGCTCTTGGAGGGCGCCAGCACCGCACCGTCGAGCAACTGCACTCCGGGCTCAAGCGGGGTCAAGTCCAGGAACTGGCGGTCCGTGGGT
Organism: Terriglobia bacterium; assembly: GCA_963790645.1. Lineage (GTDB taxonomy): Bacteria > Acidobacteriota > Terriglobia > Terriglobales > Acidobacteriaceae > JAIQFF01. The sequence goes on along the minus strand of CAWBPS010000031.1, from coordinate 98,251 downwards.
ATCTGCTCCATTTGCCCGGTAATGACCGCGCCCCGTACTTCCGCGGATTCGGTGTCCACCAGTTTGGCGGACGGAGCGACCACGCGTGACAACCTGACGTCGCCGGTCGCCGTCCCCGAAGGCTGGATTCTGATCAGAAGATCCGCCGGCTGAAACCCCTTGGCCTCCACGTGCAAAACATATTCTCCCGGAGGCAGGTCGCGGATGGCGTAGGTGCCAGCCGGGCTGGTGGTGGTGCGGGAGGATTGTCCCGTTATTTTATTGGTGATGGAAAGGTCGGCTCCGCTGATCGACGCGCCTCGCGGCCCGGTTATCGTTCCGGAAACGTTTCCGGTGGACTCCTGGGCGTAGGCCACCGACAAAAGAACGAGAAGGACCGCTATCACTCCGGCCCACACACCTGACCGCCTGAGGGCGGAACGGGCACAACCAGTATTCGACATTCGTCTGGCTTACCTTCCTTGGAAACAGCAATCCTACAAGACTTTCACAACAGAATTTGTCCCGTCAACCGCCGCCCGTGTAGGGCGGGCGCCCTCGCCCGCCGCCTTTGACCTGGACTTGCGCGGCTGTTCAACAGGCAACAATCAACTTTCACATTAAAATCAACTTCAAAAGCGGCGGGCGAGGGCGCCCGCCCCACACACGGCTTAATGCGACTTGGACGTGAAGTATCCCGTCCGGTGACGGACCTTGAAACGGGAATCTGCGGGCAGTCCAGAGACCGTTACCTGAATACGGCGGAAATCCGAATCAGAAAGGCGCTGCGAAGGATAGTACGCCAGCAGATACTGAGTACGCAGTTCATCGCTGATCTGGCGAAAGGCTTCGTCGAGCTGCGACAACGACGACGCGTAGAAATACTTGCCGCCGGTGTCGGCGGAAAGCTGGATCAGGGCGTGCTCGCCGCCGGTATCGCGGCCCGCACTGGCCTCGATCGGAACAACGATGATGCTGTAGAGAATGGCTTCCGCGGTCTCGGCGGCACGCACTGCCTCCTGGTAATCCACTTTGCTCATGGTGTCGCCGCCATCGGTGATCACCACCATCACTTTGCGGCCCACTCGCGGCTCCAGCGCCTGCGAACCCAGAAACAGAGCATCGTACAGGGCAGTCGCTGACCCCATCCGAATCCGATCAATGCCACGGTCGATCACCTTCAGATCTGAAGTGAAGGACGTCACCTCACTCACCGTCTCGCTGAACTGGTAGAGCGACAAGGCATCCACCGGGCGCAGGATGGCATGGGCGAAACGGCGGGCGGAAGCCAGTTCGAGCGGAAGGTCCTTGCGTGTACTGAGGCTGGTGTCAATGGCCAGCACAATCGAAAGCGGCAAGGCCGATTCCTTGTCGAAGACTGCGATCTTCTGCTCCCGGTCGTCTTCCTTCAACTGGAAATTGTCTTTTTTCAGGGACGCGATGGGCGCCCCGTGATCGTCGGTCACGGTGACGAACACGTTCACCAGCTTGACGTCAACCTTGAAAGTGGTATCGGACTCCTGGGCAACGGAGACGAGGCACAACGCCAGCAGAAGGCCTGCAGTCGCAACCTTTTTCATCTGGAGGTTTAGATCACTTGCCTGTGCGCTCCTGGCGCCGCTGTGCGGCATCCCTGCCACCAATCGCAGACAGACCCCGCGGAGAACACAGCCAAACCGGCTGGTCACTTAGATGCACGCCTCCCGGAATGGGTGCCTTGAGGACTGGCTATCTCATCCGGGAAGGGCTCACCATCAGCCCAGACCGCGCCATCTTCGAAATGTTCCTTCTTCCATATGGGCACCGTGCGTTTCAGAGTATCGATGAGCCACCGGCAGGCATCGAAGGCGGCCGCACGATGGGCCGAGGCCACCACAATCAGAACGCTGGTCTCGCCAATTTCGATACGTCCCAGGCGGTGGACGATGGCGACATCGCGAATCTTGAAATCAGCCAGCGCCCGACCCGCCAGCTCCTCCATCTGCTTCAGAGCCATTTCCTCATACGCCTCGTAATTCAGGAAAAGTGTCCGGCGGCCGCGAGTCTGATTGCGAACTATGCCCTCGAAGACCGCAACCGCACCATCTTCGGGATGCTTGAGGCCCTGCACAACCGAAGCTGTGTCAATCGCCTCGCGAACGATGGCCGCGTGCGGGTGGGTTTCGGATCCTCCGCTCACCGGCGGCAGCAGCGCGACTTCGTCGCCCGGCCTTAGCCGGGTGGCAGGTCCGGCGTACTCCTGGTTCACCGACATGGCGAGTGACGATGCCGTCTCCTTCAGCCGCGGAATGATCTTCTCGTAGTGGCTGAGAACATCCCCAAGCGTGGCATTCTCGGGAAGGCTGAGCGAGTCGCTCGGCTTGCCGGCGAGGTCTTTGAGTACGCCGAAAAATAGTACACGGATTTGCATAAAAACCAGTTCCCGGTTTCAACTAGTCTATCGTGCGGACGTTGATTTGTTGGCAGGCCAAAAAAAAGCCAGTCCCCGTTTGGCGACTGGCAATTTCGACGCTCTCAACCGATTACTTCTGCGGCTTGGGCCGGTTCTCCTGTTGCCGCTGCGGTTGGCGCTGTTCCTGTGGATGCACCTGCGGCGCACGATTCTGGGCCGGTGCGGCCTGGGGCCGCTGTTGCTGTCCAGGTGCAGCCTGCTGGCGCTGCTGCTGCCAGTTGCGGAACTTGTTCTCATCGTCCCGGGCCTGAGCTGCGTTCCTTTGCTGCACCGGCGGTGCCGGCTTGGCCTGGGGATGTGACCAGCCTTGCGCGCCCCGGCCATTGTCGTTCTGGTTGGCCGCGCCCTGCGGAGGACGCGGGGCCGTGGGTCCTTCCGGACGCATTGTTGGCTCCGCCACCCGCGGCGTAGCAATCGGCCGCTGCGGACGCGCCTCAGGACGAGGCACGTCGGCCCGCGACGCTCGATCCGCCTCAACCGGACTCACCGGCTGTTGCGGACGCGCCACCGGACGTTCGTTCCCTTGAGGAGACAGTGGCTGCGGCCGCGCGTTGGGCTGCTCGGAGCGTACATTCACTGCCTGCCCCTGTCCAAAGGGCTGCCGGGGCGGCGCCGGCTTTTGGGTCGCAACCACCCGGCGGTTCACAATCGCCTGCGGCGGCCTGTACCGTGCTGGAGCACCTGAGCCCAACACGCTGGCTTTGACCGGTTGTACCTGCACGTCGCGCTCGACTCGCGCATCCGCCATCTGGCGCGCGTCAAAGCGTCCCAGGTTTCGCTGCACCGGACGCGCGTTCACGAACGTGTCCCGCGAGACCAGCGTCACACCGTTGTTCGCCCGTTGATTGACGTAGGTGATCCTGGTGACATTGCGGTCATTCGAGTTGTACACGTTGTAAACGTTGGTCACTCGAGTGACGTTCACCACGGTGTTGGTTACATTGACCCGCTCCACATACCTGCGGCTGCCCCGGTAGTAGGGCATGTACACTTCGCCAGGGGCCAGCGGGAACCAGCCCACGCCCGGGCCTCCGCCGATCGAAATACTCACTCCTCCAACGAAAGCCACCAGAGCGGGGGCATATACCGGCCTGACCGCTACCGGCCCCGGCACCCAGCACCAGCGGTTTTCGGCATACGCCCAGCGTCCGTAGTGGAAGGGCGCAAAGCCCCAGGGTTCGTCGTCCACCCAGGTCCATCCCCAGGGACTGATGTAGGCCCAATGGCCGTCGCGATACGGCGCCCAATCGGAAGCCACGCTCGACGGGACCCAGACCGTTCCGTAACCCGCGACATACTGCCAGCGGCCGTAGTCATCAAGGTCCTCATAACCGGTCATCTCCGGCGAAACGTAGTTGGCGGATTCAGCACCGTCTTCACGATGGTCGCGCTGAAACGCCCAATTGTCGAAATCATCGGCGCCCGGCAGTTGCGCGATGTCATAGTCCAGTTGGTCGGTGCCGGAGAAACGTGCCGACTGGCCGGCCACGACGCTGTAGGAATATCCACCGCCCGTGACTTCTCCGCGGCCGCTCCAGCACGCTCACGTTCGTGACATTCCCGGCGCTGTCAACGTCGATCCGGTATTCGCCGGTGCGTTGCAGGTTGAACGCCAGATTGGGAGTGTCCACTTCGACCAGATCGCCGTCATCGAGATGGCGCACTCGCAGCATCAGGGTGCCTTCCGACAGGCGAAGCTGCATGGTGCGATCATCGAGATCAAGCACGGTCATGCTGGTTTCCGGCGCCAGGCGTATCGCGGTCGAACCCACATGCAGCTCGGCGCGTGCGTCCTGGTCGGTCCATAGATTGTCGCCACTGGTCAGCGGCCGGTTAGGAACGGCGGCCACCCAGTCGCCTTCTCCGCCCGGCTGAAAGGTGACCGACCCTTGTGCGTAGTTCAGCCGCGCCACCCGGCTGGGCGGATCCTGATCATCATCCTGATCTTGCGCCCGCGCTGTGACGGGAGTCTGCAGCATCAGCAATACGCCCGCCAGGACAACTCCGACTAACCACCTGCGGTATGTCTTCGTCTTTGGCATATTGTTCCTCGCTGCGGCCGGAACGGCACCGCTTCCATAAGGATTAAACACCCCGGAGCGGGATTAGTTTTATACTGTGGAACATGTACCATCGTGCTGATAAATAAGCACTTATACGACAACAAAAATGCCAGCCTCCGGATTGCAGGAAAGCTGGCATTGGATAATGGTAACGCTTTTATTTTCTGTTACTTATGAGGCGCCCTGGGCGCTGAGGACCTTTTCCCGCTCCTCTTCGTCCTGCTTCTCCTCGGTTTGCGTCGCCGGAATGGCCAACTCCAGCACCTCGAGAATCGACTTCACATAGTGGACCCGAATGTTCTCGAGTTGCTCAGGAGTCAGATCTTCTTCCACGTTGGTCTTGTTTTCTGCCGGCAGAATCACGTCATGAACGCCGGCGCGCTTGGCGGCCAGGACTTTCTCCTTGACTCCGCCGATAGGCAGAACGTCGCCACTCAGCGTGATTTCTCCGGTCATTGCCGTCAGCGGACGCACCGGGCGGCCGGTGAGCAGCGAGACCAGAGCGGTCGCCATGGTCACACCGGCTGAAGGGCCATCTTTCGGAATCGCTCCCGCCGGCACGTGAATGTGTATGTCGTGCTCGGCGAAGAAATTCTCCGGAATGCCCAGTATGGCCGCGTTCGATCGCACCCAGGTCAGAGCTGCCTGCATGGATTCCTGCATCACCTGGCCGATCTGTCCGGTCATGGTGAAGCCGCCCTTGCCCTTCATGGTGTTGGCTTCGACGAACAGCACGTCGCCGCCCGAAGGTGTCCAGGCCAGATCCCACAACCACGCCGGCTCGTTTGGTGCGTTCGGCAATTTCGCCTTCGCTGCGTACCTTGATGCCGCCCAGGAATTCGAGGACGACTTCCTTGGTCACGATCAGCTTGTCGGTCTTGCCTTCAGCCAGCCGACGCGCCTGCTTGCGGCAGATGGTGCCGATGTTGCGTTCGAGATTGCGCACGCCGGCTTCCCGCGTGTAGTGCCGGATGATGTAGGCAACGCGCTTCTTCCGGAAATTCGATCTGCTCCGCGGTCACACCGTTCTCTTCAATCTGCCTGCGGACCAAGTACTGAAAAGCGATGTGAACTTTTTCTTCTTCGGTGTAACCCTGCAGTTCGATGATCTCCATGCGGTCGCGCAAGGGCTCCGCGATGGGATCGAGCATGTTCGCGGTGGTGATGAACAGCACCTTCGAAAGATCGAAGGTCACATCCAGGTAGTTGTCCCGGAACGTGGAATTCTGTTCGGGATCCAGCGCTTCGAGCAGCGCGGAAGCGGGATCCCCGCGGAAGTCGCGTCCGACCTTGTCGATTTCGTCGAGCATGAAAACCGGATCTTTGGTTTCGGCCCGGCGGATGCCCTGGATGATTTGTCCCGGCAACGCACCGATGTAAGTGCGCCGGTGGCCGCGGATCTCGGCCTCATCGTGCACGCCGCCCAGCGAGATGCGAACGAATTTGCGTCCCAGCGCCCGCGCAATCGACTTGCCCAGCGAGGTCTTGCCCACGCCTGGAGGTCCGACGAAGCAGAGGATCGGCCCTTTCATTCCGGGCTTCAGACGGCGCACGGAAAGATAATCCAGGATGCGGTCCTTGACCTTCTTCAGGTCGTAGTGATCGGTATCGAGGATTTCCTTGGCTTTCAAAATATCGACTTCGCCACCCGAGGTTTTGGCCCAGGGCAGCGCCGCCAGCCATTCCACATAGTTGCGGGTGACGGAGTAATCCGCAGCCATGGGTGACATACGGGCCAGGCGGCCCAATTCTTTCAAGCGCCTCTTTCTTGACTTCATCGGGCATGCCGGCGTTGTCAATTTTCTGCTTGAGGTCTTCGGTGTCGCGCGCGCCTTCATCCTGCTCGCCCAGTTCTTTCTGGATGGCTTTCATCTGCTCGCGCAGGTAGTACTCGCGCTGCGTCTGCTGCACCCGGTCCTGGACTTCGGACTGGATCTTGTTGCGCAGCTGCTGGACCTCGAGTTCTTTCGCCAGATGCTGGTTGATTTTCTCCAGACGCACCCGGACGTCGGTGGTTTCGAGCGTGTCCTGCTTGTCGGCAGTCGAAAGCGACGGCAGCGAGGAGGCAATGAAATCCACCAATCGGCCCGGCTCATCGATGTTCATGGCCACGGTGGAAAGTTCATCCGACAAAGTCGGAGAGCCCGCCACGATCTGCTGGAACAGGGTAAGAACATTGCGCTGCAGCGCTTCCACCTCGGAACTCTTGGGCGGAATGGCTTCGGGCACGGAATCCACACGACCACGCATGAAGGGCGTCAGCTGCGAGAATTCAGTCAGCCGCACCCGCTCCAGGCCTTCGGCAAAAACGAACAGGCTCTGGTTGGGCATCTTTACTACTTTGTGGACGACGGCAAGCGTTCCCACCGTATAGAGATCGCTGGCCTGAGGGGCATCGACGCGGGCTTCGCGCTGCGCCACCACCACGATGGTCTTGTCCTCGCCCAGTGAATTAATGAGTTGAACCGAGCTCTCCCGGCCCACGGTCAGGGGCAGCACGGCGTGGGGGAAAAGTACCGTATCCCGCACCGGCAGGATCGGCAGAATCCCGGTTTCTTCTTCTTTTGGCTTGGTATTGCGCTCAGTGCGCGTCTTTTCTGCCATATTTCACCTTGAGTGTCTTGTGCTCAAGTTTTGATGACATAAAGGCCCAGAAGGATGCAGGCCCCGCTATTCACTTGAAAGTAATTGAATACTAAACCCTAAGCGAGGAGTTTGTACCCAATCAAAGGTGCTGAGACCGATTAGTGACCATTGGACGCCCGAAACGGGATGTTGATCTTCTGTCTTCTGCGTTTCAGGCGGCGGGATAGATTCCCAGGACTTTTACCAGGTCGGCTACTTCTCCCAGGTGACGCAGTGCGTTGCGCGCGGATTCATCGTCTCCGCGGAGAAAGTCAGCGTAGAACACATACTCCCAGGGCCGCCCGCGCAAGGGACGCGACTCGATCTTGGTCAGGCTGATGTCGCGCAGCGCGAACACAGCCAGCGCCTTGAACAGCGCGCCGGCAATGTTTTTCACGCTGAAAGCAATCGAAGTCTTGTTGGCGCCGGGCAGCACGCGCCGCGCCTTGCGCACCAGGAAAAACCGGGTAAAGTTGCGCTTGTCATCTTCAATACCGGCCGCCAGGATGTGGCCTTTGTAGGCTTTTGCGGCCTGTGCGCCGGCGATACCGGCGGCATCGCGCAATCCGCTTTCGATCACATGCTTGACGCTGCCCGCGGTGTCGTAGAACGGCGTTGGCTGAATCTTCGGATTCCTGGTGAAAAAGTCGCGGCACTGCTCCAGGGCCACGGGATGCGAGAAGGCCCGGCGCAATTCGGCGCGCCTGACTCCAGGCGGCGCGATCAGATTGTGCACGATGCGCAATAGAAACTCTTTTTCGATGAAAACCTGGCGCGCCAGCAACAGATCAAAATGTTCGGTTACCGATCCGGCCAGCGAATTCTCGATGGGAATCACCGCCGCCGCCACCGAGCCCCGCTGCACCCGGTCGAAGACCTCGACCGAGCGCGCACAGGAAACGATGTCGCAGCCGGGAACCATGCGTCGTGCGGCTTCGTGGCTGAACGAACCCGCCTCTCCCTGAATCGCAATTTTCATTCCGCTTGAACTCACTGGGGCAAGTTAGCTGGCGGCGCCGGCGAAAGCAAATCTTTCTTCATCACGAAGGCGTCCACGCCATTGGAATAATATCGCGGGAGAGTTTTAATTATGGTGTAGCGATGCCGCTGGTAGAACGATACGGCTGCCGTATTGTCCACCGCGGTTTCGAGTACGACAAAATGACAACCGGCGGCCCGCAATCGCTGCTCGGCGGCATGCAGCAGCTGCGATCCGATCCCGGCTCGCCGGGCGGGGCCCAGGACATCGATGGTGATAATGTGGCCGCGGCTCCCGGCTTCGGCCACGATGAATCCCACAACCGTCCTTGAAGGCTGGGCCCCACTCGAAGATTCGCTGATGGTATCGACCTCGGATGAGTCCGCCACCAGGACGAATGCGCCCGGCCGCTGGAGATATGTGGCCAGTTCCAGGCGGCTGTAGGAAATCCCCGGGGCAAAGCACTGCTGGTCAATGCGCCACAGGGTCTCGAATTCCTCGTGCCGGAAGTCTCGAAGGGCAAATTCCACAGGTTCATTGTAATCGCCGAGCCAGGAAGGTTAGGCCCGCCCTTATTCAACATGGTTTAGGCCGGACCCGCGCCCCGGGGCTGAGGAACCTGTTGCGGTACTTGCGTCACAAGTCGTAGTATCTGCATTGAGGCCCTTGTGGGACGCATGGTGCTCATTGACGCGCTTAGTGCGATCGTCCTGCTGGGGGTGTGGTTTTTCTATTTTGCGCGCTATAACCGCCGCAAGGGAGCCACCGCCCTGCACTGGGTGGAGGCCGCGTGTTCCAACAAAGGCCGGATGCTGGACGCCCGTTGGCTGGGCGTGAGCCAGCTGCACGCACGTTTCGGCTTCTCCGCACACTGGTTCGACAATGCCAGGGTGACCATCCGCCTGCGCCCCGGCCCATCCCCTTCAAGTGGTTTGTCAGCATCTGGCACAAGCAGAAGGAAACTCTTACTTTTGAAGCGGACCTGGATTGCGCTCCCGCGTTTCACCTTGATGTGTTCCATCATCGCTGGTTGTCCCAGCGCCATAGCCAGCTGTCGTCCCAACCCCGCGATTGGTCGGTGTCTCATCCCGGGCCTGTCATTCTCACCACCCGCACCCGCTGGACCCAGGAACTCTCCCCGGTGGTCAACACCCTGATGACGGCGCGCGGACATAACCTGATCAGCGTGCGCTTCCGTTCCGAATCGCCTCACATCGCCGCTACCGTCCCGCTGGAGGCGCTCAGCGACGAGCAGGCCGCCGCTGGATTTCTGAGCGTGCTGCGCGAACTGGCGGCGGGAGCCTCGGCGTCCCGCCAGTAGCTGGTCGTTGGTCCTTGACCGTTGGTCGTTGGTCGTTGGCCATTCACGATTACCTGCGAACGCGCGTAATTCTCTGCGGAAGTGGTAGCGCCGGGAAGAACCTCTAACTGTAGCGCCGGCATCCTGCCCTCGGCGGCGGGCGGGACGCCCGCCGGACAGCTGCCGGGACGGCGGCGCTACCTTGCATCACATCACCCACAATGCTTCCAATTCACTGCTAGTCGATTTGACCAATGGCCAACGCCCAATGACCAACGCCCAACGGCCGCGCGTTGACTTGCTCTTAGGTGCGGCCTACCATGAGCCATCGGCGGGGAATTCCCTATGCTGGGCCAGACTATTTCTCACTATCGGATCGAAGAGAAACTGGGTGGCGGCGGTATGGGAGTTGTCTATCGCGCCCTGGATCTCCGGTTAGGCAGAAGCATCGCCCTGAAGTTTCTCCCACCCGAACTGGTCCGCGACCCCATGGCCCTGGAGCGCTTTCAGCGCGAGGCCCGAGCCGCCTCCGGACTCAATCACCCTAACATCTGCATCATCCACGAAATTGACCAGTTCGAAGGGCAGCCCTTCATCGTCATGGAACTCCTCGAAGGCCAGCCCCTGAAGCACATGATCACCGGAAAGCCGCTGCAGGGCAGCCAAATTCTGGAGATTACGATCCAGATTGCCGACGCGCTGGAAGCGGCCCATGACTCAGGAATCATTCACCGGGACCTCAAGCCGGCGAATATCTTTCTGACCAAGCGCGGGCAGGCCAAGGTGCTGGATTTCGGCCTGGCCAAGCTGGTGACGCCGCAGCAGCCGATCGGAGACGAAGCCAGCAGTGCTTCGCTCCCCACTCTGAGTGAAGTCAATCACCTGACCAGCACCGGAGTGGCGCTGGGCACCGTGGCTTACATGTCTCCGGAGCAGGCCCGCGGCGAAGAACTGGACCGCCGCAGCGATCTTTTTTCCCTTGGCGCCGTGCTTTATGAAATGGCGACCGGCCGGCTCGCCTTCGGGGGCGGAACTACGGCCGTGGTGTTCGAAGCCATCCTCAACCGCACGCCTCTGGCGGCTTCGCGGGTGAATCCGGAACTGATTCCGGACCTGGGCTGGATCACCGCCAAACTGCTGGAGAAAGACCGGAAGCTGCGCTACCAGTCCGCCGCCGAACTGCAGGCGGACCTCAAACGGGTCAAGCGGGACACCGAGTCTTCCGGAGTTCCTACCTTCACGCCGCGAAATGGATCGCAGGTCCCGTGGCGGAAACCCGCGATCATCGCAGCTGCGATTGTTCTCGTCCTGTTGTTGGTCGCAGTGTTGCTTCCCCACCGCTGGCGCGACCGGTTGCTGGGTGGCGGAGACCACATTCATGCCATCGCCGTCCTGCCTTTCGTAAATGTGGGCGCGGACCCCAACATTGAGTATCTCGCCGACGGTGTCACCGAAGGAATTATCAGCAGCCTTTCCCGCGTGCCCGAATTGCGGGTGATGGCCCGCAGCACGGTCTTCAGCTACAAAGGACGCGACGTCAACGCCCAGAAAATCGGCAAGGAACTCAACGTGGACGCGGTGCTTATGGGCAGGGTGACGCAGCGCGGAGATACTCTTCTGATCCAGACCGATCTGGTGAACGTTGCCGATGGCGCTGAACTTTGGGGTGATCAGTTCAATCGCAAGGTTTCCGACCTGATTGCGGTCCAGGGCGACATCGCCAAAGAAATTTACGACAACCTTCGACCCCGCATCGTGGGCGCGGAGGAAGTCAGCCAGGTCGCCAAACACGATACCGAAAACCCCGAAGCTTACCAGCTCTATCTGCAGGGCCTTTTTTACTGGAACAAGTGGACGGAAGACGGGTTCAGGAAAGCCATCGACTACTTCAATCAGGCAGTCGAAAAAGATCCCCACTATGCCCAGGCGTATGCCGGGCTGGCGGATACGTATAACTTTCTGGGCGAGTCCGGATACACGCCGCCGCAGCAGGTCTGGCAAAACGCCAAGTCCGCGGCCATGCAGGCGGTGAAACTGGATGACAGCCTGCCCGAGGCGCACATATCCCTGGGGCTGGTGCGGGAGAGTTATGACTGGGATTGGTCAGGAGCCGAGTCCGAGTTCAAGCGGGCGATCCAGTTGAATCCCAACTACGCCTCCGCTCACCAGTGGTACGGGGATTTCCTGGCCCGGATGGGTCGCTTCGATGAAGCCCGGATCGAACTGAAGAAGGCGCAGGAACTCGATCCCTTGTCGCTGCTCACCAACACCAGCCTGGGCCGGCTGCTCTACTTCACGCGGCAATATGACGAGGCGGCCCTGCAGCTCACGAAGACGTTGGATATGGACCCGAAATTCGTTCCCGCCCAGCATGCCATTGAAGCCGCCTACGCCCAGAACGGCAGGTTCAAGGAAGCGGTTGGGGAACGGCAGAAGGTGCTGACGCTTTTCGGCAGTCCCGACCTGGCGGCATCCATCGGCGAGGACTTCAACGCCTCCGGCTATCCCGGCGTGCTGAAGAGTTCGCTGGAAGGTTTAAAGGAAGTATCGAAGCACGGTTACGTTTCGTCCTACAACATGGCCCAGATCTACGCCCGGTTGGGAGAAAAGAACCAGGCGCTGGCCGCGCTCGAACAGGCTTACCACGACCGGGACAGCAACCTCACGTATGTGAAGGTCGAGCCCGCCTTCGACGACTTCCGTTCCGATCCCAGATTCCAGAAGATCGTGCAGCAGCTCGCCTTGCCCCAGTAGGGGCGGCCATCGTCATTCGTCCCCGTGGGATGAAACGTGCTGGGCGGCCTGGGAAGGGCACGGTTCGGGAAGGGCACGACTTCAGTCGTGCTGCCCCAGCCCTGAGCCCGGGTTGCGCTTTTAGCGCCCGAGGTTGGCTGTTCGGGTGGTACGGTGCTTCGAGCGGGACAAGCGAAACCCCAGCGGCTAAAGCCGATTTTGCGCGGGCTTTTTCGGCACGACTGAAGTGGTTGCGGAAAAACTCGCTAATGTCGGCCCTTCCGTGGAAGAGCGGCCCTTCAGGGCCGCGTAAGTCGTCAGAAATGTGGGCGGGCTTTAGCCCCCGTGGTCGCTTCGTCCGGGCAAATTGAGTTTTTCCGCAACCTCTGAAGTCGTGCCCTTCCCACTCCAGCACGTTCGAAGTCGCGCCCTTTCCACTCCGGCAAGACTGACGTCTTGCCGCTTCCACTCCGGCGCGAATGACGTCGTGCCTTCCACAAGACCATCACGCTGGCGCTTAACGCAGCGGGTAACCTGGCTCTCCCGGCAAACGGCCATCCACGCGCAGTACCTTGGAACCGGGCTTCACATCCTTACTGTCGATGAATGCGATCGAGCCCGGGATGGCGGTGACCAACTGGTTGGCCATGTCATTCGAATAGACGACTTTGGGCGCGGTGGCCGATTCTGCCCGGAAGATTTTCGCAATCCAGTACTGTTTGAACTGCGATTCCGACATCTGGTAGATGATTTTCAGGACTACGTCCCGCTCCCTGGCCACGGGGGCCCGAATCATCAGGACGACCGGAATGTTCGTGCTCCAGTATTGACGGTCGCCGAGAAAGACTTTGCGCACCTCGGCCAGGCTGAGATTGCTGATCGGAGTATCGGGGTGCACCACGACGGCAACGTCAACGTCGTGGCGCTGGGCTGCCAGCGGCTGCAGCAGGGCCAGGCACAGGCAGCTGAGAACGAAGGCTCGAGAGACGAATTTCCAATGTGATGTCATGTCGGTATCAGAAGGTAAAGGCAGTCTGGAAAAAGGCCCCGTTGACCCGGGGCTCGTTCACACCATGGCGACTGTTCCGATACTCGCCTTTAAACGCCGCGTAGTTGGTGATGTCGTACCTGACCCCGAGGGTCGAACCTGTCAGATCCAGCACATTCAGCAGCGTGGGATCGTCCTCGGGCTTATGAATATACTCGTATCGATAATAAGGCTTCCATTTGCTTTGCTGCCAGGGCAGGCGGTAGGCGAGCTGAACATAGAATGACTGGCTGTCCCAGGTGTTGGAAGTCAGCTCGTCGCGGTGATGAACGTTGGCGTATTCGGCAAGGAATTCCGGCTTTTCCTTGGTCCAGACCACATCGGCGGCGGTGATCCATTCGCCGAAATTCTGCCCCGGCTGCGGCGTGAGCTTGTCGCGATACACCGACGCTCCAACCTGAAGACCGTAAAACCGGGAGGGGCGGGCATAGACATTGGCCACCCACGACCGGTTATCGTTGGAATCGCCGCTGTCGCCGGACTTGCTCAGGAGCGAGGAGCGCCCGTTGCCGAAGCCCACGTTGTATCCAAGGCCCAACCCGCCGGAGGGAATATTTCCTTCCGCTTGTATGCCTACGAAATGCACGGGAATAAAGGTTCCGCCAAACCTCACCATTTCCGGGCGGTCGATGGTGGTCTGCAGCCAGGCGCCATGGTGGAAAGCGGTGTTCCAATAACCGATCGGAGTGTGGTATTTGCCGAATGAGATCTTGAAGTAGTCGTTGTAGTCGTAGCGAATGATGCTGCGTTCCACGCTCAGGTCGTAGGTGCCAGGTTGGGCGGTAAAGCTGACTTCACCGAAGTAGCTGACCTTTTCGGACAACGGCGAAGCCAGATGCAGAACCAGTTGCCCCATTTTGAAACCGCTGACCGAGCCCTTCTCATCGGTGGCCGAGAAATCAACATCGCCGAATCCGCGGATTTGCAGCGAGGGGAAGCGGCGCTCGGTGTCGCGGATTTCGCTCATGCTGGCGTGCTCGTCGTGCATTGCGGCCGGGCCGGGCGTGGCAGGGGGAGCGGTGGCGGCCGCCGGAGCCGGAGCTTGTGCGGCGCTGGGCGGGGCAGGTGCCAGCGCAGCCTCTTTCTGGCGATCACGTTCCTCCAGTTGAGTGATCCGGTTCTCCAGCTGCTGAATGCGCTCGAGCAGGCTCTGCACCGAGGGCTCGCTGGCTGCAGCCGCGGACTGGGATGGCGGAGACTGCGGTGGTGACGACGACTGCGCCAGCAGCGCGCTGGTAGTCAATGAGAAAAGGATAGATCAGCAGCAGCCAGCGAGAGCCCATAAATCGCCTCCTGAAACTAAACACACGTATCCCGATCGCGTCTTCCTGCACCTGCAGTTGGAAAGGGCCGGGAATTTCAGCCGCCTAGTCTAGTACGGAGATGGTTTTTGTCCAAGCGCGGATTACGGAGATTGACCAATCAAATGGAAACGTTGCAGCTGAGTGTGCAACGACGATAGGGCGGATGTACGAAGTGGAGAGATCACCGTCCCGATGACGTGGACGCGCCAAGAAAGCGAGGCCTTCAGGCTCCGTGCGTTCGAATGCAACGCCACGGGGGCTGGAAGCCCCTCACGACAAGCCCCTATATCGTGGCGCTGGAAGCGCCACGCTTCCACGGTCATGGACCCTCTGCCAGCGGCCTCCCGGTGTGCTAGAGTCGGAACTTTCATGGTTGCTCCCACCATCTGCACCGAAAACCTGACCCGGCGTTTCGGCGACCTGGTTGCCGTCGAGGACGTGAACCTGAAGGTGGCTCCGGGACAGTTCTTCGGTTTTCTGGGTCCGAATGGCGCGGGAAAATCCACCACCATCAAAATGCTGACCGGCTTGCTTGCGCCCACGTCCGGGCGAATCGAGATTCTCGGTCTCGACCTGGTCGCCAACATGGTGGAAGTGAAACGGCAGATCGGAGTGCTGCCGGAAGGCATGGCGCTGTTTGGCCGGCTGACCGGATCGGAATATCTAAACTTCGTCGGCCGCATGTATGGCCTGGACCGCGAGACTGCGGCCAAGCGCGCGGCGGAACTTCTGGCCTTCATGCAGCTCACCGACCAGCCCAAGGCGCTGGTCACGGACTACTCGCATGGCATGCAGAAGAAGCTGGCGATGGCCGCAGCCGTAATCCACGGGCCCAAGGTTCTATTTCTGGATGAGCCCTTCGAAGGCGTGGACGCCATCGCCGCCGGCACTCTGAAAACCATGCTGCAACGCATGATCGCGCGCGGCGCGACCATCTTCCTCACCTCGCATGTGCTGGAGATCGTGGAACGGCTGTGCACTCATGTCGGCATCATTCATCGCGGGCGGCTGGTGGCGCAGGGCTCGGTGGAGGAACTGCGGGCGGGCGTGGAAGCGCGGGCGGCGGATCTCCCGATGGGGGCTGGCGGCCGGGCAGGCGAAAAGCTGACCCTGGAACAGATCTTCCTGCTTACCGTGGGCGGATCGCGCGGCAATGGACAGGAATTGTCGTGGCTAGGTTAGGGCCGATGTGGAGGACGGGCGTCCCGCCCGTCACGCACCAGCCCGTGCCAGACGGGCGGGGACGCCCGTCCTCCACTGTTAGCTTGAGCGAGGATGACGAGCAATGGCCTCCCGCGGTCTGAGTCTGTCTCCGCAAGCGCGCCAGCAACTGGCGGCGGTCGCCGGACTGCGCTGGCGAGTCTTTGTCAACTCGCTGCGGACTTTTCGCGGACGCCTGGAGCTGGCATCACGCATTTTCATCAGCCTGGCCTTTCTGGGCGGTGGAATCGGCGGCGCTATCGGCCTGGGCGGAGCGGCCTGGTTTCTGATCCTGCATGGAAATGTGGAGTGGCTGGGCACGCTGCTGTGGCCGGTCTTTCTCTTCTGGCAGCTTTTCCCGCTGATGGCGACTGCCTTTACCCAGAATGTCGAGTCTGCAAATCTTCTGCGCTTCCCGCTGAGCTACCGGTCGTACTTTCTGATCCGCCTGGCTTACGGATCGCTGGATCCGGCAACGGCCGTGGCCAGCCTGTGGCTGCTCGGAATCGACGTCGGTATCGGAGTCGCCCGGCTGCGCGTGCTCCCCTGGGCCACGATCGTGCTCCTCATCTTTGCTCTGGTGAACATCGTTCTGGCTCGCATGCTGTTTGCCTGGCTGGAGCGCTGGCTGGCCCAGCGGCGGACGCGCGAAATCCTGGGCGTCGTTTTCTTTCTCTTTATTCTGAGTTTTCAGCTGATCGGGCCCTTGATCACAGCTTACGAACATCGCTCCATGCCAAAGAGAAGTTTCATAGGACAGAAACTCGGCAACGCGCAGCGGCCTCTGCCTCCGGGCCTGGCGGCCGCTGCCATCGCGGGACCCCTGCGGAGCCAGCCCTCGAGCAGCGTCGTTCCTTTCGTACTGCTGCTGTCTTATGGGATCGCATTCCTCTGGCTCCTGAATTTCCGCTTGCGGGCCGAATATCGCGGCGCCAGTTTCAGCGAATCGGCGCGACGCAAGGCCCTGCCCATTGGGCTTCCAGAGCCGCGCCCGGGCTGGAATTTACCCGGAGTCCCCGGCCCGGTCGCCGCCGTCTTCGAAAAGGAGCTGCGCTATCTCAGTCGCAGCGGGCCGATGCTCTTCACTCTGATTGTGCCCCTGTTCATGCTGGCGGTCTTCCGCAGTTCCGGTAAGAATGAAGGCCTGTTGGCACGGACGCCGGATCTCACCTTCCCCCTGGGCGCCGCCTACTCACTGTTGTTGCTGACCAATCTTTCCTACAACAATTTTGGAGCCGATGGCGGCGGCACCCAGTTTTTCTTCGCTTCGCCGGTGCGCTTCCGGCAAATCGTGATGGGCAAAAACCTGGCGCATGCTGCGGTGTTTGCCCTGGAAGTTGGATTGGTGTGGCTGGGAACCTGTTTGCTCTACCGCCTGCCATCGCTAGGCGTAAGCATGGCCACACTGGCGGGCATTCTCTTTGTCGTACCCATCGACCTCGCCGCCGGCAACCTGTTTTCGATCTATTCCCCCACCCGGATTGAAGCCGGAGTGTTTGGCCGGCAGAGGGCCTCCCTGACCACCGTACTGGCGAGCTTTGCGGTGCGCGGCGCTCTGTTCGGGGTGGGCGGGCTGATGCTCTGGTTTTCCCGGACGTTTGAAAATTCATGGGTGGAACTATTGGTGTTATGGCTGCCGGCTGTGTTCGCCTTCTCGGTTTACGCTTTTGTTCTGGATCGGGTGGATGGAATTGCCCTGGGTCACAGGGAAAATCTCATTTCGAATCTCCGCCGCCGCGAGTAGGACAGGGCACAGGCCAGGCTTCTGCCGCGTTTCAGGGCTGGGTCATCTTCTTGCCGACGACCCAGGGCTTACGCCCTGGGCTGCATTCTGGCGCCGCTGCGCGGCTTACTCTTTTCCCGGCTCCGCGATGAAGCGATAGCCGACCCCGCGAACCGTGAGCAGATGTCGAGGTTCAGAGGGATTGTCTTCAATATAGCGGCGCAGGCGAACCACGAAATTGTCGATGGCGCGGGTATCGGTGTCTTCGTGCAGTCCCCAGACTTCTTCAAGAATCGATTTGCGGGAGACGACCCTTCCCTCATTGCGAATGAGATGGCGGAGCAGTTCCGCTTCCATCAGAGTTAACTGGATGGTGTTTCCGTTCACCCGCAATTCCAGTTTTCCAAAGTCTATCGTTCGGCCGTCGAAGGAGAACGACTCGTATTCTTTGTTTCCCAGCGCCGGGGCAGTATTGGGAGCCAGACTCTGCTGCATCCATTCCCGGCGCCGCAGCAGTCCCTGCAATCGGGCCAGCAGGATGGGGAGTTCGAAGGGTTTGGGCAGATAGTCGTCGGCGCCCGAGGCAAAGCCCTTGAGCACATCTTCCGGGCGGCCGCGCGCAGTCAGCATCAGCACCGGGACATATTGCTTGGCGGCGCGCAATTCCGCGGCCACGGTGAAGCCATCCTTGCCGGGAAGCATGACGTCGAGCACGACGGCATCGAAAGCGGCAGGCGCGGCAGACTTTCCCAGAAGCAAGTCCAGCGCCCGCTCGCCATCGCCCACCACAGCGACCGAGTGACCCTCGGCCTCCAGGTTGTACTGCAGTCCCTTGGCCAGGTGGGCTTCGTCCTCAACAATCAGAACATGACTCATACGGGATCCCATCCCTGTGTGGGTCGGACACTCCTGTCCGACGCTTTTGACTTTTGTTCTTGCTTTCGTTCTTGCTGCACATGCTGCACAGCACCCCAATGTCAAAGGCGTCGGACAGGAGTGTCCGACCCACACACTACCGACCCACACCTGCACTCCCACCTTACAAGCTTACCCGCGGCAACTCCAGAACCATCGTGGTGCCGCGGCCTTCGCCTTCGCTCTCGGCAAAGACGCGGCCGCCGTGCTTGCGGGCAATGGCCCGAACGATGAAAAGGCCGAGGCCGGTACCCTTCACATGACTCAGGGAGCGGTTGGAGACGCGGTAAAAGCGTTTGAAGATGCGTTTCAGCTCCTCGGCCTTGATTCCCACTCCTCGGTCGCGAACACTCACGGTCACGCGCTTCTCGTCGGGCGTGTCGAGCCGCACCAGGATTTCAACGTGCTCTCCGGAATACTTGACCGCATTGTCCAGAAGGTTTGAAACCGCGGCGCGCAGTTCCTCGGAGTCTCCCAGGACACCGGCGGCGGCGCCGTGATTGACCGACTGCTCATAACGCAGAGATTCGGGAGCCAGGTGATGGCTGGTGCGAGCCACGTCCACGCACTCGCGAACCAGTCCGCTGAAGTCCACCGGGACGCGCCGGTCCTGCCGCTTGTGGCCGGCTTCTCCGGCCTTGAGTACCTGGTCCACTGTGCCCATCAGGCGATCGGTATCGTCCAGCATGAGGCGGTAGAACTCGCGGCGCTGGGCCTCGTCCACGTCGCGGTGCTGCAAAGTCTGGAGATAGAGCCGGATGGACGCGATGGGCGTCTTCAGTTCGTGGGTGACGGCATTGATGAAGCTGTCATGCTGTTCGTTGCGGCGAATTTCACGCACCAGGAAGCTGGTGTTCACGATCAGCCCGGCGATCAGCAGGGCAAAGAAGACGACTCCGAGGAAGAGCAGGACGCCTTCACGCCAGTTAAGAATGATCCAGCCGACGTTCAGCCCCACCGCCAGCAGTACCAGGCACACGCCCAGCACGACGAAAAAAGCGACGGCCCGGCGGCGGCTGCTGATGCGCATGGCAAGGATTCTACCGCGCGGAGATAAGAGTGTGTGGGGCGGGCGCCCTCGCCCGCCGCCGTTGGGGGTTGGGGTTGGTTTCCGCCCGAGGAGATGGAGGCCGGGCGTCCCGCCCGGCTGGACGGGCGGGACGCCCGTCCTCCATTCACACAAAACTAGGCGGAGACCATTTCGGCTCGTGCTTCCGCTGGTGCTCCCTGTTCTTCTTCCTGGCGGCGCAGTTCGGAGAGCTTTACCCGGTAAACCTGGCGCGCCAGACCCAACTTGGTCAGGGCCCAGATGCCGTACCAGTTGAAATCAATCTCGTACCACTTCAAGCCGTGGCGGGCAGAGACCGGGTGCGCGTGATGATTGTTGTGCCAGCCTTCGCCAAAAGTCAGCAAAGCCACCCACCAGCTGTTGGTGGAAAGGTCGCGCGTGACAAAACGCCGCGATCCCCAGCTATGCGTAGCCGAATTGACCAGCCAGGTGGTGTGCAGCCCGATCACGGTGCGGAAGAAAACTCCCCACAGCAGGAATGGAAGGCCGCCAATCGCGAACAACACCACTCCGAGGACAATCATGGGCACATAGTGATATTTCGTGATCCAGACGTGGAATTTATCTTTGGCAAGATCAGGCACATATCGCGCCAGGGTGGTGGTGTCGTGATGCATCGACTTACCGGTCAGGATCCAGCCCATGTGCGCCCACCATTTACCATCGCGCGGCGAATGCGGATCGCCTTCCTGATCGGAATGCTGATGATGGATGCGGTGCGTGGCCACCCAGAAAATCGGTCCGCCCTCAAGCGCCAGCGTGGCACAGGTGGTCAAAATGTATTCGACCCACTTGGGAGTCTTGTATCCGCGATGGGTGAGCAACCGGTGGTAGCCCATGCCGATGCCCAGGCTTCCTGAAACCCACCACAGGAACATCGAGACCAGAAAGGCCTTCCAGGTAAAGAAGAACAAGGCCGCGATGGCGCCCACATGGAACAGGCCCATAAAAATCGCGGTTACCCAATTGATTTCGTCGTCTGCCGCTGCTTTCCGATCCAACACTTCGAGGTCGATGGCCATGTTCTCTATCCTGTGCCCGGTATTGAGCTTCCAATACTTACGGTAGCAGGGACAGATATCGACGCGTGTAAGACTTCTGTAATAGCGGATGCCTGGGTGTTACGGAGGTACGATTCACCTCATGTACCTTACGTAACAGATTAAGCATCCGCAGGAATCGCTGAATACAGAGGCTTGCGCAGCGTTTATTGAGGAATCTCAGGGACCAACAGTGATGACGGACGTTCCATCTTTAAGCACCGGCGGACTCAAGGACACAATGGTCTCGGCAGTCACGTGGAACGTCCCCGCGCTACTGGGAGCATGGTAGGTCACTGTCGAGGAGTTAGCATCTGCCCCCTGAATCGTACCGTCAGGGCAAGGTCCGGCAGGCGGCGTGGTATTGAGCCAGTTGCACTGCGCACCACTAGCGCCGTTTGTCTTTAGCTCGTCGATGGTCCAAGTCAAACTCGGATTGGCATCATTGGAACTACCCTGCACCGTGGCTTGCAATGTGACTTGGTCGCCGGTCGGGATCGTGACCGTCGCGGGCGAAACGGTCACAGTCACATTGCTGCTAAGCATGCCACCACCTCCACCACACCCAGTGATGAATACCAACAGCACGAATGAACCACAAGACAACTTCATGAGGTACCCTCGGCGAATTGTAGCAGGCGGGTAACCTTCGACGTGACAACTAGTTCAGTGGAGCCCGTGAAGTATGCGCTACGACGTTGCCCGTAGTAATTGTTACGGGAGGTACTAGCTCGATCATTCCGGCCAGGGTTGTGTGGTTGCGGATGGTGTGGCCGCGGGCGACTCGCCCGTGAACGGCCGGGGAGCCATCCTGGAAATTCTGCGGTCAAACATCGTCGATTCTTTGAATCGACCGGACAGCCGAGTGCGGCTGTCCCCACGCGGTTGTGGTGATGATGCCTTCTCGCGGGCGAGGGCGCCCGCGCCACACTACAATCACACTCCAACCACCCTCAGGCAGACGCGCCTTTTACTTCGACTCCAGCCCACTTCTCGAGCAGGGTCAGGGTAGCGGCGTAGTCGAGATCCTGATGTCCATCTTCGCTGGCCATTTCGTAGATCTCTTCCACGGTCTCGAGGGCGGGCAGCTTTACCCGGACTTCTTTCGCCGCCTCCAGAGTAAGGCGAATGTCTTTATGCATGAGGCGAAGCGGAAAATTGGGGGTGAAATCTCGCTTCAGAACGAAAGGCGCTTTGTAGTCCACCACGCCGGAGCGGATCATGGATGCCTGAATCACCGGCATCAGTTTCTCGACATCCACGCCCAGCTTGGTGGCCAGAGTGAGGCCTTCGGCGAAGCCTTCATAGATAAGGGCGATCTGCAGGTTCATGACCAGCTTGGCGGACTGTCCCATACCGGTTTCGCCCAGGCGGAAAAATACTTTACCCATGGCGGCGAATAACGGCTTCAATGACTCGATCACCGTTTCGTCTCCACCGACGATAAAAATGAGGCTACCGGCCTCGGCCGCGACCTTCGATCCGGTCATGGGCGCGTCCACGTAGCGCACTCCGCGCGTCGCCACCCGCTCCGCGAACTTGCGGGTCGCCGAGGGCGAAATCGTGCTGGAGTCAACAATAGTCATCCCTTCCGCCAGCGATTCCTCGACGCCCTGTGGCCCGAATAGAACGCTCTCCACCGCATGGGTATCGGAGACGCACATCCAGACCACCTCCGCGCCCTGTGCGGCATCGGCTGGCGAACTGGCGCTGCGCGCGCCATCTACTCCTTTGCCTGCGGTGCGGCTCCACACCGAAACCTCGTGACCGGCCTTGACCAGGTTAGCGGCCATCGGCCGTCCCATGATTCCCAAACCCAAGAAAGCAACACGCATCCTGACTCTCCCCTGAAGGCATTAATTGCCAAACAGCGATTAGAACTGACGGCAGCAACCAGGGTCAAGGTAATCCGCGTGCATTTGTTCCAGCGCATTTGTTTTAGAATGACCAGTTGCCGCATTCTTTTCGCCCTCGTTGCGGAAAGGTGGGCGAAACGAGGAGACTGGTTTCAGCGCGTCAGATTCGCGACTGCGGCCAGGCCAGATGTTAAAAAGCACACTGAAGAATCGCGCTCTCCGCAACCGCGCCCGGCAGTTCGGCAGCCTGGTGCGAAGGTCCGCGGTCACTCCCCGCACCGGGAGTTCTCATCAACCCAAGCTGGCGGCCAGCGGAGAAATGGGCGTGACTTTCATCGGTCATTCGAGCTTTTTTCTCCAGGTGGGCGGCCAGAATATTGTCATAGATCCCAACTTTGCCCGCTGGCTCTTCGTCCTCAAACGGCTGCGGCAGCCGGGGCTCAAAGTGCGCGATCTGCCGGCCATTGACCTGGTGCTGGTGACCCATGCGCACTTCGACCACCTGCACCGGCCGTCGCTGCGCGCCATCGTGCAGCAGACCAAACGGCGGCGCGGGGTAGCACCCACGATTCTGGTGCCACATCATGTTTTCGACCTGGTTTCCGACCTGGGCTTTGACAACGTGGTGGAACTGGACTGGTGGAACAGTTATCGACATCGCGATCTGACCGTCACCCACGTGCCCTCGCGGCATTGGGGAGCCCGGGTGATCGAGGACTCGCACCGCGGATACGGCGGCTACGTACTGCGCGACCACAAACATTCGATCTATCACGCCGGCGACACGGCTTACTTCGCCGGCTTTCGCGAGATTGGGCAGCGCCTGGGACCGGAATTGGCGCTGTTGCCGATCGGCGCGTACAATCCCCCTTCCTTCCGCAACGTTCACACCAGCCCGGCGGATGCCATGCGCGCCTTTTTTGACCTGAATGCACGCTGGATGGTGCCAATGCATTACGGCACCTTTCAACTCTCCCAAGAACCCATGGACGAACCCCTGCAGCTGCTGGAGAAAGAGGCCAGGGCGGCAGGTATTGAAGACCGGGTGTTCGTGCTGGAAGAGGGCGTGACCAAGTTCTTCTGATGGTGTGCGGGTCGGACACTCCCCTTCGACTGCGCTCAGGCTCTGTCCGACGCCTTCGATTTGAGGTTTGGAAAAGCAACACCAACCCCAACGGCGGCGGGCGAGGGCGCCCGCCCCACACTTTTGCTTAGTAGGCCAGGAGAATTCTCAGATCTCGCAGATTATTTCCTGTGGGACCGGTTATGATCGCGTCTCCCAACGACTCAAAAAATGGGTACGCATTGAAAGCGGCGAGGTGAGCGGCTGCACCCAGTCCGCGGGCCTGGGCGCGGTCGAGCGAGGTGCCGTCGGCGATCGCGCCAGCAGCGGGGCTGTTGCCGTCAATGCCGTCGGTGCCTGCGCTGAGCACGGTGATGGGTTCACCGGAGATGCTTGCCGCACAGGCCAGGGCAAACTGCTGGTTACGCCCGCCGGTGCCGCCTTTTTCCACCTTCACAGTGACTTCTCCCCCAGAAATCAGGCACGCCCGTTCGGACTTCTGGCGCATGCGGCGCAAACGTTCGAGAAGATATACCGCGGCGCGAGTGTAATCCCAGTCATCGCAGCCGTTGTCTATCTCCACGCTGAAGCCGTGACGTTGCGCCTCTGCCTCCGCCGCCTCGAGCAGCGAAGCGTTCGAGAGCAACGGCCACCAGCGCGAGCGATGAAAAGCGAGGTCATCGGACTTGGGAGTCTCGTCCAGGGCGTGACGTTGAAACAGCTCGCGCACAGAGCCTGGAAACTGGTCCAGCATGCCGTACTTCTCAACCACGCTGTAACAGTCCACCACGCTGGTGGAATCAGGCATGGTCGGCCCCGAGGCCAGCGCATCGGGCATGTTGTCAGGAACATCGGAGACCAGCAGCGACACCTGCTGCGCTCCGGAGGCTGCGACGGCCATCCTTCCGCCCTTGATGGCGGACAGATGCTTGCGGACAGTATTGATCTCGGCGATCGGCGCACCGGAGAGCACCAGCACGCGGTAAGTGGCGATCAGGTCCTCCAGCGAGATTTCCTCGTCGATCGGCTTTTCCACAATCGAGGAACCTCCGCCGCTGAGCATGAAGATCACCAGCGAGGCCGCGTTCTGGGCGCTGAGCGATTTCAAGATGGCCTCGGCGCCCCGGATCGATTCCTGGTTCGGCGTAGGATGGCTGCCGCGAAAATAACGGAAGCCCCGAACCTGGGAAACCGGCTCGACCGAACTGGCCACAATGCCCTGGAAACGATTGCCCGCCTGCATTTCCAGCGAATTGACCATGGCGTGCGCGGCTTTGCCGATGGAGATTAACAGCACGCGGTTGTACGAATCCAGATCGTGCAAGTCCTCGCAAATGCGAAGCACCCCGCGATCGCAATCCACATGGCGCTGAAATGCCCGGTCGATGCTGGCTTCCGCGAGGGCATGCTCAAATAGATGCCGCGCAGTGACCCGCATGTCCAGGGCAAGCTTGTCGCGGTCGGCAGCAGATGAAGGCATAGAAGGCCGTGTAGCACCGGCGTCCCGCCGGCTGTCCCGAGGGCGTCTCGCCCTCGCATGAAGTTACAGAATCACCGCTCCGCCAACCCACTGCTCGATAGCGTCCCGCATCTCGCGCAGCCGTCCTTCAAAGAAATGATCGGCACCCGGGATCAGGATCAGCTTCTTCGGAGCTGGGATCGAATGAACCAGCCCTTCCAACTGCGCCGGCGTCCCGAACTGATCGCGATCGCCGCTGACGAATAGTTTCGACTTGGCGCAGTTCTGAAGAAAGCTGAAGTCATAAGTGCGATCATCGATGGGAGACACCGGCAGACCGAGTGCGATCGCAGCCTTTACCCGCACATCGGAGCAAGCCGCGCGCAAGCCAACCGCCGCACCGAATGAGAAGCCGGCGAAGATCAGGGGCAGGTGGAACTCCTGGTCAAGCCAGTCAAGGGCCGCTCGAACGTCTCCCACTTCGCCATTTCCGTGGTCGTGGTCACCCGGGCTCAGACCAGTCCCCCGGAAATTGAAACGCAGCACGGGAAAACCGAAACTGTTCAACGCCTTCATGGCATGAAAGACGACCTTATTGTGCAGGGTGCCGCCAAAGAGGGGATGCGGATGACAAACGACAGCGGCGTAAGCGGCATCGGGAGCTCCAGCATTGAGCAGGGCTTCGAGACGGCCCGCGGGTCCTTGCAAAAAAAGGGAGCGGATTGTGCCGGCTTGCGTGTTCATCGGGCTGAGTAAAGCATAGCAGCGAATTGAACTTCCTCAGTGTGCTCTGTGTCCTCCGTGGTTGTTTGCGGTTTTTTAAACCACGGAGGACACTGAGGATACGGAGTACGTCAAGCTGCGATCCGATCCTCAGATTACGAAGCCTTCTCATTCGACCAGCTCCCATTCCGACTTCCTCGGTGTGCTCTGTGTCCTCCGTGGTTGTTTGCGGTTTTTTAAACCACGGAGGACACCGAGGACACGGAATACGTCAAGCTGCGATCCGACCTCAGATTACGAAGCCTTCTCATTCGACCACCTCCCATTATGACTTCCTCAGTGTGCTCTGTGTCCTCCCGTGGTTGTTTGCGGTTTTTTAAACCACAGAGGACACTGAGGACACGGAGTACGTCAAGCTGCGTCTCGATTCTCAGATTACGAAGCCTTCTGATTCGACCACTCCCAATTGCCGATTTCCTCAGTGGTCGTTGGCGGTTTTTGAACCACTCAGGACACTGAGTATGCTCACCGCGCGGGAGTGAGGTATCCTGTCGCGCATGGACGTCGCGGCCTTCACCCGTCAACTCGTGGACATCGAGTCCATCACCGGCAACGAGGGTCGGGTGGGAGACTTCCTTCACCGCGAATTGCTGCGGAGAGGGTTTCAGGCGGAGAAGATTCCGGTGGAAGGCGCGCGCTGCAATGTTTTTGCCGTCTCCTCCGGCCAACCTCGGCCCGCTGGTTGTGTTCTCCACTCACATGGATACCGTCCCACCCTTCATTCCGTCGTCCGAAGACGCTACGCGGGTGTTCGGACGGGGCTCCTGCGATGCCAAGGGAATCATCGCGACGCAGGTCGAGGCTGCGGAACGGTTGCGTGAGGAAGGCATTCATGTTGGGTTGCTTTTCCTGGTCGGAGAGGAGCGGGACAGCCTGGGTGCCAAAGCGGCAAACCAGAATCCTCCCGGCTGCAAGTTTCTGGTGAATGGCGAGCCCACTGAAAACCGAGTCGCCATCGCGTCCAAGGGTGCGTTACGGGTTGAGGTGATCGCGGAAGGACGCATGGCGCACTCTGCGTATCCCGAGTTGGGCGAATCGGCGATTGACAAGCTGCTGCTGGCATTGCAACGCCTGCGAGCGATGAAGCTGCCGGCTGAAGAGGGCATCGGACCCTGCACCCTCAATATCGGTGTGATCGAAGGCGGCCGCGCCCCCAATGTGGTCCCGGACAATGCGCGTGCCCAACTCCTTTACCGCCTGGTTGGATCGTCAGAGCAATTGAAGCGAGAAATTGTTGAGGCGGTCGGAAATCTGGCGCGAGTTGAGTTTGTGCTCGAAATTCCTTTCGTCCGCCTGCGCACACTTGACGGCCTACCCACCATGGTCGCCGCCTTCACCACCGATATTCCAGCGCTCGGCAGCTGGGGACAGCCCCTGCTCGTCGGACCGGGGTCGATTCTCGTGGCCCACACCGACGGCGAATACGTTGAGAAAAAACAATTGCAGGTTGCCGTGGACTTGTACTGTTCGATCGCACGGCAACTCTCGAAATGAACCTGAGAGAGTAGCGCCGGCATCTTGCCGGCTGTCCCGAGGGCGTCCCGCCCTCGACCTGGAGGGTAAGGGGAGCCGCCGCGGACGGCGCCACCACCGCGTATAGTAGTGCTGCACATATTTACGTGCTCCAGTTATGAAATCTAACATCACGCTCAAGCTGGACAGCGCTCTTCTGCGGGAGATTCGGGTCATGGCGGCCGAGGAGGGCACCTCGATCAGTGCTCTCCTGGCCGCTCGCCTCGAGCAAATCGTGCGCGAGCGCAAAACCTACGAACGTGCCCGAAAGCGCGCCTTGGCTCGGCTGCGCGAGGGGTTTGATCTGCAATGGACCCCTCCCCGTTCCCGCGACGAGATACACGAACGGTAAATCATGCCCGGTAAGTATTTCGTTGATACCAACATCCTGCTCTATGCGCATGATCGCTCCGCGGGTTTGAAACACGAACGTGCCCGCGGACTGGTCGAGCGCCTATGGACGTCGAGTGAGGGTGTGTTGAGCACACAAGTGCTGCAGGACCTTTGCATAAACCTTCGCCGCAAAATCGCCCACCCGCTCCCCGTGGAAGAGATCCGGCAGATTCTTCAGGACTACATCAGCTGGGAAATTGTCATTAACACTCCGGACTCAATACTGCGCGCCCTGGAGATCGAAGTGCGCTACCAGATATCTTTTTGGGACGCTCTTATTCTGCAGGCGGCGGAGAGCTCGGGCGCCACGGTTATCTATTCCGAGGATTTGTCCACGGGACAGAAGTATGGCCCGATTCAGGTGGTGAACCCGTTGAATCAGGCTGCCCCTCTGTAGAACCTGATTCAACTCCGGTCTCGCAAAGTCCGGCGCGCCCCCCCATCGTGCCGCGATACACTTGAACCATGACCACCGAGACCCTCAACTTGCTTTCCAAGGCATCTTCCGCCTATTTGCGCTCCGCCATGCACCAGCCCATCCAGTGGAACGAATGGGGCGAGGAGGCCTTTGCCACCGCGAAGCGGGAAAACAAGCCTATCCTGCTCGACATTGGCGCGGTCTGGTGCCACTGGTGTCACGTCATGGACCGCGAGTCGTATGACGATCCGGAAGTAGCGCGGATCGTGAACGAACGTTTCGTGGCCGTCAAGGTGGATCGCGACGAGCGCCCCGACATTGACAGCCGCTATCAGGTCGCCGTGAGCGCCATCAGCGGACAGGGAGGCTGGCCTCTGACTGCCTTTCTCACTCCCGACGGCAAGCCGTTCTACGGCGGCACTTATTTCCCGCCCGACGACAACTACGGACGTCCCAGCTTCAAGCGCGTGCTGCAGTCCATCGCAGACGCCTACCACCAGAAGAACAGCGACGTGGTTGAGCAGGCGCAGATGGTTGAGATCGCAATCTCACGGGCCGAGTCTTTCGCCGGCGGCAGCGGCCAGTTCTCATCCCAGGTGATTGACGAGATTGTGGAAGCGGCGGTGAAGATGTATGACCCGCAGAATGGGGGTTTCGGAAGCGCGCCCAAATTTCCTCATCCCGCCGTGCTCGATCTTCTGATTGACCAATATGCACGCTCCGGAAAAGCGGAGCTGCGCGACGTCTTCGTCTCAACTCTGGAGAAAATGGCCCTCGGGGGCGTCTATGACCAGCTCGCCGGCGGCTTTCACCGCTACTCGGTGGACGAGCACTGGATCGTCCCGCACTTCGAGAAGATGTCCTACGACAACTCGGAATTGTTGAAGAATTATGTCCACGCATACCAGGTGACCGGTTCGGAATTCTTCGCCGCGGTGGCTCGCGACATCGTCCGCTGGATGGATGAGTGGCTCAGCGACCGCGAACGTGGCGGCTTTTACGCCTCCCAGGATGCTGACTATTCAATGGAAGATGACGGCGACTATTTCACCTGGACGCGAGCGGAGATGCAGGCTGTCCTGACGGAAGAAGAAGCGGCGGTCGCGGGATTACGCTATGACATCAACGAAGTCGGAGAGATGCACCACAATCCGGAGAAGAATGTTCTGTACGTCCGGGCTTCGCTCGAGGAAATCGGCAAGCGGCTGAGTCTGGCCGCGGAGCGCATCGAGGTGATACTGGAATCTGCCCGGCAGAAAATGTATGCCGCGCGGCTGAAGCGCCCCACGCCTTACGTGGACAAGACTGTCTATGTGGGTTGGAATGCGCTCTGTGTTTCGGCCTACCTGGAGGCCGCCAAGGTGTTAAAGCTCGATGGGGCGAAACACTTCGCGCTCCGTTCTCTGGATCGCGTGCTTGCCGAAGCCTGGCAGCCGGAGCAGGGGCTGCAGCACGTGGTCTCTTACTCCGATCCGGCTGCCGAACGGCGTTTGGTTCCGGGACTGCTGGACGATTATGCCTTCACCGCCATCGCGTGCCTCGATGCTTACGAGGCCACCGCGGACCTCAGCTATTTTCACTTCGCGCAGAGCATCGTGGACAAGATGGTGGATCGTTTCCTTGACCCCGTGTCGGGAGGATTTTTCGACGCTGCCGGGGGCAGCTCCGAGAAGGTCTTGGGAGTGCTGGGGACGCGGCGCAAGCCGTTTCAGGATTCTCCCACTCCGGCGGGAAATTCCATGGCCGCCATCGCATTGCTGCGGCTGCACGCCTTCACCAACCAGAAGAGCTATCGGGACCAAGCGGAACAAACCCTGGAGCTGTTGGCCGGACTTGCCGGGAAGTTCGGGATATTTGCCGCGACGTATGGCATCGCAGGGGTATATCTCTCACGTCCGCACACCCAGATCGTGGTCATCGGAGAAGACGACCTGGCAGAACAGCTGGGCGCCACCGCGGCCGGCTCTTTCGCATTTCACAAGACGGTCCTCCTCCTGGCCGCCAGCAAGGTCGTTCCGCAGAATCTGCCACCGGCCCTCGCAGAAACGCTCTCGCAGTTACCCATCCTCAAAGAGGGGAAGTCAGCGGCCGTGGTCTGCTCCGGATTCAGTTGCCAGCCTCCGATTATGAATGCAGAACAATTGCGGCGGACCCTCGAGCTCGCCCTGAAGAGTTGACCTCCACTTTGTCTCTGACAAAAAATAGGGCCGACCCATGCACGATTGGCAATCGGTCAGCCCGGTCAGGTTCCAGAGCCACTTGCGCGGCTAGTTAACAGCCTCTTCCTAATCCCACCTGCCTAACGCTTCGAGCAATTGGGATTGGCAGGATTGCACAGTGGCATCGGGCCCAGTTCTGCATTGAGTATCGGGGTCGCGATTGCCACGTACGTGCAAGCCAAACCTACCATCAGGATCAACATCCTGACCGCACGTTTCATGGTGTTCTCCTTACGCTGCGAGGCTCCTGGGAGGAAACCTCACGGTGGCGGCATTATACAGAAGACCGACCGCGCGTCCAGCCTTTTCTCCAGGCGATGCATGCCGCGCCCGGCTAACGGGCATCAGGATGGAATCGACGGCGCTACTTGAAGAGGTGAGCCGGCGAAGCCGGCGTCAGCAGCTGCCATAATTCTGGAAGTGGATCGAGCTTTTTGTTCAAGTATTAGGTGAGGTTTCGGGCGGGTGAATCGATGGCCGCAGCCAGGGGCTGAAACAAACTCGCCAGCCGGTGAAACGTTTAGTGAACCCGACGGCTCGGCGACGGAAGCGAATGAATACCGCTTCGGGTAGTGAGCGTTGGTTGCGCGACGGAATCAGGTGCGGCCTGGGTCGGCGAATAATCCGCCTGGGTGCGGGAAAAGGCGCGATCGACCATGTTCTCGAACATAGGTATGAGCGAATCAACCTGCGCCGGACTCTGAATATCAGTAAGGCTCTTCTCCCAGCGGTTAGGCGTGAACAGTTCTGCTCCCGGCGCTCTTTCCGGACTCTTCATCAGGGCGTAACCCAACCAGACGATGATGGAAATGTTATAGGCCACGAGATTTATCACGTGGACTAAAACTTCCGAGGCATGTCCACTGACGTGGAACGCCAGAGTACCCAGTTCGACTCCCGCGGCCAAACCCAGGCCCAGCGAAAGTCCGAAGCTATGTTGCTTCCAGGACACACCGAGGTACCGGGAAAAAACCAGGAGAAACAAGATGAGTCCAACCTGGGCTACGCGCACGCAACGGGTCACGGTTATCACCGCTTGCACGATCGGCCCCTGGTCCCCGGTCGGACTCGATGCCGCAACCACGAATGCGACCAGCGACATGACCAAAGCGGCCCACTTGAAGAGCACCGACCCGAGATCTTTAAGCGTGTAATAGGGACGGAAGACATCCAGGAAGATTTCGTAAATGACCATGAACCCGAGGATGAGATTGATCGCGGCGCAGGACCAGTAAGACCAGAAAAACAGCGGATAGCTGGCACTCACCCACTGCGACGACATCGGGAACAAAACGCCAAACGCGAAAATCTGGAAGCAGATGTAGGCGAAGAAGACAGGAAACAACCGATGCAGCTTATGGCGCCACATCGCAATCCCCACCCCCAGCTGCAATATGGGGTGGGCAATCCAGAGCGCGGTTTGGTGATCGACGGTCATCAACCAGTTTTCTGCCAGCCGGGGGCGCCACGGTTGACGGAGTTTCTGCGATTAGACTTCCCTTATATATGTAACCTTAGCAGTTTGGCTCGGATGGTCAATGTACCAAGGTAATCGAAAGTAATGGTTACCGGAATAACCCCCAGTGTGGGTCGGACACTCCTGTCCGACGCCTTTGCCTTTGACCTTGACTTTGACTTTCAATCAAGCCCACAGCAAGACCACAGTCAAAAGCGTCGGACAAGAGTGGCCGACCCACACTCGGCCTGCGGCCATCAGACTATTGATTCTGATCGAGATAGAACATGTCCAGGACCTGCCCTTTGCCGTCGATCATTAGCACCCGCCCGGCGTAAACAACCCGTTCGAGATTGCTGGGCAGCCGAGGCAACTGCTCTTCACAGACCAAAGGCAGGGACTGGGCCTGGCTCTGAACCTCGGAAGGCAAGGTCCCGCCACGGTGAATCTGGCGCTCTGACCCGGAAGGCAGTTCCGGGCGCTGGGTGGCGCCCGCCGGAAAGTCGGAGGCATGTTCGTTCACGCAACTTCGAATCGACCTGCGATCACGCAGGGTGAACAGCTGGGCGCTGTCATCCGGGCCCGACGCCGAGTCCGAAGTTATGGTTGGAACAGAATCGGAGGCAGCTGGCGGAGGCGGCGTCGATGCTTCAGTGGAAGTCGGCGCGGCCGGCGGTGGAGTCGCAGGCGTCGAAGCTGAAGAGGTAATAAAAGTGAGCACAGCTTCCGACTCGACGATTGCCGGCTTCTTACCGGTGGCCGCAGCCGCGCCCGTGCCGGCGGCTCCGCCCGCGAGAGTTCCGATGGCTGCCCCTTTACCTCCGCCGGCAATGGCACCAATTACCGCACCCAGCGCCGCTCCGCCGCCGATCTTAGTCACGTTGCTCTTGGAGTGCGATTCGCCCTTGATGACCAGCGGCTCCACGTGGATCGATTCCGCCACGGTTCCCGAGCTCACCGTGTTCAGCACCAGGTCGAGTTCGCCGGGCTCCGTGAGCCGTCCGGTGGGATGCACGTCGGTGACCCGGCCGATGACGTCCGCACCCTTGGGGTAAAGGGTTCGTCCGTTCACCACAATCGGCTCGTCCAGGGTACCGCGGAAGGTATCTCCCATCTGGGTCTGCTCGCTGCTGAGGTTGTCAATCATGCGGACCCGGATAGATGTCCCGGAAGGAATCTCGAGAGACCTCTGCCCCAGGGCGGACAACGGCGCGAGGGCCAAAACTAGACTCGTCAGCACCGTGCTCAGCAGCTGGAAGTATTTGCCATTCATGTCCTTTTCACCTCGCTGAAGTTTCGGCTGGCCAGGCAAAGCGGCGTCTCTCGTTTCTCTATTCTTGGGATGCAGGCCATAGCGCTACGGCTGCACTAACATATCGGGCTTTTCGTGTTCTGGGCCAGATTTTTGTTCCTGATTCCCTCCACTCTGTCATCCCGAGCGAAGAAGGATTGTTCGCTTGCGAACAATCCTTCGAAGTCGAGGGACCTGCTTTCTGCCGGGAGCAATCGGCGGCTTCCCTGTCTTTGCGCTCACCGACGCCGCAAAACAGCAGGTCTTTCGACTCCGAGAACGGACTCGCAAGCGAGTCCGTTCTCTGCGCTCAAGATGACAGGGTTGAAGGGGTGAAGAAAAGTTGAGGGTGAAGAAAAGACCGCGCCCGTTCGCGCGCTGCCGGAGCTGAAATCAGTTCTGGGTCGCGATGAAAATGAAGTAAGAGCAGGCCCAAAGACTTGCGGGAATAGTATCGTGCGGACGAGTGGTGAGGATGACGTTGTATTCGCCGGAAACTTCCAGGCTGTCGAGCAGCGACGGCGCGGCCGAGGGAGCGACCGTAGCCAGATACGCCAGGAATTCATGGATGCCGGCCCCGGCTTTGCAGCCCTGCGCCAAAAACGAGAGCTCGGCATTGCTCTCGGAGAAGTGCCAACCCAGCGATGCAGCGGCCGTCACTGCGTTTTCGTAAGCCTGCTCGGAAACCGACCCCGGAACAGGATTGTCGAAAACCAGGCGCAGCCTGCGATCGTCCTCGCGGCTGAACTCGCGCACTTTCAGCGATCCGGATTTGGCGGTTGCTTTCCAGTCCACGTGGCGGGCTGAATCCTCCGGCATGTACTCGCGAATGAGATAGAGGTCGTCGCCGCGGCCGCGGGCAAAAGTTTCAAATTCGCCGGTGATCAGCGGGAGCACGTCAAAAAATTCGTCGGTGCGTTCCACTGCCGGATAAACCAGTATCTCCCGGGCCAGGGGCACGCGCCGTGTCTTGGTGAGGAAGGCAAAAGGAAAGCGGGTGGCCAGGCCGAAGCTGTTCTGCTGATAGCGTCCGCGGCGAGGAAAGCAGAGTTCCAGTTCAGCTGAGAGTTCAGCAGCTGGGGGAATATAGGGAAAGTAGGCCGATTCCGTAAAAATTCCGGGCGGAGCGGCGGGGCCGCCGGCAACCCGGCGTAACTGGCGGTCCGGCAGTCTCACCCACTGTTTGGCGGGCGGCTGCCCGGGTGGAAACGCAAAAGTGGTCGGCACCCATCGCCATTGTTTGGAATGCTTCTGCTTGAGCGGAACTACGCTGATGGAAAATGAAGGCAGCCAGCGCCGGCGGTTCCGCACCACGATTTTTCCCAGTGTGGGGCGCCCGGCGAAAACCTGCTCGGGCAGGCGGACGTCCAATTCCAGTTCGCGCAACACGACCGCCGAGGCCACGCCCGATACCAGGATGGCCGCCAGCATCGCCGCCACAATTACGTAAAGCAGGTTGTTGCCGGTATTCAGGGCTGCAACCCCGATCAGGAGGACACTCACCACATAGATGATTCCCACCCCGGTCACGTCGTAGTTGAAGGCATCGCGGACCCGGCTGCCAGCCACCCGGCGCGCCAGATACGGCACCGTAGTCAGGCCCACTACCACCGCCAGCACCAGCGCGATCGAAGCCAGGATCACCGTGGCCCAGAGGCTGCCCGATTCACGCGCCACGGTGGAAAAGACAGCGGCCGCAAATGCCAGAATCAGTCCCAGCAGGGCCAGCAAAAAACGCATCCAGATTTCAGGGATTTCGAAACGCAGGAATCGGCTACGGGAGCGAACTCCGGCGTCAGAGGCCAGCACAGCCGGTATTGCGGGGTCAGCCATGTATGCGATTCGCTGTTTCGAGGCTAGCACCGCCGGGATGGCGCATCAATCCGGATCGGGTTGACCGGAAATCCGCCGTAACCATGCTGTCGCCTTGGCGGTGGCCTGGTCCGCGGTGCGCCCCAGCCTGGGAAAGCGCTCTTTCAGTCTGGTCAGCAGCCGGTGGGCCCATACATATTCCGACGACAGAATGATCAAGCCTACCAGCAGGAAAAGCACTCCCTGCAGAATAGGCAGAAACAGGCCCAGGATTCCCAGCAGGATGAAACTCCAACCTACGATCAGGACCAGGATTCGCTTGATGCTGGATTTCAAGGCAAATGAACTCTGTGTTGTTCTTCCTTCAAGGTATCAGGTGTGCTGCGGCGCTGCGGAAATAATGTCAGCCGGCAGGCGCAAAATCTCGCGCCAGAAATGCAATCACCGATGAATTGAAGGTTTCGGGAACTTCCTCGTAAGGCAGATGTCCGACGCCGTCGAAGACCTCGAGCTGACAATCCCTGAACTGCTGTCGTAACAATTCCGCAGACGCCGGATTCACCGCCCTATCCTTGCTGCCCCAGAGCAGCAGGGTGGGGATGTCTGCAATGCGGGGAAGGGCCGATTCCAGTTCCTCGAGATCGCGGTTCCACGACCGCACAATACCCAGGCCATAGTTGAGGGTCCCGGGAATTCTGAAAGGAGCGGAATAGCCGGCGAGCGTGCCCGGACTGATGCGCCGGGGATCCCCGTAAAGGCGGCGCAGTAAAGTGTCGTGGACAATTCCCAGGCACGGTTCGAGGCGAAGGAGCAGCCAGGAAACCGGCGCGCTGCTCAGTAAGGGCGCCAGCCGCCGGCCATGAGCCGACCACGGATTCACCGGGGCAACCAGGATCAGGCTGCGCACCCGTTCTGGCGCCAGGGCGGCGGCCATCATCGCGACCGCGCCGCCGTGGGACGTTCCCAGCAGATCGCAGGACGCGATGCCCACGCCGTCCATAAAACGCAACAGACGCTCGGCCTGGGCCCGGAGACTGCCACTGGCATCGGAAGGCCGGTCGGAAAAACCCACGCCTGGCATATCGACCGCATACACCGTCGCCTTCCCCGCCAGAAGCGGCAGGGCGAAGCGCCAGGAGAAGGAGTATCCCAGCAATCCATGCAACAGGAGCAAGGGCGGACCAGAACCGCCGCACAGGTAGCGCATGCGGTGGCCGTCAAGGACGAACCAGCGCTCCTCGACCGGGATTGGCGAGTGGCCCACCTTCAGTGGACGAGTTTACCTCAGAGCTCAAAGCGGGTGCCCTGTCCTTGCGGTTTTTGCAAGGGCGGGTAACGATGCTGCCGACACAACTTTTTTGGCTCTGCAACCCGATCGCGCATGCGTTCCAGGTTCCCGCCCTTTGCAAAGTGCGCAAAGGGACGAGGCACCCACTATGTTTTTGACGCCGGCGCGATCAAAAGCCTGGGCCACCCGCCTGTTATCTACGGACCGAGTAGCATCTTCGCGAAATACTACGGCATCACAGAAATGCCGCCAGCGAGTGATATTATCCGGTGGACATTTTAGTGACGCTAGTTCGACAAGCCGAAGCGTGGTATTTAGAAAGACGGGGGACTCTCTCCAAGCTGTTCCTGAGAACGCAAACTGATTCGACGGATCCAGACGGCCCAGGCGGGGAATTCGGTCTGGGCTTAGAAACTTCAAATGTTATTGCGAACATAATGATCGACAATGCGGGGCGTATTATGGTCCCAGCTCTTAGCAAAGTGACGGGGGCAGATTTCGTTCTTGATGACAGGGCGCTTGCTCCCGATGAAGACCTGGGTGTGCTCTTAGATCGCTATGTTGAGCAAATCAATTCGGCCTGATGGCAATGCCGATAGAGAGTGGCGGAACCTTTCCTGTATTTCTAAACTCGCGGCGCTTTTCGCCGATAATATCCTTTGAAGTCTGTCGTTCCGAAATCCGCCTCCGCTCCCAAGTTGCGCAAAGGACGGGGCAGCCACTATGTTTTTGACGCCGGCGCGGTCAAAAGCTTGGGCCACCCGTCCCACCCGCCGCTTGAGACGGGCGGCGGGCCATTGGTTTAGCTTCACTGCTCGGGATGGACGGGGCACCCGCTTTGAGCTCCGAGGTAAACTCGAGGTGGGCCACCCGCTCGACATCACTTTTAATCCGCAAACTTTCTAAAAGCTTGCGTGTACATGTTCGACATTTGTTCAATGAAGGTTCTATTGCTTATGTCGGAAAGTCGCGCTTTGCGTCCGGCTGTCCTGATTCTCGTACTCTTTGTTTCCGGAACAATCCTCGTGTTCGCAGGGTGGGTAGTGCTAGGATCCTGGGCGCCTAAAACCACATTCGGGCTGAGTTGTCTGATTGCATTCTTCATTTTCGCGCCGATCGGCTCACTCTGGATGTTGTACGACTGTGCCGTGCGTGAAAAGCCACCGGTTCTGTACTATCTGATGGCGCTGTTCCTCCCGTACGCGTTTGTTTGGTACTACTTTGATCGAGTCCGGCCGAGGCAAATTCGCAAGAGATGAATAGAAAGGGATCAATTTTCGAAGCCTGCACGCAGAAACGGGAGCAGCAAACGCAACACCGTGTCCTGGGTGCTGTTAGGTGGGCAGCCGGAAGCGGCGCTCGCGCTCGATGATTTCTTCGGTTTGCGTCATGGGGAATCAAACAATTCTAGCTGTAGTCGATACCTGGTGGGATTTTCTTTGGCGTCCTTGGCGGGATCCTTTGCGAACTTTGCCGTTAAGGCTTTTGACTTGCGGCTAGAGCTTTTGACCGCAAAGGAAAGCGCAAAGGACGCAAAGCTAAAGTGCGCCCCCGCCGTGATCGAAAATTTTCCAGCCGGGGAGACTGTCTTTGCTGAACTTCTTGCTATCCATAGGGTTACCAAACCTCACAGAAGGTTTCCAAAAAGCATAGCTTTACTGCGACTCTGCTTTTATAATCGGTAAAGTCTTTTCTTTGAAGTAAGTTAGAGGTTCTCCCTTGCGCCCAGCCGTGGCACCCGACGTGCTGAACCATCAATCGGGTTTTCCCCCCGCCCTCATCCAGGAGCCGTTGCGGTCGATGAACCGGGACTTCCAAATCCGATTTACAGCCGGTCTGCTGATCCTTCTGACCACGGCTGCGGTCATCCTTGCCTGGATTAACTTCCAAAAGGAAGCCGACTTCCAGATTCCTTCCGACGGCGTTTGGTGGATGGAACAAACGGGAAATGACGGCGGCGTGGTGGCAAAGAGAGTAGAACCGAACGGCCCCGGCGATAAAGCCGGTATTCGGGTGGGCGACCGGCTGACCGCGATCAACCAGCATGATGTGAAAGACACCACCGCCCGGATGCGCCAGGTTTACCGGGTAGGGGCGTGGTCGAAGGCGACTTATTCGCTGGTGCGGCAGTCCGTCCCGCTGGATACGACGGTGATTTTAATTCCGGCCGAACGCTCCCTGAATTACTGGCTGCGGTTCATCGCGCTGATCTACCTGGGCATCGGGCTTTATGTTTTGCTGCGGCGCTGGACGGCGCCGAGTTCAACCCATTTCTATATCTTCTGCCTGGTTTCGTTCATCTTTTACGCCTTCAAGTTCACCGGAAAGCTGAACCAGTTTGACTGGACCATCTATTGGGGCAATGTTACGGCCTGGCTGCTGCAGCCGGCTTTGTTCCTGCATTTCGTCCTGACCTTCCCGGAGAAGCGCAACTTTGTCCGCAAGCATCGCTGGATCATTCCGGCGATTTACGCGCCCGGGGTGCTGCTGCTGGGCGCGCACATTCTCGCGCTCAGAGTATTGAAGGCCAGCGAACGCCTGCGCTGGGACCTCGACCGGGTGCAGATGGGCTACCTGGCCCTGTTCTTCGTGATCGCGGCCGCGATGTTGTGGGACAGCTACCGGAGGGCCAGCACGCCGATCCTGCGCCAGCAGCTGAAATGGGTCACGCGCGGCACCATTCTTGCCATTGCACCCTTCACTCTGTTCTACGTGATCCCTTACCTCACGGGATCGATGCCGAGCTCGGCCATGAAGGTCTCCGTGCTGTCGCTGGGCCTGCTGCCGCTGACGTTTGGCTACGCCATCTTCCGCTACCGCCTGATGGACGTGGACCTGATCTTCAAGCGCGGCATGGTGTACACGCTGGCGGCGGCTGCGATTGTCGGTGTGTATTTCGCGGTGGTGGCCGGGGTGGCGGAACTGGTCCACATGCAGGTGCCGAGTTCGGGATCGGTCGGCCTGGTCCTGGCCATGGTGGTCACGGCGCTGCTGTTTGATCCGGTACGCAAATGGATCCAGGAGCGGATTGACCAGTTTTTCTATCGCACCCGCTACGACTATCGCAAGACGCTGATCGAATTTGGACGCGAACTTAGTTCGGAAACCGATCTCGACATGATGTTGAGTTCGGTGGTGGACCGCCTGTCGCGCACCCTGCTGGTGGATCGCATGGCGATTTTTCTCTCAGCCGGCGAGCCGCCGCAGTTTGTGCTGGCCAAGTCTTTCGGCATGACCCAGACCGGCGGCTTGGACCTGAACTTCCTCAGCGCCCCCGGCCGGAGACTGAAGCCGGACATCTTTTCCTGGAAAACGTGCACCAGGTGCCGCGCGAGACTGCCAGCGCCCAGCAGACCATCGCCCGGCTGGACCTGAACTACTACATTCCCTGCCGAGCCCAGCAACGGACGATTGCCTTCCTTGGCTTGGGCAAGACGGTGGAAGGCGATTTCCTGACCAGCGAAGACGTCGAACTGCTGGAAACCCTGGCCGGCTACATCGGCATCGCCATCCAGAATGCGCGTCTGTACGCCTCGCTCGAACAGAAGGTCGCCGAGTACGAACGTCTGAAGGACTTCAACGAAAATATTGTTGAGTCGATCAACGTGGGCGTGATGGCGGTGGACCTGGCGGACCGCATCGAATCCTGGAACTCGCAGATGGAAGTCATGTACGCCCTGCCCCGCTGGCAGGCGCTGACCCGGCCCCTGAGCGAAGTATTTCCGGCGGAGTTTGTGGAAGAGTTCTACCGGGTGCGGCAGAACCCGGGCATCAACAACCTTTACAAGTTTCGCCTGGCCACGCCCACAGGCGAGAGCCGCATCGTGAATGTTGCCATCGCGCCGCTGGTCACCCGGAAGTTCAACGTGATCGGGCGGCTGATCATCGTGGACGACATCACCGAACGCGTGGGCCTGGAATCGCAACTCTCCCAGGCGGACAAGCTTTCCTCGATCGGCCTCCTGGCGGCCGGGGTGGCGCACGAAGTCAATACTCCGCTGGCGGTTATTTCCTCCTACGCCCAGATGCTGTCGAAGCAACTGCAGGACGATCCGCAGAAAGGCGGGCTGCTCGAGAAAATCACGCGGCAGACCTTCCGGGCATCGGAGATTGTGAACAACCTGCTGAATTTCTCGCGCACCAGCGGCACGGAATTCACCGAGGTAAACGTCAACAAGATCATCGCCGACACCATGGCGCTGCTGGAGCACCAGTTCAAGATCACCAAGATCAGGGTGGAAGACGAACTGGCCGGCCACTTGCCGCTGATCAGCGGTAATCCGGGACGGCTGCAGCAAGTCTTCCTGAACCTGTTCCTGAACGCGCGGGACGCCATGCCGGAGGGCGGAACGCTGCGCGTGGCCACCTCCAACGGGGACGGGGTCAGCGTGGTCGTCTCCGACACCGGCAGCGGTATCGCGCAGGAGCACATCCAGCGCATCTACGACCCATTCTTCACCACCAAGGCGGCGCCGCGTGAGGGCCAGGGCAAAGGCACCGGCCTGGGTCTGTCCGTCACCTACGGCATCATTCAGGAGCATGCGGGAAAGATTCGGGTGGAAAGCCATCCCGGTCGCGGCACGACTTTCTACCTGGATTTCCCGCTGGCCAGGAAGGCCGTCAATGTCTGAACTGGCCACCATCCCGCGCCACAACCTGAGCGAAGGTTCGTCCGCGGGTTCGGTGTTGATCATCGACGACGAAGCCGCCATCCGCGAGTCGCTGGAAACTCTGCTGGAGATGGAAGGCTACGAAGTGCAGTCGGCGGCCACCGCCGACGAGGGTCTCACCCGGATCGGCGACCGGTCCTACGACCTGGTACTGCTCGACCTGGCGTTGCCTGACCGGAATGGCATTGATCTGCTGGCGGAACTTCACAGTCACGATCCGCAGCAGGCCGTCATCATGATCACCGCCTACGGCACCGTGGAAAATGCGGTGAAGGCGATGCAGGCCGGAGCCACCAACTTCGTCCAGAAGCCATGGGACAACGAAAAGCTGCTGGCCGACATACGTGCCGCGGTGGCCCGCCATCGAGCGGAGGAAGAAAACGTCCAGCTCAAGCGCGCCCTGAAACAGCGCTACAACTTTGAAAACATCGTGGGCAAGAGCGAGCCCATGCTGAAGATTTTCGACCTGGTGGCGCAGGTGGCCCCCAGCCGCTCCACCATCCTCTTGCAGGGCGAGAGCGGGACCGGCAAAGAGCTGATCGCCAAAGCCATTCACTTGAATTCGCCCCGGCGCGACCGGGCGTTTGTTCCGGTCAATACCGGCTCGATGCCTCCCGATCTGCTGGAATCCACGCTCTTCGGACACGTCAAGGGCGCATTCACCAGCGCCATCGCGTCCAAAAAAGGCCTGTTCGAGATTGCCGACCGCGGAACTTTGTTCCTCGACGAAATCGGCACCATGAGCATGGACACGCAGAGCAAGATCCTGCGCGTGCTGCAGGACCGCAAATTCATGCACCTGGGCGGAGTCCATGAAATCCAGGCGGACGTACGCATCATCGCGGCCACCAACGTGGACCTGAAACAACTGGTGCGCGAAGGCCGGTTCCGCGACGATCTCTTCTATCGCCTGAACGTGATCACGGTCGATCTTCCGCCGCTGCGACAGAGGCGGGAGGACATTCCTCTGCTGGTGGATTTCTTCCTCGCCAGATACTCCGAAGAGAACGAGCGTCCGCGGCGAAGAATGACGCCGGAAGGACTTCGTCCTCTGCTCTCCTATTCGTGGCCGGGCAACGTGCGCGAACTGGAAAACGTGATCGAGCGGGCGGTCGTGCTCTCCTCCACCCAGGATGTGGGGCCCGAGCTTCTGCCCGACCAGATCGTGGGCCGCGGCACTCCCGGTTCCGCTGATGGAACGTCGCGGCGACGCTTCCCTGTTCGATATCGTGGAAGACTGCGAACGCCACATCATCCTCGACATGCTGGAGAAATGTAACTGGAACCAGACCGAGGCCGCCGAACGTTTCCACGTGCCGCTTTCCACCCTGAACCAGAAAATCAAGCGTCTGAATATTGAGATCAAGAAGAAGGTCAGGGAATAGAAAAGCGGGCGTCAGACTTCAGAGCTCGGACCTCGGGCTTCAGACCTCGGCTTCATCCTCTTAACCTGTCGGCGGAAAAATGGAGTGATTGACAAGTACGAATCCCGTCGCATCAGAGTCGAGATCAGACATGTGCTGATGGTGTTTGGGATCCCATCGGTATCAAAGACGAACCAAACGCACAGGACGAGTATGACGGCTACTTAGGTGGCGTATATCAGCTGTTGGTAAGCGGAGCTTCCGATGAACAGATTGCAAATCACATTTGGCGGATTGTTACGGAGCAAATGGGGCTCTCTGCTGCTCGGAAAGCTGACATGGCAGACACAGTGAAAGCACTTCGTGACATCAAGCTATCAAAGTAACCGACTGCCCGGCGTCTGAGGGCTGACGCCCGAGGTCCGAGGTCTGACGTCTGACGTCCGCCTTCTGCTATAGTTCCTGAGATAGAGGCCACACCGCATGGCAGCTGGGGATTTTCAGGTCCCGCTCATATCGCCCGCTGAATTCGCCAAGGACAAGATCAAGGCGCTCCAGGACTATGCCTTGCTCACCGGCCAGTCGCTGGCCAATCTTTTCCGGCGGCCCTTGTACGTCACCGACATGATTCAGCAGGCCGACCTGATCGGCGTGGGTTCCCTGCCGATCGTAATCCTCACCGGCGGGTTCACCGGCGCGGTGCTGGCCCTGAACAGCGCCAGCACGCTGTCGCGGTTTGGCTCACTCACTCTAATCGCTCAACTGGTATCGGTCGGCATGGTCACGGAACTGGGACCAGTCATCACCGGCCTCATGGTGGCCGGCCGCAACTCTTCCGGCATGGCCAGCGAACTCGGTTCGATGACCGTGACCGAGCAGATCGATGCCATGCGCGCTCTGGGCACCGATCCCACGAAGAAACTGGTCACGCCGCGTGTGGTGGCCACCGTAGTGATGCTGTTTTTCCTGACCATCATTTCCGACCTGCTCGGGCTGGTGGGAGGAAACATGGTCTCGAGCCTGCTGCTGGGCCTGGACTCGCGGCAGTACTGGACCTCGGCCTGGCAGTCGCTGGTCTGGCGCGACCTTACCTCCGGGCTGATCAAGCCGGTGCTTTTCGGATTTGTGATCTCGACCGTGGGCTGCTATTTCGGCATGTCCACCCGCGGCGGCACGCAAGGTGTGGGACGCTCCACTACCCAGGCCGTCGTCGTGGCCTCGGTAATGATTC
This sequence comes from Terriglobia bacterium, assembly GCA_963790645.1. Taxonomy (GTDB): domain Bacteria; phylum Acidobacteriota; class Terriglobia; order Terriglobales; family Acidobacteriaceae; genus JAIQFF01. The sequence continues at coordinate 55,006 of CAWBPS010000031.1, read as the reverse complement.
TGGTCACGGATTTCTTTGTCACGAAGCTGCTCATCACTCTGTTGGGGTACCGATAGACGATGTCCGCTCCCACGCTTCCGCTCGACCTGCCCGCGCCTGCGGCGAAACAGCAAGGCAGCGAAGCCATCCGCTTCGAGAATGTGACTCTGGCGTTTGACGACAAGGTTGTGCTGGACGACATTTCTTTCCGCCTGCCTCACGGGGAAACCAAAGCCCTTTTTGGCGTCGCCGGCTCGGGGAAAAGTACAATTCTCAAGCTGGCGCTGGGATTGATGAAACCCGACTCCGGCCACATCTACGTTCTCGGGCAGGACGTGACCGAGATGACCGAGAACGCTCTCTTCGACTTGCGGCGGCAGATTGGCATGGTGTTTCAGGAGAGCGCGCTTTTTGATTCCCGCACGGTGCGGGAGAATGTCGCGTTCCGTCTGATGGAAGAGGGCCGGGTTTCCGAGGAGGAGATCGAGCGGCGGGTGCGCGAGGCCCTGAGCTTCGTCGAACTGGAACGGACCGTGGACATGTTTCCCTCGGAGCTTTCGGGCGGAATGCGCCGCCGGGTGGCCATTGCCCGCGCCATCGTCACCCAGCCTGAAATTCTGCTCTACGATTCGCCGACGGGCGGGCTGGATCCGGTGACCTCCACCACCATCGTGGAGCTGATCGTGAAACAGCGGGACGTGTACAAGACCAGCTCGCTGATGGTCACGCACCGCCTGCAGGACGCGTTCATCATGGCCACCCACTACTTCGATCGCACTGCCAACAAGATGTTGCCGCTGCCCAAGGGTGTGCATTGCGAAGTGCCGCTGGCATTTCTGATCCTGCGCGACGGGAAAGTAATTTTTGATGGCGATATCGATGAACTGGCGAAGACGCGGGACGAGTACATCCGCGAGTACATCGCTTAGGGAACGCTTCTAGCTGCTGGCTCCTAACCGCCTGTGTCATCCTGAGCGGAATGGCTGCTTCGCTTCGCGAAGCAGCTGCGGAGTCGAAGGATCCCTGTCCAACCGATTCGCTGGGTGCAGCGTTACGACCTCAAGAACAATCACTGCTGGCGGCTGCGTTACGGTAGGGGTCCTTCGACTCCTCCACCTCTTCGCAATGCGAAGAGGCGGACTCGCTCAGGATGACAGATGGTTGGAGAACGGGATGCTGCCGGCTAGCTGGCTTTGGCGCCTTCCGCCATCGCCTTGCGCCGGGCCTGGACGCGCGCTCCGATGAGCTTCAGACGCTCCCGCCCGGACTTGGATCCCATAATCACTTTTTCGACGTTTCTGAACAGCGTAGGGGCCTTCATCTTCTCGCGGGTTTCTTTCAGGACAGGCTGAATTTTGGCGAAGAGAAAAACCATTTCACCGCTGGAACCACCCTCGAGAAACAAATCGGCGTTGAGAATGCCGCGATTCACGAACGACGCTGCCATATCCCAATAGCCGGCCACCTGACGGAACCAGGCATTCTCGTCGGTTCCCAGGGCAGAGGCGACCTTGATGATATCGTCGGCCGTCATTGGCCAGAAAGTCACGAGCCACCACGTGCGGGCCTTGCGCATCTCGGGCTCGCGTCGGAGATCGTAGAGTTTCACAATCAGTTGCGCGTCAGCAGCTGTCGGTCTTGCCATTCCATTCCTCGCGTGTTTCAGCCTGGTTATCGTTCGTGACGCTGCAGCACGAGCGTGGACGCTCGCGCCTACATTTAACCTAAGTTGTCGATGATGCTGAAGCGGCTTCTGCGGGAATCTCGCGCTCAAAGTCGCATTCTTTATTTGGGCACGCGATTACGGGGCCCGCCTTCAGCATTTTCTCTACCAGGTATTCGCTGCCGCAGCTCGGGCATTTTTCCGCCAGCGGCTTACCCGCGGAAGTGAACTTGCACTTGGGATAATTTCCGCAGCCGTAGAATGTGTTGCCCTTGCGAGCCTTCTTCTCCACCAGGTCGCCCTCTTTGCACAGCGGGCATTTCACCCCGATGTAATTCTGCTTCACGTATTTGCATTCGGGATAGCCGCTGCAGGCAGTGAACTCGCCAAAGCGGCCGTGGCGGATCATCATATTGCGCCCGCACTTGGGGCAAAGCTCGTCGATCGGGATATCGGGAACCTTCTTGCCCTGATCGAGGCGGCGCGTGGTCTTGCAATCGGGGTAACCGGTGCAGGCCATGAACTGGCCGAAGCGTCCGCGTTTCAGCACCATCACCCGGCCGCAGTTCTCGCAATATTCTTCCTGCGTGGTCTCCTGAATGTCAGCCGAATCCAGATCGGGCAGGTTGATGGGATTTTCCTTGGTGAAGGTACAGCTGTCGGGATTCTCTTTGTCGTAGGAACTGCAGGCGTAGAACGACCCGTGCTTGCCCCACTTGATCACCAGCGGAGAGCCGCAGCGCTCGCACTTCTCGTCCGTCGGCTTCTCCATCCGCTTGATGTTCTCCATATGCTTTTCGGCATATTTGAGATCTTTAGCGAAGCGCTTGTAGAACTCGGTGAGGGCATTGATCCAGGTCTCTTTACCCTCTTCGATCTCGTCGAGCTCTTCTTCCAGGCGGGCCGTGTACTGCACGTCGAAAATGTCGCGGAAGTTTTCCACCAGCAGGTCGGTGACGACCAGTCCGATCTCAGTGGGCGAGAACTTGCCGCCCAGTTTCTGCACATACTGCCGTTCCTGAATCGTGCTGAGAATCGCCGAGTACGTGGAAGGCCGTCCGATGCCGCGCTCTTCCAGTTCTTTCACCAGTGAAGCTTCGTTGTAGCGCGGCGGAGGTTCGGTGAAGTGTTGTTCCGGCTTCAGTTCGCGGAGAGTGAGTCTTTGGCCGGGTTCAAGCGGCGGCAGCTTGTGCTTGAGCTCTTCTTCTTCCTCGTCTTTGACGTCCTTCGCTTCTTCATAGACTTTGAGGAAGCCGTCGAATTTGAGGACTGAACCGGTCACGCGGAACCAGAAAGTTTCGGCGGCGGACTTGGCGTCGATGTCCACCGTGGTCTGGTCGAAGACGGCGGGCGTGATCTGCGAAGCCACAAAGCGCTGCCAGATCAGCTTGTAAACCTTGAACTCGTCTTCTTTCAGATACTGTTTGATCTGGTCGGGATGGCGCATCGCCGAAGTGGGACGGATAGCTTCGTGCGCCGCCTGCGCTGCTTTCTTTTCTTTATAGACGTTCGCCGACTCCGGCAGGTAATCCTTGCCGTATTGCGACGAGATGTATTCGCGCACTTCGGCCAGCGCTTCGTTCGAAACGCGGGTGGAATCGGTACGCATATAAGTAATGAGACCGACCGAGCCTTCTTCGCCCAGTTCCACGCCCTCATAGAGGCGTTGCGCAATCATCATGGTGCGCTTCACGCTGAAGCGCAGTTTGCGCGAGGAATCCTGCTGCAGTTTGCTGGTGGTAAAGGGCGGAGTGGCGTTGCGGCGCCGTTCTTTGCGATCGACGGTGCGGACCAGCCAGTCGGCCTTTTCCAGCGCGGCGCGAATTTTCTCCGCGTCCTCGCCGTTGTTTACTTCGACCTTCTCTTCACCCTTGCCTATGAAACGGGCATCGAATGCGGGCGGCTTCGGTCCGGCCAGGTGCGCGTCGATAGTCCAATATTCAACCTTCTGGAAGGCCTTGATTTCGCGCTCGCGTTCAACGATGAGCCGGAGCGCAACGGTCTGCACGCGACCGGCCGACAATCCGCGGCGGACCTTGTCCCACAATAAAGGTGACACCTGATAGCCGACCAACCTGTCGAGCACGCGACGCGCCTGCTGCGCATCCACCAGGTTCTGGTCGATGTCGTGGGGATGCTCGAAAGCCTCCTGCACCGCCCGCTTGGTGATTTCGTTGAAGGTCACGCGGCGAATGCGGTCGGGCTCATCGCCATCCTTCTTTTTCTTTTTCTTCTTCTTGTTTCCGTCACCCAGCTCCTCGGCAAGGTGCCATGCGATGGCTTCACCTTCGCGATCCGGGTCAGGCGCCAGGTAGATGTTGTCCGCGGACAATGCCAGCTTCTTGAGCTTGGCGAGAACTTTCTCCTTGCCCGGAATGACGACATATTCCGTCTCGAATTCGTTATCGATGTCAACGCCCAGCGTGCTTTTAGGCAAATCTTTAACGTGACCAAACGACGCTTCGACAATGTAGCCTTTGCCAAGATACTTCTGAATGGCTTTCGCCTTGCCGGGTGATTCGATAATGACTAAACCTTTAGACAATGTGTCCTCTGATGGTGGTTACTGGTTTTGAAGCTAGCATGAATGCGGTGGAAAAAGCTATTGGCTATTAGCTTTTAGCATTTAGCTTGGAACCCTAAGCTGCCAATGCATTTCTGATCTTTTGTGACAGCGAAGATAGCATTTGACTTCCTCTAGATCGGAGTTCAGCTTTGAATATTCCGCATTCTTCAAAAGATCCAAGTCTCGCGCAAGTAGTAAGGGATAGGAAAGCTCAGCTCCTGAACCCATCGAAATCTGGATGAAGCGTCCCATTTCGCCGTCCGATCTTCGGCCACATCCTTCGGCCAGATTCGCCGCGATCGAAGCTGACGAGCGCCTGATCTGACTCGTCAACCCAAATCGCTCCTCTTTTGGAAAGTCGTGGGTGCCACGGTAAATCGCCAGTGTCAAATTGTGTGCCTTCTCCCAAACCACAAGGTCCTTATAATTTCTCATTTCGCCGCCTCCAGAAGAGCCTCCGATCAAGCTTCAGGCTAAAAGCTAAGAGCTAACAGCTAGAAGCTCTTCACAAAATTCTTCCCCGGCATCTGCTTCACTTTTCCCGCCAGCTCCAGCTCGAACAATGCGGCGAAGATTTCGGAGGACGACATGTCCAGTTCCAGCAACTCCACAATTTCGTCGATGTGGGTGGCCTCGTCGGCTTTCAGCAGTTTCAGGATCTTTCTTTCGTGTGGAGGCAGCTCGCTTTCCCCGAATAGAGATGCAGTCTGGCCCGCCTGCGATTCATCGCCGGTGGCGGGAGTCAGCGCAAGTCGTACTGGCGCAGGGAGTTCTTCCCAAACGTCTTCCCAGGTGGCGGTCAGCTTGGCGCCTTGCTTGATCAGGGTGTTGGGTCCCCAGGAATTCTTGTTGGTGACGTTGCCGGGGACGGCGAACACCTCACGATTCTGCTCCAGAGCGCAACGCGAAGTGATCCGGGTGCCGCTGTATTCCGCGGCTTCGACCACCAGAACGCCGATTGATATACCGCTGATGATGCGGTTGCGAATGGGGAAATTTTGCGGCGCGGCGAAGGTGTTCATGGGGAATTCGGAGATCAGCGCGCCTCCCGCCGCCAGCATCTGCTCCGTGATCCGGGTGTTTTCCTTGGGATAAATAATGTCCACGCCGGTGCCGAAGACGGCCACCGTCTTTCCTTTGGCGTTGATGGCGCCGCGATGCGCGGCCGCGTCCACGCCGCGAGCCAGGCCGCTGAAGATGACCAGGCCGCGGGCCGCGAGATCGCATGCCAGCCGTTCCGCCATTCCGAGTCCGTAGGGAGTGGGATGGCGAGTGCCCACGACCGCGATCCCGGGCTGGGCGATCGCGTCCGCATTTCCCCGTACATAAAGGACCAGCGGCGGATCGTAGATCTGCTTGAGCTGCGCCGGATAGGAAGAATCGTCCAGGCAGACGACGGCAACTCCGGCTGCGGCGACGCGTCCCATTTCGTCATATGCCAGCTCCATCGACTGCCCCGTGCCGAGCGATTGCGCCGAAACGGTTTGAATGCCGGTGGCCTCGAGTTCAGTCAGCGAGGCCTTGAAGACGTTGTGCACACCCCCGAAATGCTCGACCAACCGCCGCGCCCGGGTGGGACCGAGGCGCGGGGTCAGGGCAAGGGCCAGCCACTGTAAAGCGAGGCTTTCGCTGGATTTCGGAGTTACCGCCAGGGCTTCCGGCACTGCATCACCTCCATATCGGCTGACTCGCGGACTCTATACATCCGCGAAAAACGATGTCAAGGTCACACGACACACTCCTCTGTTAAGATTGAACATTGGCCGCATGAAACGCCTTCGTATTTCCGCGATTTCCTACCTTAATACTGCCCCCCTGATGTGGGATTTCGAGCACGGTGACGCGGGTGCGATGTCCGATCTCTCTTATACGGTGCCATCGCAGTGCGCCGGGAATCTGGCTGCGGGAACAGCCGATATTGGCATTATCCCGGCGGCCGCCTATGCCAGTATTCCGGGGCTCGCCATCCTGCCTGGGGTCGCAATCGCTTCGAAGCGGCCGGTTCGCTCCATTCTTCTGGTCAGCAAAGTCCCGCTGGACCAGATCCGCTCGGTTGCCCTCGACACGTCCTCCTTGACGTCGGTAGCCCTGACCAGAGTCTTGTTCGCCAAGTGGTGGGGACAGGGCAGGACGTTTACGCCCATGGAACCGAACATAGAAAGGATGATGGAGGAACACGACGCCGGTCTGGTGATTGGCGATCCGGCATTGAAAGTCGATCGGTCGCGATACATCACCTACGACCTGGCCGAAGAATGGATCCGCCTGACCGGAAAGCAATTTGTGTTTGCCTTTTGGGCGGTACGGCAGTCAGCGCTGAAGGATGTTCCCGCGGCCCTCGATCTGGCGGCAGTGTTTCAGGACTCGCGCGACCACGGTTTGCAGCCGGCGAATCTTGACCAGATTGCTCGCGAATGGGCGCCACGCATGGGTTTGAACGAAAGTGAGATCAGGACTTATCTGACTGAAAATATCCACTATGATCTTGATCCCGCGTGCCTGGAAGGGCTGCAGCTTTTCTATCGCTATGCCAGCGAATGCGGCGCTTTGCCGGCGGCGCCGGCATTACGCTTTCTCGATGTGGCCAAAATTGCCGCCACCTAGATTTCACCCGGTCTCGCCGTGCCCCCCGCATCTGAAAAATTGTCTCCAAGATTAAGATGCCAACCCAGATTCACTTCCTGATCGCGGTTACGGTGTGGAGCCGGCTCCGCCACCTGGGCGGCGTAGGCCTGGTCCTGCTGGGGCTGGCGGACAACTCGGTCGTGCCCCTGCCGGGGAGCATGGATGTTCTCACCATTTTCCTCGCCGCTCACCACCGTCGTTTGTGGTGGTACTACGCGTTCATGGCCACGGTGGGCGCGGTCATCGGCGGGTACATCACGTACGGACTCGCCCGGAAGGGAGGAAAAGAGGCCTTTGAGCGTAAGCTCTCGAAGCGCAGAGCCGGCAAGGTTTTTAAGCGCTTTGAACGTTGGGGATTTTTTGCCGTGGCGGTGCCGGCCTTGTTGCCTCCGCCATTTCCGATTGTCCCTTTTCTGCTGGCGGCGGGCGCCATGCAATATTCCCGCAAGAAATTTGTGGCCGCGCTGGCGCTGGGCCGTGGAGTTCGTTTCACCATTCTTGCCGGCCTGGGAGCAATTTATGGCCGCCACATTGTCAGGTTCTTCTCGCAATACTATTGGCCGGCACTGTTTACCCTCATCGGATTGGCAGTGATCGGCGGAATTGTTTCGCTGGTGCAGTACTACCGGTACAAGCACCGGGCCGCCACCGCTTAGGTGTCATCCTGAGCGGAGCGAGCTGTTTCGCTGGCGAAACAGCTGGCGCAGTCGAAGGACCCCTACGGGCTGATGAGTCTGCGGTCGGGTAGGGGTCCCTCGACTCCGCCGGACGATTCGCAAGCGAATCGTTCGGCTCCGCTCGGGATGACAGATCTTCTTTGGAGGTCATGCATTTGGCAGTGACCGCTGAGTCCGTTAGAATCTGAACAGCGGTTCGAACGCCATGTCCCTGACCAAACAGCAAGCCCTCGACCTGTTCCGCTCCGACGATCTGATCGGCATCGGCATGGAAGCGGACGCAGTGCGCCGCCGGCTTCATCCCGAAGGCGTCGCCACCTACGTCATCGACCGTAACATTAATTACACGAATTTTTGCACCGAGTATTGCACCTTCTGCGCCTTCTACCGGCCGCTGAAGGGACCCGCAGCCAAAGAGGGGTACATCCTCGAGTTCGACACTATCTACGACAAGATTCGCGAAACCGTCGAACTGGGGGGCACCGGCGTGTTGATGCAGGGCGGACTGCATCCCGATCTCAAGATTGAGTGGCACGAGAAAATGCTGAGCGGTATCAAGCAGCGTTTTCCCATGGTCCATCTGCACTGCTACTCGGCTTCGGAGGTGATCGCCATCGCCGAGTACAGCGCATTGAGCATTCGCGACACCATCATTCGTCTGCGCGATGCCGGGCTCGATTCGATTCCCGGCGGTGGCGCCGAAATTCTCGACGATGAAGTGCGCTACAAGATTGCCCGGCTCAAGTGCCTGACCGAGGACTGGCTCAACGTTCATCGCACCGCGCACCAGTTGGGCATGCGCACCACCGCGACCATGATGTTTGGCGTGGGCGAGAACATTGAGAATCGCGTGAATCACTTCCAGCGTCTCTACGAGTTGCAGGAAGAGACCGGCGGCTTTACCGCATTCATCCCCTGGAGCTTCCAGCCTCACAACACGGCGCTCGGCGGCCGGCACTGGGACGAAGCCACGGCTGTCGAATACCTGAAAGTCCTGGCTATTTCCCGGTTGTACCTTTCGAACTTCCTCAATGTTCAGTCGAGCTGGGTCACCCAGGGATTAAAAGTCTGCCAGATGGGACTGCGCTTTGGCGGCAACGACGTGGGATCGGTCATGCTCGAAGAGAATGTCGTGCGCGCAGCCGGCGTGACCAATTGCACCACGGAAGAAGAGTTGCGCCGCATCATTCGCGACGCCGGATTCAGGCCCGCGCAGCGCGACACGCTTTATCGTACCTATTTCCTGAATTAGAAGCCGCGCTCTCACTCCGGGCAACTCCGCGGCCGATGTACAACCTCAAAGTCAAATGCCTGGCCGAATCGAAGACTACGCGCTGATCGGTGATTGCGAGACTGCGGCGTTGTGTGGTAACGACGGATCCATTGACTGGCTTTGCTGGCCGCGGTTTGATTCCGGAGCGTGCTTCGCGTCGCTGCTGGGAACACCCGATAACGGATGCTGGAAGCTGGCGCCGGCGGATGACATCACGCGGGTAGTCCGGCGATATCGCGACAATACTCTCATTCTTGAAACCGAATTTGAAACTCGGGATGGCGCCATCACCCTGGTCGATTTCATGCCGCTCCGCGGCAGGCATTCTCACCTCATCCGGTTGGTGCAAGGGAAACGCGGCAAAGTCCGGGTGAAGATGGAGCTCACGGTACGGTTCGACTACGGTCGATCGGTGCCCTGGGTCACTCGCCTGGAAGACAGGACCACGCGCGCCATTGCCGGGCCCGACATGCTCGCCCTTCGCACTCCGGCGCCGCTGCGAGGCGAAAATCTCACAACTATCAGCGAATTTACCGTGGGCGAAGGGCAAACGGTTCCCTTCGTTTTGTCTTACGGGGCCTCTAACGGCCCGGTTCCGCCGGCAATTGATGCCGAACGGACGCTTCGAGCAAACCGAAAAGTACTGGCACAAGTGGGCGGATCGCTGTACCTATAGTGGGCCGTGGGCAGAAGCAGTATGCCGATCTCTGATCACGTTGAAGGCGCTCACCTACGGCCCTACCGGTGGAATTGTGGCGGCTCCCACAACCTCTCTTCCTGAAAAACCGCATGGCGTGCGGAATTGGGACTACCGTTTCTGCTGGCTGCGAGACGCAACTTTCACCCTGCTGGCCCTGATGCATGCGGGCTACTACCACGAAGCGCAAGAGTGGCAGAACTGGCTATTGCGGGCCATCGCGGGCAGTGCCGAACAGGTACAAATCATGTATGGCGTCGCCGGAGAGCGGCACCTGGCGGAGTGGGAAGTGCCCTGGCTGGCCGGATACCAGGGAGCATCGCCCGTGCGGGTTGGCAACGCTGCCTTCGGGCAGCAGCAATTGGACATTTACGGAGAACTTGCCGACGCTCTGCATCAGGCGAGGGAAGGCAAGCTGCCGAAGAATGAGCCGGCGATAAACCTGCAGCGAACGTTGTTAGAACACCTGGAGCACGTCTGGCAGGAGCCCGACCAGGGCATGTGGGAAGTCCGGGGTCCGAGGCGCCGCTTCACCCATTCCAAAGTAATGGCGTGGGTGGCGTTTGATCGCACGATCAAGAGCGCCGAAAAGTTCGGCCTGAAGGCCCCGCTGGAGCATTGGCGAGCAGTACGCAGGCAAATCCACGACGACGTCTGCCGCCATGGCTTCGACCGCGATCTCGGCAGTTTCGTGCAATCGTACGGATCGAAGAATCTGGATGCGAGTCTGTTGCTGGTCCCGCTCGTCGGTTTTCTGCCGCCATCGGACCCACGGGTGCGTGGCACGATTGAAAAGATCGAGCGCGATCTCCTTTGCGACGGTCTGGTACAGCGCTACAACACCGGTACTGCAGGCGATGGACTTCCATCGGGAGAGGGCGCATTCCTGGCGTGCAGTTTCTGGCTGGCGGACAATTACGTCTTGCAGGGCCGGAGAATCGAGGCCGAGAAGCTCTTCGAAAGACTTCTCACGCTACGCAACGACGTGGGTCTTTTGGCGGAGGAATACGACCCAGAAAGCGGACGCCAGCTGGGCAATTTCCCGCTTGCATTTTCGCACGTGGCGCTGGTAAACACGGCGTTGAACCTCGGCCGGGAACGCGGGCCCGCGGGCCAGCGTTCGAAGCCAGATGGCTCCGCCGGGCAACCCCACCGCTAAATGATAATTCTTACCCAGCAGCAGGCTTGATTTGGAACGAGGTCAACCTTGAGTGAAGTCATCTCCGATGCGCTGGTATTTTTTGGCGCCACTGGAGACCTTGCCCACAAGAAGATTTTTCCCGCCCTGCAGCGGCTGGCCAAGCGCGATGAACTCAACATGCCGGTCATCGGAGTGGCCAAGTCAGGCTGGACCCTCGATCAACTCAAAAAGCGGGCCCAGGACAGCGTCGAGCACTACGGCGGTCTCGATCAGGCGGCGTTTGCCAAGCTTACCGGAGTACTGCAGTACATTGACGGCGACTATACCGACAGCGCGACCTTCCGTGAGTTGCGGCAGAAACTGGGGGACGCCCGGCACCCGCTGCATTACCTTGCCATCCCGCCGGACCTTTTCGGAGAGGTGGTAGAGCAACTCAAGTCCTCCGGATGCTCGGAGGGCGCCCGGGTGGTGGTAGAAAAACCCTTCGGACACGACCTGAATTCCGCACGAGCGTTGAATAAAACGCTGCATACGGCCTTCCCTGAGCAGAATATTTTTCGCATCGATCACTACCTGGGGAAGAACGCGGTGCAGAACATTCTGTTTTTCCGATTTGCCAACACTTTCATGGAGCCCATCTGGAATCGTCAATACGTAGAAAGCGTCCAGATTACGATGGCGGAGAACTTCGGAGTCGCGGGTCGGGGAGCGTTCTACGAGCGGGCCGGCGCAATTCGGGACGTGGTGCAGAACCATCTGTTCCAGTTGCTCACCAACGTTGCCATGGAACCCCCGGTGGCCATGGCAAATCCGGGGCTGCAGGACGAAAAAGTCAAAGTCCTCCGGGGAATAAAAACTCTTGCGCCGGACGACGTAGTGCGCGGCCAGGTCAACGGCTATCGCGATGAGGCGGGCGTCAAGCCGAATTCAACCGTGGAAACCTACGTCGCTTTGCGCCTAAGCGTTAATTCGTGGCGCTGGAAGGGCGTGCCGTTCTACATTCGGGCGGGAAAATCGTTGCCCGTGACGGCCACCGAGGTGCACGTGGCCCTGCGGCATCCTCCGGCGATCTTTTCAGGCAATGCGCCGGCGCACAATTATCTGCGCTTTCGCGTTACTCCCGATCTCGTCATCACGGTTGGCGGTCAGGTAAAAGAGCCCGGGGACGAGATGACCGGGGAGCCGGTTGAACTTCTTGCCAGCCAGGACTCCGATCCCGCCGAGCTATCCGCTTACCAGGAACTGCTGGATGACGCCATCCATGGAGATCCCACGCGCTTCGCCCGTGAAGACTATGTCGAGGAGGCCTGGAGGATCGTACAGCCCATCCTGGACAATGCGACTCCGGTGCACATGTACGACCCAGGCACATGGGGTCCCGCGGAGGCCGAAAAGCTCACTTCGGCAGACGGCGGCTGGCGAAACCCCCACTAGACACGTGTGGGTCGGACACTTCTGGAGACCATAAACCACGAAGGGCACGAAGGTACACGAAGGAAACCCTGAACACAAAGCCTTCGTGATACTTCGTGTCCTTCGTGGTTTATGCACTTGCCGTGTCATATCAAGAAACTGACCCACGACCCGCGTCGGACAGGAGTGTCCGACCCACACCTGGGTTCAGGTACAATGAATGGTCTTGGGCTGGTCCGTCGGGACCGACTGGAGACGATCCCTGGGCATCACGTCGATCTCGATTCAAACTCTCGCCGCTTTCGTGGCCTCGCGCGGTATCGGCCAGTACATTCGCCAGCATTTCCTCGACACCACTTTCAAGGGTCTTTATCACGCCAACGCTTTTGATATGGCGCTGCTGGTGCCCTACTTCGTGGTTCTTATTCTGCTGGCGTCGTACGGTCTGCACCGCTACGTTCTGGTCTATCTTTATTACAAGCACCGAGACAATCGTACAGTTGATCCGGCCGGCCATTTTGCGGACCTGCCCCGGGTCACCGTGCAACTTCCGATTTTCAACGAGCAATTTGTCGTGGAGCGCCTGCTCGATGCGGTCTGCCACCTGCAATATCCCCTGGAAAAGCTGGATGTCCAGCTCCTCGACGATTCCACCGACGAGACCCAGGCGGTGGCGCAGGGCCTGGTCGAGCAGTATGCCGCTCGAGGCTTTCCGGTCACCTACCATCACCGCAGCAATCGTGAAGGGTATAAGGCGGGGGCGCTGGCGGAAGGCATGAAAACGGCAAAAGGCGAGTTCATTACCATCTTTGACGCCGATTTTGTGCCGCCCGAAGATTTCCTGATGCGCACCATCCACCATCTGACCGATCCAAAGATCGGCATGGTGCAAACCCGCTGGACCCACATCAACCGCAACTACTCGTTCCTGACCGAGGTTGAGGCCATTCTTCTGGATGGACACTTCGTGCTGGAGCATTCCGCGCGCGCGCGCAGCAACGCCTTCTTCAATTTCAATGGCACGGCAGGAGTATGGCGACGCAGTGCGATTGAAGAAGCCGGCGGCTGGCAGCATGACACGCTCACCGAAGATACCGATCTCTCCTATCGAGCCCAGCTCAAAGGATGGAAGTTCATTTACCTGCAGGATGTGGAGTGCCCGGCTGAGCTGCCGGTAGAGATGACCGCTTTCAAGACCCAGCAGGCACGTTGGGCCAAGGGCCTGATCCAGACCGCGAAAAAAGTTCTTCCCAGCGTGATCAGGAGCGATCAGCCTTTTCGCGTGAAGCTGGAAGCGTGGTACCACCTGACCGCGAATCTGAGCTACCCCTTGATGGTCGTGCTCTCGGTGCTGCTGCTGCCGGCAATGATCATCCGTTTTTACCAGGGATGGTTTCAGATGTTGTACATCGATCTGCCGCTGTTTCTGGCTTCCACGTTTTCGATTTCCAGTTTCTACCTGGTCTCGCAGCGTGAGTTGTTTCCGAAATCCTGGCCGCGAGCGTTGCTCTATCTGCCATTTCTTATGGCGCTGGGAATCGGCCTGACCATTACCAACACACGCGCTGTGCTGGAAGCTCTGATTGGGAAGAAGTCGGCCTTCGCGCGCACTCCCAAGTATCGTGTGGAGTCGAAAGCCGACCGCATCAACGCCGCCAAGTACCGGCGCCGCCTGGGGTGGGTCCCCTGGGTTGAACTTCTGATCGGCAGCTATTTCGCGCTTACGGTCTATTACGCCATCGCCAATGAGAACTACATCACCGTACCTTTTCTGGTCCTGTTCGTGCTCGGGTATTGGTACACGGGATTGATGTCATTGTTGCAGGGCCGATTCTCGGGCCTGTCCATGAGCGCGGAAACCCATACCAAGCCGTTTCCGGTGGGCGTGTAGAGATGAGCAAGAGCGTCCTCTTCCGTGTTCGTTCTGAGACGGGCGGGACGCCCGTCCTCCATTTCAATCTTCCATTCTTCATTCAATTCCTTTCTTTTCGCAGCACGCGGGTTTAGAATCCTTACCGTTTCGCGTCCAATCGGACGCGGGTCATGTCGGTTCGCAAGGAGGGTCCGATGCGCCACCTCACGGTAACTGCCAAAGTCGTTCTCGGCGTTCTGCTGGTTTTTCTGGTCAGCTGTGGAACCGGTCACGATGCCGATGAGAAGTACTACCTGATTTCCAACAATATCAAGATTCCGTACTGGCAGGCGGGCGGAGCGGGGTTGTTCCAGGCGGCCGCGCAGCTCAAGGTGCGATCCGAATTCGCCGGGCCTGACACCTACGATGCCAAAGCGGAGCAGCAGGCATTTCAGCAGGCGGTGCAGAGCAAGGCCAGCGGAATCCTAGTCTCAGTGGCGGATCCTGCCCTGATGAAAGATGACATTGATCGCGCCATTGCGGCCGGTATTCCGGTGATCACGGTGGACTCGGATGCGCCTTCCAGCAAGCGCCTGTTCTTCATTGGAACCGACAACTATCATGCCGGCCAGATTGGCGGCCAGAGGCTGGTCAAGGAATTGAACGGCAAGGGCAACGTGGTCGTGTTTACCATCCCCGAGCAGGCCAACCTGAAGGAGCGTCTGCGCGGCTACCGGGACGCGCTCGAGGCGACGCCAGGAATAAAGATCACCCGCGTCGTGGACATGAAAGGCGATTCCCGGGTCGCGTTCGACACCGCCACCGAGATCCTGGGCAACGACAAGAAGGAACACGTCGATGCTTTCGTATGCCTGGAAGCGCTGTCGGGCAAGGAAGTCGCCACCGTACTGAGCCAGCATGACGTCAAGGACAAGATCATCGTGGCCATGGACACGGACGACAAGACGCTGGAGTGGATCCAGAAGGGCGTAATTGCGGCCACCATTTCCCAGAAGCCGTACACCATGAGCTTTGTGGGATTGAAAATGCTGGACGACCTTTATCATCACAAGCTGTCCACGCTGACTAATGATTGGGCCAAAGACAGCTTTGCGCCGATTCCGGCGTTTGTGGATACGGGATCAGCGCTGGTGGACAAAACCAATGTCGATGCCCTGATTGCGGCCAGCAAATCGGTTACCAGCAACTCAAAATAAGTTGCAATTACAAACAAAGGGACTCCGAATGCGAAAGTTGTTGCTGGTTTGTTTTTTGTTTTCCCAACTCACGTGGGCCCTGGACCGCCAACCCAACTCCGATTTCCGGATGCGCCGTCAATCGCTGGCAAGCAAGGCCAGTGGCGGCGTTGTCCTTATTTTCGCTTCCAATGAAGCGGAAGGGCCGAACGATCTTTACGGTTACCGTCCCGACGACAATTTTTTCTACCTCTCCGGCTGGAGCGAACCGGGCGCGGCGCTGCTGATCGTGGGTGCGGCTGACCCGAAAGATCACTCCTATACCGAGATTCTGTTTCTTCCCAATCACAATCCCTCGCAGGAAAAGTGGACCGGGCCGAAGCTGGGGGCGGACAGTCCTGACGCCGGCAAGCTTACCGGGTTCGATCATGTCGAGGTGCTCGACAATTTGCGGTCCGAACTGGTCCGCCTGCTGCCGGCAAAGAAGGCGACCGTCTATACCGACGTGGTCGCCGATGGCGAGATTTCGAATTCAGCGGCGCCTCTGGATTGGCTGAAGCGGGCCAATTCGTTCCCTGTCGGGGTTTCTTTCCAGGATGTCCGTCCGATGCTGGCTTCGCTCCGAACCTATAAGGATGCGGGAGAAATCGAGCGCATCCGGCACGCGACCGACGCCTCGATTGCGGCCCATTTCGCAGCCATGCGTACGGTGAAACCGGGCGTCACCGAGCGCGAAATTTCCGCCCTGATGCAATATGAGTGGGGGAAACGCGGTTGTGAGCGCCCTGCCTATGCTCCCATCGTGGGCTCAGGCTTCAACTCTACCGTGCTGCACTACTCCGATGACTCCGGCACCATGCAGTCGGGAGACGTCGTGGTGATTGACGCCGCGGGAGAATATTCCATGTACGCGTCCGACATCACCCGCACGCTGCCGGTATCCGGAAAATTCACCGCCCGCCAGCGAGAGATCTACGATATCGTCCTGGGCGCGCAGCAGGCCGCCATGGCGGCGTTTCGCTCGGGCAAGTCAAGCCTGAGAAAAGACCAGCCGGATTCTCTCTACGACGTGGCTTACAACTACATCAATTCGCACGGCAAAGATTTGCACGGCGAGCCTCTGGGAAAATACTTCATTCATGGACTCAGCCATTACGTGGGATTGAATGTGCACGACGCCGGCGATTACAACGTTCCACTCGGCCCGGGAGCGGTGTTTACCATCGAGCCGGGAATTTACATTCCGGAGGAAAAGCTTGGGGTGCGGATTGAGGACATACTTTATGTTGACCCGGGCGGCAAACTCATCAACCTGACCGCCAACCTGCCTCACACTGCCGACGACGTCGAGCACGCCATGGCGGGTAAGTGAGGACAGGCCTGTGTGGGTCGGACACTCCCTTCGACTTCGCTCAGGGCAGGCTCTGTCCGACGCATTTGACGTTGATCTTGACTGACAAGAAAAGGCCCGTGCCTGAAAGCGCCGGCAACAAATGGTGCAAGGCAAAATCAACTTCAAAGGCCTGCGGACAAGAGTGTCCGACCCACACATTCACGGCCTGACCCACAACACCTGACCCACGCGTGCCCCCCTTTTGATATCCTAGGACATCGTGCGGATGATCTGGTTGTTCCTGATCCTGGCCCTGAGTACCGTAGCCGTGGCTCTGGTCGGATTGGCGGCCTACCTTCGAGTGCGCAGCCATATGAAGGAATCGTCTGCCAGGGAAACCCACGGCAAAGAGTGACCCGAATTCGTTGTAGCCGCCGCATACGTTTCAGACTCTGACCCGGAGAATGTCCAACATGGCGAAGCCCGCTAGTCTTGCCCTCGATCGAGGTAGTCGCGCTCTTTACTGGGCGGAACAGGCGGCGATTGTGGTTAGTGCAAGCCTGTTTGTTGCACTGTGTGCGCACGTGACCGTGCCCCTGCCGTTTACGCCGGTGCCGCTGACCCTACAGAATTTTGGCGTGCTTCTGGTCGGCCTCACTCTGGGAAGCCGTCGCGGCTTTGCCGCGCTGGCGCTTTACCTGGTGGAGGGGGCCTCGGGCCTGCCTGTGTTCAATCCCGCGGGGCTGGGCGGTGTCGCACAATTGTCAGGTGCGACCGGCGGCTTCCTGCTGGCTTATCCCTTCGTCGCTGGGCTGGCGGGTTGGATCATGGAGCGCGGCAAGGCCAGTTTCGCACGTGCCGCTGCGGCTGGCGTCCTGGCTGAAGTGCTGTTGTTCGCGGGCGGCCTTTCATGGCTGGCGGTGCTGACGCACTCTTTCGCGCAGGCAGCGCGCTGGGGCCTTTACTGGTTCGTGTTCGCGGAAGTGATCAAGGTCATGTTGGCCGCTGGAGTCTCAACCGGATGGCAGCGTGTCCGCAAGGAGCAGGCATGAGTTTTGTCGAAACGCCATCTGGAACGACCGCAGCTCTCGTACCTGAATCCAAGGATTCGGCACGCGGCACTGCGTCCACCCGTGAGATCAGCATCGCGCACAGTCCCGACTCTGACGACGCCTTCATGTTTTATGCTTTGGCCACCAACAAGGTGCGCGTTCCCGGGCTTCGCTTCACTCATACCCTTTGCGACATCGAGACCCTGAACCAGAAGGCGCGGGAAGGCGACGGCGTTTATGACGTCACGGCCATCTCGTTCCACGCCTATCCCTACATCCAGGATAATTACGCTCTACTGCCCAGCGGTGGCAGTGTCGGCGATGGCTACGGCCCCATGATTGTGGCCACCCAGGGATTTTCGCAAAACGAAATAAAGCGCAAGAAGATTGCTGTGCCGGGAACTCTGACGACGGCCTATCTCGCGCTGCGGCTTTTCGCGCCCGGGATTGAAACCGAGGTCGTGCCCTTCGACCAGATCATTCCCCAGGTCGTGGCTGGTAATTACGAGGCTGGCCTCATCATCCATGAAGGGCAGTTGACCTATGCCAAGGCCGGTCTGCAACGCATTGTGGACCTGGGCAAGTGGTGGCTGAAAGTTACCGGGTTGCCGCTGCCGCTGGGAGGGAACGCGATCAAGCGCAGTCTGGGACCGGAGTTGACCGCGAAAGTATCCGGCGCCCTGCGGGACAGCATTCAGTACGCGCTCGACCATCGCGACGAAGCCCTGGCCTACGCCATGCAATTCGCCCGCGACGTCGATCCTCAGCTGGCCGACAAGTTTGTCGGTATGTACGTCAACGAACGCACCCTGGATTACGGGCCGGATGGACGCGAAGCCGTGCGCCGCCTGCTGGACATGGGACACAAGGCAGGAATCATTCCACGAGAAGCGAGCGTGGAGTTTGTGGGGTAGATTTGCGTAGGAGGTCCTCGTCTGGGCGGGCGAGCGCAGCTCGCCGGCTGTCGCTGCTAAAACTCCGGTAGCGGCGGACAAGATTGCCGAGCTTCGCTCGGCTGGGCAGGTGAGACACCTGCCCCTACGTGGCCCGCGGCACTATCTGATCTTCTCCGGAAACGAGAACACCGGGTCCACATCCACCGGCACCTTCGATGCTGCCTTCAAAGACACCTGCAACTCTGCCGGCATTACGTCGTATTTCTTGAACCACGCTTCGGCGCGTTCGCGGCTTCCAGTGGCTTCAATGTCTAGAAGTTCTTTCGCCAGATCAGCCAGTGCGCCGGGCATTGCGGCATAGTCAATGGCATACGTTCCCGATGCTTGCCGCTTGATTGCGCCCCGCTCCAGAAGGTAGTTGAACTCCATCATCTCAGCCTGGCCGTGCGCTTCTCCGGTGCCAAAGCGTATGGTGCGGAAAATTCCGGCAAGGTACGAAGAGTAATATTCTTCCAGCTTGTCCTTGGGCAGCACTTCGTGGTCCACCAGCCACTTCAGGCCGAACATGCCGACCACATCGGCTTTCGCTTCCTCCAGACCGCTGTATTGGGGGCCAATAGCTTCACGCACCGCCACTTTGCCGTTCGCGGTGCGCGAGTAGGCGGGGCCCAGTCCGTGGGCCATCTCGTGCATGATCGTGCCCAGCAAATAGCCTTCAGCGGAAGCCTTGGCCGCTTGGTCCGGCGGCATCATGAACTGCGCCAGCGGAAGAATCACGTAGGTGACGCGGGCATCCATGAAGTTCTTGAAGAAGATCTTCTTGCTGCCCTTTTGTTCGTGGACCCGGGGATCGTTGGGCAAGTTGTCGGCCACGGCCTGGTAGCCATGACGCAGATCGCCCGCGCGGTAGGGGGCGTCCATGACCTCCATTGGAGTTTCGAGGCCGTGCTTGGAAGGCCGGTCCTCGGGGGCCAGCGGCAGCGCATCCTGGACATCGGCCACATACTTCTGAAACATCGCCAGCTTGCGGCTTTCTGCTTCATTGCGCACCAGCACGGCGGCGCCGTAAGAACCTTTCACGCCGAGAAGGCCGTCGGTGTAGGTCTCGTAAGGAGCGAAGATCACATCGAACTTGGGATCTTTCAAATCGACCCAGGCCAGATCGCTTTTGAAGTAATCATCGGTCAACAGCGCATCGGCGCGCAGACGCAGGAAATTGGCGAACGCGGGATCGTCACTCAACGCGGCGGCTTCACGCAGGGCGCGGGCAGCCGGTTCCAGGAAGGAGCGATAAGCAATGTGATAGGGCACAGCCTCGAGGCGGTCGCCGTGCCAGCGCACCAGCGTGGTTAGACTGTAAATTTCCTCTCTCTTCTCGGGATGGTCCTTTACGTATTGCTCGATCTGCTGGCGAGTCAGGCCCTCGGGATAAAACCCGCGGCCCGGCGGCATGGGCGTGATGCCGACAAAAGGCCGGTTCTGTTCGATCAGGTCGAAGCGCGAGCCGTTGATCCAAAGATAGTGGCGCAGTTCCTGGTCCTTCGCGCTCTTGCTCGAAGCCAGGGACTGGTACAGGCCCAGGCCCTCGGGATCGCTCTGCCGCCAGTAAATATCTTCCAGATAGCGTGAAGCATCCACCAGCTTGCCCACCAGTTTCTTCTCGCGCGCGGTGAGTCCGGTGGAGTGAAACGGCATGTCCACACGGCGGAATTTTGCGAGCCGCTGGGCCAGATCGGGGGCAACCTGCATGCCGCCGGAAGCCGCGCCCCGGGCTGCGGAGCCCGTCATCGGTCTCTTACTCTTTTGGGCTGAGGATGGTGAAATCATGAGAACAACAAACAGCAAAGTAAGGAGGGATCCCTCTTTGATCATCAACCTGATTCTAGCAGACCTCTGATGCAGGGTCGTGCAAGAGCAGAACTCTTTTTGAGCTCTCGCCGCGGTAGAGTCAAAATCTTTAACCGCAAAGGACGCAAAGAATCCGCAAAGTTCGCGACGGAGATTCTCGCCAACCTTCGCCTTCCTCGTTATCATGTTGCGATGCCCGCGGAAGCAAATCTTAATGGTCAGCAGACCCTGCTGGTCGATGCCGACGATACCCTTTGGGAAAATAACATTTACTTTGAGCGTGCCATTGCGAACTTTATCTCGTTCCTCAATCACCACGAGTACACTCGGCAGCAGGTGCGCGAAGTGCTGAACCAGGTGGAGCGGGAGTCCATCGTGAGCCATGGCTATGGTCTGCACAGTTTTGCTCACTCTCTGGTCGCGACCTTCGAGCGCCTGGCTGTCGAACCTCTGACCCCGGCCCTGCACGAGACGATTAATGGATTTGCTCACACCATTGCCGGCCATCCGGTTGAACTTCTGCCCGGAGTGCCCCAGACGCTGCAATATCTTTCCGAGCGCCACCACTTGATTCTGATGACCAAGGGAGCGGTGCCGGAGCAGACCGGCAAAGTCGAACGCTCCGGTCTCAAAGAGTATTTCTCGGCGGTAGAGATTGTGTCGGAGAAGAATGTCCCCACCTACCAGTTGGTCATTTCCAAGTACGATCTGGATCCCGATGCCAGCTGGATGATCGGCAACAGCCCCAAATCCGACATCAATCCAGCCCTGGCCGCGGGGCTGAATGCCGTGTTCGTTCCTCACGGCGCCACCTGGGTGCTGGAGCATGAGGAAGTGGAGTCCGCGGAACCGCCGAGGCGATTGCTGGTGGTGGAGAAGTTCTCAGAGCTGCAGACACACTTCTAGCGAGCAGCTTGGGAGTTGCAGGCCGCCGGACCAGCAGGTCCCTCCACTCCGCTCGCTGCGCTCCGCTCCGGTCGGGATGACAGAGTTTTTGGGGGCTGGGATTTGGAAGCTGACGGCTGAGGGCTGAAAGCTGACGGCTGTGTTTCACTTCTAGCACCAAACTAACCAACAACCTCCGTATCCCGCTGTTTCTCCGCATGTTACTCTTTTTCTGCTCTGGTCTTTTGCCCGCATCCGTGCGTGGCTGTGCAGAAAAACAATTTGCGGCGGCTGCTGCGAACTGTGGAAGCCCTGTCCGATCTCGGCCCCGAGATGACGGCGGAGCGCGAGTTTCCACAGACTGCGCGGGCCATGGTCTCGGCGCTGCTCCAGGCGGGCAGCGCGCGCGAAGGCGTGCTCTTCACTTTCAGCGACAAGCCTTCCATGCTTTCTTCCGTGGCCTCCGAAGGCTTCGCGTTGATGCCCGAGCCCGCCATCATGCCGCTGCTGCCGAAGCACGTTCATGCCCTCACCACGGCGCACGGACCCGTTGTCCTGAAGCCCGGCTCCTATGACGTTTTCCTGAGTTCAAACGGAAATGTTGCCCCTGAACTGTTCAAGTGCGTCGCCCCGCTGAAAGTGGGCGGCAAACTTGTGGGCATGGTCGCGCTGGGCCGCCGCGAGGGCGACGCTCTCTTTGACGACGAAGACCTGGGAGCACTCGAACTGCTGTGCAACTATGTTGCGGTTGCCATGCAGAACCACGTGCTGTCGCAGACCCTGGCGCAACGTGTTTCAGAGAACCTGCGCCTGCTGGCATCTCTCCACGGCTTCTATGACACCGCGCTCGAAGCCTTCGCCACTGCCATTGACGTGAAGCATGTGAACATTCACGGCCATTCCCTGCGGGTGGGGCGATATGCCTCCGCCATCGGAGAAGCCATGGGCATGGATCAAAATGACGTGGCTGCTCTGCGCTCCGCGGGCTACCTGCACGACATCGGGAAGGTCGCAGTGGACAAGCGCCTGTTCGGGAAGCCCAGTTCTCTCGATGCCGAAGAGTTCCGTGAAATGGCCGACCACACCGTGGTAGGACATCAGATTGTGAGCGGCGTGGAGTTCCCCTGGCCGCGCATTCCCGAGATCGTGCGTTCCCACCACGAGCGCGGCGACGGCTCGGGATATCCGGATGGGCTGATGATGGACGATGTCGCCATGCCGGTGCGGATCATCGGCCTGGCCGACACTTTCGACGCCATGACCAGCGAGCGCCCCTATCGCGAATCGCTCTCGGTGGGAAACACACTGAGTGAGATCGTTCGGCTTTCTCCGTTGAAATTTGACCCCAACGCCGTCCACGGGCTGCTGCTGCAGATCCGGCGCGATTCGGTGGGCAGCAACCGCACCCCATTTCTTCAGGACCGCCTGGCAGTCAACATCGCCGCCGCGGACATCGATCAGCTGGCCGCAACCTTGCAGCACAAAGTCACGCATGGCCGCCTTTATCTGACCTAGAAGGCTCGATCGTATTCCCCGCGGCGCTGGGGCCAACGGCACCAAAAGTAACCGCCGGGTCGTCCCTGGCATGCAACTATTCGCGGATATTCACTAATCCCCGCCCTTGACTGGCCGATAGATATTCTAGTCAGTCACCGTATCCCCTTCGTTACAGATTTTTCCATCAGCGAAACCATAGCCGGCGCCGCCATGCGACACGACAGGTTCGTTCAGATGGCGTGCTGCAGAAAGAGGCGTGAATGTCAGCCGGGACCCAGTTGGAACCTGAATTGCTCAAGCGCCAGGCGGAGACCCTGCAAGCGATCTTAGAGACCCTGCCCCTGGGAGTGATGGTGGCTGACGTAGAGGGAAAACTTCTGTTTTTTAATCCCGCTGCTGAACAAATCCTGGGTGCGGAGGGCAGCGGCCTCAAAACTCCAGACCAGACCACTGTCTATGGCTGGCACCTTTCTGATCAAATCACTCTGGTCTCGCCGGAAGGCTTTCCCCTGTTTCGGGCCAGCCGTGGAGAGCAGGTCAGCGACGAACTGTTTTTTGTGCGCCATCCCAGCCGCCCGGCAGGTTTGTGGATCTCGATGAGCGGCTGCCCCCTGAGAGATGGCGCCGGGCCGGTTTACGGGGGCGTGGTCTTCTTTCAGGATGTCACCCAGCGCCGCCAGGAGGTCCAGGCCATCACCCTGCTGTCCCGCGTGGTAGAGCAGACTGCGGATAGCGTGATGCTTACCGACAAGCAGGGCACGATCGAATACGTGAATCCTGCCTTCGTAACCACCAGCGGGTATCCCGTTGCCGAGGTGTTGGGCGAAACTCCCCGCATTCTGAAATCCGGCCTGCATGATGCCGGATTCTACAGCCAGCTGTGGAGCCGGCTGATGGGAGGCCAGACCTTTCGCGGCATGATTATCAATCGCAAGAAATCGGGCGAGCTCTACTGGGCCCAGCAGACCATTACGCCGGTCCGAGATCAGGGCGGCGAACTGACTCACTTCGTCTCCGTGCTGCAGGACATTACCGAACTCCGCAAACAGGAAGAGCATGACTTCCAGTTACGCCTGGCGCGAGAAGTGCAGCAGCAATTCTATGGATCCGCCCCGGCGGTGGCGGGTTTTGATATCGGCGGGTCCTCCTATCCTGCGTACGAGACGGGCGGCGACTACTTTGACTTTATTGCCATGCCCAACGGCCGCCTGGGAATCGCGCTGGGCGACGTCGAAGGCCATGGTTTTGGTTCCGCCCTGGTCATGGCCCTTACCCGCGCCTACCTCCGTTCCTTCGCCAGCCTCGATCTGGAACTGGAGCAGATACTGGTCCGGGTAAACCGCATGCTGGCCCACGACCTCGAACATGGTCACTTCGTTACGCTGGCACTGGCTTGCCTTGATACCAGCCGGCGTTCCCTGATCTATGCCGGAGCGGGTCACATGCCCGGATTCGTGCTGAGCAACACGGGAGTCGTTGATCATGTGCTCGAAAGCAACGGACCGCCGCTGGGAGTTTTTTCCGACAGCCTGTTTTCCTGCCAGAAGAAGATCCTGCTCGAACCCGGGCAGATCGTTGTCCTGCTGACCGACGGGATTACAGAGTCGGTGGCTCACGGCGGCGAGGAATTCGGAGTGCAGGGCGCTCTCGACTATATCGCCGCCCATCGCGACGAACCCGCCCGTCAAATCGCCGACGGTCTTCACCTTCAGGCCCGAAGATTTGCCGGTTATGAGCCGCAGAATGACGACATTACTTCGGTCGTGCTCAAAGTGGGTTCCACTCCCTAGCAGCTAGAGCATGGTCTGGCTTGCACCTGAGCGACGCGCGGCCGCTCCCCCGATCCGGCCCTGCGCAATTTGCCAGGATCCATACCGTGAAGAAGTGCGTGATCGGGCCTAGGTAACCTCTTCAGGTTTCTCTATCATTACATCGCCACCTTCCACTTTCAGGGGATAGACTGCAACTCTCGCTCCCGGATTGTGCCCCGCCTGGCCGGTCTTCGGGTCCCACTGCCAGCCGTGCCACGGGCACACCACTTTGCCTCCCTCAATCACGCCTTGCCCCAGCGGACCGCCCTGATGCAGGCAGACGTTGTCCATGGCGGAAATGGTGCCGTTCACGTTGGCGACGCAGATCACTCTGTCACCGAGAGAAAATTCCCTGGCTTCGCCCGCGGGAGGAAGCTCAGATTGAGCAGCAAGCTTTACGAAATTGGACATGAGACCTTTCAGAGTGATGCCAGCGAATTGCCGAGCTGCGCTCGGCCTGGACAGCCGGGGGTGGCTGTCCCCACGTGGGCTATGCTGACGACTGACGACCGACGACTGACGACTATTTGGGCTGCAGGGTCTGCGCGATCATTACCTGACGTTTGAAATTCTCCACCATGTTCGGGTCGAGACGGACTTCGGTGGGACGCTTGGCCAACGACATCTGATCAATCTTGTCCTGCAGCTTGAGCAGAGCATAGAACAAGTTTTCGGGACGAGGCGGACAACCGATCACATAAACATCCGTAGGGACGATCTTGTCCACGCCTTGCAGCACGGCATAGGTATTAAACGGACCGCCTACCGAGGAACATGCGCCCATCGAAATCACCCACTTGGGATCGGGCATCTGGTCGTAGATTCGCTTCACTACCGGGGCCATCTTCAGGGTAACGGTGCCGGCCACGATCATCAGGTCGCTTTGCCGCGGGCTGGGACGGAAAACTTCAGATCCGAAGCGGGCAATGTCGAAACGCGCTGTCGAAGAGGCGATCATCTCGATGGCGCAACAGGCCAGCCCAAACGTCATCGGCCACACCGCCGACTTACGCGCCCAGTTGAACACGTAGTCCACGGTGGTGATCATGAAATTCTTTTCGAACTTGTTCTGCAGCCAGCCCATGGAGTGTCCTCGATCTCTGCGCCACGCAGAGAGCATCCCGATACAATATATGCGACCCGCTCTCGTACTTCAACGGCAAGGTAAAATGCGGGCGCGAGCGTCCTCGCTCGTGCGGCAGCACCGGTCGGCTGTTGCCCGCCTAAGCCGTATCAGCTACAAATGGAAGTGCCCGGATTCGACCGGGCGAACCATGGCTGACGCCGCCACAACCGCTCCCCCGGCAGACACGAACCAACCTGGTTCCTTCACCCGCTGGTGGCGTCAGGCCCGCACATCTTTCTTCTGGATGGTGCTGGTCGCATTCGTCCTCCGTTTCGGCTGGATTATTGTCGCCCACACCTACAAGTTCAAGACCTTTGACGACAACTTCAGCTTTGGCTGGGAAATGGGCCGCATCGGGCGCTCCCTCGCTCAGGGCCAGGGTTTCAGCAATCCGTTCAGCGCCATTACGGGGCCGACGGCGTGGGAGCCGCCGCTCTATCCATTTCTTATTGCCGGAGTTTTCCAGCTGTTCGGGGTTTATACCCACGCTTCCGCAGTCGTGCTACTGGGCATCAACAGCGTATTTTCTGCCCTCACTTGCATCCCCATTTTTCTGATCACCAGGCGATGTTTCAGCGAGAAGCTGGCCGTGTGGGCAGCCTGGCTGTGGGCGGTGATGCCCTCCGTAATGTACTGGTGCACGCGCTGGGTGTGGGAGACAAGTCTGGCGGCGCTGCTGCTCGCCCTGATTTTCTGGCTGACCCTCGACCTGGAAGAAAGAGACGGATTCGCTCCCTGGATTCAGTTTGGCCTGCTTTGGGGAATCGCGGCGCTGGCCAACACTTCCCTGCTCGCCTTTCTACCGGCCGCCGGACTGTACGCCTGGTACCGGCGTTGGAAGCGCGGCAAGGCTTCGCTGGCCGGGGTCGTGCTGTCGGCGCTGGTATTCGCCGCCTGCATCGCCCCCTGGCTGGCCCGCAATTACCGGGCCCTGGGAGTGATGTCTCTGCGCTCGAACTTCGGCGCTGAACTGCGCATTGGAAACGGCCCTGCGGCTGACGGAACCTGGAGGGAATATCTACATCCCACGCAAAATGTTTACCAGATGCGGCTCTACCGCGAGATGGGCGAAGTTGCGTATGTTAAGGAGCGCGAGCGCCAGGCGATCGATTTCATTCGAGAGGATTACCCGCGCTTTCTCTTTCTTTGCCTGAAGCGCTTCATTTATTACTGGGCTGGAGTTCCGCGTTTGTCTGAGATTCCGGCGCTGGCGCCTCTCAAGAATTCTGTTTTCCTGGCTTCGTCGGTGCTCGCCTTCTGGGGCCTGGGACGCGCCTTGCGCAAGCGCCGTCAGGGGTCGTGGCTGTTCTTCTGGCTGATTCTCTCGTACCCGGCGGTGTACTACGCGGTCTTCCCGCATCCACGCTATCGCCATCCCATCGAACCGGAGCTGGGAATTCTGATGGTGTACGTCATTTCTGAAGCCCAGAAAAAGAATTCGACAAAGAAGGAAACATCAACTGCCAACTGACGGTGCACCGATTTGCCGCAACTAGACCTGCACCGGTTGCGCGACCTCCTGCAGGGTGGCTGCGAAAGCGGCAATCCCTCGATCGATCTGCGGCCGCGTAATAATCAGCGGAGGCTGAAAGCGGATGACGTTGCCATAGACGCCGCCCACGCCCACCAGCACGCCCTGGCGCAGCAACCCATCGCGAATAGCCTCGGCTTCGGAAGTGGCCGGTGTGAGTTTTTCATCTTTGACCAGCTCGACGCCGATCATCAGTCCCAGGCCCCGAACTTCGCCGATCAGCGGATTGTGCTTTCGTAATTCACGCAACTTCGCCATGGCATAGTCCCCGGTCTCGGTGGCGCGGGCCGGAAGATTCTCCCTTTCCATGAACTCGATGTTGGCCAGCGCGGCAGCGCAAGATACCGGATTGCCGCCAAATGTGGAAAGATGATCGCCGGGCTTGTAGGCAGCGGCGATCTCAGGACGTGTAGTAAATGCGCTCAGCGGGAACCCGTCCGCGATGCCTTTCGCAGTGACCAGAATGTCGGGCTCGACGCCGTAGTGTTCGATGGCAAACATCTTTCCCGTGCGGGCAAAGCCGGACTGAACTTCGTCCGCAATAAACAGGATACCGTGGCGGTCGAGAACCTTCTTCACTTCTTTGAAATAGTTGGGCGGCGGGACAATGATTCCGCCTTCGCCCATGACCGGCTCCGCAATGAATGCCGCCACGTCGTCCGCGGTGGTAAACCGGATCACGTCTTCAATGGCGCGGGCACACTGCCGTCCACATTCTTCCGGATCGTTTGGCCACTGCGAACGGTAGGCATACGGCGCAGGCGCAAAAGTCACGCCGGCGGCATACGGCCCACCGCGCTTTTTGCGTCCCATGTTGCCGGTGACGCTGAGCGCGCCCCAGCTGCGCCCGTGAAAGCTGGCGTGCAGCGCGATGAATTCATGTTTCCCTGTGTACAGCCGGGCCAGCTTCATGGCGCCTTCGATGGCTTCGGCGCCGCTGTTGCCGAAGAACGTTTTGGTCAGACCGCGGGGCGCGATGTGTGCCATTTTCTCTGCCAGATCCGCGACCGGCTGCACGTGATAGATGTAGGACGAGCAGTGGACCAACTTGTCCATCTGCGCTTTGGCCGCGGCGATCACGCCGGGATTGCAGTGCCCGGCATTGACCACGGAAATGCCGGCAAAGCAATCGAGATACTCGCGTCCATTGATATCGGTGACGGTAACGCCGCTGGCTTTGTCGATCACAATGGGCACGACTGACTTCATGAAGCCAGTCATTACGTAATCTCTGTATTTTTGGATCGTGTCTGACATGAATTCCTCGGGTTACGTAGGCCCGGACGCCCTCGTCCGGGCGGGCGAGCAACGCTCGCCAGTGTTCTCAGGCGAAAGACTCTGCCGAGCTTCGCTCGGCTGGGCAGGTGAGACACCTGCCCCTACGTGGCTTGTGCAGACCTAGAACTTCCGCGAATGGTCTTTCGCCCAGCGCTCGACCACGATTTTCTTTTCGGTATAGAACTCGATGGCATCGTGTCCCTGGGCGTGCATGATGCCGAAGAAGCTGTCTTTCCATCCGCTGAAAGGAAAATACGCCATGGGCGCGGCCACACCGATGTTGATGCCGATGTTGCCCGCCGGCGCCTCATAACGGAAGCGACGGGCTGCAGCTCCACTCGAGGTAAATAGCGACGCCTGATTGCCGTAAGGGCTGCGCTCAAGAAAGGCCAGCGCCTCGTCCATATCGTTGGCGTGGACCAGGCTCAGCACCGGACCGAAGATTTCGGTTTCGGTCAGCTCGCTGGTGGCGGGAACCGCGTCAAGAACAGTCGGCTTCACGAAATTTCCCGCTTCGCCTTTTGGAATGCGCGGATTTCGTCCGTCCAGCAGGACCCTTGCTCCCTGTTTCTCGCCCGTCGCAATCAACGTCTCGACCCGCGACTTGCTCTGCGGCGTGATCACTGGTCCCATCTGCACGCCTTCGTCAAGGCCATTGCCCACGCGCAACGACGCAGCCGCCTCGGTAATCGAATCGCGAAATGTTTTCTGCGCTTCGCCAACCGTTACGGCCACGGAAACGGCCAGGCAGCGCTGTCCCGCACATCCAAAGGCGCTGTCGCCGATGATCTGCGTGGTCATTTTCATGTCGGCGTCAGGCAGTACGATGACGTGGTTCTTCGCTCCGCCCTGGCATTGCGCGCGCTTCCCGTGTTCACCGGCGCGAGCATAGACGTACCGCGCTACCGGCGTGGAGCCGACAAAACTGATGGCCCGAACCTTGGGGTGATCGAGCAGCGCGTTGACCGCGTTCTTGCCGCCGTTCACCAGGTTGATGACGCCTTTCGGCAGCCCGATGTTTTCCATCATCTCGAAGGCCCGCTTCATGGTGAGCGGCACGCGCTCCGATGGCTTCAGGACAAAAGTATTTCCGGTCGCGATGGCGTAGGGCAGAAACCAGAACGGAATCATCCCCGGGAAATTAAACGGAACGATCGCGGCGACCACGCCCAAAGGCTGCCGGATCATCATTTCATCAATGCCGCGGGCCACGTCTTCCAGGTTGTAGCCCTGCATCATGGTAGGAATGCCGCAGGCAATTTCCACGTTTTCGATAGCTCGGCGCAGTTCGGCCTTGGCCTCGGTAAACGTCTTGCCATTCTCGGTGGTGAGGATGCGGGCCAGGTCCTCGACCTGCTCTTCGAGAATGTGCTTCAACTTGAACAGGGGCTGAATGCGATCTTCAGCCGGAGTGCGCCGCCATTCCGGAAAGGCCGCGGCCGCAGCGTCAATCGCAACCGCGACCTCGGCGGCGCTGGAAAGCGGAGTCTGAGCGATGACCTCGCCAGTCGCCGGGTTGGTGACATCAAGCCATTCTGTGGCCCTGGAATCGACCCACTGCCCGTTAACGTAGTTGGGAACTTTGGTCAAAGTCGCGGTAGCAACAGTCATAAAATTCTCTCAGGGATATTGTAGCGCCAGCCCTTCGACTGCGCTCAGGGCAGGCTCAGCCGGGCTGTCCGGAGAGCGAGTCGCCCGCGACCACACGGGTCACACAGTCTAGACCGGCTGGGCGATGGCGCCCTTGTGTTCGCACACCACCTGCAGCGCGGATTCCAGCACATCCAGGCCTTCGTCCAGTTGCTGTTCGGTCACGACCAGCGGCACCAGCACCCGCACCACGTTCGAGTATGAACCTGCCGTGATGGTAATCAGACCATGCTCGTAGCAGTATTTCGTGACCTGCTTCGTTTCCTCGGCCGCCGGCTCGCGCGTGTCCGCGGACCGCACTAGCTCGATGGCCTGCATTCCCCCCAGCCCGCGAACGTCCCCGACTATCGGCCAGCGCTTTTGCCACCGCCGGGCCCGCTTCTGAAAGTGATCGCCTAATTCGTTGGCGCGGGCCAGCAAATCTTCGTGTTCAAAGATGTCCAGCACCGCCAGCGCGGCCGCGCAGGAAAGCGGATTGCCGGCAAATGTGCCGCCCAGCCCACCAGGGCCGGGCGCGTCCATGATTTCAGCGCTGCCGGTGATGGCCGCCAGCGGAAGTCCTCCACCCAGCGATTTCGCGGTCACCAGAATGTCGGGTTCGATGCCGTAATATTCGCTGGCAAACAAATGGCCGGTGCGGCCGAAGCCGCTCTGCACTTCGTCCGCGATAAAGAGGACGCCGTGTTTGTGACAAATCTCCATCAGCACTCGAAAGAAATCTTTGG
The DNA here is from genome assembly GCA_963790645.1 of Terriglobia bacterium. Taxonomy (GTDB): domain Bacteria; phylum Acidobacteriota; class Terriglobia; order Terriglobales; family Acidobacteriaceae; genus JAIQFF01. The sequence continues at coordinate 24,292 of CAWBPS010000031.1, read as the reverse complement.
GTGGAACCACGAAGCCGCCTTCGCCCAGCACGGGCTCGGCAATCACGGCAGCTACATCTTCCGACGCCACCACACGCTTGAAAGTGTCTTCCAGGTGGCGGGCGCAGAACAGGTCGCACGACGGATACTTCAGCGAATACGAGCAGCGGTAGCAGTAGGCGTATGGAATACGGTAAACATCCCCTGGAAAGGGCGCGAATCCTGCCTTGTAAGGATGGGTTTTGCTGGTCAGCGCCAGAGTCATCATCGTGCGCCCGTGAAAAGCATCCTCGAATGCGATGATGCCAGAGCGTCCGGTATGCGCGCGTGCGATCTTCACCGCATTTTCGACCGCTTCCGCACCGCTGTTCACGAATAAGGTCTTCTTCGGGAACTTGCCCGGTGTGACCTGGTTCATGCGCTCGGCGAGGCGCACGTAATCCTCGTAGGGCGTCACCTGAATACAAGTGTGCAGGAAGCGATCGGCCTGAGCCTTGACTGCGTTTACCACAGGCTCACGCCGATGTCCCACGTTCAGACAACCGATGCCGCCAGCGAAGTCCAGGTAACGGTTGCCGTCCACATCCTCAAGCCAGGCGTCTTCCGCCTTGGCGACGTAAACCGGCGTGCCAATCGACAAGCCGCGCGGAATGGCGTCGGCACGACGCTGCGCCAGAGCTCTTGACTTTGGTCCCGGGATCGGAGTTGTTAGCTGAATAGTTGCCATGTCAATTCTCAAATTCGTCGTTGGTCGTTGGTCTTTGGCCCTTGGCCCTTGGCCCTTGCCGTCAGTCTCTTCTTAATTGGTTTAGCCAACGACCAACGGCCAATGGCCAACGACGTATTTATAACTCCAGTTTCCAGTCTTCAGTTGTCAGTTCTCAGTACCAGCCGATGGGGGCCTCGTTCAGGTTGATGTGGACCTGTTTGGTTTCCAGATATTCTTCGATTCCCCAAGGTCCCAGTTCGCGCCCGAAGCCGGATTGCTTGTAGCCGCCCCAGGGCGCTTCGACGTACGTGGGCTGCATATGGTTGACCCAGACGATGCCGGCGCGCAGGGATTTCACGGTGCGGAAGGCTTTGAAGATGTCGCGAGTCCAAACCGCCGCCGCAAGCCCGTAGGGAGAATCGTTGGCGATTTTCACTGCATCTTTTTCGTCTTCGAATGGGATCAGCGCGGCCACCGGCCCGAAGATCTCTTCGCGGGCGATGCGGGCGCTGTTGTCGAGATCGTAGAAAATTGTGGGCTCGACGTAGTAGCCCTTGGCGAACTTCTCGGCGCGTCCGCCGCCGGCCGCGAGTTTGCCTTCTTTTTTCCCCAACTCCTGGTAGGAGCGCACGCGGTCATACTGTTCCTTGCTGACCAGCGGCCCCATTTTCGTGTCGCGATCGAGGGGCGCGCCCAGCTTGATGGTCTTGGCTTTCGCGGCCATGGCATCGACAAACTTCTTGTAGATCGGCTTCTGCACCAGGATACGGCTGCCGGCGGAACAAACCTCGCCTTGATTAATGAACACGCCAAAGAGCGCTCCGTCGATGGCGGCTTCGAAATCCGCATCGGCGAAGAAAATGTTGGGCGATTTGCCACCCAGTTCGAGAGTGACGCGCTTGACCGTGTCGGCAGCCTGTTTGACGATGATCTTCCCCACTGCCGCGCTGCCGGTGAAAGCAATCTTGTTGACGTCAGGATGCTGCACCAGGGGCGCGCCGCAGGTTTCACCGAAGCCGGTGATGATGTTGACCACGCCCGGTGGCAGGCCGACTTCGGCCAGCCAGTTCGCCATCTCAAGCGCCGTGATCGGAGTTTGCTCAGCCGGCTTGAGCACGCAGGTACAACCCGCGGCCAGCGCCGGCGCCAGCTTCCAGGCCGCCATCAACAGCGGATAGTTCCACGGGATGATCTGGCCAGCGACTCCTATCGGCTCCTTGAGCGTAAGGCTCATGGCGTTGTCCGGGACCGGATTCACGTATCCAAGAATTTTTGTCGCCAGGCCGCCGTAGTACTCGAAGCAAGTGGCTACGTCAGTAATGTCATATTCGGCCTCGACGATCGGCTTGCCGGTATTGCGGGATTCCAGTTCCGCCAGCATAGCCGTGTTCTGGCGAATCTTTTCAGAGAGGCGGAAGAGTACACGTCCGCGCTCCTGGGCAGTTGTCGTGGCCCACGGGCCATCTTCGAAGGCGGCCTTGGCAGCGGCCACGGCACGGTTCACGTCGTCGGCGTTGGCGTCCGGGGCTTGCGCGATCACTTCTTCGCTGGCCGGGTCGTACACCGGGAAAGTTTTGTTGGACTTGCTGTCAACCCACTCGCCGTTGATGTAGAGCTGGTAAGTGCGTACGTCGGTTTTCACTCCGCCGGGCATGAGGCCTCCTTGCGCTGTCGAGTTACTGCCGAGCTTCGCTCGGCCGCACGGGCGGGACGCCCGCGCCCACCTGTTTTGCTTTGCGGCCGCCGTATATGTAGAAGAAGAATGCCGCCAATCCGATGAAGAACAGCGTGCCGCCGAACATCCATACTTCATACGACCACAGCGAACTGATCTGTTGCGCCGGGAAAAATACCAGCACGATTCCCAGCGTCGTCGTCACCAGGCCGCTGATACCTGCCAGCATCAGCGTCGTTTTGCTGTAGTGCCCTGGTCCCGAACGGGTGTTCACCGCCAGTTTGATCAGCGCGGCAAACATGTATAGAAACGGTATCAACTGCAGCACTACTGCCAGGGACAGCATCTTTTGAAACGTCTCCTGCACGCCGGCGCCGATGAAGTTCATCACGATCAGCACCATGGAAACCGCCGCGTGAACAATCAACGCGGCATAGGGCGTCGCATAACGGGGATGCACTTTCCCCATCCACGCCGGCATGTACGAATCGAGCCCGGCGACGAAGGGAATGCGAGCCGAGCCCCCCAGCCACGCTGAGCCGATTCCCGCGATCGAAAAACTCAGCAGGAGGGCAAACGGCGCCAGTATCCATCCAGCTCCTACTCTTTCCGCCATACTGCCCACGGCCTGCACGATGCCCTGCAGCACGCTGATCTGGTCCTTGCTCACCGCAATCAGCAGGGTGAGCGTGGCGCCGATATACAGCAGGCCGGAAAGCACTCCGCCCCAGGCCACGGCGCCCGGGAGGGTGCGCTGCGGGTCCTGGATTTCGTCGCCCATGACTGAGGCCAGTTCCAGACCTACCAGTCCAAAGCAAATTACGCCAAACGAATTCAGCACGAAGCGCGGGTTCGCCGGAATCCGGAAATCAGCGATGCTCACGGTTGTGCCGAATCGCATCCAGATCACCAGTCCCAGGCCAATCAGCGTGGCTGCGGCGATCCCAGTCCCAATGCCGCCCAGATTGTTGACCCACTTCCCTACTCCCAGGCCCACGATGTTGAGCACCACCAGGACGATCAGTAGAAGCAGCGACGCCACCAGCGCGAATGGTTTGTTGTCCGCCAGCGCCTGATGGTTCGGGCCGAGAACAAACACCGATACGCCGACGAAGTACAGCATCACGGTCGGCACGTAGAGCATGTTGTTCGTCCAGTAGCACCAACCCGACAGGAATCCGTGAAAGTCGCCGAAAACTTCCTTGGCCCACAGATAGACGCCGCCTTCTCCGGGATAGCGGTGGGCCAGTTCGATGACGGCGATGCCTTGCGGCCAGAAGAACAACAGCAGAGATACGATCCACAACCAGACCGTGACCCCGCCGTTGGCCGCAATCGACGGAACCACATTCAGATTGAAAATGGCGACCACAAACAGCAGAACCAAATCCGCGCGGCCGAGAACGCGCTTGAGGTGCGGCTGCTCAGGATCGTTCGCGGACAATACCTGCTCCTTTGGGTTTTGTAGCGCCGCCGTCTCGGCGGCTGTCGTGGGGGCGTCCCGCCCCCACTGCGAGGGCAGGATGCCCTCGCGACAGCCGGCAAGATGCCGGCGCTACAAGAAGCTTAGTGCGCTACGGCTACTACTTCTCCGACGCGCTCCTGTTGGGCTTTGGCCAGCGCGGGGGCCACATCTTCGAACGCAGACAGGTGCTTGTCGATATCGGCCTCGGTGTGCTGGACGGAGATGGTCCACTGTTCGTCCCACCAGTAAGGTTGCGCCATTACCCCGCGGTTGACCATGGCAAACCAGTAGTGCCGCCACAGATCAACGTCGATGGCCTCCCAGTCGCGATAGTTGCGAATCTCTTTTGCATAGAGCATTAACGCGCCATTGGCCCCGGCGCTGGCGATGTAGCCCTGCAATCCTGACTTGGCCACGATCTTCCTGTAGCCTTCGGTCAGCTTCTTGCTGAGCTTGTCCACGTGCGCATAGTTCTCTCGAGTGAGGACTTCGCGGAACGTGGCCAGGCCGGCAGCCATCGAAACCGGATTGGTGTTGTAAGTGCCGCCGTGGAAGACCTTGTGCTGCGAGATCAGGTCCATGACGGATTTGTGCGCGAGAAACGCCGCCAGCGGCAGGCCACCCCCAATCGATTTCGCCAGGCAGATCATGTCCGGCTCTACGCCGAAGTACTCGGAAGCACCGCCCCATCCCAGCTTCGCGCCAGTCTTCACTTCGTCGAAGATGAGCAATGCGCCGTTGCGAGTGGCAATCTCACGCAGTCCCTGCAGAAAGCCTGCTTGGGGAATGCACAAGCCCACATTCATCAGGATAGGCTCGAGAATAATGGCCGCGATCTCGCCCGGACTCCGTTTGAAGCGCAGTTCGACGCTAGCCAGGTCGTTAAAAGTCGCAATGAGCACATTGGCGATAGCTGATTTCGGAACTCCGAGTCCACCGGTTACCGAGGTGGGCGCGTTGATGTCGCCGTAATCCGGCGCGTGCGGCTTGACGCTGACCAGTGCGGAATCGTGCAGGCCGTGGTAAGCGCCTTCGAACTTTACGATCTTGTCGCGGCCAGTGGCGGCGCGGGCCAGGCGAATGGCGTGCATGGTGGCTTCCGTGCCGCTGTTGCCGAAGCGCACCATCTCGACCGGAAAGCGGTTACATATTTCTTCGGCCAGTTCCCACTCCATGTCGTGCGGCATGCCGAACATGGTGCCGGTGCTGAGGCGTTTTTCTACCGCCTTCATCACCGCAGGATGGCAATGTCCGGCCATCAGCGCGCCGAAGCAGAGGTTATGGTCGATGTATTCGTTGCCGTCGAGGTCGCGGAACTTGCTGCCCGATCCTTCTTTCACAAAGATCGGGTAAGGATCGTAAGCCCGGTAGTTGCTGGCTACTCCCAGCGGAATGCGTTTGAGGTTCTTCTTGTGAGCGGCGGCGGATTTCGGCGTGCGGCGCTCGAAAGTTTCGAGCTCTTGCTGCAGTGCGGGGTACATCGGGTCTCCAGGAATGGCTCAAGCCGCTCTGATCGCGGCCATTAGAATGCCCGGGCGACCGCAGCCGCCCGGGTTAAAAGCTGTCTCTACTCTAACCCTTTCCGGCTAGAAGTAGAACTTCAAGGCCATCTGAATCAGGCGCGGTGGCTTGGCCCGTATGATGCGGCCAAAATCCGAACCGTCGGTTGTGCTCCCGTCCGGATTGTTGAATTGCGAATGGTTGAAGAGGTTGAAAAACTCGGCGCGGAACTCAAACCGCTTGCCCTCTCCCACCGGCAGCACCTTGTGCACCGCGAAGTCAATGTTGTTGACAGGCGGACCGCAGCAGATGGTGCGCCTGGCATTTCCGATCCGGCCAAACAGGCTTGGATCGTAACAATTGAACGCGGCTCCGTCAGTACAGAGGGGTTCGCTGTCATCTGAAGCATTCTCGGTGAAGCTGTTGGGATCGAACCAGTAGCCGCCCGTCGCCTTCGGATCTGTTCTGTGGAATGGCGCCAGTTGATTGGGTTCTCCCGGATATTCGAAGAACGCGCTGTACATCAGCTCGTTGTCGGCGGACGAAGTAATGCGAATGGGGAATCCCGACTGATAGGTGTAGATCCCCGAAACATCCCAATCGCTGAGCAACTTGCCGGCGAACCCTGAATACTTCGGAATAGGCAATTGCCACACGTAGCTGAGCACCAGACGGTGGCGGGCGTCGAACTGGGAAAGCGAGTAGGTCCCCCGCGGATCAAGCGGATTCAGTTCGCCTTCAAAGCTGGACGCCTGGTCAAACGACTTGCTGAAGGTGTAGGCCATCTGCGCCTGCAGGCCGTGGGAGAAACGTTTCTCCAGCGACACCTGCAGGGAGTTGTAGTTGGAATTGGCTATCGTGTCTTCGGCGAAGATGCTGGAGAAGACCGGCGTGCCGTCCTGCGGGCATCCGGTCCCGGTCAGAGGATCGCAGTTGGGCGAAGAGTATCGTCTCAAGCCCACCAGTTGCAGATCGTTGGCCAGCGTAGTGCCCTGGGGAATGACCGTGGGACCACCGCCGTTGGCGGAGTACGGGAGGTGGAAGGGCACGGATAAAGTCGTCCCGGCGGGAATTGTGAACGGGCTGTCTGCGTAGAACTGGCCGCAGGTGCCGTCGCCGAGAACTGAGTTCAGATCGATACAACTCTGGGCATTGCCGAAGTTAATGTCATGACTGGCCAGCAAGCGGTGGCCCTGCGATCCCACATAGCCTACCTGGAGAACCAGGTCCTTGGTCAGCTCGCGCTGGATATTTAGGTTGTACTGGGTGGAATACTGGGTCCGCAGATGCGGCTGGAATTGACCGTATAGCAGCAGCGGGCGGTAGAGCGCCCAATCCACCGGCTGTCCGCGAGGAGGATCGAGAATCCCGTTGAAGGGATTCGGTTTTTGGGTGCCGTCCTGCTGCAGGTAGGGTGTGTTGAACAGCGGGGCGTTAATAATGTTGCTGCCGCCAAATGGAGGCTCGGCGCTGAACTGTTCCAACACCAGTTGCTCCATCGGGTTATAGAAAAGCCCCCAGCCTGCCCGGATGCTGGTTTTGCCGGAGTCGCCCGGGCTCCAGGCAATTCCCAGCCGCGGAGCGAAAGTCTTGTAATAGGTGCTGGTGAGGCCCGCCGGCACGCCCGCGTCGCCGGGCACCACCAGGCCGGTGGGAACAACTCCGGTATTGTTGCAATCCGGGTTGGCAACACCGGCATTCTGGAAGATCTGGATCATCACCGGATCGGTGAATTGGCAGGGATAAATCGTGCTCACCTGGCCGGGGCGGAAACTCTGAACGTGTTTGCTGACATCGGTAAGCGGAGTAAACAACTCCCAGCGCAACCCGTAGTTCAAGGTCAGATTCTTTTTGATTTTCCAGCTGTCCTGCGCAAACAGCGCAAAGATCGTGCTGCGGACGTTTTCCACCTGGGCGGAACCTTGGCTGAAGCTGTCCGGCAGGCCCAGCAGGTAGTTGGGCATGAGGTCATCGCTGCCCACGTCGTTGTTGCTGCCCCCGTAGTAGCTGTAGAGGCCATTGATGTTGTAGTACAGGGTCTGATCAAAGCGCTGGCGGCGCACATCGGCGCCAAACTTGTAGGTATGACTTCCCTTCACCCAGCTCAAACTGTCGGACCACTGGAAGGTGTTGCCCACCTGGGGAAGTTCGCCCTCGAAGTTATTGCCGTAAGAGAACAGGCCCGAAACGTCCACGAAAGGGCACACCTTCGCGCCCCGCGCCCAGCCGCGGATGGATGCCGGTATCGTTGGCGGCGGTACCGTCACTGAAGCAGGCATCCGAAGGGACCGTGGCACAGGAGTCCTGCACCAGGTTGGTACGCGCCGGGTGCAGGAAGTTCCTCTGCGCCTCCCGGAAGTAGGTGAAATGGGCCTCGTTCACCAAAGTGTTGCTGAGGGTCCAGTTGTGAGTCAGGTTCCATTGCTGGTAGCGGTCTTTGGTATTGGCGCCAAAGCCCAGGACGGAAGCTCCACCCGCCTGAAAGCGCGAATAGGGATCAAACAGAGTGCTGTCGTCGAAGTAGTAGTACGCGGAAAAGCCTTGCTTGTCGTTGATCCGGTGGTCGAACTTGAAGGTGAACTGGTCAGTGCGGTCCTGATGAATACCGGAGACGGTCTGGAAGGTTCCATCCGGCCGATTGGACGCGGGGACGAACTGGTTCATCAGGTCCACCGAGGTGGGATCCATGCACTCAACTGGAATCGCGTTGTTAATGCCGGTACCGTTGCTGAATATCCCGGGCACAACGCTGCTGGTGGGATCACTGGGGTCGCTCAGGTGCGATCCGAAGAACTCGCCCGCTGCAATCGTGGAACCGTTCTGCGCGGCTATCGCGGCCTGGCAGCCCGGACGGTTGAGCAGAACCTGGGCCACAGTGTCATCGTTGAGTGACCCGGAGAAGGGGACGCCGGAGTAGTTGCCGTCGCGCTGGTCCGACGTCGGCACAGTGATCGAGTCGGACGAAATTCCCTGCCGGATGCGGCGGCCTTCGTACGACGCAAAGAAGAATGTCCGGTCCTTCTTGATAGGACCGCCGAACGTGCCCCCGAACTGGTTCTGTTTGAAATCAGGCTTTTCGCTGTCCAGCGGACCAGTCGCATTCAGCACCTTGTTGCGGAAAAATTCGTACACGTTGCCATGAAAGGCATTGGTGCCGGACTTGGTCACGACGTTGACCACCGCGCCGGAGTTGCGTCCGTATTCCGCATCGAAAGTGTTGGTCAGCACGCGGAACTCTTCGATGGAATCCGGGCTGGGCTGTACCGCCGGCAGGTTGGCGAACTGGTCGTTGGCGTCGCCGCCATTCACGCTGAAGTTGTTAGAGCGTCCGCGGCCGCCGTTCACCGAAACCACGCCGGCGTTGTCGCTTCCGTAGAAGAGGTCGGTACCGGTTTGCGACTGCACTCCGGGCTGCAACTGCAGCAACTGGTAAGTGTCGCGGGCGTTGAGCGGCAACTGGGAAACAGCGCGCTGGTTCACCACCGCGCCCATCTGGGTGCTGGTGGTCTCGACCAGCGGAGCTTCGCCGGTTACTTCGACGATTTCCTGAGTGCCGCCAATCTGCAGGGTGGAGTTCAGAGTGACCACCTGGTTGACCTGCACGACTACATTCTTCTGCACATTCTTCTTGAAGCCGCGCTGCTCAAACTCCACCCGGTAGCTGCCCGGCGGCACCTCAACCAGAACATAATCTCCGCTGTCGCTGGTCAGGGCTTCGCGAGTGACACCAGTGGCTTCGTTCACCAGCATGACCTTCACGTTGGAGAGCACCGCGCCGCTGGGGTCCGCGACCCGGCCCAGGATTCTGCCGCCCGTGCTTTGGGCCAAAAGGTAGGTGGAGAAGACAAGACAAAGGACGACGAGCCAGCGGCTCGTCCAGCGCGCTTTCGACGAAGACATGGGGAATCTCCCGGCTGCGGGTCGAAGTTTCAATTTGAAAAGCAAGGCTTGTGCGTACCGCAAACCTTGCTATAATCGCGCAAGGTTAGAGGCAATCTGCGCAGACTGTCAAGCAAAAAATAGCGCTACGACTGATCGGTAAATTCGCGGGAGCAGGCTTCGGGAATGAAACCGGCGGGGCGAAAACCCTACTTGAAAATCGGCGATGTGGCGCGCCTGGTCGGCGTTTCCCCGTCTGTCATTCGCTCCTGGGAAAGCCTGGGCCTTACCCATCCGCATCGCACCGCCAGCAAGTACCGCCTGTACGCGCCGGAAGACGTGAAACTGCTCAAGCGGGCGCGCTTCCTGCGCAAGGTGCGAGGCTTGAACGCGCCTGCCATCGTGCAACTTCTAAAGCGCGACGGCCTGCTGCGGTCTTCCTCAAACGGAGCCTCCAGCGCCATCGGTACGCGTCTGCGCCAGTTGCGTAACCGGCGCGGACTTTCCCTGGCGCAGGTGGCGGATACCGTGGGCATCTCAGTGGGGTTTCTGAGCGCGCTCGAACGCTCGCACATGAGCGCTTCGGTTTCGACCCTGCGCAAGCTTGCCCGCTTCTACAAAACCAACATCCTGGATTTTTTTGATCCGGCGGAATCGAATATCCGCCTGGTGTCTCCCGACAAGCGCAAGGTGCTCGAAGCCGGTCCCGGCGTGCGCATGGAGCTTCTGGCCTGGGGCAACACCGTGATGGAGCCGCACCTGTTCCGCATCGCTCCTCATTCCGGCAGCGGCGAGTCTTACCACCACGAAGGCGAGGAGTTTTTGTACATCCTGCAGGGAGAATTGCAGATTTCACTGGAAGAAGAGGAGTACCATCTGCAACCGGGCGATAGTTTCTATTTCGAGAGCGCAACGCCGCATAGCTGGAAAAACCCGGGCCGCAGCGAAACCTGGGTGCTTTGGGTCAACACGCCGCCTACTTTCTAGCAGGCGGCGAAATTCTGCGAAACGAAACAAAGGAGCTAGTCTTGGTCGAATCCGGGAAGTTTCATATCGGCTGGCGTGACGTTCTTTCTCTAGTCTTTCTTGCCGTGCTCGTTCCCTGGTCCAGCGCCTGGGCGCGGCCGCCAGTAGCCGCGGACACGGTCATCGTGAACGCGCGGATCTACACCGTCAACACGAGACAGCCCTGGGCGGAAGCGCTTGCCATCGGCGGCGACAAGATTCTCGCCGTAGGGAGCGCGAAAGAGATTGCCGCCTATCGCGGACCTTCCACCAAAGTGATCGATGCTCAGGGTAAGCTGATCCTTCCCGGTTTCGTTGACTGTCACATCCACTTCATGGAAGGTTCTCTCGGCCTCACCCAGGTGGATCTCAATGGATCCAAGTCTGTGGCTGAGATTCAAAAGCGGGTGAAAGCGTACGCCGACGCTCATCCCGAAGAAAAATGGATTCTGGGGATGGGCTGGACTTACCCGACATTCGGCCCTTCCGCCCTGCCGGACAAAAAATTTCTCGACGAAGTGGTCCCCGATCGCCCGGTATTTCTGCGCGCCTTCGATGGCCACAGCTCCTGGGCCAACAGCAAGGCATTGGAAATGGCGGGCATCACGCGCGACACGCCCGATCCTCCCAATGGCAGGATCATGCGCGACGCCCACGGCGAGGCCACGGGAGCGCTTCAGGAATCGGCCGACGACCTGATCGCCAAGTTCACTCCCGCCCCGACCCGTGAAGAACGGTTGGCCGCCCTGCGCCTGGGAATGCGCGAGGCCAACAAGTTTGGCCTGGTGCGGGTGCACAGCGCGGGCGGAGATTTCGAATACCTCGACCTTTATAACCAGTTGCGGCAGAGCGACGAAATGACACTCCGCTTCTACATCGCTTACTTTCTCGATCCGCCGGAACTCAAACCGGATGAGATCGAGAAGATCGAGCAGGCGCGCCGTACTTATCACGACGACTGGATTTCAGGCGGCGTGGTCAAGACCATGCTCGACGGCGTGGTGGAAGCCCACACCGCCGCCATGCTCGAACCCTACAGCGACGATCCGACCAAGATCGGCAAACTGTTCTGGGACCCGGCGAAATACAAGCAAGCCGTCACCGAACTCGACCGCCGTAAGTTACAGATCTTTACCCACGCCATCGGCGACAAAGCGGTGCGGTTGGCGCTCGATGCCTATCAGGGCGCGGCGGAAACCAATCACACTCACGACATGCGTCCCCGCATCGAGCACATCGAGACCATCAGCGCGCAGGATATCCCGCGCTTTGGCAAACTCGGAGTCATTGCCAGCTTCCAGCCTCTGCATGCGTATCCGGATGAAGACACGCTGGGAATCTGGGCGCGCAACGCGGGCCCGGAGCGTGCGCAACGCGCCTGGGTGTGGCACAGCATCGAGAGCAGCGGCGGAGTGCTTGCCTTCGGCAGCGACTGGCCGGTGGTCACGCTGAATCCCTGGCCGGGGGTGCAGAATGCTTTAACCAGAAAGACCCGGGAAGGCGATCCTCCGGGCGGCTTTGTGCCTCAGGAGCGGGTCTGCCTGGAAGACACGATCAAGGCCTATACTCTGGGCGCGGCCTTTGCCGGGCATCGTGAAAAGACAGAAGGCTCAATCGAACCCGGAAAACTCGCTGACCTGATCGTACTCTCCCAGGACCTGTTCAAACTCGATCCCAGCAAGGTCGCAGATATGAAAGTGTCTTTGACCATGGTTGGCGGCAAAGTTGTTTATCAGGCACCAGACAAGCCGGCGACAGCGGAGATGAAGTGATGATCCGGCGTTTGGCGCTTTCGCTTTCACTGGTCGCCGTCGCGGTCCTCCTCGGTTCCTGCGGCAAGAAAGTTCCCACCCTGAATCTGCTGGTCTGGGAAGGCTATGCCGACCCGTCTTTCGTGCACGCCTTCGAAGAAAAATACCATTGCAAGGTTTCTGCCTCGTACATGGGTTCGAGTGATGAACTGGTCGCCAAACTGCGTGGCGGCAGCGCGGGAACTTACGATGTGATCTCGCCGTCGAGCGATGTCGCTACTTCCATCGCAGAGGCGGGTTTGGCCCAACCGGTCGATCTCTCCCAGATTCCCAGTTACGGCCAACTCTCTCCCCAGCTCACTTCGCTGCGCCTGGTCCGCATCAAGGGACAGGTTTACGGCGTGCCCTTCATGTGGGGGCCAGACCCGCTGCTCTACGACACCACGGTTTTCCCGAAACCTCCAGAGAGTTGGACCGTGCTCTGGGACCCGAAGTATCGCGGAAAGATTTCAGTGTGGGACGATCTTCCGACCGTGTACATGGCGGCCCAGATCCTCGGCTACGACAAGCCCGACCCTTCGCAACTCTACAACCTGACCGACGAACAGCTCGAAGCCGTGAAGAAGAAGCTGCTGGAGCTGAAGCCAAACATCCGAAAAATGTGGGCCACTGGAGGCGAGTTGACCAATCTCTTCCAGAATCACGAGGTGGTCGCAGCCATGGGCTGGCCGCTCATGACCAACCAGCTCCGTAAGATCAATTTTCCCGTTGGCGAAACCATTCCCAAGGAAAACACCACGGGCTGGATCGATCACCTGATGATCACGGCAGGAAGCGAGAACAAAGATCTGGCGCACAAATTTCTGGAGTACATGGTCGAGGCGCAAACCCAGAAGAAGATCACAGATGTTACCGGTTACACTCCGGCAAACCCGCAGGCGGCACAGTTCATGACTCCGGACGAGATTAAAAACTTGCACCTCGACGACGTGGACAATTACCAGAAGCGACTTTACTTCTGGCAGAACGTTCCCCGCCGCGCCAAGTACAACGAAATCTGGAACGAAGTAAAAGCAGCACAGTAAACCGGGTGCCCCGTCCTCGTCGTTTCCGCACTTTGGAACGACAGGGCGGGAGAGTTCATAACAAGACCCCACCCTGCGGGTGAGAACAATTTTGGCCACCATCAGCGAACCTACGACCGCTGCAGTTTCTTCTCCGTCGTCTCCGCTGCTCGACATCCGCAATGTCGCCAAGTCGTTCGGGAAGAACGTTGTACTGCGCGACATTTCCCTGCAAGTCGCCGAGGGAGAATTCCTCACCATTCTGGGCGAAAGCGGTTCCGGCAAGACTACGTTGCTCCGTATCATCGCCGGTTTCGAGGCCGCGACTTCCGGCGAGATTCTCATGGGGGGCGAGCGCCTCGATAACCTGCCACCCTACCGGCGCCGCGTCAACACGGTTTTTCAGCACTACGCTCTGTTTCCTCATCTCACGGTCGGGGAAAACGTAGGCTACGGATTGAGAGTCGCAAGGTTGCCGCAGCAGGAAATTGCGACGCGTGTAGAGCAGGCACTGGACATGGTCAAGATGACTGCCTACGCCGCCGCCAAACCGGCGAAGATCAGCGGCGGACAGCAGCAGCGCATCGCCCTGGCCCGCGCCCTGGTGAACCGTCCCAGACTCCTGCTGCTGGACGAACCGCTTTCCGCGCTCGATGCCAACCTGCGCCGCCAGATGCAAGTGGAATTGAAATCGTTGCAGCGTGAAGTCGGAATCTCTTTCGTGTTCGTTACCCATGACCAGGAAGAGGCCATGGTCATGTCCGACCGCATCGCGCTGCTGCGCATGGGCGAACTGGAGCAGGTCGCTTCTCCGCGGGAGATTTACAACCGGCCGGCAACCGCCTACACCGCCCAGTTCATCGGCCACACCAATCTGCTCCGCGGCGAAGTCAAGGATGGGGTGGCGCGTTGCCATTCTCTCTCCTGGCGAACCGGATTGCGCGACGGCCCCGGCCTGTTCTCACTGCGTCCGGAAAATATCCGCATCGCGGGAGCCGGCAGCAGCAGCGCAACCGTGCGCTTTCGAGCGAGAATCTTGCGCCAGGCATTTCACGGAGCTACGGAATTACTTCAGGTTGAGTGTGCTGATGGCCTGGCGCTTTCAATTCGCGCCGCCAGCCGGGAAACCTGGAACGGAGATGTGGACCTTGAGTTCTCTCCCGCCGATGCAGTGCCGGTCCGCGAGTCGCAAAAGACCTGAATGTGTGGGGCGGGCGCCCTCGCCCGCCGCTTTTGACTTTGATCTTTTATGTTCTCCCGCGCCTATCGAGCCGCGATCACGATCCCGCCCCTGCTCTGGGTGGCGGTCTTTCTGCTCCTTCCCTATGCCCTTCTTTTCTGTTACAGCTTCTGGTCACTTTCGTCATCGCAGGAGATTGTCCACTCCTGGACCCTGGAAAATTACCGCCAGCTCATAGCGGTGAATGTTTACTGGCAAACCCTATTGCGTTCCATGTGGATTGCAGCGCGGGTAACAATTTTCTCTCTGCTGCTGGGCTATCCCCTGGCCTACTACCTGTCGTTTCACGCCGGCAGGAGAAAAGATCTCTTCTATCAGTTCGTCATCATTCCGCTCTGGGTCAGCTACCTGGTGCGCGCCTACGCCTGGAAGACGATCCTGGGCAGCGACGGTGTTCTTAACACGCTGCTGCAATATGTGCACCTGACAAACCATCCGCTGGATTTCCTGTTGTACAGCCCGTTCGCGGTCGTGCTGACGCTCACGCACATCTACACCCCGTTTACCTTCCTGCCGATTTATGCTGCCCTCGAACACATCCCGCGCAACCTGGTAGAGGCGTCGCACGATCTGGGCGCGTCGCCTTTTCAGACTTTCTGGCGAGTCATCTTCCCGCTTTCCATTCCCGGAGTTCTGGCGGGAGCGACTTTCGCATTTGTGCTGAGCCTGGGGGATTTTCTCGCGCCGCTGTTGCTGGGCGGCCCCAGCGGCATCATGATTTCGAACATCGTGGTCAGCCTGTTCGGGGCGGCCTACAACTGGCCCCTGGGCGCCGCGATTTCGTTCTGCATGCTGGCCCTGGTGCTCGCGTTGCTGTTTCTCTCGGAACGCCTGGAAAAGAAATGGAGCTTTCGATGAGGCAGCGAGAACGCGCCGTACCCACCTCGCGCTGGCTGCCCTGGCACGCCATTGTCATTTTCGGCTTTCTCTATCTGCCCATCGTTACGCTGATCGTTTATTCGTTCAATGGTTCGGGCGTGGGCGGATTTCCGCCGCGCGACTTGACTCTGAACTGGTATCGCCTGCTGTTCGCCGACGATGCGATCTGGATCTCCGTGCTGAACAGCCTGGAGGTGGCCTTTGCGGCGATGGCGATTTCGCTGACCTTGGGAATTCCCGCGGCGCTGGCGCTCGATCGCGCTAACTTCCCCGGCAAGGCCCTCTTCCGCCGGCTGGTGCTGTTGCCGCTGATCCTTCCCGGAATTATCACCGGCCTTTCCCTGCTGATGCTGTTTCGCGCAGCCGATGTGAAGCTGAGCCTGCTGACCATCATTCTCGGCCATGGCACGGCGCTCATTTCAGTGGCCACCACGGAAGTCTTCGCCGGCTTGCAGAAACTCGACCGCGCCCAGGAGGAGGCGTCGCTCGATCTGGGCGCGAATTACTGGCAGACTTTCTGGCGCGTGACCCTGCCCAACCTGCGGCTGTCGATCATCGGCGCCGCGCTGCTGATCTTCACGCTTTCGATGGACGAAATCGCAGTCAGCTTTTTCCTGATCGGCCGCGACAATACCCTGCCCCTAGAAATCTGGGGACGCCTGCGCCGCGGCATCACGCCGGAAATCAACGCCATTTCCACCATCATCTTTATCTTTTCACTGGCTACGATCGTGATCTGGTATCGCTTGCGGGCGAAAGCTGAAACGGATCTGGTGTTGTAGTGCCGGGGTGCCCACCTTCGTCTCTCCGTTTTGTGGAGAGACAGGGTGGGTTTTGTCGGATTCCACTAGTCTCAGAGAAAGACCCCGCCCTGTCTCTCCAAAATACGGAGAGACGAGGACGGGGCACCCTTATTCTTCGAACCAGTCTCCTCCTTGCGGAGCAGTGTCTCCAGCTTCACCTGCGCGGGCTGCTTGGTGAGCAGCGCCGACACCGACGCGGACGACAGCTGCAGCCCGGCCCGCTCGGCCAGGAGCCGCCGCAGCTGGGCGCCGGTCCACACCTCCCGCTGCGCCGCGGCCATCCGCAGCCGCCATTTAATCTTCACCGTCCATCTCCCTCCAGCTCGGCCAGGGTGCCAGACACCGCACGCCGGTACGCGTCCTCGATGAACGTCGCCGACGGGGTGACGTACCGCATCGTGGTGCCGACATGCCAGTGTTTTATATGCGGGTGATCCAGAGGCAGTGACATGCTCGCGTGGCGCGGCGTGCTGCCTGGCTGAGAAGGGACTCACCTGTTGGAGTTCATGCCATGCCTGGTCCGCTCGGCGGCAGGACGGCGGCATCGCGGTGATCACGCTCGGGCATCCGCTGCTGGATGACTACCTGGCGTTCGTGGCGGCGCGGGCCCGGACCAACACCTGGCTTGGCGATGGCCTACGATCTGAAGGTCTTCTTCGAGGTGGTCGGCAAGGAGCCGGCGGAGGTGACGCGCTGCGGACGTGTTCGCGTTCCTGGCCGCGCAGCGCGCTCCTCGGCGCGGCGAGCGGGTGGTGCGGCTGGAGGACGGCGAGGCGGGCCTGGCGGCGCGGACGATCGCCCGGCGGCTGTCGAGCGTGCGGGGCCTGTATGCGTATCTGTGCGCCCGGGAGGACACCGGCGTGCGCCGCAACCCGGTGCCGGGCAGCCTGGCTGCCCGCCGGCCGGGCGCGCGGCGTGGCCGGGGCGGGGTGCCGCTGATCCGCACGCCCCGCACGCTGCCGCGGGTGCTGCGCGCCCGCCGAGGTCGACGCGCTGCGGGCGGCGCTGCGGACCCACCGCGACCGGGCCATGGTCGATGCGATGGTGCTGGGCGGGCTGCGCCGCTGCGAGGTGCTCGGGCTTGCGGCTGGAGGACCTCAGCGCCGGTGAGCGGCGGCTGTTCGTGGCCGAGGGCAAGGGCGGCCGGCAGCGGATAGTGCCGGTCTCGGCGCGGTTCTTCGCCGCCCTGGGCGCCTACCTGGAATCCGAACGGCCGGCGAGCGCTGCGACCAGGCAGGTGTTCGTGGTGCTGAAGGGCGCCCGTCGCGGCGAGCCGCTGTCGGCGGCCGGGCTGGATGAGATCCTCGACGGGGCCCGGGGCCGTGCCGGGCTGGACCGGGCGACCTGCCACCAGCTGCGCCACACCTGCTTCACCCGGCTGCGGGAAGCGGGCATGGCGCTGGAGGCCATCCAGGCCCAGGCCGGTCACGCCTCGATCGAGTCGACCCGCATCTACCTGCACCTGGCCAACGACTGGCTGGAGAAGGAGTACCTGCGGGCGGCGGAGGCGATCGAGGCCCAGGCCGCCCGGTCCGCCGGGGAGCATGCCGGTGAGCGGGTCACCGGCCCGGCGCCCCGGCGTCGAGGACCTGGTCGCCGCCTACCGCGCCGACCTGGTCGCCGCCGGGATGTTCGCCGGGCACCCGGTCACCTCGGTGGCCCGCATGTTCTTCACCCGGGTCGGCGCCGACGGGTGGGCCCGCCTGCCGCTGGCAGCCCAGTGCGCCTTGCCGCTCAAGGACCGGCGGGTGGTCGGCTGGCTGATCGTGACCGGGCGGCTGCGTCCCAGCCCCGACTACCTGGTGGCCTGCCGTCCCTACCTCGGCGAGGTCGCCGCCCGCCATCACCGGGCGTTCCACGAGCGGTTCGCCGCCACCTCCGCCGAGCTCGGCTTCGACCGCGATCGTGACCCGCCTGCAATGGTCGGCGCTGGCCAAGGTGACCGCGCTGGCCGGGCTGGGCCCCGAGCAGGTGACCCAGGCCGTCATCGACGAGGGCAGGCAGGCGCTGACCGCCGCCATCGGCCGCCACCGGCCCGGCAGCCACGGCCCCGGGGCGCTGAGCGCGGCACTGTTCGGATTGCAGACCACCTTGTTCCACCTCGGCGTGCTCGACGCCGCTCCCCGCAAGACCAGCCCTGACCGCTCGGCCGAGCGGGCCGCGCAGTGGGCATCGGCGGCCGCCGCGGCTGGCGGCCACCCTGGCCGGCTACATCGCCCAGGTGCGCCTGTCGCTGCGGGCCTCGACGATGGTGCGCGTCGAGGGCGTGCTGCGCGAGTTCGCCTGCTGGCTGGCCGGCAACGCCCCCGAGGTCGGCTGCGTCGCCGACCTTCGCCGCCGCCACATCGAGGCCTACAAGCTGCACCTGGCCGGCCGGCCCTCGGCCCGCGGCGGGAAGCTGTCCAAGATCAGCCTCGCCGAGCACCTCGGCGCGCCTGCGCACCTGCTTCGAGCGGCTCACCGAATGGGACGGCGACGACGTCCCCGCCGCGCGTGCTGGTGTTCTCCGGCGACCTGCCGCTGCGCGACGAGCCGCTGCCCCGCTTCCTCGACGACGGCGCGTTCACCAAGCTGCTGCAGGCCACCCGCGCCGACCCCGACCCGTTCGTCCGCCTGGCCGTGGAATTCCTGGCCCGCACCGGGCTGCGCAAAGGCGAATTCCTCGACCTCACCGTCGACTCGGTCGTGCAGATCGGCGCCGCCTACTGGCTGCACGTGCCGCTCGGCAAGCTGCGCACCGACCGCTATATCCCGCTGCACCCCCAGCTCAAAGACCTCCTCGACGCCTGGCTCGCCGCAGCGGCCCGCCAGCCTGCGCACCCCCTACCTGTTCATCGAGCACGGCCAGCGCATCGGCCAGGGCCGCGTCGACCGGGCCGTCGCCAAGGCCGCCCAGGCCGCCGGGATCGGCCACGTCAGCCCGCACAGGCTCAGGCACACGCTGGCCACCCAGGCGATCAACCGGGGCATGAGCCTGGAGGCGATAGCCGCCCTTCTGGGACATCGATCGATGCGGATGACCATGGTGTATGCCCGCATCGCCAACCGCACCGTCGCCGAGGAGTACTTCGCCGTCGTCGGAGAAGGTCGAGGCCCTCTACGACGCCCCCAAGACCCTGCCCGCCGGCGCCGAGGGCGCCGAGATGCGCAACCTGCGCGCCGAGATGCACCAGCGGATGCTCGGCAACGGCTACTGCGCCCGCCCCGTCGGCCTGGACTGCCACTTCGAGTCCATCTGCGAGTCGTGCACCTTCTTCCAGACCACCATCGAGTTCCGCCCCACCCTGGCCCGCCAGCGCGACGACGCCGCCGCCAAGGGCCAGGTCGGCCGCCAGAAAATCTTCGACGGCCTGCTCGCCCGGCTCGACGGGCAAGCCTCCTGACACAGCATCTCGCAACTTGACAAGATCACCCGCATAATGGCCGAGGAAGCGCTGCACCACCTTGGGGTCCGCGCGAGCCGCCAGCCACACCGACGCAGCGATATGACGCAGATCATGAACCCGGAACCCCCGAACCCATCCGCCGACGTGGCAGTACTCCAGCCAACCGAGCGCTTCCAGTTCGACTCTCGCAGCGGCCCGCCTTGCGGCGCCTCGAACAGCCAGGCATCCGGCGCCTTGCCTGCACTCCAGCGATCCACGATCGGCACCAGGTCCAGGACTAGCGGGCACCGTCCGCCCGCGGTTGTTCTTGAGGGTGTCCACGTACAGCGTACCGCCGCCGCCGCTGGCCAGCACGGCACGACGCAGCCGCAGGCCAGGCCCGGGAACCGACACCCGGTCACCGACCTGGAGACCGGCCAGCTCACCCCAGCGCAGCCCGGCCAGCGCCAGCACCGGCACCACATCGCGGTAGCGGCCCTGGCATGCCTCCATCAGCGCCCGCAGCTCATCGAGGGTGAGCGCCTGGCCCTCACGGCGAGCCCGGCCACTGGTCGGCCTGCGAACCGCCGCCGCGACGTTGTGCTGAACACGGCCATCGGCCACCGCAAACGCGAGGATGGACCGCAGCGTGGCCAGGGCACGAGTCGCAGTCGATGGTGCCAGGCCGCGAGCTATCAGCGAGCCGACCCAGCCCGACACCTCCGCCGCCGTGATCGAGGCCACCGGCCAGTTGCCGAAACGCGGTCAGATGTAGTTCCGCCACGCCGCCTCATCGCTCTCCCGGGTCCGGCGCTTGACCGAGCCCCGCGAACCGAGCCAGTCCGCCGCCACCACCGACAGCGCACCTGGCCACGACGAGGGTCGATCCACTCACCGAGGCGAAGCCGCTGCCGCTGGTCCTGTTCCCAGGCCACCGCATCAGCCTTGCGCTCGAACACGCGGGTTGCGACCTCACGGCCCTGCGACTTCACCCGCGCCCGGTACCGCACCGCCCCGGACGGCAGCGTGTAACGCTGAACTCCCATCAGGCCACCTCTCGGCGTCTCGCGCTGCGCTTCCAGCCACGCGGCCACGTCACGGGTATCCCACATCAGGCGACGGCCGACCTTGATCGCAGGCATGAATCGGCCTTCCTGCCGCAGCCACCGCACGGTCAGCACCGACACGCGCAGCCGTTCGGCCACTTCCTCGATCGTCAGCAGCTCCACCAGGCCGTCCGGATCCTTGCTCACGCTGCCACCCCGAATCACCTGGATCATGCCCGCCCGCTGCTGCGCGTCTACGCGCTTCATTCAGTGCTGCTTGCCATCGAGCGCGGTCGGCGACGACGTGCAGCAGCCGCCGGGCGTGGTCCATGTGGTCCGGGTCGGCGGGGGCGACGGGTTCCCAGGCGTACCGGGCCGGGTCGGTTGCCGGGACACCGAGGGTGGCCAGGAGCCAGTCCTTGCGGTCGGCGCGGTGATCGGCCAGGGTCTTGCCGGACCACTTGCGGGAGACCAGGACGCGGCGCCCGGCGTAGCCGAGGTGTTCGGCGTCGGTGGGCCTTGCCCTTGCACCGGCCCGGGGCCAGGCCGGGCCGGGCGTTCTTGGGCTGGATGCCGTAGCGCAGCCAGTTCGCGCACCTCGGCGAGCACGGCTCGATACCGCAGCGCCTCGGCCAGCCGGTCGGCGTGCTCCCGCTGCGGCGTCGGTGTCGGCCTGGTGGCAGTCGGCGATGCTTGGTGAGGTACTTGGTCAGGTAGCCGATGCACCGGCGCGGCGTCCGGGGACCCGGCGAGGACGCCCTGGGCGTCGAACCGGTCCCCGAACCGGGCCACGTGCAGCGGCTCGTCGTCGGCGCCGATGGCATCCAGCGCCTCGTCCCAGGTCGGCAGCACTTCCCCGGTGGCCGGGTCGAGGTAGTCGCCGGCCTGGCCTCGTCCCAGACGGGCAGCTGGTCGCCGTCGATACGGACCGTCGCGGCGTCGGGCCACCAGACCTGGTGGTAGGTCGCGGCGAGCACCCGGCGCAGCTCGGCGCGGGCGATGGTGCCGCGGATGGCGATGTGCACGTGCGGGGCGAGGCGCCGCTGGGGTTCGACGGCGGCGAAGTACTGCACGTCGTAGCCGAGGTAGCGGCGCAGGTTCTGGATGAACCGGTCGAACAGCGCGGCGAAGTGCAGCGCGTCCCGGGCGGCCCGGTCGTAGTCGTAGGTGGCCGGGTCGACCGGGGTGCCGTCGTCGTCGACCCGGCCGTAGGACGGGCAGGTCAGGGTGACGAACATCGACGGCCGGAAGGTCTTGCCGTCCGGGGCGGTGTAGGTCTTGCCGAGGGTGCGCGGGCTGACCTTGCGGCGGGGCAGGTCCGGGGCGTCCTGGCGGCGCCGGGTCGAGCGGTGCCGCCGCGCCGGCCGGTCCGGGAGCGACGTTGCCGCGCATGCCCGCGTTGGTGATCTCCTCGTCCAGCTCGCGCGATGAGCTCGTCCAGGTCGGCGGTGTCCTGCCCGGCCGTCGTCGGCCTGGTCGCGGAGCTGCTGGGCCTCGGCGCGCATCTCGACCCACCACCGCTGGTCCTCGGTGGCCGGGTCGGGGTCGATGGTCGGGTTCGTCCTCGAGGTGCCAGCCTTCCCGGCACTGGGCCGCGCGCAGCGTCCTGGCCCGCTCGGCGCAGGCCGGGCAGACGTGGCGCCAGGGTGTGCCCGCAGGGGACGAGCACCGTGTCCGCCTCGCCGGTGTCGAGGTCGGTGCGGCGCAGCTGGATGGGGCGGATGCAGACGCCGTGCTCGACGGCCAGGTCCTTGACGACGTCCCGGGCCAGCGGCATGGCCAGCCGCTGCGCCCGGGTCGTCCGGCGGTCGCTTCGGTCACTGGTCACCTCCGTCCGGGTCGTCGCCGGTCCAGGTGTCGGCCCAGCCGCACAGGCGGCACTCAGCCCACGGCCGGGGCGGTGCCGTCGTCGTGCAGGATCAGGCCGGTGCGCGCAGACCGGGCACGGCTCATCGGTCCGCCAGGCGGTGACCGCGCTCATGCGGCCACCTCCGGCCATCGACCGCGATCCGGGATGCACGCGGCGGCCATGGCGCGGATGTCGGCGTCGGAGACCCAGGCGGCGCGGACCCGCACCGGGTCCGGGTCGGTCTCCAGCCGGACGTAGGCCACCCCCGCGCCGGTGGCCGGGTCGGGGGAGATCTGCTCGCAGGCCGCGCCGCGGTCCCGGGCGCCGTCGCCGAGCACCATGTCCACCTGCTCGGGCTCGTCGAGCCGCATGGCGATCTTGTCGGGGAACAGGTTCCGGATGTTCATGACCTCCTTGCGCGGGTCCTGCAGCGCGGCCACCACGCAGTAGCCGACCGCCCGGCCCTGGGTGGTGAGGGTGGCCAGCGCGGCCAGATGCGCTCGCTTGAGCTTGCGATCGGGCTGGTAGGCGGTCAGGAACGCCACCTCATCGACCAGCACCACGACGAACGGGTCCTCCATGGTCGGGGTGTGGTCGCGCTGGCGTCCGGCGAACCGGGCCGCCCGCTCCTGCATGTCGGCGACGGCCGCTTCGAGCATGGCGGCGATCGGCGCGGGGTCGGCGGCGTAGGCGCCGTAGGTCTCGAAGATGTCCCGGCCGAAGGCCAGCTCCATCAGCTTCGGATCGGCGGCCAGACCTGGACCAGGCCGGCTTGCATGGCGGGAAGATGGCCCGGACCAGGCCCCACAGGAGCGAGCCCTTCCCCGCCCCGGTCGCGCCCGCGATCAGGACGTGCGTGCCGTGCAGCTTGACCAGCCAGGGCGGCCGTCCTCGCGGCGGCCGACCGGCAGCGCCTCAGGTCCGGGTGGGCGGGGATGGGCAGGGCCGGGACGAGGACGGCCAGGGCGTCACGGCGGACGAACTCCAGCACCACCGCCCCGGACCTGGCCGAGCGGACCCGGCACAGCATCGCGCCGAACCCGTGGGCCAGGTTCTCGGCCTGGGCGGCGAAGTCGGCCGCGGACTGCCCGGAGACCAGCCGGACCTGTACCCGGTCGGTGTACCGGGTGGCGGTGACCTTGCCCAGCACGGGCAGCAGGGTCCGGCCCTGGTACCACGGGCCACCCCGGCGATGGCCATGACCGCGGCCCAGCGGCGCCGGTAGCACCAGGCCCGCCACTTGCCCCGGGCCGGGCGGCCGACCCACCGGGAGAACGAGACCGGCCAGAACCCCCGCCAGGCGGTCAGCATGGCAGGCGGCCAGGACCAGGGCGACGAGGGTGACCCAGCCGAGCTTGACCCAGATCACCGCGGCCAGGCCAGGACACTGGCGGCCAGCGGATGCCGGACATCATCCGGACGAGCCGGCCCAGCAGCTTGAGACCTTCGCGGCCAGGATGATGCCGAACGGGGTGCGGTAGACCGGCGCCCGCCAGCGGGGCATCGCGAACGGGTCCGGGTTGTACAGCTGGGCCAGCTCCTCACCGGTCATGACCCTGCGCATACGATGGTCGCCTCTTGCGTGCATGCGGGAGAGAACCCAGGGCGGCCGGAGGTCCGAGCTCCAGCCGCCCCGCCTTCATCAGCTTGTTCCATCACGCCGCCCGCCCGGGGAGGTCACCAGGATCAGCCGCCGTCACGGGATCCTTGGCGGCGTAGTTTTCCAGCTCGGCCGCGTACCGGGTCACAGCCTCGGCCAGCATGACGGCCGACCGCACGTCATCCTCGGTCACCTCGCCCTTGCCGGGGTTGGTGATCGTAATGTCCGCCGCCCCGTCCTGGATAGACAGGATCGGCGCGGCGTCGGCGTAGGTGCAGCACTGGATGTGAGTGCTGGCGGTGAGCCGGACGTAGGACTGGACCGTGGCCGTGCCGTTCTCGCTGAACCGGACTGATGCCGTGGTGGTCATGCCGTCGCCTCCCACCCGCCGGGCAGCGGCATCAAGTCCGCTCGCTCCGGCTCGGCGTCGAGCAGCGTCTCGGCCTGCGCGGTCAGCGTGTACGGGACCGGCACGTCCGGCAG
>CAWBPS010000030.1:0-171542 GCA_963790645.1 Terriglobia bacterium | reverse complement strand
TGCGATTCGGACGCCCGTTGCTGCGCCTGTGCGGGCCGGACTATGAGCGTCGCCGCGCCGCTTGCCAGCACCATCGCCAGGGAAACTGTAAGGACTCGGGCCATGTCAGTAGGCGTTTCGCCCCAACATGGGATGCGAAACCAAACTTCCGCTTTGCTTCCTTCACGCTAGCCCCTAAAATCAATGTGAGCACCTTACGATGGGGACATTACTGTTAGGCATACTTGTGGTGGTAAACGTTGTACTTCTGGTACTGCTGGTAGCCTTTTTTCGCCGGGCAACGGCCTCTTCGCAAACCCCTGAAATAATGGATCTTGCACGCCAAACGGCGCTCCTGCACGAATCGCTCAGCCAGAAGTTCAACGACGCCACGCTCGATATGGCCACCCGCCTGGAAAACACTAAGGGCGACCTGAGACAGGGTGTGACCGATCGGCTGACCCAGGGATTCAACGAAATCCGCAATTCGGTCGAGGCCCAACTGACCGGCGGACGGCGGGAGCAGACTCACGATCTGCGCGAGGCGCGCACCGAACTGACCACCTCGCTGGCCCTGACCACATCCCAGCTCAAAGTTGAATTTGAGAACCTGAATCAGAAGACAGCCCAGAGCCTGGATTCCATCCGCGACCGCGTGGACGCCAAACTCCTCGCCATCACCGACCAGGTGCAATTGAAGCTCGACCAGAACATCAAGGAAGGCTTTGCCCAGTTCGAAAAAGTGCAGCAGCACCTGAAGGCCGCCGAAGAGCAGTTGCGCGAAGTCGGCGCGCTGGGACACTCCATCAACGACCTCAACAACATGCTCAAGCTGCCGCACTTGCGCGGTCAGTTTGGCGAGGCCAGCCTGGAGCGCCTGCTGTCCGATTTCCTCCCCGCCCACATGTTCGAAATGCAATCTTCCGCCGGCGACGGCAACGGACGCGCCGACGCCGTCATCCAGTTTCCCGATCGCCGCCTGCCCATCGACGCCAAGTTTCCCCGCGAACAGGTATTGGCGCTCTTTGAAAGCAATATTGAGTCCGAAATCGAGGACGCCCGGCACGAGTTTGTGCGCGTGATGAAGACGGAAGCCCGGCGGATCAAGGCGTACATCCAGCCGGAACACGGCACCACCGATATTGCCCTGATGTATCTGCCCAGCGAAACCCTCTACATGGAAGCCATCCGCAACCGCGAACTGGCGGACTGGCTTAATGTGCAGCACGTGTTTCCGGTGTCACCCAATACCCTGCTGATGACCTTGCAGACGATTGCGCTGGTGCACAAATGGTATGAAGTCGCCAGCCGTTTCGAGAAGAGCCGCCTGGAGCTGGCCAAGGCACAGAAATCGTTTGACCACTTCCAGAACCAGTTCGAAACTGTCGGCAAGAACCTGAACAAAGCCCAGGAAGCCTTCGATACCGCGCAACGCCACCTGAAAACCTATCGCGGCCGGGTCACGGCACTCAGCGGGCAGGAACAACTGGAACTGGATGCGGCCACTGCAACAGCAACAAAGAGTGATGAAGAGCCGACCCTGCCCCTGATCGACAAAGCCAGCGCCTAACCCCGTGTCATCCTGAGCGGAGCATCTGCTTCGCCTGGCGAAGCAGATGTGCAGTCGAAGGACCCCTACCCAACCGCAATGATATATATCTTGATAGAGTCCACCTTGTTATATATCATGGTATATATCACCCAGAGGGATCATCATGCCTCGTACCGCAAAACTATTCCACAACGGGCGCAGCCAGGCTGTGCGCCTGCCCTCGGAATACCGATTCCAGGGCTCAGAAGTATTCATCCGTCGCGACCCCGCCACGGGAGACATCGTCCTGTCGCGCCGGCCGGAGTCCTGGAAGGATTTTTTTGAGCTCGCCGACCAGATCGAAGTACCCGAAATGTTCATGGCTGACCGGGACGACCGCCCGCCTCAGAAGCGGAAGCTGTTCTGATGGTGCGTTACTTGTTGGACACCAACACCGCCAGCTATGCCATCAAGGGCAACGTGGCCAGCGTACGCGAACGCCTGCTTAGTACACCCATGGCTGAAATAGGAATTTCAGTCATTACAGAAGCCGAGTTGCGCTTCGGAGTGGCCCGACTGCCGGCGCCGATCCGACTGAAGACTCTGGTCGAAGAGTTCCTGCTCCGGGTCGAAGTGTTACCCTGGACTTCCGAAGCTGCCCATCGTTATGCAGAGATCCGCGCCGCTCTCGAACGCTCCGGAAAGCCTATGGGCAACATGGATACGCTGATCGCCGCGCATGCCCTGGCCGCGGAGGCCGTGCTGGTCACGCATGACCGCGTGTTCCGGCGAGTGAAGGGCTTGAAACTCGAGGACTGGAGCAAGGCATAGCCTTGCGCGGCTGTCATCCTGAGCGGAGCGTCTGCTTCGCCTGGCGAAGCAGACACGGAGTCGAAGGACCCCTACCCCGTTTGCGGTGAGAGCTCACGTCCCAAGAAGCCTCCCACGCTTCGCAAAGCACGCGAATCATGGGTACCCGGCGCCTGAGAGCGTGTGGGGCGGGCGCCCTCGCCCGCCGCCGTTGCAGTTGGTTTTGGTTTGGTTCTCTTGCTCCTTACATCGCGAAAACCGAGCTGGCCCGAACCCTTAAAATCAAGGTCAAAGAGTCGGACAGGAATGCCCGGCCCACACAGACGGCTATGCTCCCCGCTTCACCTTCAATTCCGTCAGCAACTGCTCGATGCGGTCTTCTTTCTCCAATGCCGCCAAACGCTCTTCCACATCGTCGGCCGCGATTTCTGATTTGGCCTGGCTGTGGGCTTCGGCGTGGGCCACTTTGCGCTTCATGCGATCGAAGGCGCTGGCGCTGGAACCGTTGCCGGCGGCCATTTTGGCGTCGCTGGCTTTGCCTACGGCCCGGGCCCGGCGATGCTGAGCGAGGAGCAGGTCGGCTTTGGCTTGCGCCTCAGTCAGCTTCCGCTCCAGTTGGCGTAGTGCGGTTTTCAGATTTTCAACTTGAGCCTTCTGGTCGGTAACCTGTTCTGCAAAGCCTTCACTCAAGTCGCGATAGCTTTCCACCCGTTGCAGCGCGGCGCGGGCCAGGTCGTCCTGTTTCTTATCGACCGACAGCTCTGCCTTACGCATCCACTCTGTCACTTTGTCTTCATTCTCTTTTTGCCTTCGTTCCAGCAGATGCTGGTCGGCAATGGCAATCGCTACCTGGGTCTTGACCTGCAGAAGCTGGTTCTGCATGTCGAGGATGACCTGCTTGATCATTTTTTCCGGATGCTCGGCCTTGTCAACCAGGTCGTTAAGATTAGCGCGGACCAATGTAGAAACTCGCTCTAGTAATGCCATGATGGGACTCCTTTAAGTAGCTATCAGCCGTCAGCTATCAGCTTTCAGCTCGATGTTTTTCGTGGACTTGCTCGCACTCTGGGCAGTTCGTGCCGCGAAAGTTGCCTCCGATTGCGACCCCGATGGCGATGCCCACTCCCAACCACGCCGCAACGTGGCCGGCGGCCACGCCTAACGCGGTGCCAACGCCCGCGCCCAGAACAATGCCCAGTGCGATCTGCATGGACGGTCTTTTCATCTTGCTGCCTCGTCGATTTTCCTCAAGACACTATCTCGAACCGGAAGCCGACCAACTCGAACGGATCTCAACTCTACAAGTAGCGCCGCCGTCCCGGCGGCTGTCCGGCGCTACACCGATCCACCCGGGGACGGGCGGGACGCCCGTCCTCCATTGCTCTCAGCATCATTACTTCCCTGCTCCGCCGTTCGACGGCAGCGCATCGGGCCGCGGCGTCTTGTCGCCGATCTGGCGGACTTTGCCCAGCAGCTCCGACATCGGCATCCCGGACAGCGTCTCGAATAAGGCCGGAACTTGCGCCGCCATTTTGGCGATGTCACCGGTGATCTTGTTCATCCCCGACGCGTCGTCGTTGCCGGTGGACACGATCGTGATCTTGTCCACGTTGGCCAGCGGACTGGCCAGAGCCCGCACAATCTCGGGCATGCCGGTGAACAGCTTGTCGATCACCGCCGCCTGGTTGTACTCCTGGTAGGCCTCGGCTTTCACGTTCATGGCCTTGGCCTCGGCTTCGCCTTTCTTGAAGATGATCTCGGCTTCGGCTTCGCCCTGGGCGCGAATCGCCGACGCGTGACCATCCGCCTCTGACATCAGCCGCTGCTTTTCGGCCAGCGCCAGAGTTTCAATCCGTTGCCGCTCGATTTCCGCGCCTTTCAATACGGTCGCGATCAACTCCTTCTCGCGGCGATTGATTTCGGCTTCCTGTACTTTGACCTGCTGTTCCTTCTCGATCTGCTGTACCTTCACCTGCTCGGCGATGACCTGTTGCTGCATGATGTTGGTCTGGATGTCGTAGGCTTTGTCGGCCTGCGCCTGCTGCCGCTTGGTGACTTCAACGTACTGCGCTTTCTTGACTTCAAGATCACGCTGCGCCTCCGCCTGTTTGGCCAGCGAGAGCGTTTCCGCCAGCACCCGCTCCTGGTCAGCCTGGGCCCTGGCCACGGCGGATTCGCGCTGCGCCAGCGCGCGCTTGATGGCAGTGTCGCGATCGGCTTCCGCCGTGGCCACATCCGCGTCGCGCTTGATGCGGGCCACATCGGGCTTGCCCATGTTGGTGATGTACTCGTTCTTGTCGCGCACTTCCTTGATGGTGAACGAAATTACTTCGAGCCCCATCTTGTTCATGTCTTCCGCGCAGGTGGATCGCATGCGGTCCGAAACCATCTCCGGCTGCTTGACGATCTCTTCCACCGTAAGTTGTCCGATGATGCCGCGCAGATGGCCTTCCATCACCAGGCGGATCAGGCCTTCGCGCTCCTGATCGGTCTTGGTGAGGAATTGCTCCGACGCGGTCAGGATGGACTCCATGTCCGACTTCACCTTGATTTGCGCCACGGCCTCGACCGTGACTGCCACACCCTGCTTGGTGTAGAGGTCCTGCTGCGGGGCCACGTCGAACGACATCAACTCCAGCGACAGCTCACGGCAGATCTGGACCATGGGAAATACCAGCGTGCCGTGGCCTTTAACTACCCGTGTTCCCCCCAGTCCGTAAACGATCAGGGCCTCATGCGGACCCGCTTTGCGGTAGAGCCTGGCCATCGCGCTCATCAGGAACAGAATGACCATCACTCCTAAGCCAACGAAAATCCAAATTTCGAAAATGTGTGAAGTCCCGAACATATCGCCTCCTCTTTCTACGGCCCCCACCAAGAGCATTAACCACAAAGGGCACGAAGGTACACGAAGGAATTCAAAGAGACTCGCTTCATGTATTTTCGCGAGCTTTCTGGTTCTGCCGTATCGAGTTCAAGTCCTGCATGATTTTGTCCGGCTCACCATGGCCGAGGAATACTTCTCCGTCGGAGAGCATGAGACGGACCCCGGTGTTTCCCCAAACGTAGGCGCGGCGTTCTCCAATGCCGCGGATGCCGTAGCCTCCCATAGGATTCCAGGACGCAATGGCATAGGCCCTGATGTTTTCGAGCGGGATGGAGCGCAGGCGAAAGCCCAGCGTACTGATCTCGACTCCATGGCCGCTGAAGCGATAGTGAAATCCGCCCCAGGCCAGCGCCGCCGCTGCCAGCAGAAGCAAGGCCGGCAAGGCCATGACCCAGCGCAGGCCGCCCAGCGGGATGACGGCGATTACGCCAACCTCGACCGCGGTGAGCACGGTAAAAACCGACGCCCACAGCAGCGACCCGTGAACTTCTTCCGCCTCGACCACATCAGCATGGCGTGGCAGTTGGGCGCCGCGCTTGCTGGCCAGCGCAACTGCCGTCACCACAATCGCCGCGATGAAGACCACGGCCAGAGCAGGACCAATGTTGAGCGGGCGCCCGTGGAGGTTGTAGTTCAGCATGGCCACATTAATGCTGAACATCGCCCCCATCACGACGTACAACATGGTCAGCAGCGACCAGGCCAGGACATCCGGCTTGCGCACCCGGGTCAGCGCCCAGGTCAGCGCCACCAGGACAAGCGTCGTCACAACCATAGCGAAAATGAGGGAAGTTTCCCGCGTCATCCAGCCATTGGGCTGGCCCGCGGCCCCGAAATGAGTGGCCATTCGGCTGGGCAACTGGTCCCAGACCGACCAGTACTGCACGGCCGTCAACGGCAGGGCGAGCCACAGCATCGCTGTCAGTGCGCGATAAAGTTTGCTCTCCATTCAGACTCTCCTGGCGGATACAGCACCGCCAACCATGACTGCAACGTTCCTGACAACCCAGTACGAGCGGGACGCTCGCGCCTACATTGACTCTTCCTCGCCTGATACTTCCGACCAGGGGCGCACGTAGGCGATTCCCTTCTCATAGCGTGTGACCATCACTTCGGTTCCCTTCGCCACAGCCGCTCCATTAATTCCGCGGGCGCCGCAGGTCCGCCGCGTGCCCGCCTGCGAGTAGATGATTTCTCCCGTGCCACTGTTCCGGATCGAGACCGAGACTCGGCCCAGCACGCCGGTCATTTCGTAGTCGGCGGGGTCCATGCTTTCTTCCTGAGAAATCAGCACCCGGCTGAGGAAAAGAAACACAATCGTTCCGCCCAGCAGACCGCTGACCACGGCCAGGCCAAGCCCGGTCACAAACCAGACGCCCGAGAAGCGCGTCAGCAGGTATCCGGTTCCGCCGAACCAGGCCAGGAAGGCGGTCGCGGTGATGAAGTTGAAGGGCGAAATTTGGACGGCATGGCTGGGGCTTACAGCCTCGCCCGCCGCAGTAGCTGGTGAATGCGCCACCGGAGCGCCATGCCCGGCAGCAGCCGGAGGCGTTGCCACATGCACATGCGAAAAATGAGGCAGGTGCAGATGCCAGCGCATGCCTCCCGCAAGAAACGACAGCAGACTGAAGAAAAATCCCCCCGCGAAACAAATCAGATAGAAATCCGCCCAGGTCATATGCGTCGCCTCCCCGCTTTGCCATGGGTCCGATGGCCGCCATGCTGAGGCTGCAATGCCTCGAGCAGCCGTTCCGCCAGACCCGGCGTGTCGAGAATCGCGCCCAGCAGCAGGAAGCATCGTCGCGTGTCCTTCTCCCGCGCCGCCTTGATCAGAACTTCGCTTACCTCGGGATCGCTGGCAAAGCGCTCCGATCCCTGCAACAGCCAGACATCGAGCTTGCCTTCGGTGGTGCGCAAGTCGGACACCAGTTCGGTGTGATAGCCCTCGGGATCATCCACCAGAAATCCGGGATGCACCTTAAAGAACTTCGCCAGCAGCGTGCGTGTGGACTGCGTCATGTGCGGGCGCACCCCGCCCTCGATTTGCGATACGTAAGACTGGCTGATGCTCTGGCCCTGCTCCTTGCGGATAGCGCGCACCAGTTCCTGCTGGGTCATGGGACGAGCCAGGCCGCGCAGGGAGCCTTCCACTTCGCGCAGGTAGCGTAATTTTTCGGCCAGCTTCATATTGCAAATCGCTATATTTATATTCCGATTTGTAATGCACGTCAAGGATTCGATTGGCGGCCTTTTCTTGGAGTTACGGCCCGGATTTGCCGGTGTGGATCGGACACTCTGGTCCGACGCCTTTGACTTTGTTCTGGTACCTGGGCTGGCCACACGGGTGCGCCTGAAACCGGTTGGAAGCAGGCTGGCAGGTCGTTTTGATTTGGCAGGTTCACTCTCCTGCACATCCAGAACCTAAAACGGCGGGCGGTGGCGCCCGCCCCACACAGGCAAAGAAAAAAACGCCTCCGTTTCCGGAGGCGTCTCACCGCGCTGGATTAAACCTACTGTACCCGGGCGTTGTGCTTCTTGCGATAAATAGCGCGCGAAGTGCGATTTTGCTGGCGATTGACCTGCCGGCGTTCGGCCGCGGTCAGCTTGCCGCCGTTGGCCACGCGCTCATTGTGCACTTCCTTGTTGATCTTGGCTTCACGCGCTTCCAGGTGGGCGGTTTCACCCGCGGTCAACTGCCCGCTCTTGACTCCCTGGGCGATCCGGTCCTGCTGGTTTTCCTTGCGCTGGTGGATGGTGCCCGGCGGAGGTGCGACGGTCTGCGCCGCTACCGGCAGCATCAAACCCGCAACTACGGCGGTCAACATAAAGGCTTTGGCTGTGCATCTTCATATGGTTTCCCCTGCTCCCTTGGTCTGTTGTTGCCCTTCGCTCGGGCCACTACCTTGAACACTGGGTACGAGAGAATGTTGCGGCGAAAAAGCTGCAATCACAAGCCTGCGCGGGCCTGGCGATGGTTACTAAAGTCAGTGCACCGCGGCGTGGCTTGCTTACGGGATGGAGCTCAAGATGGCAACTGGCGTGAGCGGAACCTTCTACAGTCCAACTTCAATACGCGAGCGCGGATCGAGGAAATCGCGCAGCGCGTCGCCGATGAAATTGAACGAGAGCACCGCGAGCATCACAGCGAGGGCGGGAAAGAGCACGAGGTGGGGAGCATCGAACAGGTGAGCACGGCCGTCGTTCAGCATGGCTCCCCAACTGGCGGTGGGCGGAGCCACGCCCAGGCCCAGAAAGCTCATGGTGGCTTCGGCAAGAATGGCGCCAGCCATACCAATCGCGGCCTGCACCACCACCGGCTGAATAATGTTGGGAAGAATGTGGCGGACGATCACGCGCAAATCGCTCGCGCCCAGCGCCCGCGCGGCTTCCACAAATTCGCGTTCACGCGCCGCCAGCACCTGTCCTCGAACCAGGCGGGCGTAGCCGACCCAACCGCCCAGAGACAGGGCCAGCACCAGGTTGAAAATTCCCGGACCCCGAAAGGCCACAAAAGCAATCGCCAGCAGAATCCCAGGAAAAGAGAGAAATGCGTTCATCACAACCACGTTGAAAAAACGATCGATGTTCCCGCCGTAGTAGCCGGCGATCGATCCCACGATCAGGCCGAGGGCCAGCGACAGTGCCACCACGGAACTGCCCACCAGCATGGAAATACGCGAACCGTAGATGAGGCGGGAAAAGATGTCGCGTCCCAGCTCATCGGTACCGCACCAGTGCGCGGAAGACGGTGGCGAGAGGCGTGTCGGCAGATCGATGTAAGCGGGGTCCTGGGGCGCAATCCACGGCGCGAACAGTGCGAAGATCACGAAGATGACGACTAAGACCACGCCCGTGGCCGCCAGCGGGTTGTGGCGGACGGCACGCGGCAGCGAGATGGAGAGCGTGGACAAAGTTTATATCTTCTAACCGTACAGGACTCTCAGAACCACGACCTGCTCTCAGTGATAAGAATTATTTTGCGACGAATCTACCATATCTCGAGTCGGAGCTTTCTGTAACGGTCGATCACTTCGAAATCGGCGCGGTTGGACGTTATCAGGCGGGCGCCGTAGGAACGTGCAGTGAGCGCAATGAGGACGTCGAAGTGCAAGTCGCGCAGCTTGCCTGGATCATAGCCACGATCATCGTGAATTCTGGCCAGTATCTGGCCCGATTCCAGCCAATTCCTTTCCGTAGGCGTCAGGACTGGATGATTCCTTGCCAGTGTCCGCAAAAATTCCCGTTCCGCCGGCTTGGTGGCACCACGCCACAACTCAGCAAGAACCACGGAACATGTTCGAATAAGACCACTCACCGATTCGATTCGTCCTTGATGGCGCCCGGTCCGAAGGTCATCGACGAGAACCGAGGTGTCGAAGATTACCAGGTCACTCAATGTGACCTGCGAACGAGAGCTTCCCTGCGTTCTTCTTCATCAGGTCCTTGAAGCGCTTCAGAGCGACAATCTCCCGCAGGGCGACGTGGACAGCTTCTGTCCGGGACTTCACGCCGAGAACTTTCGCTGCCTCGTCCGCCAGATCGGTGTCAAGCCGGATGGATGTCAGAGTTACCGCCATATGGCTCACCTCAGTTTGCATATACATCATATTGCATTTGTATATACAAGTACAAGGAGCTCCCTGCCGCGCCGACGGTACTCTCGGATCACTGTCTGATCCGCGGGTTCGCCACCGAATACAGCAAATCCGTCAGAAAATTCACCGCCACGTAGGTGAGCCCAATCGCCAGAATGCACCCCTGCACCAGGTAGTAGTCGCGATTGGAAATGGCCTGGATAGTCAGGCGCCCAATCCCCGGCCAGGAAAAAATCGTTTCGGTCACGATGGCGCCGGCGAGCAGCGCGCCAAACTGCAGCCCCAGCACCGTAATGACGGGAATCATGGCATTACGCAGCGCGTGACCATAGACCACCTTGCGTTCCGACAATCCCTTGGCCCGGGCCGTGCGGATATAGTCCTGGCCCAACTCTTCCAGCATGGAGGTGCGCACCATGCGGGTCAGGATCGCAGCCAGCGCGCCGCCCATGGTGATGGCGGGCAGCACCATGTGCGCGAAGCCGCCTGAACCTGAGACCGGCAGCCAGCCCAGCTTGATTGAAAAGAGCAGGATGAGTATGGGACCGAGAGCGAAATTGGGGAAAGACAAACCGAACAGGCTGACCACGCTGAGCGCACGATCGTCCCATTGGTTGCGCCGTTGCGCCGATCGTACACCCGCCGGAACCGAAAGCAGAATCGCCACCAGCAGCGCCGCCAGCGTCAACTCCAGAGTGTAAGGATAGCGCTGTGCAATCAGGCGGGTGACGCTCTGGTTGAAACGTAGCGACGGTCCCAGGTCGCCGCGCAGCACGCCTCCCCAATAGTTCAGGTATTGCCGGCCCAGGGGAAGGTCGAGACCATAGGCATGGCGCGCGGCCTGCACATCAGTTACCGGAGCGCCTTCTCCCAGCATTTGAAGAATCGGGTCGCCGGGCACCAGGTGAATCAGGAGAAAGACGAGCGAGACTACCAGCCAGATCACAGGCAGCGTGTACAGCACGCGGAGAAGAGAAGTATCGAGGCATCCGTCGGTCGTTGACAGCTAGACTTTATACTTCAACCGGTTCAGATTTGTTTTTTCAAACCCAGTTGCTGGTTTTTAGTTCCCGGTTCTCAGTCTCCTGCCTGGGGGACGGGCCGGGGGTCGAGTTTCTCGATCTTTACTTTGGCGATGCGGTGGGCTTCGATCTCCTGCACGGTGTAGCGGTGGCCTTCGTATTCGAAGCTCTCACCTTGTCGCGGAATCCGCTGCAGGCGGGCCAGGATGAAGCCGGCCAGGGTCTCGAAGCCGGAGTCGCGGGGAAGCGAGAGCTGATACTGCGATTCCAGGTCGCGGATGCTCACCGACCCTTCGAGAGAGACCGCAATCTCGCCTTCCACCAGCGCCTGCTGAGCGGGAGCGATATCAAATTCATCTTCGATTTCGCCCACGATCTGCTCCAGGACGTCTTCCACCGTAATCACTCCCGCGGTCGAACCGAACTCATCCACCACCACCGCCAGGTGACGTTTGCGCTCTTTGAATTCTTCCAGCAGTTCGGTGAGGACTTTGGTCTCAGGTACGACCAGCACATCGTGCATGATCTGACTGATCTTCATGGCTGAGACCCGTCCCGCCGCTGGCTGGTCGGGCGTCGTGCTCAGGCGAAGGCGGGTCCAGCGCATCAGGTCTTTGGCGTAGAGCACGCCCACGATGTGCTCCGGGCCGCGCTGCGGGTCGTAAACCGGGACCCGCGAATGTTGTTCTTCGACCACCCGGGCCAGGGCGTCGGAAATCGTAAGGTCACCGGGCAGCGAGAAAATGGCGGGACGCGGCACCATCACTTCCCGCACCGTGATGTTGTCCAGCTCCAGCGCGTGGTGAATCATTTCTTCCTGGAAGGGCGGAATCTCGCCGAATTGCCGGCTCGCGGTCACGATCAGTTTCAGTTCGTCGGGCGAGTGCACCGGGCCCTCCCGGATGCGGCGCGAACCCAACGCACGCAGCACCCACCCCGCCGCCCGGCTCATGACGTAGAGCAAAGGCCGGGTCAGGGTAAGGAAGACGTCCATCGGCCCGGCGACCGCCAGCGCGACCTGCTCCGAACGCTGCAGCGCCAGAGATTTGGGAACCAGTTCACCCAGAATGACGTGCAGGCAGGTGATCAGGGCAAAAGCGATGAATATCGCAATCCCGTGGGCATACACCGAGGCGTGAGGCAGGTCCTGCACCGGACCGAGCATCATTTGCGCCAGCAGCGGTTCGCCTACCCAGCCCAGGGTCAGACTGACGATCGTGACTCCCAACTGGACGCCGTTCACCACTTCGTCCAGATTGCGGTGCAGCTTCTGCACGATGCGGGCCCCGATCCGCCGCGCCGCGACCAATTGTTGAATACGGGTATCACGCACGCTCACCAGGGAGAACTCCGCGGCAGCGAAGAATGCGTTGGCCGCCACCAGGAGCAGGATGAGGAACACCCGCAGCAGCACGTAGGCAATCATGAAGGGCTAATTCTAACATTCCAAAGAGGAATGGGATGACCTGGAGCGCTAAGGCCTTGTAGAATGAGAGTCATTCCTCGTCGCCGTCGTCCAGATCCCTGGAGGTTGTCTGCTTCCATTTCGAGGTTTCGCGTGTCTAATCTGTAAGATCGTGTTTTGTTGATCCAGCGTTGACCCAGCTTTGTGCGGACCCGGCTTTGTGTTGATCAGGTTGATGAGCCGCGACGATCCATGGAACAAACTGCATATCTCGTTCGTAATCACTAGAGACGCAGGCATTATCCATTCAGGAGGCAGACGTGAACGGCAACGGCAGCAGCAAGAAGCGGCGGAAGCGGCTGATTTATGGCGGCATTGGACTGGTGCTTGTCCTCCTGATCGCCGGCGGCCTGATTGCCGCCACACGCGGCGGCAACAAGATCGACCCTTCGAAATTGCAGAAGGTGGAAAAGGGTGACCTGGCCAAGAGCGTGGTGGCCACGGGCAAAGTCACGCCCATCACCAAGGTCGAGGTCAAATCCAAGGCCAGCGGCATCGTCAAAAAGCTGCTGGTGGACGCCGGCGATAAAGTGAAGAAGGGCCAACTCCTGGCCCAATTGGATAAAGTAGAAATTGAGGCCCAGGTAGAGCAATCGCGCGCCGCCGTGGAGTCTGCCGAAGCCAGTCTGACCAGTTCCCAAGCCGACTACGAGCGGGCAAAGGTGGACGCCGAAGGACCCGAAGTGCCGCTGCTCAAACGCGCCTATGATCGTGCCGTCGGAATGGCTAAGGAAGGCGTGGTTTCCACCTCTGCCCTGGAGGATGCCCAGAAGAACTACGAACTGGCCTTAAACAAGCAGAATGTGTCGAAAGCGCAAGCCACAGTCCTGAAAGCTAAGATTGCCCAGGCCCGGGGACAACTGGGACAAGACCGCGCCAACCTGAAGCAACTTGAAGAACAGCTGAGCTACACCGACATCGTGTCTCCCATCGACGGCGTTGTGTTGTCGCGTGACGTGGAAATGGGCGATGCGGTGAGTTCCATCCTGGTGCTGGGTTCCTCCGCCACCCTGGTCATGACCCTGG
The DNA here is from genome assembly GCA_963790645.1 of Terriglobia bacterium. Classification (GTDB taxonomy): domain Bacteria; phylum Acidobacteriota; class Terriglobia; order Terriglobales; family Acidobacteriaceae; genus JAIQFF01. The sequence goes on along the minus strand of CAWBPS010000030.1, from coordinate 158,227 downwards.
GAGACACCAGCTCGGTTTATGTAAAAGGGAAAGTGGACGAGAGCGACATCGGCAAGGTCTATCTCGGCCAGCCCGCACGAATCAAGGTCGAGTCGTTCAAGGACAAAACCTTCAACGGCGTAGTCACCAAGATCTCACCCATGGGCGTCGAGAAAGACAACGTCACTACCTTCGAAGTACGCGTCTCCATCAACAACCCCGGCGGTGAACTGAAGGCCGAGATGACCGCCAACGCGGAAATCATCCTGGAGGAACACAAGAACGTGCTCCAGATTCCCGAAGGCGCGATTATTTACGACAAGGACAAGAAGGCGTCGGTTGAAATTCCCGATACCAGCGCCAAAGACGGCAAGAAGAAGATCGCGGTCAATATCGGCATCTCCAACGGCGCCAAGACCGAGCTGCTCAGCGGTCTGAAGGAAGGCGACCAGGTCGTGCTGCAGTAAGACCAGGATTCGCGACGATGATGGAGGACGGGCGTCTCGCCCGTCCCGCCGGGCAGGGACGCCCGGCCTCCATCGCGTGGGCTTTGCGGTTAGGCTTTTCGCTGCGAAAAGTAAAATTCCCGGCTCGAAACTCTTTTGACTCAGTTCTTCGGGAGAAACCATGAATCACCGAAACGTTGTTTGCTCCATCCTCCCCAGCTGGTTCATCGCCGGCGCCACCGTCGCGATTCTGATATGTCTCTCGGCACTGCCGGCGGCAGCCGCGGCTGAAGGCTCCTTCCAGCGCTCTTTGCAGGTCACTGGACCGGTGCACATGGACTTGAGCACGGGCTCAGGCAGCGTCGAGGTGCACACCGGTACGTCGGGTCAGGTGCAGGTCACCGGACGCATCCGGGCCGGCGAATGGTTTAGCGGAAATGCCGGGGAAAAGATCAAGCGAATCGAGGCCAACCCGCCTATCCAGCAAAACGGTAACGACATTCGCATCGGCCGCATCGATGATCCCGACTTGCGGCACAACATTTCCATCAGCTATGAGGTGGTAGTGCCGGCGGAAACCGATTTGCGGGTGCAGAGCGGCTCGGGGGACCAGAGGGTGGATGGTATTCGCGGCCCGCTCGAGGTCAGCGCCGGCTCCGGAGGGCTGAAGATTTCCGCCATCGGCGACCGGGTCCAGGCCGAAACCGGCTCCGGCGATATCGATATCAACCGGGTCAAAGGCAACGTGCACGCCAAAACCGGCAGCGGATCGATTGACGCCAGCGATATCGCCGGCGCCTTTGAGGCCGACACTGGCAGCGGACGCATCACTCTGCAACAGACCGCCCCTGGCTCGGTGCGGGTGGATACCGGCTCCGGAGGCATGGAACTGCACGGAGTTCAAGGTTCACTGGAGGCCAAGGCGGGCAGCGGAGACATTCAGGCCGAGGGCAGCCCCACCGGGGCCTGGAATGTGCACACCGGTTCCGGCGGAGTGCAATTGAAGCTGCCCTCCGACGCGGCTTTCGATCTGGACGCCCATACCAGTTCCGGCTCCATTTCGGTCGATCACCCCCTTACCGTGCAGGGCTCCATCGGACGCAAGGAGGTCCGCGGCCGAGTCGGTCGCGGAGGCGTGCCCGTGGAAGTGGAAACCGGATCGGGCGACATTCAAATCCAGTAAGCAGTCGTCAGTCGTCGGTCTCCAGTCGTCGAAATCCTCAGCCAGATGCCCTTTCCGGCTTTGCTGACGACGGATGACTGACGACCGACGACTGCCTTCCCATTACCTCCGTTCCTTGACTCTGCTCTCCTGACAGGTTACTTTCGGCATTTCCGGGGAAAACTCTGTCTGCAAGCGAGGGGAAATTGGAGCATCGTCCGATCATCACGCTGACTACCGATTTTGGGCTTAACGATCATTTTGTTGGGACAATCAAGGGCGTCATTCTCTCCATTGCGCCCGAGGCTGAAATCGTGGACATCAGCCATTCCGTACAGGCCTTCGACGTGCTCGATGGGGCGCTGATGATTGCGCAATCGTATAACTACTTCCCTTCGGGCACGGTGCATCTGGTAGTGGTTGATCCGGGCGTGGGAACGGCGCGGCGCCCCATCCTGGTGACCAGCGATCGGCACCACTTTGTTGCGCCCGATAATGGCGTGCTGTCCATGGTCTATGCCCGGGAAGAGCGGTTGCACATCCGCCACGTCACCGCCGAACACTACTCCCTGCAACCGGTGAGCAACACCTTCCACGGTCGCGATATCTTTGCGCCCATTGCAGCCTGGCTGGCCAAGGGAGTTGATTCGGAAAAATTCGGCGAAGAGATTACCGATTTCGTCCGCTTCAATCCGCCCAAACCCAAATCGGTAAACGGCAACTCCTTGCGCGGCGTGATCCTGAAAGTGGACCGCTTCGGCAACCTGGTCACCAACATCACGCCCCAGGACGCTCCCATGCTTTTTGCCGCCGAACCTGCCCCCTTCAAGCTGGTGGTAGGCAAGCAAGAGATTACGGAAATTCTCCCCAATTATTCCGAGGGCTCACCCGGCCAGGTCTTCGGCATTCTGGGCAGCATGGGCTATCTGGAAATCGCTTCCAATCGCGGCTCCGCGGCTAAAATCGTCGGAAGCGGCAAAGGTAGTGAAGTGATGATCTCACTCGAAGGCGCAGCCGCCGCCGGCAACGGAAACTAAGCTGAATGTGTGGCGCGGGCGCCTCGCCCGCGGCTTTGACGTTCGGCTTGAATCTCGCGGGCCAGGGCGCCCGCGCCACACTTACGCTACGCGCGCTTTGCCTTGGGATGCACGTAGCGCTCGATTTCCCCTGTCCATTTCAGAAAGCGCCAGAGGTTGCTGCGCTCGCGCCACATGAATTCCCAGAATTCGAGGAAGCCGATCTGCTGCATCTTGACTCCACAATAAGTCTCGACTCGCCACAGCAGATAGGGGCTGCGCCACGGAGTGAGGCGATGTCCGCGGGTCGCGTTCCACAGAAATCGAAGCATGTAGCACATAACTACATCCGAGTATAACGCTGGCGGTACCCGGTCGTCAGTCGTTCGTCTTCAGTCGTCAGCAGAATCTGATTTTTCCGAGAACTGAGAACTGATGACTGATCACTAGAATAAAGAACTCATAAGAATCAATCGCAGTCGCTGGTCGCCAGGGGTCACCAGAATCTGGTCTTTCTGACGACTGACGACCGACGACTGCCTCTGTTAAAATTTCTGCTCCATGGCCGACGACGCACGCCAGAAGGCCGAAGACCACTACTACGCTGCCCTCGATCTGGTCGCCGAAGGTGAACAGGAGCGCGCCCTGGCCGAGTACCAGCATTCCCTGGCCGCTGATCCGGTCTTTACTGAAGCCATGCACGGCATGGCGCGCACCCTTCAGGACCTCAACCGCCTGGACGAAGCCATCGCGATAGCGAAACGAATCGCCGAGCTCGATCCCGATGACGTGCTGGCCTACACCAGCCTGTCCGTCCTATATCAGAAAAAAGGCATGATTCCGGAAGCCGAAGCCGAGGCCAACAAAGCCAGAATCCTGGGATGGAAGCAGCAGCTGAAGAAAACCTAGCTGTCAGCTGTCAGCCATCAGCGAAAGCCCTCGAAATCAAATGTTGCGGCAATGGTTTGGCTGAAAGCTGATAGCTGAAAGCTGATAGCTGACAGCTAGAGTTCGTACTTCTTCGCCAGATGCCGGAACGAGCGATACGAAATCTTCAGGACTTCCGCCGCCCGGGTCTGCACACCGTTCGATTGCGCCAGCGCCGCCAGCAATAGCGAGCGCTCGATGTCGGCAACGTATTTCTCCATGTCCACACCCTCAGGCAGGACCGAACCCGGTGCGATGGAAACTGGTCCACCTACTCCGGCGGCCGCCGCCCTGGCCTTTGAACGCTCGGCCGGGAGTTCGACGTTGAGTTCTTCTCCGGTTTCGAGGGCCACTGCCCGTTCGATGGTGTTTTCCAGCTGGCGCACATTTCCCGGCCAGTCATATCCGGAGAGGGCGCTCAGCGAATGCGCGTTCACCCGCAAAATGCTCTTGCCGGCTGCCGGAGCATATTTCTTCAGGAAATGATTGACCAGCACCGGGATGTCCTCGCGACGCTCGCGCAATGGCGGCACCGAGACCGGAATCACGCTCAAGCGGTAGTACAAGTCTTCGCGAAAAGTATTTTCGGCCACTTGCCGGTCCAGATCGCGGTTGGTGGCTGCGATCACGCGCACGTCGATGGGTATCTCGGTAGTGCCGCCCACCGGGCGCACGCTGCGCTCCTGTAGCACCCGCAGCAGTTTGACCTGCATGGTCAGGGTCATTTCGCTGATTTCGTCGAGAAAGATGGTTCCCTGGTCAGCCACCTCGAACAAACCACGCTTGTTCTGATTCGCGCCAGTAAAGGCGCCTTTCACGTAGCCGAACAATTCGCTCTCCAGCAAAGTCTCGGGGAAGGCTCCGCAATTGATGGAAACGAAGGGCTCGCCGGCCCGCGGAGAACATACGTGCACCGCCCGGGCCACCAGCTCTTTACCCGTGCCGCTTTCGCCGTAGATCAGGATCGTACTCTGCGTGGAGGCCACGGTCCGAATGGTCTGTTTCAGCTTTTCCATGGCGGGGCTGGCGCCTACGATGTTGTCCAGAGAGTTGCGGGTGGCGGCATCCCGTTTGAAGGCAAAGTTCTGCCGGCTCAGTGCCATCTTCTCCAGAGCACGGTTGATGGCGAGTTTGATTTCGTTGACCAAGCCGGGAGACTTGCGGATGTAATCAGCGGCCCCGCCCGCTTTTACCGCTTGCACCGCGTCTTCATAGTCATCTACCGCCGTGATCAGAATGACCGCGGAATCGGGCGAGACCTGGTGCGCATAGCGCAGCACTTCGATGCCATCGGTATTCGGCATCTTGATATCGGTGACCACAACGTCATAGAGCGCGCTGTCGAGCTTCCGCTTGGCGTCTTCTCCCGACTTTACGGTTTCGACCTTGTGGCCCTCGCGGCGCAGGGCAATATCCAGCATTTCGCAGATCGAGCGCTCGTCGTCGCAAACCAGAATGTTACCCATGCGCCCGGCCTCCCGTGCCCGCCGCGGCGGCTACTGCTTCCCCGGCCTGGGGCAGGAGTTGTGGTTTCGCGACCGGCAGTCTGGCGGAGATATTTTCCGCGGCAGCCAGCCGGCGCAAGCGGAGAACGAAGACGCTGCCTTCCCCGACCTTGGAACGCGCCCACACCTTGCCTTCGTGCGCCTGCACGATCTGATACACGATGGCCAGACCCAGCCCGGTGCCGCCCTCGAACTGCGACTGGAAGGGCTCAAAGATTTTCTCCACCAGCTGCCGGCTCATGCCGGGACCGGTATCAGCAAAGTTGATTTGCCAGTCTTCTCCAATCTGCTCCACCGAAATTCTGAGCACTCCCCCGGAACTCATGGCACGGACCGCGTTCTCGCAAAAATTCCAGAACACCTGCTTGATTCGGTCGCCATCGGCAATGGTGAAAGCCTGTTTGACGCTATAGAGCCGCTCGATCCGGATCCCGGTGTTCTCGGTCACCAGGCGGTGCTCCAGCAGAGTGAGGGTGTCTTCCAGCAAAGGCAGCAGATCGACGGAAGCGAACTGATACTGCTTGCCGCGGGAGTAAACCAGAAAGTCTGTAATGATGCCGTTCAGCCGCTCCGATTCGCGGGTCACAATCTGCAGCAGCTGGCGGTGTTCCTCGCTGAGGTCCACAATACCGGAGAGCATGCTCACGGAGCCGGCAATCGAAGTCAGGGGATTGCGGATCTCATGCGCGATCGCAGCCGCCAGCCGTCCCACGGCTGCCAGCCGGTCCTGAATGCGCAGGTCCCGCTCCAGGCGCCGGATCTCGGTCAGGTCATCGAAGGTGTAAACGTAGCCAATCGTCTTCCCGCCGGAGACGGCCAGGACCGTCGCCATCACCCGCAGGGTCTTGCAGAAGCCGTTTGCCGCCACAAAGCGCACTTCTCCATGGGCGCGTTCTGAATCGGCGATGGGCAACGGGTCAAGAAAGAGCTGCTCCACCGCTTGTCCCAGAAATTCGCTTTCCGAGCGCTCGAACAACTTCTGTGCGGCGGCGTTTGCCAGGGTGATGTAGCCATCGAGTCCGGTAGTGATCAGGCCGCCGCTGATGGACTGAATGATATTTTCGTGCAGCGCCTGCAGGTCTTCCAGCGCCCCGCTGGTGTACTTCAGCTTTACATCGACCTGATGCAGCTTCGCCGCCAGCAATCCCGCCAGATAGGCCACCGCCAGGTAGCCGAACAGATTGACGAAAATGATGGCCTGGAGAGCACCCATCCCGGGATGGGTGCTGGAGTACGAAGGAATCACTTCGAAATAAGTCAGTTCCAGGACCGCGACATACAGGATGAACGCCAGCGCCCCCGTCAGGTAGGCCCAGATCCGAGGCAACAGGATACAGGCCACGGTGATGACCAGGGGATAGAAGAAGTTCAGAGAGCTGTCCACGCCGCCGGTGGCATAGACCACCAGCGTGACCATGATCAGGTCGGTGATGACTTGCAGGACAGACTGGATGCGGCGTTCTTCCCAGAAGGAAAGCAGGAGCAGGTAAAAGATTGAAACCGCGTACCACAGCAAAATGACATCGATGAACAGGCGCAGAGGAAAAGAATTCGGCGTGAGCCGGGCGATGGCCAGTTCGATTCCCAACAGAAGGGTCAGAACAATGATGCGAACCTTGACCAGCCAGGCCAGCCAGAGCCGCTCATCGAAAATGGATTGCATGCGAGATCCGAGTCCTGAACCCCAGTCGTCAGTCGCCGGTCATCAGTCGTCAGAAAGTGCTGAAGACCGACGACCGACGACTGACGACTGCTCTTGTATTTAGCCCGCCAGTTTGGCGATCATCGAGAACAACGGCATGTAGAGCGAAATGACGATGCCGCCGATCATGATGCCCAACAGGCCGATGATGACCGGTTCCAGCATGGCCAGCATGTCCTTGGTGGCGGAATCGACTTCGTCTTCGTAGAAGTCGGCGATTTTTTGCAGCATGGCATCCATGGCGCCAGTGGCCTCGCCGACGCCGATCATCTGGGTCACCATGTTGGGAAACACGCCTGATTCCCGCAGGGGATCGACGATGGTGCGGCCTTCTTCGATGGCCTTGCGCACCTTCATCAACGCCTCTTCCAGGACCGCGTTGCCTGAAGTCCGGGCGGTAATGCTCAGACCTTCCAGGATGGGCACGCCCGAAGTGATCAGGGTGCCCAGCGTCCGGGTAAAGCGGGCCACCGCGATTTTGCGCAGCAGGGTGCCCAGAATGGGCAGTTTAAGCAGGGCATAGTCGAAGTAATAGCGGCCCTTGGGATTCTTGCGAATCTGTTTCAAGCCGACCACCAGGCCGACAACCCCGACGATAAAGAACCACCAGAACTGGCCGACAAAGGCGCTCAGGCCCATCACGATCCGGGTGGGCAACGGCAGGGCGACGCCCAGGCCGATAAACAGGTTGGAGAAAATGGGGACCACCCACTTCAGCAGCGCGCCCACGATCAGGAAGGCCAGGCTGACAACCGACACCGGATAAATCAAGGCCGACTTGACTGCCGCCCGCAACTTGACCGCTTTCTCGATGTAAATGGCGAGGCGCTGCAGGATGATATCGAGAATACCGCCGGTTTCGCCGGCTTCAATCATGTTGGTGGTCAGATCGTCGAAGATCTTGGGATAGCCCTTCATGGCATTGGCCAGAGTGGCGCCGCCCTCGACCGTGGTACGTACTCCGGTCAAGGTCTTCTGGAACGCCGGGTTCTCCTGGTTGGCCGCCAGAATTTCCAGACACTGCACCAGAGGCAGGCCGGCGTCGATCATGACCGAGAACTGCCGGAAGAAAATAGCAATGTCCTTGGTCTTGACCTTGTTCATGCCCAGGCTCGGCATGGCAAATTCTTTGCCCTTTTCCCGGATGGGTCCTGGCGTGATACGTTCGCGCCGCAACTGGCTGGTCAGCGCTTGTTTGTTGACCGCAGTCCGCTCGCCACTGATCTTCTGACCGGACTCATTCTTTCCCGAAAATGTGAAAACTGGCATGGTAAACCTCTCCTCGCTGCAATTCGTTCTTCCCCCGCCGTTGTTCCGGCGTTCAAAACCGCTTTCCCTCCGCACCGTTTCTACGCTGGAGGCGGCAGCTACAGCCGCTTCCCCATCCCGCTCACGCCGCTTAACGCTTGCCGGGTGCGGCGCCCTTCGCCAGGGCCGGCGGCTGATTACGATTCAGACCCGCGCCCCGGTTGATCATTTCCGTCAACTCATCCGTGTTGCTGGAACGCGCCATGGCCACTTCCATTGTTATCTGCTTTTGGAAATACGCCGTGGCCAGCGCCTGGTTGAAGGTCTGCATTCCGAACTTGTCCTGGCCGGACTGCATGGAAGAGTAGATCTGGTGGATCTTGTCTTCGCGGATCAGGTTGCGGATGGCCGCATTCGGCACCATGATCTCCATGCACATGGCGCGTCCCTTGCCGTCCGATTTCGGCAGCAGGCTCTGGCACATGATGCCTTCCAGCACCAGCGACAGCTGTGCCCGAATCTGGGGCTGCTGGTGAGCTGGAAACACGTCGATAATTCGGTTGATGGTCGAAGACGCCGAGTTGGTGTGCAGCGTGCCGAACGTAAGGTGGCCGGTTTCTGCGATGCGCAGCGCCGACTCGATGGTTTCGAGATCGCGCATTTCGCCGATCAGCACCACGTCCGGGTCTTCACGGAGGGCGGCGCGCAAAGCGTCGGCAAAACTCTTGGTGTCAGCATGCAACTCGCGCTGGTTCACCACGCAGTTTTTGTTCATGTGCACGAATTCGATCGGGTCCTCGATGGTGAGGATGTGGTCGTGCCGCTCGCTGTTGATCTTGTCGATCATGGCCGCCAGCGTGGTCGATTTGCCCGATCCGGTCGGACCCGTCACCAGCACCAGCCCGCGAGGCTTGTCGCACAGCTTGCTCACAATGGCAGGAAGTCCCAGCTGGTTGAACGACTTGATCTCAAACGGAATCAGACGGAAGACGGCCGATGTGGCTCCGCGCTGGTTGAAGGTGTTGGCGCGGAACCGGGCCAGGCCCTTCAGACCGAAGGAGAAGTCCAGTTCGAGATTTTCTTCGAAGCGGTGCTTCTGCGAGTCGGTCATCACGCTGTAGGCCAGCTGCTTGGTTTCCGCCGGCGTCATCTGCGGCAGATCGAGCGGCACCAGGTGTCCGTGCACCCGAATCTGCGGCGGTGAGTTGGTGGTGATGTGGAGGTCGCTTCCCCCCATCTCCAGCAGCCTCTTCAACAGATCACTTAGCGAAAGCGACATAGTTTCCCCTTTCCTTCCTGAACTCGTTTCTTGCCAGACTTAGTGAATGGTCTCGCGTGCCACTTCTTCCAGCGTGGTCATGCCCGCGGCGACCTTGATCAACCCGCTGCGGCGCAGCGTGATCATGCCGCGCTCAATTGCCTTCTTCTTCAGTTCCAGCGCCGAAGCGCCCACCAGGACCAGTTCCTTGATTTCGTCATCCACTTCCATTACTTCGTACAAACCTGTCCGGCCCTTATAGCCCGTGTTGTTGCAGGTGCCGCAGCCCTTGCCTTTTTTGATCTTCACCGTCTTGGCTTCTTCCGGGGTGTAGCCTTCTTCGATCAGCGCCTGCACCGGCATATCAATCACTTCGGCACACTCACCGCATATGCGGCGCACCAGCCTCTGCGCGCAAATCAGGTGCACCGAGGTCGCAACCAGAAAGGGTTCAATACCCATGTTCATCAGTCGCGTAATCGTCTCTGGAGCGCCGTTGGTGTGCAGTGTGGACAGCACCAGGTGGCCGGTAAGAGCGGCCTTGATGGCAATTTCCGCGGTTTCAAAGTCGCGGATTTCGCCCACCAGGATGATGTTCGGGTCCTGCCGCAAAAAGGCTCGCAGCGCCGCCGCGAAGTTCAACCCGATCTGTTCCTTCATCTGCACCTGGTTGACTCCCGCCAGCTGAAACTCGACCGGATCTTCGGCAGTCATGATGTTGGTGTCGGGAGTATTCAGGCGCGCGATGGATGAGTAGAGAGTGTTGGTCTTGCCCGATCCCGTCGGACCGGTCACCAGCACCATGCCGTAGGGCTTGAGAATGGCTTTCTCGAACTTGGTCAGCGACTCCTGCTCGAAACCGAGCTTGGTCATGTCGAGGCGCAGGTTTTCTTTATCCAGCAACCGCATGACGATCTTTTCGCCCCACAGCGTAGGCAGCGTGCTGACCCGGAAGTCGAGCTGTTTCTTGCGTCCGCCCAGGCTCATTTTCAGCATGATGCGGCCGTCCTGCGGCAGCCGCTTTTCGCTGATGTCCAGCTTGGCCATGATCTTCACGCGCGACGTGATGGCGTCCTTCAATTTCAGCGGCGGCGACATGATGCTCTGCAGCACGCCGTCAATGCGGAAGCGCACACGGAACTCTTTTTCGTACGGCTCCATGTGGATGTCGCTGGCTCCCCGCTTCACCGCGTCGGTCAACACCAGGTTGACCAGTTTCACGATGGGAGCTTCGTCGGCCGCCTTCTCCAGGTCGGCCAGTTCCATCTCGGCTTCTTCCGACTGCAGTTCGACGTCAGCTTCGCCGATCTCGGTCATGGATTGCATGACCTGCTCGAGATCTTCCTGCTGCGTGGTGCCGTAAGCCTTCTCGATGCCTTCGAGAATGGAGCTTTCGGACGCAACCACCGGCTCGATGTTGAAGCCGGTCATGAACTTGATATCGTCCATGGCGAAGACGTTGGTCGGATCCACCATGGCGATGGTCAGCGACGCGCCCACCCGGCTCAGGGGCAGAATCTGGTAGCGCTTCGCCGTCTCGAACGGAATCAGCTTTACGACTGAGGGATCAATTTCAAAGTAGGAGAGATTGATGGCCGGCACGCCGTACTGGCGGGAGAGAAAGTTGGTGACGTCCTCATCGGTAAGGAAGCCCAGCTTCACCAAAGCCGAGCCCAGGCGAACGTTGGTCTCTTTCTGGACCTTGGTCGCCTGCTCCAACTGCTCCCTGGTGATGACCTTCTCTTTGACCAGAAGATCACCCAGCCGTTGAGACATACTTCGATCTCCTATCTGTGCGTCAGATAAATTCGGTGTACGAATGCGGCGCGAGTTCCGCTGCTTTTCGAGGGGAGAAGTTGCAGCCTATCGCGTTGACACAAATTGTCAACGTAACCGGGTTACGGCACCAGTAACTTTAGTGCGTAGGACTTCTGGGTAAAGTCTGCAAGTTGGAGATTCAACTCCCGCAGAAGCCGCGCGATTACAGGGGAAAGACTACGATGCAAGGAAAAAATGAGACGAAGCGGGGTGGCAGGGTTGAATGACTTCGGTAATGGGGTGAGGTTCGGAAAACGCCGGGGCGGGCGGTGGGCCATTGGTTAAGTTTCACTCGCCCGGGATGATTTTGGGCACCCCACCTTTTCTCTCCGTTTTTTGGAGAGACAGGGTAGGGTTTTCATGTTCAACGTTCGCTCGGGTCCAACGACTGACGTGCATCTCTTTTTCGTATCGCCCACTGGAAGCACGACGTGGCGGTTGCCACACGTCTTCGACTTCCCCGCCCTGTTCTCCAGAAAACGGAGAGACGAGGACGGTGCACCCGTCAGCGGAAATTGCTGATCAGGATCGGGTCGCTGGTTTCATCTCCACCCGGCAACCAACCTGGGCCTGTTATAATTCGCCCGTCACACCAGGAACCTATCGCATAGGCCCCTCACTCGGTTCCAAGTTCCTTAATCCGAAAATTTGGAGGAAACATTGAAAAGCACTTGTGCCTTGTTGCTTGCTCTGCTCATCTTCGGTTCTGTTTCGCAGGCTCAGAATGTTCCGGCTCGCACTGATCTGTATCATGTCCACTTCGCAAAGGCCGCGCTTGGCAAAGGCGCTGAGCTAGGCGAGTTTCTGAAGACGGCCGATCCTAATGTGCCCATGTCCGCGCACCACATTGTGCTGCGCCATCAGGACGGAGAGGACTGGGATTACGCCGTCATCCAGCATCTTGGAACCAAGACTACGGTCGAGGCGGCTGGCACGGCGGTGACCCCGGCGGTGCGAGACCTGTACGCCTGGCACACCGATACTTTTGTGAATGGGCCGTCCTGGGCTGAGTTCACCAAAGCGCTGGGTATCGACGAAGGCTCGGCTGGAAAAACCGCAGGTTCGGTCTATGTGGTTTCCGTCTATCGCACCGCTCCCGGACATCGCGAGCAGCTGGAAAAGGCACTGGGCCAGAATGGTCCCGGCGACACCGCTTCCGGAAATGTGCTGATGCAGCACGTGGAAGGCGGACCCTGGACTTACCTCACGCTGGTCCGCTACAACTCGTGGCAGGACTTCGCCACGAGCGAAAAGACGGCGGTCGCGGATACCTTTAAGGCAGGTGGCGGATGGCTGGGGCTGCGCGAGCACTCCACCTATCACAATGACACCATCACTGACCGCATCGCTCCCTAGTTTTGCAGCGCTGTCCCGGCGGCTGTTGAGCGGGCGTCCCGCCCACCGCGGTGAGGGCAAGATGCCCTCACGACAGCCGGCAAGATGCCGGCGCTACAACTTCTGCGACAGATTTTTCGAATCGTCAATTCCAAAATAGCCCGGCTCCGGCCGGGCTTCTTTTGTGCGGGTGAGGATGCGCGCTTACATGGTCTGGCTAGGGTAGAGCGTTCAAGTAGCAACGTCCGCCGGTGCTCTGGGCCGGAGGCGTGGGCGGAGCCAGCCAGGGCGGATTGTTGAAGTCGAAGAACTCCGTCATGTCCATCTGGTGTGCATCCCGGGCAGTCAGACTGGGGACGCCAAATCGAAGTTCGATCAGCTTGAGAATGGCGGTAAGGTCGGCCGGAGTGTGCGAGACATAGTTTTTCTTCGCAAAGGGAGAGACCACGATCAACGGGATGCGATAACCCGTGTACACAAAATCGCAGGTCGGTCCCGTGGCGGTGGTGCAGAAATCCCCCGGCATCAGATCTTTGGGCTTGATCCCATCCGGGCTCACGGTTGCAAAGGGCGCAACGTGATCATATAGCCCCCCGCTTTCGTCGAAGGTCAAAATGAAAGCTGAGCTGGACCACGACGAACTGGTCATCAGAGCGTTGATCAGGGTCGATACGTAGCGGGCCCCGAGCTGAAGGTTGATGGGAAATTTGTCGGAATCGGAAGGATGTTCGTCGAGCCCTGCGTTACTGGCGGGTTCAATGAAAACGACCTGGGGCAGCGTGCCATTTTTCAGGTCGGTGAAATACTGCGAAATGGGGGCAATCTTGTACGGCCAGGTTTTTGGAACGGTTTGTCCCCAGGCAAAAAACTGAATGTAACTGAGCCTCATCAGGCACGCGCGGTCATAAGGCGGTCCGGTGCATGGGCTATGGGCTGGGTTGACGTAGATTCTCCAGCTGATGCCTTTGCTCTGCAACTCCTGGAAGATGGTCGTGGCGGTAAGGTGCTGGCTGTCCCCGCTGTTACTACCCACTTTGTACACGTCTCCCTGCGAGGTTGCAGCATAGAGGTATTCACGGTTGGGGTGGGTTCGCGTCATGACCGGGTGAAACCAGCGGTCCGATGTGGCGAAGTTTGATGCCATGAAGTAATAGTAGTTCAGATCTTTGCCGGTGTAGTAGCCCATGGCGCGCTTGCCGTCGGTGTCAAAGTAGGGCGGCGGAAGAAACCTGGCATCATGGGCGGCGGTGCGAACGAATCCGTTCATCTTGGCTGGACGCAGTCCGAGAGGATCGTTGACGTCCCAGTCGCGATGGGCTTCGTTCCACGAGGGGCTGGTGTTCTCGGTGCACTCGGTGAGCAGTTCGAAAGAAGCTACGGCCGGACTGTTAGCGTTTATCTTGCAATCGCTCGGAGGAGGAAAGGCGGGATCGCAACCGGGTACGGCTGGCGGCGGCCCGTAGAGCGGCGCAATACCCGACGTAGGATTGAACTGCGGCAAGCCATCGAAGGATTGATCGGGGTAGCCGTTTTGCGCCCAGTACTCGCGCAACTCACCGAAGTACTGATCGAAGGAGCGGTTCTCCTGGGCCAGAACGATGATGTGACGGAGACGGCTGACGCCGGGTACGGCGGTGGATTGCGTCTGCGGCGTTGGCGACTGCGCCCAGGCAGTTGCCGCCAGGAGTGCAGAGCTCCCAATGATGAGCAGCGACTTGCGATTCAACAGTACCGACATGAGATCAGGACTCCCTCGAGTACTTGCCAGGGTAACGCATTCGACCGGACGGTTTCTCCGGTGAGCGATGTGGTTGGATGTTCAGTATGGGGGCGCGGTTGTCCGCTGGACATGTTGGCTTCACGGTAAGTGTTCAGACCATGCTTCACACTGGAAACCTTCAGTGATGACTGGATGTGACGTGAACTTCCCATTCTTAATTCGGTTGCAGGCCTTGAGCGCAGTAGCGACCCCAAATAACAAACGCACGCGCTCGTTTCAAGCCTCGCGCTGAATTCCGCACCGCTCCGCCACCGGCACCGATCCCGTCAATGAGAGCGGGGTGGCCTTCATTTTCCCCCGGGGCACGAGCGCAAAAAGCACTTACAGGACGATCAGTCCGTAATAAAGCGAATTTACCCGGCGGTTTACGAAGGCCAAAGTCTGGGATGCCTTCCCAAGTCGCCAGCCCCACGTCCATGGTCGAGGTAGTGGTCAATTTTGAACATCTAGACGATGTTGGCACTTGGTGCGTACGATTGCCATCGCTGCCCTGTCTGTTGAATTGATGGCACCAAAACCAAATGGCAACTCAACGTACTCCGGGTTCAGGTCTAGCAGTTTTCCGAAAAACGTTCCGGGCTGGGATGACCGCCCGGGACTACGGAGACAATGAGATCGTTTTCTCGCAAGGGGATACAGCCGATGCTCTTTTCTACATCCAAAGCGGCACGGTGAAGCTCACGGCGGTCTCCAGCAACCGCAAGAAAGCCATAATCGCATTCCTGCGGCAAGGCAGTTTTTTTGGCGAAGGCTGCCTGGGAGGGCAATCTCTGCGGATTTGCACGGCGAGATCGATTGGGCATTCCAATATCACTCGCCTGAAAAAGGACAGCACCGTCCGCGTTCTGAGGCAAAACCCGCTGTTCGCGACACTGTTTGTTGAATATCTGCTATCCCGGATTATTCGCATCGAGGAAGACCTGGTAGATCAATTCTTCAATTTCAGCGAAAGGCGGCTAGCTCGGGTGCTCTTGCTTTTTGACCAGATAACCAAGGAATCAAAGGCGGATTCTGCCCTCAAGGTGAGCCAATCAACCTTGGCGGAGATGGTGGGCACCACCCGCGCGAGGATAAGTAAATTCATGAATGAGTTCAAAAGGAAGGGCTTCGTCAGCTACAACGGCGCCCTGCAAATAAATAGCGCACTGATCATGAGTTTTCTGCAAAGTCGTCCCATGTCGGTTAAGAAAAAAGCGTAGATGCGTCACTCAGAGTTGCTGGCACTGCGCCCTCGGGCGGGGACCTAGCAGTTTCAGGGAAGACATAGTGGTCGCCTGTCAATGACATCTAAAAAGCTGTCGGCATTCCAAACGGAAGAAAGTCCTGTAACGTGTTTCACCCTCAGGCTGGATTCCGGCGATTCCCGCTCTTGCCTTTTGCCGAAGCTGAGAACAGCGGCGCGCCCCAGGTGCTGATGGCAAGCAGGGAGCCGAACAGGATGATGGCGTCGAAGCTGGAGCGTCCCTCGCGGACGAAATAGACGTCTTTCAAATTCAGCCACAAGGCGAACTCATCGAGAGTCAGCGCCGCGCCCAGTCCGTATAACAACGACATCAGGCTGCTGGCAAGGACGGATGAGGAATCGCTGCCATTGCCCACCTCGCAGAGCCAGCCGTAGCCCACGAATAGCAGAATCAATATCCCGAACACCAGGTGATGGATGTGGCGTCCTTCCATAATGACGTAATGGAAGGGCGGAATGTGGTGCACGATGCAAAACACGATGCCCCGCACCGTGGCAAAAGTCAGAAAGAAGCTGACCGATGCGATAAACAGCCGGCGCCGCGGACGATCGGCAATGCGCTCCCGCAAAAAAGGACCCAGACGGGTGCGGCGAAGGAGGAACAGCAATGCCGCCATCGTCGCCAGAAGAAGAGGCAGGAGAACCCAATCGATGTGTACGCGCATGGGGCATTAGACCTCGCCGGAGAAGGGGACGGCAAACCCTGGCTGCGAACTCTGCCGACTGAATTCTAAACCTATGCCACCCGGCGAGGGGTGAGGCTGAACTCTGTTCCCAGCGATGGGCGGGGATCACGTCATGGTGAGGTCTCGGCGCGCTAACGAACAGCTGTCAGTTTTCGGTTCTCATTTCTCTGTTTCTTCGACTTGGGTCAGGCAGGATGCCTGGGCGCCGTCTTCATTATTGCTGAATCGGAATCAGCCGCACTGCGTATCCTCCGCCGGAAGCAAGCTGGGCCTTAAGGTGGGTCGAGCGATTCACCTTTCTTTTCAGAATTGAAACATGGGTCGGCGCCTGGTTCGCATCTTCAGCATCCTGGTAAATTTCCGCGGTGTAGGATCCGCTGTCCAGGAACGTAAGCGGCAGATCGAGGCTGCGAGCGTCCCAATTGGTCATGCTTCCCAGATACCACTCCTTGCCGTGACGGCGAGCTATGGTGACGTACTGGCCAGGAACGCCGTTGAGCACTCGAGTTTCGTCCCAGGTGGAAGGAACTGCCTTGATGAAGTCGAACGACGGCTGATTTGTGTAGGCCGCAGGACTGTCGGAAACCATCTGGATGGGCGCTTCGAAGATGGCATACATCGCCAGTTGATGCGCCCGAGTTCCCATTACCATGGGCGCCGGCATGCGCGCCTCGAAAACCGCCTTGGTGACGTTAGTGAAGGCGCCGGGAGTGTAATCCATCGGTCCCGCCAGCATGCGCGTGAAAGGAATGGTCACGTGATGGTCGGGATTGTCGCGGCTGCCGGCCTTCGACTGCTCCATGCCGGCGACCGCTTCATAGCCGAGGACGTTCGGATAAGTGCGTTCCATGCCGGAGGGTTTGGTCGATCCGTGGAAGTCAACCATCAGGTGATGGCGGGCGGCCAGGTCAGCGACGCGGTAATACCAGTCGATTCCGCCCTGATCATCGCGCTCAATAAAGTCAATCTTCAGACCGGCAACGCCCCATTTTTCAAACAGCGGAAAAGCCTGCTCCATCTGGCTGGCGGTTTCGCGGTAGCCCAGCCATATCCACACTTTCACGTTCTTGGTAGCGGCGTAGCGCACGACTTCGGGAATATCGACGCGGCCATTCATCTTTGTGATGTCTCCCGGCGCCGACCAGCCGGCATCTACCAGCATGTATTCGAAGCCGGATTCCGCGGCAAAGTTCACGTAATACTTCATGTTCTCGGTGGTGTAGGCCGTCTTGCCATCCGGGCCCAGGCTGCCGCTCCACCAGTCCCATGAGGCTTTGCCGGGCCGAATCCACGAGGTGTCCTGGATGGCCGAACCCGGGTTGAGGCTGGTAATGACGTTGGATTCGATCAGACGCCCGGGCTCGCTGCCCACCATGATGACTCGCCAAGCGGATTGATGAGGAAGAGCGCCGACCACCGCGGTGTCGGGATCGTCCAGGTGAGGCGCAAGGCGGGACTCGAACTTGTGGCTCAGCCAGCCACCGGAGGGATTGGTGAGATACATGGCGGCGTAATCGCGCAGGCCGGCATCGGTGATCGCCATCCAGGCGACGCCCGGCACTTCCATCAGCAGGGGAAGCCCCAGCAGGACATGGCTCTCCACGCCGCCCTGGTTGGAGAGGCTGCTGGCCGAAAGCTTAATGAATTCACTCTCGTACATACTGCGGAAGTTGGGCAGAACAAGCGCGTAGATAAAAGGGTCCTTGCTGATGCGGAACTCTGTTCCTTCGCGGGCCAGGCGGAATTCTTTCAGCCCAGGCTGCTCGGGAACGACGTAGCGAAACGCGATTGCGTCGTCGTAGGCACGGGCCTCCATCGCGAGCTTGCGCCCCGGCGCGGCCGGCTCCTCGAGTTCGACCCGCAGGGCATTGAAGTGATTGCGTACCGAACTGGCTTTGCCGAATACAAGGTGATAAGTCTCATCGGTCGCGCTGCTGATGGCATTCATAATCCGAACACTGGGTCCGAGCGGCGGCTGGTCTTTGAGATCGAGGCGCAGCGCCGATGCTTCGATCAGCGCCTTGCCTTGAAACGACACTTCGTAAACCAGCTGGCCGCCGTCAGGGGCCGGTTCCAGGGCGGGAGGCGTTTCGCCCTCGGCAACCGGACGTGCAGCGGCCACGGTGCGGAAGGTGATGGAGAGGCGCCCGTCGGGTGAGGAGATTGTCGGGGGCGATTGTGCGAATGCCGGCCCCGAGAGCATGAGCAGGATGAGTGTTAGTCGAAAGATCAAGAAGTTCCTCCCCGTTGGTCAATAATTCACGCGAATGAGAGAAAGGCTGGAAGCAACGGCAGGATTTGAGGTTTGTATCACAAAACTAATACCGTCGCGAATCGCAAGCCACATCCGCGGGACTCTGTCCAGAATCTGGCGTATGGACTTCAAACCCGGTCCGACACAAACGGGGAGTGTTCTGAATGGTTTACAATTGAAACCGACTTTCACGCACTCGTCGGAGGATTTATGAAACTTACCCCAGGAAAGCTGGCCGGGCTCAAGAACGTTTCGAATGATCGCGGGGTCATCGCCGCGGCGGCCATGGACCAGCGCGGCTCGCTGCAAAAATCGCTGGCCAAGGAAAAAGGCGGCGACGTGGGCGACGCCATGATGGAGGAATTCAAAACGCTGGTCACCGAGGTGCTCACGCCCCACGCCAGCGCCATCCTGCTCGATCCGGAGTGGGGGCTGCCGGCGTCCAAGCGGCGCGCCAAGAATGCAGGGCTGCTGCTGGCTTACGAGAAGACGGGATACGACAAGACCGGTCCCGGACGCCTGGGCGATCTGCTGGATCTGTGGTCGGTGCGCCGCCTGAAAGAAGCGGGCGCGGACTGCCTCAAGATACTGCTTTACTACACGCCATTTGATCCCAAGGACGTCAACGACAAGAAGCACGCATGGGTGGAGCGGATCGGCGACGAGTGTCGCGCCAACGATATTCCATTCTTCCTTGAATTCGTGGGCTACGAAGAGGGCGCCGACGAAAAGGGCCTGGACTACGCCAGGAAGAAGCCGAAGATTGTTGCCGCCAGCATGAAAGAGTTCAGCAAGGACCGCTATGGCGTGGATGTGCTGAAGGTCGAAGTGCCGATCAACATGAAATACGTGGACGGCACCAAGGCGTATGGCGGACAGAAAGCCTACAGCAAGATGGAAGCCATGGGGCTGTTTCTGGAAGCGGCCACAGCCACGACAAAGCCGTTTATCTATCTTTCGGCAGGCGTGAGCAACGCCGAGTTTACCGAAGCGCTGGAGTTGGCTGCGGAATCCGGAGTAAAGTTCAACGGCGTGCTGTGCGGCCGGGCGACCTGGAAAGAAGGCATCCCGGTGTATGCCAAGCAAGGCGCCGCCGCCTTCCGCGAATGGCTGGAGTCTGAAGGCGTGAAGAACATCAACAACGTGAACGACCGCTTGAAGGCCGCGACCTCGTGGTATTCGATCTATGGGGTTGAGCCGGCGATGGTAGGCGCGTAGTCCGGAACATCGTTCCGCGGTGGTTTCTGGCATGGGGCCAATGGCAGGTTGCATTGGCCCCTTTCCTGGAGGAACAGTATGGGACCCTCCACACTAAAGTTGTCGCTGCTTTTCATCTTTCTTCTCGGTTCTGCGGCCCTCGCGAATCCGAACATCCCAAATTCTCCCATTCTAAAGATCAAGACGCGGCGCAATGGTCCCTTCGACTCGACCGTGGAAACCTTGTACTTCAAGGGATCAAAGCGCCGCCGCGAGTATTCCCGCGACACTCCGTCCAAAATGGGAATTGTCAGCATCAGCCGGTGCGACGAGCGCAAGAGAATCGAACTGAATGAGGAGGCGAAGCTGTACGCGGAGCTTCCGATCATAGACTGGTCGGAACAGCGTAAACGTGCCCGAACGTTGCCGCCAACCGAGATGACCGGCGCTGAAGTCACGATCACAATCGATTCGATCGACACCGGTGAGCGACGCGCGCAGGGCGCCTACACGGCCCGGCACTTGAAAATCAGGACCACCGTGGAATCGGGACCTGGCGCCGCCATGCCGTCCAGCACGGAAGAACGCGACGGATGGTACATCGACTTGCCCGGCCTCGCTTGCGAAGATTCAGGCCAGCGAAGCGGCTTCGTTTACGCGATGTTGATTGCCGGGGGACGGCGCGATCGCATACATTTCAAACGACTGGGCACTGCGCCTGCCGGCTTTCCTTTGGAAGAGACCACCACGAAGACGGAACAAGGCAGGAGAACCGTCAGCAAGGTTGAATTGCTGGAGTTTTCAGACTCTCCCCTCGATGACGCGCTATTCCAGGTGCCTAAGGGTTATTCTCCGGCATTGAGCACACCGCACGGTGGCTACGACTTGACGAGACGGGAAACGCTGGCCAATCGCGTGCACGTGTACTGGGCCGAACTGAGAGACTGGACAAGTCAATGGTTTTGATGATGGCGTACGCCGCGAATTTCCTTCAACCTTTAGGATGACTGACGTTCCTCGCACCGCGTTGATCACCGGCGCCTCTGGCGGCATCGGATACGAACTGGCCAAGCTGTTCGCCAAAGACCACCACCATCTGGTTCTGGTGGCCCGCAATGGATCCAGGCTCGCGCAGGTTGGGGATGAACTGCAGCGTCAGTTTGGAATCACGGTCAGGACTCTGGCCCTCGACCTTGCGGTCACGACTGTCCCGCAGTCTCTGTTCGATGAACTACAGCGCGACGGGGTTAAGGTCGATATTCTCGTCAACAACGCCGGCTACGGCAAGTTTGGGGAATTCGCCGAGGTCGCCCTGGAGGAGAGTGCCGGCCAGATCCAGCTCAACATCGCTGCGCTCACTTATCTCACCAGGCTCTTTCTGGGGCCGATGCTGGAGCGCGGCTCCGGTAAGATCATGAATGTGGCTTCGACCGCGGGCTTTCAGCCTGGTCCCCTGATGGCGGTGTACTACGCCAGCAAGGCGTATGTGATTTCGTTTTCCGAGGCGCTGGCCAATGAGTTGGCCGGCAAGGGAGTTACGGTGACTTGCCTTTGTCCGGGAGCGACCGAGACCGGGTTCGCCGGCCGCGCCGGCAACGACCAGTCACGTCTGTTCAAGAAGCTACGCCCCATGGAGGCGAAGACTGTGGCTCGCGCCGGCTATCAAGGATTGCTCAAAGGCAAGACCATTGTGATTCCGGGATTGCACAACTGGCTGGTCGCCCAATCGGTGCGTTTCTCGCCGCGAAAAATGGCGACCGCAGTCTCGCGCTGGGTGTCGGAAAGGGCGGAGTGACGACGGCCAAAACTGGAGCCGCGGCCTTCCCCAAAAAAGGTTGAAAACCGTATAGAATCCCTTTTCGCGCGTCCCTAAAACCATGAACATTTTCAGGTCTTCCCTTCTCCTGCTGCTGTCCGCATCGCTGGCCGCACAAACCGTCACTCCCCGGGCGCGCGCCATTCACGATTCCGCGATTATCGTGGATACCCACGCCGACACCCCACAACGTTTTCTTTACGAGAACTTCGATATCGGAAACTCCGATCCCAAAGACATTGGCCACATCAGCCTGGACAAAGCCCGCGCCGGCAACCTGGGCGCCGAATTCTTTTCCATCTGGGCCGACCCTGAAACTACCAACGGACATTTCGCCAGGTCCACGTTCGACATGATCGATTCGGTTTACCAGCAGGCGGCGCGCCATCCCGGCCGAATGATGATGGCTTTCTCGGTGGCGGATATCGAACGCGCCCACAAACAGAAGAAGCTGGCCGCCCTGATGGGCATCGAAGGCGGTCACTCCATCGAAAACGACATCCGCCTGCTGCGCGACTATTACCGCCTGGGCGTGCGTTATATGACGTTGAGCTGGTCAAACACAAACGAGTGGGCTGACTCTTCGGGCGATATCGACGATCCCAAAATACAGCACCACAACGGCCTGACTGATTTCGGCAAACAAGTGGTGCTTGAGATGAACCGGATGGGCATGATGGTGGACATTTCCCACGTCGCCGACAAGACTTTCTTCGACGCCATCGCCACCAGCCGGGCCCCGGTCATTGCGTCGCATTCTTCAGCGCGCGCTTTGACCAGCCATCCCCGCAACATGACCGATGACATGCTTCGTGCCGTCGCCAAAAACGGCGGCGTGGTCGCAGACCAACTTCTATTCTGCCTTCATCGACGACAATTACCGCAAGGCTGCGGAGGCCCAGAAGAAAGACGCTGACGCTGCGGTTGACGCGCGGGTTACGGAGTTGAAAGCGGCGGGCAAGCCCGTCACCTATCTGGACAAAGACCAGGTCGAGCGCGAATGGGCCGCCAAAATCCCCCGCCCACCGCTCAAGAGCTTGATTGATCACATCGACCACATCGCCAAGGTCGCCGGCGTCGATCACGTGGGACTGGGTTCGGACTTCGACGGCGTGAGCGGCGCCTTGCCTGAGGGCATCGATTCTGCCGCCGATTTGCCGAAGATCACCCAGGCCCTGCTGGATCGCGGTTACAGTGAAAAAGACATCCACAAGATTCTCGGCGGAAACCTGCTGCGAGTCTTCGGAGAAGTAGAACGAGTGAGCCGTGAGATGCAGGCCGAAGCCGCGCGGACATCGCCGAGTCAATAGTTTTTTGAGTACTCTAGGATAGAATCATATTTCGCAGTCACCACAAACCACGTAGGGACGGGTGCCTTCACCCGTCCGGCCGGGCAAAGCCCGGCAATCAGGAGCGTCCATGAGAAAGTGTTTGTCCATTTGTTTGCTGATTGCGGCCGCGTGTTCCGCAGGATGGTCCCAAACCGCGCCCGCGGCCCATACCACGCCGAAGGCCGCGCCCGCGAAAAAACCGGCTCCTGCCACCGCCAAGCCGGCGGCAGCCACGCCCGCCCGGCCGACCGCCATCATCGAGACCACCGCAGGCAAGCTGACCTGCACGCTGTTTCCCGACGTAGCTCCGATCGGAGTCGCCAATTTCATCGGCCTGGCCCAGGGCACCAAAGACTGGACCAATCCCATCTCTCACGCCAAGAAGCACGGCGTCCCGCTCTACGACGGCACCATCTTCCATCGCGTGATCCCGAACTTCATGATCCAGGGTGGAGATCCCGCCGGCAGCGGCAGTGGTGATATCGGTTTCGAGTTCAAGAATGAAACTTCCCCGACCGTGAAGTTCGACCGCCCCGGGCGTCTGGCCTATGCCAACGCGGGTCCGGGCACCAACGGCTCCCAGTTCTTCATCACCGAGGTTCCGTATCCCAGCCTGAATGGCGGATACACCCTGTTCGGCCAATGCGACGAGCCCAGCATCGCACTGGTGAAGCAGATCGCGCGCATGGGTCGCGATGCCAACGACCGCCCCTACCGTCCGGTCAAGATCACTCACATCGTCATCGCCAAGGGCGGCGCTGCGCCGGCAGCCAAACCACATGCAGCAACCACGGCCAAGCCTGCTGCGAAAAAGCCTGCGGCACCCGCAACCGCTCCAAAGTAGCGCCGGCGTCGCGCCGGCTGTCGCGAGGGCATCTTGCCCTCGCATCTGCAAAACGAAAGGACCCAATGCCCCGTCAACCAGGAACTTACGCCATCATCGATACTTCTGAAGGCACCATCGTCTGCCGCCTCTTCGAAAAAGAAGCGCCCAAAACCGTAGCCAACTTCACCGAACTTGCCGAAGGCAAACGCGAGTGGACCCACCCGGTCAGCCGCAAAAAGAGCAAAGACCGCCTCTATGACGGCACTATCTTCCACCGCGTGATTCCCGACTTCATGATCCAGGGCGGAGATCCCGCGGGCACCGGCTTTGGCGGCCCCGGCTACCAGTTCGAAGACGAAACCAAGGGCTCGCCTCACAGCTTCGACAAACCCGGCAAACTAGCCATGGCGAACTCGGGCCCCAACACCAACGGCTCGCAGTTCTTCATCACCATCGCACCCACGCAATGGCTCACCGGCAAGCACACAATTTTTGGAGAAGTCGTGGAAGGCTACGACGTGGCAGAGAAAATCGTCGCCACCCCGCGCAACCGCCAGGACAAACCGCTGAAGGATGCGCTGGTGAAGTCAGTGGTGATTGAGAGGGTGTGATCTCAGTGATTCGCCAGAACGTCAATTTCCGGCAGGCGTATCAGGCGTTCGTCGGCAGTGATCAGGGTCAGGTTAAACACTTTCGCGGTGGCTGCAAGGAAGTGATCAGCGGGGTCGCCGTGGGGAAAGTTTATCGATGATATGGCAAGCGCCACTTCAACCGTGAGGGGCGCTTCTGTGAGTTGCAAATCCTCCATTGTCTTCGCGACCCATGCTGCAACGTCGCCCGGCAGTGTAAGACGTCCTTTGCGGAGCAAGACCAGTAATTCGCTTACGCTAACCGGGGAAAGCCATAATTCATTCGCAGGATCTGCCAGTGCTTTGCCCACACGGCGGGCAAGGCGTTGCGGTTCAAGCGTGCTCCAGAGCCAGATGTGAGTGTCAAGGAGCAGCTTCACCGAGAGGCTTCCCAGTCGTCCCAACTTCCGGTGGGGCCAACGATGTCTCCCACAATTTTTGCGGTTCCGACCATGGATCCAAGCCTCCGGCCGGTTCGCTCCCCGGGAGAGGGAGGAATGACCTCCGCCACCGGCTTCCCGAAGCGCGTGATCCGGATCGGTTTGCGCGTCTTGCGCACCTGCTCCAGCATGCCCAGGCACTTGGCCTTGAACTCCGAGATGGCGACCTCTTTCATCGTTCCACTTATACCATGGTCAATGACTATGGTCAATTTCGAAGTAAATCATCAGGAGGGGGGGCCGTCCTCGTCGTTCCGTTTTTTGGAACAACAGGGCGGGGACTTGGAGTTGACAGAACGATCAGTTCTCAGCGCAACCCACCCTGTCTCTCCAAAGAACCGAGAGGCGAGGGTGGGCACCCAGCCTAAACCCCGATCACCGCCACCAACTCCTTCACTGCGGCAGCGCTCTTATCCAGCGCGGCCTTCTCTTCCGGCGTAAGCTTGATCTCAATAATCTGCTCCAGACCCTTGGCGCCGAGTTTGCAGGGTACGCCAACATACAAACCGTTGATCCCGTATTCGCCTTGCAGGTAGGCAGCGCAGGGTAGAATCTTCTTCTTGTCCTTGAGGATGGCTTCCACCATCTCGGTCGCGGCCGCGGACGGAGCGTAGAAGGCCGATCCGGTTTTCAGATACTTCACAATTTCCGCCCCGCCATCGCGCGTGCGCTGTACCAACCGCTCCACGGTAGCGGCATCCATCAATTCGGTAATAGGAATCCCCGCCACAGTCGAATATCGCGGCAGAGGGACCATGGTGTCGCCATGTCCGCCCAGAACAAAGGCGGTCACGTTCTCCACGCTGACTTTCAATTCCTGCGCGATAAATGTGCGGAAGCGCGCTGAATCCAGCACGCCAGCCATGCCGATCACCCTTTCCCGAGGGAAACCGGCCATCTTGTAAGCCGCCTGGGCCATGGCATCCAGCGGGTTTGAGACAATAATCAGAATGCAGTTGGGTGAGTGCTGCACCACCTTGCCGACTACATCCTTCATGATCTTGTGGTTGGTGTTGAGCAAATCGTCGCGGCTCATGCCGGGCTTGCGCGGGATACCGGCGGTGATCACGACAACATCAGAGTTCGCGGTATCGGCATAGTCCTGGGTGCCCAGCACGTATGAATCGCGCTTCTCGATCGGCATGGCTTCGAGCAGGTCGAGGCCTTTACCCTGCGGCACGCCTTCGATGATGTCGATTAGCACCACGTCGGCCAGTTCCTTGGAAGCGATCCAGTGCGCCGCGGTTGCGCCTACGTTGCCCGATCCGACAATTGTCACTTTCTTTCGCATGAAAGCCCTTTCTAAACCTGGTTAACCACGGAGGACACGGAGAACACGGAGGCAAACCCAAACATTCAAGCTTCCTCGGTGTCCTCTGCGTCCTCTGTGGTTAGGAATCAATCGGCCGCGGTCAGCACTCCCGCGCCCATGTTTTCGATGATGTAATTGGCAAACTCGCTGGTCTTGACCTTGGTGGCGCCTTCCATCAGGCGCTCAAAGTCATAGGTCACTTTCTTCTGCTCGATGGTGCGCTCGAGGCCTTGTTCCACTAGGTCGGCCGCTTCGTTCCAACCCAGGAAACGCAGCATCATTACGCCGGAAAGAATCACCGATCCCGGATTGATGACATCTTTGTCGGCGTACTTGGGCGCCGTGCCGTGCGTCGCTTCGAAGCAAGCGTAACCGTCGCCGATATTGGCACCGGGCGCTATGCCCAGCCCGCCGACCTGAGCGGCGCAGGCGTCGGAAATGTAATCGCCATTCAGATTGGGACAGGCCAGGACCGAGTACTCGTCCGCCCGGGTCACCACTTGCTGGAAGATGGAGTCAGCAATCCGGTCGTTAATCATGAGCTTCTTCTTCCACGCGCCTTTGCCGTGCGTGGCGTAGATCGAATCCAGAACTTTCTTCACTTCTGCGTAAACCGATTGCCGGAAGTCTTCCGTGGCAAACTCCATGCCGGGCTCGACCAGCGCGGCATTCTGCTCGATCGTCATGTTGGGATCTTTGTCCTTGTTGCCCAGGATCCAGCTCTCGCGCTCGGTCACAACTCTGTCGCGGAACTCTTCGGTGGCCAGTTCATAACCCCATTTGCGGAAGGCCCCCTCGGTAAACTTCTGGATGTTGCCCTTGTGCACCAGGGTGACGCTCTTGCGTCCGCTCTGCAGCGCAAACTTGATCGCCATGCGCACCAGGCGCTTGGTCCCGGTAATTGAAATCGGTTTGATGCCGACGCCCGAATCCAGGCGTACTTGCTTCTTCCCCCCTTTCAGCATGTCCTGGTTGAGGAACTCGATCAGGCGCGCGGCCTCCGGCGTTCCCTGCTCCCACTCAATGCCGGCATAAACGTCTTCGGTATTTTCGCGGTAGATCACCACATCCATGCGCTCAGGATGCTTTACCGGCGAGGGCACGCCCTTGTAATACTTCACCGGACGCACGCAGCAATAGAGATCGAGAATCTGCCGCAGGGCGACGTTGAGCGAGCGTATGCCGCCTCCCACCGGCGTGGTCAGCGGCCCCTTGATGGCGACACGAAATTCGCGGATGGCGGCGACGCTGTCGTCGGGCAGCCAGGTTTTGAAATTCGCCATCGCCTTCTCACCCGCAAACACCTCATACCAGGCGACGCGCCGCTTGCCCTTATAAGCCTTCTCCACCGCGGCGTCGAACACCCGCACTGACGCCTTCCAGATATCGCGTCCCGTGCCGTCGCCTTCGATAAAAGGCACAATCGGATTATCGGGGACCTGATAAGTGCCGTTGCTGTAGGAAATCCGGGCGCCATTGGCCGGGACCGGCACACCGTTATAGGAAGCCGCCATTAAACCCTCCGCCTTGATGGTTAAAGATTGTGGGTCAAAACACACAATTATAAAGCACCACACACCGCGTAGGGGCGGAGCCCGTCCTGAGCGAAGTCGAAGGATGCCCCCACCCGCCCGGACGAGCGCAGTTCGGCAGTTTTGCGCCCGCACATCGCAATCTAGGCGAGCTTTGCTCGCCCACCCGGGTCCTGAGCGAAGTCGAAGGAGGGCGTCCGGGCCTATGTGGGCGGCGGGTGATCCCCATCGGAGCGATGATCGCCAAGGCGCTCCCGCTACAATGCAGGCATGCGCCTCGGCTCTCTCCTGCTGGTCTTACTCATGACATTGGTTCTGACTCCATTTCCCGCTCAGGCCCAGCAACCGGCAGCAACGCCTTCTTCCGCGCCTGCCCCAATCCCCGATGCTCCCTCCAAGAACCCCCCGCACGCCTTCTGGGACCGTACCAACATTCTTCTCTTTTCCGGCGTCGCTGTCTTCCGCGGCCTGGACTATGCTTCCACCCGCAATTTTCTGGCGCGCGGCCGCGAGGAAATTCTGATCCCGGACGACATCGTCAATAACTCCGCGGCGTTTGCCAGCCTGGAGGCGGCGGCGACGCTCACTTCCGTCGGCCTCTCCTACTGGATGCATCGCGCCAACCACCACAAGGTCGAACGCTGGATCTCGATCGTCCACATCGGGGTCACTGGCTTCGGAGTGGTAAGGAACTATTCTCTGGAATCGAAGCACTAGGGCCCCGAGAGTGTCCGGCCCCACACGAAGCACAAAGTTGGGAAGCTGCGCTGGAACCGTCTTATACTGTTCGCAAGCCTTGCCCAGGAGATCTTCATGACTTGGTTCTCTCCCCTCCCAGCCCTCTGCCTGCTTGCGATTCTCGCAGCACCCCTCACCAGTCAGGCAGAATCCAATTCTGACCGCGTCCAGTTCAATCGCGACATCCGTGTCGAGTCAGGCGAAAGGGCCGGCGATGTGACCTGCATCGGCTGCTCCATTTACATCCGGGGTCAGGCCTCGGGCGACGTCACCGCGATTGCCGGAAGCGTGTTTGCCGAATCTGGTGGCTCGATCGCAGGCGACCTCACTGCGATCGGCGGCAATGCGCGGGTAGAGAGCGGCGCCCAGGTGGCCGGCGACCTGACGGCGATTGGCGGGACGCTGCGCCGCGATCCACAGGCCACTGTGGCCGGCGATGTGACCACCATCGGAGGAGGAGGCGCCTGGATTCTACTGATCCTCCTGCTGCCTTTTCTGTTTCTCGGCGGCATTATCGCGCTGATCATCTGGCTGATCCAGCGCAGCCGGCACCCTGCCCCGGTCCCCGCCTATACCCTGCGCCGGAACCGATAGGGACGTGTGGTCGCGGGCGACTCGCCCGCGCTCGTTAGCGGCATCGGGATTCTTCGGTTGCAGAGTGGTGAACGCGCCGAGGGCGAGTCGCCCTCGGGACAGCCGGCAGGATGCCGGCGCTACTCAAATACACGCTTGTAAATCGCCCGTACTTTGCTGAAGGTGCGATCCAGTTCGCTCTCCAGCCCATCCGGAAAATCGCGTTCGAGAATTTGCCCGGTCAGCTTTTCGGTGACTTTCCTGCCGTGCTCGGTTGCCGGCAGCCACTTTCCCGCGCGTCCAACCACCAGTCGCGTCACGTGCTCCACGGTGCGCACAAGTTCCGCGGCGTGGTCCAGCAGGCCGGCATCGCTCTTGTCGAGAACGCCCGAATCCACGCAGCGCCATAACCGGTCACGCAGGCTTCCCCGTTTGTCCGGCACGCCATGCTTCACCAGCAGGAAGCTGGTGATAAAGTCGATGTCATAGATCCCCCCAGGCGACGACTTGAAACTCTTTCCCGGCGCTTCCGCGGATTCGAGCTTCGCCCTCATTTCTCGTACGGCGCGGGAAAACCCGGGATCGGCGGCAAATCTCTCGAATAGTGTCTTCAGCATCGCCTTGGCGCGTTTGCCCTGAGTCTGAGAGCCCGCCAGAAAACGCAGCTTGGTGTACATCAGCGCTTCCCAGGCCTGGGCCTCGTGTTCGAAATACGCCGCCAGCTGTGAGGGAGTGGACAGCAAGTCGCCTTCGCCGCCTCGCGGCCGCAGGCGCACGTCCACCGGAAAGACGGTTCCGTCCCGGGTGTAAGCCGCGAGTGCATGCATCATCTGTTCGGCGGACTTGGTCAGGGCAATGCGGTCGCCTTTTTCTCCGCACACAAACAGGACATCGGCGTCCGACAACAAGTCGAATTCCCCGCTTCCCAGTCTGCCGACGGCCATGACGGCCAGGTCCTCAGCATCGGCCAGGCGGACCGCCGTCGCCATCACGTCCTCGGCGGCCGCCGTGGTGGCTTCGAACGATTCGTACACCTCGCGCGACTCGATAACGTCCCGCGCCCCGACTACGAACGCCCGGTGCCTGAAGTGTTGCCGCAGCATCGCCAGCTTCTCCGCGTAGGGAACCGGCGAGTCAGCCAAGTAAGCAAATACGGGATCGCGCGCAGTTTCGACCAACCCCAGTGATTTCTCGAACAAATATCTTCCGCCGGCTTGGGGCGGAACTTCCTCCAACTCCGCCAGGGTCACAATTTCTTCAGGATGGCGAATGAGAATTTCGGTCAGGTAGTCGCTGGTTTCAAACAGGACCAGGGCGCGGCGCATTCCCTCCTGATGCTGCAGCACGGTCGCATAACGCTGCGAACTGCCGAACGCCGAACCCAGAAACCGGTAAAGGTTCTTGCGTGCCTGTGGGCTTAGGTCGCTGCGGCCCACGGCTTCATACAGGGAGGGAGCGTCGGTCGCCAGCCGCTCGAGAATCTGCTGGCTGGACGGGTCCGCCGTTGCCGGCTCGAGCGCGCTCAGCAATTTGAATTCCGCCCCGGGCAAATGTTGCCGGCCGCGGCTCTGCTGCTGATAGATGATGCGCTGATAAATTTCAGCCACCGCAGCCATGCGCCGTCGCACCACCGATGTCAAATCGCCCGACCTGTTTTCCGCCGGGGCATGACCTTCCATGGCGCGCTGCAGCATCCGGCAATCCGCCTCGGACGACGGCAAGCGGTGGGTCTGCTGTCCCTGACGCAGTTGCAGGCGATGCTCCAGATGCCGGAGGAACTCGTAGGCGCTGGTGAGATCGTGAAATTCCTTGCCGCTGATGTGGCCCTTGTCATGCAATTTGTGCAGGGAGAACAGAGTTCCGCCGGAGCGCAGCCAGGGCTCCGCGCCGCCATACACCCGCTGCAGACACTGCACCAGAAATTCAATATCGCGGATGCCACCACGATCTACCTTCACATCAATGGTCTCGTCCGGCTGACCCAGGGTTTTTCCCGACTGGCGCCGTTGCTGCATCTTCTCGCGTGCCACCAGCGCGGTCTTGATGGCGGCAAAATTCACCTGCTCCGTATAAATGTGGGGCTGGACCGCGCGAATGAAGTCGCGGGCCAGGTTGATGTCTCCTGCCGCGTGCCGGACTTTGATCAACGCCTGGCGCTCCCAGTCGTGCGCGGTCCCGGCGTAGTAAGTCAGCGCCTGCGACAGGCGGATGGCCAACTCGCCTTCCCCGCCCTGCGGCCGCAAGCGCAAGTCGATGCGGAAAACCGGCCCATCGCCGGTGATCCGCGAAAGGATGTCGGTGGTGTGCTGGGCCAGCCGAATAAAGTATTCGCGATTGGAAACCGCCATCCGGGGCGGCTCTTCGCCGTCTCCGTAGATGTACATCAGGTCCACGTCGGAGCTGTAATTGAGCTCGTTGCCTCCCAGTTTGCCCAGGGCGAGGATGGCAAACGGCGTGTCCACTCGCCGGCCCAGGACGTCGAGATGCTGCGGCGTTCCGTGGCGCCGCTGCAGTTTACTGTCCGCCTCGCGCAGGGCCTCTTCGATCAGTACATCGGCCAGGGCCGAGATTTCCGCGGTCGTCTCGGCCAGGGGCGCGATCTTCAGCACATCGCGCAGCATGATGCGGACATACTCGCGCCGCTTGAAGCGCGCCAGGGTCAGCGCAACATCGTTGTCCAGCGAGCGCGTCCGGAAGCGCGCCAGGCTCTCATGAAATTCTTCCTGGGAAAAACTGCGATCAAGATTTCTCTCCCGCAGAAAGGACGCGAGCAGGTCGGCATTCTGGACCAGCGTCTCTCCCAGAAACCGGCTGTGCCCGAAAACCACCAGGGCGTAGTGCGCCAGAAAATTATGCTGCTCGAGCAAGCGCACAGTTTCGGCTGACTCGCACAGGCGCTCGAACAGAAGCAGGGCGCCATCCGGGTCCGGGGCCTCCGCCAGCAAGCCGGGCAATGCCGCAGCCAGTCCAGGCGACAGCCGCGCACACACTCGCTCCAGATTTAGTTTGGCAAGGTCAGGATTGCGAAACCCACTGCCCGCGTAGGGGCGGGTGCCCTCACCCGCCCGGCCGGGCAAAGCCCGGCTATTTTCCCCAGGGTCGACACTCATCCCGGTCAGCTCATTTGGCAGTTTCGATGGAGGCAAGACGCTCGGCTCGAATTTTCAGCATACCCTCAATACCGCCTGGTCCCGAAATATTTCCGCACTCCGATGGTGTTGTAGCGGCCCCAGGGCCCGTTGGGCCCAAGGTCCGCCCCGCCTAGGTGCTGGTCGCGCGCGCCAAAGCGGGTAAACAGAAAATGCTGGGTCACCCGCATTTCGAAACCCTTGCCCAGGTAGAGTCCGCCGCCCCATGAGTTTTCCAGTCCGATTGCCGCCATCGACCACGTGTAGAGGGTCTGCGGAAGGTTCTTGCCGAACAGGAAGCGGGGCTCTCCGAAGAGGAAGAACCTGCGGAATTGTCCGCGGCCAAAGGGATGCGCTTCTATGTATCCCGAGATCATGTAGCGCGCGAAGGCGTTGCAGGGATCGTTGACGCCGCCTGAAATTCCCGCGTCCGCCCGGCAGATGTTGGGATCAATTTCGTTATGCGGAGGCGCCAGGTCAAACTGTCCGTATCCCCAGAAGGTGTCGCGGGGAAAGAACATCCGCTCCGTACTGTCGTGCGTCACTTTAGGTTGCGCAGGTTCAGCCTGAGCCGATAACACCTGAGACAGAGTCAGAAAAACATACATCCACAACAGCGCCTGCTTCATGAGGCCTCCGCAAGAAATTGTGCTGCATTACTGTGAAGAGAGTACGGACCGGACTCCCAACGTTGACTGGTGGTCGGTGGATCGTGTGGTCGCGGGCGACTCGCCCGCGGGGTCCCTCCCGTATGCCCAAGCGGGCGCCACATTGTACTCCCGCAGCCAAACTTACAGGACCCCGTGAAGTGGATGTGGAGGACGGGCGTCCCCGCCCGTCCCTTTGTGCTCCGGTACAAAGACGGGCGGGGACGCCCGTCCTCCATACTTTACTTTGTCCGTGCCCCGTTGCGCTTCGCAGTCTCCTCCGGTATTCTCGTCTCAATCCTCGTTCGGACGTTCAGCAGCGCCAAGGAGACAGCAATGAAGGCTGTGCGCAACCGAAGTGTCCACGCGACTCTTGTTTTGGGATTGGTGATTGTTATGGCTGGATCTGCCGTCGCCGCAAATATCTACGACTTTACCCTGCCTTCGATCGATGGCAAACCCATGCCGCTGGCGGATTTTAAGGGCAAGGTGGTCCTGGTGGTCAACGTCGCCAGCCGCTGTGGCTTCACCCCGCAATACAGCGCTCTGGAGTCTTTGTATGAGAAGTATAAGGACCAGGGCTTCGTGATCGTCGGCTTCCCCGCCAACAATTTCGGCGGTCAAGAACCCGGCACTAACGAAGAGATCAAGACCTTCTGTTCCCGCAAGTACAACGTGACCTTTCCCATGTACAGCAAAGTGTCGGTTAAGGGAGACGACCAGACTCCGCTTTACCAATACCTCACCAGGCAGACCGGCCCGTCGATTGCGGGCGACATCAAGTGGAACTTCACCAAATTTCTGGTTGACCGCAACGGCAACGTCGTGCAGCGCTTCGAATCCGCGGTGACTCCGGATTCGACGGAAGTGGTCTCCGCGGTCGAAAAGCAGCTGAGCCAGAAATAGGCAAGGCTTGGAGGCGGGCCGGTAACCGAATTTCCCGGCTCCGCGTCAAGCTGGTTCTACGTAAATCCATATCAACTTTTTCTATTCCTCCAACAACTAGAATCAATCGTTGGACTAAGTCCCAATAAAGCTTAAGGATACGTTTGGCCCGCGTATTGCTATGACACACAGCACCGGGGGTGGACAATGCCACAGGAGGTCTCTATCTCCTACCAAGCGGTCAAGAGCAAGGTCTACAAGCTCGTGGATGCCATGGTCGAAGGTGACAAGAACAGCGTTGAGGTGCAAGAGTCCATTCGGCGCTGGTGGAAGCTCATTCATCCTTCCGATCGTGCCGTAGCCCAGAAATATCTGCTCATGGTGCTGGAGAAGTCGAACTCCACCCTGGGCGCCATCGTCCTCGGCCTGCCCGAGGTCAAGGAAGTTAAGCCGGCCCGCGACCTGGGGATGGAGAGGTTTCCAGCGCGAAGCGACCGGACTGCGGTCAGCAGCCCGGTTTAAAACCCTGAGTCTGATGAGAGGCCCGGCTTTGGCCGGGCCTTTTTGCGTCTCAAGCCAGCGCGTCGGCTACGGACCCAGATGGTCGTCAGCTCCGATTGTCTGTTTCCGCCGTCCACAGGTGGGATAGATCCATACGATAACTCTGTCATCCCGACCGCAGCGCAGCGTAGCGAGCGCAGTGGAGGGACCCGCTTTCGCTGGCGGCTGCAAACCGGTTGGCAAGCAGCGGGCCAGCCCTCCGTGTGAAGAAGAGGCGATAGGTTTGAAGTAGAACGGCGACCCAAAGCAGTGCCGTGGCGAACCCCAGCAACAGCAGGTCCCTCCGCTGCGCTCGCTGCGCTACGCTCCGGTCGGGATGACAGAGTTGTGGGCTAAATGTCGTAGTACAGCGCAAACTCATAGGGGTGCGGCCGCAGCCTCACCGCATCCACTTCTTTGGTTCGCTTGTATTCCACGTAGGTGCTCAGCAGCTCTTCGGTGAATACGTCACCCTTGAGCAGGAAGGCGTGGTCGCGCTCCAGGGCATCCAGGGCATCTTCAAGCGAGCCGGGCATGGACGGCACCTTGGCCAACTCCTCCGGGCCCAGGTCGTAGATGTCTTTGTCCAGCGGCTGGCCCGGGTCCATCTTGTTCTCGATTCCATCCAGGCCGGCCATCATCATTGCCGCGAATGCCATGTAGGGATTGCAGCTCGGGTCCGGCGGGCGGAACTCTACTCGCTTGGCTTTCGGCGAAGCGGAATACATCGGAATGCGGCATGCCGCCGAGCGGTTTCGCCGCGAGTAGGCCAGGTTCACCGGCGCTTCGAATCCCGGCACCAAGCGCTTATATGAATTGGTGGTCGGCGCAATGATGGCCGCCAGCGCCGGACCGTGCTTGATCAGGCCTCCGATATACCACAGCGCCATCTGCGATATGCCGGCATAGCCGTCGCCGGCAAACAGCGGCTTGCCTCCCTTCCACAGCGACTGGTGGGTGTGCATGCCGCTGCCGTTGTCTCCGTAGATCGGCTTGGGCATGAAAGTCACCGTCTTGCCATACTGGTTGGCCACATTCTTCACGATGTACTTGTAGAGCATCATGTGGTCGGCGGAGCGCACCAGCGAATCGAACTTCAGGTCGATTTCGGTCTGTCCTCCGGTCGCGACTTCGTGATGGTGGCACTCCACCTCCAGATCGCAGTTCTGCATGGTCATCACCATTTCGCTGCGCAGGTCCTGGTAGTGGTCGGTGGGCGGCACCGGGAAATAACCTTCCTTGTAGCGCGGGCGGTATCCCTGGTTGTTCTCCACCCGGCCGGAATTCCAGCGGCCTTCTTCCGCGTCGATGAAGTAAAAACCGTGCTGCTCGCGCTGATCGAAGCGCACGTTGTCGAAGATAAAAAACTCGGCCTCAGCCCCGAAATAAGCGGTGTCCGCCAGGCCGGTCGAACCCAGATACATTTCCGCTTTCTTCGCGATGTAACGGGGGTCGCGGTCGTAACGCTGCTTGGTCACCGGGTCAACAACGTCGCACACCATTACAAGCGTCGCAATCTCGGTGAACGGATCGAGAATGAACGAGTTCGGGTCGGGCATGAGCAGCATGTCGCTTTCGTGGATCGCCGCCCAGCCCCGAATCGATGAACCGTCCATGCCGAAACCTTCGTCGAATGAAGCCTCGCTCAACTGGTCGATGGGATAGGAAACGTGGTGCTGCAGTCCGGGCAAATCGGTAAAACGCAGATCGAACATCTTGACCCCGTTCTTCTTCACAAACTCCAGAACGGTTTTCGGGTCAGCCATGAACAGTTCCTTTCAGATTCGTTCCTGATCGCAATTACGCAGCTTCAGGCAGTGATGCCGCTCGCTAAGTGTCGCGTTTTAAGGGAAGTTAACGTGCCTGCTACAATCTCGCATTATGTAAGCCGGACGTAACTGTAAAGGGACGCAGCCTGTGCGGGGAAATATATTGTTTTTATGGCCGGGATAACCAAGCCTTATGCCCGGCAGGTTGAGTTTTCAGACAATTACGCGGCGCGGACACACTCAGCATTCAGCACTCAGCAGTTCAGTACCTCTGAGGCTGACCCTTGCTCGGAAGAGGCCTGCCTTCCGAGGATTGAGAGCTGAATCGCTGATGGCTGACTGCTTCCTATGGACTTTGAACAGCTAGAAACGTTTCTTGAGGTCGCGCGCTACAGCTCCTTCTCCCGTGCTGCCGAGAAGCGCTTTCGCACGCAGCCGGCCATCTCGTCGCAGATCCGCGCCCTGGAGGAAGAAGTCGGCGCCAAGCTGCTCGACCGCTCCGGCGGCAAGGTTTCCATCACCGCCTCCGGCAAGCTCTTCCAGAAATATGCTGAAGAGATTCTTGAAGCCCGCAAAGCGGTGCTGATCGCGATTGCCGAAACCGAACGCGTGCCCCGGGGAGAGATCATCGTGGGCGCCAACGAAGGCACCTGCCTGCACATCCTTCCCGAAGTCTTTGCCGAGTTCAAAAAGCAGTATCCCGATGTGGCGGTCAACATCACCCGCGCCGATTACGGCAAGATCCTGGAATCGGTCATCGACAATTCGGTGGACTTCGGTTTCATGTCCATGCCGGTCACCGATGCCCGCCTGACGGTGGTTCTTATTCACCGCGACGAACTGGTGGTCATCGCGCCTCCCCAGCACCCGCTGGCGAAATTGAAATCCGCACCCATCTGCGAAGTTGCGAAGTTCCCCCTGGTCATGCCCAAGGCCGGACACACTCGCGACGCTCTCGAAGATCTGTTCCACGAAAATAAGCTGAAACCGCAGTACGCCATGGAGCTCGATTCCAGCGAACTGCTCAAACGCTTCGTCGCGGCCGATGTGGGCGTGGGCTTCATTGCGCGTTCGAATGTGCAAGAAGACGTACAGGCCAAAGTGCTGGTCGCCATCCCCATGGCGGAAGCCCCGATTCGCCGCGACCTGGCCCTGGTATTCCGCAAGGACAAAGCCCTCAGCCGCGCCGCACTGGCCTTTATCGACACCACGGTAAAGATTAAGACGGTGGACCCGGTCGCGGCAAAACGCTAGGCGCAAACCACGTAGGCCCGGACGCCCTCGTCCGGGCGGGCGCAGGTCGCCTTGGGGTCAGAATCGGACGTCAGACCCCTGATCCCCGCCTTCGGAAACCAGCGGAGCTGCGCTCCGCCGGGCGGGCGAGGCGCCCGCCCCTACGTGGTCTTGGGTTAGAATCCCGGCAGTGACACGAATCCTTCCAGTCGTTGTGCTGGCTTGCGCTTCCCTGCTCTCGGCCCAGACCCGCAAGCCTTCCGCACCCCCTTCGTCGTCAAAGCTCATCTCCATCAACGTGACCGGCTCCAGCCGTTACAAGCCGGAGCAGATCATCGCCGCCACCGGCCTGCAGCCGGGTCAGAATGTCAGCGAGGACGACTTCAAGAGCGTCACCCGCCACCTGGGAGAAACCGGCGCTTTCAGCGACGTCGCCTACAGTTTCCAGTTCGGTCCCGAGGGCATGAAACTGGCCTTGCAGGTCACGGACAGCAATCCATTTGTACCCGTGCGTTTTGAGAACATCGTGTGGTTTTCCGATCAGGAGTTGTTCGAGAAACTGCGCACCCGCGTACCTCTTTTCCAGGGCCAGCTGCCAGTTACCGGCGACCTCGCCGACGAGGTTTCCGAGGCGTTGCAGGTGCTCGCCATCGAGCTCAAGTTGCGGGGGCGGGTCGACTATCTGCGCGCCGGCCCCGAGGATGGCCCCATGGAAGCCTTCGAGTTCAGCCTTACCGGCCAGCCCATCATCGTGCGCAAGATCGATTTCAGTGGCGCCAGCCCGGCTGAGTTGCCTGAGCTCGAGGCCGCCGCCCGGAAACTCACCGGTCAGGATTACACGCGCAGCCGGCTCATGCTCCAGGCGGAGAAGAATTTTCTTCCAGTCTTCCTGGCACGCGGCTACCTCAAAGCAACCGTCGCCGCGCCCCAGCCCAAGGTGGTTGAGGAGACTCCCGAGGAGACGTTGGTTGACGTCACTTTTCCCATCACGCCCGGCAGCCTGTACAAAGTCACCGGGGTCCAGCTTTCCGGCTACAAGGATGTGTTTCCGGTGGAGAAGCTGCGTGAGCTTATCCACCTGCAGCCCGGTCAGCCGGCGAACGCCGTACAGACCGATCAGGACGTGGAAGCGCTGAAAAAACTCTACGGGACGCGCGGCTACATGGGCGTGAAAATCCACCCGGTTCCTGAAATGAACGATAGCGATTCTGCGGTCGGTTACGTCTTCCAGTTTCAGGAAGGTAGCATCTACAAGATGGGAGACCTTGAGGTTCGGGGCCTGGACAGCAAAGCCACCGACCGCATGCTGGCGGCGTGGAGGCTGCTGGCGGGCGAGACCTATAATTCGGATTATCCCCGGCAGTTCCTGGAGTCGATCGGCGGCCAGTACCCCGCCGACCAATGGAAGATCACGGTCCACGAGACTCCCGAAGACCAGGACAAGACGGTGGACGTTTCGCTGCACTTTGATCCCCGAAGGTAGGGCCTGTCACGCCTGCAAAGCGGAAAGCACCGCCGTCCGCGTTTTCGGTATTATTTTGGATAGAAATCGAAGCTGTCCCATCAATGGCATCTAACAGAAGGACCCCAAGGAGAAATTTTCGAATGAGATCCGTTTCCTCGAGATTCGCCATCGCCCTCGCCACCACGTTCCTGGGTGCAACCCTGTCGCTGCCTTCCGCTCTGGCAGCCAACAAGCCCCAGGCCTTCACCGGCAGGGTGAGCGACGCCATGTGCGGCGCCAATCACATGATGGCCGGCGACGCCGCCGAATGCACCCGCGCCTGCATCCGCAAAGGTTCAAAGTACGCGCTGGTGGTGGGCGACAAGGTGTACACGCTGGACACCAGCGACAAAGCCGCCCTGGATCAACTCGACAAGCTGGCCGACAAGCAAGCCAAAGTCACGGGCGAGGCCAATGGCGATACCATCGCCGTGCTTTCCGTGGCCGCAGCCAAGTAGTGCCGCCCGCGCCGCCGGAAGTATCCACTTCGACACACCAGGACTTTTTTTTCTAAATTTCCTGAATTTTCATATGTCGCCGCAACTCGCTATGTTATGTTTTAGCGAATTTACCTAAAGTGCTTCCGGAGGAAACTCGAATTGTCTAAAGACATGGTCCCCAAAAAGATTTTCTTTACCAAGGGGGTCGGGAAACATCGCGAACGTCTAACGTCGTTTGAGCTGGCGCTACGGGACGCCGGCATCGCCGCCCAGAATCTGGTTCGAGTCTCCTCGATTTTTCCGCCACAATGCAAGCTGGTGCCGCGCTCCACGGGACTGAAGTACCTGAGCCCCGGCGAGGTCGTCTTCGCGGTGGTGGCTGAGAACTCAACTCACGAACCGCACCGCCTGCTGGCTTCGAGCATCGGCGTTGCCATTCCCGCCGACCGCAATACTTACGGCTACCTCAGCGAGCACCACTCCTTCGGCGAGACCGAAGATGCGGCCGGCGACTACGCCGAAGAGTTGGCCGCTGAAATGCTTGCCACGACTCTGAACGTAGAGTTCGACCCTGACCGCTCCTGGGACGAGAAAAAAGAGATTTATCGCATCTCCAACAAAATCGTCCGCACCGCCAACGTGACTCAGTCCGCGGTGGGAGACAAGCGCGGGCTGTGGACCACGGTCATCGCCTCGGCCGTCCTGATCTTCGACTAAAACCAAAAAAGGCCCATCGCCAAGGCGAATGGGCCTATGCTTTCGATAGCGCCGGCGTTCCTTCGACTTCGCTCAGGACAGGCCCGGCGGCCGTCGCTGGGGCGTCCCGCCCGCGCGCTTGCTACTTCCGCGCCAGGACCCTCCCCTTCTTGGCCTTATGGTTCTGTCCATTCTTTCCCAACCGCTCCAGCACGGCGGCGACGATCAGGGGCAGCCCGACGGTTGCATCCACAAACACTTCGCCAAATTTTCCGCCCTCGGCCGGCGGCACAAACTTCCCCCACGAAATCGCCTCGCTGTAGGGACTCCCTGACAAGCCGCCCCAAAAGACGGGCTCGGGACAAATCCGCAACCCATAGTGATAGCGCTTGAGCGGAACGTTTTCTCCCATGCGCCGGTGCCGCAGTTCAATGAACGGCCCGAACTGCTGCGACCAGTTGCGCGGTACGCCTCCGCCGATGGTAAAGATCCCCAGCCGCTTCTGCCGCAGCAGAGTGGAGGCGAAGTGTTCCAGGTCCTCGAAGGGATCGAAGCGCAGTTTGTGCCGTCCCGCGGCTTCCCGCATACGATTGGAGAGGGCGACATCCAGACCCAATTCCGAGTCGGTAAAGGCAGGCACGAAGACCGGCACGCCCTTCTCGAAGGCCGATTTCAGGATTCCCCGTTGCCCCTTGGCGTGTTCTCCCAGGTACTGGCCAATGGCGTGATTGAGTTTGTACGAACAAAGCATTTCGCTGGGGTCCCATTGCTCGAGCACTTCAAACATCACCTTTTCCACGTCGTCCAGGTTCTGTTCGGGCTCGAGCGTGTCGTAAACCCGGTTGTAGCCCTGCTCGTAAAGCCGCTCATCAGAAACTTCGGGGTTGTAGCGGAAGTGGGCGCGTCCGGTGGCTTCCACCAGTCCGTGCGCCATCAGGGCGCCGGTGGAGACAATGGCATTCACGATGCCGCGATCGATCAATTCCGTGATCACCAGCCCCTGCTTGGCCACAGTCATCGCCCCCGCCAGGGTCATTACCACAAAGCAGTCCTTGTCGCGGGCCATGGCTTCCAGCACGTCGGCGGCTTCACCCAATTGCCGGCCGGTGAACGCGGTTTTGGACATCGCCCGCACCAGGTCGTCGATCGAGTGCACCTGGCCCAGGTCGAGGGGCTCCAGTGGAATCAGATGGTCTTCAATCGGATCGTGTAAATGGCGCTCCATGCCCGCGCCGTCATGGTTGCCTGGTTTCAAAATTACACCCCCAAGTTTGTGCTGCACTACTCTACTAGAACCGCACAAACTATTGCCACTGACAACCGGAAACTGAAATCCGGGAATGGAAATCCGGGAACTGTTATTCTATTTCTCTTTTCAGGAGGGCTGCAGCTTTGCCGTCGCAGAAATTCAATGTCGGACTGATACAAATGTCCACCACGTCCGACCCCGACAAGAATTTGCAACGTGCCATCGACAAGATCCACCAGGCCTCGGCGCGGGGCGCCCACATCGTCTGCCTG
This sequence comes from Terriglobia bacterium, assembly GCA_963790645.1. Taxonomy (GTDB): domain Bacteria; phylum Acidobacteriota; class Terriglobia; order Terriglobales; family Acidobacteriaceae; genus JAIQFF01. Next base: position 117,111 of record CAWBPS010000030.1, on the reverse strand, counting down.
CCCGAACTTTTTCAGACCCAGTATTTCTGCCAGCGTCAGGACGCGAATCTCTTCGACCTGGCCGAGCCCATTCCCAGCCCGGTCACGAACCGGCTGGCAACCCTGGCGAAACAACTTAGGATTGTGCTTATCGCGTCACTATTCGAGAAGCGCGCTCCCGGGGTTTATCACAATACGGCCGTAATTTTTGACGCGGACGGCTCGCTGCGCGGGCTCTATCGCAAGATGCACATCCCCGACGATCCCCTGTACTACGAAAAGTATTACTTCACTCCCGGCGACCTGGGCTATCGCGCTTTCGACACCGCCGTCGGCCGCGTGGGCACGCTGGTGTGCTGGGACCAGTGGTATCCGGAAGGCGCCCGCCTGACTGCCCTGCAGGGCGCCCAGATCCTGTTCTATCCCACCGCGATCGGATGGCATCCCTCCGAGAAAGCGGAGTTCGGACAGTCCCAGCACGACGCCTGGCGGACTATCCAGCGCGCCCATGCTATCGCCAATGGCGTCTATGTCGCGGTGGTCAATCGTGTGGGACATGAAACCGGCGACATCCGCGGCAATGCCGTTGCCGGCGATGGCCTGGAATTCTGGGGCGCATCGTTTCTCTGCGATCCGTTCGGCCGCGTCATCGCCGAGGCGTCGCATGACAAAGAAGAAGTCCTGCTCGGCGAAGTTGACCTGGGGGTCGTAGAAGACGTTCGTCGCAATTGGCCTTTTCTGCGCGACCGCCGCATCGACAGCTACGGCGCGATTACAAACAGGCTAAGCGATTGACCAGGAACAACCGTGTAGGGATGGGTCTCCGACCCGTCCAGGGCGAGCAAGGCTCGCCAGGCCTTTGTCCTTGTGCTGTTCAAGCCATGCGTTCAACACCTGCCAGATGAAGCCATCCCCACCGAGAGTCCGCTATCGCATGCCCGCCGAATGGGAGCCGCACGCGTCCACCTGGCTGGCCTGGCCGCACTACCGCGGCGACTGGCCCGGCAAGTTCGAGCCCATCCCCTGGGTGTATGCCGAAATCATCCGCCACCTGGGCCGGCACGAGCGCATCGACCTGATCGTCAACAGCGCGGCCTCGGAGAAGCACGCACGCAAGGTCCTGGGCAAGGCCAACGCGCTAAGTAAGAATGTTCACCTTCACCGATGGGCGACAAACCGCGTCTGGACCCGCGACTCCGGCTGTACATTCGTTGTCAGCAAACCCACCCCTCAACTGTCATCCCGAGCGAAGCAGGATCGTTCGCTTGCGAACGATCCCTCGCAGTCGAGGGACCTGCTGTTTGACGGGAACCTCTCTGCCGTCAAATGGCGTTTCAACGCCTGGGCCAAATACCCCAACTACCAGCACGACGAAAAGATCGGCAGCCGCATGGCCAAAGCTGCCAACGCCGAGGAAATCCGCCCCCTGCACGGAAAATCGCGAGTCGTCCTCGAAGGCGGCTCCATCGAAGTCAACGGGCGCGGCAGCCTGCTGACCACAGAAGAATGCCTCTTGAGCAAGACGCAGCAACGCAATCCAGCGATGTCTCGCGCGGACTACGAAAAGCTGTTTTCAGATTATCTCGGAATAAGCAACGTGATCTGGCTGGACTCCGGCATCGCCGGCGACGACACGCACGGTCACGTGGACGACATCACCCGCTTTGTCTCTCCGGATACGGTCGTCACCGCCATCGAGAGCGACCCTGACGACCCCAACTACGAGCCGCTGCGGGAAAACATCGGCCGCCTGCGCGCCGCCACCGATCAGGACGGTAACCCCCTGGCCATCGTGGAACTCCCCATGCCCGGGCCCGTCATTTTCGAGCAGCGCCGCCTCCCCGCCAGCTACGCCAATTTCTACATCGCCAACGGAATCGTACTGGTCCCGGTCTTCAACGATCCCAACGACCGCGTCGCCCTCGACATCCTGGCCGACCTGTTTCCTGACCGGGAAGTCGTCGGAATATATTCAGGAGACTTGATCTGGGGATTTGGGGCGATGCACTGCATGACGCAGCAACAACCTTGCTAGTCGTCAGTCGTCGGTCGTCAGTCTTCAGCAATTCAAAAACTGCGAGGCTAAGCCACGCGCAGGCGGTTTCTGATAGCTGAGAGCTGCTTTTCTGACGACTGAAGACCGACGACTGACGACTATCTTTTATACTGCGTCGGCTGCGGCCCCTTCTCCAGCATTTCGCGGTTCCAGATGGCCCCTTCGCGGGTGTAGCTGGCCAGCTCGAAATCCTGGGTCAGCTCCAGCGCGTCGGTCGGACAGGCGTCCTCACAGAGCCCGCAAAACATGCAGCGGCTCAGATCATAGGTAAAGTTGGTGAGTTCCTTGCGGCGGGTTTTCTCGTTGCGTTCACTCGAGACCACAATCAGATTTTCCGGACAGGCCAAAGCACACAAGTCGCAAGCGATGCACATGGTCTCGTCGGTATCAGGATTCACATTCAGCCGCGGCGCTCCGCGGTAGCGTTCCGCCACCTGCGGCCGTTGCAGCGGATACTGCTCGGTATAAATCTCTTTCGGGTCCTGATAAAGGAATGTGACCTTCAATCCCTGAAGCAGGTCCACCAGGAAGATCTTGCGCAGCAGGCTCGGGATGCCCATATCGCAGTAAGCATACCACTAAGGCTCGTCATGACAGAAGGTGGGCCGCTGGGTGGGCGGGACGCCCACCCGACAGCCGGCGGGACGCCGGCGCTACGGGCTCTTGGTAGCGCCGGCGGGACGCCGGCTGTCTCGAAGGCGTCTCGCCCGCGAAGAGCGGTGAAGCCAGAGTTCAGGATGAGAGTATGCTGGCCAGAGTTCTGAACGAATGCCAGATAACCACGATTCCGAAGTCGCCCTGCGCTACCACAACACCACCAAGCATTCCTATGCCAGCGTCCGCAACAATCAGCATTCTCTGGACTTCAACAACCAACCCATCCCTTTCAAGATTTATCCCACGCTGGAGCCCTCGCCGCTTCCGGCTGAGGTGCGCCAAACCGGCGTGGCCGCGCTCTCTGCCATCTCCGAATTCGTTCCTTCTCAGACCAACGCGGCACCGGATCTGGAAGCCATCGCTCAACTGCTCTACCTCTCCGCCGGCATCACCCGGCACCGGAAGTATCCCGGCGGCGAGATCTACTTTCGCGCTGCCGCCTGCACCGGAGCACTCTACGAAGTCGAACTCTATCTGGTCTGCGGGGATCTGCCCAACCTTGAGGCCGGCGTCTATCAGTTTGCCGCCGCCGAGTTCGGCCTGCGCCGCTTGCGCGCCGGAGACCATCGCAGTCTGCTGATCGAAGCCACCGCCAATGAACCCTCCGTGGCTCACGCCCCGCTGACCATCGTCTGCACCGCCACTTACTGGCGCAATGCATGGAAGTATCAGGACCGCACCTACCGCCACTTCGGCTGGGACAACGGGACCCTGCTCGCGAACCTGCTGGCTGTAGGCACCGCCCTCGGCTTGCCCGCAAAAGTGGTGTGTGGATTCGTTGACGATACGGTGAATCGTCTGCTCGATATCGATCCGCAGCGCGAAGTAGCTTTCTCGCTGGTGCCGCTCGGATACGCCTCCGCGCCTCCAGCACAACCCCCGGCAAGCATGGACCCTCTTGGACTCGAAACTGTTCCGCTCTCCGGCCATGAGATCGACTATCCCCTAATGCGCGAGATGCATGCCGCGTCGTCGCTGGTATCGTCGGAGGAGGTCGCAAGGTGGCGCGGAGGAACTCCGCTGACACACTTCCCGCCTCCAGCAGGAGGGGTCATCGAGCTAACACCGTTATCTGACGAGGCCATGCCTCGCGACCTCATCGAACAGGTAATTCTGCGGCGCGGCTCCAGCCGCAAGTTCGCCCGCTCGCCGATCACGCTGGCGCAACTCTCCACCATGCTCGACCGCGCCACGCGCGGCTTACCTGCCGATTTCCTCGATCCCCAGGGATCGCAGCTCAACCACCTCTATCTGATCGTGAATGCCGTGGAAGGATTAGAGCCGGGAGCCTACGTCTTCCACCGCGGCCGTGGAGTACTCGAATGTTTGAAGCAGGGAGATTTCCGCTCTCAGGCCGGATATCTCGGATTGCAGCAGGCACTGCCCGCCGACGCTGCGGTCGACGTGTTCTTCCTGGCCGACCTGCGCCCCATCCTGCAGCGCTACGGCAATCGCGGCTATCGTGCCGTGCAGCTGGAAGCCGGCATCATCGGAGGCAAGTTGTACATCGCCGCTTACGCGCAACGCCTTGGCGCTACCGGACTGACATTTTTCGACGACGACGTAACCGCGTTCTTCTCCCCTCACGCCGAAGGCAAGAGTGCCATTTTCCTGGTGGCCCTGGGCCACAGCGCCAAGACCAGGACCTAGCGCGACGGAGCTTGGACCTCAGCCGCCATGGTCGGACTTCGAATCTCCCAGGGCGCGCATTCTTATTGCACTTTTCCTGTCCCTGCGTTTCGCGTCAAACGCGAAACCATGGGGCCCTCCGGCTACACGGGGACACTCATTGGGCGGCCCGCTGGTACTGCGCGGGGTCTAAGTCTTCGGGGCGGTCTCTCTCGAACAACACGCTGAACAGTTGGTAAGCTGCAATCGGAATTACCAGCAGAACGCAGCCCACCATGCCAATCACAAACATCCAGCTCAGCACATGAGCTACAACCGAGACCAGAGAATTAAACATATTCACACCCCCAAACCCCTTGTGGGCATTCTACACAGCTGTGGGCAAGGGGAGAGAATTCAATGGGATGCAAGGATGCACCCGTTACCTGCTCTGGAAACTAACCGGTAAATTTTACGACTTTTTTATGCGCTTTTTGGTTAGCTAGAGAGGGAAGGGTTGGATATTTCTCCATGCTGCTTACCTCCGCTATTCGGCTGCTGGAAACACTATTCGTGCTGGGAGCAGTTGGCTCTGCCATCGTTGTGCTTCTGACTGCGGTTGAAGACTTTAAGATGCTGTTCGCGAAAGACGAAAAGGTCCCTCGGACCATCCCAGATTAGGACGTCACTGCTGCATCAGGCTTGGCCCTCCCCCCGGAGCGCCCCACTCATTCGCTTTCCTTTGCCGAATGAGTGGGTGATTGGCCTGCACTCCCACCTCTGCCTGCTTAACCGGACGGGATTGATCTCCGGTAAGCCTTCCTGAAAGTTCACTCGCAGCTGGCCTCGTGGGTTGTGGCCAGACCCCACTCACTGGCAAAATGCGCGTCCAGTCTCATGACATCCTTTTACAAAACGTCCCGGGACATGCTTTACACTCCCGCGCGTGCGGATCCCCCCACCGGGGTTGGTGACCCTCCAGAGTGAAAAGGGCGGCGTGGTTTAAACTGGCTGTGGCGTGTTCAGGAGAGAAGCCGTCATGCGAATCACTCCCATATCCCAGGAAGAATGCATTGAGATGCTGCAACGGGTATCGATCGGCAGGCTGGCCTGTTCGTTGAACGATCAACCGTATGTCGTGCCGGTGGCATTTTCCTACGAACCCGGCTGCCTCCATTTTTTTTCGACCTTCGGCCAGAAGATTAAGTGGATGCGGCAAAATCCCAAGCTTTGCCTGCAGGCCGACGAAATCGGGAACCGGTCGAACTGGACCAGCGTAGTCGTGACCGGGACCTACCTGGAACTGCGGGAGCCGCAATACACGTATGAGCGGGAACATGCCCAGAAACAGCTGGCGCAGCATTCCCGCTACTGGCAAAATCCTCTGGCGGAGAGGCGCGAACAGACCAGCGACCTCGCCATGGAGCTGGTGTTCTTTCGCCTCGACATTGTTTCCATGAGCGGCCTCCGGGCCACGCCGGAAGGGGAGTAGAGCGTCAGACGGGACGAACTCGCATTCACGCAATATTGTCCTTGCCAATCTCCTCCTTGTCTCTTTGACAGGCCTTCCTCGTCGCGATACAGGACGCTCCCCAGCCACCAGCCGACGGCGGAGTTGATTGATAGGCGAAGGGGAATCGATTGACCTGCCCTGGTTTGTGGCAGCAAAGATGTTTAGGAAACCTTTTGCGGAAAGGCCTTCGATCTTGACCTTCGTAGCGCCGTCCGGATGCCGGAGCTACATAAATCCACAATTTCAATGAACGGTGCTGCGCTTTGAGATGGATGCAATGATGGCAGTCCGGAGTGAAAACTTTTGCACTTGCGTCCATCGCCCGCTAACCCCATCCGCGACAACATGTTTCATGGTAACCAGTTACCCTCGGGGCTATCTGGCAATCAAACTGCCTCCGGGAAAGCCGGCGTACAAATCTGGTCCGGAGTTTCTCTTGTTCTCGCAAGTGGTCCTGGTGGCGCTCGATACTGGTCGTGGCGTGATTTACGCTCCTGCTTCGGGTTGGAACCGAGTCTATCTTCACTGGATATTCCGGAACTTTCACAGCCTTCCCCAAGCCGTTCTGAACCCCCGCCAGCGGCAGCTGATGGGATCTTTGTATCGCGCAGCGGGCAAGCATCCGGCACACGAAATATATGAAGCGCAGGTCGTGGGCACGGTCGAAGGCTTCAACCCATCGGCGATTTCAGCCCTCCCCAGTTCTTCCAAAGCGCGAACGTCGGATTCCAGCGGATCGGCTCAGGTTCCCGCCCTCGACCAAAAGCAACCATTCCACGCACGATTCGCCATCAACAGGATGACTCTGAGAGTCGGCGCGGCAGCATTGGTGGCCATCATCGCCATCCTGGCGTGGCGTGAATTGGCAGCACAACCGATCTCCGATTCTCAATTGGGACGAACCCCGGCACCTGAGCGCCGGAGCGACGACCCGATCGTGATCGCGCAAGACCTGAGCCCCGCAACCGGTCCGCTTTCTGATCCTGCCGCCCTACCGCCCTCCCCTGCACCAATCGCCAATCCGAGTCCGACCACAGAATCCGCGGAAAACCCGACTACGGAGACGGCCACGCCGCCGTCAGCCAAAACATCCAGCATGTCCGTCAAACGCGAAGCAGCCAGAGACGTGGCCAGCGTTCAACTCCCAGTCGCAGCTGCGCCTGGCCTGCACGAAACCGCGGCCGATCAGCCCCGGCTGCATATCTCGGGCCGTCCCCGGAAACTTGTGTATCCGGTCTGTCCTCGAACCGACGCCCGGGGCAAGGTTTCCCTGCAGGCCGTGGTGAGTGATGACGGGGCGGTGGACCGGGTCAAGGTCCTGACCGGAAACCGCGTGCTGGCTGCCGCTGCCATCGAAGCCGTGCGGCAGTGGCGCTACGAACCGTTTTCCGGAACTGTCCAGGGGCTGGAACGCGAGACCGACATCACCGTGTCTTTCATTTCGAACGAGGTCGTGGCCGTGAGCTTTCCCGACGCCGCGCCGGTTTCCCGCTAGCAGCCTTCGTTAGCGACGACGCTGTCCGCTCACATACCAGCCATACATGACAACTCTTGTGCATGAGCCCGGGTTCGAAGCCGGCCACCACAATCCGCTTCACCTTGAATCCATTTTGCAGCAGGACCTGCTCCCACCCGCTCAGGGTCTTGAACTCGAAGGGCATATTCATTTCTGGAATTCCCTGGGCAATTGCGTTGGCGAAGAAATCGATCAATACCAGCACCCGGCGTTGGACTTCCGGCGTCATGCCGGTAAACCTTGCCAGCAAGGGCTGCGTCCTTAGACAGTCGGCCATGCCTTCAACATGGTCGGGCAAACCGTAAGTGTCCTCTTTGATCAGGGCGTATCTGGCCACTTTTCCCAGCCGCTGGATCACACGGGGCAAGTCGTCCGGATTGATGTGATGAAGCACGGCCAGCACCAGCACCACGTCCACGCTGTCGTCCGGATAGGCAATGTCCGTCGGCGACGCCATCTGGACGAACGGGAGATGCCGGGCTTCCGGGTAGCGGTAGTCCAGCACGTCGGTGGTGAAGACCTTGTATCCGCCTCTGGCCATCCGGGCAGCGAGATAGCCGCTGCCGCAGCCGTAGTCCAAAACTCTCGTGCCCGGCAACAGGGTTTGCAGCCGCTGAAAATCTGCCTCTGGCTTGGCTTGCGTCTTGTACTGGTGATAAATCCGGTTGAACCAGAACGAGGGATCGGATTTTTTGAAGGTGTCACGCAGGAGCGCGGTCGTGACTTCGACCAGGCGGCCGGGATCAACTCCGTCGCTTTGGCTGCGCGAGAGTTCCCGGAATGCATGGTCCACCATCCCGCCGACCTGGTCGCTGTGGGCGCCGAAGAATTCGAGGTAACCGGCTTTCACCGAGGCCGTGACGAATTCCACCACCGTCGGGCTCCGCAGAGCGCCGGCGACGGTTCGTAGTGCGCGCTCTTGGGTCATGGCGGATGGTTAACGCCGTGCACTTCCGGGGGCCGCGTGGGATTCAAAGCCGGTAGTGCGCAGTCCGGTATAATATCGCGATTCGTGAACCTGCCTCTCAGGTCCTGCGAGGGGGCACTATGCCGCTCTCACTGAACACACGCGAAGTCGGGAAGGTCACCATCGTCCGGTGTAGCGGGCGCATCGCCTCTGGTGAAACTGAAGTACTGCACCTGCACATCAACGACCTCCTGCGTGATCGCAGCGACATCGCACTGCATCTGGGCGAGGTTGCTTTCATCGACAGCAGCGGATTGGGAATGCTGGTGCGGTTGCTGACCAGCACGCGCCGCGCCGGCGGCGATTTGAAGTTGTGCCAACTCCCCGCGATCGTTCACAAAGTGTTGAAGATGACCAGCCTGATCACCTTGTTTGACACCTTTGGGTCCGAGGAAGATGCCATACTCGCCTTTTACCGGCGGCAGGCAATGCCGGCGCGGGCTCCGCAATCCGGCCTCACCGTATTGTGCGTGGACCAATCCGCCGACGTGCTGGCCTACCTGCGCGAATTGCTGGCCGGCGCCGGCTACAACGTGCTTACGAATAACAATCTCCGGGACTCGTTGATCCTGCTGCGAGCGACCCGGCCCGGTTTGACGATCCTGGGCTCCAACCTGAAAGCATCGCCTGCAACGGAAGAGGCCTTCCGGAGCGCGAGCGCTTTGTCCCCGCTGCTGGAACTGGGAGAGGAATTCTCCACCCTGGACGCCGGCCAGGCCGCCGCAGGACTCCTGGAAAAAATCCGCGCCTTACGCAGCCCGGGCCCGCCCCAGCCTCTCCCCTGACCTGGCTCATTTTTTTAGCAGATTGGTATGGCTGGCCACGCACTGCCACTTATTGTTCTGGTAGAGCCAGGTATCGGTAAAGCGTCCGTAGTGGTCGAAGGGTTGACGCTTGTAGGTCCCCTTGGAGTGGTAGGTACCGACCACAATGGCGGCATTGGTGTAGGAAATCACCCGGGCTTCGTCATTGGCAATCAGCGTGGCGTGATAGTTCGGGTCCTTCAGATCGGCCAGAAACTCCGCTTTGTTCATGACCGTGCCGTCGTAGTCGGTGTAAACGAAGCCGTCGGAAACCAGGTTGTTCAAGGCCTTGGCGTCATGATGAAGTTGCGCCTGGTTCCAGGCATTCTCCAGCGCGATAAGTTTGCTGGCATCGGCGTTGGCGTCGTTGGCCGGGTCCCGAGCCATCAGCAATCCACTCAGCAGTAGAAACAGGAATATGAAGTGTTTATTCGGCATGAATTCCCCCTATTTGCGCCAAGGCGGCCATCCACGGACGAGCCCTGGGCGCACCCTATTCAGCATCAGAAATAAACACCGCTCATTGGTCAAGTGGCAGGGATTGCACACCGGCATCGATAGCGCGGAGGCCCTTGGCTCTTTGCGGTATGGTCGCGGGGCCTGCGAAAGTGCGGGGGCGGCGCTGCCTGTTAGTGCGACGCCCTACTCGACGATGAGCGTAAAGCCAGTCGAGTGTGTGAGGTTGCCGCTGCTCACCGTGACTGCCACGCCCGTGGTCCCCAGGGGAGTGCCCAGGTCCTGGTTGCCGCCGCCACTGCTACCCCTACTGCCCCCACCGCAGCCCGCAATCGTGATGAGAAACGCGAAGACCAGCAGAGAAGGAGCAACGCCGCCGCCCACTTCGTCCGCCTTGGACGCGCCCCCGAGCAGAAAAATTCCCGCGAGCGATGCCCGAGACTCGTACTCCACCAACCCGGACCCTCCAGTTTGCGCTGTGGGGGGCGTTGGTGGAAATAGTCAGCGTGGTCGAACCGCTGCCCGTGATCGAAGCCGGACTGAAACTGCAAGTGCTTTCGCGCGGCAAGCCGGAGCACGAGGCCGCGGGAAGTTGATGGTGCCGGTGTAACCGGGCTGGCCAGTCACCGTGAGCGCGATGCTCCCGCTGTCCCCTTGACTGGCAATCGTCATCGATGGCGCTCCGCAAAGGCGAGGGCAAAATCGGGCTGCACGTTCACCGTCGTCGCGGGAGAAATTGATCCCATGTAGTTCGAATCGCCGCTGTACTGCGCCGTGATGACGTTCTGTCCAAAGGGCAGAGCGGTCGAAAATCCGGCGAGCGCATGGGCAGTAAAAATCACGCCGGTCTGAATGTTGCCACTTCCGAAGGATCCGGTGACTGAAACCGGGTTGTCTGAGCTTGCAATCGGCGTACCGCTCGAGAGGAAAGTCATGATGCCTGCGGGCGGCAAAGCGGCGCTGTTGGTGCTGACGGTCGCTGTAAACAAAACCGGGTCGCCCTGGATCACATTGTTACTGCTCGCAACCAGGCCCACAGTCGTCGGAGCCTTGGTCACGGTGATGGGGACGGCCGCGGAAACGCTGGGAGTGAAGCCGGCATCTCCGCCATAGTTGGCCACAATCGAATTGTCACCGACGGGGATCGTGAACACACCCTGGGCGCTCGCTGCCGTGCCCTCACTACTCAAATTGAAGGGACCGAATGCCGTGCTTATGCCATTGTCGGTAAACAACACGTTGCCCGTCGCCACGCCGTGGCCGGAGATGCCTGAAATATCGGCCCTCAAGTACGCGGGACTGCCATAGGGTTGGCTGGTAAAGGGTATGAGATTGCCAAGCGCGTCAAAACCGAACACCGATAGCGAGGTTGTGCTGCCCTCCGCCGAAACCGTGATCGAAACCGGTGCGGAATCGCTGGCGGCGAACGTCCCGTCGCCGGCATAGTGCGCATGAACGTCGTAGGTGCCGCCCGGCAGACCGTTCCACGTGCTGGAGACGGCGCCAGCATTAAGCGTAAACGCGGTCGCGCCCTGCAGAGGAGCAGTCAGGTTGGTCACCAGCGAAACATCGCCCGTCGGCACTCCGCCACCACTGCTGGGTGCCACGCCGATGCTCACATTCACGTTGGCGCCGTGCGTGAAGGTGGTTGGGCTCAGCGCAAGAGTCGTGGTTGTAGCCGTAAACGCGATGGAGCCCCACTGATTCACCAGGTTCTGCACGTTTACCGATCCCAGCCCAGTGGCCAGGTCATAGCCGACCGTACTCTTATATTTCGCACTGGGGCTTCCGTATCCAGCCTCCCCGGGAACAGCGTTGTTGCCCACGGTAACGTCGTTGAAGATGCAAGTAAGGGCAGGAAGGGCTGTGGTCTTCGATCCGTTGCACTGCGAGAGATTCTCTGCCGCAGCCAGGCGATAGAGGACGTAGTTGGCCTGGCCCTGGCGCGAGCCCATATTCTGGTTGACCAGCGCCATGACGCCGGCAAACGAAGGGGCGGAGGCGGAAGTCCCAAAAACCGTGGCCACGAAGCCGGTCTGGCATGAACCCTCGTAGCACAGGAGATATGGATCGTGGCCGGCCGCCGTGAGCGAGACGTCGGGCAGATCGCGGGCCCCATCACTGGGAATACCGGCCACACCGGACTGCCACGAAGGCTTGCTGAAAATTGTGCTGGCTCCGCCGCCACCGGCAAGAATATTCGCGTTGGCACCGCACTGGGCCGAAGCGCAGCTCTGGTTCCAGACATTTTCCGGAATATACGATTTCACCGTGAGACCGTCGGAGCCATTGACCGTCTTCCAGTAGGCGCTGGCTTGTCCGTTCTCGTTGAACTGAGTGCCTCCTACCGCCACAGTGAAGGGAGTGGAAGCGAGTAAATTAACCGAGATCGGTCCAGTGGCCACGCTCTCACCCTGGTTGTCGCAACCTTCCGCGCCGCTGTCACCGCTCGAGACAATGTATGTGATACCCTCGGCGGCCGCCTGCTCCGCCATAGCCGAAATAGCCTGCGCCTCAGCGCTCGGGACACCGAACTCGCAGCCTCCGAAGCTCTCCGTCATCACCGGCGCCAGATTGTTGTCGATGATGTAGCTTTCCGACAGAAAGATCCCGTCCGTGGCGTTGGTTCCGGCAGAGACCACAAAATCCACCATCGCGTTGGGCGCCATGACAGCAGCCCAGGAAGCATCCAGAGTGGCCTCGGCTTCTTCACCTCCGCCCAGGTCGCCCGGGTCAGGTCCGTTGAGGATGATGTTCAGGCCGCCGCCAAAGCCCCCGAAAATATTTCGGAAGTCGTACACATCCTGCCCCCCGCCATACAGGTTGCTGCGCCCGACTACCGCGATGGTCTGTCCCTGCCCATTGATTCCGTTTGAGAGGGTTAGCGTGGCGTTGTAAATCACTCGATAATCTGCCGGGCCCAGGGCATGCGTCCCATCTGAAAATGTGACCTGCGGCTGCGCTCCCGGGCTGGTGGTGATGCGTCCCCTTTCCTGGGACAGGCCCAGCTGAGGCTTCTTGTAGAAATTGTGCAGCGAATTTACGCCCGCCACCACCGGCGCCAACGCACCAGGTATTTCCGGGTTGCTGGCATTCGCCCAGTGGGCTTTGCCCTCCACCATGTATTTCTGGATCGGGGTGTGAAATGCCTCCTGCACCTGGGCGGCAGTGCCCGAGAACTCAATCAGGGTACGGCCCTTGCTGACCTGCGCGACTTCAAAGCCGTGCCCCTGCAACCACGAAGTGACGGCTTGAATGTCGGAGTCCGCGGGGCCGAACTGTTGACCGAACTGTTCCGGCGTCACCCACTTGTGAAATTGAGGCGAGGACTTGTCCTGCTGGTCATCAAGCAGCTTCAACAGAGCAGTTTCCTGCTCCGGACTGCGTTTGAGGACCAGCAGCATGCGCTCCATCGGCAGGTCGGGTGGAGCGGTAGCCACTTCGAACTGGGGACGGGCAAGGGGATGGACGTTGCCCTTGAGCACAACCCGTTGACGGTCATCCACCGGCTCATGGACCAGCGGTCGAATGTATCGTTGTTGCGCTGCGGCCAGCGTGGACAGGCCAAGTAAAACAACTGAAAGGATTGTAAATCGCAGACGAAAGGGATCAGTTCGCATACTTCTCCTAAGCAGACTTCCGGCCACCCGGCAAAGCGCCGGCCAGGCCGCAACCAGGCAGAAGACGAGACCCCCTCGTCAACAACACACATCAACCGCGCAAGCCACCCGGCGCCGTGATCTGGCCGCGGAAAACCGTCCAGGTCCGATGCGCCGATTGTGGCCGCACATCATAACCCAGCTGCTCAAAATGTAAAGTGCAAGATTTGATCCGAGGGATGACGCTAGTTCCTCGATCAAAGGAGAGAATCCGGCACAGGCCCAATGCATTGATAGTGCAGAAAACACCCCTAAAGTAAGAAGCGCCCCAAACTCTCGCGAGTTATGGGACGCCCGAACAGCCCTCCCCCAGGTCTGCTCAGGTATGAAGGTACGTCTGACCGGCAAAAGTGTAAATCCCACCTTCGTGCCAATCTCATGGCACGAACAGGCCATATGCAGCCGGAGACCACGTGGGGACAGCCGCCCCCCGGCTGTCCGGTCGAGCGTAGCTCGACAGCGTTTTGGCATGGCCAGAATGAACGGTAGGGGCCCCGCCCTGAGTTGCCACGCCCCGGAGTAGCTGAGCCTTGCTCCGCCGGACAGCCGGGGGCGGCTGTCCCCACGTGGCTGCTGGTTGGACCATCCAGCAGCTAGAAGCCGGCAAGCCCTGCCCGAGTGAGTCTTCGCCCCGGTTACTCCCGTAATCTTCCGCAGGGGGATTGGCGTTGACCGTAGCAGCCGCAGTACTTACATTCGCCACAGGGGGTCGTAATGAAGGATATTCACGAGGTTTTACGCCGTAAGCAGGCCAAGTACGCCCAGCTCAGCAAGCAGATCGAGGCGTTGCAGCAGGCGGCTGAAAAGCTGCGCGAAGTGGCCCCTCTGCTCGCCGAAAGTGACGAAGAGGAAAGCGCAGTTTTGGTCGATGTAGAAGAGCAGGGCAACAGCATGGCAGCTCGAGCCGGGTCATCGCCTGCGGGCGGTGCAGCCGCCGCTCCGAAGCCTGCGCCACGCGCTCCGCGCTGGCCTTAATCCGGCAGGAGTGGACTTGGGGCACAAGGCCCGCATATGACATTTCAGTCTCTTCTGGTTTGCAAAGACGAACAGGCGACGGCTGTGCTCACGCCGGTCCTGGCCGGCTTCGGCCTGGGCGTGCAGTGCTGCGGCTATCCTGACGCCCTCTGCCGCCTGACGGAGCAGAAATTCGACGCCGTGATCGTCGATTACGACGATCCGCACAGCGCGGCCCTGGTCCTGCAGAACGCCTACCAGTCTTCAACGCCGCACAAGACCGTCACCGTCGCCCTGCTGAGTGACAAGACCAAGGTGCGCCACGTTTTCGGCGCGGGCGCAAATTTCGTTCTCTACAAACCCATTTCACAGCAGCAGGCGGAAGCCAGCCTGCGCGCCGCCATGGCGTTGATGAAGCGTGAACGCCGGCGCTCTTTCCGGGTCCCGGTCCAGCTTCCCGTGAGACTACGGGTTGAAAACGGCGCGGAGATGGAAGGCATCCTGCTCGACCTGAGCGAAGACGGTCTGGACGTCCTGGCGGCACAGCCGCTGTGCCCGGCCGCCATCATCAGTGCTCATTTCGTGCTGCCAGATCAGGGCACCGAGATGGATATTCGCGGTGAAGTCGCCTGGGCCAACCCCAACGGCGAATCGGGCGTGCGTTACATCGATCTGCCGGACAACCTGCGGCAGACGCTCAAAGCCTGGGTGGTCACCAACGCAGCGGAATTTCTTCCTGAAGATCCTGAACCAGTCTCCGAATGCAAGCTCACTGATCTCAGCCTGGGGGGCTGCTATGTAGAAACCAAGTCGCCCTTCCCGGAGCGTTCCGGCATCGTCCTCTGCCTTAAGGCTGAAGACATGGAAGTCCAGGCCGAAGGCATGGTCCGGGTCATGCATCCGGAATTCGGCATGGGCATCCAGTTCGCTTCGGGCACCGCGGAACAACGCGAACACGTGGGCACATTCATCAACTTCCTCACCAGCCGCCCGGGGACGCTTCCCCAGTTGCTGATCACGCCCCGTGCCCTGGCCGCACTCAATGAGCAGGACTACCGTCACACCAAAACATCCGACGAACCTGAAGACCTGCTGCTCGGTCTCCTGAACCGCGCCGATTCTCTCAGCCAGGAAGACTTCCTCCAGGAACTCCGGCAACAACGCACCTCCGAAGAAGTGGCCTCCTCGTAGTCAACCTTTCGAAGATCCCATTGAAAACACTATTTTGAACAGACTGTCATCCCGTCTCTAACGACGGTGTGCCCTGTCAAGAGTTCTGTAGCGACACTACGGCGTGGACGCGGTGAGTGGCGCCATTTCGCTCTGGTAGAAGGTATTTGACTCCCAGACCAAGGTCGTCATTCGATTTCAATCTCGCAGTGGAACCTCAGGTTCCACCATCCATCTCTTCGGGACTAGCTCCCATGATTGCTCAGTTCGATCTCCCTGACCTTTTCAGGGAGGCAGGCTGCCCACTCAAGCGCTCGGCTCTTAGTGGCCGGCCACAGAATGACTCGGGCTCACCTGCATAACGGCCTGACAGAGTTGCGTGTACGTCCAGTCTTCGCGCAACATCAGGTACAACCGCGTGGCCAGTTTTCTGGCCACGGCCACCTTGGCGACGCTGCGATTCTTGCGCGCCGCCAGGCGACGATAGAAGCGTTTCAGCTGCGGATCCAACCGCGCCGCGGTCTGTCCCGCTTCCACCAGCAAAAAGCGCAGAAACGAACTGCCCTGTTTGCTGATCCTGCCCAGCCGCTGTTTTCCGCCGCTGGAATCTTCACTGGGAATCAGCCCGAAGTAGCTGCCCACTTGCTTGGCCGATTCGAATCGGTTGGCCGGTCCCAAGGTCAGCACCAGGGCTAAGGCGGTCACCGGACCGACTCCGGGATGCGTCATCAGCCGCACCGCCTCCGGCCGCTGCCGCGCTTCGTCCGCCACTCGCCGGTCCAGTTCGCTGATTTCCGCTTCCAGTCCGTCGAGCGATTGCAGCAACTGCTTTCGCCGCTGGGCCGCATACGGCAGCAAGGGCAACTGCTCCATCTCCTCGCGCCCTGCCTTCGTCCACAGCTTGTATTTTTTCTGCACGCCCTGGCTCAGCGCCATGGCCTGCAGCTGGTTCTTGGTGCGCGTCCGCGCCTGCACTTGCTTGTGGCGATGCACCAGCAACTGCCGCACGTCCCGCACCTCCAGACTCGGCACCCAGATCTGCGGAAATCGATTCTCGCGCAATAGATCCAGCAAGTGTTCGGCATCCCGCCGGTCCGTCTTCTGCTTGCGCACCACCGAGGCTCGCACCTTCGCCGCATCGCCGAACCACAACTCGAAGCCCAGCTCCGCCAGCAGCCGCTCGAACCACGGATAGTGCCCGCAGGCCTCCATCCCCACCCGCACTTCCTGGCCCGCCAGCCCGCGGTAAAACTGCTCCGCCTCGGCGCGGTGCTGTAACCGCTTTTCCTGAATCTCACCCGTTAAGTTGTCAAAGATCGCGACCTGCTGAAAGCCAGGATGAAAATCACAGCCTATAATCAGCATGACGTTGGCTCCTCTCACGAGCCTTGGTCGTGTTCATCGCATACCACTCTACTCGCGACGAGCCAACGTCGTTATCCAATCAAGCGCCGCTCCGAGCCGCGCTTGCGCGGTGAGGACAAGTCGAGGGACCTGCTTTTCTCCTGCTGGGGCAAGACACCCAACAGTCAAAAAGGGGCCTGCAATGCGGCTGGCATTGCAGACCCCCGTGCCCTCTCGGGCTTGCTCCACCCTGTGTGTTTAAACCTACCGTGAAAGTTCCGGAGAAATATTTCAGCCAGATTAATTAATTGTCAAAATCCTGAAACATCGTCATTCGGTGGATCCTGATCGCGCTGCCAAATGAATTTGCTCATTTGCTTCGATTTAGGCAACAATCGATTCCGTGCCGACCAAGGGTCCCCCTGAACCTGTCTCCGCAGCCGCTTCACCTGAACGCGTGCCGGGCGGCCCTCTCTCTGGCTCTCCTATCCTGATCATCATGGCGGCATCGTTCGCCGTGCTCCTGCCCACTTTTTTTCTCGGGATCCCCTCGGGGCACGACTT
Source organism: Terriglobia bacterium (assembly GCA_963790645.1). Lineage (GTDB taxonomy): Bacteria > Acidobacteriota > Terriglobia > Terriglobales > Acidobacteriaceae > JAIQFF01. The sequence continues at coordinate 99,865 of CAWBPS010000030.1, read as the reverse complement.
CGAATTTCACGTGAACTCCTGGATGGAAGTGCTTGGCCAGTGGAGGCTTGGCATCCTCTACCCGCGCTGGGCCGCCCTGGCCCACTTCGGATACGGTGAAGCCCGCTTCATCTTCTATCCTCCGGCATCGTGGATGCTGGGAGCGGCACTGGGAGCGTTCCTGCCCTGGAAAATCGTGCCCGGCGCTTATGAGTGGATCGCTCTTACGCTTTCCGGGGTCTCGATGTTCGTGCTGGCGCGCCTTTATCTGGCGCGAGCGGACGCCATCTTTGCCGCCGCCTTGTACGCCGCCAACCCCTACCACATCGTCATCGTGTACTGGCGCAGCGCCTGTGCTGAGTTGCTCGCCGCCGCGCTCCTGCCCCTCCTCCTGCTGGCGGTGCTGCGCTCGGAGAAATTTGAAAGAAAGGCCACCTTTTCTTTGGCGCTTATCGTGGCCGCAGCCTGGCTGACCAATGTCCCTTCTGCCGTGATGTTGACTTACTCCATGGCGTTGCTGCTGACCATCGCCGCCGTCATGCGCCGATCCTGGCGGCCCTTCGTGATCGGTGCCGTGGCTCTTTTGCTCGGTTTGGCGCTGGCCGGGTTTTACGTGGTGCCCGTCTTGTACGAGCAGAAGTGGGTGGAGATCGCGCAGGTGCTGTCACCCGGGGTCCGTCCGCAGGACAATTTTCTTTTCACCTCTCTCAACAACCCCGATCACGATCGCTTCAACCTGTTGATCTCGCTGCTTTCAACCGCCGAGATCATCGTTCTGGGCATCTTCTACTTTTTGTCACGCTCCTGGCGTAATCGCGCCCCGCAGTTGTGGTTGATGCTTTCGTCCTGGTCCGCAGCCTGCGCTTTGCTCCTTTCCTCTGTCAGCTTTTTGCTCTATCGCTTTCTCCCTGAGCTGCGCTATGTGCAACTGCCGCTGCGCTGGCTGCTCTGCCTGAATGTGGGATTCGCGTTGCTGGTCACCATGGCGTCCCCGCGCCGGCTGGTCCGTCCTCTGGCCTGTCTCGTCATGCTTGCCGTGCTGGCATTCGTCTGGCATCGCGTACAGCCGCCCTGGTGGGACGACGCCGGCGACGTGGCTGAGATGCTGGACAATCAGCAGAACGGCACCGGCTATGAAGGCATCGACGAATATGTTCCCACCGGCGCCGACGTTTATGAGATCAAGAATGACGTCCGCCGGGTGAGCTTCGAGGGCCAGGGCAGCGCACGCATTCGCATCACTCAATGGGGGCCCGAGTCAAAGGCGTTCAGTGCGAACCTGAGCCGGCCCGGCAAGCTGGTGCTCAAATTGTTCAACTATCCGGCGTGGAAGGTCGCGGTGAATAGTCGTCCGGTGACCACCGGTACACTCGAGGTCACCGGTCAAATGGTCATTCCGGCAGATGCGGGAGAGAATCAGGTCCAGATTACGTTCGCCCGAACCCGCGACCGCGAAGTTGGCGGAATAATCTCGCTCACCACCGTTATCCTGACATTGGCAGCCTTGCTCTACGACCGACGAAAACTTGCGCTATGACTCGTGTCCTCATCGCCACCTCGAACCCAGGCAAACTTCGCGATTTCGCCGGCGCCGCAGCCCTGCTAGGCATCAAGATTGAGTCTCTACCCAATTTCGCTGCCATTCCCACCGCAGTCGAGGATGGTCTCACCTTCGAGGCCAACGCCAGCAAAAAAGCTGAATACTACAGCGCACTCTCCCCGGGCGAAATTATTCTGGCGGACGATTCCGGCCTTGAGGTGGACGCGCTTGGCGGCGCTCCCGGAGTTCACTCCGCGCGCTATGCGGCTGACCAACCTCATCTGGTGGGAAACAACACCGACGACCAAGCCAATAATGCCCGCTTGATTCGGGAACTCAGAAAAATTCCGCCCGAACAACGCACCGCCAGATTTGTATGCGTGATCGCCGTCGCCCGCGACAGGAAAATCCTTAATGTATTTCGCGGGCAGGCGGAGGGCTTGCTGCTCGATTCTCCCCGGGGCTCGGGTGGATTCGGGTATGACCCGCTGTTTTACTTTCCGTCCATTCAAAAAACCTTTGCCGAACTGACACCTGAAGAAAAAGCGCAGTACAGCCACCGTGGCGCAGCCTTCCGCCAATTCCTCGACTGGCATCTCACAGGTGCCTGAGTAAGAACTAAAAACTGGGAACAGAGAACTGGTGTCCTTGACTTCCCTTCCATCCGACCGAGATAATAAAAAGTTCTCCAGTCATCTCTGACAGCACAAGGGGTCCAGTGGCGACAACCGCCAGTCCTGCAAGTCCAGTAAACACGCATGAAGGCGTGCCTCCGCTGCGCGCCGGCCAGGGGCATTCGTTCCTGCTCCGCAAGCTTCATTCCCTGAGCGGCATCATTCCTGTAGGGGCGTTCCTGGTTGAGCATTTCGTCTCCAACGCGTTCGCCACCCGCGGACCCGGGGCCTACGCCAAGCAAGTCGAATTGCTGTCCGGCTTTCCTTTTGTCTTCTACCTCGAGCTCTTCGGGATCTGGCTGCCGATTCTGTATCACGCGCTTTACGGCTTCTACATCTGGTTCCGGGGCGAGAGCAACGTCACCGACTATCCCTGGGCCGGCAACTGGATGTTCACCCTGCAGCGCTGGACCGGCGCCATCGCCTTCTGCTACATCGTGTGGCACACCTGGCACCTGCGCTTCAGCGGCGTGCACATCCTGACCCATCCCGACGCAGCCTTCGGCAAAGTTCAATTGGAGTTCCAGCACACCTGGGCCATCGCGTTTTACGCCCTGGGAATCTTCTGCGCCTCCTGGCACTTCGCCTACGGTCTGTGGCTGTTCGCCGCCAAGTGGGGTATCACCACTGGGGACGCGGCCCGGCGCCGCTTCGGCTACGTTTGCTTCTTTATCGGCTTGCTGTTCATCACGGTGGGAGCGCTTACCATGCGCTCGTTTTTGAATACGCCGCAGCAGCCGGTTGGACCAGAGAGCGGCGCGCATGATTCCTTTGCTGGCGCGACGGCGCCCGGAAACAGATTGCGTCCCACAGGAAATCCAAACTAGATGGCATCGACTCCTAAAATAATAGTGATCGGCGGCGGCCTGGCGGGACTTGCCGCCGTCATCAAAATCGCAGAGATGGGCGGGCACGTCGATCTGTTTTCCATCGTGCCGGTGAAACGTTCGCACTCGGTCTGCGCCCAGGGCGGCATCAATGCCGCCAAGAACCTGAAAGGCGAAGGCGATTCCTGCTGGCAGCATTTCGATGACACCGTCTATGGCGGTGACTTCCTCGCCAACCAGCCTCCGGTCAAGGCCATGTGCGAAGCCGCTCCCGGCATCATCGACCTGCTCGACCGCATGGGCGTGCCCTTCAACCGTACGCCTGAGGGACTGCTCGACTTCCGCCGCTTCGGCGGCACCCTCTTCAATCGCACTGCCTTCGCCGGAGCGACCACCGGCCAGCAACTGCTCTATGCGCTCGATGAACAGGTGCGCCGCTACGAATCCGAAGGCAAGGTCCGCAAATTCGAGCACTGGGAATTTCTCTCGGCTGTGCTCGATTCCAACCGAATTTGTCGCGGCATTTGCGCCATGGATTTGCGCTCCATGGAAGTTCGCACTTTTCCTTCCGACGCCATCATCATGGCCACCGGAGGCAACGGCGCCATCTTCGGCCGGTCAACCAACTCGGTAGTCTGCACCGGCTCGGCGCAATCGGCGCTTTATCAGCAGGGATGCTATTACGCCAACGGCGAGTTCATTCAGGTGCATCCGACGTGCATTCCGGGCGAGGACAAATTGCGTCTGATGTCGGAATCGGCGCGCGGAGAAGGCGGACGCGTCTGGGTCCCGAAAACGCCTGGCGACAAACGCGATCCGAAGTCGATCCCCGAAAATGACAGGTGGTACTTTCTGGAAGAGTGGTACCCGAAGTACGGCAACCTGGTGCCGCGCGATATCGCCACCCGTGCTATCCACAAAGTGGTGTACGAGCACAACCTCGGCATTGACGGCAAGCCGATGGTCTATCTGGATCTCACCCACATCGATCGGAAGATTCTTGATCGCAAGCTCGAAGGCATTCTGGAAATTTACGAAAAGTTCGTGGGCGACGATCCTCGCGACACGCCGATGAAGATTTTCCCCGGCATGCACTACACCATGGGCGGTCTCTGGGTGGACTTTACCCAGGCCACGAACGTGCCCGGAATCTTCGCCGCGGGCGAATGCGAATATCAGTACCATGGCGCCAACCGACTGGGCGCCAATTCGCTGGTTTCCTGCATCTTCGGAGGATTCATCGCCGGGCCCAACGCGGTGAACTACGCCCGCAGTCTCAAGGCTGCGCCCAGCAACGGTTTTTTCGATACCGAGCGCAAGCATCAGGAAGAAAACAACGCCACCCTGATGAAGTCAGACGGCTCCGAGAATCCTTTTAAACTCTGGCGCGAGTTGGGCGACCTGATGACGAAAAACTGCACCGTCATCCGCTACAACAAGAACCTTCAGGAAACCGATGCCCAGCTGTGCCAACTTCTAGAACGCTTCCGCCACATCAACCTGAGCGACCGCACCCAGTGGGCGAATACGTCGGTAGTCTTCGCGCGGCAACTCTATAACATGCTACAACTGGGCCGGGTGATAGCCCAGGGCGCTGCGCTGCGCGACGAATCGCGAGGCGCACATTACAAACCGGATTTCCCCGAGCGCGACGACAAGAACTGGCTGAAAACGACTAAAGCAACGTTCGCCCCGGATGCCGACGAGCCGAAGTTTGAATTTGAGCCGGTGGACGTTTCGCTGATCCCGCCGCGCCCGAGAAGATACGACGCGGTGAAATGATTTGCGTAGGGGCAGGCGTCCCACCTGCCCGGCCGAGCAAAGCTCGGCAGAGGTTTTGGAGCCAAAGGCTAAGAGCTAAGAGCTAAGAGCTAAGAGCAAAAATGGCTGAACATAAGAAAGTAATCTTCAAAATCAAACGCCAGCCGAACCCCAACGTCCGGCCCTACTGGGAGGAGTTCGAGCTCCCCTGGCACTCCGGTATGAACGTGATTTCCTCGCTCATGGAGATCGCCGCCAATCCGGTCACCCGCGAGGGTAAACCGACCACGCCTATCACGTACGACTCCAACTGCCTCGAGGAAGTCTGCGGATCCTGCGCCATGCTGATCAATGGACGCGCCCGTATGGCCTGCTCCGCCCTGGTCGATAAGCTCGAACAGCCCATTCGCCTGGAGCCATTTTCTAAATTTCCGGTGGTTCGCGACCTGGCGGTCGATCGCAGCGTTCTGTTCGAAAATCTCAAAGCGGTCAAGGCCTGGGTGCCGATCGACGGCAGCTACGACCTTGGCGCCGGGCCGCGCATGACCATGCAGGAGCAGGAAGCGGCCTACCCGCTCTCTCGCTGCATCTCCTGCTGCTGTTGCATGGAAGCATGTCCGCAGTTCAATGAGGATACCGGGTTCGTCGGCGCCGCCACCATTTCTCAGGTCCGCCTATTCAACACGCATCCCACAGGAGCGGCCCTCAAGCGTGAACGTCTTGCCGCCTTGATGGGGGACGGCGGCATTCAGGAATGTGGCTATGCCCAAAACTGCGTCGAAGTTTGCCCCAAGGACATTCCCCTCACGCGCTCTATTGCCGAAGTGGGCGGCGATGTCATGAAACAGGCGATTGGTGATTTGTTCAGAAAATGAACACTCATCGGTAACCCCACTAAAGTGGCGTGTCGGGAATTGTCATCGCCGGACCGCAGAGTGTCATTCAGAAGCGCCAAAAGTCGCGCGCATAGGGCTTTTCGGCCCGTAACCTCTTGTAAATTACTTACCCTCTGATTGGCATCACGGTTGCTGCTACAACCAGCGGTTACCACGGGCGCGCCGTTAGCGCGAGTTAAGTAACCAAGGGTAACGCCCGGCCGCTCTTCCAGAGTCGCCCGGGCTTAAAAAAAGCACTTGTTTTTGTGCAGCTCGGGTTTAGAATACGCGCCTGTCTCAAGCGCCTGAGACTTGGCAGAAAAGTTAAGGCCACTTCGTGAAACTTAGGATTCAAAGCGCGACACTTCTTTTTTTACTGGCCTCTATCTGTGCCCCGGCTTTTGCCCTGCACAGCTATGTTGCGCCGCGTCGTGCTCACCGCGTCCGTCGTGCTCACCTTCGCCGCCTCCGCTGGAATCCCGTGTTTCGTCCATCCCGCGAATCTCTGCTGCTGCAGAATCAGGAGATCGACCGGATGGATTTGCCCCGCATTCAGGACGACGCTGAGTTGGAGCAACTGAAGGCCAGCGAAGACCTGGTCCCGATCGTTGCCGGGCCCACGCTGCGTTTCGATCCGCGCCTCGATCCCGACCGGCGCTATTGCCGTCCCTGGACCCGTGAATTTCTCGATGATATGAGCGCGGCCTATTACAAGCGTTTTCATACCTCGATCCAGGTGAACTCGGCAGTCCGAACGGTAAAGGTGCAGAAGAAACTTCGCCGCCACAATCGCAATGCCGCGCCCGCCGAAGGCGAGATCGCTTCTTCACATCTCGCGGGCGTCACGGTGGACATTCAACGGCGTGGATTGAGCCGCGAACAGATCAAGTGGGTCCAGGACTACATGCGGCCCCTGAAAGAACAGGGCCTGATCGAACCGGAAGAAGAACGCCGTCAGTGGGTGTTCCACGTAATGGTTTCGGGCCGCTACACCGACTGGCGCGAGTCCATGATGCTGGCCGGCGAGCAGCCGACTCCGCAAGCTTCCGAAACCGCGGAACTACCACTCCAGTAACGCCCGCCAGTCTGAAACACCTCAATTTATTCCCACTCGATTGTTCCGGGCGGCTTCGACGTGACGTCATACACCACGCGGTTCACGCCCTTCACTTCATTGACGATCCGGCTGGAAATTGTTTTCAGCACCTCATGCGGCAGGGGCACCCAGTCGGCCGTCATGCCATCTTCAGAGTGGACCGCGCGCACGGCGCAGGTGTAGGCGTAGGTGCGCTGGTCGCCCATGACGCCGACCGACATCACGGGAAGCAACACCGCAAAACTCTGCCAGATCTTGGTGTAGAGACCTGCCTTCTTGATTTCGGTTACTACGATGTCATCGCATTCGCGCAGGATCTTCAACCGCTCGGGAGTGACTTCGCCGAGAATTCTGACGGCCAGACCAGGTCCGGGGAAAGGCTGGCGCTGCAGCACATCTTCCGGCATGCCCAGGTCGCGGCCGATCTTTCGAACTTCATCCTTAAATAAATCTTTCAGCGGCTCAATCAGTTTGAGCTTCATTTTTTCGGGCAGGCCGCCCACGTTGTGATGGGTCTTGATGGTCTGCGACGGGCCGCGCACCGAGCGCGACTCGATCACGTCGGGATAGAGCGTGCCCTGCACCAGCCACTCCACCTTGCCTTCCGCCTGCTCGATGCGATGGGCCTCGGCGTCGAAGACCGCGATGAATTCGTTGCCGATGATCTTGCGCTTGGTCTCCGGATCGGTCACGCCGGCAAGCTTATCGAGGAAACGATCGGTGGCATCGACCGCGACCAGGTGCAGGCCCAGCTTGTCGCGCAGGCCCTGCTGCACTTTTTCGAACTCATTTTTGCGCAGCACGCCGTTGTTGACGAACACGCACGTGAGGCGCGAAATGCCGTTTTCGTCGCGCATGGCCCGGTCCACCAGGGTGGCGGCCACGGCGGAATCGACGCCGCCGGAGAGGGCGCAGATGGCCCGCCCCTCGCCCACAGTCTGCCGCACGCTGGCGATGGTGGCATCGATGAAGTGCTGCGCCGTCCAGGTGGGTTGGGCGCCGCAAATGCCGAGAGCGAAGTTGCGCAAAATGTCCGTGCCCGATTGCGTGTGGCGCACTTCGGGATGGAACTGCACCGCCCACATCTTTCTCTCAGGAGCCTCGATGGCGGCCACGGCACTGGGGGAGTTGGCCACCAGGTGAAAGCCGGTGGGCAGTTCTACCGCCTCGTCGCCGTGCGACATCCAGACCGAAAGTTTCGCCGGGAGGCCTTCGAAGAGACGCGAGCCATTTTCTATCTGGATGTCGGCGTGACCGTACTCGCGCTTGTCGGCGGCCCGCACTTTACCGCCCAGGGTGTGCACCATGAACTGCAATCCATAGCAGATGCCCAGCACGGGCAAGCCCAGCTGCAGCACACGCGGGTCGGCGGGCGGCGCATCAGCGTCATAGACCGACGACGGGCCGCCGGAAAGAATAATCCCGACCGGAGAGTAGCTGCGGATTTCTTCCAGCGTGGCCGTGCAGGGGAGCACTACCGAGAAAACATTTTGTTCACGGATGCGGCGCGCGATGAGTTGCGAATACTGCGCCCCGAAATCGAGGACTACGATGGATTGGGTTTCCACGGACGAGTTTCTCAGATTGCGGGGAGAGTGTAAAGGGGCAAACTGGTTGCCATCGTGACCAGGTAGCCCTTTGCCCCCGGACCTGGTGTTGCCATCAGTTGCTTGATTCTAGTTCTCGGTTCCCAGCATCGGGAGGCCAGGAATGTCGCTGAGGATATCGTCGTCTGATGCAGGGAGCGGCAATACGATGGGTGGTTCGATCATGAACACATAGGCGGCCAGACGGCCGACATAGAGAAAATCTACCGCCGCAAAATAGAGCAGGGCGACCAGCAGCAGGCCGCCGAGCACCACACCCCCGGGAAGCACCTCCGAAAAGCCCAGGGGGACCGCGGCGGCGGAGCTGGCCACCACAAACGCGGCGGTGTGCGCCACGCCGAACCAGGTGAGAGTGGCGGCTATGGAGCCTGTCCGGGAGCGGCAAAGGTCGATGGCAGCGGCCAGGGCTGCGAATGTGGACGCGCCATCCTTGACCACGAAAATCGCCGCCAGCGAGAGATACCAATTCAACAGCGAGCATGCCAGTCCAACCAGCATGATTAGCATCCAGAAAATCAGCAGCGCGCTTCCCGGGGAAGGATCGCCGGACGACGAGGCCGCTCGGGCCGCCAACAGGGCGCCCACAACGCCAACGGCCGCAGCCAGGAATGTCAGGGCACGCAGGGAGTTCAGTGCCAGGAGCGAGGTCAGGCGTACGCGACCATGAGCACCGCGGAAGTATTCAATGAGGGTCTTGAGGGTGGCAGCGCGACCTAGGGAAGCGACAATGACCCAGGCCAGTCCCAGTCCGGGCACGAGCACCGCGAACGCAGCCACGGCCCGCGGTGCGCTTCCCTGGAAGATGCGGGAAAGGACCTGCAAGATCAGGAAGGGCTGCCGGGTGCGCAGAAGCAACATGTCTCCCGCTGTGACCGGCAGCGTGTCCAGGTATTCGCGGAGCGAGAACAGGAGCACTGCCGCCGCCGCGACGCCAAAACTCCATCGCCATGCAATTTCGGCCAGCCCGAGCAAGGGTACCCGGAACATGATCTGAAAGCCTTCCAGCGTGGGTGAACGTCGCTTCATCCGTTTCAGGATAACTCAAACCCTGCATAGCAAGATTCGAGTTGCATACATCACATATCTTTACAGCAACCCTGCGACGGGGCCGGCGCATCATTCTCAGTAGCTTCTATTTTTTATCCACGGCGAGGACGTGCCCGTGATTAGCGGCATCTCCTTACCCCTTATTAGATGATGGCACACAATCTAGGAGAAAGATCATGAACTATATGAAGTACCTGGGCGGAGCGGCGCTGGCCGGGCTGTTGCTGCTGCCTGCCAGCACATTTGCCAGGGACAAGAACGAAGGCAACCTCAAACTGTTCGACACGGTGCGGGTGGGATCGACCCAGCTGGAACCGGGTAATTACAAAGTGCAGTGGAATGGCGCCGGGCCAACCGTCAACGTTGACATTCTGCAAAACAAGAAGACGGTGGCAACGACTTCGGCCAAGCTGGTCGGATACACCTCAGGATACGATGCGGTAGTGACTGAACCTGCTGCGAACCATACTCAGGCCAAGGTCCTCCAGGAAATTGATTTTGGCAAACAGAAAGAGGGTTTGCAGTTCAAACCGGCGAGCTAGACAAATACGCAACGCAGCGAGTGCAGGCGGGCGAGAGCCCGCCTTGTTTGCGCTCAGCCGATTTCATCGCACCACGATGTTCACCAGTTTGCCGGGCACTACAATCACTTTCACAATCTGTTTGCCGCCGATCAGGGTCACGACTTTTTCATCGGCGAGGGCACGCTCGCGGACCAGTTCGTCGGACGCTTCCGCCGGGACCACAATGTGGCTCCGCAACTTGCCGTTGACCTGCACTGGGAGTTCGACTTCCTCCTCCTTGGCCAGCGCGGGATCGTACTTCGGCCAGGGGGCGCGCAGCAGACTTCCCTTCTCTCCCAGCATTTCCCAAAGTTCATGGGCCAGGTAAGGAGCGAAGGGGGCCAACAGCAAGGCCAGGGTGCGTTGAATCTCTGCCACCAGGGGGATTGGGACAGCCTTCGCGGGCGAGTCGCCCGCGGCCACACGAGTTTCCAGGGCGTAAAGTTCGTTGACCAGCGTCATGATGGCGGCGATGCTGGTATTGAAGTGCCACCGGCCCTGGAAGTCATCGCTGACGCGCTTGATGGTCTGATGCAGCTTGCGCTGCAGGCCCCGGGCTAACGGATCCAAATTTTCCGGTAAAAGCTGGTTCCACGCCGGGTCGCTCGGGCGGGCGTTACGGACTGCAAACCTGTAAACCCGGGACAGAAAACGTTCGACGCCTTCAACGCCTTCATCCTGCCAGTCGAGCTCGCGATCGGGCGACGTGGCGAACAGCGTGTACATACGAGTGCTGTCGGCGCCGTAGCGCTCGACCATATCGTCCGGCGAAACCACGTTGCCCAGGCTTTTGGACATCTTGGCTCCGCCCTTGATGATCATGCCCTGGGTGAACAGGCGCTCGGCAGGTTCATCATTCCTGATCAGGCCCATGTCGCGCATGAACTTGGTCCAGAAGCGCGAGTAAATCAGGTGCAGGATGGCGTGCTCGACCCCGCCAATGTACTGGTCGATGCCGCGATCGCCGAACCAGTAGCCGGCTTTCTCACTATCGAACGGCGCCTGGTCGTTGCGGGCGTCGGTGTAGCGGTAGAAATACCAGGACGAATCAACGAACGTGTCCATGGTGTCGGTTTCGCGGCGGGCGGGGCCTCCACACTTTGGACACGTGACATTGACGAACTCCGGCACCCGGCCAAGAGGCGATCCGCCGGTCAGGGTAATGTCCACGTTTTCCGGCAGGACGACCGGCAGGTCTTTCTCCGCCACGGCGACGATGCCATCCTTCTCGCAATACAGCATCGGGATGGGTGTTCCCCAGTAGCGCTGGCGCGAAATGCCCCAGTCTTTGAGACGATAGGTGACGGTGGCCTTGCCGAAGCCATTCTTCTCGGCGTGCTCGGACATGGCTTTGATGGCCGTTTCGCAGTCCATGCCGCTGAAGCGCCCGGAGTTTACCAGCATGCCCTGCATGGTGGTGAATGGAAGCTTGGGCTCAACCGCAGTTTCTTCGGGATCCCCGGCCGGCAGGATTACCAGCCGAATCTCGAGTTTATATTTCCTGGCGAATTCGTAATCGCGGTCGTCGTGAGCGGGCACGCTCATGATGGCGCCGGTGCCGTAATCCATCAGGATGTAATTGGCCACCCAGATCGGCACCTTCTCGCCGTTGTAAGGATTGATGGCATAGCGGCCGGTGTTGACGCCGTGCTTCTCAATCTCGCCGATGTCGCCCACTTCCCGGGCCTTGCGCTGCTCCGCAATGAGCCGGTCCACTTCGCCGCGCAACAGGTCGTTGTTTTTGGTCAACCGCGCGACCAGGGGATGCTGGGGCGCGAGCTGCACTGAAGTTGCGCCGAAAATTGTGTCCACGCGGGTGGTGAAGACGGTAATGGTCGCACTGTTCGGATCGGTCGCGCCGTCGAGCTTGAAATCGACCAGCGTGCCTTCACTGCGGCCAATCCAGTTGCGCTGCATGGTGCGGACTTTTTCCGGCCAGCCGGGCAGGCGGTCGAGGTCGCGCAGCAACTCCTCGGAGTAATTGGTGATGCGCAGGAACCACTGTTCCAGTTCGCGCTGCTCGACCAGCGTGTCTTCATGACGCCAGCAGCATCCGTTCACCACCTGCTCGTTGGCCAGCACGGTGGCGCATTTTCGACACCAGTTGACCCTGCTCTTTTTGCGATAGGCCAGGCCTTTTTCGAAGAGCTTGATGAAGAACCACTGGTTCCATCTGTAGTAATCGGGCAGGCAGGTAGTGACTTCGCGCGACCAGTCGTAGGCAAAGCCCAGGCGGTTCATCTGCGCCTTCATGGCGCTGATATTGCGCAGCGTCCACTCGCGGGGAGGAGTGTTGTTCTGAATGGCCGCATTCTCGGCGGGCAGTCCGAACGAATCCCAGCCCATGGGATGAAGCACGTTGTAATCGTTCATCCACATGTAGCGGGCGAGGGCGTCACCGATGGAGTAGTTACGGACGTGTCCCATGTGCAATGCGCCGGAGGGATAGGGCAGCATTTCGAGCACGTAATACTTCTGGCGAGTGGAATGGGGCTCGGCGGCATAGAGGGACGGGTCCTGCTGCCACCGCTCCAACCACTTGGCTTCGATGCGATGGGCATCGTAACGGGCCTCGTCTCGGCCCTCACGAATCTCGGTGGTCTTTTCTTCCTGCGGCATAGCTTAAGGGGGGCACACTGAGTGCAATCGCCTATTTTACAATGAGCAACGCTTTCGCGACGCGCGGGCAGCCCAGCATGCCCGGGGTCAAGGTCATTCGTAGCGAAGCCCTTGAATGGGGTCCAGTTGAGATGCCTTTCTGGCAGGATAGTACCCAAAGAGAATTCCGACGCTGAGGGCAAACAAGCCGCCGATGACGAACACCTCCGGCGTCAGCTCGGTGGGGAATTCGAAGAGCTGTTCGACGACAGCGGACGAAAGCAGGCCTGCCAGCACTCCCAGCACGCCTCCCAGCAGGCTGAGGGCAACCGCTTCGCTCAGAAACTGCAGCTGCACGTCCCATTCGGTTGCTCCCACCGCCAGACGGACCCCAATCTCGCGCGTCCGCTGGGTGACCGATACCAGCATGATATTCATGATTCCGATGCCGCCGACCAGCAAGGAGAGAGACGCGATGCTGCCCAGCAGAATGGTCATGATTCGACTGGAGGCGAGTTGCGCCTGGATCAGGTCTTCCGGCCTGCGGACGTTGAAATCGTTGTCCTCACTCGGATTCATGTGATGGCGCTCGCGAAGCAGGCCGGTGATCTGACGGGTCGCTTCGGACATCGCGTCGCGAGAGACGGCAGAGCAGAAGATGTCATCCAGCCAGAAAGTGCCCGTAATTCTCTTCTGTACGGTGGTAAAGGGCATGAGCACGAAGTCGTCCTGGTCCTGACCCGTGGCAGAAAACCCTTTTGCCCGCAGGACACCTATCACCTTGCACGGCAGACTCTGCACTCGGATTGTGGCTCCTATGGGGTCGTCGGCCCCGAACAGGTTATCGACCACTGTCTGACCAAGCACACAGACTGGAACGGCTGAGTCAACGTCGGCCTTAGTGAAGAAAGCGCCCCGGCGTAACCGCCAACGCCGAATCTGAATGTATTCCGGCGCCACGCCCCGGTATTGGGTAGCCCAGTTCTCACCGCCGTAAACCACTTGAACGTGGCCATCCACATTGGGCGACATGCTCCTTATCAACGGCACTTGCTCGCTGATGGCCTGGGCGTCGCTGAGCACCAGGGACCGGGTGCCGCGCGCTCCCGCCCGCATGCCATTGCGGGTACGGCTACCCGCTTCGATCCAGACAAAGTTGTTGCCCAGATTTTGCAGCTGTTCTTCTATCCGGCTGGAACCTGCGTTCCCGATGGCAACGACACAGATAAACGCGGCCACACCGACCGCGATTCCTAGGATGGTAAGGGCACTGCGAAGCCAGTTGCGGGTCAGGGTGATGAATGCTTCGCGAAACAAGGCCTTGAAATTCATGAGAAAACAGGCAGAAACTGATTCTACCGCTGATCCTCACGGCGGCAAAATGTTTGTCCCGAACCAGCGGGGAGTGGTTTGACCGACGGTGGCATCGCACGCGGTGAGCTACGGCAGGAATGAATATCGCGGTTAAACAGACGCCTTGTGCGCCGCGGCTTTGGGGCCGCGTTGCTTGCGCAGTTCCACCTGGAAGGTTGCAGGCGCGAGGTCGGAGCTTTTTCGAAACAGTTCCAGCAGCGGGTCTGCACCGCCGGTGGCGGATTGAGGGGGCCTGACGAGCCCGCCCATGTCCAATCCCTCGGGTTCCACCAGAAGTTCGGGAAGAGCACCATTGCTGTTGGTCAGGGCCTGAATAAATCGTTCAAGCTGGTTGCGTTGCGCGTCGGTGGTTTGAGTGAATTCAATTCCCATGCCCAGTTCGGAATGCATCACCAGCACCATGCCCTGGGCCCGGAAACTCACCCCGGCAACCTTCATGGAGAGGACGATGCGAGTGCCGAGGGGGAAAGGTGAAGCCGTGTCCAGATAGCAGCCGCCCAGGCTGAGGTCGGTCAGCTTGCAGGGGGCCGGCGGATCATCCTGCTCAAACTCGGGAGCGCGGCTGGCCAGCCACTGGTTAAGATCGTCACGCATGGCTGGCGTCAGGTCCAGGAAGCGGAGTCCCACTTGACGGCCGGGATTTTCCCAGGCCACTTCACCGGTACACTCAATCTTGTGTTGGGTCCCCGGCAAGGAAAACTGCACGGACACGGGACCGAGATTTTTGGGGCGGTGGGCCAGTTGGACGGCAATGCCGCCTTCGCCGATATCGCTGCTGACCGCACGCAGCTGTCCAGCGCCATCGTTTACCTGGATAGTGACCGGAGTTTCGACACTGATTCGGGCATTGCGGCGCCGTTCGCGCTTCATCAGGGCCCGCACTGCGCGGAAACTGGTTTTGGCGCGTTCCGGGGAAAGCGGCTGATGGAGAACGAAATGGGCCCCCAGGTCTCGCTGGCTGCCAAGATCGCTCTGGGCGCCAACGATAGCGACGGCCACCGCCCGTTTGTTGCAGGGCGCGGAGCGGGCGCTGCGCAGCACGCGCGAGGCGGTGCGCGGGTCTGCGCAGTCCACGATGACGGCTTCAAACCTCCGTCGGGTCAGCTTGTGAATGGCGGATTCGGCATCGGGGCAAAGCTCCATGCCGATTTCCAGTTCACTCAGCACCCGGCGCAGCACACGCACGACTTTTTCGTCGGCACAAAAAACCAGCGCTTGTAAACTCATAAGACGCCTTTAAATCGAGCCCGCCTGGCGGTCTGCGTCAGCCCCTGGCAGCGGCCCCTTCAGCTTCCTCGCGCTCATCGTCCAGCAAGTGGGCCACGCCGCGGAGCTGTTCTGCAGCTGTCTGCAGCGCTTCGATCTGCTTGCCCAGTTGAGCCTGCTCCGCCTGTTTCTTACGCAGCACCTCGTAGATGTCCCTCACAGTTTTGGCCTCCTTATCGCACTCTAGGTTTGTCCGTGGCAGCCGTCAATGACCGGTCATCGCCCGCCCATTACCCCGGTAACTCAGTCCACCGGGCATGGCAGCATTGCGGCACTGGCAGGAATGGGTAAGAAGTTTTGTTCACAGCAGTTAGCCTGTGTGCGCTTGCGAGCCAGACACACCGATGGCAGGCGAAGACTTCGGGAATCTGGGAAGAGAAAAGTCTGAAGCTCGCATTAAATCGTTAATTTTCTGTAATATAGCTTGATTTTGGGCAGCAAAGGCCTGATATTTCCATTGACTTATGGAGTCAAACGTCTTAGAATCTATAGCTTCCAGTCATAGTAATAGCCTTGGCAAGTAGTCAGCGTAGTTACACATGCTGAGCGATTTGGCGTGAATCCTCAACACCGTAATGTGAATCTAAGTTTTCATAGTTCAGCTGTGATAATTCCCAGGTACGAGGCATAGTATTCATGGCGAAGCGACGCGGAAATCCTAACTGGGGCAAGCCTGAGCCGATCGGCCCCATCACCCCGACCATCACCGAATTCGAGCAGGTTGTGCGCGAGTATAAGCTCTCGCCCGACCAGTACTTGCGCTCCACCCGGCTGCGGGAATGGGCGCGGCGTAACAAGAATTCCAAATACATCCCCGAACCGCTTCTGGAAGCCTGGGGATTCGAAATCGAATCCACGCTCTAATCGATTTCGCCGGTTCGACACCAAGGCCGCCTGACTGGCGGCCTTTTTCTCGTGCCGGCACAAAAAACTGAAAACATACTTTGTCACCCTGAGCGAAGCGGTTGCTTCGCTCCGCGAAGCAGCCACGCAGTTGAAGGGCCCCTATAGCTACGCGATGCATTAGTTCTAGGGACCTTGCCGGTGTCAGAGAAAACGCTCGTGAACTCAAGCTCAAAGCGCCTATAGCGGCCCTTCGACTCGCCGCGATCGTCCGCAAGCGGACGATCTCAGCTCGCTCAGGGTGACACATCGGGTTGTAGGACGTTATTTTGCGGGATTAATGTTGGTGCGACGGACTATCCTGTCGGGGTGATGAAGTTTTCCGGCGATCAGATTGTAGCGGCTGTGGTGGCGACCAGCTTTGCCGCCGGGCTCAACCTGTACGCCACCGTGGCCACACTGGGGTTGCTGGCTCGTGCCGGAGTGCTGGCCCTGCCGCCGGCCTTGGACATTTTGACAAGCTGGTGGGTGATAGGAATCAGTGCCGCGCTGTTCGCGATTGAGTTCTTCGCCGACAAGATTCCCGCCTTTGACCTGGTCTGGAACACTTTACACACCTTCATACGGGTCCCCGTAGCGGCGCTTTTGGCCTATCGTGCCACGGCGGCACTATCGCCCTGGGAGCAGATGGCAGCGACCGCGGCGGGCGGCCTGATCGCTCTTGCGGCCCATGGGGGAAAGACGGCTGCGCGGGCCGCCGTGACCGCTTCTCCTGAACCTTTCTCCAATGCGGCGCTGAGCCTGGGAGAGGACGGCCTGGCCATCTTTCTGACCTGGTTTGCCACCCGGCATCCCTATTGGGCGGCGGGGATTGTGGGTTTCCTGCTGGTGGTAATCGTCATTCTGGCGCGCTGGGTATGGCGTGCGTTGCGAGCGCTCTTTCGGGGGACCGAGGATCTGCTGACCGGCGAGCCGGGGGGACCTTGAGGAATACGTAGATTGGTGTGGGGCGGACACTCCTGTCCGCCGCCTTTGAAGTTGATCTGAGTCGGCAGGCGGTTAGGAAAATCAAAGGCCAAAGTCAAAAGCGTCGGACAGGAGTGTCCGCCCCACACAGCCGTATCGGCCGAGGGCGGGACGCCCTCGGGACAGCCGGCAGGATGCCGGCGCTACATTGAAGTTTTGGTAAAATCAGGCCACTATGATGGCGAATTCGCCGTTTACTGACGTTCCTGCCGCAATTGAGGAGATCCGCGCCGGGCGGATGGTTGTGGTGGTGGACGACGAAGATCGAGAAAACGAAGGCGACCTGACTCTGGCCGCGGAGAAGGTGACGCCTGAGGCCATTAATTTCATGGCCAAGTACGGTCGAGGATTGGTTTGCCTGGCCATGACCGAGGAACGCCTCGATCACCTGCGCATAGGCCCGATGACCGCGGAGAACACCTCGAACTACGGTACCGCGTTTTGCGAGGCCATTGATGCCCGCGACGGCGTCACCACTGGAATCTCGGCCTACGACCGGGCCCGCACCATCAGAGTGGCGGTCGATCCAGCGACCCGGCCGGCCGACCTGGCCCGCCCCGGCCATGTGTTTCCGCTGCGGGCACGCAAGGGCGGAGTGCTGCTCCGCGCCGGACAGACGGAAGCAGCGGTGGACCTGGCGCGAATGGCGGGAATGGTGCCGGCCGGCATCATCTGCGAAATCATGCGCGACGACGGGACCATGGCGCGCGTGCCTGACCTCATCGAATTCTGCAAAACCCACGCCCTGAAAATGCTGACCGTGGCGGAACTTATCCGCTACCGCATGCAGCACGAGCGCCACGTGCATCGCGTCGGCGAGGCCTTAATCGACACCAATCACGGAGAGTTCCGCCTGATCGCATACGAAAGCGAAGTGGATGGCGGCGAGTCTCACATCGCGCTGGTACGCGGCGACATTGAGAGCGGCGATGAACCCGTGCTGGTCCGCATGCACTCGCACTGCCTGATGGGCGATGTTTTTGGCTCCACCGGCTGCGACTGCCATGCCACCATCGAGGGCTCGATGCAGAGGATCGCCCGCGAAGGGCGGGGGGCCCTGATCTACCTGCATCAGACTTCCAAGGGCTTTTCCGTGGAGAAGCTGGCGGAGCGGACTGCGCTTACCTTTCATCGCGACAAGCGGCTGCCGGCGCTGCCCGAGAGCGAGCGCAAGACGCAGCGCGAAGTGGGCATCGGGGCGCAGATCTTATCCGACCTGAACCTGCGGCGCATTCGGCTGCTGACCAACCATCCCCGCAAAGTGGCCGGCCTTGAAGGATTCGGCATCGAGATCGTGGAACAGATTCCGGTGGCGCTGGAACGAGTGCGGAGCAAGCAGAGTACCTAGACCGTAGCGCCGGCGTCTCGCCGGACAGCTACATGGAGGACGGGCGTCTCGCCCGTCAAGCGATGCGCTCGGCGCGACGGGCGGGACGCCCGTCCTCCATATCATCCCGCGACGGCGGCGCTTTGTTCCGGAACAACAAGATGAAACAGCCTTCCCGCACTCCGCCCACCTACATCGCTTTGCTTCGAGGGATTAATCTGGGTGGCCACAAGATCGTCAAGATGGACCGACTGCGGAAGACTTTCGAGGAGTTGGGCTTTGCAGATGTGAAGACCTACATTCAAAGTGGGAACGTGGTTTTCAAAGCGCCCGCGCAAACTCCCGCGAAGCTGGCGAAGCGTATCGAAGAAAAGATACTTGGTCAGTTCGGCTTTCCGGTTCCAGTGGTGGTGAAGACGGCAGTTGAAATCGGTGAAGTGATCAGTTCCAATCCCCTGCTGAAAGAAAAAGGCATCGACCCTACCAGGCTGCATGTAACTTTTTTGGCGTGCGAACCCGACAAAAGCGCGCTGAAGGCACTGGATGCGGCAAAGGTCGCTCCCGATCAGTTTCGCTGTTCTGCGCAGGCAGTCTATCTCCATTGCCCGAATGGATACCACGCGACCAGGTTAGGTAATAACGTCTTGGAGAAGATGCTCAAGGTGGGCACGACTACGCGCAACTGGAACACGGTAAACAAGCTGTGGGAGATCGCGCGGAGCTAGAGTCGTTGAAGACTCGAGGGAAGTACCGGGAGGTGACTGATCGCAGTGAGGGTTCACAACCGAGTAAACTACGGTACCGGTGTGCATGGCACGAGCTGACGTGGATAGGCAAGAGTGTTGTTGTCCAGCTTCCGCCCAGCCGAGCCCACCTTTACTCGTCCCTTCGAGCCCTCCACGCTAGGAATGTCCAACTCTATCTGATAAATCTCCTGGAGCTGGCTTCTGATGCGAGTGGCGACCCTCGTCAGCCATGCCTCGTCGTTCGTGCCAATCTCGTGCCAGGGAGCTCGAATCACATACCCGCCCGTATATTCGGCAAGTTCCCCCATTTGAGATTGGCCTTCTCCTTCCTCCACCGTCATGACTCCCTCAATCGGAACGAGAAAAACAAAGACCCTGACACCGTGAACGGCAAGCTTTTCTTTCAGTTTTCTTATGGAAACCTGGCTCCTGTTGTCCCCGCCATCGGTGACGAGGTAAATTGCATCGCCGAGTTGCGGTACCTGAAGCAGCGAAAGGGCCTGATCAATGGAGTCAAACAACGCGGTGCGACCCGTGGGTTCCAGTTTTGCCAGGTCCAGCATTCTTATTCCCACTTTCGCGCGATCCAGGAAGCCCTCTGATACTCCCTGCACTTTGTCACCAAATGTCACCAAAGCAACCGAAGCGTCCGGTGGAATAGAGGCGTAGGCGACGGCGGCGGTGCGAAGGGCGATGCCCCATCCGCTCCGTTGCGGCGATGGATTCATGCTCCCACTCATATCCACCATCAGGACAATCCGGCGTGGGCCCGAGCTTAGCGATACGGAGCGAACCTTGGTTTGCGTACCATCAACCGCGACCTTGAGATCCTCCGCCAGAATATCGCGCCTGACCGTCAAGTCCCGCCCAACGGAGTTCAGAAGGACCATCGGGTTCGGGCAGTTCCCTCCAAAACCGAATGGGACGGCCAGAAGCAGGATTGTGGCCAGAAGTCGACTCTTTGGGAGAATCCGCATGATCAAAAGGATTATAAAACTCCGAGCAAGCGCGAGGGATATGATGCGGATTGCGGCACGATTAAAGGAGGGCGCTTCCCCGCTCAGCAGGGCTTGCGGATCACGATGTCGCTGTCATTGATGAAGAACTGCACCGAGCACTGGTCGGAGCCGCAGATGACGGGCAGCAGTCCGGCAAGTTGTTTGCGTGTGATGAGTCCCAGGGTACCGCAATCGGGACAGGCGAGCACGGCCCAGTAGGGATCTTCCTTCTCGCCCACGTGGCCGGCATTTTCCAGCACGAAGATCGTGCCGGGATGCATCTGCTCGGGTATCCACTCGTTCAGGACGTTCAGTTCTCCAACCATCTCTCCTCCCCCGGAGCCAAACTTTGTGGAGCCAAACTTCCCTGCTTATGAAGCTTTTCTGCGTGCCGGCCGCAACGCGCTGGCATTAGCTTTTTTTTCCGCATGGCGGATGTCGGCGCGCACCTGGCGCACGGTATCGCTGAGACAGATCGCCAGCATGGGCTGGCGGGAATTCTTCAGGATGTCCACAATCTGCCGGGCTGAGGTTTCGAGATAAAGCGTGCGGCCGTCGGTGAGGAGATGGTAGTCAGACGAGCCGGTGACGGTTTCGGCCAGACGTTTGCTGAACTCGCGCTGCAGAAAGCGCATGACCTTGCGCACCCGCTGCAGCGAGAAACCGCGGCGGCGCAGTTCGCAGATGACCGCCACTTCAGCCAGGTCTTCAGTCGAGTACAGGCGGCGATGTCCCTCTCGGGCAGGCACGACGATGCGGCGCTCGTCCCACCATTGCAGTTGGCGGAGGGTGATGCCGGTCAGGGCCATCACTTCGCGGGATGTGAATCGAGTCTGCGCCATAAATCCGGAAATTGTTTCAAACATTAAAGATATAAAATGTTTGACACATTTTAGGCGTGAAGTGGCTACTGTCAACGGAAGATTTGCCGCAGAGGTGTACTAGAGGAGTTCCCCGCTCTGAGGGCGGGACGCCCTCAGGACAGCCGGCGGGACGCCGGCGCTACAAACACCCGCCGCCTACGAAGTGGACGATTTCCAGGTTGTCGCCTTCCGCCAGGTGGGTTTCCGCCCACTGGGATCGGGGGACGATATTGCGGTTCAACTCTACGGCAACGCGGTCCTGTTTCATGCCGAGCTGCTCGACCAACCCCGCCAGCGTGATCGGGGGCGAGCTCTGCTCTTGCCCGTTGATGGTGATTTTCATCGGATTGATTTTCGCAATTAACGGATGTAGCGGCAAGAGCCACGTGGGGACAGCCGCCCCCGGCTGTCCGGTTGAGCCCAGCTCGACAGCTTTGCAGGCGGCAAAACCGAGCGGAGCTTCGCTCCGCCGGGCGGGTGAGGACACCCGCCCCTACGTGGGCTCCTATGCTTCTACTTTTCTCAGCTGGAACTTGCGGGTGGCGGTGCGACCGGAGTAGCTGGCCTGCACCAGGACCGACGAATCCGGCAGGGAGGATTCATCGACTTCGATCTTCATCTCGGTGTCGCCGGCGGGATCGGTGACCACCTGGGCATAGAAAGGTGCAGCGTCGGGGCGGGCAAAGCGGACCGTGAGGCGGGCCCCGGGAACGCCGGAGCCGCTCTCCGTCACCCGCAGCCGCATGGTCAGATTGCGGTCGGCGTGGACGGAATTGGCGTTCAGCCACTGCACGTCCAGCTCTTTGACGGCAGCCAGCGTCTCCGGAGTCTCCCGCTTGTCCAGGATGTCGTCGAGGCGGCCATCACGGATGGCGTCGAGAACCAGGCGATGCTGGTCGCGCAGGCCATGCTCTTTTTGCTGGTCGGTAAAGCCGCCCGCCAGCTTGTCTCCGTACGGCGTCGCACGCTTGCCGATACAGCGGCCGCGCACGAAGACCTGGGTCTGCAGCAGGAGTTCGCTTTCACGGGCTTCGCTCTGCACGTGATAGACGGTGTCGCCTTGCTTGATGTCCGTGTTGAAGCCAAAGATCATGTTCTTTTGTACACCGTCGCGAAAGAGATCGGGGCAATCGATTAAAAAGTTTTAACAAAGCGACAACAAAGGCGGCCCTTCGCTTGACACCGCCAATAACGAAATCTAATCTAGAATGTTTAGTTAAGGCTTGGCGCGAATTATATATAGCTCTCCTATGCCCGACAATTACTTCGCCCGCTACCTGCCATTACTGATTCACTTCCTGGTCGCGGGAGCCCTTGCGGGCACAATCGTCCTGCTTTCCTGGCTGATCGGGTATCGCCGTCCGACTCGGGCCAAAATGTCGCCCTATGAGTGTGGCATGACGCCCGTTGGCGACGCCCGGGAACGATTTTCGGTTAAATTCTACCTGGTAGGGATGCTGTTCATCCTGTTTGACATTGAGGCCATTTTTCTTTATCCCTGGGCAGTGATTTTGCGCGATCTTAAGATGTTTGGTTTCTGGGAGATGCTGGTTTATATCGGCATCATGCTGGTGGGCTTCTTCTATGTATGGAAAAAGGGCGCCCTGGACTGGGGTAAGCCGTCGGCCCGGCGAGGCGAAGTCTGATGCCGCTGCCCCCCGCCATCACCGATCTGGAGCAACTGAAGAACCACCCGGCTGTCGCGAAATTAATCGCCTGGAATCCCGCCGCGGTCGAGGGCGCCAAGTTCGATCGCGACGAGATGAGCATTTACGTGGAGCGATCGTCAATCCGGGATGTGTGCGACCTGCTGCGCCAGGACGCGGATTGTCCCTTCAACTATCTCGCCGACATCACCTGTGTGGACTGGTTTCCTTCAGAGCCGCGTTTCGAGGTCATCTATCATCTGCTCTCGATTTCTAAGAAGGAGCGGGTGCGTTTGAAGGTGCGGCTGGAGGGCAGCAGCCCGGCCCTCGATTCCGTCACCGCGGTCTGGCCCGCCGCCAACTATTTCGAGCGCGAAGTCTTCGACCTGTTTGGAGTGCGCTTCGCCGGCCATCCCTACCTGCGGCGGCTGCTGATGCCGGAGGATTGGGAAGGACATCCGCTGCGCAAGGACTATCCGGTGGAGGGCTACCGCTAGAACTCGCCATGGCTCATCTCTCCCCCATGCCCGCGCTTGAACCCGGCCAGGACCGCACCATGATCCTGAACATGGGGCCGCATCACCCGTCCACCCACGGCGTGCTGCGGCTGCTGCTCGAAATCGACGGCGAAAATATTGTGCGCATCATGCCCGACATCGGGTATCTGCACACTGGGATTGAAAAAACCTGCGAGGCCAAGTTTTACCAGCAGGTGGTGCCGCTCACCGACCGCATCGATTACCTTTGCCCGCTGACCAACAATCTCTGCTACGTGCTGGCGGTGGAAAAGCTGCTGGGCCTGGAGATTCCACCCAAGGCGCAATGGATGCGGGTGATGTTGAATGAGCTCACTCGGATCAACTCGCACCTGGTCTGGCTGGGGACCCACGCGCTCGATATCGGGGCCATGACGGTCTTTCTTTATTGCTTCCGCGAGCGCGAAGACATTCTGCGGCTGTTCGAGATGGTCAGTGGACAGCGCATGATGACGTCGTATTTCCGCATTGGCGGGCTGGCGCTCGAGCCTCCGTTGGGATTTTTCGAACGCGTGCAGGATTTTGCCACGCGCTTCCCCTCCAAGGTGGATGAATACGAAAATCTGCTGACCGGAAATCCCATCTGGGGGATGCGCACCAAGGGTGTGGCGCGGATTACCGCGGAAGACGCCGTCGCTCTGGGAGCCAGCGGGCCGACCCTGCGCGGCAGCGGCGTCGATTTTGATTTGCGGCGCGACATGCCATATTCCGGCTACGAGAACTTCAAGTTCAAGGTTCCGGTATTGCAGGACGGCGACGTATTCGCCCGCTACGCCTGCCGGGTGGCGGAGATGCGGGAATCGATTGCCATGGTGCAGCAGGCCTTGAACGGGATGCCGGAAGGCCCCATCAAGGCAGTGGCGCCGAAGGTGATCCTGCCCGACCGGGAGATGATGAAGACGCAGATGGAAGCGCTCATCTATCACTTTAAGATTATTACGGAAGGTTTTGCGGTACCGGCAGGTGAAGTGTATCAGGCAGTGGAGTCGCCGCGCGGCGAAATGGGCTACTACATAGTCAGCGACGGTACGGCGAAGCCCTACCGGGTGCACATGCGGTCGGCGTGTCTGGCGAATCTGCAGACGCTGCCTACGATGTGTGAAGGAAGATTGCTGGCGGACGTGGTGGCGGCGATTGGGTCTATTGATATTGTGTTAGGCGAAATCGACCGGTAGGAACTCAGTTGTCCTCCGTGTCCTCTGTGGTTAATCAAAACGATTTACCACGGAGGGCACGGAGGACACTGAGGAAAAATGAATGCGATTTTCTGACCAATTCGAGAAACGCTTCGCGGATATGTTGACCCACTATCCGACGAAGCGGTCAGTGCTGGTGCCCACGCTGCTTTATGCCCAGGATGAAGTGGGTTATCTGTCGGACGAAGTAATCGAGGAGCTGGCACAACGGCTGGACTTGACCGCGCTGGACGTCCGCAACGTGATCAGCTACTACTCCATGCTGACCACCAAGCCGCGGGGCAAATACAACGTGCAGGTTTGTACCAATATCGCCTGTATGCTGCGCGGCGGCGAGGAACTGCTGGAGCACTGCGAGAAAAAACTTGGCATCGGGCACAAAGGAACCACGCCGGACGGGTTGTTCTCCCTGGAGGAAGTGGAGTGCATTGGCGGATGCAGCTGGGCCCCGGCGGTGCAGGTGAACTACGATTTTCATGAGAACCTGACGGCGGAGAAAATGGACCGGGTGCTGGACGGTTACGCGAAGAAGGGAGCATAGGAATTCGAGATTGAAGATTTCAGATTTCAGATTTGAAAATCGAGTGGGTTAGGAAGTCTGCAATCTAAAATCATCAATCTGAAATTGAATCATGGCTGATCTGGTCTCTCATCCCGACGAGGTGAAGGTCGTTTCCCGGCGCTTCGGCCTGGGTGCGACCAATCTCGACCGCTACCTCGAGCTTGACGGCTATAAGGCGGTGCAGAAGGCCCTGGGCATGGGGCCGGATGGCATTGTCAACGAGGTCAAGAACTCCGGATTGCGCGGGCGCGGCGGCGCCGGTTTCAGCACCGGACTGAAGTGGTCGTTCGTACCCAAGCAGGCCCCCAAGCCGAAATATGTACTGTGCAACGGCGACGAAAGCGAGCCTGGCACCTGCAAGGACCGGCTGATTTTCGAGCATGATCCACATGCGGTCATTGAAGGCGTGATTATTGCCGGGCTGGCCGTGGGCTCGCACACCGGCTACATCTATGTTCGCGGAGAGTACCGCTACCTCCTCGAAATCGTGCAGAAGGCGATTGCCGACGCTTACGCTCGCGGCTTTCTGGGCAAGAACATTTTCGGCAGCGGCTACGATTTTGACGTTTACTGGCACGGCGGCGCGGGCGCCTACGAAGTGGGAGAAGAATCGGCGCTGATGGAGTCGCTCGAGGGCAAGCGCGGCATTCCCCGTATTCGGCCTCCCTTCCCGGCGGTGGTCGGGCTTTGGGGCGGGCCTACCGTTATTAACAATGCTGAAACCCTGGCCAGCGTCCCCCACATTATTCTGGGCGGGGCGGAATGGTACGCCGGGCTGGGTCCGCCGAAGAATGGCGGCACCCGGCTGTTCTGCCTCAGCGGGCATGTGAAGCGTCCTGGCGTTTACGAACTGCCCATGGGTTACAACCTCCGAAAGATGATTTTCGAGGTGGCGGGCGGGGTCCCCAACGGGCGTGCGCTCAAGGCGGTAGTGCCGGGCGGATCGAGCACGCCGGTGTTGAAGTCCGATGAAATCGATATCGGAATGGATTTTGACAGCGTAGCCAAGGCGGGCTCCATGCTGGGATCGGGTGGCGTGGTGGTCCTGGATGACAGCACCTGCATGGTCAAGTTTGCTTTGCGCACCATGAAGTTCTATCAGCACGAAAGTTGCGGCTGGTGTATCCCTTGCCGCGAAGGCACGGACTGGCTGAAGAAGACGCTGATTCGCTTCCACTCGGGCGGCGGTGTGCAAAAAGACATCGACAACATGTACTACCTGTCCGAGAACATGCTGGGCCGGACGTTCTGCCCGCTGGGCGATGCCGCCGCCATGCCGACCATGGCATTCATCAAAAAATTCCGGCAGGAGTTTGAAGATCATCTGGACGGCAGGCCGTGTCCGTTTGAGAAGGCGGCGGAGCCAGTGCTGGCGTAGAAAATCCCGTCCTTGGTCCTTGGCCGTTGGTCGTTGGCTAACACCACTGGAACTCAACGGTTTTCGGCCAACGACCGAACGACCAAGGACCAACGACGAATTTATGGCTGACGTAAACATCACTGTCGACGGCAAGAAGGTCACGGCCCCGGCCGGGACCCTGCTGATCGAAGCCTGCAAGGCAGTCGGCATCGAAGTGCCGTCTTTCTGCTACTACCCCAATCTTTCGCTGCAGGGCGCGTGCCGCATGTGCCTGGTAAAAGTCGAGAAGATGCCCAAGCTGCAGACGGCGTGCACGACCGTGATCGGCGAAGGCATGATTGTCACCACCGACAGCGACGAAGTGCATCAGGCGCGCAAAGGCATGGTGGAGTTGCTGCTGGGCAATCATCCGCTGGATTGTCCGGTGTGCGATGCCGGGGGCGAATGCGAATTGCAGGACATGACATTTTCCTACGGTGCGGCGGAATCGAAGTACATGGAGCCCAAGAACCACAAGGAAGAGCAGCAGTGGTCTCCGGTGGTGTACTTTGACCGGCCGCGCTGCATTCTGTGTTATCGCTGCGTGCGGGTGTGCGGCGAGGGCATGGATGTCTGGGCGCTCGGGGTACAGAACCGCGGCGTGGGCTCGATCATCGCACCTAATAAAGAAGATCACCTGGAATGCGAAGAATGCGGCATGTGCATCGACATCTGTCCTGTGGGCGCACTCACTTCGGGAGCTTATCGTTATAAGACCCGCCCCTGGGAGATGAATCACATCGGCACGACTTGCACTCATTGTGCCGACGGATGCAAGACCACTCTGGGTGTGCGCCGCTCCGAGACCGGCATGGAGATCGTTCGCGGAGACAATCGCGACAAGAGTGGCATCAACGGCGATTTCCTTTGCATCAAGGGCCGCTACGCTTTCGATTTCGCCAATCGTGAAGATCGCCTGACCCAGCCTCTGATTCGCAAGGATGGGCAACTGGCGCCATCCACCTGGGAAGAGGCGTTTGAGCTGATCGGAAGGCGCTTCAAGGAAGCCCGCGATCAGCACGGTGGGCAGGCGATCGCAGTCGTGGGCTCGAACCGCACCACCAACGAAGAGAATTACCTGCTGCAGAAATTCGCTCGCGTGGTGCTGCAGACCAACAATATCGACCATCACCGCACCGCTGACTTCCCTGCTTTTGCGGCGGCGCTGAAGGACCGGCCGGGATCAACCGCCAGCATGCGCGACGTGTTTGACGCGCCGGCGATTCTGCTGATTGGGAATGATCCCACCGAACAGCATCCCCTGCTGGCCTGGCAGATTCGGAATAATGTGCGGCTGCATCGCGCGAAGTTGTACGTGGTGAATTCTGCGGATATAAAACTCAAGCGGCAGGCAGCCGGGTTCTTGCAGATTCCTACCGGAGCTGAGGGGCGGTTCGCTGCGTTCTTGAGTGGTGAGGATTCGGCTGCCGAAGGGCTCGGGCCGGTTGCGAACCTCGCGGGCGAGTCGCCCGCGACCACACAGGATCAACCGACCACACCGGCTGCGTTTCGCGAACTGGTGCGGGGCGAAAAGAATCTGGTCATCATCTTTGGGGCGGAGATTCGTGGTGGCGATATTGCATCCCTGGTGAAGTTTGGCTCTGGCATCGCCGGCGTGAAGTATCTTTGCCTGGCCGACTACGCCAACTCGCGCGGAGCTGCCGACATGGGTCTCTATCCCGACTTGCTCCCCGGCTATCATTCCGTCGCGGATGCCGGAAAATTCCATGACGAGTGGGGTGAAGTTCCGGCGGCACCTGGTTTGACCCTGCCGGAAATGGTGGAAAGAGCGCGCGCTGGAAAGTTGAAGGCCCTGTATGTCGTGGGCGCGAATCCGGTGGGACGCTTCGCCATCGATCCCTTTGTTTTCTCCCAGAGTTTCGTCGTGGTGCAGGACATGTTCCTGACCGAGACCGCGGCCCTGGCCGACGTGGTCTTGCCGGCGGCCAATGCTTATGAAAAATCCGGGAGCTTCACCAACACCTGCGGCGACCTGCAGTTGGTGAAGAAGGCCGGAGAAGTCAGCGGCAGCAAGTCTGATTTCGAAATGATGGTGCGCATTGCCGATGCCATGGGCGCGGAC
Organism: Terriglobia bacterium; assembly: GCA_963790645.1. Taxonomy (GTDB): domain Bacteria; phylum Acidobacteriota; class Terriglobia; order Terriglobales; family Acidobacteriaceae; genus JAIQFF01. Next base: position 71,433 of record CAWBPS010000030.1, on the reverse strand, counting down.
GTTCACAAACTGGTGCCCTTCGGGCGGGGAGCGGCCGCGGACATGGGGCAATCGCGCGGGGCGCAATCGGGGGAGGCCGACCGGCATGCCGTCTGGCTGGAAGCGCACGGGCTGGAACCGAAGATGAGCCCGTTTGATCCGACGGCGATCCTGGATGAAATTCAGCGGCTGGTGCCGGGTTACGAAGTTTCACGGATGAACCTGGTGGCGGGCAACGATCAGCACACGACTCTGGTCGGGATTGCGACCGGGGCTGCACAGGATCCGAAGCTGATTACTCCGGCCAATGACAACCTGTTCAGTTCGGGGACCCTGGGGCGCTATTCCCGGACGCTGAACTCGGTAATGGAAAACCGGAACCAACAGCCCGCCGAATCCGAAGTTGCTGCGGACTGAAAGACTTTTTCTTCACATTTAGAGAGGCGAGGGCGAGACGCCCTTAAGACAGCCGGCGGGCCTGTCCTGAGCGAAGTCGAAGGAACGCCGGCGCTACTTGGAAACAGGGCATTGAATCTCACTACCTTCATCGTCGTTTCTTTTATCAAGACCGTGCTGGCACTCATTGTGCTGCTGACCGCGGTGGCTTATACCGTTTGGCTGGAGCGCAAAGTTGTGGGCCACATGCAGAACCGGTGGGGGCCTACCCGGGTGGGCCCGTTCGGCCTGCTGCAACCCCTGGCGGACGGGGTGAAGTTTTTGTTCAAGGAAGATCTCACGCCGCCCCATGTTTACAAACCTTTGTACATCGCTGCGCCGATGCTTGCCGTGGTCTTTGCCCTGACCTCGATTGCGGTAATTCCCATCGGCAAGTCGATCACGCTGGGGCAGCTGGTGATTCCCCTGCAGATTACGGATGTCAACATCGGCCTGCTGATCATTCTGGGAGTCACGTCATTGGGCGTTTATGGTGTTGCGCTGGCGGGTTGGTCATCCAACAGCAAGTATTCCCTGCTGGGCGGACTGCGGGCCAGCGCGCAGATGATCAGCTACGAGATTTCGTTGGGGCTTTCGCTGGTGGGAGTTCTGATGCTGACGGGCAGCTTCAGCCTGCGGGATATCGTAGATGCGCAGAGCGGAGTTTTCTGGGGATTTATTCCGCGCTGGAACATTTTTTACGGTGGGCAGTTCATTGCTTTCTTTATTTATCTGATGTCGGCGTATGCGGAGACCAATCGCATCCCCTTCGATCTGCCCGAGGCAGAAACCGAACTGGTGGCTGGTTATCACACCGAGTACAGCGCCATGAAGTTTGCCATGTTTTTCATGGCCGAGTACGCCAACATGATTACCGTGGCGGCGGTGGCCTCGCTGCTTTTCCTGGGCGGGTGGCATGGGCCGGTGTTTGGGCCGCCGTTGTTGCAGGCGCTTCTGCCGGTGTTCTGGTTTGCCCTTCGGATATTCGGCTTTCTCTTTGTATATATATGGGTGCGGGGGACGCTGCCCCGGTTTCGTTATGACCAGCTGATGGCTTTTGGATGGAAATTCCTTTTGCCGCTGGCGATTGCGAACCTGGTGATCACGGCTTTGGTGGTGGCGTTGCGGGCTTAGATCTTAGTTATCAGTTCCCGGTTTGTTGTTCCCGGTTCTCAGCTTAATGACTCATCTGATCATATTTTTGGCGTTTGGCGCGCTGTGCGTGGCGGGGGCGGTGAACCTGCTGGTGCAGCGGCATCCCATTAACAGCGCGTTGTCGCTGGTGGTGGTGATGGGTTCGCTGGCAGTCGAATATTTGCTGCTGGGCGCGGAATTCGTGGCGGCGGTGCAGGTCATCGTGTACGCCGGCGCTGTCATGGTGCTGTTTGTCTTCGTCATCATGCTTTTGAATGCGGGGGAAGAAGAGCGCACCCGGGGCAGCCGGGTGGCGATGCTGTTTGGAATTCCGGGAATGCTGGTGGGAAGTGTGCTGGTGGGCTGGATGCTGATCGAGCGCACCGGCAGCCAGACCGTGGCCGCCGGGGCCTTGCCGGGCGCGCCGCGCACCATCGGCTGGCTGTTGTTTCACAATTTTCTGCTGCCGTTTGAAGTTACGTCGATTCTGGTGTTGATCGCCATCATGGGCGCCGTGGTCCTGGCCAGCCATCCGGATACGGACACTGGAAGGAAGGAAAGCTGATGGTACCGATCTCCTACTACCTGGTGCTGAGCGGGATTCTGTTTGCCTGCGGCGTGACCGGGTTTCTGATCAAACGGAATATCATCAGCATCTTCATGTCGATCGAGCTGATGCTGAACGGCGTGAACCTGTCATTCGTCGCTTTTGCCGCCCAGTGGCATGCGCTCAGCGGCCAGATATTCGTGTTCTTTGTGATGGTAGTAGCGGCGGCCGAAGCAGCGGTGGGACTGGCCATCATCATTGCCGTTTACCGCACGCGTGAAACCTTGAACGTTGACCGGGTGGACCTGCTCAAACTATGACTCCCAATCTGCATCTGTGGCTGATTCCGGTGCTGCCTCTGCTGGGCGCCGCAATCAATGGTTTGCTGGGCAAGAAGTTTTCCCGGCAGATCGTGGCCGCCGTGGCGCTACTTTTCAGTGGCGCGGCGTTTGCCATGGTGCTGCTGGTGGCGTCCCGGTTCTCTTCATTGACCACGCCGCATATCGAGTATCTGGCTACCTGGATCCGGGCGGGAAAGTTTCAGGTGGACTTCTCCTTTTATCTCGACCAGCTTTCGCTGGTCATGCTGCTGGTGGTCACCGGCGTCGGCTTCCTCATTCATATTTATTCCGTCGGGTACATGTGGGAGGAAGGCGGGTTCTACCGCTTCTTTGCCTACCTGAACCTGTTTATGTTTTTCATGCTGACCCTGGTCCTAGCCAGTAATTACCTGCTCATGTTTATCGGGTGGGAAGGCGTGGGCCTGGCGTCGTATCTTCTGATCGGTTTCTGGTTCACCAAGGATTCGGCAGCGGCAGCGGGCAAGAAGGCCTTCATCGTCAATCGCATCGGCGACTTCGGATTTCTGATCGCGCTGTTTCTCCTGATAAAACATTTTGGCTCCCTCAACTTTGACCAGGTTTTCCAGGGCGTCGTTCCCATGGGCGCGGAGACCGGTGGGGCAGGCCTTCTGACCGCGGTCGGCCTCCTGCTAATGGTGGGAGCCGCGGGCAAGTCGGCGCAGATTCCGCTCTACGTGTGGCTGCCCGATGCCATGGAAGGCCCGACGCCGGTCTCTGCGCTGATTCACGCAGCAACCATGGTCACCGCCGGGGTGTACATGGTTTCGCGCTCGCATGTGATTTTTGAGCGGGCGCCGATGGCCATGACGGTGGTTGCGATTATCGGGACGTTGACGGCTCTGTTTGCTGCCACGATCGGGATCACACAGACCGATATCAAAAAGGTGCTGGCATACTCCACCGTTTCGCAGCTGGGATACATGTTCATTGCCTGCGGAGTCGGCGCTTTCTCTGCCGCTATTTTTCATTTGATGACCCATGCATTCTTCAAGGGGCTTTTGTTTCTGGCAGCAGGATCGGTCATTCACGCCGTCAGCGGCGAGCAGGACATGCGGCAGATGGGCGGGTTGCGGACGAAAATCCCGTGGACGTTCTGGACCATGACCATCGCCACCTTCGCCATCGCCGGGATTCCGCCTTTTGCAGGATTTTTCAGTAAAGACGAAATTTTGTGGCGGGCTTATCAGGCCAGTTGGGTTTACTGGTTCATTGGACTGTTCACTGCTTTTCTTACGTCCTTTTATATGTTCCGGCTTTGGTTCATGACTTTCTTTGGGGAGTATCGGGGAGCGGCGGAGGATTCGCATCACGAGCCGGCGCACGATATTGCCCTTGCCGATTCGCGGGCGGGGGCGCCCGCGCCACATGGGCATGGCGGGATTCATGAGAGTCCACGGCTGATGGTGGTGCCTCTGGTGGTGCTGGCGGTGCTGTCTTTCACTGGCGGTTGGATTGGGGTCCCGGCGGCGCTCGGCGGCAGCAATCGTTTTGATAAATTTCTCGGACCGGTTTTTCATGCAACCTCCCTCGGCGCCGAAGGGCACGGAGCAGCGACTGCGGAGAACGAATCGGAAGGACCCGAAGCGCAGGCTGGCCATGCGACTGAGTTGATCTTTACCGGCATTTCGGTTTTCGCGGGATTGCTCGGGTTCCTGCTGGCCTGGTTGCTCTACTACCGCAACCCACAGTTACCGCGGCAGATTGCGGCTGGGCTGGGAGGCCTTTACCAGGCGGTAGTGCACAAGTATTACATCGACGAACTGTACGCAACCCTGTTCGTGAAGCCGCTCATTGCAGGCTCCGCCCTGATTCTTTGGCACGGCATTGACCAGGATGTGATCGACGCCGCGCTGGACAACAGTGCGCATGGTGCGCGCGAAGTGTCTGATTCGGTGCGGCACATGCAGTCCGGCAACCTGCGCTCTTACGCTGGATGGGTAGCAGCCGGGGCCGCCGTGGTCATCGCCTACATGATCTGGATGGGAACCCGATGAGCCTTCACCCCATGGACATGGACCGCTGGAGTCCGGTCATTCTCACGCTGGTGACGTTCATCCCGCTGGCGGGCGCGCTCCTGCTGCTGCTGTTGCCACGGCGTCATCGTGACATCCGTGTGTTTTCCCTGGTGGTAACCCTGCTGACTTTTGTTCTGTCGCTGCATCTGCCGGTGCACTTTCACCGCGCCCAGGGCGGATTCCAGTATGAGCTCGACCATGCCTGGATTCCCACGCCCAACATTCACTACCACATGGGCGTGGACGGAATCTCCATGTGGCTGGTGTTGCTGACCACTTTTCTGACTCCGTTGTGTGTGCTGATCTCCTGGAAATCGATTAATGAGCGGGTAAAAGAATTCTTCATCATATTACTGGTCCTGGAAACGGCGTTGATCGGCGTGTTCGTTTCGCTTGATCTGTTCCTCTTCTACTTTTTCTGGGAAGCAACCCTGATTCCGATGGCCCTGCTGATCGGAATGTACGGTCACGGGCGCAAGGTCTATGCCGCGGTGAAATTCTTTTTGTACACCATGATCGCCTCGGTATTCATGCTGGCGGCAATCCTGTGGCTTTACGCCAAGGTCGGCACCTTCGACTTTGTGACCATCCAGAACGCCATCCGCAGCGGGCAGGTTGCCGGCTTCACCAGCGCGGCGCAGTGGCTTTTCCTGGGATTCTTCGTTGCGTTTGCGGTCAAAGTGCCGCTCTTCCCCTTCCACACCTGGTTGCCGGACGCACACGTGGAAGCGCCCACGGCCGGGTCGGTGCTGCTGGCTGGGGTGCTGCTGAAGATGGGCACCTACGGCATGCTGCGCTTCAACCTGGGATTATTTCCCGACCAGGCCCGCGCCAACGCCTGGTGGGTAATGATTCTGGCGCTGATCGGCATTGTTTATGGCGCGCTGGTGGCGCTGGTCCAGCCCAACATGAAAAAGCTGATTGCCTATTCCTCGATCAGCCATCTGGGTTTTGTGGTGCTGGGGATTTTCAGCTTCACCCAGGCGGGGTTGGATGGCGCTACGTTCGTGATGCTGGCGCACGGAGTCTCGACCGGCGCGCTCTTCATGCTGGCCGGCGCCTTGTACGAGCGCCGTCACACCTATGACATCTCCGAATTCGGCGGACTGGCGACCCCGATGCCGGTGTATGCCAGCTTCTTCCTCTTCATCGTGCTGGCATCGGTGGGGCTGCCATTGCTGAACGGCTTCATCGGCGAATTTCTGGTGCTCAGTGGGGCGTTTCAGGATCGCGCGGTTTATGGAATTCTGGGTGCGACCGGCGTGATCTGGAGTGCGGGTTATCTGCTCTGGATGTATCAACGAGTTTTCTTCGGAAGGGTAACGCATTCGGTAAACGAGAAATTGCCTGACCTGGACGTGCGCGAGCGAATTGCCCTTCTGCCTGCCGCCGCGGCCGCGCTGGTGATGGGAGTGGCGCCTCTGCTCTGGCTGAACGCCATTGATCCCGCCGTCCAAACTGCATTGGCGCCGTTTGCGGAACTGGCCAGCAAGGTGGTTGGCCAGTGAACCCCGCTGGAATTGGTCAGACCTTGCCGCAGGCGGTGGAATACCTTCGCATCCTGCCGGAAATCGTGCTTTCCCTGTTTGGCATGCTCATTATGGTGCTCGATCCGCTGGTGGATGAGCGTCGGAGCCAGAGACTGCTGGGCCCCATCGCCTTGATCGGCTCGATAGCGGCGATTGCTTCCGCACTCTACCAGTCGCAATTCCCGGGCTTGGGATTCTGGGGCATGGTCAAGGTGGATGCGTTCAGCACCTTCTTCCACGTCCTGATCACCGCGATCGCGGCTGTCGCTATTCTCAGCTCTTACGAGTACATGGAAGTGCAGCGGATCCGGGCGGGTGAGTATTACGCACTCATTCTTTTTGGCGCGGTCGGCATGTGTCTTATGTCGTCGGCGGTCGAGTTGGTGCTGATCTTCATCGCGCTGGAAATTTCCTCGATTTCCACTTACGTTCTGGCCGGATTCAGGCGCAGGGCGGCCATCAGCAGCGAGGCTTCACTGAAATATTTCCTGCTGGGCTCGTTTGCCACCGCCTTCTTCCTTTATGGAGTGGCGTTGATGTTCGGCGCCACCGGGTCCACCAGCATTGCGGTAATTGCCGAGTCGTTGCGATCGAACCAGATTCCTTTGCTGGCCTATGTCGGCGTGGCCTTCATGTTCGTTGGGCTGGGTTTCAAAGTGGCGGCCGCTCCGTTTCATGTGTGGACGCCCGACGTGTACGAAGGCGCTCCGGCACCGGTGGTCGGCTTCATGTCCACTGCGCCCAAGGCAGCCGCATTTGCCGTGCTGCTGCGCCTGATGTTTGAAGTCAATGCTCCGGGACGCCTGGGGTTGATTTGGGTGGCAGCGGCGCTCTCCATGACCCTGGGCAATGTGGGCGCGCTGGTGCAGCAGAATGTGAAGCGGCTGCTGGCCTACTCTTCCATCGCGCACGCCGGATATGTGCTGGTGGCATTTGCCGCACTGCCCAACAACGGCATTCCCGCGGTCATGTTTTACACCGCCTCCTATGCAGCGATGAATGTGGGGGCGTTCGCCGTGGTCAGCCACATGGCCGGCGCGGGAGAACGTTTTGTCACCCTGGACGACTACGCCGGGCTGGGCCGCCGCTCGCCACTGCTCGCCGCCACGCTAACCATATTTTTGCTGTCCCTCATCGGAATTCCGATGACGGGCGGTTTCTTCGCCAAGTTTTACGTGTTCAGCGCAGCGCTGCAGGCTAACCTGGTTGGACTCACGATAATCGGCGTGCTCAACAGCGCCGTCGGCGCATACTACTACCTGCGAATCATCGTAATGATGTATATGCGTGAAGCACGGGAGGAAGTGCCGGCCACTCCGGTCCCGCCCGCCCTGGGTACAGCGCTCGCCATCAGTGTGGCGGCCACGCTTTACCTGGGGCTGCTTCCCGGAAGAATTCTGGAATACGCTTCGCGCTCCGCGGCGGAGCTTCTACGTTAAGTCTTCACGGCTGGCTTGTGTACGGTAACGGGTTACCGTGGGTACTGCACCGCCAGCAAGGCTGAATCCCAAACTCCTCCAGAACCAAGGCCCAGCACGCGTTTCGCCGTATGCAAAAAAATGCGCTTAATTCACAGATGACCAATTGACAATCGGGAACTATGCGTTCATCATGGGTTCCTAATCGAGAATATTTGGAGCCATGGAGGTCGGTCATGAGCGAGTTCATTCAGAGGATTTGGTCCGAAGACCAGGGGCAGGACATCGCCGAGTACGCGGTCATGCTGGCGGTGATTCTGGTTCTAGTGGTAGGGACGATACGCCTGGTTGGCACGAACGCCAATAACGTTTTCTCCAACGTCGCCAGCTCAGTTCAATAGTCACTCGATTCATTGGTTCGATCGATCTGATTCGCCAGCCGGTAAAGGATTTCGCCGGCGTGGGGAACCAGCTTGATGCCTTCCTCTTCACGTCCCTGCCAGTCTTCCAGCCTGATAGTTTGGGGATCGAGGTAGTTGAGGTTCAAGCGCCGGCAGCGTTCCTGGGAAATGCCGGTGGCGAGGGTGACTTTTATGCGCAGGTCCTCGACTTTGCTGGCAGCATCGTAACTGCCCTGCCCGATCAGATGCGTAGAATGGGCGATCACACCGCGAGGCACGTCCCCAAACCGCTCCCATTGTTTGAGAAAGTAGTCGCGGCAGTGATAGCCGATCCGGTCGAGAAAAACTCCGTGAGTGTAGCTGAATTCTGTAATGTGCGGAGCATAGATCACGACCTCGCCGCCGTCCGTGATGGCGGGCTCGAGTTTGTACATTCCCTTGGCGCCGGTCCAGATGTCGTCATACATCCGGGGCAGGACCGAGAGGACGCGGCGAAACGGTCGATCTACCCACTGAATATGTTCTTGCGCTGATTGCGCGGCCGCCGCCTTCCAGGCATCGACGGCGGGACCGAAATACATGCCGGCAATCTCCTGCTGCCTCAGCACCAGCGCGAAGCAGGCGATGGGCGCGGTGACTTTTTCGGCGGCACGATCGATGAGCGCGCGCACCGGGGTGCAGGCGGTTCCGATCAGGTTGTAACTCCCCAGCAGAGCGCCCAGCCAGTGGGTCTGATTAATCATTTCTCCCGTGCTGACGCCCGGAAACAGATACTTGTTTCCGCCCGAAAAGCCAACTACCTCGTGGGGGAAAACCGGACCGCAGATCAGAACCTGGTCGTAATCGAAGAGCAGGCGATTGATCTTGACCAGGATCGCTTCCGACAGCAGGCCCCCAGAGGCCTCTGACACTGTGTCTGCGGAGATCGTGCCCAGATCCACAAATGTCTCAGGAAGGTCCCAGCGGTGATTGAGGACCCTGGCTTTGCCGCACATTCCGTTGACGACAGGCTGTCCCATGTGCCGGGTGAGCTGAGCTTCCTTCATCCGGGGATGAGTGCCGAGGGCGACAAGGTAGTCGCACGCGGCAGCCCGCGCGCCGACTTCTTCCTGCAGCAACTGGAACATCAGCGGCATGGGCATGGTGCGGGTGCCGTCGGGAATGATTGTGAGCACACGCTTGCCAGTCAGGTTGAGGCTGGCGGCCGCCTGGGCAACGGTCTGGCGGACTTCATCCGGGGATAACACGGCGATTTTGTTGGTCACGGTTTTAAGGCTCGGCTCTCTTTGCCTCGGCTGAATTGAATTATCCCACTGTTTGCGATTGAACGATAAGTCGAACAACCTGGAACAGCGAAACCTCAGGCGCTAAAGCGCGAGGGGTTCGCAATCTGTTGGCACGAGTGAACTCGTGCCCTTCCACGTCTGGCAGCTCGGCGGCACGAGTGAACTCGCGTCTCTCCCATCTGGCAACTCAGCGACACCAGTGCGTTCGAGACCCTCCCATCACAGCGCCCCTGCTTTCTCCAGCGCGGCTTTCATTCCCGCCCAGCTTTCGATGGTTGAGGCTTCGGGAGTGCCGGCGCCGCGCCAGTGAGTTTCCAGGCTCACGACATGGTGATAGCCGTCGCGCTTGAGTGCCTTGTACTGACCCACCCAGTCGATCATGCCTTTGCCCATGGCTGCCCATTCCACTCCCTTGGCCGTTTTGATCGCGTCTTTGCAGTGGCAGTGACCGATGCGATTTTTGGGCAGAAGATTGTAGCCGTCCGGATATGGAGTCTCGCCGAACATGGCGGCGTTGCCGGGATCCCAGTTGAGCATGAAAGCCGGCGACGGCACGCCGCTGAGGACCTTGGCGGATTCGGCTCCAGTAGCGGTATTGCAGGCGAATTCATTTTCCAGAATGAGGATCAGTCCAATTTTGCGTAACTTTTCCGCCGCCTGCTGCAGCTGGTCATTCATGGCCTTGCGATAAGGGGCCTGGTCATCCAGGCGCCAGAAATCGAAGCAGCGGATGCGGTCGGTGGAGAACTTTTTGGCCAGTTCAATAGCGCGATCGAGAACTTCGCCCTGCTGGTCGTAGGTAAAGTTCGCGTTGAATTGATCGTGTTCCGGGCTGAACTTCGATTTCGGCGCGCCGGCGAAGTCCACCTTGAAGAGCGGACTACCGATATCGGTGACGCGCAAATTGTTCTTTTTCAGGATGCGTTGCGCCTCCGCGATTTCGTTGGCGTCGAGAGCGGCGATATTTTTGTTCCACATGCTGCGCAGTTCCATCCACTCCATGCCAAACTTTTGGGAGGCAATCTCGCAGGCGTGACCGAAGTCCTGCGAAATCTCGTCGTTGATGACCGCAATCTTGAATGGCGACTTGCCCAGACGGGGAGTCCCCGAAGAGGAGGAAGATGGAATGGGAGTGGCTGAGAGGCTGCCCTTGGCGGCAGCCAGTAATCCCAGGCCGGCAATAAATTCACGACGTGAAAAATCTGATCGCATGGATGATGATCTCTCCTGTTTACAGTTTTGAACCTGCACTGGGCCCCGCAAAGTTCAATCCCCCACTCCTGTTATCGAGGAGCAGGCAACGCCGGATTCAGTCTTTGTGCAATCTGCAGCTCGTGCGCGGCCTGGTCGAGTTGGCCGTGCGACTTCAAAGCAGTCGCCAAATCATAGTGCGCAGCCGCGTCATCAGGATCCCATGCGACTACCGCCTGGAATTCCTGCACTGCTGTGGGCCAATCTTGGGAGTCGGCGGCCAGCCGGGCCAGCGCGCGGTGAGCTTGCGCCAGTCCCGGAGCAAGTTGAACGGCCTTTTGGAATTCAGCAGTAGCCAGCGCTTTGTCACCTCGAGCAGCCAGCAGACCTCCCAACTGAAAATGGGCGGGAGCATGATTTGGATTCAACTGCAGAACCTGGCGGAAAGCGGCTTCGGCCTTAGCGGAACCATCCGGGGATTGCGCCAGGGCCAGGCCCAGCTGGTAATGGGCCTCGGTGAAGTCGGGACTGAGCGCAACCGCCTCCTGCAGCTCGCCGACCGCCGCGGCGAGCTGACCATTCTTCATGTGGCCCTCGGCAGTCTGCACCAGAATCATGGCGCGTCCGACATTAGCGGTTCCCTGATTGAGTTTTTCCAGCTCGGCCAGTTGCTTCTGGGACTCTTCTTTCTGGCCGGCTTTTTGCAACGCCTGCGCCAGGCTGGCGTGCGCTTGTGCGAGATAGGGATCGAGGCTGATAGCGCGACGGAACTCCTCGATGGCTCCGGTCACGTCGTTCAATTTGAGCAGCACAGTTCCCAGAATGTGATGGCCTTCGGCATCGTCCGGGCGCTGGGCCACGGCCAGGCGAAGTTCGGCCGCCGCAGCGGGTAAATCTCCGCCTTCGCGCAACACCAATCCCAGGGAGCGATGAGCCAGGGCATGGTTCGGATCGAGCCGGATGGCCTCGCGAAACTGGGCGCCGGCTGGGTCCATATCGCCTTTCAGGCGGAGTGCGAGTCCGAGATTATAGTGATACTCCGGGTTGGCGGCATTCAACTCAACCGCCTTTTGCAGATTCTCCACCGCGGATGCCAGATCACCCCGGTCCGCCATGACCTGACCCAGCGCGAAATAGATTGCCGGCTGGCGGGGTTGAAGCTGGCTGGCGATTTTTAATTCATCTTGGGCATCGTCGAGGTCCGCTTTCTGTCTGAGGCCCATCGACGTTTTGTATTTGTTCCAGAGATTCAGTCCGAGATTGTAGTGCGCTTCGCCGAAGTCAGGGGCAGCTTTGATCACTTCGCGCAACAGGCGAATGGCGCCCTCAAGATCGCCGATTTTGGCGCAAATCGCACTCAGACCGTAGCGGGCTTCGAGCATGGCCGGGTCAAGGCGCAGGGCCTCGTGATACTCGGCGATGGCCTGACTGGTCCGGCCGGTCCGTTCGTAAGCCAGTCCCAGATGGAAATGCGGATCGGGCAGCGCGGGCTGGAGGCGGGCTGCCTGCTCAAACTCCACGAGTGCCTGGTCCAGTTGGCCGGATTCACCCAGAATGACGCCAATGTAGTCGTGTGAAACCGCGTCTCTGGGATTCTCTGAGACGGCGAAACGGAATTCGGTGAGAGCTTCCTGCACATGACCCTGCTTCAGTTGAGCAATTCCCTCCTGTTGATGCTGGGGCGGGCCTGGAGCCTGGGAACGCGCGACGGTGGAGAGACTAGCGCCAACCAGGACTGCGGCTATCCATCTCATAGAGGTTCCGTCTCTCCGTGCCGTTTCTGTCGCCGCTTCGGGGGCTATGTCACTCGTACTTTTTCACCCGCGGCTTACGCCCCGGGCTGCATTCTTGCGCCGCTCCGCGGCTGTTCCCAGTGCGTGCTGCGCTTGCTTCGCACCATCACTTCACTAAACCCCTGGCCTCCGCCTGGTTCTTCATTCCGCGTAGAACCTGGTCCTCAGGAAAGAGGTCCAAGCCGCGTTGGAGAGTCGCCAGGCCGTCAGCGATATCTCCGTTGGAGAGTTGGCGGACGGCCAGGCTTTCGTAGAGAAGCCGGTCGTAGGGCGCAATCGACAGGCCTTTCTTCAATGTGGAGATGCTGGCTGCCAGATTTCCCGAACGCGACAGCAGCCCATCCAGCAACAGATAGTCGTAGGTCTGAGTTGAGCCCTGATTGATCACCTCGGTGGCATACGCGATCGCCTTATTCATGTCTCCATCGCTCGACGCTTTCTGCGCGATGGCTGAGAGGACAAACGGATCCTTATTGTTCTCTTTCGCCAGCTGATCCAGGAGAGAGAAATAGTAGTCCTTATATTCCAGGTGCGACCGAACGAGTTCCTTACGGTACGCCTGCAGCAATGCCACCGGCGGAACGCCGTTGTCCTTTCCCGGAACCGCATTCACGTGAATGAAGCCGGTGCCGGGAAGCGATTCCTTGAAAGCGATTTCGGGATAGGGTTCGTCCGGAGTGCGACGAATGCGGTGGTCGGTGAGAGTCGAGTGCGACACCGTGAGCGCGGGTTGTCTCTGCATGTGGCAGGTGGTGCAGGCATCGGCAGGCCGCTGGGCCAGACGCTTCTGCAAATCGAAAGTGCAGCTTTTCTCGGTATGGCATTGCAGACACCTGCCGCGAAAGTATGCCGGGGCTTCCTCGGCTGACGGCTGCAGGTGGGGGTCGTGGCAAGTCTGGCAGCCGAATTTTTGCCCGCTGCTGCGGTAGCACTGGCTCAGAGTCATCGAGTAATAGTGTTCGAGCAGTGGCGACTCCGTGGACCGCGGGTCGATGGGCGCTTTCAGAATGGCGACGGTATTATTCAGCGGCGTGCCGGGACGGAAATCGGCCTCGGTCTTGCCTGGCTGGAGAGCGCGAATGTCTCCCTCATGGCAATTCATGCAGATGTTGTCCGCGAGCCAGGGTGGAAGTTTGGCAGGGTTTACGATCGAGCGATCGATGGCGCCGGAAACCGGCTTTCCCGCCAGCCTTTCGTTGACGTGTAATTCACCCGGACCGTGACAGTTCTCGCAGTTGATGGCCATCTCGACGACGGGCGGATCTTCGTAGAGTCCTTCCCTGCCCTTCACCGGCTTCGTCCTGCCGGTGTGACAGCCGATGCAATCGGAGGTGACGGGAAGGCTGAAGCCGAGATCGTGCTCTTCGTAATTCGGTGAGAGGTCCCAGGATCCCTTGGCGGTGTAGTAGGAAACCGGAGCCTGAAACAAATAATTGTCCCGGCGGACGATGGGCGTCACGCCGTTGGCGCCGGTTCCGACCACGTAAGCCAGTTCCTCGGTGTGCCGAAAGATTTCTTTTCCCTCCGCTTCCAGGCTATATTCGCTTTGGTAAACCTTGCCATCGCGGGCGAAAACCTGATAGTGGCGGTCCAGCTTCTGGTTGAAGATCTCCACTGGTTTGGCCAGCCAACCTTTATCGAGGATGCTCCCCGGCAAAGAAGTGGAGTGGTCCATATCGGTGCGAGAGTACTGCTGGTAGATAGCGGAGTGGCAACCCTTGCACATGTTGGATCCGACATAACGCACGCCCGGCGCGGCATTGCGGAATTCAAGACTCTCGCCCTTACTCTTCGAATTCTGGGCGCCGGCGCAGGCTACCATCACAAATATGACAAGCACGGCTGCAGTCCCGCGGCGCGCACTCACCGGGTAAACCAATCTGTGAAAATGCCAACCGTGCCCGATGCCCATGGATTAGGGTGTTGCCTGCATTTGTGAGGACGGAGTCGTGTCCTGCCTGACCAGCCGCTTCAATTCTTTCTTGAGATCGAGGTTGTGATCTTCCGAGTGCAACTGCGCAATTCGAGCGAGCATTTCGTCGGCCTGGGCTTTCTGGCCCTTTTTGCGATAGGCCTGGGCCAGAACGTAAACCGGGCCGGAGTCGCTGGGATCAAGCGTGGTGGCGGCTTTCAGTTCGGTGATGGCCCGGTCTATCTGGCCCTGCTTGAACAGTAACTTTCCCAGTTCAGCGTGGGAGTGCGAGAAATTTGAATTCAGATGGATGGACGACTCGAAGGCTGACACCGCTTCATCCGCCGCCGGCGTGCCGGCATCGGCGCCGGAATGGACCAGGGCGACGCCGAAGATGTACGGGACCAGGAAATCCATGCCTGGGAGTTTGCTCTTCTCGCGAAGCACCTTCACCGCTTTGTCGGTCTGCGCGCTCTGCACCCACACCCAGCCCAATGCGAAATAAGGGAGAGATTTGTTGGGAGCGAGGCTGGCGGCAGTCTCGAAGTCCTTTTCGGCGTCCGCCAGGGAGCCGCGCATCACGAACGTGACGCCGCGCTGAATGTACAGACGATAGGAGTTCGGGATGTAGTGAATGCCGACGTCCAGGATTTCCTTGCCCAGGGGATAGTCTTCGTACTCCAGGCAGACCGAAGCCAGATCGACGTAGTTGTCTTCGGATTGAGGCTCGAGGCGAGTTGCGGTGCGCAAGGCGTCGTAGGCATCCTGAACCCGGTCTGTCTTGAGGTATGCCTCGGAGATCAGGTTGTATAGTTCGGCACGCTGGTAGCCAGCGGCGACGAGCTCATGAAAGAGCTGGATGGCATCGGGGTAACTCTTGCCCTTGATGAGCATCAGCAGCTGATTGTATCCGGCAACATAAGGATCGCTGTAGCGCTGGCGAGAGGAGGCAAAGAACTCGGCCGCGGGTGCGAAGGCTTCGGCGCGGCCCAGAATCAACCCGGCCTGAAAACGGTCTTCGCCGTCATCCGAAGGGAGCAGTTTCAGAACCGCCGTGGCCTGGGAGACGTCATGCTGGGCCAGCAGGCACTCGGCATAGTGAAGCGTCCATGGAGCTTTCAGGGCAATCCGCTTGTGACCTTTCTCATATTGTTTCGCCGCGGCAGCGAGGTCCTTCTTCTCGAAGCTGATTTCTCCCAGGTACACATGCGTGATTTCATCGGCAGGCGCGTCTTTCAGGACGCGCTTGAACTGCAGCTCCGCCTCGGCGAAGCGTTTCATATCGAACTCGTTGATGGCCAGGTTCTTGCGCGCAGGATAGAAATGGGGATTGACCGCCAGAGCCTGTTTGAATCTCGCCACCGCCTTTTGCGGCTGGCCGGCTCCCGTAAGCGCGATGCCAAGCAGGTTGAGCGCGTTCAGGTTCTGAGGATGTTGCTGCAACTCCGCGGTTAAGGATTGGATGGCGGCCTGAAACTTTTGATGTTCAACGTAAGTGAGGGCGCACTCATAACGCGTCCGCTTACACTCGGCAGCCTGAACGGAATGGCACAGAAGGACCCAGACGCTAAGCCCAACGGCAAGGTGGCCCACAGCACGACGCATGAGGCATTTTCGTAGGTTCAACGCCCCGAAGCAAGGCGCCCTTGCTCCGGGGTGTTGTCTTTCCCGACTAGAACGCAATCCGCAGGGCGAACTGGATGTCCCTAGCGGGGTAGGCTCCGGTTGATTTGCCGAAGTTAGACGGGTTTGCGATGTTGGTGCCAACCTGGGTCAGGTTCACCCGGTTGAACACGTTGAAGAACTCGGTGCGGAATTGCAGGTTCGCGCCTTCTCCACCGATGAACCATGGAATCTTCAGGTTCTTGATCACGGAGAAATCCGTGTTGGCAAAGCCCGGTCCATGGAAGGTGTTGCGGCCCAGATTGCCCTCGACGAGACCGGGCGACGGGAAGACACTTCCGCAAAGAGCGGTGCCATTGCAAGCAAAGATTCCGGTGAGGTAGTCCGACCGCGATAGTCCACTCTTGCTGTTGCCAAACGCCGGAGTATTGGGCCGGTCATAATTGGTGCCGTCTGCGTTGTAGTCGCAACCGGTGTTGCCGACGACATTGCCCCCCGTATCAAAGACCGGAGCAAAGTTGGCGGTACAGATCACCGAGAACGGCGGCCCGCTTTGCAGAATGGTTACGTTTGTGAGTTCCCAACCGCCCAGCAACTTGTTCATGAACCCGCTGCCGTGCGGACTGGGAAGCGCCCACAGCGTGGTAAAGGCCAGCCGGTGCCGCACGTCGAAATCAGCCAAGCCGCGGTTCAGGCTATCGTTGAAGGCGTCAACGTGTTCGGCTCCGTCGAGTTTGCTGGCTTGATCAATCGCCTTCGAGTAGGTGTAGGCGGCATTCAGGGTGACCCCGTGACTGGCACGCTGCCTCACCGAAGCCGTGAAGCCGTTGTACCCACTGCTCTCGCTGGCCTGACCGTAGTTGATGGCTCCGAAGCCGGGTGCCAGGCCGGTGAAGTTTCCACCATTCTGGATCAGGTCTCCAGCGAACCGGTTGACGTTGTATTTGGCGTACAGGTGCCGACCTACGGAGCCGATGTAGTCAACCTCCGCAACGGTCGTGCTGGTCACGGCGCGTTGCACTCCGAAGAACCAATTCTCCATGTAGGAGGGGCCCATGTTGCGATCGGTCACAGTGACGTTGGCCTGGCCACTGATCAAGCCGCCGCTGGGCAGCAAGCCGGGCTGAATGCCGGGAGGGAGAGGATAGTTATATGGTGGATCCGAGGTCGTGCCCAGAGCGAAGAGCGGTTGGTTGCTGCCGCACTGCAGGCAGGCGGATCCCAGCGCAAATTTGGGACTGTTGGTGAAGTAGTCGTTATAGAGCTGTTCTGAAGGTTTGTCGTAAAAGATTCCGAAGCCACCGCGGACCGACATCTTGCCTTGCTTGGTGGGGTCCCAGGCAAACCCGATGCGCGGGCTGAAGGTGTTCAGAGTGTGATCGAGAAGATGCTTCTGGCAGGTCATCACGCCTGTCGGAATCTTGCTTTCTAGGCTGCCGCCTGAGCTGGGGAAGACCATGTTGCAGACGCCCTGATCTCCCAGACCGTCGGAGGGATTGAAGAAGTCTTCATAGCGGAAGCCCAGGCTTATGGTCAAGTTGGGCGCGAACTTCCAGTCGTCCTGAACAAACGCCGACAGTGAACCATCGCGCACCAGGCTATACAGTTTGTTGAGGCGGGCCCCGGTGTTAGGATCGAAACCGAATTGTGATTCCGAGTTTGCCTTGTCCGTCGCGAAATCAAACACACTGTTGAACTGGAACTGCGGCCGGTTATAGACCCGGGAGGACTCGTGATCCGCACGTCCTCGAGTGATATTGCCTCCGACTTTCAGGTTGTGGGCTCCGCGGGTAAACGAGGCCACGTCGCGCCACTCGAAATTGTTCTGCACGAACGCATTCGGGCCCCATCCGGTTTGATATCCCTCGATACCCAGAACCGTGATCCCGGGCACTTCCGGATGGTTTACCAGCGCTTCCCCGAAGGGGCGGGTGGTGGCGAAACCGAATTCGTTAACGAAGTTGCTGGCAGCGTGCACCCATCCCACGGCGAAGTGGTCGCTGTAGGTGGGCTCGATGGTGTTAAAGGCCGGGTACACGAAGGGCGCCCCGAACAGCACCTGATGCAGGGTGGTCCGGTTGAAGGAGCCAAAGATGCGGTCCTTGTTGTCGTTCAGCGAGTGGTCCACGCGCACGGTGTACTGAAAACCGTTGCGGGGAAGACCGGTGGCGAAGCTGCCTACGCCGGTGACCGGCAGATTACAGGGTATGCTTCCGACTTCAGTGGTAATCGGATCCGAGGGGGAAGGCAGGGTGGAGCAATCGGTTCCGTTCATCGTTCCGGCGGTCGTGAAACCACTGGTTGGAGTAATGGACGCAGGAAAGCTATTGGCTACGAAAGTCGAGATATTGTTGGGGAAATTCGTCTGCATGAAATTGATGAAATCGGGCGTAAGGACGGTTGCAGCCCGGCCGGTTGCCACGCCTGATTTCAGGAAGTCCATGGAGGCGAAGAAGAAGGTGTGGTCCTTCCAGATTGGACCGCCGAAGCTCCAGGCACCTTCGTTTCGACGGAACACCGGGACGCCCGCCGATTGAAACCGGTTGGCGGCCTGCAATTTGTTATCGGTATGGTAGAAGCCCAGAGTGCCGTGCCACTTGTTCGACCCCTGCTTGGTGATGATGTTCACCAGGGCGGCGCCATTCCGGCCGAACTCGGCGGAGAAATTGTTGGCGGCCACGCGCACTTCCTGCACGTCTTCGGCATTGGGGTTGACGTTGGTGACGCCGTTGCGCTGGCTGGAATCGATGGACGCGGAGTCGATGAGAAAGCTGTTGGACTCGGCCCGCGAGCCGTTGGCGCTGAGATTGACGCCGTATTCCGGATTGAAAATGTCACCGCTGGCTTGCGCGTAAGCTTGTCCGCCACCGCTCGCGAGACCGGTCACGCCGGGGGTGAGCACGACTAGCGTGTAAAAGTTTCGGCCGGAGAGGGGAAGGTCGTGAACTTCCTTTTCGGAAACCTGCCCTGACACGCGAGCCTGGGCGGTTTCGACCGCGGGCGCTTCGTCGGTGACAGTCACAGTGGAGTCAGTTCCACCGACCACCATGCGGACGTTGAGAGTTTTGACTTCTGCGACCTGCAGGCGAACATGTTCCTGCACGGTGGTCTTGAATCCCGGCGCGGCCACGCTGATGGAGAATGCGGAGGAAGGCAGGGTGGTAAAGCGGAAAGAACCGGATTCCTGGGTTTGAAACGTCTGCACCGCCCCGGTTTCCTCGTTTTTGATGGTGACGGTGGCTCCGGTCACGACGGCCCCGGTAGGATCGGTGACCGTGCCTTCAATGCCGCTGGTGAATTGCGCCCAGGCTCTGGAGGAACCCACTACCACCACCAGCAATAGCACGCTAAACAGCATGATCCTTCTAGGGATCATAGGCCCACCTCCACGATGAGGATTCGTACCGATCACTAACCGGAAAAGACTATTGCCCAATTGCTTACGTAGGTAACATCAGCGGAAAAATCGTGTCAACGAAGTTTTTCCGAATTGTCTCTTTGATAAAACTGAAAGATAGCGTGATGAGCAAGAATTGCTTGCGATTCTGTGCAGGTTCCAGAACGCTCGCAGCGAGTATTCTCGCGGTCTTCACAACATTTCCGCGAAGCGGCGCCGACCTCGGTCCGCACGGCGCGATCTTGACGTCGACGGTTCTCTTCTGACTTCGACCTCGCACCACGGAAGCTAACCCGGACGCGCGATCCACGAGTCTCAACCTCTGTCGGTGTTTCGGATTGCCTCCCTCTTTGCGTCTTTTGCGGCATTTCTTTGCGTCCTTTGCGGTTCAGGCTTTGGAATGAATTAGGTCAAGGTCAAGCCTGAACCGCAAAGGACGCAAAGAAATGCCGCAAAGTTCGCAAAGGAAGGCAGCACGATAAAACCAGGATGCCGGCCAAGTTCAGCCGAGGGGCAATGTGATAGTTTGTTGGTACAGGCGCTCAAGACCTTCCTGACTCGAATGACACGGTTTCGAAGCGAAATCATCCAAGCAACGAAATGAAAGAAATCATTTCGAAGATGTTGCAAACCGGCCTGCTCGCTTCCCTTCTAGCCATACCTCAATTGGCGCAAACTGTGCGTCCCGAGCAGGCGGGCCAAGACAGCTCTACCCCGGCCGCAATTGACTTCCGGGACATCGCATCTGAAGCCGGCCTGACGGCGGAAAATGTTTCCGGAGATGCGGACAACAAACGCTACATTCTCGAAACCACGGGCGATGGAGTTGCGATTTTCGATCTCGACAACGACGGCCTGATGGACGTTCTGCTGGTCAACGCGACCACCATGGACGGCAAAGGCCGCGGCCAGAATTCCACCAGCCATCTTTATCGCAATGTCGGAAATCTGCATTTTGTCGATATCACGCAGAAAGCCGGCCTGGGAAAGGTGGGATGGGGGCAGGGTGCATGCGTCGGCGATTACGACAACGATGGCTACGAAGATCTGTTCGTCACCTACTACGGCCACAGCGTGCTCTATCACAACGAGGGCAACGGGACGTTCAAAGACGTCACGGAAGCGGCCGGGCTGAAATCGGATGCGGTGCGCTGGGACACCGGCTGTTCATTCTTCGACTACGACCTTGACGGCAAGCTCGATCTGGCGCTCACGGGATACGTCGAGTTTGATCGCAGCAAGATTCCCGAGCCCGGCTCGGGCGGATATTGCCAGTGGAAAGGGATGCCGGTGATGTGCGGCCCGCGCGGTCTGCCGTCCGGACGCAGTTTCCTCTTTCACAACGACGGCCAGGGAAAGTTCAGCGATGTTTCCATGGCAAGCGGAATCGGCAAGCCGACGGGTTGCTATGGTTTCACCGTGCTGGCCACCGACTACGACAACGATGGCTATCCCGATCTGTACATGTCCTGCGACTCCCGGCCCAGCCTGCTCTATCACAACCGGAAGAATGGCACCTTCGAGGAAGTCGGCGTCGCTTCCGGCGTGGCTTTGAGCGATGCCGGGCAGGAGCAGGCCGGCATGGGCGTGACCGCGTCCGACTATGACGAAGACGGATTTGTCGATATCGCCAAGACAAATTTCAGCGACGACGTCCCCAATCTTTACCACAACAACGGCGATGGCACGTTCACCGACCGAGTGTACGAAGCTGGGCTGGGAGCGCACACCCAGTATCTGGGCTGGGGCATTCAGTTCATCGACGCCGATAACGACGGGCGCAAAGACATTGTGATGGTCAACGGGCATGTGTACCCCGAGGTCGAACGGGGCCCACTGAACTACAAGTACCATCAGCCAAGATTGTTCTACTGGAATGCGGGTGGAGGCAAATTCAAAGATATGTCGAACACCGCCGGGCCCGGCATCAGCGAGCCCTGGGCATCAAGAGGGCTGGCGGTCGGGGACTTGGCCAACGATGGTTCGCTCGAAGTGGTCATCAACAACCTGGACACGCGGCCCAGCCTGTTGAAGAATTTCGGCACCAGGAAAAACTGGCTGATGGTGCGGTGCGTCGGAACCAAGAGCAACCGGGATGCCGTGGGAGCTCGGGTGTACGTCTATGTTGGCGACCATCGGATCTCGGGTGAAATTCAGACCGGAGCAAGTTTTCTTTCGCAGAACGATCCGCGAGTGCACGTTGGCCTGGGCGATGAGACCAGCTATCAGCGTATTGAAGTGCAATGGCTGGGCGGACAGCGGGAAGTCTTTCCCGGGGGAAAGGCCAATCAGATCGTGGTCCTGACCGAGGGCACGGGCTCTCCAGCTGCGGCTGCCAGGACGGCGCCGGGTTCACGGCCGTGACCGTCAGTAGGATTGCTTGATTTTCGATTTCAACCCGTGCGCCAGCTTTTCAATCTGTTCAGCTTTTTTTGCGGCGTCGAGGGACAGTATGCCCTGATTCTTGTCCACATAGTCCTTCAGGTCGGTGGACAGCTGAAAGTGTTTTTCCGTGTCGCGCTTGATTTCGTCTTGCAGCATCGCGTTGGCCTTTTGGGCCCGCTCCCTGTCTATATCTTCCTCGGTCCGTACCGGTATGCTCCCCGTGGTTGGCCCCTGCCGCACGGAAGGTGGAAGGTGAATCGTCTGGCCGGATGCGAGGCCGCCCGTTCCCCAGATGAAGCAGATACATAGCGGCAAAACTGTCTTGAGCATGACGAACCTCCAGCGGAAGTACGTTCTGACGTACTATGCACCGCCAGACGGCAGGCATTTGAGACTCGATTGGTGGCGGGCTGGATTGGATTGAGCAGGCTCTCTAAGCACCGTTGGGTTGTGTCAGCGAACCGGTTCGAGAATCAACTTCTGCACTCGCCAGTTCAACAGTTCCCCGACGAAGAGTTCATTCTCCGATGGGCACGCGAGTTCGTGAATCCAGCCAAACTGTTTTAGCTGTTTGCCCGATTCACCGAGCACGCCCAGGATCTTTCCGTCGAGAGTGAGTTTGTAGATGCGGCCGGGATAGCCATCGGAGCTGTACAGCACCTGGTTAGGCGGAGGGGTGATGCATATGGCCCAGGGCGCACCCGGCGCCATAGCCTGGTTCCCGATGACGGGCAGCTGCGGCTTGTTGCCGATGGCGGGGCGCGCGTTGGGATCGAGCGGCACATCGATCATGATCTGCCGCAGAAATTTTCCGTCCCCATCGAAAACTTGAATGCGGCGGTTGCCGCGATCGGCCACGTAAACATTTCCCCCGGCATCGACCGCAATGCTATGTGGAGTACTGAACTGTCCGGGCTGGTCGCCTGGTTCACCCCACGACTTGATCCAGGCGCCGTTCTTGTCGATCTTGGCGACACGCGAATTAATGTAGCCGTCACTGATGTAGGTGTTACCGGCTGCGTCCCAGGCCATGTCGGTGACCTGGCGGAACATGCCATCCACCGGTGGCAGAGGCGGCCGGGGATGCTTTAAGGGCGCGGTGCCTTCGTCAGAGGCTTCCTGCTTGCGCCCGAAGACCATGACTACGCGGCCCTGCGGGTCGAACTTGATGACCATATCAGAGCCCTTGTCGGCGACCCAGATGTTGTCATCCCGGTCGATCTTCACCGAGTGCGCGAATGACCAGGCGTACAGGTTGTGGCCGATCTCGCGCAGGAATTTGCCGTCGGTATCAAACTCCAGAAGTTGCGCGGCACTCGCACCATAGGCGGGGCCGGTGGTGCTGCCACGCGAGAAAACGAAGATGTGTCCCTTGGAATTAACCGCAACTCCGGCGACCTCGCCCAAATAAATATCCGCGGGTAGTTTCAGAAACCCGGCGACCGAGCGATACGGGATTTCGGGCACGCGCGCGGGTTGCGCGAGCAGCGTACCCGCCATGGTCAGGACCAAAAGCAGAACACATCGTCTCATGGGTCTCCCGTAATTGCAGGGTTTGTGCGAACCTATCCACCCTCAGCAGCAAATACGATGACAGCACCGTCGGGATCGGTAACGGAAACAGCATGCCGGCTCTTTTGCACTTTGAGACCACGGCTGCGCAACTCATGCGCCGCCTGCCCAACATTCGTTACTTCAAACAGTACGCGCGGCTTCGCAGTTGGAGAGTCGGGCTGCAAGTCCACTTTGTCGCCCGAGCTGCCGGCAATGTACATTTCGTTTCCATCTGAGCCGGCGCTTTTGAAGGCCAGCTTGCCGGTGTAGTACGAACGCTCCGCCGCCAGGTCCCGGACCGGGGTCGTTGCTTCGACCATGTGCGTCGAAAGACGATTCGGTAACAGATGCTTGCCCCGACTCTGGGAATGCAATGAATCCGGCATGTACTGCGTGTACTCCAGCAACTGGTTGTCGGGGCCGTGCATGACGAACAGCAGATTGCCGGCACGTGCTTTCTTGGGCTCTGTCGGTTGCAGGCCCCGTTCAACGTAGGCTTTGTGCAGGGCTTCAATATCGGCCACTTCGAAACAGGTGTGCAATATGCCGCCGGGCTGGGCATCGTTGCTGCGCGGAATCAGCTCGATGAACTGGCGATCGTTGACTTTGACGTATGAGACCGAGACTTTCCCGTTGTCCGTGAATGAAAACGCTTCCTCATAACCCAGCGTCTTGTAAAACGCCTGTGATTTCTGCAGGTCGTTCACCCGCAAAGCCACATGGGCAATGCCGGTCAGGTCGGTCGATTGTGCGCGGGCGTTCGGTACAGAGAAAAACCCGAGGACAGCGATCGCAATCAGGCCAGTCCGATAAACGGCAGAAGATTGTTTGCGCAAAGACATCGTCAATGTTCCGCTCCAATCGTTAATCGGACAAAGCCTACACCAACGCCGCGCACACTGGCTAGCTTCCCTCCCTTTAGATTTTATGAAGTCATTGTTCACAATTTCACGATTGTAAGCCGGCCAAGACGGTCTGCTATGATGCCGACCGATCTTGCACAGGAGATGCGTGATGTCTTTCACCCGACGTGAGATATGCCTACTTTTGCCCGCGCTTCTGCCGGTCGCCGGCGACCTGCAAACCTTCGCGCAGGACAAATCTCTGCCTTCAGGAGCATTTTCCTTCGACCAGGCGCCGCTGCACGTGGCCAACAACAATGCGCAGATCCGGATGATGCTACGGGGAAAGCTAGCTACCGGCGAGGGCATCGAAGTGCACCAGACCACGCTGCCTCCGGGGGGAGCGCCCACTGCCACCACGCATCATCATCCCCACTCTGAAATGTGGCTCATACGGGAAGGGACGATAGAACTGACGGTCAAAGACAAAAAGTTCCGCCTGGAACCGGGGTCGGTCGGATTTGTCGCCTCCAACGAAGAGCACGGAATCAGAAATGTGGGCACCACGCCCGGCCTGTACTTCGTGGTCGCGGTTGGACCCGGCGCGGAGTTGCAGGAGTAGAAAGACTTCGCCGAAGATGGAACGTCCGTGATCGCGAATTCTTCATGACCATTCACATGGGCCTGATCGGCGGCGGTAACATCAGTGAGACACACGCGCGTGCAGCTCGGGCGATTGCCGGAGTGGAAATCGCCGCGATCTACGGAACCAACGCCAAGAAAGTCGCGGCGCTTTGCCGGGAACACGCTGCCAAGGCGTATCACGACTTCGACGCATTTCTGGCGCATCGCCCGATGGACCTGGTCGCAATCGGCAGCCCGTCCGGCCTCCATGCTAGCCAGGGGATTGCCGCGGCGCAGCGCGGTATTCATGTGCTGACTGAGAAGCCGATCGATATCAGCACCGAACGGGCGGATGCGCTGATCGAAGCAGCGGAGCGTTCCGGCGTGAAGCTTGGCGTCATGTTTCAGGACCGCGTGAAGCCCGGAATCCGGGAACTCCGCGAGTGGATCAGCACGGGAGTGATCGGCAAACCTCTGTTGGTGGATGCGCAGGTGAAATGGTACCGGCCTCCGGAATACTACAGCGGCTCGCGCTGGCGCGGGACGTCCGCCCTCGACGGCGGGGGCGCGCTCATCAACCAGGCGGTGCACACCGTCGATCTGTTGTTGTGGCTGCTGGGGGATGTGGTGCGAGTGCAGGCGCGCACGGCTACGCTGCTTCACGCGATTGAGACGGAAGATACCGCGCTCGCGATTCTCGAATTTGTTGGCGGCACGTTGGGGACTCTGGAGGCCACGACCGCGGCTTATCCCGGATATCCGAGGCGGGTGGAGATTACGGGAACCGAGGGCACGGTGATTATGGAACACGATCGCATCCTGGCGGCGAACTTGCGAAACCCGCCACCTGCCAGCAGCGCCGGCGACGCGCCGGACGAGAACCAGAGCTCGTCATCGGCGGTGGTCAGTGACGTTCGCGGACATCAGGCGTTGTTTGAGGATTTCATTCAGGCGATTCAGCAGGACACAGTTCCAATCTGCGACGGGCATGAGGGACGACGAAGTATAGCGCTGGTCGAGGCCATCTATCAGGCGGCGCGCAACACGACGGCTGTAACGCTGAAGACAGCCTGACGTTACCCACAACCCAACCGGCGGGCGCAGTCGCGCAGTATTTCCTGTTCCCAGACGGGGCGTTTTGGATTCTTGGGATGCACCAGGTCGGTGGGAGTCCGCCCGGACAGATGCAGAAACACCGCCGCCGAATGCTTGTAGGCTGGAACCGGCGGGCGAAAGGCCACGTTGCCCAGATACTGAAGATCGTCTGAAAGCGCATAATACGCCGGATCTCCGGTTTTCCAGAGGCGGTCGCGCTCAGCGAATTTTTCCGGGGCGAAACTCGCCAGGCCCAACAGGTAGTCGGATCCGTATTCGATCATGTTGATCCCCAGATCGTTTCCGGTGTAAATGCGAAAGTCCGGACGGTGCGCGTCGCGCAGGGCGAGGCGCTGCAGTTCGACGAGGCGGTCGAGCGACGAATGCTTCATGCCTTTGATCTCAGGAATATCCATCAGGCGGCGAATGGTCTCCTCATCAAAGATCTCTCCATTGGGCGCGAACATGGTGCCCAGTTCAAATGCCAGCACGTGGGGATAACCCTTACACGCGGCACGATAGACCGCGGCTTTTTCTTTGGACGCCAGGCCATGCAACCGGGCGGTCTGAAACAGGATCGGAATGCCGCCGGCCTGGACGATCAAGTCCATCTGCTGCCGGTAGAGATCGACGATGTCGCCTGGTTGATTTTCGATATAAGCTCCGGCCACGAATGATGCGTTCTTGCCCAGGGCTTCAGCAGTCCATCGCAGCACGTCTCGTTTTTCTGATTCACTCAAGTAGTTGACATAGCCCGTGTCCATGTTGACCGCGTTCATCAGTCCAGCCTGGTGGGTTGCGATCAGGTGTTGCTTGAACGATTCGACCGCGACTTTCCCGTCCGCCTCATAGGGCAGCAAGGCTGCGGCAATTCCCTGCACTTTCCGTCCGGGCTGCCGTCGTTCAATCAGGGATACAATGTTCATTCCTGCCTTCTCCGGATCTCGATTTCCAGACTCACGGCTGCGTCAGTGTTTCTTGGCGATGGTCAGTTGGGTCATCAGTTCGGAATCTTTGTAGAAACTATCCAGCGGATAGCACCCGGAGGGCAAGCCTTTGCGCGGCGCGGTGGTGCAATCGCTGAAGGTCCTGCAGATTCGCTTGCGCTCAATGCTTCTGCCCGCGCTCGCGTCCCAGAGCAGTTCGGGATAGGTGAGTACCATTCGTCCCAGCCCGACCATGTCAGCCCAGCCCTCGCGCAGCGCGGCCTGGGCCACATGCGGCAGGAAATCCTGCAGGTAGCTGTAACCGGTTCCCACAAATATCAGGTGGGAGAATTGCTGTTTCAGTCGCCGCGTCGCCTCCATCTGACGCGCCACGCTGAAGAGAGGGTCCTCTGGTGGCAAATATCCATCCGAAGGCGGATAAAGCGCGGGCCGTTGCAGGTGTGGATTGTAATAGGGACTTCCCGCCGTGATATTGACCAACCGAATTCCGAGATGCTCCAGCAAGGACAGAAAGCGGGCCGGTTCGTCCAGGTCTGACTCGGTCGGGTCGAGCGCATTGACGCCGAAGCCCCACCGGTATGGGGTTTCATTTCTGTGCGATTCAGGAATTCCCGGGCCCAACTTTCCTTTAGACGACTTTGCCGGATCGGGATGAAACGGCACACTGTCAATCGCAGAAAGGCGGACCGCAATCTTGAGCTGGGGGGCGACGGAACGAATGCCCTCGACAACCTCGCGCAGAAAGCGGGTGCGATTCTCGAAACTTCCGCCGTAGCGGCCGGGGCGGGTGTGGGAGCTGAGAAACTCATGGCCAAGATAACCGTGACAATGCTTTATATCGACGAAGTCGAAGCCCAGTCTCCACGCCAGGAGTGCAGCTTTGTGAAAGTTTTCAATGATGCCCTCAATGTCCACGTCCGTCAGCAGGGGAAAGTCCGCGGGCAAACTCAGGCGACGATCAAGGAAGGGATGATGGTAGAGAATGCGCGGCTCGGGGCGGCCGTGCGCATTGGGGCGGCTGTAGCGGCCGGAATCGGTGAGCTGCAAACCGACCAGCAGGCCGTCTTCGGAGCCGGTAGTCAGGCGGTGCTCTTCGATCAATGCGGCGCGCAGGCGGGCCAGACCTTTCTCGGTATGCGCCGAGGCCACCAGCTGATTGGGATTGGCACGCCCTGGGTGTGAGACCGCGACCGCTTCTCCACCCCAGATCAATTTCGCGCCGCTGCGACCGAAGCGCTGCCAGCGCCGAACCGTGTGCTCCGACGGGTTGCCATCCGCCAAGCCGTCCCAGCCCTCCATGGGATGCACCACGATGCGGTTGCCAATTCTGATGTCGCCACGAACCAGAGGCTGACGCAATGGAGATTCCGTTCCTGTCAGAAGTTCTGGATCGCACGGAATGGACAACCCGAGCGACTGCAGATGCTGCTGAAATCCGGACACGTTCTTCACCGTGCCCAGGCGCAGAATGGGTCGAGTGCTCATGCGGTTGTTTTTCTCTGTTCAGGCAATCCCAGCACGGCGGCAGCGCCGAGCAGCGCGATACCGACCAGCACGAAACAGCTTTCGGAATAGTTTCCTGTGACGTCGCGCAAGCGTCCCGTGAGCCACGGCGATACGGCTTCGGCGATGCCGCCGGCGGTAAGTATCACTCCCAGCAGCCTGCCCAGGATCTGCATGCCGAAGATTTCCGCGGTCATCAGCGGAATGATCATGTAATCTCCGCCCAGTCCAACGCCGAACACCGCTGCCGATGCATATATCGCCAGCCTGGTGCGCCCCAGGAACAGAAGTGGAATGCCGGCCGCGACCAGCAGGTAAGTCAGCAGCATCACGTATTTCTTGGAAAAACGGTCGGCCAGCCAGCCCATGAGCAGGCGTCCTGCGATACTAAACGACAGCACCAGCGACAGAACTCGCGCCGCATCGCTCTGCGTGAAATGCCGGTCGAGGCTCAGGAAGAGTTTGAGATTCTGCTGGGTGCCGCTGACCGCCGCGATCGAACACATGCTGCCGAAAGTGAGCAGGAAGAACGGAAGAGTTCTGAACGCGCCCAGCACCTCCGCGGCACCAGACACCTTGCGCTCTGGTGTCAGTCGCGGCGGCGCTTCCTTCACGAAAAACGCCAATGGAAGCGAGACCACGATAATCAGCACGCCCAACCATCGCAAAGCCGCTTGCCAGCCGAAATGCTCTATCAGCGCGTGTGAGATCCAGGGTACGGTGGCGCCGCCGATTCCGATTCCCAGGTAGGCGAAGCCCATGGCTTTGCCGCGCGACTTGTCGAACCAGCGCGATAACAAGACCTGGTTGGGCAGCGGGCCTCCACACACATAACCCAGCGCGTTGAAGAAATAAAATAAATAGAACATGCCGAGTGTCGAAACCCAGCCCAGTCCGACCAGCGCTCCGCCAGCCATCAGAATGCCGGCCATCATGACGCGGCGTGGGCCAAAGCGGTCGATGATCCAGCCGGCGATGAATCCAAAGACTGGACCTACCACCAGTTTGCTCAGCGCGTTTCCCGAGGTGACCTGGGCGCGGGTCCAACCGAACTGCTGCACCATGAAATCGTAGTAAAACGGCAGCCCCCACAGCGCTAGCCCCACGATGCAGAACAGGACGACGAAGGCGGTGATGGCAACCTGCAGCCCGCCGGATTCGATGGCCCGCTCCTGATCGCCGGTGACCGCGTGCGCTCGTGGATTCTGTTCCGCTTTCTCCAACAACGGCTTCGATTCCCTCACTTGCTCCTCACCACTTGCCAACCTCTGCACGAGCGGGACGCTCGCGCCCACATTAACTCAGCTCTCTCCGGAGACCTCTGGTATGATGCCGGGCGGATTTCACCATATCATTTGCGAGAGGCGCTCATGACCATCACGCGACGTGAAATGTGCATCCTGCTTCCTGGGCTCTTGCCGGCTGCGGCCACGCTCGACTCTTTCGCCGAAGCAGACACTTCCCTGCCCTCGGCAAACTATCCCTACGACAAACTGCTGGTGCACACTCTCGACCATGCCGAAATGCGCCGGGTGCTGAAGGGCAAGCTGGCCACCGGAGAAGCGCTGGAGGTGCACGAAACCACGCTGCCGCCGGGAGGCGCGCCGCACGCGCCGCACCACCACGTGCATTCCGAAATGTGGCTCATCCGCGAAGGCACGGTCGAGCTCACGGTGAATGGCGCCAGCTACCGCCTGGGCCCGGGCTCGGTGGGCTTCGTTCATTCGAATGACGAACATGGCATCAAGAATGCCGGCCCGACTCCTGCGCGCTACTTCGTGGTCGCGATGGGTCCGGGAGCGGACGCTTGATGCTTTCATGTCGCTTTGCTTCAACACGCAGTATAGGCTGAGAGCGGAATACATTTTGTTTAGTTCGGCTGAAGGAGACAGTCAGTTTTTACGAATTGACAGCATGGAAATGCGGTTCTTATAGTTTGCGGGCAGCGTGGGCGGGGGAATCAAATCCTTCCCCAAGGTTCACACTCCGAGGGCGAGGACGCCCTCGGGACAGCCGGCGGGACGCCGGCGCTACAATTTAAGAGGTGAGGGTCCGATGAAAGTATTCTGGCTGCTGGGTTTGCTTGCGATCACCCTGGTCATGGTCAGCGCGGAGGAAAAGGTGCCGGAAGGATTTCAGCATTGGACGGGCGCGTCTCTCAAGGAACTCGAGCAAACACTGAAATCCGAGGCTGACGCCAGCTCGCACCACATGTCGGTTCGCGCCCTGGGGGATTTTCCTCAAGATAAGTTTATGCTGTCACGGCGCCAGACCGATGGCATGCCTGAATGGCACGAGAATCAGGCCGATGTCTTCTTCGTGCAGTCCGGTTCGGCCACGCTCGTCGTGGGCGGCACTCTGGTGGGCGCGGAATCCACCGAGCCGCATGAGAAGCGTAACGGAACCATTCAGGGCGGCGTCAGGCAGAAGCTGTCAGCGGGTGACATCGTTCGCATTCCTCCCAAGGTACCGCATCAGATCTTGCTTGATGGCTCGCCGGAATTTACCTACTTTGTGGTCAAGGTGAAGGGCTACTAGAGAAAGCCCGCCCTGTCTCTCCAAAAGACGGAGAGACGAGGACGGGGCACCCAGCACGCGCAAGAAGGAGGTCCATGCGTCTACGATCAGTAAAGCTTTCAGCCGTACTCGCAGTATTGTGCACCATGAGCGCGCTGGGGCAGGCGCCCAACCCTTACGGGCTGCCGGTCAGCGTGGAGAATGCAAAAAAAGCCGCGGCCGTCGCGCTGGACGAAGCGCGAAAAGGTAATTGGAAGATGGCGGTTGCGGTGGTCGATACCGGCGGCACTCTGGTGTACTACGAGAAAATGGACAATACACAGATCGGAAGCGCGGACATCGCAATCGAGAAAGCGCGGACTGCGGTGCGTTTCAAGCGGCCGAGCAAGGCATTTCAGGATGCCGTCGCCGCCGGCGGGGCCGGCTTGCGTATTCTGCGCCTGCCGGGCGGGATTCCTCTCGAAGGCGGCTTTCCTCTCATCATGAATGGCGAGATCGTGGGCGCCATCGGAGTTTCAGGCGACAGCGGCGACCACGACAGCATCTGCGCGCAGGCTGGCGCGAGCACGCTTAAGTAGTTGGCTTTTTTTCTTGACCGTCCGGCGCGTACACGATCACGCGCCTGGAATTTACGAACAGCCATGACAACGCGGCGATGAAAAACATCGCGGCATTGAAATAGAGACTCACCTTCCAACTGGGATGCCCGGGCCGTCCCGCCAGCACGGCCAGCCAGGCCACAACCGGTATGCTGACCACCTGTCCCAGGTTGCCGATCATGTTCATGAAGCCGGCCACCGTACCTGAGTAGCGATGTCCGATATCGATGGTAGTGGCCCAACTGGACGCCATTCCAAAATCCTTCACAAATGAAGACAGGCACAGAGAGGAAAATGCGAGGCCGATGTGCGTGGGCGTCAAGGCGACGCTGACCAGCATAAAGAGGCCGCCGAGTCCGTATGCAATCACCCCCTGCAGAGTGCGTCCCCAGCGCGGTCCCCAGAGTCGCACCTGGCGGTCGGTGAGAAAGCCGCCCAGGAGACAAGAGGCTCCGCCGAAAAAGAGCGGCGCACCGGAGGCGAGAACCAGCTCGATGCCTGACAGGCGAAGATCGTGGCGCAAGTAGGGTGTGATCCATGATGCGAAGAACGACCAGCCGGCGTTGCTGCAGAGATACATTACGCTCAGGCACCACAAGGTGGGGCTGCGGAGCATGGTTTTCCAGGAGAGCGGAGCAGGTTTGCCGGCGTCCTTGCGTCCTTCCAATATGAGCGCGCGCTCCGCGTCGTTCACGGCGGAGTCCGATTGGGGTGAGTCCTTGTACCGCGACTGAAAGCCCCACAGCCAGACTGCGCCCAGCAGGCTCATGAGCACGAACCCGCCTCGCCATCCGAAAGGGTAAGCCAGGACCATCATCAGCAGAGGGGCGACCGCACCGCCCCAGCGGGCGCACATCCACACCATGCCCTGGGTAAAACCTCTTTCGCTGAAAGGAAACCACTCGCGCGATGCCCGGCTGATGTTGGGAAACGCTCCGGCTTCGCCCGCTCCGAAGAGAAAACGGAACACGATGAGGCTGATCAAACCCCAGGCCAGCCCGGTGAGAGCAGTGAAGGCGGTCCAGACCAGGATGATGCGGATCAGGACCTTGCGCGGCCCCAGCTTGTCGCCCAGCCAGCCGCTGGGCATTTCGAATAGAGCGTAGGCCAGCGAGAAGGCGGAAAAGGCATAGGCCAGTCTCTGCGGCGTCAGATGCAAGTCCAGTTCAATGCGGTCCTGAACCTGGATGATGCCGATGCGCGTGATGTAGGTGAGAGCAGAGAGGCTGCACAGCCAGGCCAGGACCTTCCAGCGGACTCGAGTGGCCGTGGTTTGGTTCATGCGATCTTCGGGCTCTCCATAACCACGTGGGGACAGCCGCCCTCGGCTGTCCAGTCGAGCGCAGCTCGACCGGTTTTTACGCTACGAGAACAGCGGAGCTTCGCTCCGCCAGACAGCCGAGGGCGGCTGTCTCCACGTGGTTTGTTCAAGACAGAAAAGGCTTCCATCTTTCTAGCACTGCTTTGATCTCTGCAATTTCTCCGGGTCGCACGTTGGGGAGAGGAGGGCGGACCGGGCCGGCCGCCAGGCCGATCAGGTTCATCATTTCTTTCATCACCGAGACTTCGTATCCCTTGCGGCGCGCGCGGATGGCGTAAAGCGGGTTCACGTATTCACTCATCAGCTCAGCCAGCGCGGGAGAATCGCCGGCGGAAGCAAGTTCATCCAGGCGCAACGAAAGTTTGGGTGCGACGGTGGCAATGCTCGAAGTGTAAGTGCGGATGCCGATTCTGTAATAGGCTGGCACGGACGCATCACCCGCGCCGCCAATCCAGTACAGGCGGTCGCCTACGCGATCCATGATCTGCTGGTAGCGCGCGGTGTCGCCCTGTCCGTCTTTCCAGGCGATCAGCGTGGGAATTCTTGCCGCCAATTGCTCCACCCATTCGGGTGACGGCTTCACCCAGTCGCGACTGTAAACGAACAGGCCCAAAGGCGTGGCGGCGCCGATTGCCGCATAATAGTCAGCCAGTCCTTCATCGTCGGCGTTTGGATAATACGGCGGCAGGGCCAGAATTCCGTCCACGCCCGCCTGCGCCGATTGCTGTGCCAACTCGATCGCCATCTGGCGGTTGAAGCCGGTGCCGCTAATGACCGGGACCTGGCCGCGCACTTCTTCCACAATGGTCTTGACCACCGCCAGAAGTTCGACAGGCGTCAACGAATACATCTCGCCCGTGCCGCCAACAGCCACGATGGCGGCGATGCGGTGGCGAAGCAGCTTCTGAATGTTTTTCCGCAATCCCTCCAGGTCGAGTGAGAGATCGGATTTGAAGGGGGTGACGGGGAAGGCGATGACGCCGCGAAGTTTGCTCCGGAATTCTTCTGGTCTCATCTTCCACCCATATAGGAAGGCCCTGGCCGGCGCGATGGAGCGAGGCCTTTGCGATCGCGAGGGCCCCGCCCCTACGTGGAGAGTTCAGCGGTTTAACGCAAGAATGCCGAGGCACACCACAGGATCGGCGCCTGTCCGTGCAGGTCGCCCGTGAGTTTTTCGCGGTCGAGATAGTACTGCATGTCGTTTTTCTTGCCGGTGCCCTGGCACACGTTGCGCAGATCGCCGTTGGGCTCGAGATAACTGATCATCCCCAGCCACCCTTTTCGCGCCGCCTTGCCGTAGGTCTTTTCGTCCAGCCAGCCGTTCTTGACTCCGGTAATCATGGCGAAGGTGAACATCCCGGTTGAAGAAGTTTCCGCCCAGGATTCAGGATGATCGATCAGCTGGCGCCACACTCCGTCCTTGCCCTGATACTGCAGCAAGGCCTTCATCATTTTTTGATAGGACTCCATGATGCGCGCCCGCCGTGGATGGTTCTCCGGCAGCGAGCGCAACATTTCCGCCATGCCGGCCGCCACCCAGCCGTCGCCGCGGCCCCAGTAGAACGGCACGTCGGGGGCATGGTAGAAGAGTCCGTTGGGCTGCTGCAGCTTGTCCAGATATGTGGTCATCTCAAGTGAGGCGCGATCCAGATACTTGGCCTCTCCCGTCGCCCGGTACGCCTGCAGCTGCAGGATGATGAGCATGTACATGTCGTCGATCCAGTAGCGCGTCTGCGAGCTCAATCCGTCCGGCGTGGGATCGTCCCATTGCTTGTCGGCCGAGTTCAGCCCCAGGTCGAGATATTTTTTTTCTTTAGTCTGGATGTAGATTTCCAGGGGAACGGTGCCAAACACGCTCCGGTCCACATGGTCCGGTACCGGAATCAGGTTCGATTCGTTGCCAAAAAGAGGATCGAAGCGCTTGATCAGGCGAGCGTCCAGCTCCTTGTCTCCGCTCAACTGGGCGAAGGTCAGGGCGCCATACCAGGTAGCTACTTCAGGATAAGTGATGAACGGAGGCGGGCCCGGCCGGCCGAAATTGGAATGTGGAATCGCGAGCAGCCGTTCGGCAACCCGTTTGCCAATCTCCCGGGGCGAGCTGCCCGCCGGCCATTTCTTAAATTCCTTCGGCTGTTTCTGCGCTTGCAGGGGCAGGGTCAGCACGATCATCCCTGCGGCCAGCAGCATTCCAAACAGTTTGCGGTATCGATTCATCATGAGTTCTCTGTCCCCTTATGTTTGCCTGTGAAGGCATGCTGTGCTGAATTTTCTTGCCGTTTCTTCCGCGGTGAATACATCTATCAAGCCAGCGTCGCAGACTACAGAAGCCTCAGGTCGAAGGTCAACCCGTAAAAACTGAATTCACCATTAAGCTGAACTAAACAACTTCGGGGATTGATGTAGGCGCGAGCGTCCCGCTCGTGCAGGCGCCGGCACGAGCGTGGACGCTCGCGCCCACATTGAAGCTTCCCTGTTATGCTGGCTTCACCATCAGCCGGAGACGTGTCGATGCTGCGAGTCTCGTATCAGGAACTGTTCGACGCTCTGTTGCGGGTATTGCTGAAGGTGGGGTTTGAGCCTCCACGCGCCCGTCTGTGTGGCCAACTTTTCGCCGATACCACCCGCGACGGTGTGTACTCGCACGGACTGAATCGCTTTCCCCGGTTCGTCGCCATGATTCGAAATGGATCGATTGATATTCATGCGAAACCAGAGTTGCGGACGGAGTCCGGGCCGCTGGAGCGCTGGGACGGAAAAATCGGGCCGGGCAATCTGAATGCCCATCATTGCATGGACAGGACGATCGCCTTGGCCCGCGAACACGGGATGGGATGCGTAGCGCTGGCGAATACGAACCACTGGATGCGAGGCGGGAGCTATGGCTGGCAGGCTGCCGACGCGGGGATGATCGGAATCTGCTGGACCAATACGCTGCCTAATCTTCCGCCCTGGGGCGCCGCCGACCCGCGCGTTGGAAATAATCCACTGGTGATCGCGGTGCCTCGTGCGGACGGACACGTCGTCCTCGACATGGCGATGTCGCAATTCTCTTACGGCACTCTAGCTTCTTATCGAATGCGCGGTGAACTGCTGCCCATGGATGGCGGGTTCGACTCGAACGGCCGGCTCACGCGAGTTCCGGCAGACATCGAGGCTTCCAATCGTCCGTTGCCCATTGGCTTCTGGAAGGGTTCGGGCCTGGCACTGATGCTGGACCTGGTGGGCGCCATGTTGTCAGGAGGAAAGGCCACGCACCAGATTGCGACGGAACCGGAGCGCGAGAACGGGCTCTCGCAGGTCTTCATCGCGTTTGACGCTTCCTCTCTCAACCCAAACCACACGGCATTCCAAGTCGCAGATCAGGTCATCGAGTATTTCCAGCTGCCCCCGAATTCTGCTGGAGAACCCGTGCGCTATCCCGGCCAGCGGGTCCTGGCCACGCGAAAAGAAAATCTCGCCCATGGTATCCCGGTGGAGCCCTCCATCTGGCAGCAGCTGGATTCACTCTAGGCTGATGCCCCGCTTCCGTTGAGTCTGGCTGAAATCAAACTTCAATTTTTATGGTTTGACAGGTATGACGCGCTTTCTATACTTGGAATGATTTTTATATGGATGACTCAGAACGATGATTTCAGCTGCTCGATACGCACCCGGGCTGCTCTGCCGGTGCAACCACTAAAGCTGCTTCGGACCGCAATCTTACAGGTATGCCGCGTGGCGAGAATGGACCCGTTCCACTCGCCGTATTGATGCAAGGGAGTTTCTGATGAGCACGAGCGAGGACGGCGGAATCGATCAGCTGATTTTTCGCGGGACTGACAAACACACCGGGCGACGCATCTCGATCACGCCCGGCAACAGTTCCATGAAGCACCTGGCCTACGGACGCATCATCCTGAACGCCGCCAAGCCGAGTGAGTCATTTTCCACCGGAGAACGCGAAACCGGACTGATCGTGCTCGCCGGCAATGCCACCGTGACTACGGAGGCCAAGGAAGTGAGCTTGGGGCAGTACGATGCAATCTATATTCCACGTGATTCTTCGGTGAAGATCGCGACCAGCTCAAGCGTGGACATTGCCGAGTTTTCGGCTGAGGTTTCGCAGCATTACCCATTTCAGGTTGTGCGCTTCTCCCAGGTGGAAAACGATCCTGGACTAAAATTCACCACCGGCGGATCGGGATCGTCGCGCCAGCTGCACATGCTGCTGGCCAAGAATGTTGAGGCAGGACGGCTGGTGGCCGGGTTTACTATTTCGGAGCCGGGCAACTGGACCAGCTGGCCTCCCCACGAGCACGCCAAGATGCTGGAAGAAATGTACGTGTATTTCGACATGCCCGATCCGGCATTCGGCATTCAACTTGTGTATAACCGTACTGACTATCCGGAAGTGGTCACGGTGGTGCGCGACGGAGATGCGGTGCTGATGCCCAGCGGATATCATCCGAATGTTTCGGTGCCGGGTCATCGCATCTGTTTTCTGTGGGCGATGGCGGCGCATCGCGAGGGCGAAGACCGGCAGTTTGGCGTGGTCAACGTGCAGCGCGGATTCGACCAGGGACCCTCCGGACTGGAAGCGGGCCGAAAAAGGTAACACCCCCTACTATGGATCGTACCGCCAGCTCCGCGAACCGGGCGTCTGCAGCGGACTACGAGGCAGTACCGCCACCGCCGTCTTCGCGGGCCGGCTATTTCCGCTGGGTCATCTGTGCCCTCCTGCTATTCGGAGTCACCAAGAACTACATGGACCGCCAGGTCCTCGGGATTCTTAAAACCACCCTGCAGCACGATCTGGGATGGAACGAAATCGACTACGGCAATCTGGTTTTCGCTTTTCAGGCCGCTTACGCCGTCGGCATGGTGGTGGTGGGCAGGCTGGTGGACCGGCTGGGAACCCGGCTGGGCTACGCGCTGGCCATGGTTTTCTGGAGCCTGGCTTCGATGGCCCACGCCTTCGGCGCTTCCTTTACCAGCTTTATGGTCGCCCGGTCAGCGTTGGGTTTCGGAGAATCGGGAGTTTTTCCCGCCAGCATCAAGACCGTAGCCGAATGGTTTCCGAAGAAAGAGCGGGCGCTGGCCACGGGGATTTTCAACGCCGGCACAAATATCGGCGCCATCATCACTCCCCTGGTGGTGCCCTGGATCACGATTCAATGGGGCTGGCGCTGGGCCTTCATCATCACCGGTGCGTTGGGGTTTGTCTGGCTTATCTTCTGGCTGCTGCTTTATCGCAAGCCGGATGAGCACCCGCGCGTGTCCAAAGCGGAGCTGGATTACATACGCAGCGACCCCCAGGTCCCGATGGCGAAAATCAAATGGGCCCGCCTCATCCCTCATCGTCAAACCTGGGCGTTCGTCGTGGGCAAATTCCTGACCGATCCCATCTGGTGGTTCTACCTGTTCTGGATACCGGATTTCCTCGAACGCAAACACGGTTTGTCGTTGATGAAGATCGGACTGCCCATTGTGGTGATCTATGTCATCGCGGACGTGGGCAGCGTCGCCGGAGGCTGGCTGTCATCCTGGCTGATCCATCGCGGCCGGACGGTCAACTTCGCGCGCAAGACTACGTTACTGATTTGCGCGGTTTGCGTTGTCCCCATTGTGTTCGCTTACAACATGCAGAGTCTATGGGGAGCGGTTCTGCTGATTGGGCTGGCGGCCGCGGCCCACCAGGGGTTCTCCGCCAATCTGTTTACCCTCACCTCTGACACTTTTCCGGCGCAGGCCGTGGGCTCGGTGGTTGGAATGGGTGGAATGGCAGGCTCGATCGGAGGCATGTTGATCGCAACCATCGTCGGCCACGCCTTGCAGTGGACGGGCAGTTACATGATCCCGTTCCTGATGGCGGGTTGCGCCTACCTGCTGGCGCTGGCCGCTATTCAATTGTTGGTCCCCAGGCTCGAACCCGCCAATCTCGGCTGAGAGAACAACCATGATTCTGGAGACTTTCCAACTGAAAGGCAAAAACGCGCTTGTAACCGGATCGAGCCGGGGCCTCGGCGCTGCGATCGCCATTGGGCTGGCGCAAGCTGGGGCTAACGTCGGATGTCATGGGCGGAGTGCCGACGGCAAGGCAACCAGCGAAACCATTCGTCAGCTGGGAAAGAAATCTTTTTATCTGGCCGGAGACATGTCCGATGCCGACCTGTATCCGGTTTTGATCGGAAAGACGGTGGAGGAATTTGGCTCCATCGATATCCTGGTTAACAACGCGGGCACAATACTCCGGGCGCCGGCGGCTGAATATCCGAAAACTTACTGGGATGAAATCATCAGCGTGAACCTGACATCGGTATTTCGGCTGTCGCAACTGGCCGGCCAGGACATGCTGAAGCGGGGCGCAAAAGGCAAGATTCTCAACATCGCGTCCCTGCTTTCCTTTCAGGGAGGAATCACGGTTCCTGCCTATGCCGCAGCCAAGGGGGGCGTGGCACAGCTCACCAAAGCACTTGCCAACGAATGGGCATCGAGGGGCATCAACGTCAACGCAATCGCACCCGGCTACATGGCGACCGACAACACCACCGCGCTGCGGCAGGATCCGCAACGCAGTCGCCAGATTCTTGAGCGGATTCCCGCGGGGCGATGGGGAGAGCCCGGCGATGTTGCCGGCGCCGCGGTTTTTCTGTGCTCGCCGGCCAGCGACTATATTCACGGACACATCATGGCGGTGGACGGAGGGTGGCTGGGTCGTTGAAAGATGAACCACGTGGGGACAGCCGCCCCCGGCTGTCCGGCGGAGCGAAGCTCCGCAGATTTGATTGGTATGCCCACGAAAACCTGGTCGAGCTGCGCACGACTGGACAGCCGAGGGCGGCTGTCCCCACGTGGTTATTGATTCACGCCGCTGGCCAGGAAACCTCCGTCCACGGCTAGCACGTGACCGGTTACAAAGCTGGCGGCTTCGGAAGCCAGGAATACGGCGGCGCCACCCAGTTCATCCAGTTTCCCAAACCTCTTCATCGGGGTACGCAGCAGGAATTCGCGGCCGCGGTCGGTGCCGTCAAGCAGGGCGGAATTCAGGTCGGTGCGAAAGACGCCGGGTGCGATGGCATTCACACAGACACCCGACCGCGCCCATTCAATGGCGAGGGACTTGGTTAGCGACGCCACCGCGGCCTTGCTGGCACTGTATGCGGCAACTTCGTAGAGCGCCACAAAAGATGACAGCGAAGCAATATTAATGATGCGGCCATAGCCGCACTCGATCATGTGGCGGCCAAATACCTGGCAGGCTCGCAGAGTTCCGTTCAGGTTAGTCTCGAGAATGCCGTTCCACTCTGCGTCCGGGACCTCGAGCGTCGGCGTTCGTTTGGTGCGGCCGGCACAGTTGACCAGGATTTGCACGTTGCCGAATTCCCCGGTCGCCGTTTGCAGAAGCTGCTCGAGGCTGGTGCGTTCGGTGACGTCGCAAGTTTTCGCCAGCGACCGCCGGCCGAGGGCTTTGACTTCAGAGACCGCAGCATTCACCTGTTCGGCACGGCGGCCCGTGGGAATCACGTCAGCGCCGGCTTCAGCCAGTGCCCTGGTCAGAGCAAGGCCGATGCCGCTGGTACCGCCGATCACCACTGCGGTCTTTTTCGTCAGATCAAGAAGCGGATGACCCATCAATTACTCCTTCCGAATTTGGTGGAGTGATTATAGGTGAGTCCCCACTTTCGTGGTTCCGTCTTTTACCGGCACCGACTCTCACTGATGCGCTCTCCGCGCCGACATACTTAAAGGGCGTACTCCATCCCCAGGTGCTACAGCGCGATCAAGTTTTCAGCGATGTGGCGAAACGAGGTAAGGGGTTGCGCTAAAGCTTTCGGCGGAGATCGAACGGCGGACCTCAGGCGCTGAAGCGCGACACATCATGAGCGCTCAGTGGCACGACCGAGGTCGTGCCCTTCCCGAAACCGTGCTTTCCGTACTTATGAAGCAAGCCCCTTCCAATTTGAGGCGAGCCCAAGCTTCAGCACGCCTTCAAGACTCAAGCGGTCAACATTGTCCGCAGCGATTCCGCGACCGACAATGTCAGCTTGCGGGGATAATCGGTTTGCACCATGGCCAGCGCCAGACCTCGGGTTATGGGGTGACCATCAACCCGAAAGGTCTGGAAAAAGCGCGTACGGCGCCGAAGCGCGTGCTCGGGCAGTATCGAGTAGCCAAAGCCCGATTCCACCAGGCGCTTGATGGCCTCGGTATCTTCCGCTTCCATTACGACCCGAGGGTTCACGCCGATGTCTTTGAAGAAGCGATCGATGAGCACTCGCAGCACGGTTCCCACGGGATAAAGCAGGAATGGGACCCGGGCCAACTCGGACACGCGCACCGATCCGGTCTGCGGGCCGCGGACTTTGCTGGTTGAAGGACGCACAATCAGGAGTTCTTCATCAAAAAGAGGGATGATTTTGAGGTTCTCTTCCGGAATCGGAAGCGAAATCAGGCCCAGATCGAAGCGGCGGTCGTGCAGCCCCCTGACGGTTTCTTCGGTCACGTTCACCGAGACGCGGATCTCCGCTTTGGGATACTGCTTGCGCAACTGACGCAGTGGCTTTCCCAGTTGATAAATCAGCGTAGTCACGCCGGTAGCAAAATGGAATGGCCGGACATCCGTTGCCAGGTCGTTCTGGAATTCCTGCTTGATCTGCCCCATCCGCTTGATCAGGTCCTTGGCATGCTCGGCCAGGCGCATCGCAGCCGGGGTGGGAATCAGGCGCTTTCCGCTGCGCACGAACAGTTCAGTATGGAGTTCGTCGGCAAGATTGTGCAGCTGAAGACTGACCGCACCCGGAGACAGGAAAACCTTCTCGGCGGCGCGAGTCATACTCGGCGACTCCATCACGGCGAGAAACAGTTCGAGCTGGTGAATATCCATGAAATACTCCCCTCAGGGCCGATCCATTCCGGCAAAAACTCCCGCCGGTGTCAGGAGAAAACGGTAGTATTAAATCCTTTTAGCGTTCCTGAAACGTCTTTTTAGCTTTTCCAATTTGACAGCACTGGCGCCCCTGCCTATCGTTTGAAAGCTGATAGGGTTACTTTAGCAAATCTAAAGGGTGGAATTGTGAACCGCAGATTTGATGGGTCCAGTCCCGCCATCGACAAACCGTCTGGAACAGCTTCTCAACGCCGTTAGCGATCCGAGGGCAAGATGCCCTCGCGACAGCCGGCGGGCCTGTCCTGAGCGAAGTCGAAGGAACGCCGGCGCTACAAGGAACTGCTAAATGTGCCGGCAATTTCGAGGTGAGGATTGATGAAGAGACTCTGGCTGCTTTGTCCGGTCATGATTCTTTTGCTGGCCGCCGGCGCGCAAGAAGCAGCCCCGGCGGGGTTCGAAGTGTGGACTCCAGCATCCCTGAAGCATTTCGCAAGCAAGATGCATGCTGATGCCACCGCCGATCCGCACCACTTTGCCGTGGAGTTGCTGGCGGACTTTCCCCACGACAGCGCCATGCTGGTTCACCGGGAATCGGATGGTCAGGCGGAGTGGCACGAAACTCAGGTTGACATCTTCTTCGTGCAATCAGGATCGGCGACCCTGGTGTTGGGCGGCAAGCTGGTAAATGGGGAGACCGTAGGCCCGCACGAGAAGCGCAATGGCACAATCGAAGGCGGCGCTCGGCGGAAGCTTTCTGCGGGAGACGTGGTTCGTATTCCTCCCGGAGTGCCGCATCAGCTCTTGCTGGAGGGCTCGCCCGAATTCAATTACTTTGTGGTTAAAATAAAGGGATATTGAACCCGCCTGGCCGGTATGACATCTTTTACAACTCGAGTCGTGATCAGGGAGGAACAGTTTTGAAAGCTATCGTCAGCATCCTTCAGGTTTCACTTGCCATCTTTGTCATTGCCGCCGTATTGCTGGTTTCCCAGGCCCCGGCCCAGAGCTCGAATTTCCATAATGCGCCGGAATCGGCCAAAGCGCTGAAGAATCCTTACCAGGGGCAGCCCACGCCCCACGCCAAAGCATTGTTCCATCTGCGTTGCGCCCGCTGCCATGGCGAGAATGGCGAAGGTTCGGGAAATATTCCGGCCTTGAAAGCGGAAAAAATCAAGGAGGTAACGCCCGGTGAGATTTTCTGGTTTATCACCAAGGGCGACGTGAACAATGGCATGCCTTCCTGGGCCACTTTGCCCAAGGCACAACGCTGGCAGATCGTGAGCTACGTGCAAACGCTCGGGCAACCGCAAAAATCACAGGCCAGCAGCGCCGCCGCAGCGCCCATGGCCGCCGTGAAGCTGAACGCGCCGCCTCCAACGCCGCCCTTCACCGATTTCCGCTATGAGAAGCCGGGAGAGATTCGCAAGATCACAGTCAAAGATTTACCCGCTCCATTCGCGACTTCGTCCGCCGGCAATAGCCCCAAAGTTGTGGCGCGTCCGGAAGGCGCTTGGCCAAAAGTCCCGGCTGGCTTCAAAGTGGAGCAATACGCGACTGGGCTGGACAATCCACGGATCATTCGCACCGCTCCCAATGGCGACATTTTCGTGGCCGAGACTAAAGCCGGCGACGTCAGGGTATTCCGTGGGATCACCAGCAATGGCAAGCCCGAACAGGTGTCCATGTTTGCCAGCGGCCTGAACGAACCCTTCGGCATCAATTTCTACCCGCCGGGCCCGACTCCAGAGTGGGTCTATATCGGCAACACGGATTCGGTGGTGCGCTTCCCCTACCAGAACGGCGACATGCAGGCGCGCGGCCCGGCACAGCACATTGCTGACCTCCCGGGTGAAGGGGGGCACTCGACACGTGATATTCAGTTCTCGCCCGACGGTAAGAAAATGTTTGTCTCCGTGGGCTCCGCTT
The DNA here is from genome assembly GCA_963790645.1 of Terriglobia bacterium. Lineage (GTDB taxonomy): Bacteria > Acidobacteriota > Terriglobia > Terriglobales > Acidobacteriaceae > JAIQFF01. The sequence goes on along the minus strand of CAWBPS010000030.1, from coordinate 28,232 downwards.
CAAATGTTGACGACCCCGATGTCACGCCGGCAGAAAAGAACCGCGCCGATGTTCTGGAGTTCAACCCCGACGGCTCGGGCATGCGGGTTTTTGCCTATGGAATTCGTAACTGCGTGGGTCTGGCGACGAATCCAAAGACCGGCGAATTGTGGTGCTCGGTCAACGAGCGCGACGGATTGGGCGACAACCTGGTTCCTGACTACATCACCCATGTGCAGGACGGCGGCTTTTACGGCTGGCCATGGTGGTATATGGGCAGCCATCAGGACCCCCGGCACAAAGGCAAGCGACCCGAACTGAAGGACAAAGCGATCGTGCCAGACGTACTGTTGAATCCACACAACGCCTCGCTGGGGATCACTTTCTACGACGGCAAGCAATTTCCCGCGGAATATCAGGGAGACCTCTTCGCCGCTGAACATGGCTCCTGGAACCGGGCCGTCCGAGTGGGCTATGAACTGATTCGCGTTCCTCTGCATCAGACCGGACACGCCAGCGGCGAGTATCAGGACTTCATGACCGGATTCGTGATTGACAACGAGCACGTGTGGGGACGCCCGGTGTCCGTCACGGTCGCGCCCGACGGGTCGTTGCTGGTCAGCGACGATGCCGGGGACTGTATCTGGAGGATCATCTACACCGGAAAGTAGACCGCTCCCTCAAGAGGGCTTTCATTATCACGCGGATCGAAACATGATTGCAGGCTCGTCCTTCTCGCGTCGGAATTTCCTGAAGGCGGCGGGGTCGATCGCAGGCACTTCCCTGCTTCCTCCTGGCTTGTTTGGCCGGTCGGCTACGATGCGTCCAGAGGACGCTTCGCAGGTGGCCAGTTCCCCGGACTACACGCTCGCCATCGCGGTGAAGCCCGTTGAGCTTGCTCCGAATCGCATCCTCTCCACGACCACCTACAACGGGCAGTTTCCTGGCCCGCTGCTGCGCCTGAAAGAGGGCCAGCAAGTAACCGTCGATATTCACAACCAAACCGATCGGCCCGAACAATTGCACTGGCACGGGCAATTCGTTTCTACTGATGTCGATGGAGCCGCGGAAGAGGGCACGCCTTTCATCGCTCCCCACGGCAGCCGCCGCATTTCATTTGTTCCGAGGCCTTCGGGATATCGCTTCTATCACACCCACGTACGCGCCAGGGCGGACCTCAGCGCGGGACAATACAGCGGGCTGGTGGGTCCGGTGTACATCGAGCCTAAGAACCATCCCGGCGATTATGATCGCGAAGTCTTCCTGACCTTGAAGGAATTCGAGCCCACATACAGCCGCGGCGGCGATATGGCGATGGACTTCCTGTCTCCAGCGACGGTTGTGAAAAGCCTGAAAGATACCGGCGAGGGCGCGATGAAGGCCTCACTCGCCAAGGGCGCGCCTCATGGCTTCGAGGTGGGGTACGGATCCTTCACCATCAACGGACGAATGCTGGGCCATGGCGAGCCCCTGCGTGTAAAGCGAGGCGAGCGCGTGCTGTTCCACGTGCTGAATGGAAGCGCGACTGAAATCCGCAGCCTGGCGCTGCCCGGACACACCTTTACGGTCGTTGCCCTGGATGGAAATGCAATTCCCAAGCCGGTGCGGGTCCCAGGCCTTTGGCTGGGTACGGCGGAACGGATCTCTGCCATCGTGGATATGAACCATCCCGGCATTTGGATTATGGGCGATCTGTCAGACGATGACCGTCATCATGGCATGGGCATGGTGGTCGAATATGCGGGAGAGAAGGGCAAGCCGCGGTGGGTCACTCCGAAACCCTTCCGCTGGAACTATGCCCACTTTGGCGGCACCGAGGCGGTCCCCGAACCTGACCATATCTTCGACATGACTTTTGCCAAGCAAAACGCCGCGCAGGATGGCTTCAACCTGTGGACCATAAATGACGTCGCCTTCTCGGACGAGCGCATGCAGCCTGTGCTTCGCGTGGAGAAAGGCAAGCGCTACCGGTTGCGAATGCACAACGCGAGTGATGATATCCATCCCATTCATCTTCATCGCCACAGTTTTGAGCTGACTCAGGTTGCCGGCCAAAAGACTTCCGGAGTGATGAAAGATGTAGTGATGGTGGGCGGTTATCAGAGCGTCGAGGTTGATTTCACGGCGGACAACCCCGGCCTCACGTTGTTCCATTGCCATCAGCAACTGCACATGGATTTTGGTTTCATGGCTTTGTTCGACTACATCTAGTGTCCTGTCCCGGAAATTCGTTGAATTAGTATTGTCATCCCGACCGGAGCGAAGCGAAGCGAGCGCAGTGGAGGGACCCGCTGTTTCACAGCCAACTCGACCTGCGCCGCTTACTTCCGTGTATTTCTGGGACAGCACATCTAGCTTCAGCAGGTTCGCGAACCCTTGGTCTACAAATTTGACGCTTTGATTCTCGGCGGCGGCGCGGCCGGATTGATGTGCGCCATCGAAGCCGGCAAGCGGGGACGGCGCGTGGCCGTCCTCGAACATGCCGACCGGCTGGGGAAAAAGATCCTCATCTCCGGCGGCGGGCGCTGCAATTTCACCAACCTCCACTGCTCGGCGGAAAACTTTATCTCGGCCAATCCCCACTTCGCCAAGTCGGCCCTGGCTCGCTACACCCCTGAAGACTTCATCGCCCTGGTGGAGAAGCATCGTATTCCTTATCACGAGAAGACTCTCGGCCAGCTTTTCTGTGATCGCTCCGCTCAGGACATTCTGGACATGCTCGAGAAGGAGTGCCGCGCGAGTGGAGTTCAGCTGTTCAGCAAGACTGCAATTCACAACGTGGCGCGCACCGATGAGTTCGTCGCGACGGCCGCCGACGAATTCCGGGCTCCGGCCCTGGTCGTAGCCACGGGTGGATTGTCAATTCCCAAGATGGGGGCCACCGCGTTCGGCTACGACCTGGCGCGCCAATTCGGATTGAAGATTCGTGAAACTCGGCCGGGGCTGGTACCGCTTCTGTTCGGCGCGGAGGACGGGCGTCACTACTCCGATCTGGCGGGCGTATCTGCGGATGTGATCACTGCGTGCAATGGCCAACGCTTCCGGGAAAAAATGCTGATCACGCATCGCGGGCTCAGCGGGCCTGCGATCCTGCAGATTTCATCCTACTGGAGGCAGCCGGAATCCATCTCGATCGACCTCGCGCCCGAGCAGGACATCACCGCGGAGCTACTCGAGTCTGCGGCGCCGCGAAATATCGCGTCGCTGCGAACGGCGTTGCGCAGATTCCTTCCCAACCGTTTTGCCGACCGGTGGCTGGACATCCACGCTCCGAAAAGCTGGACGAACTCTTCCCTTCAGCAACTGGAGCGCACCATGCACAGTTGGGCCGTGCTCCCGTCGGGGACCGAGGGCTACGAAAAGGCCGAGGTAACCGCGGGAGGCGTGGACACCGATGAATTGTCTCCGAAAACCATGGAGAGCAGAAAAGTTTCCGGCCTGTTCTTCATCGGAGAAGTAGTGGATGTAACGGGACACCTGGGCGGTTTCAATTTTCAATGGGCCTGGGCCTCGGGAGCCAGCGCCGGGCGCGCGTTGTAGGACGAGCCTCGGTCGAACTCGTTCTTGACGGGAACAAGAAGCGGGGTTGATGATCTTCTGTCGAATATCGTTGATCGAATCGAATCCTGGAAGCTTGAAAATGAATTGCCCTGTCTCCGCGGTTTGGTGGCGAAGTAAATGCAGGCCTTCCGTGCTGCGACCGGCATGTGTGGGTCTTCTGTGTCTTGCTCTGGGAATCGCATCCTGGGCTGCGCCCGCTCACAAAGACAAAAGCCTGCACATCTACTTCGTGGATGTCGAGGGCGGACAGGCAACATTGTTCGTCACGCCCGCGGGGCAATCGCTTCTGATCGACACGGGCTGGCCGGGCAATGATGGCCGCGATGCGAGTCGTATCGTCGCCGCCGCCGCGAAGGCAGGCATCAGCAAGATCGACTACGTTCTGATTACCCACTTTCACCAGGACCACGTCGGCGGAGTCACGCAATTGGCCGCGCGCATTCCGATTGGGACTTTTATCGACCACGGAGAAAATCGCGAGACTGGCAACGCCGCAACCGTTCGAGACTTTCAGTCATACCAGGCGGTGCTGGCGACGGGAAAGTACAAGCACATCACGGCCCGGCCCGGAGATGTCCTGCCCATCAAAGGCATGCGAGCAACGATTGTCAGCTCGGACGGAGCGTTGATCCACAAGCCACTGGCCGGCGCCGGGCAGGACAATCCGAACTGCAAGGGCGCTGAGCAATATCCGGCAGACACTACCGAGAACCTGCGCTCCCTGGGAACGTTCATACAGTTTGGAAAACTGAAAGTTTTGGATCTGGGCGATCTTACGCACGATAAGGAAATGCAGCTGATGTGTCCGGTCAACAAAATTGGCAGGGTTGACATCTACGTCGTCTCACATCATGGCTGGGCGCAAAGCGGCAGCCCGGCGTTGGTTTACGGCATCGCTCCCCGCGTAGCGATCATGGACAACGGAGCCAGGAAGGGCGGAAGCCCTTCGGTCTGGGACATTATCGAGAAATCGCCCGGCCTGGAAGACATCTGGCAATTGCATTTTTCCGAAGAGGGCGGCGCGGCGCACAACGTCGCGGCAGAGTTCATCGCCAATCCCGACGGCCCCGATGCAGCCCATGGCCTCGAGTTGACGGCTCGTCCCGACGGAAGTTTTGAAGTCTTCAATTCCCGGACACAGAAGAGCAAACTCTATCCGGCGCAATGAGACCAACGACGCGACCATATTCTGTAGGCAGCACAGCATTCCAATATTGAGCAGAATCGAGGACCACGGCATTGCTGCGCTGGCGAATTGCCATCCTGGTTAGCGTTGCTATCGCCATCAGCTATCTGGACCGCCAGACGCTACCCGTGGCCGTCACCGCGATTGCCAGAGATATCCCGCTTACTAACCAGCGTTTCTCCGCGCTGCAGTCGGCCTTCCTGCTCTCCTACGCTCTGATGTACATGGGCGGAGGAAAACTGGTGGACGCATTGGGAACCCGCATCGGGTTCGCCATGATCATGGCGTTCTGGTCGCTGGCCAACGCAAGCCATGCTCTGGCCACTGGTTTCGCTATGCTGATGGCCAGCCGGTTTCTGCTTGGCCTGGGAGAAGGCGGCGGCTTTCCCGCGGCCACCCGCGCCGTGGCCGAATGGTTTCCGGTGAAAGACCGCGCCACCGCGATGGGCATCATCAACGCGGGCACCTCGGTGGGAGCGGTGAGCGCGCCTCCGCTGATCGCGGTGGTCTTGAGTTACGCAGGCTGGCGCTGGATTTTCGTGGTCACCGGCGCTCTCGGATTGTTGTGGACGTGGTGGTGGATTTCATCTTATTTTCCGTCGGAGAATCCACTCGAGCCGGTGCGCGAGCGACTTGCTTCCGCCGATTCTACGGTCAACCTGCGCTGGATCGACTTGCTGCGAATTCGCGAGTCCTGGGGACTGGTGAGCGCCAAATTTCTAAGCGATGCGGCATGGTACTTTTATCTCTTCTGGCTTCCGAAATATCTTTACGATGCGCGCGGGTTCGATGTGAAGGCAGTTGGCACCTTTGCCTGGATCCCCTACGCCGCAGCCGGCGTCGGGTGTCTTCTCGGCGGATGGTTTTCAAGTTACCTGGTGCGGCGTCAATTCTCGCTGGGCATGGCTCGAAAGCTGGCGCTGGGGTTGAGCGCGGCGGTGATGCCGTCCATCCTGCTGGTGCCGCGGCTTCCGGTGGCATGGGCGCTGGCGATATTCAGCCTGGCCTATTTCGGACAGCAATCGTGGTCCACCCTGGTGATGGTCCTTCCCACGGATCTCTTCCCTGCCAAAGTGGTCGGGTCGGTGGCTGGACTGGTGGGCTTCGGAGGAGCCATGGGCGGAATCGCGTTCGGTGAACTGGTCGGGTATCTGCTGGACCACGGCTTCGGCTACGGTGTCGTATTCTCATTGGCGGGCACTTTTCATGTCGCCGCTTTCGTTATCATTCTGGCTACCGTTCCCGTGGTCCAACCCCTGGACCTGGAACGCAAACTGAGTTCTGCGGGAGCCTGATGCGAATCAAAGAAATTCGTACACTCGTAATGCGCTGGCGCGGAAAGACAGTGCCTTTGCCGCCTCATTTCTGCACCAATCCTATGGACGTGCTGAACCTGCCGGAAGCCTCGATGCAGACGTTCACCTTTCATGGCTGGCTGGTGGTCGAAATATTTACCGACAACGGGCTGGTGGGGATCGGCAATGCCGCGCTCGCGCCCCAGGTGACGAAACAGGTGATCGACCTCTACCTTAAGCCGCTGCTGATCGGGAAGGACCCGTGGGACATTGAGTTCCTGTGGCAGCACATGTATCGCAAGACCATGGCATTCGGACGTAGAGGCATCGGCATGGTTGCGATCAGCGCCGTCGATATTGCGTTGTGGGACTTGCTGGGCAAATCGGCGAAACAGCCTGTCTATCGGCTGCTTGGAGGCAGAACCAAACCACGCATTCCGGTTTATGCCAGCCGGCTTTACAGCGTCGAGTTGAACGAAGTTGCCGGCGAAGCCAAGCGTTACAAGGCCGAGGGCTACAAGGCGATGAAGCTGCGCTTCGGCTGGGGGCCGACCGACGGCGCGGCCGGCATGCAAAGCAATCTCAATCTGGTGCGCACCGTGCGCGAGACCGTCGGCGATGGCATCGACGTGATGGCCGACGCCTACATGGGATGGACGCTCGACTACGCCAAGCGCATGCTGCCCCTTCTCGAGCCCTTCAACCTGCGATGGCTGGAAGAACCCGTGATTCCGGATGATGTGCACGGCTACGCTGAGTTGAAGTCATACGGACGGATTCCAATCGCCGGCGGCGAGCACGAATTCACCTCCTATGGTTTTCGCGACCTGCTCGAAGCGCGCGCGCTGGACTACATCCAGTTCGACACCAATCGCGTCGGCGGCCTCACCCAGGCGCGCAAGATTGCCGCACTGGCCGAGGCATATTCCGTCCCCGTCATCCCCCACGCCGGCCAGATGCACAACTATCACGTGGTGATGGCCAGCCTGAATTCGCCCATGGCTGAGTACTTCCCGGTCGTCGATGTGGAAGTTGGCAACGAACTGTTCTGGTACATCTTCAACGGCGAGCCCAAAGCCAAAGAAGGTTTCATTGATCTGGATGAAAGCGTTCCGGGCCTGGGCCTGACTATAAATGAAGCGGCGTTGCAACAATTTGAAGTCATCGAATGACCCCATGACACGACTGGTTCAACTTGGTCGCGGGGATGGAAGGCGGGTGGCGCTCGTGGAAGAGCCGCACTTGCGCTTGCTGGACGGTTGCGGGTCGATTTACGAATTGGCTAACTCCGCCATCAGCAACGGCGGGAAGCTAAGCGACCTGGCGCGGCAGAGGGCTACAAGTGATCGGCTCGATTATGAACCGATCTACCGCGGAGAATCTGAATGGCATCTGCTGCCTGCGATTGACCATCCGGAGGAGCCGGCGCGCTGCATAGTGTCAGGAACCGGCTTGACGCATCTGGGCAGCGCTCGCAATCGGCAGAGTATGCACGCTTCAACTGAAGCGGACCTCACCGACAGCATGAAGATGTTTCAAGGGGGCATCGAAGGCGGGCGTCCGGCGCCGGGATCGATCGGGACAGCTCCGGAGTGGTTTTATAAAGGTACGGGCACGTCGCTGCGCGCGCACGGCGAGGCGCTCGAGGTTCCGGCTTACGCTGGCGATGGCGGCGAGGAGGCGGAGATTGCGGGGATCTACGTGATCGCTGCTGACGGCCAGCCGCACCGCATCGGGATGGCTTGCGGAAACGAATTTTCAGACCACGTATTCGAGAAGACGAACTATCTCAACCTCGCAGCGTCGAAACTTCGCAATTGCGCGCTCGGCCCTGAGCTTGTTGTAGATCCTGGCTTCGAGTCCGTGTCGGTAGAAGTGAAGATCGAACGCGCCGGCAACCTGCTCTGGCGGAAGACATTCCGCAGCGGCGAGAATGAGATGTGTCACAGCCTGGCGAACATCGAACATCATCACTTCAAATACGACGCCCATCGCCGCCCCGGAGACGTTCACATTCATTTCTTCGGGACGGACTGCCTCAGCTTCAGCGATGGAATCAGGATGCAAAATGGAGACGTGATGCAGGTCTCGATCGAAGGCTTTGGCCGGCCCTTGCGCAATCCGCTGCGGGTGGCCGGAACCAAGGCGCAACTAATCAGCGTGAAAGCTCTGGGGTGAGCCAAACAATAACATGGAGGACGGGCGTCCTCGCCCGTCCCGCGGCGCAGATGCAAAAGGACGGGCGGGACGCCCGTCCTCCATATCGTGTCGCATTACTCCCACGCGATACGGATGAGCGAAATTCCTTGCCTGGGCAAATCAAATTGCAGATGCGCAACGCCCTCCGCGATCGGCACCCATGCGGGCGAAGTGAGCAACTGCAACTGACCGGCGTGTTGCAATTGTTCGTATTGCGCCTCAGTCGGCGATTGCGGCGAGCCCATTTCTTTCCACACCGCGAATGCGTTGCTGTGGCTGGCATCGACGCGAAAGTGTTCGAGCAAGGCGCGACTTATCCCGGCGGGCAATCCACTGAGTGCTAGCTCAATCGGAGTTGCGGCAGCCGCGAGATCATCGTCGTGGTAATTCCAGATCAAGACCTCGATTTCGTGGTCCTTTCGGGCGGCAATCACATTGATGTCCGGCTGCCCGCGCACACCGTCGCGGATCACGTCCTCGGAAGGCAAGGTGCCTGGACTGGTAGCTGTGATGCGTTCGTTCCCCAACAGGCCAAACATCCGGAACGCGTTCAGTACCGGCTTGTCCACGCCGTTGGTGGCCAGTGTGCGGAAGCCCTCGAAGTAGGGTTGGTCCTCGAATTCGAACGCCCAGGTGACCGCACCAAGAAAATTGATACGCTCCCGGCTGGCGAGAAAAAGAATGTTGTCCAGGGTTTCAGCCGTGTAGGCGGCATATAAGGGTCCATTGCGGTAGGAGTTCTGAGGGTTCGTTCGCGCCGAACAGGCCGCGCATCCTTCCGGGTCCGACTCTCCCAGAATGATGGGAGTCAGGCGCCATTCCGGAAACGACGTTACGATCTTGAAGCCTTGCTCGATGGCGGCCAGCTGGCGCGCGATGCCCATCTGTACATGATCGCCCTGCCACTTGGGCGATCCCTTGGGATGGAAACTGATGAAATCCAGCCGTGACCCGATCTTTCCGCTCACGTAATTCCGCTGGTGAGCGCAATGCTCGAGGAATGATCGCAGAAACTCCGCCGCCTTTGGGTTGCCCGGCCCGGTGCTGTCAGGCCCGCCGACACGAGCCTCCGGCAGGGCGCGCAGAACAGCATCCACGCTGAAATCGTACAGCTTGAAATATTCCTCCGCCGTTCCCTGCCAGTAGCCGATGTCCGGCTCGTTCCACACTTCCCACAGCCAGGTCTTTACTTCGGCATCGCCGTAGCGCTCGCGCAGGTGATGCACAAATTGAAAGACGACTTCCGACCACTTCTTGTAGTCCTTCGGCGGATAGGCCCATCCGGTATAGATCGAACCTTGGGGAAATCTGTGCCGATAGGGCTCGGGATGAGTTGACAACGCTTCCGGCATGAAACCGATCTCAACCAGGGGCTTTATGCCCGCTGCGTGAAAGGCGTCGAAAATCTGGTCCAGGATGGTCCAGCTATAGACCGGCTTGCCCGCTGCGTCTTCGTTGTAAACGTTGGTCGATCCCCACTTCAAAGATGCGGCGCCGTCGCCCGTGGTCAACAGATTGTGGACGCGAACATAAGCCGGCTTTGAACCGAGAGCAGCCAGTTCGCTCAGCAGCTTTTTGCCGTTCACCGCATAGGTATAGTTGGGTTCGTCATAGCCGAAATAATTCCAGATGGGAGAGAGCTCGCCCTGGGATTGATCGGCGTGAACCTGGATATCAACTTTCTTCGGAACTTGCTGCGGCCACGCGCATGGTGAAATCAGCAGCAACCAGACAAACGGCAACAGGAAGCGGGCGAACGATCTGGAGTATGGTTTGAAATCGTAGGGGCAACATTCCATTGCACGCTCCAGAGTTTTCAAGGTCATGCGACTGCGGCTTCACCGTAGCGCCGCCGTCCCGGCGGCTGTCGTGGGGGCGTCCCGCCCGCACCCCACGATGCCCACAGCCGAGGGCGGGACGCCCTCGGGACAGCCGGCGAGACGCCGGCGCTACAACAACCTTTAACGGCAGCGCTATCATAGTTGATCTACGAGCCCGGCGGAATTTCGCCGGCGCTCACTCTGCGGTAAAAATTAGACTTCCCCCGCCTCTTCTGCAAGAATGTGGCGGACAATCGAGGGTGGAGGCCAAATCAATGCAGATCAAAGTCAATGGCGTAGAACGATCCTACGACGGCGATCCCAACCTGCCGCTGCTGTGGTATCTGCGCGATGTGCTGGGATTGACCGGAACTAAGTTTGGCTGTGGCATGGCCTTGTGTGGCGCCTGCACCGTTCACCAGGATGGCAAAGCGATCCGCTCCTGCGTGACCCGTGTCAGCACGACCGTCGGCAAGGAGATCACCACCATCGAGGCCATTTCCAAAAACGGTCTCCACCCCGTGCAGGAGAAATGGATCGAGTTCAACGTCCCGCAATGCGGCTACTGCCAGACCGGACAGATCATGCAGGCCATTTCCCTGCTCAAGGACAAGCCCAAGCCCAGCGATGAAGACATTGATGCCGGCATGGCAGGAAATATCTGCCGCTGCGGCACCTACCAGCGAATTCGAGCGGCCATCAAAGCGGCTGCGGGAGAAAACGCATGAGCGACAGCATCCTGAACGTAAGCCGGCGCGGTTTCCTGCAGGGCATCGTTTCGACCGGGGCCCTGATTTTGAGCGTGCGCATGGTTCCGGAATTCCTCTGGGCTGCCGAGGCATCGGGAGGCACCCACGCCGACCGTGCCGCACTGCACCCCAGCCTGTTTGTCGGCATCGATACCGATGGCACCGTCTATCTGGTGGCAGCCCGCTCGGAAATGGGCACCACCAGCCGTACCTCCGTCCCCCTGATTCTGGCGGACGAACTGGATGCGGACTGGAAGCGGGTGAAACTCGAACAGGCAATCGGTGACAAGCGGTACGGCGATCAGGACACCGACGGATCGCACTCCGTCCGTGACGGGTTCGCGATAATGCGCGAGGCGGGAGCCACCGCACGATTGATGCTGACCCAGGCAGCAGCACAGAAATGGGGAGTGCCGGTTTCAGAGTGCGAATCCGATCTCCATGTAATCGTGCATCGTCCCACCAAACGCAAGGCAGGCTATGGAGAGCTGGCCGCGGCTGCCTCCAAACTTCCTGTGCCCAAAAAAGAAGACCTGCAATACAAACCCAGCAGTGCATGGCGATACATCGGCAAAGGCGCGACCAGCTACGACCTGGCTGACATTTGCACCGGCAAGGCCGGGTTCGGTATGGACGCCCATCTCGAGGGCATGGTCTTCGCCTCGGTCGAACATCCTCCCGTGCTGGGCGGCAAGGTCAAGTCTTATGACGAGAAGGCCCCACTGCAGGTAAAGGGAGTAAAGCAGACTATTCCGATCAAACCCTTTACTCCGCCTCATCATTTTCAACCGCTGGGCGGCGTGGCCGTTATCGCCGACAACACCTGGGCCGCATTTCAGGGACGCAAGAAACTCAACGTGTCCTGGGACAACGGCGCGAATGCCAGCTACAACTCGGACGAATATAAAAAAGAGTTGCAGGAGACAGCCCGCAAACCGGGGAAGGTCGCGCGCAACATCGGCGACGTGGATGCGGTGTTTGCCAAGGGTGGGAAGACTATGGAAGCGGAATACTACCTACCGCACCTGGCGCATGCCACCATGGAACCACCCGTGGCCCTGGCTGATTTCCGCGACGGCAAGGTTACCATCTGGGCCCCCACCCAGAGCCCGCAGGCGGTGCAGGAAACCGTCGCCGCAGAGCTTGGCATCCCGCCGGAAAACGTGATCTGCCACGTATCGTTGTTGGGTGGTGGCTTTGGACGCAAATCAAAGCCCGACTACGCGGCAGAGGCCGCGATTCTGTCGAAAGCCGTGGGCAAGCCGGTCAAGGTGGTGTGGAGCCGCGAGGATGACATCAAGTTCGGCTACTATCACGCCGTGTCCGCCATGTACATGAAGGCCGCGCTGGACGAAAAGGGAATGCCCACCGCCTGGCTGCAGCGCTCCGTGTTTCCCCCCATCGGTTCTACCTTCGCACTGAATACCACCTACGGTGACGGAGGCGATTTGGGCCAGGGCTGGATCGATTTGCCCTTCGATATTCCCAATCATCGCGCCGAAAACGGGCCAGCGGAAAACCATGTCCGCATTGGATGGCTCCGCTCGGTGGCGAATATTTATCACGCCTTCGCGGCGCAGTCGTTCGCCAACGAACTCGCACATGCTTCCGGACGCGATTCAGTCGAATACCTGCTGGAGTTAATCGGACCTCCCAGGATCATCGACGTAAAAGCTACCGCCCCGGACTACGACAACTATGACGGTTCGCCGGCTGAATTTCCCCTGGATACCGCTCGCATGCGGCGAGTGGTTCAACTGGCCGCGGAAAAGGCCGGCTGGGGCAAACGCAAACTGGGCAAGGGCTCAGGCATGGGCATTGCCGTGCACCGCAGCTTCCTGACCTACGTGGCCACAGTCGTCGAAGTGGAAGTGAACGATAAAAGTGAAGTGAAGATTCCATCCGTGCACACCGCCGTGGACGCCGGCATCGTGGTGAATCCAGAAGCCACTCGGGCCCAGTTCGAAGGTGCGGCGGTATTCGGCACCAGCATTGTGCGGAGCGGGGCGATTACGGCGAAGAATGGCGCAATCGAGCAGTCAAATTTCAATGACTATCCCGTGGCCCGCATGAATGAAGCTCCGTACAAAACCACAGTCCACATCGTGGATAGCGACGCCCCGCCGGCAGGGGTGGGCGAGCCCGGAGTGCCGCCGTTCGCGCCCGCGGTTTGCAATGCAATCTTCGCCGCCACGGGAAAGCGCATTCGCGAACTACCGCTGTCCAAAAATCCCCTGACCGCATAAATGCTCTCGAGGGTGCCCCGTCCAAGCTTCGCTTGGGCGGGGCTTTTTCTGGTGAAGCGACGAAATCAAGGCGGCGCGACGGAACGCTTGCATCGCTAAGACGGGATGAACATCCCCGCCCAAGCGGAGCTTGGACGGGGCACCCTCGAGAGTAAGTGGTTCAGGTCAGAGGCATGCGGACTCGGCGGGCCTCGTAGGCTTTCAAGTGGGCGTAGGCAATACTGAGAAGCGAAAGTTTACTTTCCGCCCCTCCATCTTTCTCGCGCCGGAGCAAATCGCCGATGATGTGGTCGGCTTCGATCGGAGCATTGCGTTCGACGTCGCGCAGCATCGACGCAGTCAGACTGGAGCCCTTCGCGGTCAGCATGTCACGAGCGCGTTTCAATTGCGCCTCCCGCATGGGGTAGCCCGCGACGGCTGCAATCGCGCGGCACTCTTCCAGCACTCCAACGATGAAGTCGGTACCACCGGGAGACTCACAAATATCTCCGATGGCGGCCCGCATCAGGCACGTGCTGCCGGCCAGCGAAGCCAGGAAAACCCACTTCTCCCACATTTCCTGAAGGATTTCCCCGCTGGCATGCGCCTTGAACCGCGCCCCGTCCATCAGAGCCGCAACCGCCTTTACGCGATCCGACAGTGCGTCACTCTGTTCCCCGAAAGAAAGCTCGTGGGTATCGTTGAGGTGCACGATCTCGCCGTTGCTGAGCGCGGCTGCGATCAGGCACTGGCCCCCGAGCAGGCGCTCGCGGCCGAATCGCTCATTCAGAATTTCCAGATGGCGCATGCCGTTGAGCAGCGGCAGAATGACAGTGTCCGCTCCGACCGCCGGCGCGAATGAAGTAATCGCGCTTTCAAGATCGTAAGCCTTGCAACTGAGCAGAACGAGATCGAAGGTCTCTTTGAGGTTTTCCGCGAGAACAGTGGCAGGATTGGCCAGAGTCACATCACCGAAACGGCTGCGAATTCTTAGACCATGGGCGGCCAACTCGAGGGCCCGCTTGGGGCGAACGAGAAACGTGACATCACGATTGATCTCCATCAGCCGTCCGCCAAAATAGCCGCCAATCGCGCCGGCTCCAACCACCAGGGTGCGCATGAATCAACTCCTCGATGTGTTGCTTAAGCAATCACTATGACCGCCGGGTACCACAATGTATTTGGCGGCGGGATCCGATGATGGATTCGCTGGTTGGAACTTTCTTTCGTGGTTGACTGATTCATTTTCGCCGAACCAGAGTTTCCGTCACTCACCCTTTTCGCAAAGCACGCGAAACAGGGTGGGGCACCCGCAATGTCTAGCCGCCCGCGATGGCCCCCAGGATGACCAGGGGTTCCTTCCCCGATGCAACGGAGTCGGGCAGCGATGCATCCGGCGACTCGTGGGAGAGGTCTTCTTCGCAGGCGAAGAAGCGCAGGAATGGCCGGCGCTGTTGCGTGTCGTGGTCGCGGATGGCGCCGCGCAGCATGGGATAGCGGGCTTCGAGAGCGTCGAGCACGGAACGCAGCGTAGCCGGAGCCTCGACTTCGAGCGTCACCTCGCTGCCGACGTGCGCCAAGTTGCGGAGGTGAAAGGGGAGGACTATGCGGATCATCATCAAAACGGATTCCTGATTGTTAGTTGCCGATTGATTATCTGTCCGTCCTGCAAATCTTCGGAGTAGAGCGTTTTACAGCCAGCCTCCAGGGCGGCTGAAGCTATCAGCGAATCGTAGATGCTGTATCCATACTTTTCTGCAATGGCCACAGCTCCCCGGTGTGTATCGAGTGAGATTGGAACCGGGTCGGGACATAGAATGCAAATTATATCCAAAAGTTCTTTTACTTCTTTCCAGGACATCCCCAGCTTGCGTCGCGCCACCGCTACAAACTCGTTCAAGGATTGGATACTGACAACCCCGCCGCCCGCAAGCAGCGCCTCAGCCCTGGACGCGCGGGGATCGTTTTTCCCCACCGCGTAAATCAACACGCTCGTATCGAAAAAGTCTTTAGCGGGCATTGGCTTCTGCCCGGTCGAATACGAACCCAGCCGGCAAAGGACGACGCAAACGCCGCAAACGGCCGAGGGCCCGCTCGCGGGCAGGATCGCGGCGCACTTCAAATTCCCGCGTGCTGGCAATCCTGATTTCGATCTGGTCGCCCTCTTTCAAGTCGAGGGCTTCCACCACCTCCGCCGGCAGCCGCACGGCCAGGCTATTGCCCCACTTTGAAACCTGCATAAGGCCTCCGATACTGCAATGATATACATTATCATTGTATATCATTCAGTCCAGAAGAGGCAACGGCCTATTCTGCGCTCTATCTCACCCCAGCGTCTGCACCTCCACGCTCAGCACCGCCGGCAAATCGCGCACAATCGGATTCCAGCTGTCGCCCGCATCGGCCGAGGCGTACACCTGGCCGCCTGTGGTCCCGAAATAGACCCCGCATTCATCCAGCGAGTCCACGGCCATTGCGTCGCGCAGCACGTTGACGTAGCAGTCTTTTTGCGGAAGACCCTTCGTCAACGGCTCCCACTCGTTGCCTCCGCCGCGGCTGCGGAAAACGCGCAGCTTGCCGTCGGGCGGATAGTGCAGCGAGTCGCTGGTGATGGGGACCACGTAAATCGTCTCCGGCTCGTGCGCGTGGATGTCGATCACGAAGCCGAAATCGGTGGGCAGGTTGCCGCTGACTTCTTTCCAGTTGTCGCCGGCGTCGTCGGAGCGCATGACGTCCCAGTGCTTCTGCATGAAGAGCACGTCCGGGCGCTTGGGATTCATGGCGATGTGGTGCACGCAGTGGCCGACCTCGGCGTCCTGGTCGGGGATGTATTGCGAGCGCAGTCCGCGATTGATCGGCTTCCAGGTGGCGCCGCCGTCGTCGGTGCGGAAGGCGCCCGCCGCCGAGATGGCGATGTACATTCTCTTCGCATTACTGGGATCCAGAATAAGAGTGTGCAGGCACATGCCGCCCGCGCCCGGCTGCCACTTGGGGCCGGTGCCGTGTCCGCGCAGCCCGGGGAGTTCCTTCCAGTTCTGGCCGCCGTCGGTCGAGCGGAAGATGGCGGCATCTTCCACGCCGGCATAAACCGTATCGGGATCGCTAAGCGACGGCTCCAGATGCCAGACCCGCTTAAACTCCCAGGGATGTTGCGTGCCGTCGTACCACTGATGCGTGGTCAGCGGCGCGGCCGCCGCGTCGTAGGCGAACTTGTTGCTCTCGCCCTTGGGCGAGCCATCCGGGCGTGGTGGTCGGTTCGCCGGGAGGCGTTCCCGGCTGGTGCCAGGTTTTGCCGCCATCGTCGGAACGCTGGATGATCTGGCCAAACCATCCGCTGGTCTGCGAGGCATAAATCCGATTCGGATCAGCCGGCGATCCCTTGAGATGGTAAAGCTCCCAGCCCGCAAAATGCGGACCGCTGACTTCCCATTTATCGCGCTTGCCGTCCGACGTCAGTACGAACGCGCCTTTGCGTGTGCCCACCAGTACTCGTACTTTGCTCATTCCTTCCTCCTCATGAATTGTTGCCCGGAGATGCTCGACCTATCGCGGCTTGTGTCGAGTGGTCTTCACTAACGTGCCCTTGGCGTCGAAGGTTCGCCACTCGCCGACCTTCCTGTCGTCGATGTACTTGCCTTGGTCATACAGCGCGCCATTGGGATGATATCTCTGCCATGTGCCGACCCTCTTCTGGTTATCAAAGGCACCGACCTGCATCACTTCTCCGTTTTCTCGATACCACGTCCACTCTCCAATCATCTTGCCGTGGGAGAATTTGCCTACCGCCTTCAGCAGCCCATTGCGGAGGTAGTACTTCCACTCGCCGGTCTTCTTTCCCCTGCTGTATTGGCCGATGTTCGAAAGCGTGCCATCCTTAAAGTATTCCTTGAAGATGCCGTCCTTCGGTCGGCCCTTGGATTTATGTTTGCTTTTGTCCATCCCATCGAACCTTTTAGCGGCCAAACGCCACACTACTTTGCCTGGACCTCATGACAGCACGGCTTTGCTTCCTCGGACACGAACGCCCCGCTCGAATCGACGTAGCCGCCCTGCCCGTAACGGTCGTGGTGCCTCACCCAGTCCGACAGGTTGTGATTCGGACCGTTCTCATTGCGGCCTTTGGGTGTCAGGTCAAGATACATGTAGGCGCCGAGCACTTCCTCGTTCCCCCGAGCATAACTGGAATAGGTGTGGAACACGTCGCCGTTATTGTCCCTATAGAAGACGCTGATGCCGGAGAGGTCCTCGATCGAAGCTGGGGTTGCGGTGTAGTTGTAGAAGACCTCGCCTGTGGCCAGGTCACCTGGCTTGAACGACACATGATAGTCGTAGTTAAAGTCGTTGGCGTACGACGATACCCAGTTAAACCGCCAGCTCATGCGTTTCTTATAGGCTTTGAGCTCTGAGACCGAAGCGCGGGAACAGACCACCAGGCTCACGTCATGGTGAGCGAGGTGCTGATTGGCCCCGTCGATGTGGTCGGCCAGGAATGAACATCCGACGCATCGGTCATCCATGTCCCTCCGCCACATGAAATGGTAAACAATCAGCTGGCTGCGCCCGTCAAATAAGTCGCCAAGAGTCCTCTTGCCTTCTTGCGTATCGAAAACATACTCCTTCTCGACCTTCACCCAGGGCAACCGGCGGCGCTCCGCGCTCACCGCGTCGCGCGCACGGGTGAGTTCCTTTTCGCTGGCCAGAAGTTCCTTGCGGGCAGCCAGCCACTCGCTTCTCGACACCACTCTCGGGTTTTCCAAATTGCTTCCTATCACAGTCAGTGCTCCTTCCGGCTAGTCAGCGGGATGAGCGTGCGCAGCCGTTCATCGCGCAAGTAAAGTCCCACCCAGATCAACGCGCCAAGAACGGGCGGAAAGAAGTACCACGCGTCCTGGACGCGAACCTGGGTGGCAGTCGCGCCGCCGAAATACCCGGTCAGCAGGATCGCGCCCAGAATCGAGGTCCGTGGAATGGCATGGAGCAGGACACAAACCAGCCCAATGACTCCGATAGGCTGAACCGTGCTCGCGGGATATCCCAGTCGAACCGTTCCCTCCACGGCGGCGGGCAGCTTCAGAATCTTTATACCGGCATCGAAGAGCATGAACACGATCATCAATGCGCTGATGACCCGTCCAACCCACAGCATGGCCTTCGAGGCCGGCGCGGTTTGTGTGCCTGATAACATGAACTTTTTTTAAAGTATCTTGGCTATAAGGCCAGAGGGCGGAGAGTTAGGCCGCTTTCTGGCAGTTCACCATCCACGGAGTCCCGAACTGATCGACCAGCATGCCAAAGCGTTTCGCCCAGAAAGTTTCCTGGATGGGCATGACGGTGGCCTGCGCATTTTCGCCCAGGGCCTTGAAGATACGTTCCGCTTCGGCCGGTTCCTTCACCTGGATATTCACAGAGAAGCCCTGCGGCTTCTGAAAGCGGGCAGGGGGAGCGTCAGAACCCATAATCACCTGATCGCCAATGGTCATGCGGGCGTGCAGGATCTTGCCGCGCCACTCTGCCGGCACTCCGTCGGCAGCGGGAGTGCCTTCGTGCGGAATCATGGCTTCAATCTTTCCGCCCAGACCCTTGGCGTAGAACTTGAAGGCGTTCTCGCATTGGCCGTTGAAAAGAAGATAAGAATTCACTTGCATGGTAGTTTCTCCGTTCTTTGGTTTGACGGCAGAATTTCCGGACGGTTACACCCACCCAGCCTGCCCTCTACCAGTAAGTCGAACGGCAGCCCGGCAAATCGACACGCCAAATAAATTAAATTGCGGGCAGGCTGGGAACTTCTACGACCGGACGGATTTCCACAGTGCCATAGCGCCCGGCCGGAATCTGCCCGGCAATATCGATGGCCTCGTCAAGGTTCCTGGCATCGATCAGGAAGTAGCCGCCGAGTTGCTCTCGGGTTTCAGCGAACGGGCCATCGGTCACCAGCCGTTTGCCGTCGCGGGTGCGGACGCTGGTGGCAGTTGCGGTCGGATGCAAGGGCCCGGCACCCAGGAACTGCCCTTGTTCGTGCAATTTCTGCGCGTACTGCGACGATTCCTGGTAACAGCTGTCCCGTTCCGCCTGGTTCAGGCACTGCTCATCCATATAAATCAATAACATGTACTTCATGTCTGTCGCTCCCACTATTGAATCGAATAGCGGATGTCCAGATCGACACTCCGACAACAAAAACTCTACAATCGGATATGCCTTCGGAAGCTGCCGCGGCCGTCGAAGCAGTGTACCGCTCCGACTGGGGACGAATCGTGGCCACTCTCATCAGCCTGGTCGGTGACTTCGACCTGGCCGAGGAGTGTGCCCAGGAAGCCTTTGCCACGGCCGTGCGCCAGTGGGAAGAGTCCGGAGTACCGGAGTTTCCGCGGGCCTGGATCGTCCAGACCGCCCGGCACAAGGCCATCGACCGCATCCGCCGCAAACAGGTCTTCGAGAAGAAGCTCGAATCCTACGCCGCCGACGAGTTAGGTCCGGCCTTTACCGAGCCGGATTACGATTCTACCCAGATTCCCGACGATCGCCTGCGCCTGATCTTCACCTGTTGCCACCCCGCGCTGGCCTCGGAGGCACAGGTCGGACTGACCCTGCGCACCCTGTGCGGCCTCGAGACCGACGAAATTGCACGCGCCTTCCTGGTGCCGGAAACGACCATGGCGCAGCGGCTGGTCCGCGCCAAGCGCAAGATTCGCGACGCCGGCATTCCGTACGTCGTGCCTGACACCGGTGACATGGCGGCGCGACTCGATGCCGTCCTCACCGTGATCTACCTGGTCTTCAACGAAGGCTATGCCGCGACTCGCGGCGGTCCCCTGGTGAGGACCGACCTCTGCGCCGAGGCCATTCGCCTGGGGCGCCTGGTACGAGCATTACTGGGACCACAGCCTCCGGCAGAGGCAACCGCTCTTCTTGCCCTGATGCTATTGCAGGACGCACGGCGCGAAGCCCGCCTCGACGAACGCGGCGATCTGGTCATTCTCGAAGAGCAGGACCGCAGCCGCTGGAATCACGGGCAGATTGCCGAGGCCCTGCCCCTGGTCCACGAGGCCTTTCGCGGTGCCGTCGGCCCCTATGCGCTGCAGGCCGCGATCGCGGCGGTGCACTGTGAGTCGGCCCGCCCCGAAGATACCGACTGGAAGCAGATCGTTCAGCTCTACGACCTGCTTGAAAGAGTGCAGCCATCACCCGTGGTATCGCTGAATCGCGCCGTCGCCGTGGCTATGGCGGATGGTCCCCAGCCGGCGCTCGAACTGGTAGAGGCGCTGGCCGCAACCAGCGATCTGGAAAACTATCACCTTCTGCACGCCGCCCGCGCCGATCTGCTGCGCCGCCTTGGTTCTCTGGAGGAAGCCGCGAAAAGCTACTCGCGCGCCCTTGAACTGGTCACCAACGACAGCGAGCGCCGCTTTCTGGAGCGGCGCCTGCGTGAAGTTCAGCCCCCGGCAGCGTGACTCCGTAAATCCCTAGCTGGCTTTCTTCATCGGAACTTTAGCGCCCTTCTTGCGCGCTTCCGAAAGCCCGATGGCAATCGCCTGTTTGCGGCTCGTGACCTTCCCGCCCTTGCCTCCCTTGCCGGAGCGCAGGGTACCGCGTTTCTCCCTGCGCATAGCGCTCTCCACACTCTTACTCGCGGCCTTGCCATATTTCCTGGTGGACTTCTTCCGTGAACTCTTCCTGGCTGCCATGAAAATCCTCCCGCCCCTTAGAGGTAGAGGGCTCCCGGCAGGTTGCCGCGCCAGTGCAAAACGCCAGCGACGGGCTTTTTGTTTTTGTAGCGCCGGCGTCCCGCCGGCTGTCCGGAGGGCGGCTCGCCCTCCGCGCGGCGAGCGAACGCCCTCGCGACAGCCGGCAAGATACGTTGATGTTTCGAAAACTCTGAATTGCTCGACTGGTCGCCGGAGCAAATTGCGGAAGCGCACGGGTTCGGCATCTGTGGAAGGGCACGAGTTTACTCGTGCCACCCAGCCCTCAAATTGTGTTGCGCTTTAGCGCCCGAGGTTTGCTTCCCCCTGTCACGGAATCAACAGCAGCTTCCCCGTCGTCTTGCGCCCTTCCAGATCGCGGTGAGCCTGCTGCGCGTCCTGCATAGGATAGACGTGTTCGATGCGCAGCTTGAGTTTTTTCGCGGCAATCATGTCAAATAGTGCGTCGGCCCGCATTTCGAGCTCATCTCGAGTGGAAATATACTGATTCAGCGAAGGACGGGTAAGAAACAGCGACCCTTTCTGCGTGAGCACAATCGGATCCAAAGACGGCGCCGCCCCGCTCGAGCCGCCAAACAGCACCATCATTCCGCGCGGCCGCAGGATGTTGAGGCCTTTTTCAAAGGTGGTTTTGCCGACTGAGTCATAGACCACGTCCACGCCCTTGCCGCCAGTGAGCCGCTTGGTTTCACTTTCGAAATCAGTCTGCGTATAAAAAATAATTTCGTCGGCGCCGGCATCTCGGGCCAGTTTGGCCTTGTCCTCGGTAGAGACCGTGCCGATCACACGCGCTCCAATGTTATGCGCCAGCTGCACCAGCAGCAGCCCTACTCCGCCCGCCGCTGCGTGCACTAACGCCGTGTCCCCGCGCTTCAGCGGGAACGTGGTGTATGCCAGATAATGCGCGGTCATCCCCTGCAGCATCACCGCGGCGGCTTCGCGCTCGCTCACGCCCTGCGGAACTTTAACCAGCCGGTCGGCGGGGACAGCGACATATTCGGCATACGATCCCATGATTCCAGTCCACGCAACCCGGTCGCCGGCCTTGACCGACTTAACTTCCGCGCCCACCGCCGAGACCACACCCGCACCTTCCTGCCCAATCACGAACGGAAGCGCAACGGGATACCTGCCTTCGCGATGGTACACATCAATAAAGTTCACGCCCGAAGCGGCGATCTTCACCACAGCTTCGCTGGGTTTGGGTTGCGGTACGGGAACGTCCACAGGTTCGAGGGCTTCCGGTCCGCCCACTTTCTTTACCTGAATGGCTTTCATATTGCTTTCGATTACCCTGGGCGACGAAGGATTCAACGCACCTTAATCTACCAAACTACGCACCAGCCGGCGAGGCCGGTTTCGGGTTCCAGCCAGCTGCACCAAATGCGGATATCCTGGTGTCCTGTCCCGGGAATTCGTTGAATTAATATTGTCATCAACCGGAGCGGAGCGAAGCGAGCGCAGTGGAGGGACCTGCTGTTTCAGTCATCCCGCCCGGTGCTGAATTCATATTCTCATCCCGACCGGAGTGGAGCGAATCGAACGCAGTGGCGGGACCTGCTGTTTCATCCAACTCGACTTACGCTGCCAATATTCCAGTTATTTCTGGGACAGCACCCCTAGAATGGAGATAGAAAGAACGCCCGGGAGAGCGACGCATGAAGACGGTGGGAGTGATCGGAGGCATCGGACCGGAGTCCACCATCGAATATTACCGCTTACTGGTTGCAGCCTATTGCGCTCAAAATCCCGACGGCAGCTATCCGCCTGTCATCATCAACAGCATCAACCTGAAGGCTGTAGTCGATCTGCTAGAAGCCAATAACCTGGCCGGCGTCACCGATTGTTTCGTGGCTGAGATTCAGAAGTTGGCCGCCGCGGGGGCGGAGTGCGGCCTGCTGGCTGCCAACACCCCCCACATCGTGTTTGACGAAATCCGCCGCCGTTCGCCTCTTCCGCTGGTCAGCATCGTCGAAGCCACTTGCGATGCGGCCAAAATGTTGGGATTGAAAAGGCCCGGCCTCTTGGGTACTCGCTTCACCATGCAGGGAAAATTCTATCCTCGCGTATTTGCCACCGCAGGAATCTCACTGGTTGTGCCCCTACCTGACGAGCAGACCTACATTCACGACAGATACATGGGCGAACTGGTGAAAGGAATCATTCTGCCTGAGACGCGCCGGCGGCTCCTGGCCATCGTCGATCGCTTGAAAGAGCGGGAGAGTATCGACGGTGTAATCCTGGGAGGCACGGAGCTGCCACTGATTCTGGGTGACGTCACGGACCGTGGCATCCCATTTCTCGACACCACGCGGATCCACGTGCAGGCCATCGCCACCCTGGCATGGTCGTAGTGGAGCCGGACTTAGTGACTACTCCGATGCGATCCCCATTGTCTTGATCGAATGCCATGTCCCGCCGGGTGGTAGTGTCCTAACATTGCGTTCCTGCTAGTTGGCGTCGGCCGTGCAATAGGACACTACCCCGCTGGGTTCATTCCTTGCCAGTTATAGAAGTTTCGTGCAATCATTAATCAGCCGAAGATTGCTGGTTCACGCCTCCCACTGCCCGCCATTTCGGTGATTCCGGTTCAACCGGGGGACGTAGTTCAGTTGGTTAGAACGCTGCCCTGTCACGGCAGAGGTCGCGGGTTCGAGTCCCGTCGTCCCCGCCATTCTTTTCAAGCACTTGCAACCCTAGCGTCCGGCAAATCAGGGGATGTTAGGGGACGATAAGCGCCGGAGAGAATGGTCCCATTCGAGAACGATTCCAAACAGCGCTCATTGGATTAGGTTTGTCTTCGGCAAAATACCTGTCGGCAAAATTGCGTCGACCAATTTGTCCTGTGCCAATCGTTTGGTCTTCGATGTTGCCTGCAGATACTTGTTCGTGACATGGAGGTTGCTGTGCCGCAAGTAGTCGCGGATCGTGAGCTGATGTTCGCCCATCTCCGCCAGCATGGTTCCAACCGAGTGTCGAAAAGTGTGCCAGCCCACACCCGTGATTCCGATCCGTCTGAATGCAGGCTGAATTTTCTTCTTCAGGACTGAAGCTAGATCCAACGGCTTGCTGCCTTGCAGTCTTTCGGAAGGGAACACGAAATCTTCCGATTTGTTGTAGAGACTTTGCGATCTCCACTCCTGCAAGGCATGCTTCAGGCTTGGATGCATCGGCAGCAGCTTTGCAGACGCCTCCGTTTTCGTGCTCTTCAGGTTTCCACCGCGACGCCAGTAATACGAATGTTGGACGCTGATGCTCATGTTGTCGAAATCGCACGACAGCCAGCGTAACGCCCCGAGTTCGCCTTGACGTATACCCAAGGCCCCTTCTAGAAACACGAGCAACTGATCCCGAAACTCTAACTCTGCCAATCCGAGCTTGACCTGCTCCGGTGACAAAACCAAGGGGGATCTCTGACGTTTGGCGCTGATCCGTACGCCAGTGCTCGGGCCTCGCTTGCCTCCACTCCCTACCGGTATCCCTGAAGAGATGGGATTGTGGCCACAAAACTCCCACCGAACGGCGTGCGAAAACAAAGCCGACATCACGCACTTGATTTTGGCTTTGGTTCCATCCGCAACTCCGGTCGCCCGTAGCCAACGCTCCACCTCTACAGTTTTGACTTGTTCTAGTGGCAGATTGCCCCAGCGTGGGACAATCCAATTCTTTGCGTAAATTATGTACGCATCCTGTGTGGATAACGCTTTGAGAGGCAGTTCCTCTTGAGAGTAGTGCTCCCAGAGCGTGTTGATTGTGGTTCGCCGCAGGTTCCTGTGTTCGCAGCGATTGTTTATGGTTAGCCGAAGAGCGTCTGCTGCTGAGTGTGCCGCAGATTCGGTCGGGTATTTCTTGACATCCCCAACCTGTGCTTTGCGATGCACCAGCCTCCCGTTGATGTCCTCTTCCCACCATCGGTAGACCCAGACTGCCGGTCCCTTCTTCCGCTCTTCTCGTTCGACGCTTCCGTGTTGGTAACGTGTCCGTCTAAACAAAGTTTCTCCTTTGCTTAAACGGCGTCGGCGGACACCGTCAGAATAGGTCGCTTGTGGGTTTCGGTCGAGATCTTTTTGTCCTGACTTGCGATTTGTTTAGCTGGCGAGTTTTCGCAGCCAACGATCTAATGTGGAAGCGCGAAAGCGCCACCTCTTTCCGACCTGAACACCAGGGATTGCGCCCGTACGCGCCTTCACCCGAAGAGTTCTAGGGTGCATTCTGAGAAGTCTTGCCGTTTCTTCAGTGTCTAGCAGAGGTTCAAAGTTTCGATCGTTCTGGACGCCCTTTTGTTCTCCGTCGCCGGGCGCCTGAGCATATTCTTGATTTCCATCTTCTGGCATCGGAGGACCACCTCAGTTGCGGTAGGCCAACATGTGAGCGCTCACGAAGCTTTGGGCTCATGTTCGGTACCAGCCACCAACATCGTAGCGATGAGCGTCAGTGTTTTAAGAGATCGCTGGAAGCACCATGGTCTTCGATTGTCCGGTCTGTATGCCTTGACAATCTTCCGGAGGGATAAAGGCAGTATCGAATTCAATGCGAAAGATTCAGATCCTTACAAGAATGCGCCGCCAAGGGTCGAGAGTCCACTGCTCACGAGGATCGGGACTGTCGACCGCGCTAGCCATAAATCCGCAGGAAAAATGAGCACTCCTCAGCGAATCTAATCCGCGCGGGTTCCTACTGCGTCTGGGCGTCCTTCGGCGACCTTCGCTTTACACTTAGGACAATGTCGCGAAGCGGCCGTGCCAAGTACGTATTTTCGGTCCTCCGTTGGGTACGATCCGGGGAAAAGTCTTGCTGCATGCAGCTGGACTGTCTCTGCCGACCGCCAGGAGACTAAATGCGAGCGCTACGTCGGGCACATCGTGTTCGTGGTCAAAGACCGCTTGCCCGACGCCCTGATTCCGGTGAGCCCTCTTGGGTCTGACGATCACCTAGCTTCCGCGAGGACCAAGCCTTTGAGTAGATGCTCATGCCAGCGACAGCGCGATCACGTTTCGAAGCCCGAACGCCCGCGGCTCTTGCCCTGGTGCTTGGCCGATGCCCGAGCTACCGTAGTCGAGTCATCGCCGAGGACGACAAGTGTCTTTTGCGGAAGAGGAGGCGATCGATTGTCTTCTCATCGCTATGGCCTCCGTTCCCTCCCGGCTCTGGTCAGGCACTGGTTCGGGGCTCATCCGGCGCCGACGGCACGTGAATCTAAAAGCCCAGAAACCAGTCCGCCAGAGTTGGGTCCTGCGCGGCAAGGGCGAGGAGAATTTCTCCGTGTGGGTGCTTACCAAAGAGGGAAAACGCTTAGCCGAACGGCGGGCGATCATCCATTCGAGCAGCAGTTCTATGCCGGTTTCGTGAAGCCGCGGGAGGTCGCACACGAAGCCGCCCTTTATCGGATGTATCAGGCTGAGACGGCTGAAATCGAGAAGGGAGGCGGTACCATCCGCCGCGTCGTCCTCGACTACGAACTCAAGAAAAGCATCTGCGCCCCCTCGTGAATGTCAAGTTGATGGGCCTGGATTTCGTCCTCGCCCATCCGGAACATCGTTACCTCGCCACCGAAACCGAAAAACTTGAGTTCTTTGTGGGCGCACTTTGGTTGAAGCGTGAATGGCTTCCCCCGCGAATTTTTCGCTCGCGGAATGGTCGCACCCAGACTACCCGGTGCTGAGTGGACAAGTTCCCTCTGTTTCTCTCTGGTGCGTCCATCGCGCCAGCGCCTGTGGTCACGTTTGCTGCGTAGACGGCAACCTCGGTAAGCCCGCCGGTTTCGACACCCACCTGCTCGAATACAGAGAGCTTTTCGCGCGGCTGGAGTCCGTTCAAATGGTGTATGTGTCGACAGACCGATGGACGTTCGCGAAGGCGGAACACATCTTTCGGCGCTTCTGCGGGACGCTGGCAGCAAAATCTGCGAGGGGGCCGTCTGGTCCAGATCTGGATCGCTTACTAGGGCACTTCCGCGCTCGCGTTCTCCTCGAGAGGGCGGAAGACCGCGTGTTTCGACAAAGAGGAGCTTGAGGATTTCGGGATGAGCTGCGGGAGTTCCGAGGCCCAGAACACGAGGAACTTTATAAGATATGGCAGGAGCACGAAGACGGGGCCGTGCTTTGTGGAATGCAAGGTCTAAGCACCGGATTGGCACCCCTGCCGCGTATCGGCTCGACCACGACTACGGGTTCTTTGGTCCACTTCCCAGGGGGTGCCGGCATGAAGCGGACGGATTATTTCCGTAGACGGCAGAATCCGCACAAAGATCCGGGTCTGAACGCCCTTGTGGCCGGCTTCGCGCGTAACGATACAACGGGTTGCAGAAGAGCGATGCTTCGAGAAACACGGACTGCAAAACAATTCAAGGGCGGGAGCGACCCCGGTTTGTGCGGCCCTTGAGCCGCCACAAACCTGCTTCGTTCCTATCGTCACTTCGGGGGTCGCTCCCGCCCTTGAGGAAGTGTCGTCAGTGATGCGTTCCTCCAGTGATGAGAACTTAGAAAGCGCTGATAGAACCGCAGTGAAGTCAAGAGCGGGAAACCATGCCATCCTCATTCATTCCCCAAAGAATTAAGCGAACCAAGCAGCAGATCACGGTGAAGCTCTACCAGGACAGCTCGCCATTCTCGACAAGTATGGCCGATTCATCGGTGACAGCCGGATTACATCATCAGCCAGGCCCTAGAACTGGTATTCAAACGGGACAAAGAATTTGCCCGCTGGGTCGAGCAGGAGAGAAATGCTGGGAGCAATGTGGAACGCACCCTCACCCGCACTGAATCTGCTGGTTCAGCATCACTCTCTGGACCACAGGGGGACGAGAGAGGAAAGCGTACTCGCGCAGAAGTTGTGGGCGACACGCAAACAGAATCAGCACAGGCCAGTGGAGGATCGAGTCGTGAGGCGAGCGGTCGAGAGCCGAAATCTGGTGAGCTTTGTTCTGAGTACAGCCCTGGGTCTGTATCTGTTTCGCAGCTGGCCGTTTCCGGTTGAAAACGATCTGCCGCAAATGGTGCTGCTTCAGAAGCCGTATCTGTTCTACGGAATCAAGTACGGCCCTGTTGCCATGCTGTTTTCAACACCGTACATCGTATTCTCGATTCTATTCTCATTTACATACATTTTTGTTGTACGGCGAGAAGTGCAAATTGGGGCTGGGCGGCTCGCACCATATCTTCCGCCAGAAAATCGTAACGATCTCTACCTAGTAGTCGGCGAGCTCCATCATCCCAAGCGTCCGCAGCCGGCGGCGACTCCCCGGTGGGTCATTGTGCCCGAGCGTGGCCTTCTTGATTGCGTACAAAGGCCTTACTGCGCCTCTGATTTCGTGGCTTCTCAAAAGCACAGGGCGAGTCTGCGTATCCCGTCATGAATCTGGCGCGGATCGGTCCCGCCACAACCAAGAATCAAACCGCCAACCAGAGGCGGCATCACACAACACGATGACAAAGGCATAGCTGATATCCAACCTCAGTGGCCCTCAACGAAAAGCCGGCAATGGTAGCGGCACAAGCCACAAGCAAAGACAGCATC
>CAWBPS010000029.1:0-68689 GCA_963790645.1 Terriglobia bacterium | reverse complement strand
GGCAGAGGTCGCGGGTTCGAGTCCCGTCGTCCCCGCCATTCCTTTCAGCGCCTCCAAGGAATCGGCAATTTGATCATGGTCCAACTTGGTCCAGTTATGCCTGTGCGTCTCCCTGGTTGAGTACCAACCGAACCAGCTTGCTCTGTCAATTCAATCGTGAATACAGCCGGTTTTTCACAGCCTTCGTCCATAGCCGCAAGCCTCCGCTTTGAGCGGTAATCGAACCCGCTCATACGCTTGCGGTATTCCGAGCGAGTGGCCGGCCAATCGGAAGCTGACCCGCGACAGGAAGAACTAGCCATGCGGATACCAGCAGGGGGCGTCACGCATCCGACCCGTCATTCGGCAGCGGATGTAGTTGCAGAAAAGCACCTGCGGCGTCGTGCGCACGTCCCGCGATCTCGCGAAGATTTGGTCGCTCGGTGACGCCGAGCAACAGGCTGACCATCAGATCGCGCCAAAGCAGTCCGGCGAACTGCTCGGCAAGTTCGGCAGGACGGCCGGTGACCAGTCCGGACGCCTGGGCCTGGGCCATGATTTTACGCAAGGCGGCGCGGCTCGCCTCGCGTCCTATGGAGTTGAGCGCACGCGCCACTTCGGGGGCTTGGGCCGCTTCGGCGATCGCCAGCCGGAATACTGCGATGACCGTGGGATCGCTGATCTCGCGGACGAGCTTGGTCCCGAAAGCAGCCAGTACCTGCGCCAAGGTCTGGCGATCGCGCAGCACGGGCAGGTCCGCGGGCACCTCCAATCGCTTGGCGCGCTCACTGATGCAGGCGACCAACATTTCCTGTTTGTTGCCAACCAGCGCGTAAAGCTCTCGCTTCGAAACGCGGGCACGCGTCGCGATCTCAAGCGTGCTGGTGGTTGCGTAGCCGCTCTTCACAAACGCTGCAAAGGCCGCATCAAGGATGCGATCGCGCACCACCCCTTCGTCGCCGCTTTCCTGGCGGCGCTTTGACATGGACGTCCTGGCCATCATCCTCCTTGACGACGCTTGGTACCGTATAGTACCATGGTGGTCATGTGGTACCCGATGGTACCACCGAGCCTGGTGGCTTCGTCGTCGCGCCGAGTTCCCCACGACGGAGGTTCGCCCGGACGAACTCTTAATCGCATGGAGGCCAAATGTCGCCGGAAATCATCTTCAACATCCATCTCATTCTCGGTTACGTCGCGTGGTTGCTTTGCTTCGGCACGTACGTCATGCCCAGGCTCAAGTCAATCGACCAGGTCGCAGCCCAACGCGCCATTGCTACTCTGCACAGCTTCCGCTTTTTCGGCCTCGTCTTTATCGTTCCCGGCGTGGTCGGCCCTAATCTTCCCGGCAGCTTCGCTACGTTCGCCGCCTACTGGGATCTGGCAACCGGAGTCCTCGCCATCCTCGCACTTCTTACGGTAAGGATACGTCCGCTTTTTTGGCTGTTGGTGGTCGCCTTCAATCTTGTGGGAGCGATCGACCTCATCCTCGACTATTACCACGCCACCCAGGTCGGCCTTCCTGCGCTAGCGGGGCAGTTGGGCGCCACGTATGCGATCCCGATCATCTATGTGCCCGTGCTGATGATCACGCACGTCGTCGCATTCTATTTGCTGCTGCGTCCTCAGCCCAAGGCGGTTCGGACCCTCGTCGCCAACGCGGCGGCGTCTTAGATCGAAATAGTCGCGAGTGGATTGTCGGCCATCGGAAGATTAAAGCGCCGCCTTTGTTACTCGGGAAAATCAGAGTAATGTGGCGACTATTGCCGTTCGGCGCACGTCGACAACTAGGGTCCAATTATGGTCCAGCAATTCTTTCTCATTTGATTCCGGCGAACCAGAGCGCTATAGATAGAGATGTGCCGAAGGCCGACGTTCACATTCTCGACCCCGGTCATTTTGCATTGAACACGGCGGCAGATGAGATCGCCGCGTTAGTGGAGGGATTCGTCGGTCCTTCTCGCGAAGGGTACGCGGCGCCGCGGGCGGGATGAAACCGCTATGAGAGGACCGGTGGAGCAACTGTGTATTGGGGTTCGAACCTTTAAACCGAAAGGCTAGGTATGGCGGGCAAGAAAACAGCAATCATAACCGGAGCATCGGGGGGTATTGGCGCAGGTTTAGTCGAAAGGTTTCTGAAAGAAGGCTATAACGTCGTCGCAACGTCTCGCGATCCCAATCGACTGTTGAGTGCCTCAGGCGGCCTGGTTCTCCTCGCTGGCGATATCGGCAAGGAGGAAACGGCTGCCGATGCTGTTGAGGCAGCAATCAGCCACTTCGGAACCATCGATGTCCTGGTGAATAACGCAGGCATCTTCCGTACCAAGCCCTTCACTGACTTCACTGCCGAGGACTTCAATGCGCTTATCTCGACGAATCTGCTCGGATTTTTCCACATTACTCAGCGCACTGTGAAAGAGATGCTGAAGCAGAAATCGGGGTGCGTAGTGAGCATCACTGCGGCCCTTGCCGATCGGCCAATCGCCGGCGTAAACGGCTCAATTTCGATGATGACGAAGGGCGGCCTGAATTCAGCAACCCAGAATCTCGCAATCGAGTATGCAAAAGATGGCCTTCGCTTTAATGCCGTGGCTCCCGGCGTTGTGGATACACCCATGCACCGCGATGATCCCAACGACTCGACGTTGCAGCCGACTATGAAAAAGGCGACAGTAAAGGATATTGTCGATGCCGTTCTTTACCTGGCACAGGCAGGTCATGTGAGCGGAGAGATCCTCCACGTGGATGGTGCCGCTCCCGCTCGTCGCTGGCCGCAAGACACTTCGATGCCGGCCTCTTGAACGTTGGAGATGCAGAAACTGGCCCGATGCACCACAATTGGGGAGAATACTAATCAGACCCCGGACTTCGACGAGGTACGAATGTCGCGATTGCTTTCAGTAAATGTCGGCCTTCCGCGCGACGTGACCTGGAACGACAAGACTGTCCGCACCGCCATCTGGAAACCTCCAGTTGAGGGACGGCGAATGGTGCGCAAGCTCAATATCGATGGCGACGGGCAAGGCGATCTGTCCGGTCATGGTGGGGAGCAGCGCGCCGTTTTTGTTTATCAGATGGACTCCTATCACTACTGGGAGCGATTTCTCGGACGTAATGACTTTGTCTTCGGCCAGTTCGGAGAAAACTTCACGGTTGAGGGACTTTCTGATAACGAGGTCTGCATTGGCGATCGATACCGCATTGGTAACGCGATATTTGAAGTGACACAGCCGCGTGTAACCTGCTACCGCGTCGGCATTCGCATGAATGAACCCAGGATGCCAGCCCTGCTCGTGGCCCATCACAGACCAGGATTCTACTTTCGCGTGTTGCAGGAAGGAGAAGTGGGTGCAGGCGACGACATCGTGAAAATCGCCGATGGACCAGAACGGAATACGGTAGCCAACATTGATGGTCTCTTGTACTTGCCGGGACATTCCCGCGAACAACTGGAACGAGCGCTACGGATTCCCGCACTTAGCCCAGGTTGGCAGTCTTCTTTTCAAACCATGCTCGAGCAGGAATCGAGCGCGACAGCCGCGGGAAATCGGGGACTCGCAAACGAGGAACAAGCGCCAGCATGGCCCGGCTTTCGACAGATGCGGGTCGCGCGTATTCACAAGGAAAGCGATAGCGTAACTTCCTTCATTCTGGAGCCGATCGATGGGCAGCCTCTTCCTGTCTTCCAGGCGGGTCAATTTGTTGTTTTGCGCTTGCATCTCGATCCGGTCACACCGCCGGTTCTTCGCAGCTATTCATTGTCTGATCTGCCCGTGGCCGATCATTTCCGCATCAGCGTCAAGAGCGAATTGAACGGGACAGGAAGTTCATTTCTGTGCAACCGTGCGCGAGAAGGCGATCTATTGGATGTCAGCGCACCACGTGGAAGCTTTACTCTTCGTCCCCGCCAGAGTCCCGTGGTGCTGCTGAGCGCGGGAGTGGGCGCAACGCCCGTAATGTCGATGCTGCACGCACTCGCTGCCGAAGGATCGCAACGAGAGATCTGGTGGATCTATGGAACCCGCAATCGCCTCGACCATCCATTCGCAGAAGAGTCGCGCTCACTACTGAAACAGCTCCCTCGCGGACGGGGATGCATCGTGTACAGCCGGCCCACCGCAACCGACCACGTCGGGGCAGACTTCGATGCTCCCGGGCACATTGACATAGCTTTGCTGGAGAGAATCGGGGTGTCACGGAATAGTGACTTCTATCTGTGTGGCCCCTCTTCATTCCTGCAGGATATGCGCGATGGGCTGCGAAACTGGGGTGTGCTCGCCGGGAATGTGCACACCGAAATCTTCGGTTCTCTCGAGGCCATTACCCCTGGGATGGCGCAGGTCGTTCATACTCCTCACCTGCCGCAAGGGCCGCCCGGATCTGGCCCGCCAGTGTCATTCGCGCGTAGCGGGATTACCGCCGCATGGGATCCGAAATTCGGAAATTTGCTTGAACTGGCGGAAGCGTGCGACATTCCAGTCAGATGGTCGTGCCGGACCGGAGTCTGTCATACCTGCATGACGGGTCTGATCAGCGGATCGATTACTTACCACCCCGAGCCGCTGGAGAGGCCCGCTCCCGGGAACGTGCTCGTATGCTGTTCCCAGCCAAATGCGGGTGTCACTCTGGATCTTTGAGAGGATAGTGGGCTACTTTGAATTTTGAGGCAGAGCGCGAGGGTGGCATACTGAAGTCGTACAAAAAGAGCGGCGCATATGACAGAAGATCGAACGTGGCAATCGGTCGTATTCGCCATTTTCTGCGTTCTTTTCCCCATCATTTTCCATCCTTGGTGGCTCGCGGTTCTTTCCATAGCCTCGTTCGGCCTGCTGGCTCATTTACTTTTTCCGAAACAAAATTCAAAGTAGCCCACTACCTTCTAAGAGAAACGGAGGAGTCAAATGCGTTCTGATATTGTGCCCGGAGGCATTTTCCCCGATTACGAACTGCCCGATCACGCCGGCAAACTGCGCAAGCTCAGCGAGCTGCAGGGCGACGATCCGCTGATCCTCACGCTGGCGCGCGGCCACTATTGCCCCAAGGAGCACCAGCAGCATCTGGAGCTCGCAGCGTTCTACCCCAAGATCGCGGTGGCGTACACTCAGATCGCCACCATCGCCACCGACGATCACCACGCTCTGCAGGAATTCCGTGCGTCAGTCGGAGCCCAGTGGACCTTCCTTTCAGACCCCGACCGAACGGTTCAGAAGGATCTCGACATCCAGGAGTACACCGACCCCGACAATAATCCGATGATCCCGCATACCCTTGTGCTCAAGCCGGGCCTCGTGATCTACAGCGTCTATAACGGCTACTGGTTCTGGGGCCGTCCGTCGGTCATCGATCTGTGGCACGATCTGCGCGCCGTGACCAGCGAAATCCGCCCAGACTGGGACCTGAGCACCCCTGGGCTCCGCGAGGCGTGGAATGCGGGTGACTTCTCGCGATTCCACGGGTGGAACAAGCAGGCCAGTGTGGAAGCGGCCTCGAATGCCCGGAAGAAGTAGCGGCGTCCCTCTGACACCTGGCCCCTTTTGTATATTCCTTGACACGTATATACTACTTGGAGTATATCAGGGGCATGGAATCTGTGTTCGAAATCATTGCGGAGCCGAACCGCCGAGCGATATTGAGCCTCCTGGTCTCGTCCCAACAGTCGGTGGGAGAGATCGAGCGTCAGCTTCGTATGCCGCAGCCGGCGGTGTCCAAGCACCTGCGGGTGTTGCGCGAGGCCGGTTTTGTGGAATCCACGGTGGATGCGCAGCGCCGTCTCTATCGGCTGAAACCTGAACCATTTCAGGAGATGGATATCTGGCTGGCTCAGTTCCGCCGCCTCTGGTCCGTTCACCTCGATGCTCTCGAACGCCACCTCGACCGCATGGAGCAGTCCAGGCCAACGAAAAGGAAAACAAAGACGACGCGGCCCAAACCGCGAACATGATCAAGGAGAATCGAAATGAAAATCAAAGTGACCAGCGTTTACGTGGACGACCAGGAGAAGGCCCTGCGCTTCTATACTGAGGTGCTCGGGCTTGCAAAGAAGGCGGACTTTTCGCAGGGGCCATATCGCTGGCTGACCGTGGCCTCGCCCGAGGAGCCGGACGGCACCGAGCTGCAGCTGGCGCTGAACAACAACCCCGCGGCCAAGGCCTATCAGCAGGCGCTGTTTCAACAAAGCCAGCCCGCGATCATGTTCTTCACCGACGACATCAAGGGTGACTTCGAGCGGATCAAGGCCCGCGGCGCCGAGTTCACCATGCCGCCCACCGACGTGACCGGCTCGACCATTACGATGCTGAACGACACCTGCGGCAACCGCATCCAACTCACTCAATTGAAGCGCTGGTAGGGCGAAGCAGGGAGAAGAAGATGATCGATCGCGCGCAGTACACACCGGGTCCGGCCAGAGGGGCGCACGTAAGAAAAGACCGGGGACAAAACGGTGAAGAGAAGTGGACGCTCATTCTTGTCCGGGAACTGCGCCACTCGCCGGAAAAGGTCTGGCAGGCGCTTACCGACCCGGCGCAACTGCGCGAGTGGGCGCCCTTCGACGCCGATGGGGACCTGGGCACGGCTGGAAGCACGGTGACGCTCACCACCGTGGGAGCGCCCACGCCGCAGGTTACCGAAACCAGAGTGACGCGAGCCGACGCCCCTGAGGTGCTTGAGTACAAGTGGGGTGGCTTCGACATGCGGTGGGAGCTCGAAGCTTTTGACGGCGGCACGCGCCTGACGCTGTGGACCAACATCGGTCACCGCTTCGTCGCCATGGGCGCCGCCGGCTGGCACATTTGCTTCGATGTGCTGGATCACCTTCTCAGCGGAACTCCCATCGGCCGCATGGTCGGCCCGGACGCCATGAAGTTCGGCGGCTGGCAGCGATTGAACGCCGAGTACTCCAAGCAGTTCGGCGTGGAAACGGTCAACTGGCCGCCCAACCCTCGGAAGGCTTGAGGGTCGCAGGTCAGAGGTGGGTCAATGTGAGGAACTATGTTGGATAGCAAAGGAAATGGAAAAGGGCGGAGTGTAACGTTGCACATGGTTTCCAGTCTGGATGGCTTCATCGCCAGGAAGGACAACAGTATCTCGTGGTTAGACAGCACTGGCGTTTACGAAGCCGGGGTTTCGATTTCTGAGGAAGAAGCTGCGATCTTCGTCAAAGGGATCGACTGCTATGTGCTCGGTTCCCGCACCTATGAACATGCGCTCGAACTGGGCTGGCCCTATGGCGATACTCCGACCGTAGTGGTGACCGGCAGAGAATGGCCGCCGGCCAGGAAGAGCGTCGAGTTCTATGCGGGCGATCTCAAGACATTGATTGACGTGAAACTCGCGCCTCGATATCGAAACATCTGGCTCGTGGGCGGTGCCATGTTGTGCCGGCGTTTTCTCGAACTCGGGCTGGTGGACGAAATCAAATTGACGATAGCGCCCGTCTTATTGGGTGAAGGACTCCGGCTGTTTGGTTCCATGCCGGAGGAGAAGTGGAATTTGAAGAACGTCGTCGCTTACAGGAACGGATTTGTTGAGCTATCCTACTCTGCCGCTGCCGTGTGAAAACTATGCCAAACGTAAACCTTGCAGGAAAACGACGTGAAGAGCTGCTCGGAGCATTGAAGGCCCGTTTCGAGAAGAACATGAATCGCCATCAGGGTCTCGAATGGGACCAAGTACGAGCCAAGCTGGAAACGAATACTGAGAAACTGTGGTCACTCAACGAAATGGAAAGGACGGGCGGTGAACCCGATGTTGTTGGCCATGATAAAAAGACGGGCCAATACATTTTTTACGATTGTTCACCGGAGAGTCCTAAAGGCCGCAGAAGTCTTTGCTACGATCGCGAAGCGCTGGAGTCAAGGAAAGAACACAAACCAAAAGATAACGCCACGGATATGGCAGCTGCCATGGGCATTGAGCTTTTAACGGAAGAACAATATCGAGGGTTGCAGCAACTTGGAAAGTTCGATACGAAAACATCAAGCTGGGTGAAAACCCCTTCTGCCATCAGAAAACTCGGCGGCGCCATCTTTTGTGATCGCCGCTACGACACCGTTTTCCTGTATCACAACGGTGCGGAATCCTACTATGCCGCCAGGGCGTTCCGCGGTTCGCTAAGGGTCTAGCGAGAACAGCCTCATGTCTTACACATGGGCGGACCGTGCCGCCGCCACTCAAGCCAAAATCGGGCTTGAGTGGGCCATCCTCCTGGGTTCAAAACTGGTAAAGTAAGCTTGATGTGGAAACTTTTTGTTGTCGTGGCGGTCATGTTTACGTCGGTGGTGGGACTGGCGGGAACGGTTTCAGATCTTGATTCGCGTTCTACGTGGCGGTGTAAGCATGACGGGGCCACACGCGGATTTTCGGAAGCGACCACTACTCTCGTCGAAAGTCCCTCCAAGGATGGGCAAGCGCGGCGCTTCGATGTGTCATGGAGCCCCTATGGCGGCGAGCGCTGCAGCACCCCGCTCGGAGTTCTCGATACCACCTCGACGTATTTCACCTACGATGTCTGGTGGTACATCACCGACCTCTCGCATGTGAACAACCTGGAGTTCGACTTCAATCAGGTGTTGCCCAACCGCGAGACCATCATCTTCGGCACGCAGTGCTCCTTCCGGCTGGGGAGATGGAAATACACCACCATAGAGGGAGGGAAGGCACATTGGAACACGTCGAATCCGACCTGCAGCCGCTTTGAGTGGACCGCCAACAGTTGGCACCATCTGGTCATTCAATTTCATCGGGACGCAACCGGCGTAGTGACCTACGATTCGGTGAGCTTCGATGGGAACGTGCAAGCTTTCAATGACGCCTCGGGCCCGAGTAATTTCCCTTTGCGCTGGTATCCACCTGGACTGCAGGTGGTGAACTTCCAGATCGGCGGCGATAATTCTTCCCACGGCACAACTGCCTACCTGGATTCATTTTCTGTTACCGGCAGCGCGGAGCCGGTTTCTTCGCGGCTGGCGGTTCCGGCTCGGTAAGGACGATGCAGGAAGGGTTCACTGCAAGCGCATGCTATTGAGTTCTGAGGCTCGTCCACTGCCCCGATACGCCAAAAAAGCGGATGAGTTTAGCGGCACCCGAACAGCAGGTCCCTCGACTGCGCATAACGATTCGCAAGCGAATCGTTATGCTCCATTCGGGATGACAAGGTAATTTTGAGGCTGTCATCCCGACCGAGCAGGTTGATTTGCTTGCAAATCAACTGGGGAGTGGAGGGACCTGCTTTTTCCTTTTCGTTCCCTTCATGATCGATCCGGTTCCGCCGGAACTTGGCCGAGCTTTGCTCGGATGGGCGGGTGAGGGCACCCGCCCCTACGTGTGCAGCGCAAAAGTAAAGGCCGCGATGGTTTCGCGGCCTTTGGCTGGACGGGCGGGACGCCCGTCTTCCATTTTTTCTGTTTTAGTGACGGCCTCCGCCGTGTCCGCCGCCGCCGAAACCGCCACGGCCACCGCGGCCTGGGCCGCCGCGTCCACGTCCCCGGCCACCGCCTCCGCCGCCGGGGCGACGCCCACGGTCTCCACCACGGTCTCCGCCGCGATCGGGGCCACGATCTCCGCTGCGTTCGGGGCCGCGGTCACTTGGGCCGCCTCCGGCTACCGGGGCATCGCGGTTAAAATTGGGTTCGTCATCGGCGAAGTCGGCGCCACCTTCGATAGTCAGTGCGGGAGCGTGAGCCGGTTCACCGCCGCCGCTTTCTCCTCCACCGTTTTCTGGGGGAAGTTCGCCGCCACCCATCTTGGCGCGCTGTTCTTTGAGAATGGCTTTGCGCGACAGGCGGATACGGTTGCCTTCGACGGCCAGCACTTTTACCAGCACCTGGTCGCCTTCTTTCAGTTCGTCGCGAACGTCCTTGATGCGGTGTTCCGCGACTTCGCTGATGTGCAGCAGGCCGTCGGTGCCGGGGATGATTTCGACGAAAGCGCCGAAGTCGGCCAGGCGGGTGACGGTTCCGAGATAGGTTTTGCCGATCTCGGCTGTGGCCGTGAGGTCGCCGATGATCTGCAGGGCCTTAGCTGCCGAGGCTTCGTCGTTCGAAGCTACGTTGATCTTGCCGGAGTCCTCGACGTCGATCTTTACGCCGGTGCGCTCGATGATGCTGCGAATCATCTTGCCGCCGGGCCCGATCACGTCGCGAATCTTGTCCACCGGAATCTGCAAGGTGTAAATACGCGGCGCGAAGGACGAAACCTTTTCACGTGGAGCGGAGATGACTGCGTTCATCTTGTCCAGAATGTAAAGGCGTCCGCGCTGGGCCTGAGCCATCGCTTCGCGCATGATCTGCGCCGTGATGCCGCCGACCTTGATGTCCATCTGCAGGGCGGTGATGCCGTCCTTAGTGCCGGCGACTTTGAAGTCCATGTCGCCGTAGTGGTCTTCGGCGCCGGCGATGTCGGTCAGAATGGCGTAGCTGTCTCCTTCCTTGACCAGGCCCATGGCAACGCCTGCGACCGGGGACTTCAGGGGAACGCCAGCGTCCATCAGAGACAATGAGGCTCCGCAAACCGTCGCCATCGAGGATGAACCGTTCGATTCCAGAATGTCGGAGACGACGCGCATGGCATAGGGCCAGTCGTCTTCACCAGGAAGAACGTTCGAGATGGAACGTTCCGCCAGCGCGCCGTGGCCGATTTCGCGGCGGCCTGCGCCGCGCAAAAATGCAACTTCTCCAACCGAAAAGGGCGGGAAGTTATAGTGCAGCATGAAGCGTTTTTTGGCTTCGCCTTCGAAGACTTCGAGGCGTTGCATGTCGTCGCTGGTGCCCAGGGTGGTGGTGACCAGGGCCTGGGTTTCGCCGCGGGTGAAGATGGCGGATCCGTGGGTGCGGGGCAGGACGCCGACTTCGATCCATATATCGCGAATCTGGTCGAAAGCGCGGCCGTCGGGGCGGCGCTTCTGGTTGATAACCTGTTCGCGGAAGATGCGCTCGCGGAGGGTTTCGAAGTAGGTCTTGAATTTTTTCTGGGCGGCTTCGTCTTCCGCCGGGATGGCCGCCTGCAGTCCTTTTTTGAGTTCGCGGACCAGAGTGTAGCTTTCCGCTTTGGGATATTTCTGGGTGTTGAGGCGGTCAGCGAGGTCGGCGCCAATGCGGTTCTTCAGGTCGTCGTAGTAGGCCTGGTCGAACTCGGGAGGAGTGACCTGGCGCTTCGGCTTCCCTGCTTTCTGCCGCAGGTCGTTGATGGCGGCGCAAATCTTCTTGATTTCAGTGTGGGCGAATTCGATGGCGTCCACCACCGTTTCTTCCTTCACTTCCTTGGCGCCGGACTCGATCATCACGATGCCGTCGGAAGTGCCGACCACCATGATGTTCAGCAGGCTCTCGCGCATCTCGCTGTAAGTCGGGTTGATGACGAACGCGCCGTTGACCAGGCCTACGCGCACCGCGCCAATTGGGCCTTCGAACGGGATGTCAGAGATAGTGAGCGCGGCCGAGGCGCCGTTGATGCCGGCTACGTCGGGGTCGTTCTCGGTGTCGGCGGAGAGGACGAAGGCGATGACCTGGGTCTCGCAGCGGAATCCATCCGGGAACAGAGGCCGCACGGGGCGGTCGATCTGGCGGCTGGTGAGGATTTCACGCTCGCTGGGGCGGCCTTCGCGCTTGATGAATCCGCCGGGGATGCGTCCGCCGGCATAGGTGTATTCGCGGTAATCGACGGTCAGGGGGAAGAAATCGATGCCCTCGCGGGGATCGGGGTTGGCGGTGGCAGTGGCCAGAACGACGTTATCGCCAATGCGCACTACGACTGAGCCATGCGCCTGCTTGGCCAATTTTCCGGTTTCAAATGAGATGGTTTTACCGCCGGCAAGTTCAACCGATACTTCTTGTTTCATGATTCATTTCCTTTTGGCAGGAGGACACTCGCGCGTGCGTCTGGAGAGGCGGCACGGTTGAAGAGCAAGAGCCAGTAGCATTCTGGGAGGCCGGAAACACACCGTTCGCGGCTTTTTCCTTGTTTCGTGACGGCCGTCTGCGCAACGGCCGGATGATTCCGATGGTGGTCCGGCGAATACACCCCGAGCCGGGAACGGCCCCGCAGAAACCTACTTGCGCAGGCCCAGCTTATGCACAACCGTCTTGTAACGGTCGGAATCGTATAGCTTGAGGTAGTCGAGCAGGCGGCGTCGCTTGCTGACCAGCATGAGAAGACCGCGGCGCGAACCGTGGTCCTTCTGGTGCGTTTTGAAGTGATCCGTCAATTGGCCAATGCGCTCGCTAAGCAACGCGATCTGGACTTCGGGGCTGCCCGTATCGGTGGGATGCGTTCCGTACTGGTCGATGAGGGATTTCTTTTGCTCTCTGGCTAGCACTAACCCGATGCACTCCTGTCTTCTAGTTTCAATTTAATCGTAACGTGCAATTAAGGTAACACGCTGCTGACCAAGGTGTAAAGGCGAGGTAGCGGCGCTTCTTTGGCGTCCTCTGCGGCCTTCCTTTGCGGCCTTTGCGGTTTAAGATTCTTGGATGAGTTAGGCGAGGTCAAAGCCTTACCGCAAAGGACGCTAAGAAAGGCGCAAAGGTCGCAAAGTAAAGCAACTCGAGGTCATACCGGCGGGAGACTCCATACCAAAGGGTCGTCCCTAAATAGCATCTGAATTAGTATAGTTATGCCGATTGCCATGACAGTGCGATGTGTTCAATGCGGCCAGGAGAATAATCCGCAATACCGATTTTGCGGCATGTGCGGAGCTCCGTTGGGGCCACCACCGGCGCCGGCTGCAAGCGATGCGGGACGCGAAAGAATGAGGCCGCCGGTGAGCGGGCCTTCTTTCCTGGGGCTGGGTGATGAACGCACCCGGGACCTGGACTACCTGCTGGAAGACGATCCGCCCCGGGGCCACGGACGACTCTACCTGGCCTTGTTTCTGCTGATCTTGAGCGGCGGATTGCTGGCCTGGCATTGGCAACGCGACGGCTATCCCTGGAAGTACACGCCAACGGCGACGGTCAGTAGCCCGCCGGTAAGTCCTCCGGCCGCAGCGGCTCCGGATGCAACGGCGGCAGCGGCTCCGCCACTTGTGCCGGCAGAGCAGACGGCGAGCCCTGCGCCGCCGGACGCACAATCTACGCCGGGAGAAGCGGTGCAGACTCCCGGTGAGGCCACTCCCGCCGCACAACCTTCGTCTGACAGCAGCATTTCTGATAATCCTGTCGCTGCAGTGAAGCCAGCCGACCAATCCTCAAAGCCGGATCAGAACCTTGGCAACGGGGAAACTGCGGCCCAAGCGTCAAGCCCAGCCCCCGCTTCAGAAGGTAGCGAACCCGACGCTGGGGAGCCAGTCTCGACAGCAACGAAGGCGCCGAAGGGAACACGAATAGCGGCTGCGGCACCCATACCGAAGGTGCCTGCACCCAAACCTTCGCCCACCGCTCCGGCTGTGACGTTCGAGGACCGCTTGGTGGCCGACGGGGAAAAATACCTGTACGGGCGGGGAGTCCCGGAAGATTGCGCCCGCGCGCGGAGGAATCTGGAGATCGGCGCGCGAGGGTCGAATGCCAAGGCGCAGACCCTTCTAGGCGCCATGTACGCCACCGGGCACTGCGTGGCCCGCGATCTTCCTACCGCCTATCGTTGGTTTGCGAAGGCCCTGCATGGGGACCCGGGGAATTCGAGGGTGCAGCGTGATCTGGAAGTGCTGTGGAAACAGATGACGCCGGAAGAGCGGCAAGTGGCGATGAAGAGCCAGTAGGTAGTCGCCTGGGCCGACGGTCGTGGGTTTATTTCCAGTTATCAGTTCATTGTTCCCGGTTCTCAGTGATGGTGCGCGGTTTCGGGCGAACTCATGACCAGGCGTCCGTGCTGGACTCCCTTGGTGCTGATCAGGCGGTCTGCCAGTTTTTGCACTTCTTCTGATTTGCCGCGAAGCACGACTACCTCAAGACAGCTTTCGTGATCCAGGTGAGCATGAAGGGTGGAGATGATCACGTGATGGTGCTCATGCTGGAGGTCGGTGAGTTTCTCGGGCAGGAGGCGGGTGTGATGGTCGTAGATTAAAGTGACGGTGCCGACGACGAAAGCGTTAGGGGCAACGACGGCGGAGCCGACCAATCGGTCGCGAATCAGGTCGCGGAAGGCTTCGGAGCGGTTCTGGTAGCCCTGGTGCGCGATGAAGCGGTCAAAGCGGCGAAGCAGTTGGGTATCGATGGCGACGCCGATGCGGCTTAGATCTCCCATGTAGCGCCCTCTCTGGTCAGATAGTTTACTCTCACTCTCGCAAGCGATTGGAGGCCGGGATGAGCGCGCACGAACAATTCGCCGACAATCTCCCTTTGCTGGCGACGGGAACACTTCAGGGCGAGGAGCGCGTCGCACTGGAGAAGCATCTGGAAGGGTGCGCCGCATGCCGTCGCGAACTGGAACGGCTGGGCGCAGATACGGCTTTAGTCGCGCCTTTGGCGGTTCGGCGCCGATCGTCGAGCTTCATGCCCTGGCTCGCAGCGGCAGCATTTTTGCTGCTGACGGGGTTCTTCTTCCGTCAAAGCGACCGTCTGGCGCAGCGGGTGGCGCAATTGCAGAACGAATCAGCCCAGCAGCAAGCCCAACTGGAACGAGCTCGCGAAGTAGTTTCCACGCTGACCTCGATCGACGCGATGCGGGTGACGCTGGTAGCGGCGCAAGCTCTGCCACAGCCGCAGGGCCGGGCGATCTACGCGCGCGAGCGTTCGAGTCTGATTTTCCTGGCGAGCAATCTGCCGGTTTTGCCGCCGCAGAAGGCGTACGAGTTGTGGCTGATTCCGACCAACGGAGCGCCCATCGCGGCGGGGGTGTTCAAGCCCGATGCCCGGGGCAGCGCCAGTATGATTGAACCACCTTTGCCTGGCGGCGTGGAGGCCAAGGCTTTTGCAATTACCGTGGAACCGGAACAGGGATCGGCAACCCCTACGATGCCGATTGTGATGATGGGAGCGGGCGAGTAAACCACGCCGGACCGCCGCCCTTGGTTGTCCGGCGGAGCAAAGCTCTGCAGATTTCTGGCGAGCCTCACTGAT
This sequence comes from Terriglobia bacterium, assembly GCA_963790645.1. Taxonomy (GTDB): domain Bacteria; phylum Acidobacteriota; class Terriglobia; order Terriglobales; family Acidobacteriaceae; genus JAIQFF01. The sequence goes on along the minus strand of CAWBPS010000029.1, from coordinate 53,717 downwards.
ACTGCAGTCTGGCCCCAAACCAAACCCGGTCGAGCTTCGCTCGACTGGACAGCCGGGGGCGGCTGTCCCCACGCGGGCGGTGAGAAATTCAGGCTTCTTCGCTCTCCTTCAACTTGGCGATCACCCCGAAATCTTCGAGGGTGGTGGTGTCGCCTTTTACGTCACCGCTGCTGGCCAGTTCGCGCAACAGGCGGCGCATGATTTTCCCGCTGCGCGTTTTGGGCAGCATGTCGGTAAAGCGGATGTCGTCGGGCTTGGCCATGGCGCCGATTTCTTTTGCAACCCACTTGCGCAAATCTTCTTTCAGTTCGGGTGTGGGCTTTCTTCCCTGCTGGAGAGTTACGAAAGCTGAGATGGCTTGGCCCTTGATGTCATCGGGGCGGGCCACGACGGCGGCTTCGGCAACCGCTTCGTGCGCCACCAGCGCCGACTCGACTTCCATGGTGCTCAGGCGGTGGCCGGAAACGTTGATCACGTCGTCCACGCGGCCCATGACCCAGTAATAGCCGTCTTTGTCTTTGCGGGCGCCGTCGCCGGTGAAGTATGCCGGCGGAATCTGCGACCAGTATTGCGACACGTAGCGGTCGGGATCACCGTAGATGGTGCGCAGCATGCCGGGCCAGGGCTGCTTGAGAACGAGAAAACCTCCCGAGCCTTCGGGTACAGGTTTGCCATCCATGGTGACGATCTCCGGCACGACACCGGGAAAAGGACGCGTCGCCGACCCCGGCTTGGTCGCAATCGCGCCCGGGATGGGAGTGAGCATGATGTGCCCGGTTTCCGTCTGCCACCAGGTATCGACGATAGGACAGCGGTTGTGACCGATGACTTCGCGGTACCACATCCATGCCTCGGGATTGATGGGTTCGCCCACCGTGCCCAGCAGGCGCAGGCTGTCGAGCCTGTGCTTTCTGGGCCATTGCTCGCCCCATTTGATGAAGGTGCGAATGGCCGTGGGCGCGGTGTAAAGGATATTCACCTGGTGGCGGTCGATGATGCTCCAGAAGCGGTCGGGCTCAGGGAAGTTGGGCGCGCCCTCGTACATCAGGCTGGTGGCGCCGTTCTGCAGCGGTCCGTAAACGATGTAGCTGTGCCCGGTAACCCATCCGATGTCGGCGGTGCACCAGTATGTGTCTTCTTCCTTGAGATCGAAAACCCATTTTGTGGTCAGATAGGTGCCAACGGAATAGCCCCCCGTTGTGTGCACCACGCCTTTCGGCTTGCCGGTGGTTCCCGAGGTGTAAAGGATGTACAGGGGGTGCTCGGCGTCGAGCGGCTCGGCTGGACAGTCGTCGGAGACGGAATCCATCAGTTCATGCCACCAGTGATCGCGTCCGGGCCGCATGCTGATCGGCGAACCGGTGCGCTTGTAAACAATCACGTGCTTTACCGACGGACAGGATTTCAGCGCCTCTTCCACCGCCGGAAATAATTTCACTTCGGCGCCACGACGAAACGAGCCATCCTGAGTAATCACAGCCACGGCCTGGGAGTCGTGAATGCGATCCACCAGAGCATTGGAGGAGAATCCACCGAAGACCACGGTGTGCGGGGCGCCGATGCGGGCACAGGCCAGCATGGCGATGGGCAGCTCGGGCGTCATGCCCATGTAGATGGCCACTCTGTCGCCTTTTCTGACCCCAAGCGATTTCAGGACGTTGGCGAACTTCTGCACCTCGCGATGCAGTTGCTGGTAAGTGAGGGTGCGGACTTCGCCGGGCTCGCTCTCCCAGATCAGCGCGGCCTTGTTTTTTCGGGACGTCTGCACATGGCGGTCGAGACAGTTGTAAGAGAGATTGAGTTGGCCTCCGACAAACCACTTGGCCCAGGGATGGTTCCATTCCAGGACCTTGCCCCACTTCTTGAACCAGTGCAGATCGTTGGCGATGCCGCCCCAGAATTTTTCCGGCTGCTCGACCGATTCGCGATAGATGCGCTCGTAATCTTCCAGGCTCTGGATATGCGCCCGCTGGCGGAAGGGCTCGGGGCATTCGAATTTTCTGTCCTCGTGCAGGACGGATTCAATATTGCTGCGGTCATCGGTGGCGGGCTTCTCGGGCATGCTGGGTCCCTCGTCTTATGGGCTACTGAAAAGCGCATTGCAGATTCTACAAGGGCGGGCGCGGAATGTCTGCTGGCGGCGACCGCTTAAATACTTGAACCACGAAGGACACGAAGATCCACGAAGGAAACTTCTGGATTTCATTCCTGGGCGGGGCTTTCGTGCGCGGCAGGTAGATTACAAATCCAGAAATCTGTCCTGGTATTGCTTTTCGGGCAGCGGGCAGGTTTCGTGCTGTCCGAAGATCCGGTAGCGACTGCGGGCCACGACGGAATACCCCCAGTCGCGGAACGGTTTGGGGAGGAGGCGTAGGGCAACCGAGACAGCGTGCCACCGGCCACCCAGCTGGTGCAGCATGAAGATTACGGCATCAGAGCGCGCCCTGACCCGTTCACCAGCCTCTTCGACGACATACAGCGTGTTCAGATCCTGAGGATCAAGGCCATGAGATTTCAGGATGCGGGTGGCGTAGTCGCTTTGAAGCGAGGCGAAGCAAAAATGAGCTCGGCGATCGCGCTTGAGGACAAATCGAACCAGGCGGTTACAGAGGCCGCAAACGCCGTCGTAGAGAAGCACCGGATTGGCGGGATCTGGCATGCGCAGCGCGGGAACTCAAGGCACGATCCGTGCCGGCATCCATTCTTTCGCCCTTTCAGGGCTATGTCACCTACCGCGTCCACCCAGGGCTTGCGCTCTGGGCTGTATTCTCGGTCCGCTGCGCGGCTACGTAGTGCACATTTGCCGGTTAGCGGGGAGGGTCGGGCTTTCTCTGCAGTTCGGGGACGTATTCGGCGATGTTTCCCTTCTCCAGCAGATAATTGCCCGGGCCCTGGTGGCCGCGAACGGTGCGGGCAAACTCGGCTACGAAGAAGCCGGCGCGCAAAGCTTCAGTGAACGCCCACCTGGTGGCTTCGCGCCACTCGCGCGCCAGGCCTGGATCTTTTTGCTCGACGGTCAAAATGTCACCGGGAATCTGGATGGCGATGCGCTGGCGGGCCAGCGCGGCGGTCAGATCATGGCGCAGCGGCTTGCCATCGCCGTTGAACTGGACCAGCGGCTCCAGTCTAGAAAAGACGTCGAGGAGTTCGGGTCGATAGTCCTTGCCCTGCAGACGGTCGCGGACGCGACGGCTGGCCAGCGGCCACCTTACCCACAAGCGATCGGTGCCGTTCTGGTGCAGGACGCTGGAAGTTACGGGTCCGTAGAAATCGATCTTGTAGATATCCGACACCACACCCAGCTTGCCAAAATTGAGGTGCGCATTGCGGCTCTGTAGGGGATCGAAGGTCCAGGTCATTTCGGGGACGCGCATAGCCAGAGCGCGTTCGCGCTGGGCGAGCTTGAGTTTGTGTCCCAGGTCGAGATTGCGGTAAGGCTCACGAACCGCCAGCATGTGGGAGTGCAGGGTGAGGTGTCCGGCGTCCATGGCCAGGAAACCGAAGGCGAATCCGACCAGCTTCGGTCCATCGAAGGCGCCCAACCAGACGCTGCCCGCTTCCCTGGTGGCAATCATCAGGGCCAGGGGCATGACGTCGCGGTCGGCGAGCTCCCAAACTTCCTGTTCGAGAGCTTCGACCAGTTGCAGGTCTGCGATGGTTTCGAGATCGCGGATGATGATCGACTTTTGCGGGGAGTCAGCCATGGCTGGGTGAAGGCGTCCAATATACGCGAGGCGGATTGGTTGGTGCCAGGGGACTCTCCTTGCGTGAAATCGGCAAGTGCGAGCACGGTCGCGTGGTAATAGGGGTCCTTCGACTCCGCGGCTGCTTCGTTGTGCGAAGCAGCTACTCCGCTCAGGATGACAGTGGCTGAATTTAACCCTGGACGCGGGTGGATTTGCCGCTCCAGAACGTCTCGCGGAGCTGGCGTTTCAGCATTTTTCCCGTGCCTGTCTTGGGGAGCGGGCCTTCTACAAACTGTACGACGCGGGGCATCTTGAATTTTGCGATGCGCGGCTTGAGGAAGTGGAGCAATTGTTCCTGGTCCAGCTGCTGATCGGGTTTCAGGACGATGATGGCGACCGGAATCTCACCCCATCGCGGATCGGGGGCGGAGACCACGGCGCATTCGAGGACGGCGGGGTGGGCGAAGATGGCTTTTTCCACTTCGATGGAAGAAATATTTTCGCCGCCGCTGATGATGATGTCCTTCTTGCGATCGACAATATAGATGTAATTCTCTTCGTCCCAGACCGCCATATCGCCGGTGTGCAGCCATCCGTTGGTGATGGCCGCTTTGGTGGCGTCAGCTTCGCGGTAGTAGCCATCCATCACGTTGTCGCTGCGGACGACAACTTCGCCCACGGTTTGCATGTCGCGAGGTACGTCGCGCATTTCCGCATCCATCACGTGCACTTCGGAGCCCACAATGGGCCAGCCCGCAGCCGCGAGGTGGTTGAGCCGCTCAGCTTCGTCGCGGCATAGAACCGTGCCCTTGGTCTGCGCCGCAGTAATCACCGGCGCGGTCTCGGTCAGACCATAACCCGAACACACTACGGCCGAAGGGAACGACTGCTCCAGGCGGGCGATCAGCTCGGGCGACGAGGCGGCGCCGCCGGTATTGATCATTTTCATGCTGGAAAGGTCGAACTTGCCGAGATCGGAACAATTGAGCAGCGCGTTGGCCATGGTGGGAACCAGGGTCATGGCGGTGGCCTTTTCCTCCTGAATGAGGCGGAAGACCGCGGTAGGCTCGAAACGCCGGACCATGACATGTTTAGCTCCGCTCATGGTGATGCTCTGGGGACGTCCCCAGCCGTTGGCGTGGAACAAGGGGATGGTGTGCAGCTCGACGTCAGTGTCCTTGCAGGGAAAAGACGCAAGCAGGGCCAGGGCGTGCACGTAAAGGGTGCGGTGCGACAGCATGACGCCCTTGGGCGTGCCAGTGCTGCCGCTGGTGTAGAAGAGTTCGGCGATTTCATTTTCGTCGAAGGAGAAAATATCGGGACGCGGGATGCGGTCGCGGGCCAGCAGATCTTCCAGAAGCAGGTCTGCCTGGGGGACGGGGCGGTCGATGGCGACATAGCGACGGATGCTGGGGCACGCTTTTCGTAACTGCTCGACCAGCGGAGCAAAATCGCTCTCGAACACCAGCATGCCGGCGCCAGCGTGATTGAGAATAGCGGTGAGTTCGGCGGGCTGAAGCCGGACGTTGAGCGGCATGGAGATGGCGCGAACCAGAGGCGGCCCGTAGTAGCCCTCAAGCAGCTGGTGGTTGTTGAAGCTGAGATAGGCGACGCGGTCGCCGGGGCTGATGCCCTCGGAAAGCAGCCCGGCGGCCAGGCGTTCGCAACGCTCTCCAAACTGGGCGTAAGTGAAGGACCGGGCGCCTGAGATTACGCCGGTCTTTTTTTCGTAGAGATCGACAGCCCGGTACAGGCAGCGGATGGGGGTGAGTGGCACGATCATGGTGAATCTCGGTGGGCATGATACACGAGGTGGCATCACGAGCGGCGTGGCATGTTTTGTGAATGAATTTGGGTCTGTCCCCCGCGAGGCGTTGGAGTGCGCACGACCGCGCGAGAATCGCCGCCTCCATTTTGAGGTAGGTCCGGTCTGGCACGAGCGGGACGCTCGCGCCCACATTTCTTACTCCAGCAGGTCGGGTTGTTCGCGGACGATACGCGCCCAGAGCGGCTGGAATTGAAACCAGCCGGCCGTGTGGGATCCGATCTGCTGCTGTGTGACGGCCGCGCTGGCGGCATCGATCTTTACCGGCGTGCCTACCGCTTCGGCCAGGAGCTGGGCCTGGCAGCTTCGCTCCATGGTGATGAACCACCAGGCGGCCTCGTCCACGGTATGACCAACTGTCAACAAGCCGTGATTGCGGAGGATGACTGCTTTCTTCCCGCCCAGGGCCTGGGCGATGCGCTCGCCTTCGGAAGTTTCATAAACCACTCCTGTGAAGTCCGCGAACAAAGAATGGTCTTCGTAGAAAGCGCATGCGTCCTGAGTGATGGGATCGAGCAGGCGGCTGAGGGACGACCATGCCTTTCCGTGCAACGAATGGGCGTGAGCGGCGGCCACGACATCGGGACGGGCGGCGTGGACCTGAGAGTGAATCGCGAAGGCGGCGCCGTTGACAGGGTACTTGCCTTCCACCACCTCGCCACGGTCGTTTACCAGAATCAGATCGGAGGCGCGAATCTGTCCGAAGTGCATGCCGAAGGGGTTGACCCAGAAATGGTCGAGGCGTTCAGGATCGCGGGCGGTGATGTGTCCGGCCACACCTTCGTCGAATCCGAAACGCGAGAACAGTCGAAAGGCCCCGGCCAGGCGCTGCTTGCGATGCCGGCGTTCCCCCTCCAGCGTCTCAAAGCGGGGAGCTCCGGGCAGGTTGACGGGGTTCTGAGTGGCAACGGCCATGGGCGCCCTCCGTGTAATACGCGACAACTATAACGCTGCCGCGAGGCGCCCGCAACGCGTCGCCTAAGGATAGTAGCGGATCAGCCATTCAGCCACGCAACACGGCTTTTCCTGGGCCTGACCATCCTTGCCCTGACCTTCCACGACGACGGAAAAGACCGCTTCACGTGCGTTGCTGATGTCCTTCAACGATTGCAGGGTGAAGCGGGCGCGAATTTTTGCGCCGGCATGAACCGGCGCCGGAAAGCGCACCCGGTTCAAACCGTAATTTACGGTCATGGCCTCGCCGTCTTGAATCTCGAAGGCTTGGCGGGACAGATGGCTGAGCAGAGAAAGCGTAAGAAAGCCGTGGGCGATAGTGGCGGCGTAGGGCGATTCCCGTTGAGCGCGATCAGGATCGAGGTGGATCCACTGACGGTCTTCCGTGACCTCGGCAAACTGGCGGATGCGTTCCTGAGTGATTTCGAACCAGTCAGTGGTGGCGATTTCGCGTCCCACGAAATCGTTGAGGGCGTCGAGATCTTTGAATGTCACGGGCGGCATCGGGAACCCAGCACCTGATGGCGAAGCTATATTACCGCCTGGGCGGCGCTAAGAGCCTCTTTCACATTAGCGCACTCGAGGTCTGATAGTGGCGCTGGGGGCTTTTCTTTCCGAACGAGAGCTATGTCCTCTGGAAATCCTGCATCTGCTGTTTCGGCTTTGAGTTATGGATGGCGAGAAAGTTCCAGTTTGCCAGTTGCTGGTTCTCAGTTCTCAGTGTCGCTCGAAGAGGCCGGCTGCGCCCTGACCGCCGCCCACGCACATGGTTACGACGCCGTAGCGCGATTTACGGCGTTTCATTTCGTTGGCCAGCGTTCCCACCATGCGCGAGCCGGTCATTCCGAAAGGATGGCCGATGGAGATGGATCCGCCGTTCACGTTGAGTTTGTCCATGGGGATGCCGAGACGGTCGCGGCAGTAGATTACCTGTACCGCGAAAGCTTCATTGAGTTCCCAGAGATCGATGTCTTCGATCTTCAGTCCCTGGCGCTGGAGCAGTTTGGGCACGGCGAACACTGGTCCGATGCCCATTTCGTCTGGTTCGCAGCCGGCCACCTGGAAGCCGCGGAAAATCAGCGTGTAAGGGATGCCAAGTTCGTCGGCGCGCTGACGGGACATGAGTAGAGTGGCGGAAGCGCCGTCGGAAAGTTGGGAAGAATTCCCTGCTGTCACCGAGCCTTGCCCGCTGTTGGGATCGAAGTGGGGCTTGAGCGCGAGCAATGCTTCGAGCGTGGTGTCGGGGCGGTTGCACTCGTCGCGGTCACAGCAGACTTCCTCGGTGCCGATTACTGCTCCGGTTTTCTTGTCCAGCACTGCTCTGGCGACTTTCATGGGCGCGATTTCGGCGGAAAAGAAACCTTCCTGCTGAGCGCGGGCGGTGCGTTGCTGGCTAATCAGGGAATATTCATCCTGGGCCTGGCGGCTGATCTCATAACGCTTGGCGACGACCTCGGCGGTTTCGCCCATCACCATATAGAGGCCCGGATATTTTTGTTTGACCGGCGGGCTGGGATCGTTGTCGCGAACGATGAGGCTGATGGTTTCAACGCCTCCTCCGATGGCGGCGTCCGCGCCTTCACTTACGATCTGATGGGCTGCCATGGCGATGGCCTGCAGGCCGGAAGAGCAGAAACGGTTCACCGTAATGGCGGCGGTCGAAACCGGGAGGCCGGCATGCAGCGCTGAAACACGCGCGATATTGTGGCCTTGCACTCCGTGGGGCTGGCCGCATCCCAGGATCACGTCTTCGATCTCTTTGGGATCAAGTTGCGGGGTCTTGCGGAGGACATCGCGGATGCAATGGGCCGCGAGGTCCTCGGGTCGCGTCATGTTGAAGGAGCCGCGGAACGATTTGGCAAGGCCGGTGCGCGAGCTGGCTACTACGACGGCTTCTCTCATCTGATCGTTGGTCGTTGGCCGTTGGTCGCTGGCCAAACATTTATCCGATGGTGCAAGACGGTACGCGGCTGCAACTTATTGTTGGCCGTAGGCGGCGAATGTGCGGCCTTCAGCGGCCAATTGTTTCAGCAGCGGGGCGGGCTCCCAGAGCTCGCCATGGATGCGCTGAAACTCAGTGATGCGCTCATAAACCTTTTTCAGCCCGACTGTATCGGCGTACCACATGGGACCGCCGCGATAGGCCGGAAAGCCATACCCGTTGATGTAAATGATGTCGATATCGACGGCGCGGGCGGCATAGCCTTCCTCGAGAATGCGTGCGCCTTCGTTGACCAGGGCGTAGATGCAGCGATCGACGATCTCTTCGGCAGGAACCTGGCGCTGCTGGATGCCAGCTTCGGCGGACCACTTCTTCGTCAGGGCGGCGACCTCGGGATCGGGCGAGGGGCGGCGGTTCTCGTCATATTTATACCAGCCCGCAGCGGTCTTCTGACCGAAGCGGCCCATCTCGCATAGACTGTCAGCCGCGAAGGCTTGCCGGATGCCCGGTTTCTCCAGGTGGCGGTATTCCTTGCGGATGCGCCAGCCCACGTCGAGTCCGGCCAGGTCGTTGGTGGCGAGCGGGCCCATGGCCATGCCGAAGTCGTAGAGCGCCTGGTCCACTGCTTCTACGCTGGCGCCCTCTTCGACCAGGAAAACTGCTTCGCGGACGTAAGGATGGAACATGCGATTGCCCACGAAGCCGCGGCAGTTGCCGACCAGCACGCCAATCTTCCCCAGTTTTTTCGAAAGCTGCATGCAGGTGGCGACCACTTCCTTGCTGCTGGCTTTGCCGCGGACGATTTCGAGCAGCCGCATAACGTTGGCCGGGCTGAAAAAATGAGTACCGATGACCGATGCGGGCCGCGAAGTGGCGGATGCGATCAGGTCGATATCCAGGGTCGATGTGTTGCTGGCAAGAATCGCTCCCGGCTTGCAGACGCGATCGAGTTCGCTGAACACTTCCTTCTTCAGCGCCATGCCTTCGAAGACGGCCTCGATCACGATGTCGGCCTGGGCGAAATCGGTGTAGTCCAGGGTAGGCTGGATCAGGTTCAGGCGCTCGTCAACCGCTCCCTGGGTGAAGCGCCCGCGCTGCACGGACACGGCGTAATTCTTTCGAATATTGGAGAGCCCGCGGTCAAGCGCAGCCTGGTCGGCTTCCTTCAGTACGACCGGAATTCCAGCGTTGGCAAATACCATGGCGATGCCGCCGCCCATCGTCCCGGCCCCGACGACTGCCGCCGAATTGACCGGAATAGTCGGTGTTTCCTTCGGAATATCGGGGATCTTGGCGACTTCGCGCTCGCCGAAAAATACGTGAATGAGGGCTTTTGACTGGTCGGAATAGAGGCAGTCGATGAACAACCTGGCTTCGACCTCGCATCCCTCCTCGAATGGCAACCTGGTGGCGGCTTCGATGGCGTCGATGGCAGCCTGGGGAGCGATCAGGTTGCGCTGTTTCTTGCGCGCGGTATCGCGGGCAGCCGCAAAGATCGCTGCGTTTTGTTCGGGAGTCCCTAGTTTCTGATTGCGCTCTCGCGTTTTGGGAGCTGGCTTTGCGGCGATTTCGCGGGCGAAAGCCACGGCGCCTTTCAGCAGGTCGCCGTCGATCAATTGATCCACGATGCCGGCCTTCAGCGCATCTGGCGCCTTGACTGGATTGCCATCAGTGCACATCTCAACCGCTTTGGCGACGCCGGCGAGACGCGGCAGACGTTGCGTACCTCCTGCTCCCGGAATGAGGCCGAGTTTCACTTCCGGCTGTCCGACCTGCGCGCCGGGCACGGCCACGCGGTAGTGCCCGGACATGGCCACTTCCAGGCCGCCGCCGAAGGCGGTGCCGTGAATTGCCATCACGACGGGCTTGGAACAGTTTTCTATTTTCAGCAAGAGCGGAAGCAAGCCGGGGCCAGTCTTTGCCTTGCCCGAGGTCATCTTGGTGAATTCTTTAATGTCAGCGCCGGCGATGAAAGTGCGGCCGCCTCCGATGACCACCGCTGCGACCACGGTACTGTCTGCGTTGATCTGATCGATGGCTTCGGAAATCCCTTCGGGCACGCTGGGGCTGATGGCATTTACCGGCGGATTATTGATGGTGATGACGGCGATGTCGCCATCTTTGGTGAGTTGGATCAGGTCGCTCATTGAAATACTTTCCCTCCTGTGGGGACGGTTAGATTGTAGCCGTGATCCGGCAATCGAAGGAGACGAAGAAGATTATCCCGCGGGATCGAGCCGGCGCGATCGGAGCAAATCAATTCTTCCGTTCTTCCATAGGTTCATCGCGTGATAGGAGTCCTTCGACTGCGCGCCTGCTTCGCAGAGCGAAGCAGGCACTCCGCTCAGGATGACAGGAGAAGAAGCAGGATGACGGGAAAGGAGGAAGGATGACAGGGGAATAGGGTTTTGGTACCTTCTTGTTTTCCGCTATGGCAAGCACCTCTTCGAGGCTGTCCGCTCCAGACCAAGGCCGACAATCTTTCTTCGCCCAGGGCATGGGGATCATTCTCGTCATTGCCGCGGCGAAACTGCTCTTTCATTGCTACTTCAACAATCGTTATGGGTACTTCCGCGACGAGTTTGATTACATGGCCTGCGGAGATCACCTGGCCTGGGGATACGTGGACCAACCCCCGCTGATTCCCTTCCTGATTCATGTTTGCCGCGCGGTGCTGGGAGACTCGCTGCGCAGCATACGTTTTATCCCAGCGCTGGCATCTTCACTTCTGGTGGTACAGACGGCGGTGTTGGCCCGCGAATTTGGCGGACGGCGATTCGCCCTTCTGCTGAGCGCGGTGACGGTCGTCGTGGCCCCGCAGTACCTCTCCAACGGGAGCCTGCTGGGGACCAATTGTCTCGAGCCGAACCTGTGGATGGGTTGCGCCTATTTCGCGATTCTCGCCATCAAGCGCAACGATCCCCGCTACTGGCTGTGGTTCGGCGTGGTCGCGGGCCTGGGTCTGCAGGAGAAGTATTCCATCGCGCTGTTCGGCTTTGGCATGGTGGTCGGCCTGCTGCTCACCGAGCAGCGGCGCGTCTTCGCCAACAAATGGATATGGCTGGGCGGAGTGGCTGCGTTCCTCATTTTCCTGCCCAATCTGCTATGGAACGTGTACTACGACTGGCCGTTTGTCCAGTTGATGCGAGGCATCAGGGCTGAGGGCCGCGATGTGGTTTTGCCGCTCCTGCCATATTTCTTTCAGCAGACGCTGCTGGTCCTTCCCTTGACCGCGCCCATCTGGATCACGGGACTGCTTGCGCTCTTTTTTTCCCGGCAGTTGAAGATCTATCGCGTGCTGGGCTGGGGTTATGTGGTCTGCTTTAGCGTGTTCTTCGTTCTTCATGGCAAGAGTTATTATCTGGCTCCAATCTATCCCATGCTCCTGGCGGCGGGAGCGGTGACGGTCGAGAATGCAATCGAACGGCCGCGCCTTACCTGGATGAAACCGGTAATCGTGGTCGTGCTGCTGGCAGCCGGAGTCCATCTGGCCCCCGTGGTGGTGCCGGTGCTGTCTCCGGAGCGATTCATTGCTTACATGAAATACCTGCCGATGAAATTGCCGGTGATGGAACACGGTCACGAGCGGTCACCCTTGCCGCAGTGGTACTCCGATCAGTTCGGGTGGGAAGAGATCGTGGCTGAAACCGCGCAGGCCTGGAACCGGCTGAGTCCGGAAGAGCGCGGCGGTTGCGGCGTCTTCGCCCAGGATTACGGCCAGGCGGGCGCCATCGATTTCCTGGGCCGGCGCTATGGCCTGCCGCCGGCCCTGAGCGGACATCAAACCTACTTCCTGTGGGGGCCGCGAGGATATTCAGGGAGTTGCATGATCGTGCTCGATGATCGCAAGGAGACACTGGAGCGGCTTTGGGACCACGTCGAGTACGTGGGCACGTCGGCCGACAATCCTTATGCGCTGGAAAAGAGGATCGACGTCTTCATCTGCAGGGGGGCGAAGTTCGGGACCCTGGCGGAGCTTTGGCCGAAATTGAAGCACTGGCGCTGACGGCGTATTCCTGGCCTGTGGTACAACTCCTCCAGTTACAATAGTCGGTTCGAGTTCATGAGTGCTTCTGCCATCTGGCCCACCCTGTCTTTCCAAAAAAACGGAGAGACGAGGGTGGGGCACCCGATACGGGTCTAGGAATCGATCATGCCGAAAGCTGTTTCCGACGAGATACCTGCTGTCCCGCTGACTATTGAAGGTTTTAGCGTTCTGCATCAGATGATGCGGGTTCGCTGGGTGGCGTGGCGCCAACTCGAGGCAGCGGAGAAAAGCGCGATCGTCGATGAGGCCGCGGGCGTTCTGGCTGGGATGGAGCGGAACTCCGCGGGGCCTTCCGCGCTGTTTTCCCTGCTGGGACACAAGGGCGATCTGATGTTCGTGCATTTCCGGCGTTCGTTTGACGAACTGAACTCGGTGGAGTTGCAGCTGGCGCAACTGAGGTTGGCCGAATTCCTCGAGCCTGCTACTTCTTACCTGTCGGTCATCGAGCTGGGGCTGTACGAATCCACGATCAAGGCTTATCAGGATTTGAAAGAACGCGGCATTGAAGCGCATTCGGAACAGTGGAAGCGGGAAATTGGGGAGGTGCTGGCGCGGCAGAAGGAGGCCATGCATCCGCGTCTGTTTCCGGAGATGCCGCAACACCGGTACGTTTCGTTTTATCCCATGGACCGGCGGCGGGGCGAGGCCAGGAACTGGTACAGCCTGCCTATTGAAGAACGGGCGCGGCAGATGAACGAGCATGGATTGATTGGAAGGCGCTACGCCGGAGAAGTGCGGCAGATCATTACCGGGTCGATTGGCTTCGACGACTGGGAGTGGGGCGTGGACCTGTTCGCGAATGACCCGCTGGTGTTCAAGAAGCTGATCTACGAAATGCGATTTGATGAAGTGAGCGCGGTGTATGCGCTGTTCGGGCAGTTCTATCTGGGCGTCCGCGTTCCGGCGGCTGGGCTGGGGAAACTATTGAGCGGAATTTTGCCGGCTGCATAGAAAAGTCTTTGACCGCAAAGGACGCGAAGGAATACGCAAAGGGCGCAAAGAAAAGCCCTTTGCGATCTTTGCGGTTTCCTTTGCGACCTTTGCGGTAGTCTTTTGGAGTATCCCGGAGAAGACATGGCAACCCTTGGCCTGATCGAATACAAAGATGCGAGTCCGGAAGTGCGGGCGGTCTATGACGACATCATGGCGACCCGCAAGACTGACTGGATCAATAATTTCTGGAAGGCGATTGCGCATGATGCGGCAACCCTGAAACGAACATGGGAGGACGTCAAGCAGATCATGGGACCGGGGGCGCTTGACCCGCTGACCAAAGAGCTGGTTTACCTGGCGGTAAGCGTGAGCAATCAGTGCGGGTATTGCATTGCGTCGCATACCGCCGGGGCCCGCGGCAAGGGCATGACCGACGCCATGTTCCACGAACTGATGGCGGTGGTTGGTATGGCGAACGAAACCAACCGCCTGGTGGCGGGATACCAGGTCGAGATTGACGACAGGTTCAAGGTCTAGGAGATCACGTGGCGCATGAACTGACGACTTCCTACCTGCGGGACTCGCTCTCCTTGTTCCGTTACTACAAAAAGCTGACAGAGCGCGCCATGGAGCAAGTTGCTGACGAGCAACTGACGGTCGCGCTTGACGGCGAGATGAACTCCATCGCGATTATCGTCAAACATCTTGTGGGTAATATGCGATCGCGCTGGACCGACTTCCTGACCAGTGACGGCGAAAAATCTGACCGCAAACGCGACACCGAGTTTGAGGAACCGCCGGGCACCAGGGCCGCTTTGATGACGCTCTGGGAGGAGGGGTGGGCCCGGGTATTTAACGCCTTGGAACCGTTGTCGGATGCGGACATCGAGCGCACGGTGATGATCCGGGGCGAGCCGCACTCGGTCATGCAGGCCATCAACCGTCAGATTGCGCACTATGCCTATCATTGCGGGCAGATCGTATTTCTGGCGAAGCATCTGCAATCCAGGCAATGGAATGCGCTCACGGTGCCGCGAGGCAAGTCGGAGGAGTTCAACCAGAGAGTGGTGGCCAAGGAAATCAGCCAGCGTTAGGGAAAGGCGGACTTCGGGCGTAGGGAGTCAGATCCTGGGCCTGGCTTTGCCGGCTTCCAGCCCGCCCGCCGCGCCGAGGGCGGGACGCCCTCGGGACAGCCGGCAAGATGCCGGCGCTACTTTTTGGGGCGCGGTCTTTTTCTTGTTTTGGGGAATTTGTGTTCGTGCAGTTTCATGTCAACCTTCCGGCCGCGGAAGGTGACTCCTTCAGCCTCCAGGCGGAAGCGCTGTTCGAAGGCATAATCTCCGCGCAGCCTTATGGCGCCTCCGGCGCCTAGTACACGTTGCCAAGGCAGGCCGACGGCGCCACGGAGAGCAGCCACGACCTGGCGGGCGGCGCCGGGAAATCCGGCGGCTTTCGCGACGGCGCCGTAGGTGGAGACCTTTCCGCGCGGAATGCCGCGGATCGTGGTAATGATTCTGTCGCGCATGCTGGGTTTCGGGGACGGCATGATCTTGTGCCTTGTTCCGTCAATGTACCTCAGCGGCTGAAGCCGCACAAAAGGCAGGTATTACTGCAGCGCTGAAGCGCTGCTCCACCCTGTGGCCGCTCCGGGAATTCGGCGCTTCTTTCCTGGCCGAGCTTCGCTCGGCTGGGCAGGTGGGACACCTGCCCCTACGTGGTTTTGGGTTTATTTACGGTTCACAGTGCGATCCAACCTATCCGGATGAGCCAGAGGGAACCGGTCGAGATCAACAGCCACAAGATCACCCCCAGCAGCATGGGGCGATGTCCTACTTTCTTCAGGGTGGCGACTGAAATGCCACTGCCGATCAGATAGAGGGTGGCGGTGAGTCCGATTTTCGCGGCGTGCGATAGAAGCTTGTACGCGGGCGCTCCGGCGGGCAGGTAGGTGTTGCAGACGGCAGCCAAGCCGAACAGGGCGATGAACCACGGCCACTGGATTTTTGCCCGGGCATGTTTGATCAACGCTGCGCCAAGCGACATGGGGACGATCCACAGGGCCCGGGCCAGCTTTACGGTTGTGCCTACTGCCAGTGCGACGGCTCCGTATTTGGCGGCGGCGCCGACCACTGAACTGGTGTCATGAATGGCGAGCGCGGCCCACAGGCCGAACTGGGTCTCGGTGAGATGCAGGGCGGCGCCAATGGCGGGGAAGGTGAGCAGGGCAACGGAGTTGAGAACAAACACCGTGCCCAGGGAGACCGCCATCTGTTCGTCGCTGGCGCCGGTGATGGGGCCGACGGCGGCAATGGCGCTGCCGCCGCAAATGGCTGTGCCCGTCGAAATCAGAAAGGCTGGAGTACGCTGCATTTTGAGCATCGCGCCCAGGGTCATGCCGACCACCATGGTGAAGCTGATGCCCAGGACGGTGTAAACGAACCCGCTGCGTCCGGCGCGGACCACATCGTGCAGGTTCATGCCGAAGCCCAGTCCGACCACGGAAGCTTGCAACAGGTAGCGGGAGAGCTTCTTTGCGCTCTTGTCGAAGGGGTGGGGGAAGGCAAAGCCAAAGACCAGCCCCAAAGCGAGGGCCACCGGCGGCGATACAAATCCGCTGGCGGCAACCGCGAGGCCCAGGAGAAAGACGGCTTTAGCGATCATGCTGACGGGCGTGAATGCAGGAGCGGAAGAAAGCGCAAAGTCCCTCGACTGGCCTCGCCGCGCGAGCGCGCGAATGCGGCTGCGCGCGGGATGATTAAGAGTTATCGGAAACTAAGCGGCCGCGCCTTTTCCGAACGACGCGATGGCCTTTTCCTCGCTGTCGTACACTTCAAAGACGGTCAGCAGCTTGGTGACTTGCAGCAGATCGCCAACGCGCTGGGTGAGGTTGGCCAACTTCACCGCGCCTCCCGCGTTGTGCGCCGTGGTGTATAGCGCAACCAGCGTTCCCAACCCGCCGCTATCGATGTAAGTGATGCTGCCCAGGTTCAACACAATCTGGCTGTTCTCGCCAATCAGTTTCTTGAGGGTATCGCGGAGCAGTGCCGATTCCTCGCCGAACACGATCCGGCCGCTGCAATCGACGATGGTCACGCCTTGTGAAACCCGCGTATTAAGTTTCAACTGCATGGGACCTCCTGGTCTGGCCTGAGCCGACCCAGCCCAAAAGCCTATCCCTTGAGGGGATTCTTCGCAAGGGGCCATTTTTCGTGATACCAGGGAGCAGCTTCATGCAGAATCGAGATCAGGAGCAATAACCACCAAGGACACGAAGGTACACGAAGGAAAGACGCTGGCTTGGCAAATCGCGGCGGCATCTCGCGACCTCGCGGCCATCACGTATAATTATTAGTTCTCCTCGCCATGAGCTATCAGGTCTTAGCCCGTAAGTATCGTCCGCAGAAATTCTCCGAGGTCATCGGGCAGGAACATGTTACCCGCACGCTGAAGAATGCCCTGGAGCAGGGCCGGACGGCGCACGGGTACATTTTCAGCGGGCATCGCGGGATCGGCAAGACCACGGTGGCGCGCATTCTGGCCATGGCGCTGAATTGCCGGTCGTCGGACAAGCCGGTAGCGGAGCCGTGCGGGGTTTGCGAGTCGTGCACCGAAATCCGGGCGGGAAATTCGGTGGACGTGATCGAGATTGACGCCGCCACCAATCGCGGCATCGATGAGATTCGCGAGTTGCGCGAGGGCACGCGTTACCGTCCGGCGCGGGACCGTTTCAAGATCTACATTCTCGACGAAGCGCACCAAATCACCGACGCGGCTTTCAATGCGCTGCTGAAGACGCTGGAGGAGCCGCCCGGCCACGTCGTCTTCATGCTGGCCACGACCCAGCCCGAGGACATTCCGCAGACCATTCGATCGCGCTGCCAGCATTTCAGTTTTCGCGCCGTGGGCTTTGAGGAAATCCTCAACCAGCTCAAGGACCTTTCCGGGCGGGAGAAGATCGAAGCGGATGAAGACGCGCTGGCGCTGCTGGCCGAGGCCGGGGACGGTTCCATGCGCGACGCGCTCTCGATTCTCGATCAGGCGATTGCGTCGTCCACGGGACGCCTGACGGCGGAACAGGTGCGGAACCTGGTGGGCGCCGCGCCATCCGGCGTGCTGGAAGAAGTCATGCAGGCGGTGGCCCAGGGGTCGAGTGAGACCGTGTTGCGGCTGGTGGACCGGCTGATCAGCGAAGGCCACAGCCCCACGCATTTTGCCCGGCAGATGGTGCGCTTCCTGCGCAATACCGTGGTGGCCAGAATCGCGGGAGCGGAGTCTTCCCTGCTGCAGATTTCGAGCGACGAGCGGCAGCGGGTGGCCCGCATCGCGGCGCTGTTTGAAGAAGAAGACCTGGCGCGGCATCTGCAGATCATGTTGCGCACGCACAGCGAACTCGGCTACCGGCAGGAGCAGCGTTTTCATCTCGAACTGGGCCTGCTGAAGATGGCGCATGCCCAGCGGCTGTTGCCGATCGAGCAATTGCTCAGCGAAACGGCGGGGACCGCGGCGATGCGGCCGGCGGGCAAACCATCGGTGGTACCGGACCTCAAAAGGCCTGAACCCCAGTCGGCAGCGCGTTCCACGAATATTTCGCCGTTCGCGGCGGATTCAGCGCGCAAGGGCGGATCGAAGCCGGAACTCTCCGTCGAAAGCACTCCGCTGTCGGGGGCGCACGCGGTTGCGGGTGGCGCAGCGGCGAGCGTGGTGATGGGGTCGGCAGCACCGGCCGTGGTCGTCCAGCAGGCGCAGGAGCTGTCTCCTGAAGTAGCCTCTCCTCAGATACAGAGGGCCCTGGAAGAACCTCCAGTCGATTTGCGGGATGCCGTATTGAATGCATTAAACGGCGCGGGGCAGCGCATTCTGGCCAATCTGCTGGCAGCCGGCGAGTGGCAGGTGGAAGGCAGTGACGTGGTGATCAAGGTGGCATCGTCGGCGGCGGTGATTGAGATGTCGCTGAGCGCGGATGCGAAGCGGCTGATGATTGCCACCGCCAGCGGAGCGCTGGGACGTGCGATGAAGGTGCGGGTGGCGCCGGGCGGAACGGTGCCGACTGCGGCCCGTCCCGCATCCACCAATGGCGGCGGCCGTGGCCGCGCCGAGCAGGACCCGGTGGTGCGGCGCATGCAGGAAAAGTTCGGGGCGGAAATTCGTACGATTATCGACTACAAGAACAAGCGCTAGCTCGCGGAGGCGCCGAGAAAGCCGGGGACAAAGGCCATGGCCGGATTCAACCTGCAGGAACTGATGTCGCAGGCCAAACAGCAGTATGAAACCCTGCAGAAGAAGATGCAGGAAACCGTGGTCGAGGGCTCGGCCGGTGGCGGCACTGTGACGGTCAAGATGGACGGCAGCAAGCAGGTGCTGAACATCAGGATCGATCCCGAGGCAGTGAAGTCGGGCGATCTGGAGATGCTGCAGGACCTGATCACCGCGGCCGTCAATGGCGCGGGGCGAAAAGTCGATGAAGCCATGCAATCCACCATGGGTGGGATGCTGGGCGGAATGGGAATACCGGGATTGTAGAATTACGGATTGATGATTTTAGAATTGAAAATCAAAATCTTCAGACCACTCATTGCCTGAGTCTCTGATTTTCCTGAATACAAATCATGTCTAAATTTGCGGAGCCGATGGCGCGGCTGATCGAGGCGCTGAAAAAACTGCCGGGCATTGGGAGCAAGAGCGCGCAGCGGCTGGCCTTTCATATTCTTCGCTCTTCCGACGAAGATGCGGAAGGGCTGGCGGCCGCGGTGCGCGATGTGAAAGCCAACCTGCGCTTGTGTTCCATCTGCAACAATATCACCGACGTCGATCCCTGCGTGTACTGCAGCAGCGCGACCCGCAACCAGCGCATGGTGTGCGTGGTCGAAGAACCGACCAACATCGCGGCCATCGAGAAGACGAGGCATTTCAACGGCGTCTATCACGTGCTGCATGGGTCGATTTCGCCGCTGCATGGAGTAGGGCCGGACCAGTTGCGGATTTCGAACCTGATGCGGCGGGTGGACGACGGGCAGGTCGATGAAGTGATCTTGGCTACCAATCCTACGATCGAAGGCGAGGCTACCGCGACTTATCTTTCCGGGCAACTGCGGCGCGCGGGGCTCAAGGTGACGCGAATCGCGATGGGGATTCCTGTCGGCAGCGACATCGAGTACGCCGACGAAATCACCATGCTGAAGGCGATGGAGGGGCGGCGAGAGCTTTAGGGTTGGAGTCTGCGCCTGGAATGCCCACGCAGGCCCGGACGCCCCGCCCGCGCGGACGAGCGCAGCTCGTCATGGTTTTCGGTCAGGGCAAGCATCCGCCGATGCTTTGCTCGGCCTGGCGGACGAGGGCGTCCGCCCCTACGTGGTTCGCGGCACGTTTTTTTCTCAGTTGAGAAAGTCTTTTCCCTCCGGGCCGTCTGGCACCCTGCAAGCCTGCAGTGTTTACAAAATAAATATCTTATATATCAATCACTTACCATTACTTTAGAAAGCATAGGGTGACGGTCGGGTTGGCATGGCGCGTGCACTAGGTAAGGCATGTTCCTCCCGTCTCCGTTTATTTTTGGCTGGCACGAGATAGCAGTGACCTTTCTGGTCAAACTGACCCGAGAACGCTTGTTGCCAGTACGCGCCGCGTGGTGATGTGACCGCATCTCAACTCGACGCCACTCGAAACCGGGCCAACCAGCCCGGTTTTGTTTTTTTGCAGGACCTCGGGCGTCGGACTTCGGACCTCGGGCTTTTGGCTTGACACACCTTGTCGAGCTTCGCTCGACAGGACAGCCGAGGACGGTTGTCCCCACGTGATTCGCGTTACTAGGTGATGGGCGGTGATTCCAGCGGACCCGCTTCCAGAAAATGATTTTGCTCTTCCTGGGTGGGCTCCATGCCGGTGGGACAGGCGCCGCCGTTGTATTGCTGCATGCGGTTTTTCCACTTGAGGAATTCGGTGATGGTTTGGGGCTCGATGCGGATTTCCACGCGGCGCAGGCTGGCCAGCAGCAGATTCATCTCATAGGCCAGGCCGGACGGGGTGCGGAGGTTGCGGGCGGAGCGGCGCACAACTTCGACCTTGCGCTGGCGCAATTCCAGCAGACCCCAGCCTGACGGCAGTTCCTTGACTTGAAGCAACCTCGGCGAAGTGAGATAGAAACGTTCGCAACCCAGTCCCAGTTCCTGTTCCTGCCGGAAGGGCTTGTCGCGGTCGGCCAGGAAGTCAGCGCGGGAAATCTTGCACTCGATGAGGACGGAATGGTTGGCGCGCTTCCATCCGATGGCGTCGGGCATTTCTCCGCTGACGCAAGCCTGCTCGGACAGGACCACGCCACAGCGATAGGCGCGCAGCCACTGCACGGCTTTTTCCACCAGTTGCGCGTGGGTCATGGTGTATCTGTACGCGGAGGGCGCGGAAGATGGAAGTGACTGAGTAGCTTCGCGCTTCTAGCTTCTGGCTCCTGGCTTGGCTTCTCTGCTCGATGGTTTCCGGTTTCTAGTTTCTGATTTCCTGATGGTAGGCCTTGGCTTTCGGGTTGGTGCCTTCATTGGTTTGATTATGACGGGGCGGCGATAAACGATTTCCAGCAGGTGGCGGGCGGCAGCGATGGCTTCTGCCTGGTTATCGCGGGAGGAATAGCCCTGGGCTGCGATCAGCAGGACTTTGTTCTTGCTGCCATCGGTTCCATTCACGACCTGCAGGCGCTGGACGCGGTGGTCGCGGGCGGCATCGAAGGCGTTGGCCAGACGAAGAATGGCCGCCAGTCGGGTTATGTCTTGCCTTTGTCCGAGAGGTAAACCGCGGAGCGGCCTCTGTCCGGCGCGAGGCAGCGCGCCGCGATGATAGCGGGCGACGATGCCGGCGGTGAGCAGGTCTTGGGCGCGCCATCCCAGCGGGGGCGGAAGGCGGCGGATCATCCGATAAGAGGCTTTGTGGTGGCCCTTCTCATCCCTGAACCTGCCTACGTCATGCAGCAGGGCGGCAGCCTGCAAAATGCCCCGCTCCTGATCTGCGGATCTTGACGCACTGCCCATGGCCGCCAATCCGTCATAAAGCTGGAGGGTGAGCCGGGCCACGTGCCGCGAATGCTCGAAGTCGGGGTCAAGTGAAGAGGCCCAAAGCTTGAGGCGAAGCAGGGCGGCGGATTCGGTTTGCTTTCGGTCGGGGAGCTGGCGGCGCCAGACCTGCCAGAGCGAGTCTTCATTCTCTCCCGTGATTTTCTGGCGGTAGGCTTCGATTCTCCGGGCCCGCTCCCGATGAATTGTGGTTTGCCAGCGAGACCGGGCATCGTTATCAGGGAAGACGTTGGCGCGCACCGCGGCAGGCCAGAGAACGTCGAGATCGTGGATCTCGCCCAGCACGTCCTGTATGCGCTTGAGTCCGTCACTCCAGGCCGCGTGCTGGTCGGGCAAAAAGTTTTCGACGATGTAGCGAAAGCGTTTGATGCCTATGCGAAGCCGGTGAAATGCCGCCGCGGAGTCACTGCGAAGGGCCTGGCGATGCAGCCGGTGGGCTTCGCTCCAGCGCTCGAGGGCGAGATGGCGGAAAACCAGGCTGCCCGGCCGGAACCTTGCCATCCGTCGGGGGAGCGAACGGCCCCAGCGCTGCCACTGCTTGCGGTCGAATTCTGAGAGCGCCTGCATCGCTTCCTGTTGCAATTGAGGCTCGCGGGCAGCGACGGATTGCAGCAGCGGCCCGGTGACGGGATCGTCGGGGGTGTCCAGGTTGTGGATCCACTCCTGCATCACGTGCACGTCGCGCAGCTCGCCCAGACGACGGAAGAGGCGTTTGCCTGCTTTCTTCATTTCCTTCCATCTGGGATCAGGATCGATGGCAGCAATGCCGTCAGCTATGGAACAACAGCGGCGGAGCGCCACCCGCAGGTCGTGCACGGGGTCGGGTGCGAAGCTAAGGCTGGCGCGATCGCATTCTTCGAGGACGCGCTGCATCCAGAAAGCGAGGCCAGATTTCTTTTTAGCGGGCTTTGTCGCCAAGGGCATAAGGGATGGTCAAACGGGCTGTAAACGGCCCGTTATTCTATGACCTGTTTCTATCGCCCCTTCGGGGCTGGGTCATTTCCCGCTCTAACCCGGGGTTTGCGCCCCGGGCTGTAATCTTGCGGCGCTTCGCGGCTGGGTTGCAGGGCTGCGACGGCTTCCCATTTCCTTAAATGAATCGCGTTCCCCGCCCAGATGGACCTAACGGGAGGCCAATGGGCGGTATTACCTCCGTAATGTGTATCTTCTCACGGTTTCGCATTACCCTTAGCCGGTACGAGAAGCCCTTTAAGAGGAGCTGCGTATCTCAACCGCAGACACAAGTAAAGACAGCAGGATCGCGTCCGCCCGGGCGTTTGTCCACAGTCTGAACATATTGGTGAAGTATGTCCGCCTCTATGGGCTCGACCACAAACGCACCGAAGGCCAGTTCGTAAGCACGTGGAAAGAACTGCAAGACGGCCTGCCCAAGGGAGCGGACGGGGCGTTCCTGCTGGGCGTCTCGGAAAACAAGCTGCTGCTGGACGGAATTCCCCTGGAGACGGGGCAGGCGGAGCGCAGCTTCGCTCAACTCCTGACCACGGCGGGCCTGGCCAGTATCCATTTTTCGAACCAGGTCACCAAGGACGAATTTATTCAACTGGTGCGGGCGTTCGCCATGGGCGGATCGCGGGCCCAGGATGTGGTCAAAGAGATCAAGAGCACCTTCGGGGACAGCAAGACCGCTTCGATCCGCATCAACGAAGTACGATTTGTAGCGGCCGATCCTTCGACCGGCGAGATCAGCATCGCAGCCCAGATTGCTGCCCAGACCCTGGGCCCGGAATTCAAGCAGTGGCTTAACGATCCGCAGAAACTCCTGCAGTTGATTGCGGCCGCGGAAGGCGCGAAGAGCGGCGGTGTAGCCGGCGGCGCTCCGGTCGGCAGCGTTCCGAATGCCGGCCCGGTGGTAGAAGGTGCAGTTCCAGTCACGGGTGGCGGAACCTGGGGGGGCGGCGTCGTGCCCCTGCAGGAAGAAGAAGTCATCCAGACCATCCGTCTGCTGACCCGATTTGGGGAAGTAGGCGGTGACCCCAACGCCGATACCACGGCCTTGCAGAAAGAACTGACCACGGTTGACCCCAATACCAAAGTCAACCTGCAGCAACTGCTGGGAAGCCTGGCGGCGCAGACTTCGGTAGAGGACGCGGACAACACGCCCTTGTTGATGAAGGCAGCCGAGCACATGGCCATTCGTTTTGCCCTGGAACGATTCCAGAAGGGTGAAGTGAAGGTCAATGCGGTGCACCAGATGATGGAGCACATGAGCCGGCAGATGGACACCCTGCGCCAGATCCTGAAGCTGCAGGAAGACAAGATGAGCAAGGCCGGCATCCTGGTGGAGTCGCATGCCGACATCCTGGACCGGATGTTCTGGGCGGAAGTGCCGGAAGCGGGCAAGAAGAGCGTGCTGCTGTCGCATGAGGCGCCCTGCGTGCCGCCGCGCAACGTGCGCCAGTTCGTCGAGATCCTGCTGGACCGGGGCGACAAGGAAACCGCGGTTGCCATCCTGCAAAATTACCTGAACTGCCTGGAGGCGAAAGACATCGAGCCGCGGCGCAAGATCGCGACCGGCATAAGCCAGCTGGCCGACCTGTTCGCGGCCGCCGGCGGAGAATTGATGGCGGCGTCCATCCGCAAGATCGGCGAACTGATGGGCAAGGAACCGGACCCCGACCTGCAAAGCATGTTGAGCGCGGCCTTTGTGCGGCTCAGCACCGAAGCCAGCACCCACAAACAGTTTGGCGCCCTGAGTGAACTCTGTATCGCGATGGAGAATATCGCGAAGCAACGGCCGGTGCTGGCAACTGAGCTGCGCCCTCGCATCGGGGTGGAAAACCGATTGCCGGAATTTATCGAAGAAGCGATGTACCTGCCGCAGATTCCCCCCGACCTGCTCCAGGTTTTGCGCCGGACCTCGGGAGCGGCAGTGGAACACCTGTCAGAGCGGTTTTTCCGCTGCATGCGGCGGGAAGAGTGTGACCGCATCATAGACATTGTGAAGGAACTGGGGGCGCCCGCCCAGCAGCAGTTGCGCGAGATGCTGCGCATGGGACAGCCCCGCCAGGCGGCTTCGGTGGTAGGCCTGCTGAGCCGGCTGGATGTGCCCAGCCTGCTGGAGTTGCTGCCAAACCGCCTGCCGGAGTGGAACCGCTTCTATCACGACGTGGTGGTGCGCCAGGTGGCCTATGGCGCGGCCCATGACCGGGGACGGTCCCTGCTGGAACTGCTGGAAATTCTTGATGCGCTGGTCCTGCCCCAGGCCATTGATGAAATCGGTATGAGTGGCGATCGCACCGCGGTCCCACCCCTGGTCGTCATGGCGGAAGCGGGTGAAGCGCAGGGGCGCTCTCCGTTGCTGCAGTTGAAGGCGGTGGAGTCGCTGGGCCGGCTGCGGGAAAATGATGCGGTACCGGTGCTGCGCGGCTTGCTGGAAGCGAAAAAGATGTGGCGATGGAGCCATCACCGGGAATTGCGCATTGCCGCGGCCCAGGCCCTGGTCAAGATCGATCCGCGCTATGGCAGCCAGGTCATGGCGGATAGCGGGCTGGAGCCCGGAGAGCTGGCCATCGCCCCCCTGGATTCCGCGCCGGCCTGCCCGTGGGTACGTCAGCGCCGCTACGAGCGCATTGTGCTGCGCCGGACGCTGCACGCGTCCATCAGCAGTTCGTGGGGAAAATCCAGCATTCTGATCCGTGAATTGAGCCTGGGTGGCGGCATGGGCACCAAAGAGGACAATCTCCGCGTGGGCTCGGAAGCTAACATTGACATCGCCGCCGGCGGGCGTCACATTCGTGGACAAGTACTGTTGAGGCGTGCTCGGGTGAACGAAGTCGGATTTGAGATCGTGAATACCGATCTTGAGAGCCGCTACCGGCTGCGCCGCATTCTGATGGATTCTCTGGAACGCTCGTCCGGAACCAAGGAAGGCGATTGGGACGGTCAGCGCAAACCGCAGCCCATGTAGGCCTGGGTCACTTCAAAAAGAAAACCTCATTCCCCACCCATTTCGCAAAGTGCGCGAAATGGATGGGGCACCATCGCAGACACTTCCTTCAAAAGATTAAGCCCCGGACCCACCCTGTCTCTCCAAAAATCGGAGAGACGAGGGTGGGGCACCCGGGGCTTGACGAAAAGTCTTTACTTTACCTTGGCGAAGATAATGACCAGGGTGTAAAGCGCCAGGGACTCGATCAGGGCCAGACCGAGAATGAGGGCGAACTGGATGCCGGAGCGGGCTGCAGGATTGCGGCCCAGAGCCTCGGCCGCAGCGGCAGTGGCCCGACCCTGTGCCAGTCCGCAGACTGCGGATGCGATCGCCATGGAAAATCCGGCGGCGATGGCCACCCAGTTGACCGCGCTGGCCGCTTCTCCGCCCTGCGCGAACACGGGCACAGCCAGAAACATAAAGGCCAGTGCCATGAACAAATAGCTCAACAATCTACGCATTGTGTTTTCTCCTCGTTTGAATTGCCGCCAGTGGGTGGTTGACGTCTTTTAATAGTGCAGACGCCCTCACGCTGAACGGCTGGTGCAAGTTTCCAGTTTCCGGTTTCCAGTTGCTAGAAGCCAGAAACTCGAAACTGTTCTTAATGCTCTTCCGCGACCGCGCCTGACAGGTACACCATGGTCAGGAGAACGAAGATATAAGTTTGCAGCAGCGATACTCCGATATGAAGGCCCAGAAAGATAATCGGAACGCCGATCGGAACCAGGGAGAAGAACACCATGGTCACCATGTCGCCGGCGAACATGTTGGCGTAGAGACGCACGGTCAGCGACAGCATGCGGGCGAGATGGCTGATGATTTCGATCGGCACCATGATGATGGCCAGCCACCACATCGGTCCCATGAAGTGCTTCAGGTAGGCAACGCCGTGGTGTTTGAACCCCTGGGCCTGGTAGTACACAAAGGCGCAGACCGCGCATCCCAGAGGGACCACGGGCACGGCGGTGGGCGATTCGAAACCTGGGATCAGGCCGATGAGATTGCAGATCAGGATGAAAAAAGTGAGGGTCACAAGGAAGGGAGTGAAGCCTTCGCTGTGATGTCCGATAATTTCCTGGCTCTGACCTTCGACAAAACCGTGAGCCCCTTCGAAGACGTGCTGCAGGGCGCCGGGCTTGTCCACGGAGAGCCGGGCACGCACCAGGAAAAACAGCGTCACCAGAAACAGAAACACCAGAAGCTCCATGGCCACGGCGTTGGTGATAGGGGCTTGCGGGTACTCGGGGTCAATATGGAGAGCTTGCAGCAGTCCCGTGAGCGGGCCGGCAAAGAGGTGGTTCAGAATTTCGGTAAACCAGAGTTGTTCAGGCATAAACCAAGCTCTTAGCCTTTAGCTCTCAGCCTTTAGCTCTTGGCTTTTAACTTAAACTGACGGTGCTGCTCATTTTGAGTTCAGATACCGCGCGCCAGAGCGACCCACGTCTCATAGGCGGCTTCGCACGCGATGGCAGCCACGGGCAGGAACAGGCCGGCAAATAACCCGTAGAGACTCGCGGGGGAAACAGTGAATATAACATAGGCTCCGAGGCCCATCAAAACGTAGCGCAGCAGGAAGCGCAGGACCACGCCGCTGCTGGAGTGCACCTGACCGGGCTGGGTGGCGCGGTCGGCCAGTACAGTCACCACTCGCTTCAGCCAGTAAAAATTCAGGTAGGCAATCACGCTGCCGCAGGCGAAGCCGAGAGCGATGCGCCAGCCAAAACGCCACCACGCGGCAGCGGTCAGGGCCACCGCCAGCACCAGCATGAAGCGCGAGATGCGGTCGATAGCTCCGGAGTAGAAGGCTTCGCTGGTGGGCTCAGTGGTCAAAGGCTCTGCGTTTCTTTCCATTGTCATCCGGGGCAGGAGTCTTTAGACATTGTTGCCTCCCGCGGAACTCTTTCTGCATTGTCATCTTGAGCGGAGGGAAGGGACTCGCTTGCGAGTCCCTTCGTGAAGTCGAAAGACCTGCTGTTGGGTTCATCGATGGGCCCGACGCTTGCGGCAGGCAAGGTTACCAGTGACTCCCGGCGGAAAGCAGGTCCCTCGACTGCGCTCGGGATGACAGAGCACAGGTGGCCGCCAACCCGGGCTGGCATTTCCAGCGCGTTATTTCGATTCCGACGACAGCGCTGCCCGGATCAACTCGACGAAGCCGGCAATGATGCCGAGGATCAGGCCAGCCAGATAGAGCCATGTGGTGTGCAGCCAGCGATCCAGGGCAACACCGATTAACCAACCGGCAACGGTTGCCGCCGGGAAGACGAAGGCCAGTTGACTGTACCTGGCCAGTTGGACCCAGCCGCTGCGCTCGGGTTTCGAATTATTGTCCTGACCAGACATGGCGACGAGCGGGAGCACAATTCCCTGCTCCGATTCCCTGCACCGCGAGTCTAGCGTACCAGAGTGGCGACTGACGTGGTCTGGGCGATGCCCAGGGACCAGTTGACGATGCGAATGAATTGCTCCGGGAAGATTCCGATGTAAACGGTGGCGAATGCGGTCACACCCAGGGCCAAGCGCATCCCGGCACTGATCGGCAGCAGGGTCTTGTCCAGGGCTTCGCGCATGAACATCTGGTTGGCGATGCGCATGTAGTAATAGAGTCCGAAGACGGCGTAGAGGACGGCCAGGGATGCCAGGATGTAATGGCCGCTCTCGATCAGGCTCAGGAAAATAAAATATTTCCCGTAAAAGCCGGCAAGGGGCGGGATGCCGGCCAGCGAGAGCAGGAAGATGAGCATCAGCACGGCTTCGGTGGGGGCGCGGAAGTAGAGGCCGGCGATGTCGTCCATTTCGTCGCCGATGACGTTGCGCTGGCGCAGGGACGCGATTACGCCAAATGCTCCCAGGTTCATGAAGGTGTACACCAGCAGATACAACAGAATGCCCTTGAAGCCGTCGAAGAAAGCGGGCGCGGGGTAGGTGACCGAAGCCAGGGCGACCAGGCCCAGCAGCATGTAGCCAACATGCGCGATGGATGAGTACGCCAGCAGGCGTTTGAGATTGCTCTGGGTCAAGGCGGCCAGATTCGCGCCGGTCATAGTCAGAATCGAAACAAAGATCAGAAGCGGCACGTACACCGTCCGCAGAGGATAGAGGCCCCAGATGAAGATGCGCAGCAGCATGGCCCAGGCGGCGGCTTTTACCGCCACCGACATGAATCCGGTGACGCTGGTGGGAGCGCCTTCGTAGGCGTCCGGCAACCATTGGTGAAAAGGGATGGCCGCGATTTTGAAGAACAGACCGACCGAGACGGTCAGCAGGGCGATGATCGCAATGGGGTCGATGTGATCGGGGTGAGCAGCCGCCATCCGGACCAGGCCGCTCCTTATCCCCAGCAGGCTGGTGCTTCCGGTCAAGCCGTAGAACAGGGAGAGGCCATAGGCGAATATGCCGGAGGAAAATGCGCCCAGCAGCAGATATTTCAGCGCCGCTTCATTCGAGCGGCGGTCGGTGCGCAGGAATCCCACCAGCACGTAGGTGGAAATCGCCATCAGTTCCAGACCGATGAAGATGAGCACCACGTCGAAACCGGCGGCCATGCACATCATGCCTACTACCGAAAACAGCAGCAGGGAGTAGAACTCACCATGGTTTTCATGCTCGATCTCGAGATACCGCATCGACATCAGGATGGAAATTGTCGCGCCCCCAAGGAACAGGTACCAGAAGTAAATGGTGAAGCGATCCACGACCATCGCATTCAGGAACGCTGATTCTCCGGGCAGTCCGGCCGCGTTCAGGGCCAGCTGAATCTTTACAATTCCTCCGGCAGAAAACAGAATGCCGACCAGGGCGGTCAGGGCATTGACGCGCTTCCATTGCGCGGGCAACAGAAGGTCCAGGAGCAATATGCCCAGGGCGAACAGGGTCAGCAGGATGATGGGGAGCGCCATCAGGTAATCGACCCGTCCGAAATTTTGCGCCAGATTGCCCGACACTTTATTTGGTCCCCTTCGACTGATTCAACGCGGTCTGCACCGCAGCAGCGTTCCCGGCATCAACCGCGGGCTGAATCGCGGCATTCACCGTCTGAACCGCGGGCCGCAACCCGGGATAGTCCTTTCCCCGCACGGTGTAAACGATCTGGTTTACCGGCTGCTCCAGAATCTGGAAAAATGGTTTGGGATAAAGTCCGATCCAGAACGCAATGATGACCAGGGGCGCGAAAGTCAGCAGCTCGCGCGGCGTAAGGTCATGCAGCTTTTCATTCTTGGGATTGGTAACGGTCCCGAAGAACACCCGCTGGTAAAGCCACAGCAGGTAGGCAGCCGCCAGAATCACTCCCGGCACGGCCCATGCCGCCCACTTCCAGTTCTCCATGAAAGTGCCCTGCAGGATGGTGAACTCGCCGACGAATCCGTTCAGCAGCGGCAGTCCCATGGACGAGAGGAACATGATCATGGTGATGGTGGCGTAAACCGGCATGACGTTCGAGATGCCGCCGTACTCGGATATCTCACGGGTGTGGCGACGCTCATACAGAATGCCGACGATCAAGAAGAGTGCGCCGGTAGAGATGCCGTGGTTGATCTGTTGCAGCACCGAACCGCTCAGCCCCGCTTGATTCAACGCGAAAATTCCCAGGGTGCAGAAACCCAGGTGGCTGACGGACGAATACGCCACCAGTTTCTTCATGTCCTTCTGCATCAGGGAGACCAGCGCGCCATAAATAATGCCAACGATAGAAAGGAAAATCATCCAGCCGCGCACCTTGGGATGCATGACCACGTCCGGGAAGAACGGCAGAGCGAAGCGGACGAAGCCGTAAGTTCCCATCTTCAGCAGAACGCCGGCCAGGATGACCGAACCCGCGGTGGGCGCTTCCACGTGGGCGTCAGGCAGCCAGGTGTGAAAGGGGAACATCGGCACCTTGATGGCGAAGGCCAGAAAGAAAGCCAGGAATAGCAAGATGGCGAAGGTTGAACCGTATGCCGGATCGTGGAAGATCAGCGGGGCCGTCTTATACAACGCCTGAATGCTGAAGGTGTACTGCCCGGTCTGATGGAAGTTGTAGAAGTACAGGAAGAGCACGGAAAGCAGCATCAGAACGGAGCCGAACAACGTATAGAGGAAAAACTTGATGGCGGCGTAAAGCTTTCGCGGGCCGCCCCAGATGCCGATCAGCAGATACATGGGGACCAGCATGGCTTCCCAGAAAACGAAGAACAGGAAGAAATCGAGGGCCATAAAGACGCCCAGCATGCCGGTCTGGAGAACCAGGAACCAGATGTAGTATTCCTTCACCCGGCTTTCGATCGCGGTCCAGGAAGAGAGGATCGAAATCCAGCCCAGCAGCGTGGTCAGCATGATCAGCAGGAAGGAAATGCCGTCAATGCCGAGGACGTAGCCAGCGCCTATCGAAGGGATCCAGTTATTAGGCGCGCCTTCCATGAACTTGAAGCCGGGTTCGAAGCGCTGCGCCCAGAACCACGGCACCAGCGGGATGGAAACCAGCAGACCGGCCAGGGCGAAAATATTTGCGATCCAGCGGATGGCATCTTTGTTCTCTTTAGGAACGAAGATGAGCAGCAGCGCGCCGGCCAGCGGCGTGAACAGAATGATCGAGAGAATGTGATTGTGCATAAAAGCAGTTCTCAGTCGTAGCGCCGGCATCTTGCCGGCTGGCTCGGGGGCATCCTGCCCCCGCTCTGAGGGCGAGACGCCCTCAGGACAGCCGCCGGGACGGCGGCGCTACACAACTCAGCGCACCGCATAGTAAAAAACGAAACCTACCAGTCCGATCACCATCACCAGGGCATACCACTGCACCAAGCCCCACTCGAGCAAACGCACCGGATAGGACAACATCCTAGACAAGATCGCCGGGCCGTTTACCAGGAAACCGTCGATGATCCACTTGTCCCACCAGCTGGAAATCGTTCCGCTCAGCCGAGTGACCCAGCCTACGTCGTTAACGACGGCCATCAACCACATGCGAATCGAACCAGGACGAGGCTTCTCCCAATCCCATTACGCCCAGACGCACATCTCCCACTTTGCGGCGGCCGGTGAAGGCGTAGTCGTAGGCTTCATCCACGTAATACTTGTTGAGCAGGACGGTATAGAGCTGGGGCGAGGCTTCGGCGATGGGTTCCGCGTATCCTTTGCCGGCATCGCGATAGGCCTTCCAGGCCATGCCGAATCCGGCTACCGCCGCGGCGATGGAGAAGACCATGAGGAAATATTCCACCGGACTACTGTGTTCTTCCTCTTTGCGTCCTGCGGCCAGTTGGGCGGATTCGCCCTCGGCCTGAAGGACTGGCGCTTCCCGCGCAAAGACCGGCTCCAGGAATTTCTCGAAGCGGTTCGATCCGCCCAGGCTGTGCGGCCAGCCCAGCCATCCGGCAGCTGATGGCGCAGATGGCGAGGACGATCAGAGGGACCGTCATCGATTTCGGCGATTCGTGGATATGATGTTCCACCTCGTGGCTCATACGAGGTTGGCCGTGGAAGGTGAGGAACATCAGGCGGAACATATAAAACGCGGTCATCAGCGCAGTAACGTAACCCACCAGCCACAACAATCGGTAGGCCCCGCCTTCGGAGGTCCAGGCTTGCCACAGGATTTCGTCTTTCGAGAAAAAGCCCGCGAAGGGCGGAATGCCTGCAATGGCGAAGGTTGCGATGAACATGGTCCAGTGAGTAATCGGGATGCGGCGGTGAAGATCGCCCATGTTGCGCATGTCCTGCTCGCCGCTCATGGCGTGGATGACCGATCCCGCGCCGAGGAACAGACAGGGCCTTGAAGAAGGCGTGGGTGAAGACGTGAAAGGCGCCTGCCGCGAACGCGCCGACGCCGAGGGCGAGGAACATGTATCCCAGCTGCGAGACGGTGGAGTAGGCCAGCACGCGCTTGATGTCGTTCTGCACCAGGGCGATGGTGGCGGCAAACAACGCGGTGAATGCGCCGATGATCGCCATGGTCTTCATCGAGCCGGGAGCAAGCACAAACAACGCATTCGAGCGCGCCACCATATACACGCCGGCTGTGACCATGGTCGCGGCGTGGATCAGGGCTGAAACCGGGGTGGGGCCTTCCATGGCGTCGGGCAGCCAGACATAGAGCGGAAGCTGGGCGGACTTGCCGCAGGCGCCGACGAACAGCAGCAGCGTGGCCGCGGTGATGATGGGATCGCCGATGGCGAAGTGTCCGCTGCGCGCCATGTGCGTGATCTCGGTCAGGCGAAGCGAGCCGAAGTACCAGGCAATGGTGAACATTCCCAGCAGGAAGCCGGCGTCACCAATGCGATTGACGATGAATGCCTTGTTGGCGGCGGTGCTGGCGGAGTGGCGATGAAAATAGAAACCGATCAGCAGATACGAACACAGGCCGACGCCCTCCCAACCCACAAACATCAAGACGTAGTTGTTCGCCAGGATGAGGGTGAGCATGGAGAACATGAACAGGTTGAGGTATCCGAAAAAGCGGTAGTACCCGCCCTCATGCGCCATGTAGCCGGTGGAATAAATATGGATGAGCGTGCCGACGCCGGTGACAAACAGCAGCCAGATGGCGGAAAGCGGATCGAGCAGGAAGCCGGCATCAGCATGGAATGCGGCCGGAGTGCCGTCGTGCTTGACGTAGTTCATGTGGCCGGTGTCGGTGCCCAGCCAGGTGTAAACGATCTTCTCGAAAGGCTTGCCCGGATTGTCGTGAGCGTATCCGGTGTACTGCCAGACCGCCAGGCAGGCGAAGACAAACGCCAGCGCCACCGCGCCCACACAGACCGCGCTGACCGTCGCCTTTTGCAGCTTGCGGCCGAAAAAGAACATGATGGCCGCGCCGACGGCGGGGAGCAGCGGGACGAGCCAGATGTAGTCGAGAAAGAACATGTTTTAGTCGTCAGTCGTCGGTCTTCAGTCGTCAGCTTCTAGCTTCTAGCTGCTGGCTGCTGGCTTCTAGCTGGGAGCCAGAAGCCAGCAGCTAGAAGCTTTTTCACCATTTCATCAAATCCACTTCGTCGATGTTTACTGTCTCTTTATTTCTAAAGAACGCGATCAGGATTCCCAGGCCGACGGCGGCTTCCGCGGCGGCATCGGTGATTACGAATATGGCGAAAATCTGTCCGTGCAGGCCCCATATGCGCGAGAACGCCACCAGGTTGAGGTTCACCGCATTCAGGATCAGTTCGATGGACATGAGCACGATGACTACGTTGCGACGGGTCAGCACGCCGATGACGCCCAGAATAAAGAGGGCGGCAGCGACGACGAGATAGTGAATGGTTCCGATTGGACTCATAAACCCAGCGATCAGTTTCTAGTTCTCGGTTCTCAGTACTAGATTCTTTTCTTTGCCATCACCACCGCTCCGATGATCGCCACCAGCAGGAGCAACGAGGCGATCTCGAAGGTGAACATGTAATTGCCATAGAGCAGGACCGCGACCTGCTGGGTGTTGGACTGTTCCGGCATCTGAATGGCGCGGTCCGGGAACAGTGCCCTGCCCTTGACGTACACCAGCACGAACAACACGCCCAGGGCGATCGCGGCCGCCAGCCCCACCAGCCATTGTTTGTTGAACTGGTCTTCTTTTTGTGACTTCTCGATGTTGACCAGCATGATCACGAACAGGAACAGGACCATGATTCCGCCGGCGTAGAGAATGATTTGCACACCAGCGACGAACGGGGCGTACAGCATAAGGTACAGGGCCGCTTGTCCGAGTAGGGATACGATCAGGGCCAGGGCGGAGTGCACAGCATTCTTGCGGGTGATCACCAGCACGCCGCTCAGCACGGTTAGTGCCGACAGGAAATAGAAGAAGAATGTTGTGGCTACCGGCGCCATATTTTTACCCTGCTTCAAAACCTTTGCCGAGCTTTGCTCGGCCGGGCAGGTGGGACACCTGCCCCTACGTGGTTCGTTGTGATTAGAACAATATTCCTGCGATCGCCGTCAGGAGCAGCACGCCGATTCCCAGGGGCAGTAAAACTTTCCATCCTACTTTCATCAGTTGATCGAAGCGGTAGCGCGGGAAGGTGCCGCGGTACCAGATGTACATGTACATGGAGAGCGCGACCTTCGCGCTGAACCAGAAAATGTCCTGAACGCGATCCCGCACCGGCGGAAGGAAAAGGACCACGCCGATCAAAGCCAGGACCGCACCGAATCCGCCCAATCCGATGGTCTGCACTTTGAAATACGGATGCTTTGGCATGCGGGCGGTGCTGTAGAAAGTGATTGCGGCCAGAAACAGAAACGTCAGGCCGGGGACCAGCGAGAACACCAGGTCCCAGGTTTCGCCGCTCAGGGCGTTGGGGAAGGGACGCATCCATCCGCCCAGCCACAGCGTCACGGCGATGGATGAGACCGCAATCATGGCCGAGTATTCCGCGAGGAAGAAGAGCGACCAGCGGAAGCCGCTGTATTCAGTGTGAAAGCCGGCGGTAAGTTCGGACTCGGCTTCCGGCAGATCGAAAGGCGCACGATTGGTCTCCGCAACCATCGCGACGGCAAAGATAAAGAACGCGATCAATCCCAGAGGGAAAAACTTGAAGGCAAACCAGACCTGCTGGGATTGCTGGGCTTGCACGATTCCGATCATGCTCAGGGTGCCAACACCCTCTTTATTAAGGCTGGTCATCAGGACCGCCGAAATGACCGCCAGGCCCATGGCGATTTCGTAGGACACCATCTGCGCGCTGGAGCGCAGAGCGCCCATCAGGGGGTAATGCGAATTAGATGCCCATCCAGCCATGACCACGCCCAGCACGCTCAGCGACGAAACTCCGAGCATGAAGAGCACGCCAATATTCATGTCGGTGACGGCGTGGGTGGGGCCAAACGGCACAACGATGAAGACGGTAAATGCCGTGATGACTACGATCAGAGGCGCGACCCAGAACACCCAGGGATCGGCCTCGGCCGGCATGATGTCTTCCTTGATCAGGAGCTTGAGCGCGTCGGCTATGGGTTGCAGCAGGCCATGGGGGCCGACTCGCATGGGCCCCAGGCGGACCTGCATGTGCGCCAGAATTTTCCGCTCCAGCCAGTTCATGGCGATGACCGCGACCGACAGGCCCAGAAAGATCAGGACAATATAGACAAACGCCCAGAACATATTGCCGGCGGAACCTGGCGTGAGCTCGCTCTTGAAATACGAGGTGATGTAGTCGAGCATCAGCGATCCACCTCGCCGAGAACGATGTCCAGAGTTCCGATGACAGCGATGACGTCGGCCACCAGCGCGCCGCGCACCATCATGTCGAGCGCCTGCAGATTTACGAAAGACGGGGGCCTCACCCGCACCCGGTAAGGTTGCGTGGAGCCATCGCTCACGATGAAGTATCCGAGCTCGCCTTTGGGGGCTTCGATGGAGTGATAGATCTCGCCCACCGGCGGCTTCATCACCTTTCGCAACTTTGGCCATGATGGGGCCGTCGGGAATTTTCCCGATGGCCTGGTCGATGATGCGGAGCGATTGCCGCATTTCCTGCATGCGGACGATATACCGGTCGTAGGTGTCGCCATTCTGCCCGACCGGAATTTCGAAATCGAAATCAGAGTAAGCCGCATAAGGCTGGGCCTTGCGCAAGTCCCACTTCACGCCGCTGGCGCGCAGCACCGGTCCAGTCACGCCCAGCGCGATACATTCTCTGGCTGATATCTTGCCGACGTCTTTGGTGCGCTCGACCCATATTCGGTTGGTGGTGAGGAGTTCTTCGTACTCGTCAATCTTGGGGGTGACGAAATCGAGAAACTTCTTAACCTCGCGTTCAAAACCATCGTAGGTCTCGTAGGAACAGCCGCCGATGCGGAAGGCGTGCGTGGTCAGGCGGGCGCCGCAATACTTTTCGAAAATCTTGAGAATCTCTTCCCGGTCGCGGAAGGTGTAGAAAAGCGGCGTGATGGCGCCGATATCGAGGGCGTGCGTGCCCAGCCAGAGCATGTGACTGGCGAGGCGATTCAGTTCAGTGAGGATCACGCGAATGTACTGGGCGCGCCGCGGGGCCTCCACGTTGAGCAGTTTTTCCACCGCTTCGCAATAGCCCAATCCGTTCGAGACCGCCGCCACGTAGTCCATGCGGTCCACGTAGGGATTGAACATGGTGTAGGTGCGGTGCTCGGCGATTTTCTCGACGCCGCGGTGCAGGTAACCAATCACGCATTCCGTGCCCAGAACCTTTTCGCCGTCGAGCTTCAGGATGACGCGCAACACGCCGTGAGTAGCGGGGTGCTGCGGGCCCATGTTGATGATGAGTTCGTTGGAATCGAGAAAGGTTTTCTCGTGCTGTTCCAGTTCGAGGTGGGAAGTCCGGTCGATCTTTGTCTGGTCGATCTTTGTCTGGTCGAGGGTTGTCCGGTCGGTCATTGCCCGCTCTCGATCCCCAGATTGATCTGCACCCACTCCTGGTCCTGCTGGATGATGCCGTAATCCTTGCGTAGCGGGTGACCTTTCCATCCATCCGGCAGCAGGATGCGCTTCAGGTCAGGATGACCTTCGAAGCGGATGCCGAACATGTCGAAGACTTCGCGCTCCAGCCAGTTGGCGGCCGGCCAGATGGAAACGGCGCTGGGCACCGATTCCGTCTCGGCGTATGAGGCCTTCACGCGGATACGTTCGTTGTGCGGAAAGGAATAGAGAATCCAGACCACTTCGAATTGTTTTTCCCGATCGGGATAGTGGACGGCGGTGACATCGACACAATAGTCGAACTGTTCCTGATCTCTAAGGACCTGCAGCAGCTCGGGGATCAGTGACGAATCGGCAACGATATATTCCTGTCCGAGGTAGGTATTGGCCTCACGGATGCCTGAACCGTGCTGCCCCTTGAGCCGGGAAATCATTGGCGAATCCCAGGGAACGGGGGCGGGACCTGTAGGCTTTGGGGGAGCCGGCGTGTTCCGCTGCTTTTGGAGGCGCGGGTTTTTCCGGGGACGACTGAACACTGCCGGGAATGGGTTCGCCCGCCGGGGGTTTCGGCTCACCACTGGGCGGCGGGGTAGGGGATTTTGTGTCCTCAGGCATAGCTACGGAAGGTACAAACCTCCGGCGCCGTGGGCGTTTAGAAGAACGTTAACTTTTAACAGCTTGCAAAGTAAGTGTCAATCGCGGAGCGCGAAATCGTGAATACGCAGGACATCAAGGTTCATTGTGGTTGCTGAATTTGAGACATCCAGGCCGGCGTGGTCGTGATCTTCTTCACCTTTCACGCGCCGCCTGGTAGCTTTCGATCAGTTCACGAATTCGCAGGGCGTCGGCCTTGCGGTGGCCGTGGCTGGTGATGGGCGCGGTGCCGCCGGACGAATCGATGCGAATGTTGGACCAGATCACTCCGGTGGAAATCTGTACTGAGGCTACCTTGCCGAGGGCGATGCTTTCTTCACTGCTGCCGAAGAGGCGCGACTTTACCCGGCTTACGTGCTGCGGAGTCACGATGATACGCACCGGGAAGAACAGATTGCCTTGGGTCCAGCGGCTGGCGGTGAAGGTCTCGGAGTTAGGGGAATCTGGCATCAGGGCTAAAGTCGCGCACAACACCTCGCGGAGCTGCGCTCCGCCGGGCAGATGAGGACATCTGCCCCTACGTGATTCATACCCATTCGAGGGCGCCTTTTTTCCAGATCCAGATATACCCGACGACCAGGATGAGCAGGAAAATCAGCATTTCAAGGAGGCCGAATGCGCCCAACGCTTTAAACTGTACCGCCCACGGAAACAGGAAGATGGTCTCCACGTCGAAAACCACGAAGAGGATAGCGACAATGTAATAACGAACCGTGTAGCGACCGCGGGAGCTGTCGATCGGATCGATGCCGCATTCATAGGGCATCAATTTGGTCTTGCTGGGATTGTCGGGGCGCACCAGTTTGGCGGCCAGCAGCGTCACCGGAATCAGGACGCCGATAAATGCGATGAAAATAAATATGGGAACGTAGTTTTGTGGCATGAACGCCTCGGAGATGTACCCCGAACCACTCATACTACCGCCGACCTCTCTTCCCTTCAAGATCGGAGTTCGGGAGGTCGACGACCGGCGCGGCGGCCGGCATCAAAAACCCAGCCGCCGCGGGTGGAACGCTACTTGTAGGTTACGGTCGAGGATGACAGATTATCGCGATGCGAAACTGAGTCCACCATCGACTCGAAGGCCGCGACGTTCATCGGACCCGCCTTACTTGCACCCATCAGGGCGGCATTCAGTTTGTCCAGGCCGTCAGCATTGGTGGTGATGACGTCGATCCAGAACGTTCCCGGAGCCTCGGTGTGGATCGCTTCAATATCGATTTCGTATTCGACGATCGAACCGTCGGCCAGCAACTTTTCGAGAAGAGGCACGATGAAACCCTTGCTGAGCGTTTCAAGCGCATGCTCCGGCGCATCGGACTTCAGTTTGTACATGCCCACGCGGGTATAGACATTCTTGTAGGTTCCTGGCCGCCAGTTGTAATACCGGCTGACGAATATGCCGTCCCCGTGCTTGGTGGCACTGGCGAGTACGGGCGACGTTGGCGTACCGGACTTGTAGAACTTGTCGAGCGTGTTCAGCACGGCCGCCATGGACATTCCCGACCACCAGTTGTCATGCGTCATCCCATCGGGCGTGTGCACCAGTGTCAGGTCACTGCCGAACCCGACAATGCTTCCATCTGCCACTGCTTTTTCCAGAATCTTTTGATCGGCCGCGTTGGACTTCTCCATGTCCGCCCATTGTGCGCGGGGAAGATTCCAAAATGCGACGTAGCTGTACATCGCCGGCTTTTCCTTCGGTTCGTCTTGCGCCTGAGCCGGTATGACTGACGCGGCCATCATCGCTAGTGCACACACACCTGCAAAAATTCCACAGAATTTCCTGTTCATGTCTTTTCTCCTCGATGAGTCGCCGGCTGGGGAGAACGCCGACGCTGTTGCTGATTCCTGTTGCGGGGTAGGTTGCGTACGGAACCGTACGCTGCAGGACAGCAAATGTCAATGAAGCGGTATTGTCGGTAATGCCTCAGTTTGAAATTCGTTTCTTATACGGGCCACACGGATTTCAAACTGAGGCATTACCGTATTGTCAGCTGGTCGGTTGAACCTTCCTACCCAAGACCAAGGGCTGTCGGATGGGTGGGCTGATAAAGGCCGATTTCGCCGCCGCTGGGCAACTTGATCGTGGTCTTGATTCCCCAGTCTTCCTCTTCCGCGGGCGAGCAGGTCACACCTTTCGCCTGCAAGGATTTCATTAAGGCCGGGAGGTTGTCGCACATCAGGTAAAGGACCGAGCCCAGGAGCTTTCGTCCCCCGTGTGACTGACCTTTTTCGCCATTGGAGGGATGAATCCCGAGCTCCGCGGGAGGCAGGGCGAATATGAGCCAGCCGCCGCCGGCGTCCACGGCGGGACAATTGAGAATGTCGCGGAAGAAGGCGCGGTCAGCTTCGGGGTTGTCGCTAAAGATGAGAACATGGGCGCCGATGATTCCGGGCAACATGGGGTGAGTTTATCAAAGGGATCGCTCCAGCGGAGCTGCGCTCCGCCGGACAGCCGGGGGCGGCTGTCCCCACGTGCTTGTTCCTCAAAAATCTTTTGACACGAGGCTGGGGCATCGGCTATCGTCTCAGGGATGAGTTTTCCTTCCCATCTCCACCATCGCCATCACACGCATAGCGCGTTGGCGGGGGTGTGTTGAGATAGGTTAGAGCTCAATCACCAAGATTCGGCCCGCTGACGCAATACGCGACAGCGGGCTTTTTGTTTTCAGGCACAAATTTGGAGATGCGATGAACCAGGAAATTGATTTCGACAAAATGCAAGGGCTGCTGCCGGCCATCGTGCAGGATGCCGGCAGCGGCGAGGTGCTGATGCTGGGCTTTATGAACCGGGAGGCGCTGGAACAGACGTTGCGGGCGGGGTATGTCACATTCTTCAGCCGCACTCGCAACCAGCTTTGGACCAAGGGCGAAACATCCGGCAACCGGCTGGAAGTGGTCTCGGCGACAACCGATTGCGACCGCGACACGGTCCTGCTGCAGGTGCGGGTGCAGGGCAAAGGCGTGGTCTGCCATAACGGAACGCGTTCCTGCTTCACCCAGAGCCTGCCCTTGGACAAGCCGGCTGCACAGACTGAAAGGTCGCTGCCATGAAGCTGCGCATTGGCATTCCGAAAGGAAGTTTGCAGGAGGCGACGCTGCAGCTGTTCGCGCGCGCGGGATTGAACGTT
The DNA here is from genome assembly GCA_963790645.1 of Terriglobia bacterium. GTDB lineage: Bacteria > Acidobacteriota > Terriglobia > Terriglobales > Acidobacteriaceae > JAIQFF01. The sequence continues at coordinate 13,173 of CAWBPS010000029.1, read as the reverse complement.
TACACCAATGGCCGGTCGTACTCGGCGAGCACGGCCGATCCTGATGTCGAGTGCATGCTGATTCGGGCGCAGGAGATGGCGCGATACGTAGAGCATGGGGTGCTGGATGCGGGGCTGACCGGGCTTGATTGGGTCATGGAAAGCGGACTCGAGGTTGTGACCGTTTCGGACCTGATCTATGCCAAGCAGAGTCGCGGCAAAGTGCGCTGGGTTTTGGCGGTGCCCGAGTCTTCCATCTATCAGCGCGCGGAAGATCTTGGCGGGTGCATCGTCGCCACCGAACTGGTGAACGTCACGAAGAATTATTTTGGCAAGAAAGGCGTCAGCGTTCGGGTGGAGTTTTCCTGGGGCGCGACCGAGGTCAAGCCTCCCATGCTGGCGGACGCGATTGTTGAAGTCACCGAAACCGGTAGTTCGCTGCGCGCTAATCACCTTCGCATTATCGACACCCTGCTGGAATCCAACACCCAGATCATAGCCAACACTTCCGCATGGAAGGATGGCGACAAGCGCCGCAAGATCGAAAACCTGGCGGTCATGCTGCGAGGGGCGATGGAGGCCCAGGGGCGGGTGGGCCTGATGCTGAACGTCCGCAAATCGGATTTGGCGGCGGTGCTTGGTGTGCTGCCGGCCTTGCAAAAGCCTACCGTAGCCACTCTGAGCGACGACGCCTGGGTCGCGGTGAACACCATTATTGAAGAGTCGGCGGCCTGGGAGATTATTCCGCGGCTGAAGGCAGCGAACGCCGAGGGCATTGTCGAATATCCGCTGAACAAGGTGGTCATGTGATGCGGATTCTCGAAGGTCGCGCAGCCGATAACTACGTGCGAAAACTGGAACGTCGAGGGCAGAGACTGGACGCGCTGGAGCCGAGTGTGCGGCGCATTGTGCAGAGCGTGCGGCGGAATGGGGACAAGGCGTTGCGGCGTTATGCGGAGCAGTGGGACGGTCTCAGTGCCGGGGACGCGCTGCGGGTTCCGGAGAGCGCGATGCAGGCTGCGCTGCAGGCCTCCTCGCCCGCACTGCGATCCGCCCTGCAGAAGGCGGCAGGCAACATTCGCAGTTTCTGCGAATGGCAGAAACCGCGCGAGTGGGTGCGAGAGAAGTCGGGCCGGAAGCTGGGCCAGTTGGTGCGTCCGCTCAGTTCGGTCGGGTGTTACGTGCCCGGCGGGCGCTATCCCCTGCCCTCAACGTTGCTGATGACGGTGATTCCGGCGCAGGTTGCGGGGGTGAAGGAAATTCGCGTGGTTTCGCCTCGCCCGGCGCAGGCTACGCTGGCAGCCGCGGCACTACTGGGAGTGCGTGAGTTTTACCGCATCGGGGGAGCGCAGGCTGTCGCCGCGCTGGCCTACGGCACGAAAAGCGTTCCTCGGGTAAACAAGATCGTGGGGCCGGGAAATCTGTTTGTGACCACGGCGAAGAAAATTGTGGCCTTTGATTGCGCCATCGATTTTCTGGCGGGCCCGACGGAGGGTCTGGTTCTTTGCGATGACGGTGAGCCGTCATTCATCGCGGCTGACCTGGTGGCGCAGGCGGAGCACGATCCGGACGCTTTAGTGCTGCTGGTTACGCAATCACGAAAGCTGGCGCGGTCGGTCTCGCGCTCGGTCGCGGCCATGGCGCAGGGAAATCCGATTGCCCGGCAGTCACTGCGAAAGCATGGCGCGGTCCTGGTGGCCAAGTCCTCCGCCCAGGCAATTGACTGGACAAATCTGATCGCGCCGGAACATTTGACGACAACGCGAGGGAAGCTGCCTGGCATCGTGAGCGCCGGTTCGATTTTTCTCGGCGACTACTCCGCGCAGGCCGCCGGGGACTATGGATCCGGCCCCAACCATGTGCTGCCCACCGGAGGCGTAGCGCGCTTCCGTGGAGGGCTCAGCGTGCTCGACTTCCTCAAGGTCATCACGGTGCAGGAATTCTCGCGCGCGGGTTTGCGCAAGATTGCGCCTTCAATTCTGGCGCTGGCTGAGGCTGAGGGACTTCAGGCCCATGGCCGCTCCATCGAATTGAGGTGTGGTCATGCTTGAGGCGCGTGAGGCGGTGCGCAAACTGAAGCAGTACCAGCCGCCTTTGGGCGACCGCACGGGGCTGCGCCTGGATTTCAACGAGAACACCGGTGGGTGTTCACCGCGAGTGCTGGAGCGGTTGCGGCAGTTGCAGCCGGAGCAGATGGCCTGCTATCCGGAGCGCGAACCGGTGGAACGCGAGGTGGCATCGTTTCTGGGATTGCCGCCGGAGCAGGTTCTGTTGACCAACGGCGTGGATGAGGCGATCCACCTGGTGTGTGAGACGTATCTCGAACCGGATGACGATGCCCTGATTGTGGTCCCCACCTTCGCGATGTACCAGATTTGCGCGGCGGCCACCGGAGCGCAGGTGGCTTCGATTCCCACGGAAGCAGATTTCGGTTTTCCTACGTCCAAACTACTGGCCTACACCACTGCTCCCCGGACGCGGCTGATAGCCATCGCCAATCCCAATAATCCGACGGGCGCGGTGGCGTCAGCGGAAGACCTGCTGCTGATCGCCCGGAGCGCGCCCCAGGCCGCGGTGCTGGTGGATGAGGCTTACTTCGAGTTCCACGGCGAATCGCTTCTGGAATACGTGGGCCAGGTGCAGAACCTTTTTGTGGCGAGAACATTTTCCAAGGCTTACGGCATGGCGGGTCTGCGAGTGGGAGTGCTGGCGGGCGCGGCGGAGCAGATACAGAGCCTGCGACGGGCCTGCTCGCCCTACAACGTGAACGGAGTAGCGCTGGCCTGCCTGCCGGCCGCGCTGGACGATCAGGAATACGTTCGCGGGTACGTTGCCGAGGTGGTGTGGAGCCGAAAGCGGTTGGAAGAAGAATTCGGAGTCCTCGGAATTCCCTTCTGGCCGAGCCAGGCAAATTTTGTGCTGGCACGGATCGGGCCCAGGCACGCGGATTTTGTCCGGGGAATGCGGGCGCGCGGAATTCTGGTACGCGACCGGTCTTCCGATTTCGGATGCGACGGCTGCGTTCGCATCACTGCCGGCTGGCGGGAACACACCGAGCGGATGTTAAGCGCCTTGCACGAGACCTTGAAAGAAATCGGCTGGGGAGAAAGGAAGCCGGCATGAGACGGGCTGCGATCGAGCGCAAAACGCAGGAAACGGCGATCCGGGCGGTGCTCAATATTGACGGGCGCGGCCGGTACAAAGTCTCCACCGGCATCCGGTTTTTTGATCATATGCTGGAACTATTCGCCCGGCACGGCGGCTTCGACCTTGAACTCAAGGCCCAGGGCGATCTTGACGTGGACCAGCACCACACGGTGGAAGATGTGGGCATCGTTCTGGGAGAAGCATTCGACAAAGCGCTGGGATCGAAGCGCGGGATTCTGCGCGCGGGATATTTTGTCATGCCCATGGATGAAACGCTGGGTCTGGCATCCGTCGATTTCGGCGGGCGCGCAGCGAGCGTTGTCGATACGAAAGTGCGGCAGAGGCTGGTGGGCGATCTGCAGGCTGAACTGGTGTATGACTTCTTCGAGGCCTTCGCCCGGGGAGCGCGCGCCAACGTTCATGCGCGGGTGCTGTACGGGCGCTCCAACCATCACAAGATTGAATCGTTATTCAAGGCGTTCGCGAGGGCGCTGCGGGCGGCGTGCTGGCGGGACCGGCGGATGGCCCGCCTGTTGCCCAGCACAAAGGGGCTGCTGTGATCGCCATCGTGGACTACAAGGCCGGGAACCTTGCCTCGGTAAAAAAAGCGTTTGACCATCTCGGGCATGAGTCGGCGATCACCGCGGACGCCGGGATGATTTCGCGGGCGGACAAAATCGTTCTTCCGGGCGTGGGAAATTTCGAAGCCACAACCGCGCTGGCGGGATCCCTGCAGGAAGCAGTCGTCCGAGCCATCGACCAGCAAGTTCCGCTGCTCGGTATTTGTCTGGGCATGCAGTGGATGTTTGAGTCCAGTCAGGAGGCGCCGCAGCTCCGCGGGCTGGGCCTGTTCGCGGGAGAATGCGAGAAGTTCCCAGCCGCGGTGAAATCTCCGCACGTGGGATGGAACCAGTTGCAGGTTGCCGGAGCGTCGCGGTTGCTGCACGGGCTTCCCCAGGATTCGTTCGTATATTTCACCCACTCCTACCGGGCGCCGGTAGTCGAGGCCACCGTGGGCAGGTGCGAATATGGTGGAGCTTTTTCCGCCGTGGTGGAGAGCGGGCAGGTCTTTGGAGTTCAGTTTCACCCGGAAAAATCAGGCATGGCGGGGCTTCATCTTCTGCGTAATTTTTGTGAACTGTAGGAATTGCAAATCATCATGTTGACCAAGCGCATTATCGCCTGCCTGGACGTGGACGCGGGACGCGTGGTGAAGGGTGTGCAGTTCTCCGACTTGCGCTATGCCGGCGACCCCGCGGAACTGGCGCTGACTCATGGCCGCGCGGGCGCCGATGAAGTTGTCCTGCTGGATATTTCCGCAACCTACGAGAATCGCTCCACCCTGCTGAACGTCGTGCGCCGGACGGCGCGTGAATTGTTCATTCCGTTCACGGTGGGTGGCGGCATCCGGTCGCTCGATGACGCCGCGGCGGTGTTCGACGCCGGGGCGGACAAGGTCGCGGTCAATTCCGCAGCCCTGGCTGATCCGGCGCTGATCGGCCGGATTGCCCACCGCTATGGTTCGCAGGCGGTGATCGTGGCCATCGACGCGCTGCGCGTCGGAAACGGCAGCGGTTTCCATTTCGGGGTGAAGGCGACGGGGGGCAGGCAAGCTACCGGACGCGATGCAGTGGCGTGGGCCAGCGAAGCGGAGCAGAGTGGGGCGGGCGAGATATTGCTTACCTCGATCGACCGCGATGGCATGCGCGACGGCTTCGATTGCGAGTTAACGCGAGCGGTAGTGAATGCGGTCAACATCCCGGTGATTGCTTCAGGAGGCGCGGGAGCGGCAGGACATTTTGTCGAAGTCTTTCGCGACGGTCGGGCCGATGCGGCGCTGGCCGCGTCCATCTTCCACCTGGGGGTCACGCCGATCGGCGAGCTCAAGCAGGAGTTGCAGACCGCCGGCATTCCCATGAGGTGGCCATGCTGATTCCTTCGATTGATCTGATGGGCGGAAAGATTGTCCAACTGGTCCAAGGAGAAAAGAAGGCACTGGAGTTCGACGACTTCGAACCGTGGCTGGAGCGTTTTGCGAACTATCCGCTGGTGCAGATCATCGACCTTGACGCCGCAATGGGGCAGGGGGACAACCGCGCCCTGGTGCGGTCACTCTTTCAACGGCTGCGCTGCCAGGTGGGGGGCGGAATTCGGAGCGTGGAGCGAGCGCGAGAAATGCTGAACGACGGCGCGTTGCGCGTGATTGTCGGATCATCTCTTATTAAGGATGGAAGCATTCACGAGGCGTTCGCCGAAAAGCTCGCCGGCCAGCTGGGCGCGGACAAGTTGATTTTTGCGGTCGATTCCAAAGGCGGCAAGGTCGCGGTCCGGGGATGGCGGCAGATCACTGACATCTCCGCCGCCCAAATGATGCGCGCGCTCGAGCCCTGGTGCAGCGGCTTTCTCTATACTCACATCGATACCGAGGGGCTGCTGCTGGGCATGCCGCTCGATGTGGTTTCTGAGCTGCGCAGCGTGACTTCTAAGAGGCTGATTGTCGCCGGCGGCATCAGAGCACAGGAAGAGGTGGACCGTCTGGATGTGATGGGCGTCGATGCCGTGGTTGGAATGGCGATTTATCTTGAACTGCTGAAAGTGTGAAGCGCGAGCATGCGCGGATTTGGACGTCATCCCAAGCTTTCGAAGGATCTGGCGCGGAGCGGATATGTCGTTTGTCCATAACCGTTCGGAAGGACACTACGATCCTTTAGACCTGGTATCCCAGGATGACTTTGATATTTTGGCTTTGCGTTTCAAATATGTTCCCAAAAAAACATTGGGGAGTCAGCCCGAATCCCCATCAGGCACTAAGCCGCGTTGACAAGGAGCTTATTCTGGAGGTGCTCACTGGGAAGGTCGCGTGGGATTGAAGAAAACAATTCGAACAGCAGTAATGACGACTCTCGCCATTGGGTATTTAGCAACCGACGTCTGGCTGTACACGTCCCCTGGACTGAAACTGTCCGACAAGCTACTTCTTGACGTAGCGGCTACGTTTGGCTTCATTCTCCTGGGAACCATCGCCTACGCCACGACGGGCGGTGGTGAATCCGATTCATAGCCTGGTTGATTACCAAAATATCGATCCATACCTGAGTATTCCTCCCGCTTGTTTATAATCGCTGTTCACCCTTAAGGATAGGTACGTTCATCCGTTCGACAAGGAACCCATTGGCACTCGACGAGAAAATTTACGAACTGCGGCGTCAGAAGCTGAAACAGATTGAAGCTCTGGGGCAGCAGGTCTATCCCCGCAAGTACGAATTCACTCACACGATTCCGCAGATTCTGGCGGAGTACACGGAGAAGACGGCCGAACAACTGGAGAATCCGCGGGTCAGCGTGCGGGTCGCCGGGCGCATCATGGCCATCCGACTGATGGGGAAGGCCGGGTTCGCGCACCTGCAGCAGGATGGGCAGCGGCTGCAGATCTATGTCAAGAAGGATGCAGTCGGAGAAAAGGGATTCGAGTTGTACAAACTGCTCGATCTGGGTGATCACGTCGGGGTCAGCGGATATCTGTTTCGCACGCGCACCGGAGAACTCTCCGTGCACGTGGAGGAAATCACCTTTCTCTCGAAAGACCTGCTGCCTCTGCCGGAGAAGTGGCACGGCCTGACCGACGTTGAACTGCGCTACCGCCAACGTTATGTCGATCTGGTGATGAATCCGGAAGTGCGCGAGGTGTTTATCAAGCGCAGCAGGCTGGTGCAGTCGCTGCGGCGCTTCATGGATGGCCAGGGATTCGTCGAAGTGGAAACGCCGATGATGCAACCGATCGCGGGCGGGGCGGTGGCGCGCCCGTTTGTCACCCATCACAACACACTGGACATGGACCTGTTTCTGCGCATCGCGCCGGAGTTGTATCTGAAGCGGCTGACGGTGGGCGGGTTCGACCGGGTGTATGAAATCAATCGCAACTTCCGCAACGAGGGTCTGGGCTGGCGCTGGAATCCTGAGTTCACCATGCTCGAGTTTTACCAGGCTTACACAGACTATCGCGGCGTGATGGACCTGACCCAGCAACTGATCGAACAGGCCGCGAGAGACGTAACCGGCGGCACCAAGGTCAAGTGGGGTGAGGATGAGATCGACTGGGCGGGATCGAACTGGCGGCGGTTGACCATGCGTGAGGCCATTATTCAGCACTGGCCGGAGGCGGCGGGAGCGAAGCCAGAGATGTCCGAGTTCGCGTCGGCTGAAGGGGTAGAGAATCTGGTGAAGCGCTTCAACTCGGCGCACGCCCATGTTGCTTATGATCCCAAAGAGCCTGCGGGGAAAACCATCGCAGCTTTATTTGACGCCGCGGCCGAGGAGCACCTAATTCAGCCGACGATCATTTATGAGTTCCCTACCGCGGTCTCACCGCTGTCCAAGCAGAAGGCGGACGAACCCGACTGGACTGAGCGCTGGGAGATCTTTGCCGGCAAGATGGAAATTGCCAACGGCTTCAGCGAATTGAACGACCCCGAGGACCAGCGCCGTCGCTTCGAACAGCAGCTGCAGGAGCGAGAGCGCGGGGATGAAGAGGCCCATCAGATGGACGAGGACTACATTCGAGCCCTGTCGTATGGCATGCCGCCGGCGGGTGGAGTGGGCGTCGGGGTGGATCGGCTGGCCATGCTGCTGACCGATTCGCATACCATCCGGGATGTGATTCTGTTTCCCCTGCTCCGGCCCGAAAAGGCCTTAACCACGGAGGACACCGAGGACACGGAGCGGTGAAGCGCGGTGCCCCATTCATTTCGCGTCTTTTGCGAAATGAGTCGGTGACTTCCACATGGCTGGAAATCAACCCTTTGATCGTTGGAGAAGGACCCGGCGGGACACGTTTGTCGATCCCCATTCATTTCGCAAGAGCGCGAAATGAATGGGGCACCTTCAGCGCTCTCGGAATATGCCGGTACCCTGCTAGCCGAATCAGGGGCGGAAACGTCTAACCGGCGAGAGGATCATCAGACCATGAAACTACTCTTTGTCTGTCTAGTTCTGACTCTTTCATTTTGCGCCCTGGCGCAAGAACCAAAGAAGGCGCCGACGCTCAAGAGCATCCTGCTGGAACAGCTGCGAACCACCCACAACCAGAAGGAGTGGTTTGTGCCTGCGAATACGGCGGTCGAGGGACTTACCGCGGAGCAGGCCACCTGGCAGGACGGCAAGGGAAATCACTCCATCGGCCAACTGGCGAATCATCTGGTGTTCTGGAACCAGGAGGAACTGGCAAAATTCAGGGGCGAGGCTCCGGTGAAATTCAGCGGCGACAATAACGAAACCTTCAACAATTTCGACAGCAAGAAGTGGGCGGCCACGGTGCAGCAGCTCGACCAGGTACTGACGGACTGGGAAGAGGCCGTCGAAGGCGCGGATGACAAGAAGCTGGAGTCGTGGTATTCCATCATCGCGCATATCGGCACGCACAACGCGTACCACATTGGGCAGATCATTTATATTCGCAAGCTGCAAGGCTCCTGGGACCCGGAGAAGGGAGTCAAATAGAGCGAATTACAAGGGGTGCCGATTTTGCGCTGGACGGCTCCAGCTTGAGTGAGGTTTAATTCCCATCCCAGTGCAAACGCTCGGCCTATCCGACTCGACGCCCCGCACCGAGGGCCGCCTCAAAAGCCTCTTCTGGCCTTCCGTCCAGAGTGGAAGCGACGTGGACTACCTGGGCGCGCAAGGCTACTGGGTGTGCACGCTGGTGGCGGGGTTGTCGTTTGTCCTCATGGTCGCCATGGGCCAGCCCATTGCCGGGACCAATTACTCGCAATTTCTTCGCAACTTTGAAATTGCGGCAGGTGTGGCGAATGGCAAATCGCGGGGAGCGACGTTCAACGACGGTGATTTTTACAAATTCGTAGAAGGCGCGAGCGCGACGCTCGCGATCACCAACGACGACGCGTTGGAAAAACAATTGGACGACATCATCGCGGTTATCGCCAAAACGCAGGAAACCAACGGTTATATTGACACCTGGATACAGCTTCATCAACGCGCCGGCGAGACAAATGTTGCGCCACTGCAAAACCCGGAGCGCTTTGAAATGTATAACCTCGGTCAATTGATGACCGCCGCGTGCGTGCACTATCGCGCCACCCAAAAAACAAATTTCCTCGCCGTCGCGTGCAAGGCCGCGGATTTTCTTTGCGACGCTTTTCAAAATCCGACGCCCCCGCTCGCGAACGATTTAATCTGCCCTTCGCACTACATGGGCCCTATCGTGGGCCTGTATCGCGTCAACGCATGAGCCGCGTTACCTCGACTCGCGAAATAAGTTTTTTTGCAGATGCGCAATCTGGTGAAGGACGGCGGGGATGACAACCAGGCTCCCGCTTCCGTTCGACAAAGCAGGACGAGGCCGAGGGCCACGCGGCGCGCGCCGATTATCTTTACGCCGGCACTAGCCGATTATATTTTTTGGAAACCGGCGACACGAATCTCTGAAGCATCCCGCTCACGAGAAATCTGGACGAACGCGATCACAAAAAAAATGTATATCACAGGCGGCTGCGGCGCGCTTTACGATGGCGCGTCGCCGGACGGCTCCCGGGCAGGCGCGCATCCGCGTGCATCAATCCTACGGGCGCAACTTTCAACTGCCCAACACGACCGCCTACAACGAGACCTGCGCGAATATCGGCAACGTTTTTTGGAACTGGCGCATGCTGCTCGCCACCGGCGACGCGCGGTTCATGGATGTGGTCGACTCGCGCTTTACAACAGCGTGCTTTCCGGCGGCGCTCTCGACGGCACCAATTTCTTTTACACCAATCCGCTGCGCGTTACGGATCCGATGCCGGCGACTCTCCGCTGGTCACGCCAGCGCGAGCCGTTCGTAGGCTCCTTCTGCTGCCCGCCGATCTCGTGCGCACGATCGCCGAATCCGCCAATTACGCCTATGGCAAATCGGCGGATTCCATCTGGGTGAATCTTTACGGGGGCAGTTCGCTGGAAACCAAACTGGCGAACAATGATGAACTCAAACTCTCGCAGGAAACGGATTATCCATGGAACGGCCGGGTGCGAATAAGAATTGAAAAATGCGGCGCGGCGAAATTTGCGTTGAAGCTGCGGAATTTCAGGATGGGCCAGCGGCGCCAGCGTGAGGATTAATGATGCGCCGGCGAATGATTCCGCGAAGCCGGAAGCTTATTTCGAGATTCGCCGCGCGTGGAAAGCGGGCGATTTTGTGGATTTGGATTTGTCGATGCCGGCGCGATTAATGGAACGAATCCGCTGGTCGAAGAGCACTGGATAGGTCGCCGTCCAGCGCGGGCCCATCGTTTATTGCCTGGAATCGCCGGACCTGCCGGCGGGTGTTGATATTTCCGACGTGAGGATCCCCGCGGACATGCGATTGACTGCGCGCTTCGATCGTCGATTTACTGGATGGCGTGGTTGTCCTCGAAGGCAAAGCGCTGGCGCAGCCGCAAGGCGATTGGAGTGGAAAACTCTATCGCGAGCTCCAGCCCGCCGAGTTGCGCCCGTTCAACGCGAAATTCATTCCGTATTCCGTCTGGCAAAATCGTGGGCGCTCGGAAATGTCCGTCTGGCTGCCGCGCGCCCATTAATCACAATGGCACAAACAAATTTATGATGACAAAAATCCTCATCGCCGCATTCGCGTTTCTCTCTCGTCGCCACGTTTGCGCCGAAACCAATCTAACGCCCCAGGAAGCTGAAGCGAAATACAGCCAGGCGATCGAAGGCCGCACCGCTGAAATCCTGAAAATTCTCGCGTTGAGCAACACGAACAAAATCGCCAGGGTGCACGACATTATCATCGCGCAATATCGCGCGCTCAATACCTGGCACGAAGTGAATGACGCGATGCTCAAGGGCGCGCGCAAGGACACCAACTCCATCGCAAGAATTCGCTCGTCATTGAAGACGCTGCACAACGATTTCCTTGCAAAGCTCGGCGAGCATTTGTCGAAGGAACAAGTCGATCAGGTGAAGGACAAAATGACTTACGGCAAAGTGCAATTCACTTTCAACGGTTATCTCACGCAATATCCGGATCTGTCAGAAGTGCACCGGCAGAAAATTCTCGAGTTGCTCAAGGAAGCCCGCGAGGAAGCGATGGACGGCGGCAGCGCCGAGGAAAAAACGGCGGTGTTTCAGCAATACAAAGGCAAAATAAATAATTACCTGTCAAAAGAAGGCATTCATCCACCGCCAAAAAAAGCGGCGGCCACGAATTCCGCGGCTCAATAAAAATAATTCGCCCATGAAGAAACTTGGTCTCGGCGTTCTCGGGCTCGGCGAAGGGCGGAGCATCATTTCCGCCGCGCTGAACAGCGAGTTCTGGAATGTCGTTCAGCTTTGCGATCTCAATGAACAGCTCGGCCAAAGAACGCTGCCACGAATTCAGCCTCAGCAACTTCACGACTTCGATGGATGAGCTGCTGGCGAACCCGGAGGTGGAAGTTGTCGGCATTTACACGCCCGATCATTTGCACGCCGAGCACGTCATCCAGGCGTTGCGCGCGGGCAAACACGTCATTTGCACGAAGCCCTTTGTGAACAATCTTTCGCGCGCGAAGGAAATTCTCGCCGCGCAACAGCAAAGCGGCAAGCGCGTGATGATCGGCCAAAGCTCGCGTTTTTTTGCGCCGTTTGCGCGGCAACGCAAACATTTTGAAACCGGCGCGTTCGGCGACATCATTACCATCGAGGCTTACTATAACGCCGATCATCGGTGGTTTCTGAAAAAAGGCTGGGCCAAAGACCGACGCGTTCAAATGGCTTTTTGGCGGCCTGAGCCATCCCGTCGATCTCATGCGCTGGTATTTGCCGGATATCGAGGAAGTCATGGGCTACTCGTCACTCAGCAAAAACGGCCGCGAGCTTGGGCTGAAACATGCGACACGTTTCAGTTCATTTTCAAATCTCCGGCGGAATTCCCGCGCGCGTCAGCGGCACTTACAACAGCCCGGTCTTCCGCTCGAACGCGACAGCAACATGAGCTGCATTCTCCGTTGCGCCAACGGCGCCAGCCAGGGCGATTATTATGATTTGCGTTACGCGTGGAAAATCGGCGAGCAATCAGTCGTCGAAACCTTCGAGGACCAGGACGATTATTATTTCCGCTTCGGCGGCCATTCGCATCACGCGGGCGAATATCAAAATTACATCGAATACTTCGCGCGCTGTCTCGCCGCCGGCGAAACGCCCGAAACCCGACGCCCGCGAAGGCATCGTCACTGTCGCCCTGATGCAGGCGATGGAGGAATCCTGCGCCAAAGGCCGGCCCGTGAAAATCAAAGACGTCCTCGCGCAACACGAACTGGCCGACCTGCTGAACGCATGACTTCCATCGACGGCAAAACGTCCTACACCAAGCGCTTCAGCTACGCCGCCAGCGACACCGCCGGACAATTGGTTTTTTGCGTCATTTCGTTTTATCTCCTCAAATTTTACACGGACGTTTATGGCATTTCCGCTCTGGCTGCCGGGAATATCCTGCTCATTGCGCGTTGGTGGACGCTGTGGATGCGCCGGTCTGGGGAATCATTTTTGACAAGACGCAGAGCCGCTGGGGCAAAAGCCGTCCGTGGTTTCTGTGGCTTTGCGTGCCGTTTGCAACGTTTGGCGTGCTGACGTTTTTGACGCCCAATCTGAGTTACGCTGCCAAGCTCGCTTATGCGGCTGTCACCTATATTGGTTGCAGTGTGCTGTATACCGGCATCAACACGCCGGTCACTTCCATCCTGTCCGCGCTCACGCCCAATCCACAGGAGCGGGTGACGCTCACATCCTTTCGCATGTTCGGCTCCAAATTCGGCGTGCTGCTCGTAAATTTTACGGCGCTCAGCCTGGTGAAATTTTTCGGTCACGGAAACGACCGCCGGCGGCTTCGCGATCGTGATGCCGATTTACGCCAGTCGGAAGCATTCTGTTGTTCCTGACGGCCTTCAAAAACCTCGAAGAAGTCGTTCACGAAAAGCGGAAGTCAGAACCTCTCTTGAGAGGGTTCGGGGCCCTGAAAGGCAACTGGCCATGGATCATTATTTTCATCAGCAGTTTGTTTTTCTGGATTGCCTTTAT
>CAWBPS010000028.1:0-52233 GCA_963790645.1 Terriglobia bacterium | reverse complement strand
CGTCGCCAGCATTGTTGCCCGTGTAAGGTTTGGGTCACAAGGAGGTCACTGTGACCCGACTCAGGAAGCTGATGCTGGACGAGCTCCAGCGACGCAACTACGCTCAGAACACCGTCCGTGCGTATATCCACGCCATAGAGGATTTCGCGAAGTACTTCCACCGTTCGCCAGATCGCCTCGGCCCAGAACATATTCGCGAGTACCAGGTTCACCTGTTTCGCGACTGCAAACTCTCGGCGGGGACCATCGAAGGCCGCACCGCTGCTCTGCGTTTTCTCTTCGTCAAGACACTCAGACGGCCCTATCTTCCCGATCACATTCCGTTTCCCAAGCGTCAGAGACGGATGCCCACGGTACTGAGTCAGGAAGAGGTGGCGCGACTCATTGCTTCCGCTCGAAACCTGATGCACCGCACCATGCTGATGATGCTGTATGCGACCGGCCTGCGCCGAGCTGAACTATGCCACCTCAAGGTCTGCGATATCGACAGCGAACGCATGGTCATTCATGTTCGCCAGGGCAAGGGCGGCCGTGACCGCGACGTCCTGTTGACCCCGAAGCTGCTGGAGACCCTGCGCGAGTACTGGCGCTGGATGAAACCAAAAACATATCTATTCCCCGGCACGGTCAACAACTGGCGGGCCGATGTACCCATCACGGAGAAGATTGTCTGGACTGCCGTGGCCGAGGCCGCGAAGCATGCTGGGAGTGAGCAAGCATGTGTCTCCGCACACGCTCAGGCACAGTTTCGCTACTCACATGCTCGAAGCCGGCGCCGATCTGCGCACGATCCAGGTTCTGCTGGGTCATGCCAAGCTCGCCGACACCACTGTCTACCTGCACTTGTCCCGGCGTCATCTGCAGGCAGTTCCCAGTCCGCTGGAAACCATCGAGGTGTCTAGTCCCGACCAGGTGAAGCGTTCTAGGAGGCTGATCAAGCGATGAGTCGGCCCACCCTTGAGGTGGCCGATATCGTCCGAGCAGCAGGGAACAGATTCTGGGAGCATTACGGATCACATCTTGCATGGCAGCATCGCAAGGTGCTCGATGCCATCGTCCGATGTCGAACTGCGGCGTTGGGCGGTCATCGTGATCAGTGTGTGCGCTGCGGCCATCAGACTATCTCGTACAACTCATGCCGAAACAGGCATTGTCCCCGATGCCAGGGAAACGCACGCTCCCGGTGGCTAGCCGAGCGCAGAGCGGAGCTGTTGCCCGTCTCGTACTTTCACATCGTCTTCACGCTGCCGCACGAACTCTCCGCTCTAGCCCTGCAGAACAAGCGACTGCTGTACGATCTGCTGTTCCGAGCTAGTGCAGCGACGCTGCTCGAACTCGCCGCCGACCCGAAACATCTGGGGGCGGACATCGGGTTTCTTGGCGTGCTCCACACTTGGGGACAAAACCTTCACCATCATCCGCACATACACTACGTTGTTCCTGCTGGCGGTCTTGCACCCGACGGTTCCCGATGGATCCCCTCCTCGAGACGATTCTTCCTGCCCGTCGCCGCGCTGAGTCGCGTCTTCCGGGGCAAGTTCGCAGCCGGACTGAAGCAACTCTTTCTTCAGCACAAGCTCCAGTTCCATGGCTCACTCCAGAGTCTTGCTGAACCCCGCCGATTCCACGCGTTCCTGCGACTCCTCTTCCGCGAAAACTGGGTGGTCTACGCCAAGCCACCCTTCGGAGGTCCTGAACATGTTCTGAACTATCTCGCCCGCTATACGCACCGCGTCGCCATCTCCAACCATCGACTGGTGGCTTTCCAGAATGATCGAGTCTCGTTTCGCTGGAAAGACTACGCACGGGGCGGTAAGCAGAAGATTATGGCGGTTTCCGCAGATGAGTTTCTGCGACGATTCTTGATCCACGTTCTCCCGAAAGGATTGGTCCGCATCCGCCACTTCGGACTTTTCGCTAATCGCAGACGTGGCGATATGCTGTCACGCTGCCGCAATCTGCTCAGCGCGGACTGCCCAAGCGAGGCTGACACAACAATCCATCTGCGCTGTCCGGTTTGTGCCGGTCCCATGTTCACTATTGAACGGCTGACCAATAGCCAGCTTTATTTCCAATTGGCCCTGACCATGCCTGATTCCCAGAGGTGCAGCCTTGACTCTTCCTGAGACACCGATGGCGCAACTTGTTTCGATCAACCTCTGTTGTAGGTGTGTTCCAGCACGCCATGCCCTCGTCTGCTCACGCAGCGACGGAGTCCCTCAAACATTACCCTTTCTCTCACAGGTCAAGACTCCAATGCGATGTTCAAGAACAACGCCGGCTCTCCCTTCCTCTCGGTTGCTTGCTTTAGAGACGCCCTGCACCCGGCACGGACGGATTGAAATCCCATAGCCCACCGCGTCCGCCGCAAACGCCAGCGGCTCAGTTCAAACGACCCTATCGAAACTGCCCCGACCACACGACCGCGCACCCCCACACTTCTTCTTTCGGGGCAGTCCCGATAGGGCCCTAACGTTTGTCGGTACCAATCCCACGGATGAACAGATAACTTCCGGATTGCCCGTCAGAACGAAGCCGCTGGCGCGGCGGACGCAGCCGCGTGCCCGATGCAGGCGGCATCGGAAATTCGAGGGTTGCTAGCTTGAAGAATGATCGGTCTCGGGTTACGATGAGGCGAATCGTGGACTGGGATATCATGGATAGATCGATGCTCATCAATAACTACCCTTTTGCCGAATTCCGCTTCTGGCAAGGCTTTCCGGGCGAAAATCGATTGAAATTCCATAGATAACCCCGCGTCCACCGCAAACGCCAGCGGCTTCCTTCTGACGGCTTTTTCGAACGCGACGCCCCAACCTTCCTTCAGCTCCAAGCACTCATCGCGGCGTCGCGTCCGAAAAAGCACTAACGTCACTCGCGCCTGAACTGTGGCAAAGACCAAGAAATATTCCGACAGGTACCTTGCGTGTTGTGCCGGGATTCCTGGAAGTGTGCTTACGGCAACCGCTATCCAGCGTCTAACTATCATGTCAGCAAGACATTTCTGCGGAGAATGCGCCATGAACAGACTGTTTGCGAATTCATTTACGTGCGTTCTCATTGGACTGTTGTCATTGCTGGCAACGGCTCAGAATCCCAGCGGCAAACAGTGGATCGGAACGTGGGCAACGGCTCCGCAGCCTCCGGAGCCCGGGCATGTCAAGAGCTTCCGGAACCAAACTCTGCGCCTTATCGTGCACATCAGCACTGGCGGGACAAGAGTACGGATTAAGATCTCGAACACCTTTGGTGATCATCCATTAGTGATCGGCAGCGCACACATTGCCCGTCGAACGGACGTGGCGGACATCGATCCGAAGTCTGACCGAACCCTGACGTTCGAGGGGAAGTTGTCCACGACCGTTGCAGCAGGATCGATGGTTGTGAGCGATCCGGTCGCGTTGGAGGCGCCGGCTCTGTCGGATCTGGCGGTCAGTCTGTTCCTACCCGAGAGCACAGATGTGGAAACGCTGCACGTTCTGGCTTTACAGACGAGCTACGTTTCCCAAGCCGGGGACGCTACGGCGAACGCGAAGTTTCCGGTGGCAGAGAAAATCCATACGTGGCCGTTCCTAACTGGGGTGGACGTGGAAGCCTCCGCGCGCGGCGCAGCCATCGTCGCATTTGGCTCCTCGCTCACGGATGGAGATGGAACTGAGTCCGACAGCAATGGGCGTTGGCCCGACGTGCTGGCGCAGCAGTTGCAGAAAAGTTCCGGCGGGAAAGCGGAATTGGGCGTCCTGAATGAAGGCATCATCGGGAATCGGCTATTGAATGACAGCCCTATGGAAGCGGCCGGCGGTCGATTTGGGTCAGTTCTCGGACAAGCGGGCCTGACACGTTTCGACCGCGACGTACTCGCGCAATCCGGTGTTAAGTACGTGATCGTTGGCTTAGGAATTAATGACATCGCGATGCCCGGCTCGCTAACACCTGCCACGGAGGGCATCAAGGCCGAAAGTATTATCGCCGGCTATCGGCAGCTCATCTCATGGGCCCATCAAAAGGGAATTCGAATCATCGGCACGACGAACCCACCGTTCGAAAACTCGTTTTTGGATTTGGGGCCGCCGGGGCCTCGGATCACTTTCTACACTCCGGAGAAAGAAAGGATGCGACAGAAGGTCAACGCCTGGATTCTCAGCAGCGAAGAATTCGACGGCGTGGTGGATCTCGATGCGGTTGTACGCGATCCGGGTCACCCTACGCAACTGCTCCCGAATTACGACAGTGGAGACCATCTGCATCCCAACAATGCAGGCTGCCGCGCCGAGGGAGATGCGATTCCTCTCGCATTGTTCCAAAGCCATTAAACTCGATTCAACGGATGCCGAGGGTCGCTTAACGCTTGGCGTGCGACTCCGCATTCCGAGTGGTCGGCAAACAGGATTACTTCTGTCACTTCCGAATAGCTCGTCACTTGGACACAATGCGCTCGAGCCAGGGAATTGAGCGCATATTCGCGGAAACTCCAGAACTCAATTTCGCCTTTGAAGGAGAGCAAATGTATGACGGCAGGCCCAAAGCCCGAGCCGGAAGTGGCGAAGCCGACTACTCCAAGCGAAAAGCTATGCAATTGCATAGACGTGTTCTCTTGAAGATCATGGAATCTCGGCACATCTCCATCAGGAAAGAACTGGAAGCCCCATCTGCTTGGGGACGGTGCGGGAATGTCTGATTCTCAATCTGTGCCACGGCTACTGGATAGTGCTTAATCCAATAATAAGATCAACGCAGCAGAAAAGTTATTCTGCGAATACACTCCCTTTCCGCACACTTTCCCTAAAACAGTCGTCTTTGTCGGAACCGGCTAGGGGCGAACCATCTGGACTCTCAATTGACTTTCATTGGCCCCACATCTGACCAATCTTTCTCACATTCATTCGAAGCGACGCCCGGCACTCGTGCCGCAGCCCGTAGCAATCAGGTTACCGTTGGTATCCACGATTTGAAGCGCAACTCTATCCGTGAACTCACTCGCGTCGCTACTGAGCTCGATGGCGCGTGTCAGCCTGTGTGTCTGTATCCAGACTCCGGCGGGGCTAAAGACGAAGGTCTCGGACACTGCGCTGTAATTGTTGCCGCCTGTGTGCCCCCAGACACCGACGCCGGGAGTGCTTAGGGCGGGTGGCTGGCCTGCGGTCGTAAAGGAAAGCGTACCTCCATTGCCGAAGATAAACAGGGCCGGGAAGGTCCTCAGCGCCGCACCTGTCTGACAGTCGCGGACCGTGAGCTGCACGCGCCACGTGCCTTCAATCCGGCCGGCCTGCGATTCCGACTGAGCCCCGGCATTTAATCCTGACCCCAGAGCCAGCAACATGCCGGCTAGAACCAGTGCTGCGGTGGCACCGGAAGCTGCAATGCGCTTCAAGTTTCTTGATGTCATCAGGTTTCTCCTTCTTGCTTTGAATGTCGCGGATGGGTTCCGCGGGTGCTGCTACCACCGGCCCGACAATGACATTGGTCAGGATTGAATGACCATAGAGAGCATCTGAAGTTAATCTGGAGTTTTTCTGAAGCGGAGCATAGCATTGTCCTCGCACGGAGGGCATCCAGGCCCATGTCGCAGCCTGATTCACACTCAAGGTTTCGATTTCGTGAGTTCGAGCTCGATATATCGGCTTACGAGCTGCGCCGAGGCGGGCAGCCGGTCCACCTTGAGCGCCATCCTATGGACCTGCTCATCCTCCTCGTAGAACGCCGTCGTCAACTCGTCTCCCGGGCCGACATCGCAAAGCGGTTGTGGGATTCCAGTGTCTTCGTTGACGTCGAAATGGGAGTCAATACGGCGATCCGTAAGCTGCGGAAAGCTCTGCGGGATTCGCGTGAGTCGCCAGCATTCGTTGAAACCATTTCGGGAAAGGGTTACCGTTTCATCGCTCCGGTCGATGCGGTGCTCCCGGAACGCCACCAGGAGACCATCAAGTCGGTAGCCGTGCTGCCCTTCACCAATGACTGCGCCGACCCCGACGCCGAATATTTGAGCGACGGCATCACCGAAACCCTGATCAACAATCTCTCGCAAGTCTGGAACCTGCGTGTAGTAGCACGCAGTACTGTGTTCCGCTACAAAGGAAAAGAGGCCGATCCCCAAAAGGCCGGGAGCGATCTGCACGTTCGCGCTGTGGTCTCAGGAAGACTGCTGCAGCGCGGGAGCACACTGATCGTCCGGGCCGAACTGATGGATGTTGCAACCGGCGCGCAGCTCTGGGGTGGCCAATACAACCGCCAGGCGGAGGACGTTTTTCTTCTGCAAGGTGATCTTTCCAGAGAAATTTCTGAGAAGTTGCAGCTGCAGTTGACCGGCGATCAGAAACAGCGACTGACGAAACGCTACACCGAAGACGCCGAAGCGTATCGGCTTTACCTGAAGGGACGCTATCACTGGAACAAACGGAGCGCAGACGGCTTTCAGAAAGCCGTTGAATACTTCCGCCAGGCTCTCGACAAGGATCCAGCTTATTCGCTGGCTTATGCCGGACTGGCTGACACCTACGCCTATTTGCCGTTTTTCCATGTGGTTCCACCGCGGGAGGCCATGCCGAAAGCGAAGACCGCGGCTGCCAAGGCGGTGGAGATCGACGGCCATCTCGCGGAACCTCACGTTTCTCTGGGATACGTCAGCTTCACCTACGATGGAGATTGGTCGGCAGCCGGAAAGCATTTTGAGCAAGCCCTCGCCCTGAATCCAGCTTATACCGGAGCCCACACCTTCTATGCTTTCTATCTCAGCTCTCTCGGGCGATCAGAGGAAGCCTTGGCGGTTGCGAAACGCGCCGTGGATCGCGATCCAGCTTCCCCCGCTGTCAGCCATAGCCTGGCTGTGCAGCTTTACCTTGCAAGGCAATTTGATCAGGCGATTGAGCAGGCTCATAACACGCTCGAGATGGATGCGCGTTTTGCCATTTCGTACCAGGTGCTGGGAGAGGTGTATCTCTCGAAAGGAATGTACCGAGAAGCTTTACTCGCGCTGGAACAGTTCTCCGCGCTAAGCCGAAGCAGCGCCACCTCTCGTGCCCTTCTTGCATACTCGCATGCTCGATTAGGCGAGCACAGCGCGGCGCTACGAATCATCGAGGAGCTTACGGCGGCTTCGAAGCACAGTCTTGTTCCTGCTCTCCTCTTTGCGCTAATTTATGCCGCACTGGATGATCAGGATCAGGCCTTTAGTTGGCTCGAAAAGGCTTATGAGGAGCGGTTCTATCGTCTCGCTTACCTCAAAGTAGACGCGCTCTGGGACCGCCTTCGCTCCGATTCCCGGTTCGCTGACCTGCTTCGACGTGTCGGCATCCCGCCGTAGGCTTATTTGATCGACTATCGAGTGCCCCACACTCGCTGCTTATCAGACTGTCCTTCACGATTCCTATTGGAGGAGTCGCTGTGCAACGGGCAAACCGTACACGACCAACCAGGATTCGCCATTGATTGATGTGTAGTAAATACGACGCTTCTGGGCGAGTGGTCGGCAACTCTTACCTTACCGGATTAGGGAAGGGTTGCCCGTCATCTGGGGGAAATCCCAATCACGGCAAGGGAATGTTCTCTAAAGTCTTAGCCGCCACTGGTCAAGAACGGAAGGGCAGTTTCCGTTTATCCTCAGCGGTTGTCCGGTCCATGCAGTCCACTACTATGTCAGGGTCACTCACTTTGATCCCGGAGCCTGTAGGCGGCGGAGCATTTCCTGGAATCGCGGATCGGAATGAAGGGGTTCGTATTTGGGGTCGTGCGCAATCTCGACGAGGAAGCTGGAGTGTTCGTCAAATGCTTTTCTTAACCACCGCAAGCAATTCTCCTCATCGTCCGCTTGCAGGTAAAGCTCAACGAAGACTCGCGGAAAAACGTACTCGTGTTTGGCTTGTTCCAGCCGGCGCTCAACCAGCATGCGGGCCACCGCCCGTTTGGCTGCGGTAAGATCGGTGCGGTGTAGGGTGCTGTCGAAGCGCGAGACCACTTCCAAATCCCCATCCAACTTGAGACCGGTACGCCATTCGGCGACGGCCTCGGCTGCGAGCCCCTGCCGTTGAAGCAGTTCAGAGAGTTTGTAATGCGGCGCGCTGTTCGACGGATCCAGCTCCATCGCGCGCCGAATTAGCCGAAGCGCGGCAGCATCGTCACCCTGCCCTTCCAGGGCTGCAGCGGCGAGGAATGTCTTCATCACCGAGAGCGGATCGAGTTCACGGGCGAGCTCGCTTTCTGCCACGGCCTCTTCGGGTCTCCCTGCGCCACGCAAATAGTAAGCGTTCCATTGGTGGGCCAAGGAGTACCCTGGGCTCAACTCCAAAGTGCGTCGAAGTTCGGCGTCTCCGGCCGTCCAGTTCCAGTCCTGGTGGAGAAACAGGTAGGCGCGAGCAAGATGCGCTTCAGCCGACAGCGGATCGAGGGCCAGGGCCTTCTCGATTGCGGCGCGTGCTCGCGGAACCGCTTCGTCGGCCCTCATGAAACCCAGGTACCAGAGCAAGTTATAACTGTTCGCCACTCCTGCATAGGCGGGCGCAAACCCAGAGTCCCGAGCAATAGCGGCGTTGAAATTTTCGATCGCGCGGCGCAGGTCCGGCTCAGTTCGTTTTTCCCAAAAATAGAGACCCCGTAGATAGGCCTCATTCAGTACTGGATCCCGTGAAACTTTAGCGGCAAAATAAGTTTGTTGCTCGGGGCCAAGTTTCGCTCTCACCTCCAGGGCAATGCTGCCTGCGATCTGCCGCTGTAGCGCAAGCATGTCGCCCACTTCGCTGTCATATTCCTCCGCCCAGAGGTGTTGATCGTCAGAAGCTCGAATTAATTGCACCGTTACTCGCACTTTGTTGCCGGAAAGGGCAATCGAACCCTCCACAACCGCATCCACTTTGAGCGCCCGCGCGATCTCGGGAAGAGGCTGAAGGGCCCGCTTATATCTCATCACTGAGGTGCGTGAAATCACTTTCGGCGAACCCAGCTTGGCCAGGTGCGTGATGAGCTCGTCTGTCATGCCGTCGGCAAGGTATTCCAGATCAGAATTGCCGGAGAGATTCTCCAGCGGGAGCACTGCGATTGAGTGAATGCCCGAGTTTGTCACAGGCGCATGAGGGCTGAGAAGATAAATTCCCGATCCGAGAAGGACCAGAATCACGACCGCCAAGCTGACGATGCGAAGTCGTAACTTTTGTTGCCGAGCCGGGGGTGCGACCGGCCTTGGATGTCGCGGGACTTCTTCGCTGCCATGATTTCCGTCCACCGATTCCAAGACATCTGTGCTGTCACGCCTGCTCACTTCCCCAACAAAGCGGTATCCAAGCCGCGGGAGAGTCTCGATGTAGCGTGGAGTCTCTGCGGAATCATTGAGTACATCGCGGATCTTCTTGACCGCGCTGTTGAGACCCTGGTCAAAGTCAACGAATGTGTCTGAAGGCCATAATGCCCGGTGAAATTCCTCACGCCTTATTAGCTGGCCCGGTCTTTCAACCAGCATTTGCAGCACGTGGAAAGCCTGCGGTGGGAGCTTCATTCGCAGCCCGTGCTTCAGGTCCGGCTGACGGGCGGCTTGTGGCACGGCTGGCGGCGCTCCCTTTGGCTGGCATGAGAGTCTAGCATTGGAGTGCTGCTCTTCGCCCCAATTTTGGAGCGATGCAATAACGCTTTCCTTTTCAATGAACTGGAAGCCTATCTAAGAACTAGACGAAAAACACCCGGCGAATATTGCCGAATTTCACAACTAACCTCAGATTCATTCCCAGTCGGCACAAGTTTGCACGAAAGCGGCTGAAAAGGAGAATCTTTATGCGAGTCATACGGCGAATCAGTCTCTGGGTAGCAGGAGCGTTTGTTTTGAGCATGGGCTTGAACGCATCCGCGCAGATCACCATACCGATTTCCGAAGAGCAGGTGCTGTATGAGGTGATTGGTGAATTCAATAACAGCGGCCTGGACAGCCAACAGTTCGGGTATTTCGCGGCCATCACTGGCTTGAATAACATCTTCAGTAGCCCCACCACGAAGAACGAAACGACAGCTCTCTTCACCTTCGTGACTAATGCTACGACATTCCAAGTTGTCAACAACGGTCCGTTCAGAATCGTTGATCGCACCGGCACGACCACTGTTTACCTGAACAACGGACCGTCTGACTTCAGCAATTCCGCCACCTTCAGCCAAGGAACCCCTATTCAGGTGTCGACGTATCGACAGCAGGTCATCTTGAACACCCTGACCAACACGTTTGTGACCGTACACACCAATACCATCACAAGCGTCGAGACGTTCACTTTGAACGGAGTTGCTTACCGCTTGGGGCAGTTGGGCAAGTCATTTCGGACAAACTACTCCGGGCAGGCCAATACGCCGGGAGCTGTGCCCTCCGGTTGGTTTGCGGGGACATCAATCGGTAGCAAGAACTGATCGCGGCGCGGGGCCCCTGACGAGATGAACCTCTAAGGAGAGTAACTCCCGGTTTGTCGGCTACTCGGAAACTGGGCCGAAAAGATTTCGTTTCGGCCCACACGAGCAAGATCGCATAAGCCGCACAGCTTCATAGGTCTACCCGTGCGGAAAACCCGTTCCAAACAAAATTGAACCTTATAGTTTTCTCTTCAGGTGATTCGGGTGTAGCTCGAAAGAGAAGGGAATTGAGGGTACGTTCGGATGGTTGCAAGCCCCCGCAACCAAAGAACTCATAGAGTCATGAGGTCTTCCGATTCCGTCGTCGGGAGCCTTTCTTCTTTGACTGCAGTTAAGCCGACAAATAGCTCGGTTCTTGAGCCTTTGCTACGGACTGCTCGATTGCTAGACCTGCTTTCCGTACACTCTGGCTTTCCACCATAAACGTCAAGCGTGAAAGAGCCAGTCAATGCATGGCCTGCTCTTTCCTGAATGACCTTCAGCGGGATGCAGAGTGAGTCAAGCGACGCGAGTTGAAGTGTCGGAAGGCTTGGAAACCTGCCTGCCGAATCCCGAGAGACTTGAGCAGCATCCGCATCTTGCGACGACGGAACGATTGCTATCCCTGCGCTATAATTCAACCGCCATCCTGTAAATTCCTGGACCACAACCATAGGCTACGGCGGCCCAGGACAGGCGCGCATCGAGAAGGAGGAGCCCATGACCGATTCCCGGAAGGTCTCGCGCAGAGAGTTCGTGACCTCTGCGATTTCAGTTGCCGCAATCTCCTCACTTCCATCTCGGCCGGTTTTCGCCGGCCTGAACGAACCCAACTCACTCTCCGCCGCGATGCAACCCGGGGAGGCCGCTCTCACCGACAGCCCATCCTGGAAAGACCAGGGGATAGAGAATCTGGCCAAGTCTCCGTATGCCAAGTTGCATGACATCCCGGTTCGCGCCGTGACCATCCCCAGCGGTTTCTGGGCCGGCCGTCGCGAGATCAATGTGACCAAGAGCATCCCGACCATGCACGATCTGCTGGAGGCGAATGGACGCATGAACAATTTCCGGCGTCTGGCGGGCAAGAGTGACGCCAAACAGATCGGGCCGGTGTTTTCCGATTCTGATCCTTACAAATGGGCTGAGGCGGTGGGTTTTGTGCTTCAGACCGGGGATAATCCCAATCTTCGTGCCGCCACCGACAAGATGATCGACGAAATCGTCGCCGTGCAGGAGCCCAGCGGCTACATCAACACTTATTACCAGAACGACCGCATACCCCAGCGCATGACACCGGAGACCCAGTCCACCGGACACGAGCTCTATTGTCTCGGACACATGCTGCAGGCTGCGATTGCCTATTATCGCGGCACTGGCGACCGCAAGCTGCTGGATGCCGGCATCCGTTTTGTCAACGACTTCCTTATTCCTAACTATGGTCCGGCGCCCAGGAAGCCGATCGTTTCCGGTCACCCAGAGATCGAACTCGCTCTGATCGAGCTTTACCGGATCACTGGCGACAAGCGCCAACTCGATCTCGCCGGCTACATTCTGCAGGGAGACGAGCGCGCAAAGTTTCCCGAACGCCGCACGATCTACATGTTCAGCGGCACGCCCTTCACGGCGCGCACCAAGCTGCAAGGCCACGCCGTGCGCGCCATGTACGCCTGCTGCGGGGCGACCGACTATTACCTCGAAACCGGCGATCCCGCCTACTGGAAGACACTGACCACCCTTTGGAAAGACCTGTCGGAGCGCCAGATGTACATCTCCGGAGGCGTGGGGGCGCGCGCCGAAGACGAAGCCTTTGGCGAAGCTTACGAATTACCCAATGCGCGGGCTTATGGCGAAAGCTGCGCTGCCATCGGCAACATGATGTGGAACTGGCGCATGCTGGCTGCGAGCGGCGATGCCAGGCATGCCGACATCATCGAACGCGCGCTCTACAACGGAATTAATTCCGGGATGTCGCTCGACGGCACACTCTATTGTTATCGAAATCCGCTGGCCTTCGATCCTTCCGGCGGAGACAAGATTCGCAACGACTGGTATGACGTCACCTGCTGTCCCCCTAATCTCGAGCGCACCTTCGCGTCGCTGCCGGGATATTTCTACAGTACCAGCAGCGACGGCATTTATGTGCATCTCTACAACGATTCCGAACTCGATTGGCACCTGGAAAACGGCACCGGCCTGAAGGTCGCACAAAAAACAAACTATCCCTGGGACGGACGGGTAGAGATCACCGTGGCCCCGGCACAGCCGTCCGATTTCACTTTCCATCTTCGGATTCCGGGCTGGGCGAAAGGCGCGCAGGTCTCGGTGAATAACACCTCCATTTCCGGCATTAGACCCGGGCAGTATTTACCGATTGAGCGCAAGTGGTCTGCCGGGGACGTGATTCACCTGCACATGGAAATGCCGCCACAGGTGATCCAGGCAAACCCCCGAGTGATTGATGACGCTGGACGAGTGGCGGTGCAGCGCGGTCCGCTAGTTTATTGCCTGGAAGAACTTGATCAGCCAGACGGAGTTTCACTGGTCAACGTGGCCTTGGATCTAGCCCATCCGGGAGAAGAAGAGTTTCAGAGTCAACTCCAGGCAGACTTACTCGGAGGAGTTGTCGTGCTTCGCCATGCTGGGCGAGCCTATGAAAACGAAGCCAGTGCCGGGGCCCTGTACTCGACCTACAGTGGAGCTCAGACCAGAAGCCGCCGGATTCCGTTAACCTTCATTCCCTATTACGCCTGGGCCAATCGCCAGGCAACATCGATGCAGGTTTGGACTCCGCTTTACAAGGCCTGATTCTTAGAGCTATAAGAAAAACAAAACCGGTTTGCAGATGCCGCCTTGAGACACGTTGCTGTGGTACTCAACTGGAGCTCGAAGGGGGCGGCTTCGCGGGAGTGGCGCCATGAAGGAAATGACCGCCAATGACGACTGCGAACGGTTCCGGACCGGCGCAGCGAAGTACGCGGCCTATCTCGAGACGCCCGAGGGCCAATTGCGTCTCGACCTCGCCTTGGCCAATCTGCGGGACTCTCTCCCACAGGCAACACGGGCCTTGCGCGCTCTGGATCTCGGATGCGGTACCGGCGCCCTGGCGGTGCGCCTGGCGCGACTTGGTCTTCACGTCACGTTGCTGGATGCGTCTGTACCCATGCTGGATTTCGCGGAGCGTGCCGCGCGAGAAGCTGGAGTTACGGAGAGGATTGCGCTGAAACAGGGCGATGCCGCGCAGGTCGCGAACTTGTTCCCCGCCGGGTCGTTTGATGTAATTCTTTGCCACAATCTGCTGGAATATGTTGACGACCCGTGTGCTGTGTTGCGCAGTGCGGCTCGCGCCTTGCGAGATCCGTCCAGCATAATCTCGGTATTGGTGCGTAACCAGGCAGGTGAGGTGTTAAAGGCTGCAATTCAAGACGGCGACCTGGCCGCGGCCGAGCATAATCTCACTGCTGAGTGGGGACATGAGTCCCTTTACGGAGGAAAGGTGCGGCTATTTACGGCGGAGGGCCTGCACGCCATGCTGCTGGAATCGTCACTCGCGGTAACTGCGGAGCTTGGCGTACGGGTCATCTCCGATTACCTGCCAGCGAAGGTTTCCCGAAATGATGAGTACAAGCGGATTCTGGACCTGGAGCGCAAGCTGGGCTCGCGACCGTTGTTTGCCGCAGTCGCCCGCTACACGCATTGCATGGCACATCGCGCAAGTCCGGTGATGAAGGACGGCGCATGAATAACGTTATGGCTGAGTCTGCTTCATCCGGATATCGTACGACACCTGATGCCGGTATTGCGCTCGGGCTCGGTCTTACCAATGAGTGTAATCTCGCTTGCGCCTTCTGCTACCGTGATCCAACTCGCGCGGATCGGCTCTCCCTGGATCAAGTGCAGGCGGTCATGGAACGCCTGCCCGTACGGTCGGTGAATCTCGGCACCGGTGAGAACGGCATGCATCCCGACTTCAAGGCCATACTGGCCTACCTGCGAACCAGACCGGTGAAGCTCACCGTCACTTCCAATGGCCATAGTGTGGCAGTTCTGGAAGACGATGAACTCCGTGCCTTCCACGACATCGAGTTCTCTCTCGACTACGCCACGCAAGCTGAACAGGATGCCCAGCGCGGGGAAGGCAATTGGGCACTCATCCAGCAGCAGGCAGAACGGTGTCGCAGGTTGCGTATTCCAGTGACCATCGTCGCCGTCATGATGAAGTCAAATTACTTGCGGTTAGCGGATGTGGCGCGAGTTGCCAAACAGTTTGACGCTCCCTTGCGCGTAAATGTGTACCAGGCCGTGCGATCGGATATCTATGCCCTGAGCTACGATGAGTACTGGGAAGGGTTCCGGCGCCTCTTTGAGGAGACCGACGTAATCGCCATTGGCGAACCGCTGGTTCGCGCCATGGCGGGGCTACCGCCGCTCCGAGGTGGTTGTGGCGTGAGCACCGTACGAGTGACGCCAAGAGGCACGACGCAACCCTGCGTCTATTGGCCAGGATCGGGGGAGCCGCTGCTGGATTTGATCTCTGCAGGGGCCGACATTCTGAACTCGGCCCCTTTCGAGCAGGCCCGCACCCTTCCCGTCGCGTGCCAGCCCTGCGAGTTCCGGGACTCTTGCCACGGTGGATGTGCTGGACGGCGGCGTTTGCAGGGGGCACTCCTCGAGCCCGACTCTTATTGTCCGATCATTCGGGGCGAGCGTCCGCGACTCGAGATCCGCATGGCCGCAAATCGCGATTTACCCAAGCTGAGGAGTTCGTGCACTACCGTCGTAATCGCCACGTAGTCTTTTCGTCACGGGCTATATCCAACCCCCTCGTTATGTCTCACAATCTGTTTTTCAGCTTCCAGCAGAACAGCAGGTTCCTCGACTGCGTTTCCTCGTCCGCTGCGCGTCCGAGCAAACTTCGCTCGGAATGACAGTTGTTACGATTTCCTTCGGGGAAAGCGCAGAGGACGGGACCCACTTTTACGTTTACTGCGCGTTCATCCATTTGTCCGAGCCCGTCAGCTTAACTGAAACATCCGAAATAAAGATGTGCAGTGGCTTGCCGTCGGCGAAGCCGCGATGCTCGGTGGAGAACAGAATTGGACCTGCCTTTTTGTAGCCTGTCCAGGTGGCGAGGACGCGGCTCGGCGGCTTGGCCCCGCCGCGGATGTACACAAAGTACACGACGCGGTTGTCTTTACCGACGTAGAGGTCCCAGGTGTCGCCGGGGGTGTAACCGCCATCTGCGGGATATTTTATAGGGAGAAGCTCGGCCATGCCCGGGCCCACTGGCAGGTTAAACTTGCCCTGATCGATGGCGCTGGCGGCCTTGTCCCAATAAGCGTGGAAAGGGAACAGAACCCAATAGTTATCGTTGATGAAGCTGGGGTCAACTTCGTTCTTCACGGCATCGGTTTGGGTGCTGGGGTCGGTCCGCACGTATGAAACCTTGACCGGCTTGCCGTCTTTGCCCACGCCTTCAAAGGTAACCTTGTTGGTCTTGGGCTCCCACTCCCACTTGTGAGCAGCTTTGAAGAGTCCGGTAATTTCGCCGTTCCAGGTGTAGCGGACAGCCTCAACCTGATCCCACGAATCAATTCCGTAGGTCTTGGCGATCTGATCGAGAATTGGTGCGCGCTGCTGCGCCCAGGAGTCTGGAGCAAGAACCAGCATTCCGCAAAGCAGGAGACCGATCACGGTTAAACGGCGGGCAATTCTCATAGAGTTCACTCCTTGGTGAATTGAACGGATGTTGTCTTGGATGAGCCCTCCGGATTTCCGGATACAGAAGTTGCGTGTTGCCCCAAAAGGCTTGCTGAACTAGTCCACTTGAGCATCGTGTGCCGCCGGCCGCATGAGACGGTGTAATGCAATCATGGCACCGGCCGCGGCCACACATCCGTATTCCAGCAGCATGACCCAACCAGGAAGCGCCCCCCACGGATGCCCCAGTGCGCGCAAGTGCCATTGGACGTATGTGGAGATAATGCTCACCGTCCAGAGGATGATCAAAAGCGTCGAGGCCGACGTCAGGAATGGCAGCAGCCACAGAAGATACCACGGGAATACGACGGGTGCACACAAAAGACATGCTGCCATGGGCCAGGCAAATTGGTCCGGAGGCAACTCCGGCCCTGTGCGTCTTCGCCGCAGCCAGATTGCAGTCACTAATCCGACGAGGACTGCCAGCCCAGCCAGCAACTGCGGAGGCGCCACCTGAGCGAGCGCCGCAAACACCGGACCATTAAAGCGGAAATTCTGCACATACGTGCCCAGCGAGCCGATCGGCATGCGGCCATGGTTGAAAGATGAACGATCAAGAAATGGCACGTAGAGGAGTGCGACTACGAGGGCCGCCAGCGCCGCGTCGCGAATGCGAACCCGCTTCCAGTAGAGAGGCAAGAGTACGACCGGCAGGAATTTCACCGCGATAGCCAGCCCAAATGCGACGGCCGCTGTCGCCCGCCATCGGCGCACCAGGGCAGCGGCGGACACCGCTAACAAGAGCGCGCCAACAATGTCAATGTGACCGCTTCCCGCCACTTCAATGGCCAACAATGGGTTCCAGGCGAACGCCAGAACCAGGTGCGATTCCTGCCGGGTCCAACGCAAGACATCGAGCAACACGAAAACAATGGCAAATTCGCAAACCACGAACGCTACTTTCAATGCAAAGGTGGACTCGTGAATTGCGGTTACAGCGCGAAAAAAAAGCTGGGCTCCTGCCGGATAGGGGCTCGGTAGATCCGGGTTGTTCAGGTTGCGGGTTTCCGGGGTATGCAGCCCCTTGACGGCAGGATCGCTGGGAATGACAAGATAGGGGTTGTAGCCGAGCCTCTGCAGGCGGCCATCCCAGACATAGCGATGAATATCATCATCGGCGCCCGGGGGCTGCCGAAGAAATGCAATGTTCCACACAGCAGCCAGGACGAGCCCTATGACGAGAACGCGCCGGGCCACGCGTCGTTCAAAATTGGGCTTAGCGAAAAACTCACGGATCGCCAGCAGGTACGCAATGCCCGCAACCGTCAATGAGGCCATGAAGTAGGGTCCGCCCCGATCGCCGAAGTTGCGTGAGCAGACGGTTAGTGCCACGCACAGTGTGACGCCGAGTATGTACACTCGATGCGCGGGGGTGGTCTTCACAAGTACGATTACAATCCTCCCATACCCGTCCGATGGCCCGTTCGTGATTGTGCCGCCACAAGCTCCCACTCTTTCAGCCACGCCGCCGTGCGTGGCGCCCTTGCCGGAGCCACACGCAACTCCTCTGCTAACCGGCTCAGGTCGTCCGCTACATCAATATCGTAAAAAGGAGCTGCGAAACTTACGGAAAGCTCAAGCGCCCGTGCGCGCGCCAGAAGCCTCTCCAATGCGCTGCTGGTGCCCATTCCGTCGCTTGCGAAAAGCGCAGGATGAGGGGCCTTTGCCCCGACGAGGTAGTAGCCTCCGTCGTGGGTTGGTCCAACCACTACGTCATGTGCGGCCAGCGTTTCGAACGCGTCTTCTAGAACCGAACGCGGCAGGTGTGGGCTGTCGCTGTTGAAGGCAATGGTGCGTCGTTGATGACCCTCTGCGAAGTGCGCAAACACCGACGTGAGTCCGGCAGCCAGACCTTCACCTTTCTGCGCAACCACGCTCGGTTCGCTGCCTGCCAGTTGCGCCAGCTCGTTTACGTCCGACTCCGGGCACATGATGGCAACTTCCACACCACCCAATGATCGCGCCAGCGCCAGCGTGTCGTCCAGAAGACAGCAATAGAAAGCTGTGACAGCCTCAGGAGAAAGGCTGGGCGCCAGACGCGTCTTGACCGCGCCCGGCCTCGGTGCTTTCGCCATGATCACCAGTACACGGTCACTTCCTGACGAACGCGCTACCTTCTCCCCTGAAGATTTCATAGATGGTTGGGGCCATAATATACGACGGGTGGCCCGCTCAAGCCGGGGTTTGTCTTGAGTTAGAGGCTGAGCCAAAACCGGTAACCGGCTGTGAGACGAGATTGAATTGAAATGGACGACACGAAAACGCCAAAAAGCGGAAGGAAGACTTTGTCGGGCTGTAGCCTCGATTTAAATAATCTTTAGGCACCTAGCTGGCTAATTTGCGCAGGAATTCACGTTCGTCCATGTGGTATTTGAAGGCTTTGTGGCCGTCGATGAAGATGACTGGGACCTCGTCGGTGAAGCGGCGGCGCAGTTCGTCGTCGCTTTCAACGTCGATTTCCCTCCAGGTAAAGCCGCCGCGGCGCTGTAACTTGGTGAGCGTCTCCTTGACGATCTCACACAAGTGGCAGCCCTTGCGGGAATACACGACGACCTGGCGCGGCTCCGCCATGGGCGGAGTCTAGCAGGTTTGATTCATCCCGAAAAGTGTTTGTCAGAGGGGGTGGTGCCAGCACGAGCGGGACGCTCGCGCCTACATCTCAACCCTTCTCTATTACAATCCACAGCATGGACCGCGGCAGACCACTTTCAGGAAAGACTGCACTGATTACCGGCGGAGCGCGACGCCTGGGCCGCGCCATCGGGCTCGAACTGGCCCAGGCAGGGGCCGATGTCGCCATTACTTTTCGCAACTCCGCGCGCGAGGCCCAGCATACCGTCATCGACCTGGCGAGTTTCGGGGTCCGCGCCGTGGCCCTGCGGTGCGACATCACCGAGGAAAAGAGCGTCAGGTCCGCAATCAAAGAGGCGGTCAAGGAACTCGGCGGAATCGATATTCTGGTCAACAACGCCGCCAACTACGAGACCGCCGAATTCGGGTCGATCACCCTCCAGCAGTGGGACGCCATATTTGCCTCCAACACTCGCGGCCCGTTTCTGGTCTCGCGCGAAGCCCTGAAGCATTTGCGGGAGCGGCGGGGAAAGATCATCAACATGGGCTCGCTGGGTGGCCTGCGTCCCTGGGCCAGTCATGCGCACTATTGCTCGTCGAAGGCCGCGGTCCACATGCTGACCAGGGTGATGGCCAAAGCCCTGGCGCCGGAGATCGCGGTCAACTGCGTCGCCCCGGGAATGATCGATCTGGGAGAAAAAGCTGCGGCATCCTTCATGAAGAAGATGGCCCGGCAGACTCCGATGCGGCGCAACGGCAAAGGCGAAGAGATTGCCGCTGCGGCCCTGTTTTTTGCTACCGCGCCCCACTTCATTACCGGGCAGATCCTGGCGGTGGATGGCGGATTGGGCCTGTGAAGTGGTCGTTGGGTCGGACACTCTTGTCCGACGTCCTTGACTTTGGGTTGTGGTGCTGCAATCCGAACAAAAAGGTCAAAAGCGTCGGACAGGAGTGTCCGACCCACACACGATTGTCTTGGCTGGAGGTTTACGATATCGTGACGGATTCATGACCAGAGTGTTGAGCGTACTGCTGCTGCTCGTTTCTTCGCTGGCCTGGGCCCAGACCCGGATCGAGGATGGGGGACACGAGATACAGTTTTGGACCGGCGGCGGCCACTCCGTCTCGGGCGGCACCTCGAATACCGGAGTGTGGAATGCCGGCCTGCGCTACGGTTGGGTCCTGACCCGGCCGCACGGCCCGGGATTTCTCAAAGGACGATTCGAGTACGCGCTCGATGCCATACCGGCTTTTCTGGTCTTCCAGCCGGCCAACACAGCTTATGGGATCGGTTTCAATCCCCTGAACCTGAAGTGGAACTTCGCCACGCGGGGCAGGGTCGTGCCCTATCTTGAACTCAGCGGCGGGACGCTGTTTACCAATCATGACGTGCCCTCCGGGACTGACCGGGTGAATTTCACATCTTCGGCCGCGCTGGGGGCGCATTTTCTGGGAGAAGCGCGCAACTGGAGCGTGGAGTTGCGCTACATGCACATTTCGAACGCCGGCCTGAGTGATCCCAATCCGGGGATCAACACGATTCAGGTGCGGTTGGGGATCGGAAAGTTTTTCAGTAGCGGTAGAAAGTCAGGACACTAAAAGATTGGAGACCACGTGATTCGCAGATTCGCCAATTTCCTCGCCCTTGCCATGTTGTGCCTGCCCGTTTGCGCCCAGGAGGCGCCCGCCGACTGGATCGCCGCAAGCAATGAGTACACCAACCTGCTGCTCGCCGTCGAGATGAAGCACACTCCAGAGCTGGGTTCGAATGAGGGCTTGAGCCAGTTTGATACCGAAGTCTCTCAACCCACCCTGGCCGATGAAGACCAGGAGCGGCAGGAGACCGAAGCCGTAGTCTCAACTTTCAAGAGCGCGGTCGGGCAACAGAAGCAGAAGGAAGTGGCGCAGGACCTGCAGATCATGATCCGCACAGTGGAGCTGCAATTCCGGGAGCTCGATTTCGCGCGTGCCCACAAAGTGGATTTCCTGAATGCGAGTCAAACCGTCTTCCGCGGTTTGCGAGTGCTGCTCGATGAACAGACTCCCGCGGAAAGGCGGCCCGCGGCCGTGGTCCGCATCCGAAAATATGCTGGGATGGAGCCGGGATACAAACCGCTGGCCGACATCCTGAAGCAGCGCGTGATGGAACAGATGGCCAAGCCGGGCGTGGTTTATCCTGCCCGCACCGAGATTGAAACCGAACTGGGCCGCAATCCCAACTATATGGAGGGCATCGCCGCGCTGCTCCAGAAATACAAACTGACGGGCTGGCAGGAGCCTTACAACAAGCTTAAAGCGCAGCTCACCGAATATGACGCGTGGACAAAGGCCAATGTGCTGCCCAAGGCGCGCGCCGATTTCCGCCTTCCGCCCGAGGAGTATGCGCTCAATCTGGAAGACTACGGCATCGACATCCCGCCCGCCCAGGTCGCTGCCATGGCGCACCAGATGTTCGGCGAACTTCAGGCCGAGATGAAGCCCATCGCGGAGCAGATCGCGAAGCAACGGCACCTGCCTTCGAGCGACTATCGCGATGTGATCCGCGAACTGAAGAAGCAACAACTGGTGGGCGACGCCATTCTGCCGTTTTACCAGGAGCGGCTGAAGCAGATTGAAAAGATCATCGTCGATAAACAGATTGTGACTCTTCCCGACCGGCCAGCGCGGATCCGGATTGCCACCGCCGCGGAGACCGCGCAGCAGCCGGCGCCGCACATGGTGCCCCCTCCATTTCTGCACAACACCGGGCAGAAGGGAGAGTTTGTTTTGCCGCTGAACATACCGGCAGCGCCCGGCCAGGCCAGCGCGGAAAAATACGACGACTTTACCTTCGATGCCGCGGCCTGGACGCTCACAGCGCACGAGGCCCGTCCCGGTCACGAACTGCAATTCGATTCCATGCTCGAACATGGAGTGTCGCTGGCGCGGATTCGTTACGCCTTCAACAGCACCAACGTGGAAGGCTGGGGACTCTATTCGGAATATCTCATCCGGCCCTACATGCCGCTCGAAGGCCAGCTGATATCACTCGACTACCGGTTGCTACGGGCGGCGCGGGCGTTTCTCGATCCGGAATTGCAGTCGGGAAAGATTCAGCCGGCGGACGCGTTTCGCGTTTTGGAGCAGGATGTGGTGCAGTCGCACGCCTTCGCCCAGCAGGAAGTCGAGCGCTACACCTATCGCGCGCCCGGGCAGGCCAACAGTTATTTCTACGGCTATACCAAGCTGATTGCCTTGCGGAAAGATGTGGAAGCGGCTCTGGGCCCGAAGTTCAACCAGAAGAAATTCCACGACTTCATTCTGGCGCAGGGATTGTTGCCGCCCGACCTTATGCGCCAGGCAGTGATGGAGGATTTCGTTAAGGCGCAGTGAGATGTGATTTTCGTAGCGCCGGCGTCTCGCTGTCGCGAGGGCGTCCCGCCCTCGCCCTCAAAAGCCCAAAAGCCCAGAAGGCCCCACCCTGTCTCTCCAAAGAACGGAGAGACGAGGATGGGGCACCCCTCGGTGATATTCTTTTCGGCGTATGGCAACTCTGGTGGAGTGTGTTCCCAATTTTTCTGAGGGCCGCGACAAGGCGAAAGTCGATGCGATTGTCGAGGCCATGAAGATGGATGGCGTCTTCCTGCTGGACCGGGAGATGGACGCCGATCATAACCGCTGCGTGATTACCCTGGTGGGAGAGCGGGAGGCGATTCAGGAAGCTGCGATTCGGGGCGTGGGCAAGGCGGCGGAGTTGATCGACCTGAACCAGCACCAGGGAGCGCATCCGCGCATGGGTGCGGCGGACGTGGTGCCGTTCATTCCCATTGATGGAGTGACGATTGAGGATTGTGTGGCCATGGCGCGGCAAGTCGGCGAGCAGATATGGAAACGCTACCAGGTTCCGGTGTACCTCTACGAAGCGGCGGCGACCTCGCCCGAACGGCAGAACCTGGAGAACATCCGGCGCGGACAATTTGAGGGCATACGGGCAGACATCGCGACCAACCCGGCGCGGAGGCCTGACTACGGCGAGTTGAAGGTTCATCCCTCAGCGGGAGCGACAGTCGTGGGCGCGCGCAAGTTTCTGATCGCCTACAACGTCTTTCTCAATACGCCGGATGTCGAGATCGCGAAGAAGATCGCCAAAGTGGTGCGCTTTTCGAGCGGCGGCATGCGCTATGTCAAGGGCGCGGGATTTCTGGTCCGCGGGCTCGCGCAAGTCTCGATGAACCTGACTGATTTTGAACAGACTCCGATCCACCGTGTGTTTGAGGTGGTGAAGCGGGAAGCGGCCCGCTACGGTGTCATGCCGGTCAGCAGCGAGATTGTGGGTCTGATTCCGAAAAAGGCGCTGGAGTTGGCGGCGGAGTGGTTTTTGCAGGTGGAGAATTTCGACTCCAGTCTAATTCTAGAGAACCGTCTGGCAGCGGTGATGGGTGGCAAGATGGCGGTTGGGGGATTGCGCGCCGGGGTCGAGCCTTTTGTGGAACAGCTCGCGGCGCCCACGGCGACCCCCGGCGGGGGGAGCGCGGCAGCGGCCAGCGGAGCCATGGCAGCTGGACTAGCCACCATGGTGGCTTCGATGTCGCGGGGCAAGAAGGCATACGTGCAGCACGAGCGTGAACTGAGCGAGGCGATTGCGCGTCTTTCGCAATTGCGCGAGGAGTTAAAGGCGGCGATTGATGCCGACGCGGAGTCGTACAACGCGGTGATGAAGGCTTACAAACAGGCGAAGGATTCAGGTGGCGCGGACGGCATCATCGACGCTGCTTTGAAGCAGGCAACCAGCGTTCCCTTGGGTGTGGCCGAGCGGGCAAGGGAAGTGGTGGGGATCGTGGAGCGGCTGCAGCCCATTACGAATCCCAATATGAAGTCGGACCTGACCACGGCCACTGCCCTCGCCCGGGCAGCCATGCAAGGCGCGCTGGCTAACGTGGAAATCAATCTGGAGTCGCTGAAAGACAGTGGCTTTGCGGCAGAAACCCGCAAAAAGGTTGCCGCCCTGACCGCCTGACGGCTGGGCCATGCACCTCTCAGGGCACGGCACCTGCCCTTTCGTTTCGCCTTTCTGTCGCGAAATGGGCATACAATGTGGACATAAATCGCATCTAAACGCACATATTTCTTCGAGGTAGTTCATGAAAACAGTAATGGGTGGCATTTGTGTTCTAGTCCTGCTGACCGCTGCCGCGTGGTCGATGCCGCTGGGCAGTTCGGCGCGAACCGTGATTCCTTCCGACATCCAGCAGATCATTTCCGTGGATTATCGCGCGCTCAAGAATTCCGATACCGCCATGGCGCTGAAGCAGCAGGTGTTGCCGCCCAGTCTCAAGGAATTTGAAGGCGCGCTGCGGGGCGTGGGCATCGATCCCGACAAGGACGTCGAGCAGCTTACCTTCGCCTCCTATCGCAGCGGCAAGCAGGGTGTGAAGGTGGTTGGAGTGGCGCAGGGACAATTTGCCATGGCGGCCGTGCTCAAGAAAATGCGCCTGCGCAAAGTGAAACCGATCAAGCTGCGCAATGCGGACATCTATCCCATGCCGGCGGGCATGCAGATGACCTTCCTCGACGAGAGCACTCTGCTCTTCGGCGACAGTGCGGCCCTGCGCGGTGCCCTGGATGCGCGTGACGGCTACACCTACACCCTGGACAGCAACACCCAGATCGCCGACATGATGGGATCGGTTGATTCAGGGACAGTGTGGAGCGTGCTCGATCAGCAGGGAACGCAGAACATGCTGCACTCCGCCCTGGGCGACGCGGCCGGGCTGGCGGATTACGAGACGGTCAAGAAGCGCATTCTGGGTTCGCGCTACGCCATGAACTTTCAGAGCGGAGTGAACTTCGACCTGGACGTGGTGACGTCTGATTCGATGACCGCAACAACGCTCTCTTCTTTGCTCAAGGCGGGCATGCTGTACAAGAAGATGTCAGCCACTCCGGTCGAAAAGCTGGCGCTGGATAATGTCACCGTCAACTCCGACAGCTCGAATCTGCAGATGCATTTCAAGGCAGACGACAAGCAGTTTCAAGGCTTGCTGCATTCGCCGTTGTTTGCGGCAGTCTCGAAGTAAAGATGTAGGCGCGAGCGTCCCGCTCGTGCACGCGCCGGGCGCAAGCCCGGCGCCTTCTTTTTTGATCCTTTTCAACTTTCGACCCTGTCATCCTGAGCAAGTTGGATCGTCCGCTTCGCGGACGATCCGGCGAGTCGAAGGACCTCTACCGATCAAAGTGACGCTTGCTTCGAGGGTTTTTGTTTTCCGGCTTGGCTGGACTGCAGCGGCTCGCGGCCCTCCTGGTGAAATAGGGGGCCTTCGACTGCGCAGCCGCTTCGCTGCGCGAAGCAGCTGCTCCGCCAGGATGACAGAATTACTTGGCTTTTTGCGCCTGGGCTTTTTCTCTTTTCGCTTTGGCCCAGCCTTCTTTCACGATCTGGCGGGCGCGGCCCAGGGCAAGAGAATCGGGCGGGACGTCTTCGGTGACGGTGGTGGCGGCGGCCACGTAAGCGCCTTTGCCGATCCGGAGGGGTGCGATCAGGATGCTGTCGCTGCCTACAAAAACGCCATCTTCGATGACGGTCTTGTGTTTGTTCACACCGTCGTAGTTGCAGGTGATGGTTCCGGCGCCGACATTTACTTTTTCGCCGACTTCCGTGTCGCCCAGATAGGTCAGATGGTTTGCCTTGGAGCCCTTGCCTACACGGGTCTTCTTCAGTTCAACGAAATTTCCGATGTGCGCATCTTCGCAGACCTCGCAACCCGGCCGCAGATGGCTGTAGGGACCGAGTGAGGCGCGCGCTCTGATCACGGAATGTTCCAGCACGCAGCCGGTCTGGACCAGCACGTTGTCCCCGATTTCGCAGCTCAGGATCACGCTGTAAGAACCGATGCGCGTGTCGCTGCCGACGCGGGTTGTGCCGCGCAACTGGACGCTGGGTTCGATGACGGTATCGGCCCCGACCTCGACGTCGCTGTCGATGACGCAGCTCTCAGGAAAGAGAATGGTGACGCCCTGGTCCATCAACTGACGGCACTTGGCCAGGCGCATGTGCTGGTCGATCTCTGAGAGTTCGGCGCGAGTGTTGCCCCCCAGCACTTCATGGGCATTGCCGGTTTGCACAGCAACCACGCGCTGGTTGGCCTTGGCCAGAATCGCAGCCATGTCAGTGAGGTAAAACTCGCCGTGATGATTGTCGGAGCCCAGTTTGTCGATGCGGCTGAATAAAGCCCTGGCGTCGAAGGCGTAGAAGCCGGCGTTGATCTCGTGTATTTTCTGCTGCGCCGGCGTCAGGTTTTTTTGCTCGACGATGGCCTTGACCTCAGGCTGGCCGGGTTTCTTGCGGACGATTCTTCCGTATCCACTGGGGTTTTCCAGAGAGGCGGTGAGCAGCGTCATCGCGGCTTTCTTCGAGAGATGGAAATCGCGCAGCTGCTCGATGGTCTGTGGAGTGATGAGCGGGGCATCGCCGGAGAGCACGATGACCAGATCGTACGGAGCCAGGGCCTCGCGGGCGACCATGAGGGCGTGTCCGGTGCCGTGCTGTTCCTGCTGCAGCACGAATCCTATGCCGGTAGCAGCCACCGCGCTGCGGACCCGGTCGGCTTCATGTCCGATGATGGCGAATACGTCGCTGGCTGGGACCACTCTGGTCGCGGCTGCGATCACGTGGGCCAGTAGCGGCTTTCCGCCAACCTCATGCAGCACCTTGGGATGTTTCGACTTCAGCCGGGTCCCTTTGCCGGCGGCCAGGATGGCAATCGCGGTCCTGGGCGTCCCAGACCGATGCTGGTTGGCTTTCGGCATTAGATCCAATATACCGTGAGAACAGTGTGCCGGGCAGGGTTAGGGTGGTTACCGGCGGGTGTGGGTCGGACACTCCCTTCGACTTCGCTCAGGGCAGGCTCTGTCCGACGCCTTTGAGCTTGATTTTGGGTTTTGACTTTGGGCTTTTGTCTTTAACTCTGCTTGTGTATTGCAGAGATCAAACCAAGGTGCAACTAAGTCAAAAGCAAGACAAAAATCTAAGGTCAAAGGCGGCGGGCGTGGGCGCCCGCCCCACATCTGAGCTTAAGGGGTGGCGGCTCGGGTTCCACTGGGGGCCTGGGTGGCCAGTTCCATGAGGTCGGTGGCAATGCGATCGGTGAGGTGGCGGGCCACCATGTCCTTTTCGTCAAGGTAGTCGCCCAGGACCGGGATGACGCCCAGTTCTTCAATGGCCTCGAGGTCAGCCACGATCTGATTGGCGCCTTCCAGGGCGTATTTGGCTTTCAGGGCCGGGGGCGCGGGGGCGCGATTGATGAGCGCGAAATCGAAAATACGTTTGACCTGGGCATGGCGATTCAACGCCTTGATGTGATCGGAGGCGGTCAATCCAAGGCTTTCGTTGGCTTGTGTCATCAGATTGCCGACATAGACTTTCACCGCCGCGGAATTCACCATGGCCTGGGCGATGCCCGGAACCAGCAGGTTGGGGATGAGGCTGGTGAACAGCGAGCCGGGACCGAGCGTGATCAGGTCGGCGCGGGCCATCGCTTCCAGAGTCTGGGGCAGGGGTTGAACATCGGGAGGGTCGAGGAAGAGTTGCTGGATGCGGCCGCTGCTGGCCGTGATCCTGGTCTCGCCCCGGACCCGGGTGCCGTCTTCCATCAGGGCCTCGAGTTCGACGTTTGAGGTGGTGGCGGGATAGATGTGTCCCCGGGTAAGCAGGATTTCAGAAGACAGCCGGACGGCCTCGCTGAAGTCGCTGGTGACCGAGGTCAACGCAGCCAGGAACAGGTTCCCGAAGCTATGGCCTTCGAGCCCTGATCCCTTGACGAAACGGTGCTGAAACAGGCGGGAGAGCAGGGCCTCATCTTCCGAGAGGGCGACGATGCAGTTGCGAATGTCTCCCGGAGGAAGCATGTTGAGCTCCTTGCGGAGACGTCCACTGGAGCCGCCGTCATCGCTGACCGTGACCACGGCGCAGAGTTCGCTGATTTCAGGCTGGCCGGGTGTTGCCAGGGCGCCGGCTCGAGTCACGTAGCGCTTGAGTCCTTTGAGCAGGGTGGATAGGCCGGTGCCGCCGCCGATGGCGACGACGCGCAAACTGGTTGATATAGTGTTGCCCCGGGGTCGCGATGCGCGTCGCTGGGCATCAGGTACAGCCACGGCTATCCATTGTCCTCGGGGACCACTGATTCCGGGGAGAACTCGGCTCCTGGGTCGGGATACAGCAGCTCGGTGAAGCGGGGGTCTTCCGCCAGGTTCTGAAAGTCGGAGTCGTTCCGTGCCTGGAAGCGCAGCGCGGCGTTGATCCGGATCGCCTCGTCGAGGTGCCGCAGGGAATCCTCCAGATGGCCGGTGAGGCAATCGAGAGCGGCCAGGCCGTAGGCAACATAGTCCACCTTGGGGACCTGCCTGGAAAGCTTTTCCAGGTGTTCGCGGGCGGTCACGTAGTCTCCCACATTCATCAGCGAGACGGCGTAATCGTAGTGCTCTTCCGGGCTCTTGAACTGCGTGGCGGAACGTTCCAGATGCTGGTTGCAGGTATTGAGGTGGACGGTGACCCGGTCGGCCAATTCTTTGCTGGCGCCGGTCACAGCTTTCTGCAGGAAACCCCTGGCCTTTTCGAATTTGTGCTCCTGCATGGCACGCAGCCCGGCCTCGTAGTTTTGCACAGCTTGTGCAAAACGAGGATCTTCACTCATGGGTTTTTTGGGTGTGGTTTTCTGGGCCATCCGCAAAACTCTTCCTGGACTCTTCGTAAGCTCTCCTTTTTCATGCGCTTGGGAGAAAGCGGCTTAAAGCATAACCACTGTTTCCTGGCCGATTCCTACCGGCGGTTTTGTGACTGTTGGTCAGGGGGCCCTGGGTGGCATCTGTGGAAAAGACCGAACCACCTCGAATCAGCAGGTTATACGCGGATTCGCATCTCCGTCAACTCCGCCTGAAACTCGCCCTGCTCGAATCAGTTGATGGCGGCTGCGGTCTGCAGGTCTATCTGCTTCCAATCACCCTTTACGATGCCCTGACGAATCTGCGTAGCTGTCTTTCCCTTTTTGTGCATGGAATAGGAGTAATAGAGCTCCTTCAGACAGACCGAACACTCGGCGCCGTGGGTACCCTCGAAACAGCTGTGCAGACTATT
Organism: Terriglobia bacterium; assembly: GCA_963790645.1. Lineage (GTDB taxonomy): Bacteria > Acidobacteriota > Terriglobia > Terriglobales > Acidobacteriaceae > JAIQFF01. The sequence goes on along the minus strand of CAWBPS010000028.1, from coordinate 23,447 downwards.
GTGACCCATGCCGCGATCGCAGTAGCAATAGCAGGGCTGTTGATGCAACACCACGGGAATCTTGGCGGCCAGTTCGTAGGCATGGCTTTGAAAAGGATACTGAGCGTTGGCGCCCCAGAGCTGCTCCCGGCCCAGAATCGGAGGCAATGTGGCTCCCTTGGCGGGCGGGCGGGCGTTGTAATGCGGCACGGCACCATCCTGCTGGGATGTGGCCCAGGGAGCAGAAACGGCCAGGACAATCAGACCTACAAAGGCAAGAGTCAACCCGCGTTTGATCATGATTCAGACGCCCTCGGTCTAATGATTGTAACCCGAATCGCGGTGCCGCGGCAGTAGCCCCGAGGTAACCGCGGCGAACCGGGTGGCTGGCTTCAACCCGATCCGCTTGACCCGTATAATGAGAATCAGCATGCCGGACCAAGGTCGTCCCGAGGAATTGCGCACACGCCCCGACAAGGGTGCCGTTCCCGTTGCCCCTCGCCCTTTGCCGGTGCTCTCGGTGTGGCTGCGCGACCTGGTGGTTTCGCTGGCCATTTCCGCTTTCATCATCATCTTTCTTTACCAGCCGGTGAAAGTGGAGGGCACCAGCATGATGCCCTCGCTGGACGACCAGGAGCGCATCTTCGTCAACAAGTACGTGTACCGGCTGGAGCCCATCCAGCGAGGCGACATCGTGGTATTCCGCTATCCCCGCGATCCCTCGAAGAGTTTTATCAAACGTGTGATCGGGCTGGCGGGTGACCGGATCCGGATTGACTCAGGCGAAGTCTTCGTCAACGGGGAAGCGCTCGAAGAAGACTACGTTCCAGCCGCCTACGCCGACCAGCGTTCATATTCCGAGATGGTGGTGCCTCCCAACAGCTACTTCGTGCTCGGCGACCACCGCACCATGTCGAACGACAGCCGCGACTTTGGGCCGGTCAACATTGGCTATATCTACGGCAAGGCGGTTTTTGGATACTGGCCGATGGACAAGATGGGAAGGGTGCGGTAAGGCTTCTTTGCGTCCTCCGCAAAGACCGCAAAGAAAATCCGAATCATCGAAATCATTTGTTTCGCGAAATTCGTATCCCTGCTAAAATTCTGAAAATCCACTCCCTGGAGTACGAATGCAAGCTACGCTTGCGCTCGAAGACGGCAGAGTCTTCCGAGGCAAAGGATACGGCGCCAAAGGCGAATGTTACGGCGAAGTCGTTTTTAATACTTCCATTACTGGCTATCAGGAAATTTTCACCGACCCTTCCTACTGCGGCCAGATTGTAGTTCTCACCAATCCTGAAATCGGCAACTACGGCACCAACGCCGAGGACAACGAAGCCACGCGTCCGTATATCGAGGGCCTGGTTGTGCGCGAGTTTTCCAGAGTCAGTTCTAACTGGCGTTCGCAGCAGGTCGCGGAAGAATATCTCGAACAATTCAAGATTCCAGTGCTGGCGGAAATTGACTCGCGGGCGCTGGTGCGGCACCTGCGCGACCATGGCGTGATGCGCGGCGTCGTCTCCACCTTAGAGAGTGACGCCGACAAACTGGTGGCGAAAGCTCGCGCAATCCCCAAGATGGACGGGACTGACCTGGCTAAAGTGGTCAGCACCAAGAGTACTTACCAATGGGAAATGGGCGAACGCTCTCATCTGCCTGATGAAGTTGTCGGCGTTAAAGACGAGCCGGCGCGCTTTCATGTTGTCGCCTACGACTACGGCATCAAGCAGAACATTCTGCGCAAGCTGCGCGGCGAAGGCTGCAAGGTCACCGTTGTGCCAGCGCAGACGCTGGCCGAGGACGTGCTCGCGCTCAAGCCGGATGGTGTGTTCTTGTCCAACGGGCCCGGCGATCCGGAGCCTTGCACCTATGCCGTGGATAACATTCGCCGCCTCATAGGGCGCCAGCCGATTTTCGGAATTTGCCTGGGGCACCAGCTTACCGGAATCGCGCTGGGCGGAAAAACCTTCAAGCTGAAGTTTGGACACCACGGGGGAAATCATCCGGTAAAGCAGTTGCACTCGGGGAAGATTGAGATTACGGCGCACAACCATAATTTCGCGGTCGATCCGGATTCATTGCCGCAGAGTGAGGTCGAACTGACGCACATCGATTTGAACGACAACACGCTGGAAGGCATGCGGCACCGGAACCTGCCGCTGTTCTGCGTGCAATACCATCCCGAGGCGTCGCCGGGTCCGCATGATTCGCATTATCTGTTCAAGGATTTTGTGAAGATGATGGAGGAGTGGAAAGGGTAGCGCTCGCTGGGCGGGAAAGCAGGTCCCTCCACTCGCCAGTTGATTCGCGAAGCGAATCAACTGGGTCGGTCGGGATGACAGAGTTTTTCTGAGGAAAGAGCAAAGAACAACATCTGATGCCGCGACGAACTGATATTTCGAAAATCCTGATCATCGGCTCTGGCCCTATCATCATTGGCCAGTCGGCGGAGTTTGATTACTCCGGGACGCAGGCTTGCAAGGCGCTCAAGGCCGAGGGATTTGAAGTGGTGCTGGCCAACTCCAATCCGGCCACCATCATGACCGATCCGGAAATCGCCGACCGCACATACATCGAGCCGCTCACGCGCGAGTATCTGGAAGAAATTATTCGCATTGAGCGCGACCTGTCAGGCGGACAGGGATTCGCCATCCTGCCCACCGTGGGTGGACAGACTGCGCTGAATCTGGCCATTGAACTTTCTGACGGCGGCGTACTCGATAAGTACAACGTGCAGCTCATCGGCGCCAATGTGGCCGCGATCAAGAAGGCCGAAGACCGGCTTTATTTCAAGGACGCGATGCAGAAGATTGGCCTCGATGTTCCCAAGTCGGCGCTGGTGAACAATCTCAAAGATGGCCTGGAATTTGCCGGCAAGATTGGATTTCCGGTCATCGTGCGGCCGTCGTTTACTCTGGGCGGCAGCGGCGGCGGCATCGCGTACAACCGCGAAGAGATGCTGGAGGTGCTGGCCCGCGGACTTGATTTCTCTCCTGTGCACGAAGCTCTGATCGAAGAATCGGTTTTGGGGTGGAAGGAATACGAGCTTGAGGTGATGCGTGATCTTAAGGACAACGTCATCATCATCTGCTCAATCGAGAACTTCGATCCCATGGGCGTGCATACCGGAGACTCGATCACCGTCGCCCCGGCGCAGACGCTTACTGATCGCGAATATCAGGCCATGCGCGACGCTGCCATCGCGGTGATCCGTGAGATTGGCGTCGAAACTGGCGGATCGAATATTCAGTTCGGTGTTCATCCCACGACCGGCCGCATGGTAGTGATCGAGATGAACCCGCGAGTTTCGCGGTCGTCAGCGTTGGCTTCCAAGGCGACCGGATTTCCCATCGCCAAGATTGCCGCCAAGCTCGCCGTGGGCTACACCCTGGATGAAATTCCCAACGACATCACCCGCAAGACGCCCGCGTGTTTCGAGCCGACGCTTGATTACGTCGTGGTGAAAATTCCCAAGTGGCAGTTCGAAAAGTTTCCCGGCGCAGACGAAAACCTGGGCCCGCAGATGAAATCCGTGGGCGAAGTGATGGCCATCGGCCGCACTTTCAAGGAAGCGCTGCTCAAAGGCGTGCGCGCTCTCGACACTGGAAAGAAAACAGGATCGGAGAAAATTGAGCCCAAGATTCTCACCCAGCGCCTGGTAACGCCGCATCCCGAGCGGCTTTCGTACGTGCGTTACGCCCTGCGCCAGGGCCACACGGTCAAGCAGCTGGCGAAGATGACGTCGATCGATCCCTGGTTTCTGTACCAGCTCAAAGAGATTAACGACATGCAGCTGGAGCTGGAAAAGCATCCCATGGATTCGATTCCGACGGAGGTCCTGCGTGAAGCCAAGCGCATGGGCTTCTCCGACGGACGCCTGGCCGGCGTGTGGCGGCTCGACGGCAAAGGATCGCAGGAAAAGGTCCGGCATCTGCGCAAGAAACATGGCATCGCGCCGGTGTACAAGCGCGTGGACACGTGCGCCGCGGAATTCGAAAGCTATACGCCGTACCTGTATTCAACCTACGAAGAAGAAGATGAAGCCACGCCCACCGGGAAGAAGAAGGTGATCATCCTGGGCAGCGGGCCGAACCGCATCGGGCAGGGAATCGAGTTCGATTACTGCTGTTGCCACGCGGCGTTTGCGCTGCGCGACGACGGTTACGAGACCATCATGATCAACTGCAATCCGGAGACGGTCTCGACCGACTACGACACCAGCGATCGCCTCTACTTCGAGCCCCTGACTCTGGAAGATGTATTTGCCATCTGCGAGCACGAAGCTTCGTCCGGGGCGCCGGTTGGCGTGATCGTGCAGTTCGGTGGACAGACACCTTTGAACCTGGCACTGCCGCTCAAGGCGGCCGGAGTAAATATCATCGGCACTTCTCCGGAATCGATCGATCTGGCGGAGGACCGCAAGCGTTTCGGCAAATTGCTCGACGAACTTGAGATCCCGCAGGCTCCGGGCGCGATGGCCGCTTCGGTGGAAGAAGCCGTCGCGGGCGCGAACCGGGTCGGATATCCGGTGCTGGTACGGCCGTCCTACGTGCTGGGCGGACGCGCCATGGTGATTGCCTACGACGAAGAGATGGTCGTCCGCTATATGAAGGAAGCGGTCGAGTATTCGCAGGACCGGCCGGTGCTGATTGACCACTTTCTAGAAGACGCGATCGAAGTGGATGTGGATGCGCTTTCGGACGGCGAAGACGTGGTCATCGGCGGCATCATGCAGCACATTGAAGAAGCTGGCATTCACTCCGGCGATTCTTCCTGCGTGCTCCCGGCGGTGGATATTCCCGAGCATCTTTTGCAGCGCATGAGGGAGTACACGTTCAAGCTGGCGCGGGCGCTGAAGGTGGTCGGACTGATGAATATTCAGTTTGCCATTCCGCGGGCGAGTGTTGCTGAGGGGTCTTCGACCCCTCCGGGCGGGTCGGAGACCCGCCCCCACACGGGCAGTGGCAAGGTTTACGTTCTCGAAGTGAATCCGCGGGCTTCGCGAACCGTGCCCTACGTTTCAAAGGCGACCGGGGTGCCCATGGCGAAAATTGCGGCCCGCTTGATGACGGGGCGCAAGCTGCGCGAATTTCTGCCGGAATTTATTGAGCGCGTCGCCGATCTCGACACCGGGCATTGCTACTACGTGAAGTCGCCGGTATTCCCCTGGAACAAGTTTCCCGGAGTGGATACCGTGCTGGGTCCGGAGATGAAGTCCACGGGTGAAGTGATGGGCGTGGCCGACAACTTTGGCGAGGCCTTCGCCAAGGCGCAGACCGCGGCGGGACAGAAGTTGCCCACGCAAGGCATGGTTTTCATCAGCGTCACCGACCATGACAAGCCGGGCGTGGCTGAGGTCTCGCGCAAGTTCGTCGATATGGGTTTCAAGCTGGTGGCCACGGCGGGTACCGCCGACGTGCTGGAGGCCGCGGGCATGACGGTGGAGCGAGTTTACAAAGTGAAAGAAGGACGCCCCAACGTGGTGGACCTGATCAAGGGCGAGCGCATTCACCTGATCGTCAATACGCCGCACGGGGTCGATCCCTGGTTCGATGAGAAGGCGATCCGGCGCGCGGCCGTGCAGGCCCGGATTCCGACTATCACCACGCTCTCGGCTGCCCGAGCCGCGGCGGAAGGCATCGCCGCCTTGCAGCGCGGCGAGTTGCGGGTACAGGCGTTGCAGCACTTGCACGCCGAGCGTACAGTGAAAGGCCGAAGGGGCTAGGTTCGCCTCGGAGGTGTGGTATGGCACAAGAGAATAGCGCTCTGATCCGCCGCTGGTTTGAGGAAGTGTGGAACAACGGACGCATGGAAACGATCGAGGAACTGGCCTCGCCCGACGTGGTCGGCCATGGTCAGGCCCAGCATGACACTGTAATTGGCCGCGAGCAGTTCAAGACTTTTGCGACCGAGTTTCGCCGCGCCTTTCCGGATCTCAAAGTAAAGATCGACCACGTGCTTGAACAAGGAGACAAGGTGGCAGCCCGCTGGACCGCCACCATGACCCACCAGGGTGAATTTCTAGGTTTTGCGCCGACCGGGAAGAAGGCCACCATCACCGGCACTTCAACCCAGAGGATTGCGAACGGCAGGATTGTCGAAGGCTGGGACAACTGGGACCAGTTGGGCCTGCTGGTACAGATTGGCGCGGTGCCGGCTGCACATTTCGTGCCACCCGCGGAACGGCGCTCGGCCTGATCGTGTTCGCCGTCGGAAGATCAATTCCATAGAGGAAGAAACATTCATGCCCGTTCAGACACAGCCTCGTGATTTGTCTCACGATACCGCCGCGATCGACGCCTTAGTCACCGGGTTAACCGACGCGTGGAACCGTGGAGACGCCAGGGCTTTTTCCGCCAGGTTTGCGGCTGACGGCAGCTTCACCAACGTGCTCGGGATCGTGGCCTACGGACGGGAAATCTTTGAGCTGCGCCATACCGAGATTTTCAGCTCCATCTATAAGGGAAGCGTGCTGCAACAATCGATTGGCAAGCTGCGCTTCATCCGTCCGGATGTAGCGGTGGTTGACGTGGATGCTGCGGTCACCGGCTATCTCAGGTTGCCGCCAGGGGTGCAGGCTGCAAGCGATGGGGCCCTGCGGGCCAAACTACAACTGGTCCTGACCAGGGAAGACGACGGATGGTGGATCGCGGCATATCACAATGTGGATGTCAAACCGCTGCCACCCCGGAGGATGGAATAACGTTGCGATAGGGGTCCTTCGACTCCGCCGAAACTTCGCTTTGCGAAGTCCGGCTCCGCTCAGGATGACAGGGCCGGGGATTTGATAAGCTTTTAAGCCAACGACAGGCTCATGCTACTTCACGGCATTTTTCCTCCGCTCACGACGCCTTTCTATCCTGACGGCAAGGTGTATTTCAAAAAACTCGAGCACAATGTTGAGCGTTATTCGAAGACGCCCGCTGCTGGAGTGGTGGTGTTGGGCTCGACCGGAGAGGCGATCATGCTCTCCGACGACGAGCGGCGCGAAGTCCTCAAAGTAGCGCGGGAAGCGGCGGCGCAGAGCAAAGTGCTGATCGCGGGCACGGGCATTGAATCAGCCAGCGAGACCTTGCGCCTCACTGAATATGCGGCTGAACTCGGCTACGATGTTGCGCTGGTGCGCACACCTCACTTCTACAGGAAACAGATGCAGCCGGCGAACCTGCTGGCCTTCTATCGTAATGTAGCGGACCGCTCGCCGCTGCCAGTGATGATTTACAACGTCCCCGGCTTCACGGGATACGACATTCCGGCGGAGGTGGTGGTGGAACTGGCGGACCATGCCAACATCATTGGGATGAAAGAGTCGGGCGGCGACGTGGAGAAAATCGGAAAGATGGCGGAAGCGACGCGGCAGGTGAGGCGCTCGGTTTCGGTCACCGAAACTTTTGAGGCCGTGACCCCGCGGATGCTCAAGGCGTCCAGCAGCGGCAACGGGCAGGGAGGGGAACTGGTGCAGGTGGCAGGACTGGGCGGTACCAAGGCATCGTCGGCCGCGGTGACGGTGGTGAGTGGAATCAAAACCCGCCAGAAGGAAGTCGGGTTCCAGATCATGGTGGGACTGGCGCAGAAGCTGGAACCGTCACTGCAGGCTGGCGCAGTAGGCGCAATCCTTGCTTTTGCGGATGCGGCTCCGACGGCCTGCTACGAGATTTACGCTGCCTGGAAAGAAGGCGATGCTGACCTGGCCCACCTCAAGCAGGAGCGGATCACAAAAGCCACTACGCGAGTGGCCGGAGAGATGGGCATTCCGGGCCTGAAATATGGGATGGACCTGAACGGCTACTATGGCGGTCCCGCACGCTTGCCATTCCTGCCGCTGACGGCTGCTCTGAAGGCTGAGGTCGAGCGCTTGATGGCGGACATTCGGAACTGAGGCAAATATTCCTTTCATGTTCGGGGAGGAAGAGCCGACTCATCAGACCTGCCAGTGGGACCTGCCGCCAGGGTTTCGTAGAGTGGATAGTGACCTGGATGTGAATTCCCAGTTTCCAGTTACAAGTTCCCGGGTCTCAGTGATGGGCGCGTTCCGAGAGATTCGGTGAATGTGTTTCGCAGCGCGGCTATGTCCGCTGATGAAACTGCTTGTTCTCGCGTCCCGGCGCTGCTATGATTTGAACGAACGTTCGAACAATGGCCAGCATTTCTCCCATCCATTCGCCACTCAGGACCCGGCGTCGCGGCGTTCCTGCTGCCGGACCCCGTCTGGAGACGCGGTTTGACCGCCGCCTGGCCAAGATACTGGTGCACGCCACCACTGTCTTCTATGAAAAGGGCTATGCCGCCGCATCGATGCGTGACCTTTCCCGGGCCAGCGGCGTGTCACTGTCCGGCTTGTACTATTATTTCGAATCCAAAGAAGAGTTGCTCTACCTGATCCAGAAAGACACGTTTAGCACGATTGTGTCGCGCCTGCGCGAACGGCTTGAGGAAGTCAACGATCCAGGCGGACAGATTCGCTGCTTCATCCAAAATCATCTGGAGTATTTTCTTGCCAACCAGAAGGCCATGAAAGTCCTGTCTCACGAAGACGACGTGCTGAAGAACGGCTGGGGCGCGGAAATCGCCGCCATCAAGCGCGAGTATTACCGCATCTGCATGGAACTGCTGGACGAGTACAAGCAGACCCGCGGGCTGGAGTTTTCCAGTCGGACCGCGGTGCTCAGCCTGTTTGGCATGATGAACTGGATTTATACCTGGTACAACCCGCGAGTAGATGCCGAGGCTGCGGAACTGGCACGAGAGATGGGGGACATTTTTCTTCGGGGCATTGGAGCGGGACCGTCCAAAGCAGCGCAGAAGTAGAGGCCTGCAATAACGAGTTGAACACTACATTTTTCCATTGCGAAGAGGAGTAGGAAAATGGCGACGACAGTACAGCCCTTAAGCGGCGAAACTACCAAACGACTGATCAACTACCGGGTGGACGCGGGTGTGGCAGTGATCGAATTATGCGATCCGCCGGCCAATACCTACACCTACGAGATGAACCGGCAACTCGATGAGGCGATCCTCAAGGCGCGCATGGACAACGATGTGTACGTGATCGTGCTCACCGGCGCGGGCGATAAATTCTTTTCCGCCGGCGCGAATATCAAGATGCTGGTCAGCGTCGATCCGACCTTCAAGTACTACTTCTGCCTCCACGCCAACGAAACCCTGCTTCGCCTGGAGCATACGCCCAAGCTGGTGATCGCCGCACTGAACGGACACTGCGTCGGGGGTGGCCTGGAGATCGCCATGGCTGCCGACATCCGCATTGCCCGTCAAGATGCGGGCAAGATTGGGCTTCCCGAAGTGAATCTGGGCGTCCTGCCCGGCACCGGGGGAACGCAGCGGCTGTCGCGCATCGTAGGCAAGAGCAAGGCGATCGAACTGATGGTGACGGGAAATACGTTTTCTTTCGAAGAGGCCAGGGAGTTGGGGATCGTCAACGATATTTACGAGCGCGACAATTTCATGGCGAACATCATGGAATACGCCCGCCAGTTCTGCCCGCCGAATAAGGCAGCAAAGGCCGTGGGCCGCATTAAGCGCGCGGTACAGACGGGCTGGGAAATTCCGATGGAGTCGGCGCTGGCCGTCGAGCGCGAGAATCAGCAATTGCTTTTCCAGAGTGAGGACGCCAAAGAAGGTCTGGCGGCGTACGTGGAGAAGCGGCCGGCAGTTTTCAAGGCGAAATAACCTGCCAACGGGAGATAGAAACTGAGAGCATAAACCACGCAAGGAGACGAAGTATCACGAAGGAGGGCGCATGATCGCAATTCCTGCGTGTACCTTCGTGACCTTTGTGGTTAAAGGGTTAAATATTCATGCCAGGCAAAGTAGCGAAAATCGGAACCTTCAGCGATTGGGTTGGGCTCTTTGACGATTGGCGCAAAGAGATTGGCGTTAACCACGATGAGATTGCCAGCTTCAAGTTTGACACTCTGTACGGCGCCATCGATACGGAAGAAATCGAGTTTGGTTCCTACAAAGGCCGCCGCAAGTGGGAGAACCTGCGCCAGGTGCCGACCCAGCAGATGCGCGACGCGCTCATCAACATGATCGTCTATCAGGGTGATACCGAATTCGCCAGCGTGGAGCAGCAGCGGTACCTCTTTGAAAGCGCTCCTACTGACTGGGACCGCCGCGCCATCACCCGGGTGATGATCGAGGAAATGCGTCACGGTTGGCAGATGTGCGCCCTGCTGGTGGACCACTTCGGATACTCCGGCAAGGTCGAGGCGCAGAAGATGCTGGAGCGGCGGGCATTCGAAAACAAGCGCCTGCTGGGCGCTTTCAATGTGGACGTCGATAACTGGATGGACTTTTTCACCTACACCGACTTCGTGGACCGCGACGGCAAGTTCCAGTTGCAGATGTTCAAATATTCCGCCTTCGCACCGCTGGGGCGGTCGATGTCATACATGTTGCGCGAGGAAGCGTTCCACATGGGAACCGGGAACGATGGCTTGCGCCGCATCGTAGAAGCAGGCGTGGTGCCGGGCTGGCTGATCCAGAAATATCTCAACAAGTGGATTTCCAGCTCTTACGATCTGTTCGGGACTGATCGTTCTTCGTCGGCACATTGGGCATACGTCTGGGGCATCAAGGGACGATACGACGAGCCTAAGAATGAGCAGGCAGCCGACTTGGACGATTTGAATGACTACAACCGCCGCCTCTACCGCGATGAAGTGGCGGGTCTGATCGCCCGCTTCAATAGCGTCCTAAAGCCTGGGCAACCAAAGCTTTACGCGCCACATATCAAGTTTAACCGCAATATCGGGAGCTGGGCTGGGCAGAAATTCCATGCCGAAACCGGAGAAGCGCTGGACGATCTCGGTTACCCGCAGCACTTGCAGGAGTATCTGCCGTCGGCGGAAGACAAGAAATTGTTGCTGGACATCATCAGCAACGAGAAAAGGTGGATTGCGCCCAAGGAGGGTGCCCGCGACCCCCTGGCTTCGATCGGCGAGGTCCGCAAGTCAGCAATTAATTTGTAGTTCCGGCGCTGCGGGAAGTTTTTTTTAGAACCCGGTTTTCAGTTATGAGTTCCCGGTTCTCAGTCGGTTTATGCCGATGACGACCATTGCTTCGAAGAGGCGAACTTACACGCCGGGAGAACTGATGGTGGTCAGCGCGGCGCGGGAAATCCGCGACCGTGAAATCGTGTTCGTCGGCATGCGGCTGCCGCTGATTGCGTTCGTGGTGGCGAAGCGAACACATGCCCCTAACGCTGTCGGATTATTCGAAAACGGCGTTATACGCAGCACTCCTTCGCCGGAGCTGATTTTCACCATGGCCGACCCTGCCAACCTCAAGAATGCAACTCAGTGTCTGGACATGCTCGGGGTAATGAGCCTGCTGCAATCGGGGCGTGTGCACATGGGTTTTCTGGGGGCCGCTGAAGTGGATCGCTTCGGCAACCTGAACTCGACCGAGGTGCGCGGGGCCAAAGGACTGACGCGACTCCCGGGATCGGGTGGTGCCTGCGATATCGCGTCTCTCGCCCAGCGTTTCGTGGTGCTGCTGGAACATAGCCGGGAGCGGCTGCCGGAGCGGGTTTCGTACGTCACCAGCCCGGGCAATGGCGAGGGCCGCGGTTGGCGGCAGCGGATGGGCTTGCCGCGCGGCGGTCCGGCGGCAGTGATCACGAGTAAGGCCGTGCTGCGCTTTAATGATGACGGTGAAGCTTATTTGTCGTCCACCCATCCGGAGGTAGAGGTTGAAGACGTGTTGCGCAACACCGGATGGCGCCTGCGGGTTGCGGACGAAGTAAGTACCACGCCGGCGCCAAGCGCGGAAGAACTCCAGGCGATCCGGGAATATGACGAAGAAGGCTTCTGGACAAAATAGGAATCACCATGGCAGCCGGCGCACTTACGCAAACCCGAATCGCGCTCGACATCCAGCCGCCAACGGCGCGTCTCACGCTGCAGCATCCGCCGCTCAACGTAATTGACATTGCGATGATGGATGAACTGGCGCAGGCGCTGACCGCGATCGAGGCGCGGGACGATGTCTCCACCGTGATATTGAGCGGCGCGGGGAAGGCGTTCTCGGTGGGCGTGGACGTGGCGGCGCACACTCCCGACAAGGTGGCGGGAATGCTGGTCAAATTTCACGCCGTGATTCGTGCTTTGGTCAGCAGCAAGAAAGTGACGATCGCAGCCGCGCATGGTCATTGTCTGGGCGGAGGAGCCGAGCTGGCCATGGTTTGCGACCTGGTTTACACCGCCGAAAACGCATCGTGGGGATTTCCTGAGATCAAACTGGGATGCTATCCCCCGGTGGCGGCCACTGCGCTGGCGGCCCTGGTCGGACAAAAGCAGGCAGCGGATCTGATTCTTACCGGGCGCAGCATCAGGGGCACGGAAGCGGCGCGCATCGGTCTGGCCAACCGCGCTGTCGGCGTTGACGAACTCGGGGAGGCGGTGCATGACGAGGTTCAGCAACTTTCGCAGCTGAGCCCGGCCGTGCTGGCGATTACCAGGAAGGCAAACTACGCCTGGGACTCAATGCACTTCGACAAAGGGCTGGCGCGGGCGGAGAAGATCTATCTCGAAGAGTTGATGAAGACCGAAGATGTGCATGAGGGTATCAGCGCCTTCCTGGAAAAGCGTGTGCCAGTTTGGAAGGGAAAATAGAGCACGCTATGTCCAAGCTCCTGACCATGCGGGAGGCCATTGCCGGAGTGGTGCCGGATGGCGCTTCGGTCGCGCTCGGTCTGCAGATGGAGCAGATGATTCCCTTTGCCGCCGGGCACGAGATCATCCGGCAAAAGAAGCGCGGCCTCACCCTGATTGGGCCGATCTCTGACATCCTCTTCGATCAAATGATTGCGGCAGGATGTGCTGCGCGGGTCATCGCGGCCTGGGTGGGGAACGTGATGATGGGTTCGGCTTACAACTTTCGCCGGGCGGTGGAGCAAGGCGAGGTGAAAGTGGTTAACCTGAGCAACTTCGCGGTGGCACTGGCGTTGCAGGCTGCGGCGATGGGTGTGCCGTTTCTGCCTAGTCTGACGGCCTTGGGAAGCGATCTGGCTCGCGACAACGATTTCTTCGCGGAGATCGAATCGCCGTTTGTGGAAGCAGACTCCGGCGAGTCTTCGACTCGCCTGGGCGGACGAGGGCGTCCGCCCCTACGTGAGCATCACAAGCTGCATGCGGTTCGAGCGCTGGCCCCCGACGTCGCTATTGTCCATCTGCAGCGCGCCGATCGCGACGGTAATGCTCACTGCTGGGGAAACTTCGGCGTGATGATCGAGGCCGTCCGCGCGGCCCGGCGGGTGATCGTGGTAGCGGAAGAGATTGTGGATGCCGACGTGATTGCGAGCGATCCGAATCGCACCGTCATCCCCGGATTTCTGGTCAGCGCCGTGGTTGAGTGCCGCCACGGAGCGCATCCGTCGCCGGTGCAGGGATGCTACGGGCGCGACAACGCTTTCTTCCGCCAATATCACGAGCAAACGAAAACCCAGGCGGACAGCGGGGCCTGGCTGCAACGCTGGGTACATGGGGTTGCCGATCGCCAGGCCTACATGAACCAACTGGGTGGATGCCGCATCGAGAACCTGGGCGTAAAGCAGCACGCGTACGCGGCGCAGACGGATTTTGGATATTGAGAGCGCCTCTAGCTTCTAGCTCCTGGCTTCTGGCCAAACCAAAGAAGCCCATAGCCGGTGGTTGGCTAGTAGCCAGCAGCTAGAGGCCAGGAGCGAGTGGTCTATGGACTTCGAAATCAGTGCCGGACAGGTGAAGGCCCTGCTCAAGCAGGGCGATAAATTTACGTTGCTCGATGTCCGCGAGCCGTGGGAGCTGGAGAAAGCTTGCCTGGAGGGCAGCAAGAATATTCCCATGGGGGATATTCCCGCGCGCGCCAACCAGGAACTCGATCCCGATGAACACATCGTCGTGGTTTGTCACCATGGAGTTCGCTCGTTGAGTGTCACCAACTGGTTGCGGCAGCAGGGATTCGAGAAGGTACAGTCCATGCGCGGCGGAATCGATGGCTGGGCGCGGACGGTGGATCCGAAAATGCCGCTGTATTAACGGCAGCTCCTGGCTGCTAGCTTAGCAAGGTTTTTCGACTTCGCTAGAAGCCAGAAGCTAGAAGCGGTTTCCCATGAAAAAAGAACTCATCGAACTCCGGGTCAACGGTCGCAGGCACGAACTCGCGCTCGAGCCCAGCACGCTCCTCCTGGACGCTTTGCGACTGGACTTGCAGCTCACCGGCTCCAAGCGCGGCTGCGATGATTCTTCGTGCGGATCCTGCACGGTACAGATTGACGGCATCCCCATGCTTTCCTGCACCATGCTTGCCGCCAGTTGCGAAGGGCAGGAGATCACCACCATCGAAGGAGTCAGCGAACAAGGCAGCCTGGCCGCCATTCAGAAAGCTTACGGCGACTGGGGCGGAGCGCAGTGCGGCTTCTGCACGCCGGGCTTCATCATGACCGTAAAGCATCTACTGGCGGTGAATTCCGAGCCCACTGACGAAGAAATCCGCGGTGCCCTGAGCGGGAACTTGTGCCGCTGCACCGGCTACAACCAGATGTATCAGGCCATCAAGGCGGCGATTGTGGCCGAGCAGAAGGGAGTGGAAGGCCGATAGGCGGGCGGGACACCCGCCTGACAGCCGGCGAGACGCCGGCGCTACAAGCACATGACTGATTTCTCCATTATCGGGAAACGCATCGCGATGGTCGATGCGGCCGGCAAGACCACCGGGGCCAGCAAGTACACCGATGACCTTTGTGTCCCGGGCATGCTGGTGGGAAGGATTTTGCACTCTCCGTATCCTCATGCGCGCATCAGGAGCATCGACACCAGCCGCGCCGAGGAACTGGAAGGCGTGGTTGCAGTGGCGATCGGAAGGGATGCGCCCAACACCTACGGGATTCTTCCCGTCGGGCACGATGAACATGCGCTGGCCCTCGACAAGGTCCGCTACGTGGGCGACAACGTGGCCTGCGTCGTCGCCGTGGATGAAGCCACCGCCGATCGCGCCCTGGAGTTGATCGAGGTCGAATACGAAGTGCTGCCGGCTTATTTCGATCCGGAAGAATCGATGCGGGCGGAGACTGACCTGATCCACGACAACAAGCCACATAATCTGGAAAAGGACTATCACCACGTTTTTGGTGATCCCGAGAAAGGTTTCGCGGATGCGGATTGTGTTGCTGAAGCCCGCTTCATCGCCGGCGAAGTAACTCACGCCGCCATGGAGCCGCACTCCACGCTGGCCAGTTTTGAGATCGACTCGCAGACGGGAAAGCCGGGCCGCCTCATCGTCTGGTCATCCACCCAGGTTCCGTACTACCTGCAGCACAAGCTGTCCCTCGTGCTGGAAATGCCGATGGCGCAGATTCGCGTGATCAAACCGCTGGTGGGCGGGGGCTTTGGCGGCAAGAGCGAAGTCATTCCGCTCGAGATCATCGCGGCGATTGCGGCGCGCAAGGCACGCGCCCCCGTCAAAATCACTTACACGCGGGAGGAAGTTTTCTGGGCCCATCGCGGAAGGCCGCGCACACTCATCGATCTCAAAACGGGCGTGACGAAAGACGGCCACATCACCGCGGTGAAGGCGCGAGTGGTGCAGGATGGCGGCGCTTACTGTTCCTACGGTGTGGTCACGATTCTGTATTCCGGAGCTTTGCTGGGGGCACTCTACGACATTCCGAACATTCAATATGACGGCTACCGCGTACTGACCAACAAGCCGGCCTGTGGCGCCATGCGGGGGCACGGCACGGTCAACGTACGCTTCGCCTTCGAGTCCCAACTGGATGAACTGGCTGCGCAAATCAATCTCGATCCGGCCGAGATTCGGCGGCGCAATCTGTTGCGGCCGCCCTGCGTAACCGTGAACGGGTTGCGGGTGCAAAGTTACGGATTGCCGGAGTGCATCGAGAAGACGGTCGAGCGTTCGGGGTGGAAAGACCGCAAGGGAAAGCTGGGAAAAGGACGCGGCCTGGGCATCGCATGCAGCCACTATGTGAGTGGCGCGGCCAATTCCATCATCCGTTCCGACATGCCGCACTCGACCGTCAATATCAAGATCGACCGCGATGGAGGAGTGGTGGTGTACACCGGCGCCTCCGAAATCGGACAGGGCTCCGACACCATGACGGCACAGGTCGCGGCAGAGACTCTGGGGTGTTCACTCGGTCGCATCAGGATCATCGCGGCGGACACTGACCTTACTCCTATCGACATCGGGTCTTATTCCAGCCGGGTGACTTTCATGGCGGGGAATGCGACGTTGCGGGCTGCGGCCGAAGTGAAGAAGCAGATTGCTTCGGCGGCAGCGCGGAAGATGGGGTGCGGGGTCGAGGATCTGGTTTTTCGGGACGATGCTGTGTTCCGGAAAAACCTCGCGGGCGAGTCGCCCGCGACCACACAAGATGCCCTTGCCACGCAGCCGGTGGCTTCGGTTAGTGGACGTGTGGAGGGGCAGATCCTGCGCGGGTCATTGCAGCAGAAACGCAGGGACGAGGGTCCGAAAGATGCGATGAGTTTTGAAGAAGCCGTGGTGGCGGCCATTGATTTTCACGGCACGCTGACCGGAACGGGCTCCTACGCTCCTCCGGCCGAAGCGCGTGGAGGCAGACATAAGGGCGGCGGAGTCGGGCCTTCGCCGGCATACTCGTATTCCGCACAGGTGGCCGAAGTCAGCGTGGATGAAGAGACCGGCGAAGTGACCGTCCATAAAGTCTGGGCGGCCCATGATTGCGGGCGCGCGTTGAATCCGGTTTCGGTCGAAGGCCAGATCATCGGTTCGGTGTGGATGGGGATGGGCCAGGCGCTGACCGAGGAAATGGTATGGAAAGACGGCATGCTGATGAATCCCGGATTGCTCGAATATCGCAGCCCGTCATCGATCGAGTCGCCGGAGGTCGAGGCCATCATCGTGGAGAGTATAGATCCAGAGGGACCGTTCGGCGCCAAGGAGTGCAGCGAAGGCTCGCTGGCGGCGACGATTCCGGCTATCGCGAATGCGATCTACGACGCGGTGGGCGTGCGGCTGCATGAATCGCCGTTTACCCCGGAGCGGGTGCTGGCGGCCCTGCGCGCGAAGAAGCACGCCAAGCCGATTAATCTGACCGAGGGCATCGATCCCACGAATCCTTCGGGATTTCGCGAGCATGGGGGCTCGCTCTGGTTCAAAGGGAAAGGCCCGGAGCGGCATGCGCTGGATCCTTCGCGGCGGGCCCAGCCGCTGGAAGCGGGAGGCGACGATTGAGCCTGCCCCAGTTCAAATTGCTTCGGCCGCGTACGCTGGAAGATGCGCTCTTACTATTGGCCAAACACGCGGGCGAATCGCCCGCGGCCACACGAGTGGTGGCGGGGGGCACGGACCTGATTCCGTCCATGCGGCAGAAGCTGTTCGAACCGGAATATGTTCTGGATATTCGAAACCTCACCGGGCTTAAGGACATTCGACAAACCGATCACGGCGTCGAAATCGGAGCGTTGGCTTCACTCGCGGCCATCGAACAATCGGCACTTCTGCGTCGCCGCTATCCGGTGTTGACTGAGGCGGCGGCCACCGTCGCTTCGCCGCTGCTGCGAAACATGGGAACGATTGGCGGGAACATCTGCCTTGACACCCGCTGCCTCTGGTACAACCAGTCGCTTACCTGGCGCAAGGGATGCGGGTTCTGCATCAAGAAGGACGGCGATCTTTGTCATGTTGCTCCGGGTGGAACCAAGTGCTGGGCGGCCTTCTCCGGGGACACTCCTCCAGCGCTGCTGTGCCTTGCTGCAGAAGTCGAGATCGCCAGCGCATCGGGGATCCGGCGCATACCACTATCTGACTTCTATACCGGCGAAGGCGACGCCTATCGCCAACTGCGCCCGGATGAGTTGCTGACGCGAATATTTTTGCCGGAATCGTCGGCCGGCTATCGTGGCGTGTACCGCAAGTTGCGGGTGCGGGGATCGATTGACTATCCGCTGGCCGGCGTCGCCGTCGTCATGAAGCGATCGAATGGACACATCGCCGATGCACGCGTGGCCATTACGGCGGTGAATCCCGCTCCTCTTTTGGTGAAGGGCGCCAGCGAGTTGTTGGCTGGAAAGACGCTGGACGACGAGTTGGCCGGGGCGGTGGGCGACCTGGCTGCGAAGATGGCTCGTCCGCTCACAACTTCGGCACTGACTCCGGAATATCGTCGGGAGATGATTCGGGTGTTTACGAAGAGGGCAGTGCTGGCTGCGACGGAGAATTAGTAGCGCCGGCATCTTGCCGGCTGTCCCGAGGGCATCCTGCCCTCGGGGTGAGGGCGGGACGCCCTCACGACAGCCGCCGGGACGGCGGCGCTACAAAAAACTAGCGTGACGTGAACAGATGGCCCAGCTTTTCTTTTTTCGTCTTGAGGTAGTCTTCGGAGTGGGCCTCGGGAGCGGCTTCGCAGGGTACGCGCTCGGCCACTACGATCCCGCCTTTTTCCAGCGCCGCCACTTTGTCGGGATTGTTCGACAGCAGACGCACGCTTGAAACTCCGAGCGCTTTCAGAATTTCCGCGGGCAGCGTGAACTCCCGGTGGTCGGCCTTGAATCCGAGGCGTTCGTTGGCCTCGACCGTGTCCAGTCCCTGGTCCTGCAGTTCGTAAGCTTGCAGCTTGGCCATCAGACCGATGCCGCGGCCCTCCTGCTGCTCATAGATCAGAATGCCCGCGCCCTGCTCGGCGATCATGGAGAGCGCCATTTCCAGTTGTGCCCGGCAGTCGCAGCGCAGCGAGCCGAAGACGTCTCCGGTCAGACACTGGGAATGGATCCGCAGCAGGGGCGGGGTGGAGTGGATGTCGCCCATGACCAGGGCGACGGCATCCTCTTCGCGGGACGATCCAGGCTTGCCGAAGTTTCCGCGAAAACCGTAGATGCGGAATTTTCCCCAGCGAGTAGGGAAGTCGGCGGAGGCTACCTGTCGAACCTGGTTTGAGGACACATCGACATTATAGCGGGGATGTCGGGACGCTTCGACGAAGCGCCGGCACGAGCGTGGACGCTCGCGCCCACATTGGCATTTACCCTTTGCCCAGGCGGGGGAAGTGGTAGTACACGTCCTGCTTGGAGGCGATCGCGACGCCGTTCCGGGTGGCGGGGCGGAAGCGCCAATTCTCCAGGGCTTCCAGCACCTTTCCGTCGATGGCTGGAGCCAGGCTTTGAATCACAACTTTCTGGACGATGTTCCCTTTTTCGTCGATCGTGACTTCGACAACGACGTCGCCCTGAAGCCCACCCAGTTCATCGGCCGCAACATGCGGGTCGGGAGAAACAAGGGGCAGAGCGGGACGGACTTCTTCGCCGGTCACAGGTCCCTCCAGCACTGTCCCCAGGGGCGAACCCGCGGCGCGGGCCTGAGCGGCCTGTTCGGGCGCGCTGGTCTGATCGTCGAGCCCGATCTTGGGACGCGGCAGCTCATGCTCGGCCGCCTTGGTTGCCCTGGTGCGCCGCTTCCAGGTCAAGTGTGAATTCAATTGCTGAGGGGAATCCGCGGCCGAGGTGCCGGGAGAAACATCCGTCCTCGCCGTTTGTTGAGCCGGCCAATAGATATGCGTAATCTGAGCGCCGTGATCGCCATGAACCACGAAAGATGGCGCGACCAGTTTCGGGCTGGCCGGATGCAGAAGCCATAGCAACAGCAGGCCATGCGCGGCCACCGAGCAGTACCTCGCCAGTCGGATCTGACCGTGGCCGTTGTGGATGGGCGTAAACATTGTTCTCCGGATGCGGCTGCTTCCATTAGACGTGCAAGAGCGCGGCAGGTAAACATTATTTTCGCGGAGTAAGGTTACGTCCAGAGCAGACGAGAGGTTGGTCACCAGCGGGAAAGGCTGATAAAATCGCAGCACTGATCATTCGATTCCCACGAAAAGTGGGGCTATAGCTCAGCTGGGAGAGCGCATCGTTCGCAACGATGAGGTCGTCGGTTCGATCCCGACTAGCTCCACCAAATTTTCTCAACAACTTGGGAGCCTAGTTTGTAAACATTCCACCACCCCGCTGCAACCTCTTATTCTTGAGTCAGAAGCTGTGAAGGGATAGGCTCTTTGCAGATGGCGTAGCGCCACAAAGCCGGTCAAGAGCTGGCAAACAGGCCAACCACCATTAATCACTGATGAATAGCTTCGACCTATTTATTTCATCCTTCATCAATGGCTTTGCTCATCGATCAATCCGATTCGACGAGTTTGTCACCTGGCTCAGCGAGAGTGAACTTCTTAAGGGCGGTGTCGTTGTTGCGATTGGGTGCTGGTTATGGTTTCAGAACGAAGATGCTCAAAAAACTCGCGAAACATTGTTGGCGGCGATCATGGCAAGTTTTCCAGCCCTCGCCATCGCTCGCGTCCTGTCGTGGGTCGTCAATCGGACCAGGCCCTTGATGGAAACCCGCCATTTATTTCGCCTGCCGTACGGTCAGACGCCTAGATGGGAGGGCCCGAGTTCGTTTCCGAGCGATCATGCTGTCCTGTTTTTTGCCCTGGCCACTGGAATCTTCTTGGCCTCCCGACGAACAGGGTGGTTTGTTTTCGCATACGTCTCGATCGTCATTTGCCTGCCCCGTATTTATCTAGCGGAACACTATGCCACAGACATTTTCGCGGGCGCCGCTATCGGAATGTTCATGACGTGGCTGGCAAACACTTCTCGCATCCGAAAGCCTCTGACAGGCTGGGCGCTACGATCGATCGAAACTCGCCCGGGATTGTTCTATTCTTGCCTTTTCATCGTGACATACCAAATGGCAGAACTCTTCGATCCGGTACTTAAAATGCTCAAGGTGGCTAAGTCGATCATTCAAGGTAAACCTTTGTGAGTGCAGCAGAGAAGCAGATTCTAATCAATTGCCTGCGGGCAATTTCCGTTCTTTTCTGAAACAATCCCACAGCCGGACCAGTTAAGCGAGGTCGAGCAAGTAACAGCGAGTACATGCCCATCAACGAAACTGGCCAATTCGGGTGGGGTGCGGCCATATCGTAGAATGCAAACCATGGAATGCAGAGCATGAAAGACTTGGGCCTTCGCGACTCAAGTCAAGAGCCGTTTCTTCTTTTTCCCAAAGATTTTCTGTGGGGCGTGTCCACGGCTGCTCATCAGGTGGAAGGCGGCAATTGCAATCAATGGTCGGACTGGGAACTCGCGGGGCGGATCAAGTCCGGAGACCGGTGCGGCAAGGCCTGTGACTGGTGGGAGAATGCCGAGCGCGACTTTGATATTGCTCGCGACCTGGGATTGAAAGCGCTGCGGCTCTCACTGGAGTGGAGCCGCATCGAGCCGGAAGAAGGACGTTTTGACCCGGCGGCGCTGCAACGTTACCGGCAGATGCTGGAGGCCTTGCACGCGCGGGGAATTGAGCCCATCGTATGTCTGCATCACTTCACTCATCCGCGATGGTTCGAGGAGCGAGGAGCATTTCTCCGGGCGGATGCGCCGCAACTTTTCGAACTCTTCACGTGGGAAGTAGCGAAAGCGGTGGGGGACCTTTGCCGTTTCTGGGTCACCTTCAACGAACCCAATGTTTATGCGGCCTGCGGATACGTGCTGGGCGAATTCCCGCCGGACCGCAAGGGGCAATTGCTCAATGCTCTCAGGGTCAATCGCATTCAGGCCCGGGCGCATGTGCTGGCGTATCGCGCCCTGCACGAACTGGTGCCAGACGCGCAGGTGGGATGGGCCCAGCATTATGTGGTGTTTGAGCCGGTGCGGGGATTGGCCAACCGATGGGTAGCTGCTTTGCTGGACCGCCTGTTCAATCACACGTTTTTCGATCTGATCGAAAGCGGCCGGCTGGGGTTTCCATTTGGCTTGCTCAATGGTCGCGACCGCGAGGCCATGGGTTGTTGTGATTTCGTGGGGCTGAACGTGTACAGCCGGTTCCATGTCGCTTTCGACATCCGTAACGCCAGCACATTTTTTGCCAACGTGTTTGTGCCCTCGCATGTTCCGCAGGGAGACCCGGGCTTTGAGCGGCCTTACGGGGAAGCGTATCCCCAGGCCATCACCCAGGCGGTAAAGCGTGCGGCGGGGCTGGGCAAACCGATTTACATCATGGAGAACGGCGTGCCCGATGCTGAAGACCAGATTCGTCCCTGGCTGATTGTGAGTGCCTTGCGCGAGCTGCATGGACTGATCGCGCAGGGCCACGACATCCGCGGCTATTTGCACTGGACGCTCGCCGACAACTTCGAGTGGAACGAGGGCTGGACACTCCGCTTCGGCCTGGTGGCGCTCGATCCGGAAACGCAACAGCGCACCCTGCGAAGCAGCGCGAAACTGTTCAGTGAGATTGTTCGCGGCAATGGACTGGCTTCGCGTCATCCCCTACTTCTGTCATCCTGTCTCTAACGACGGTGTGCCCTGTCAAGAGTTCTGTAGCGACACTACGGCGTGGACGCGGTGAGTGGCGCCATTTCGCTCTCGTAGAAGGTATTTGATTCCCAGACCAAGGTCGTCATTCGATTTCAATCTCGCAGTGGAACCTCAGGTTCCACCATCCATCTCTTCGGGACTAGCTCCCATGATTGCTCAGTTCGATCTCCCTGACCTTTTAGGGAGGCAGGCTGCCCACTCAAGCGCTCGGCTCTTAGTGGCCGGCCACAGAATGACTCGGGCTCACCTGCATAACGGCCTGACAGAGTTGCGTGTACGTCCAGTCTTCGCGCAACATCAGGTACAACCGCGTGGCCAGTTTTCTGGCCACGGCCGCCTTGGCGACGCTGCGATTCTTGCGCGCCGCCAGGCGACGATAGAAGCGTTTTCAGCTGCGGATCCAACCGCGCCGCGGTCTGTCCCGCTTCCACCAGCAAAAAGCGCAGAAACGAACTGCCCTGTTTGCTGATCCTGCCAGCCGCTGTTTTCCGCCGCTGGAATCTTCACTGGGAATCAGCCCGAAGTAGCTGCCCACTTGCTTGGCCGATTCGAATCGGTTGGCCGGTCCAAGGTCAGCGCCGGGCTAAGGCGGTCACCGGGCCGACTCCCGGATGCGTCATCAGCCGCACCGCCTCCGGCCGCTGCCGCGCTTCGTCCGCCACTCGCCAGTCCAGTTCGCTGATTTCCGCTTCCAGTCCGTCGAGCGATTGCAGCAACTGCTTTCGCCGCTGGGCCGCATACGGCAGCAAGGGCAACTGCTCCATCTCCTGGCTCCCTGCCTTCGTCCACAGCTTGTATTTTTTCTGCACGCCCTGGCTCAGCGCCATGGCCTGCAGCTGGTTCTTGGTGCGCGTCCGCGCCTGCACTTGCTTGTGACGATGCACCAGCAACTGCCGCACGTCCCGCACTTCCAGACTCGGCACCCGGATCTGCGGAAATCGATTCTCGCGCAATAGATCCAGCAAGTGTTCGGCATCCCGCCGGTCGTCTTCTGCTTGCGCACCGCCGACGCTCGCACCTTCGCCGCATCGCCGAACCACAACTCGAAGCCCAGCTCCGCCAGCAGCCGCTCGAACCACGGATAGTGCCCGCAGGCCTCCATCC
>CAWBPS010000027.1:0-176809 GCA_963790645.1 Terriglobia bacterium | reverse complement strand
GGCCAGAGCCCGTGCAATCGCATTGCCCAAGCCGCGCGCCGCGCCGGTGACCAGCGCCACTTTACCGGTAAGACCAAAATCCGGGAAACCGTTCAAGATGCCTCCAAAAATTCGCTGCCGTGCGCCACTCATCGGATGACGCCGTTTATTTTCAGCCGGAGCCCGCCGAGAAGGCCTGACGGAAGGGGCTGCAGGTTGTCCATGCCCTGGGGAATGAAGCGCTCGCCGTAGCGATCATTGAGCAGGCGATAGTCGGGCAGGGCGCGACTGGCCAGAGAATTAATCGCGGTATTGCCAACCACGATGCGCAACTCATTCGTTCCCGCTTTCAGCAGGGACGTTACATCGATGGTGTACGGCGGATGCCACACCACTCCTGCACGCTGGCCGTTGACATAAACCTCCGCCGCTTCCCGTACCGGTCCCTCCAGGTAAGCCCGCAGGTTGAACGCCGGCATGCGGATCCGGCTTGGCCACCGGTTTGCCTTCTCCAAAATCCAGGACCAGAGAATTTGCCGGTTTCACGTTAGCCGGCAGCTCGATGGTCTTTTTCGTAAGCGACCTGCCCGGAATAATATTTGAAGGATTCCTCCTCGCTCCACGAGTGAAGAGTCGCCATGTGAGTGGTCCTGATTCAATCCGTCGAACCTGAGGCTCCAATCGCTGGAGAGATCGATCAACCGACGAATGCGCGTCCTTACTCCGCGAGCGCCCAGGCTTGGTCGTGGAAGTTGAATTTGTGAGATAGATCAGGCGCGATTCATAGGGCTGCAACGAGATTTCGATTTTGGCTGGGTCCTCTATCGGCGAGATCCGGCCGGTGAATGCGTCCCACCACTCGGCATATCTGCCGGACGCGCGAAACGTTGCGGCGACCGTATGCGGCTGATTGCTGGTATTCGCAATAAAGTACAGGTCGCCCGCGCTCAGTTGACGATGATTGAAGCCGATCTCCGGAGTCTTCGGAGAAAAAACGACATCCGGCTTGAGCTTGCCTGCGACAAAAGTTCCCAGCTGATTCTCATCTTCCAAAAAATGACCGGGAGCGCCCTTCTTCGCGGAACAGGCGCTGGGAGATTTCCTGTATCTGTCTACTGTCGCTATCGGCATTCACAAGTCCCGGCGCGGTGGAAGGCAAGCTGCGCGTGGCAATGACAATGCCTCCACTGCAGCGCGTACTGCTCGATCTTCTGGTAGGTGGAAAGCGGCAGGCGATTGATACCGGGCAGGACCAGCACGGGATAGTGAATTCCGAGAGCGTCGATGGCATCGCCGTCAACAAAGTCGAGATTGAACCCCGCATCCAGAATCTGCGGAATCACTTTGTCTCCCAGCAGTTTTCCCATCGATTCGTCGATGCTCAGAGTTTCTCCGCGAGTGTTGAAGCCGCCCTTCGAGGTTACGGGTTCAGACGACTGGCGAGGAATGGAAAAGCTCGCCCACGCGTCGTCGTTCGGCAACAGCACTGCAACATCATTGACCGGCTTGCCCTGCCGCAGGGCAAAGCTTACCCGCTGAAGATATCCGGCCAGGTCGGGCATGGCGAACCACCAGGGATTATGTGCGTTGAAGGCGCCGGCGGCGTACATGCGCCATCCCGGCTCCCCGGCAACCTGGGGCGAGTACGGCCAGCCGTGCCCCACCAACTGGTTGATCCCTTGCAGAAAATGCAGGTCCGCTTCCGCTTTCATATCGAGCGGCGTGGCGCGGAAGGCTGGGGAATACAGCCAGGTCCAGGTTTCCGATGAGATCACCGGCTTGCCAAAGAGATGCCCGGCAGACGCTGCCCAGCGCGTATCCGAAAACTGCCGCCACATCAACAGCGTCGCCTTGCCCTCGCCTTCGGGAAGATCTTCATACCGGTTGCTGGAGAGCGTGACTGGAGGAAATCCATAAGTCTGCGAGCGCAGCAGCGTGTGATGCTGCTGCGCCCAGGCGTGCAGAGGCGCGAGAAAACGTTCGTTCGTGAGTTCGGTGAGGGTCTTTGACCAATCGCGCCGGACCGCGCCCGTCTCCGGTCCGGCATCGGCGACCAGTGCCGGCAGATGAGGAGTGAGGTCATAGCCGCGGCGCTGGCGGAATTGCTCCAGCAGATCGCCGGTCCAGTTGGAGCCATAGTCTTCCAGGCTGTCGCTGAATACCGCATACGGGGGATGATCGCCAAATGCTTCGAGCAACCGGTCGCCGACCGCGTGGAGGTGGTTCTCGGTAGCACTCTGATCGTAATGGTCGAGGACGAAGCCCTCTGCCCCAACCGCGGGGCGCTTCACCATCATTCCAGTCCGGCTTGAGATAAAGAAGACCGCACTGTATGGACCGGGCAGTTCCGTGGAAATCTTCAGGCGCCCGTTTTCAATCGCAGAGATTGGGACCGGCTTCGCTTGCGAGAAAGCAAGAGCATCGCCCGGACCGGGAACCAGGAAGATCGCGATCAATTGTTCGCCCGTCGAAATGCCGGGCACGACGATCGAGCGCGCGTTGGCTGGGATCGCAACCGTCTCCACTCGCATTTCGCCCGCGGCCTGGGTCACGGGGATGTGTGGACCGCCGAACGGCCATCCACTGCCGAGTGTGACGTCAATCCTCAGACCCAGCCTCGCGGCTTCGGAGGCGGCAAAGCGCAGCGCATCGATGTATTCATCCGAGAGATAGGGCAGATTCCGGAAACCGGCCTGAAGGTCGTCCAAGGCCTGCGGATATAGGGTAGCGATTTCCACGCCTCCTATTCCGGCCGCCTTCATCTGTTCAAGTTCCCGCTGGATTTCGGGTTTCGTGACGGCCGGGCCGAACCACCACCAGCGCATCATGATGCGGCAGTCATCGGGCGGATGCGCGAAGGAATCCGTGAGCTGGGCCGCGGTCGGATCGGATTGGGCAAAGCCCGCGGGAAGATGTGATAAACAGAAAAAAAGCAGAACGCAAGATACGGCAGCCCCTGGGAATCGCCCCGGCGTCATGCCGGCTATGATACGCCGGTCCTGTTTGAAGGGCCCGCTGTCTATTCCTGCGCGAATCACCCCGGGAAGCGAACGACAACCCGCTCCAACAGAGAATGGCGGAGAGTGAGGGATTCGAACCCCCGATACCCTTCCGGGTATGCCGGTTTTCAAGACCGGTGCCATCAACCGCTCGGCCAACTCTCCGCACCTATAGTTTTACTACAATCTGGAATTTCAGCAGCGCCACATGCTGCCAGTTCAAAGACCGAAAAGCCACGTGGGGACAGCCGCCCCCGGCTGTCCGGCGGAGCGAAAGCTCCCCTATGATTTTTCCGGGCAAAAGCGGTCGAGCTTCGCTCGACTGGACAGCCGGGGCGGCTGTCCCCACGCGAGCTTCCTGTAACACCCGCACCGAATGAAAAAAGGAGAAAATTTACTGAGGCGGCGGAGGCGGAGAGCTTGACATCTGGGAGGCTATGTCTTCATCAGCCTTCTGGTGCAGTTCGCGAAGCTTGGCAAATTCTTTCTGCGCGGCGGCCGGATTTCCCGCGGCCTGGTACAGGCGTCCCAGACGAAGATGGGCATCGGGTTGGGCGGGATCCAGCTTCTCCGCCTGGAGGAGGGCAGCAATTGCCTCCTGATGGTGGTCCTGCTGCGCCAGAATGGCGCCCAGGTCAAGATAGGCAATGCGAATGTCATTTCTCAACTGGATCGCCTGCTTGAGCAACACCAGAGCGCCTTCGGAATTGTTGTGCTTCATCTCTATGTCGCCCAGATAGGCCAGCGCCTGAGCGTGGTTGGGATCGGTGGCCAACTCGCGTTCGAATTCAGCTTTCGCTTCGTCATATTGACGCAGTCTCCAGTGCAGGTAGCCGAGGCCAAAGTGCACGCTGGGTTCCTGGGGGGCCACCTTGGCGGCGGCCTCGAACTCGGCAATCGCCTCGTGCGTCCTTTGCAGACCGTCGAGGGCCTGGCCCAGCAACATGTGCGCGGCTGCCGAATCAGGATTCTGCTGCAGCAGCTGGCGGAACTGTTCCTGGGCGCAAGGATATTTCTTGGCCCGCAGGCAACTTTGGGCCAGCACCTCATGCAGTTCCACGTTGGTGGGGTCCAGCCGGGCAGCCGGTTCGAGGTATTTCGCGGCTTCTGCAAAGCGACTGGCGCCGTAGCAGCTAAGGCCCAGCAGAGTGCGCGCCTGCTGGCTGCCGGGATCCTGGAGCAGCGCAGCCCGCAAGGGGGGAATCGCAGCTTGAAAGTGTCCTTGCTTGTACTCCGCCAGCCCCAGGTTCAACTGGATGCCGGGCAGCCTGGGATTGAGGGCAATGGCCTTGCGGTAGGCTGCAGCAGCCTCTTTATATTGAGTTTGGCGGGCCAGAACAACTCCCAGGCTGGCGAAAGCCGCGGCGTCCTGGGGATTATGAAGGGTAACGGCGCGCCACGCATGTGTCGCCTCTGCCAGCTTCCCCTGCTGCTCCAGAGCCATGGCCTGGGCGGGAGTGGCAGTCTGCGGACTCGCAGATACCGGCCCCATCAGGCCGAGCACAACCAGTAACGATGTCCAGCTTTTCATGGCCAAAGTGCCCTACCGGGGTCCGCGCCCACCGACAGTTCAGAATAGTCACTCCAGCATGATGAAGCAACGGGAAGGCGAGATGAGTGGTGGCTGAATTGTCCAGCATTTGGGCTGTCCGAATCTAGGGTCCGGGGATATACTTTTTCCCTGCGATAAACCTTAAGGAAGCAAAACCGATGTTGATTCGAAGGTTAGTCGTACAAGGAGCGATACTTGCGTTTTGCTCTGCGGTTTCGATTGGCCAGCAGAGTCACCAGCCTTCTCCTCACCCCGTCTTGCGTGAGTTTCCTGTGATTCTGCAGCAGAGCCTTGAAGCCGGAAAAAGCCCAGCGGGAACTCAAGTTCAAGGAAAACTTGCGGCCGGCACCCTGTTTAATGGCGCGCTAATCCCCAAGAATGCGGTCGCATCTGGGGTGGTTATCGAATCCGAATCCAAGAAAGGCAAGGACCGAGCGCGGCTCTCGATCCGCATGAACACAGTAAGCTGGAATGGCGGGTGGGCTCCCCTCAACGCTTATTTGATGCCCTTGTATTACCCCGCGACCGGGCAGGCAGTGCCGAATCTGCCGTACGAATCTCCGGATCCGGACTCCAGGACCTTGAATGGACCCAACCAGTCGGAGTCCCCGATGTCCCGACCATTTCCGGGCGGCGGCTCAGGAGCCAACGAAGGGGCCATTCCGGACGTTGCCATCGTCTCGAGTCGGCCTGTCCGAATGAAGAATGTGGTACTTGAACCCACCAGTAACGGGGGGATCGCGCTTGTGTCCGAGCATGCGAATATCAAGTTGTTTAAAATGACGACCTACGTCTTTGCTGCCGTCGAGTCCTCAGCAAAGTAAGCTCAGATTCTGCACTGTCAGCTTCGCCGCGTACCGACCTCTCCGGGCAGCGGCTCAGAAGCGCGTCACTGCCATCCCGGATATTCCCACGATCTCGAGCCGGGCCTGTCCCGATGAAAAACGTGTGGCCCTTGAGCCCACAGATGAGGGCGGCATCGGGCCTGTATCCGAGAATGCGGGTATTAGGTTGTGCAAAACTGACGACCTACGTTTTGGCTGCGGTCGAACCACCAGCAAGGTAAGTCCAGATTCATACTGTCAGCTTCAGGGCTGCTCACCTGGCAGCCTGCCGAGCTCCGCTCGGACTCCATTCTAATGAGAAAGGCTCGCACCTTGTTCGATGCGAGCCGTTGGAGCAACTGAAGTCTGTTGTAAACCGTCGCCCCGCTCGCAGGTTAGTGCGAGCGGGACGAGGGTCACATCTTTGTTGGTTAGAAGTAAACCTTCCCGGCGAGCTGGACAATTCTCGCAGGGTAGGCCGCCGTGAACTCGCCGAAGCGACTGTCGCCGAGACCTCTATCAACGGTCTGGAACTGGGTGTGGTTGAAGGTGTTGAAGGTCTCCAACCGAAGCTGCAACCCGCTAGTCTCCCCGAAGGCGAAGGTCTTGAAGAGAGAAAGGTTCCAGTTGTCGCGGCCCGGCCCGCGAATAGCGTTGTGGCTGAGGTTGCCCCAGGTGCCGGCTGCGGGAATCGAAAACACCGAGGTATCTACGTACTGGATGTGCTGGAAGGGGTCCGTGGACGGCACCGGCTTATGCTCATAGGTGATGCTGCCGGTCAAGTCAGGCCGATTGCCGGGGCTGTTGAAGCCGCCAACGATATTGCTGCCCCCGGTGAAGTTGACTGGCAGGCCTGACTCGATCGTAATGATACCCGACACCGCCCAGCCACCGACCAGGGACTTCACCAGGCCGTTCGAGCTGTTGCGCAGAACCGGGATGTTGTAGATGAAGTTGCCGGAGAAGTTGTGGAGCCGGTCGAATTGACTCGGCCCAAGATCGTACCGCCACCCTAGATATGGGTTCGTGACACCATTCAAGTCCTGACCGCTGCCGCCGGTGGTTGGATCGATGGAGCGGGAAAGAGTGTAAAAGGCGCGCAGCTGCAAGTCCCTGCTGGCCTGCGAGTTCAAGTCAACCTGCAGGGAGTTGTAATGGCCGTTCGCCTCGTTCCTGGACTGACTAATTGCTCTGAACCCTTTGTACGGAAGGCTAAGCGCGTTCTGGTAGTTAAGAGTACCGCCCGTCATGAGCGCGAGATCGCTCAGCGAAGGCAGGTTAGTGTTTACGTAGTCGTTCAAGTGCCGGTTCTGATTGCCTACGTAAGACACCGACAGAACGGTCTTGGGGCCGAACGAATGCTGAACGCCGGCACTGTATTGCGTGCTGGTCGACGGCTTATAACCGTTGATGTCCAGACCAATGATATCCGCCGCCTTGATGGTCTGGAACGGCGGCGCAGCACCGGTCGAAAGCAGGATGTTGGGGTTTTGCAACGTTACGTTGTTCAGGTTAACGTTCAGACTGAACGGGATGTTCGGCCCGGCGTTGTACATATCGTTGCCTTGAATGCGTTCGTACATTACGCCGAACCCGCCGCGAATGACCGTCTTGCCGTTACCGGTTAGGTCATAGGCAAAGCCAATCCGCGGACCGAACATGGCCCAATGATTGTTCACCAGACCCTTGGGTACGCCATTCTTCTCAGGCGTTCCGATTCCGTTGAGGTACAAGGGGACGCCCGCCAGGATCTGGTTCGGGCTGGTGCCGAGTCCAGGGCTTGCGGCGGCGCAGCCGGGGTCGGCGGGACCGCTGCAGATATTCCCTAGAGAATCGAATGTAGCTGCCTGGGACGGATCGTAAAGCTTGGGATAGAAATTCCCCATGCGGTTGTTGGATTCGTACGTGTGCGGCGCCCCATCCCAGCGTAGGCCGAGGTTCAGGGTTAGCCGGCGAGTTGCGCGCCAGTTGTCTTGAATGTACGCGGCATAGGAAACGGCAGGCCAGTCGCCGTGGTCCTGGACGCCAAGCTCGTTATAACCGGCAGCGGTGCCAAGCAGGAAGTCAGCGAAGCTGTTTCCGGTGAAACTCTGGGCATCCGCGCCCTCGAAAGTGAATGCTCCCTGGGTCGTTCCGAAAAGGTCCTGGACTTTCTTGTAGCGCGCCCAGCTTCCGCCGATCTTGAGACTATGGGCACCTTTGCTCCAGGAGATGTCGTCACGGATCTGGTAACCGTCAGCGCGGTTGACCCATGGCCAGCTGGAGATCTGGAAGTTCGCATTGCTTTGATGGTTGAGGGTGATGTTTGGAATGCGATTCAGGTTATTCGGCCCCGTGAACAAACGGGTGTTGGTGGCATCGTATCCACTCGGAAGTGCGAGGCTCGTCATGCCTGTGGCGGGAAAGGGAACGATGTTGATCCGGTTGCCGTTGTAGTTGAAGGCGATTTCGTTGAGAAGCGTTGGGCTAATGGTGTGGGTGGCGTGAATGACGTAGCTGTAAGCTGGATTGTTGAACGTGTCTCCAACCGTAGGCAGGTTGTCACCGCTCCACTGAGCCGTGTTGTAACCTTGTGAGATCTGCTCGGCAACAAAGTGACCGAACACTGAGAATTTGCTGTTGAAGGTGTGATCGATGCGGACGATCTCCTCCTTCAGGTTCGTCGGAGTGCTGGAGCCGCCCACGAAGCTTCCGACACCGTTGCCGATGCCTGAGTTTGGCGCCGGCAAAAAGCCCGTACCGAGCAACGCAGTCGCGTTTGGCTGGATCATGCAGGACGGGATGATGTTACCCGGGAATACCGAGCCTGGCGTCTGCGATATGCCGGCCGGAGCGACTCCACCAGGACAGTTGGCAAACAGAACGGAGGGAGCCACTCTGGTATCATTGGGAACCAAGATTGGATCGGTAACCGAGCTGAAGTCGCCGCCGTAAGTTGCGGGATCGGGAACGGTCTGGTTGGTCGACCCGCCGTCGATGTATTTACGCCACTCCATGTTGTAAAAGAAGAAGGTCTTGTTTTTGTCCGGGTTGTAGAGGTGGCCGAAGGTGACGGGGCCGCCGATATTGAAGCCGAAGATGTTCATGCGCAATTCTTGTTTCTTGTTTGGGGCCGGGAAAAAGTAGTTGCGAGCATCAAAGGCGTCATTGCGGTTGTTTTCCCATGCCGAGCCATGCAGCCTATTGGTCCCGGACTTAAGCACCATGGTGATCGTGCCTGCAGAAGAGAGGCCAAAGTCGGCGCCGTAGTTCGAAGTCAGTTGGCGGAACTCAGCCATCGACTCGCTTGAAGGGGCCGTTGTCACGCAGCCTCCGCACCCGCGGTCGTAGTTCTCACCGCCATCAACGATGAAGACATTGTGGCCGGTACGCTGGCCATTGAAGCTGACGTTCGTATCGCCACCGACAGGGACATCCTTGTAATTGGTGATGTCGTTCGATGCTCCGGGAGCCAATGCAGCAAGTTGGAACAGGCTCGTGCCGTTTACGGCGAGGTCCGATATCTGCTTGCCGGTGATCAGGTTGCTGACCTCCCCGGTATCTGTCTGTACGGCAACCGCATTGGCCTCTACGGTTACCAACTCAGTCGCCTGGCCGACCTGCATCTGGAAGTCCACGCGGTCGCGGTCGCCCACATTCAGCACCACGCCCCTCCTCTCAGCAGCCCTGAACCCTGACGCTGTGACGTTTACGGTGTAATGGCCGAGGTGAAGATTAGGCGCCACATACTGGCCGTCTGCACTCGTGGTGGCCTTCGTAACGAGACCTGTTTCTGTGTTTGTGAGAGTTACCGAAACATTCGGTAGAGCGGCGCCAGTTGGATCGGTCACCGTTCCGACGACAGTTGCTTCCTGGGCAAAGACCTGCAGGGACATAGCCAAGACCAGCCCGGAAAGAACCAGCAGCCACCGCATACGGCGGTTGCACGACGAGGTACACTCGGCGAACGAGGACGAGAATTTCACAGTGCGCTCCTTTGAAGGTTCCTCCCTGCGGGAGGACTAAATCGAAATATCACTCAAAATCAGCCAGCCAACGCTTCGTTTCGTGGGACACGAGTCATATGGGCCTCTCCGGCCAAATGACTTCCCACAAGGGGCTAAAAGCCTGAGCAACGCCCACATAGGTTCGCTGCGCAACCCCATCGCAGTGGCAAGTTAAACTCCCGAGCCTTGGTGGTCTTCCGGTAACGTTAACGATGCAGACAGGCTTGTACCGCTATTCGTAATACCTTGTCAAGAAAATTTTGCGTCCTGCGCATCACCTTCTTGAATATATGCACCCGCCGAAATGCCCCATCAGCCCTGTTTTCTCGGGGGTAGGGACGTTCGGAAATCTGGGTTTTGCGGACCTGAACACCGGGAAAAGAGCCCGCCGGAAAGCTCTGGCCCGGCCCCGGGCCCCTGACTGGTGACTTGGTTTGAGCACCGGTTCCTTGCGAGCGGCGGCCCGGATTCCGCTCTGGGAGAGTCGGTTATCCGACTGCGGGAGGTGTTAATCATGGTTCGCAGGCGAAAAAGGCGCCGGTGACGGCCTGCGGCGGACTGTATTCGGCGCCTCAAGCGCTCCCGCCACATGTCCCCCGAATCCGGCGGACCGACGGAAGTCAGTGGAATTTTTCTGCCTCGCTGCTTTCGTCTGTCTTGCTTGGGGACGACCGGAAAAATGATCCCGCGAGATTATTCGTGTACGTTCACGATACGCTATACTCCAACCCGCTTCACTCGATGCTGTGCCCTACTGTCAGGCATGCCTAACTTCAAGCTTAATGTGTGGTGCCATCGCCGCCTTCGGGAACCGGGCGAGCTTTTGATGCGGCCGATTCCAGCCAAAGCGTCCCTTCGCGTCCGTCCGTGCCGGGCCTGTTCCGCACTGTTCCTTCTGCCAGTTTTTCTCTTTGTCTCCGCGCTCCCCGGAGACAGCCAGCAAGCCGAACCTCAGAAGCCGCCCTCTACAAATATGGGAGTCTCGACCGGCGCAGCGCGGCCCGCGGTTAAGGACTCGAAGTCGCGCCCCATCACGGCAGGCGGATTCGTGGACGGCGCACCCGTAGTATTTACGGACGTCACCAGGCAAGCCGGACTGGACAGGTTTCATCATCGTTCCGGTACGCGGGAAAAAAGTTCGATCATCGAGACTCCGGGCTCGGGCGTCGCCCTGCTCGACTACGACAATGATGGCTGGCTCGACATCTATCTTCTGAACGGCTCCACGATCGCCGCCTTCAAAGGCAAGGAACCCGCGCCGTGCGCCATGCTCTTCCACAACAATCACGATGGAACCTTTACTGATGTCACTGACAAAGCCGGCGTCAGCAACCAGCGTTGGGGATTCGGCGTGGCCGTGGGGGATTACGACAACGACAGCTGGCCCGACATCTACGTGGCGAACTATGGCAGCAACCGCCTCTATCACAACAATCACGACGGCACATTTACCGATGTCGCCGAGAAGGCAGGCGTGACCCTCGGAGGCTGGTCTACGGGCCCGACCTGGGGCGATTACGATCACGACGGGCGGCTCGATCTGTTTGTTCCCGGATATGTGAAGTTCGATGCCGACCACCCGCCAATAGCGGGACAGGGCGCGATCCCGGCCAATTTCTGCCAGTTTCGCGGAATCAACGTGATGTGCGGACCGCGCGGCCTGCCCGGCGAGCGCGACCACCTGTTTCATAACAACGGCGACGGCACATTTACCGACGTCAGCGTCAAAGCCGGCGTCTCCGATCCCGATGGCTACTACGGCCTGGCTGCCGCCTTCGTGGATGTGGATGACGACGGCTGGGTGGACTTGCTGGTGGCCAACGATTCCACGCCCAACTTTCTCTATCGCAACCGGAAGAACGGCACGTTTGAAGATGTGAGTTATGGATCGGGATTCGCGCTCAGCGAAGATGGTCGCGAGCAGGCATCCATGGGAATCGGGATCGGAGATTACAACCGCGACGGAAAAATTGATCTTTTCACCACAACTTTTTCCGACGACTACAAGACCCTTTATAGAAATGATGGCGCGGGTAGTTTTTCGGATGTTACATATCAGGCCGGACTGGGCGATCCCACCGTGCCGTTTCTGGCCTGGGGGACAGGTTTCCTCGACTTCGATAACGACGGCCTGCTCGACATTTTTATCGTCAACGGACACGTCTATCCGGAAGTGGATCTGCAGGATTGGGGCACGACCTGGGCGGAGCGGCCACAGCTTTTTCGCAATCTCAATGGTTCCAAATTCCAGGAAGTCCCGCCCGCCACCGGAAGCGGTCTGGCGGACGTAATCACAGGCCGGGGCGCGGCATTTGGCGACCTCTTTAATGACGGTCACATCGACGTGGTGATCAATGACATCGATTCCATGCCGACATTGCTCCGCAACGTGGTCAAGAACGGAAATCACTGGCTGACCCTGAAGCTGGTTGGCGGTCCTAAAAGTCCGCGGAATGCGGTTGGGGCAAAAGTCTTTCTGACCGCGGCTGGAATCCGGCAGCGCGCCGACGTTTTCAGCGGCGGAAGTTACGGCTCGAGTTCCGACCAGCGCGTCCACTTCGGGCTGGGCTCGGCCGACAAAAGTGGACAAGATCGAAATTCGATTGGCCCAGCGGGACGAACCAGCAGATCGGCGCGCAGCCCGTCGATCGCATAATCACGGTAGAAGAAGGAAAGCCGGTGAGCGAAAAGTAGCGCCGGCATCCTGCCGGCTGGCTCGGGGGCATCCTGCCCCCGGGGGCGGGCAGGATGCCCGCCCGACAGCCGGCGAGACGCCGGCGCTACATATGCCGCGGCAGGTTTGGGCAAACTGCGCGCTCGTGATGTATAAGACAAAAATCTATGAAACGAACCCACCTTTGGATTGCATTGGTCGTTGTCATTGGCAGCATCGCTAGCGGCGCCCAAACCTCCACGAAGCCGCCCGACGCAGTTTCCAGCATCGCGACACGCACCGCCGGATTGCAAAGACACGACGGCTTCTTCCCTTACTACTGGGATGAAAAAAAGGGCACCATTCTGTTTGAACTCTCGCCGTCGGTGCTGCAAGAAGAGTTCCTTTACTTCACCGGCCTGGGCAGCGGGATCGGCTCCATCGAGACCTTCGCCGACCGGAGTTCTTTCGGGGCCGAGGCCGTGTGCCGCTTCCGGAGAGTTGGCATGCGTGTGCTGGTGATCCAGGAAAATACCAGCTTCCGAGCTCCCAATGGTGCGCCGGAGTTGCAGCATTCCGTGGAATACAGTTTCCCGGCGTCCGTGCTGGCGTCGCTTCCCATCGAAGCGGAGCGCGATGGCACGGTGCTGGTGGATGCGGATGCCTTGCTGCTGCGGGACGCGTTTGATCTGCTCTCTCAATTGCGCCGTCCGACCCGCGCCGTGGGCGGGGTGATGGTGCGCCAGCAATCGTCCAAGGCGGCGGACTGGCGCTTGGACAAAGACCGCAGCGTAATCGATCTCGAGCACACCGCAAGCTTTCCCCTCAACACGGAAGTGGAGGCGCTGCTGACCTTCGCCACCGATTCCGAAAGCGATTTGAACCAACCCGATCCGCATTCGTTGAGTGTGCGCGAACACCATTCGTTCCTGGCCATGCCCGCTCCCGGATACGAAGCGCTGGAGCAGGACCCGCGAGTGGGATTTATCAGTGTCAGATTCCAGGATTTTTCCCAGCCCTACGATCAACCCCTGACCCGTTATCTGGTGCAACGCTGGCGCCTGCAGAAAAAAGATCCGGACGCTGCGCTCAGTGAACCGGTGAAGCCGATCGTGTTCTATCTCGACAGCGCCATTCCGGAGCCGGTGCGTTCCGCGGCACGGATGGGTGCCCTGTGGTGGAATCACGGCCTTTGAGCAGGCGGGATTCAAGAACGCGCTGCGCATCGAGGACCTGCCCGAAGGCGCGGACCCGATGGACATTCGCTATCCCACCATCCAGTGGACCAACCGCTCGGGACGAGGATGGTCCGTGGGCCAGAGTCACGTGGATCCGCGCACGGGTGAAATCATTCACGCCGTGGTGCAACTGGATTCGCACCGCATGCGCACCATGAACAACTACTGGGAGTCCGTGATGCCCTCCGGCCGCGACAACTCCGAGCCGGCGCTGGATACGTTCGCCGCGCTGGACAATCTTGATCCGCGCACCGGCGAAGAACAAGTCATGCTGCAGCGCCTGGCCCTGCTCACCTGCCACGAAATGGGCCATGTGCTTGGCTTGGAACATAACTTCGTGGCCAGCACCTACGGGCGCGGCTCGGTGATGGACTATTTCGCGCCGCGAGTGAAAATTCGCGCCGACGGCACCGCCGATCTTTCCGATGCTTACATGCAGGGCGTGGGCAGCTACGACCGCTTTGCCATCGAGTGGGGCTACAGCCAGGGCAAGCCGGGCAGCAAACCGCCAGAGGAGCAGGCGAGACATGACGCGATCGTAAAAGGCGCCATCTCGAAGGGCATTGTCTGGGGAAACACGGAAGACCCGCGCTGGAATTCCTATGATGACGGGCCCGATCCGGTTACCTGGCTGAAGGAAGTACTGCCCGTGCGGAATTCGCTGCTGGCGCATTACAGCCCGCGCATGCTGCGCCCGGGCGAGCCCAATTCGATGTTCACCTCGCGCTTTCCTCTGGTCTATCTGTTTCATCGCTACGCACTGGGCGCCGCCATCAACGTGGTGGGAAGCGCGAAGGTCCCGCTCTCCCTCGCGGGCGATGGACAGCAGCCGATCAGTATCTGGCCAGCCGAGAGTCAGAAGCAGGCCCTGCAACTGGCGCTCAGCGCTCTGAATCCTTCCCAGTTGAATGTTCCGGCGGAAGTCTGGAAGGCGCTGGCGCCGGTGGAGAATCGCTATTCCGATCCCGAGCAATTCGCGTCGTCCGCGGGATATCTTTTCAGTCCACAGGACGGGGCTCGCGCCGTGTCCGGAATCGTGGTGGGAGGATTGCTTGATCCCGAACGAATGCAGCGGCTGGCGGTGATCTCGCGCCAGGAGGCGCAGGCGCCGTCACCGGCGAGCGTAGTCTCGGCCCTGGTGACTGCAGCTTTTTCCGGCTCTGCGAAAACGGCAGCGGAGCGGGACCTCGCGGGCGTGGTGCAGACTGAGGTTGTGGAGCGCCTCATGATTTTGGCAGCCAACTCCGAAGCGACGCCAGAAGTACGGGCCGCGGCCCTGGCCGGAGTGCGGGAAGTGCAGACTGCGGTGAAGAAGAATGCGGCGCGAGACCCCGTGCTGGAGCAGATCGATCACGAAATTATTCTGTTTCTGCAAAACCCGAAGCAGAATACGCCCAGGCTGAAATCGTCGGGGGCGCCGGCGGGGCCGCCGGTGTAGGCAGGTTCTTAGTGTCCTGTCCTGGTAATTCATTGAATTAATATTGTCATCCGGAGCGGAGCGAAGCGAGCGTAGTGGAGGGACCTGCTGTTTCAGCCAACTCAACCTGCGCCGCTTGCATTTCGATATTCCATGTATTTCTGGGACAGCACACTGGGAGCTCGCGGGGCTTCGCCCCGCCGCACGGGCGTGGGCGCCCGCGCCTACACGATCTTCTGTGCTGCCGGGTGGCGGGACTCGTAGGCGGTGATCTCCGGCTCGTGCTGCAGGGTGAGTCCGATGTCATCCAGGCCTTCGAGCAGGCAGTGGCGGGTGAAGTCGTCAATCTGGAAGCTGGCGGAAAATCCGCTGTCATCGTGCACTTTGCATTGTTCCAGATTGAGAGTGACCTGGTAGCCGGGTAGCTCGCTGGCGCGGCGGACAATTTCCTCGACTTCTTTTTCGGTCAGCACCACCGTGAGCACGCCGTTCTTTACGCAGTTGTTGGCAAAGATGTCGGCAAACGACGGAGCGATCACGGCGCGGAAGCCGAAATCTTCCAGGGCCCAGACCGCGTGCTCGCGCGACGATCCGCAGCCGAAGTTCTTCCCCGCCACGAGAATGCTGGCTCCCTTGTAACGCGGCTGATTCAGCGAGAAAGACGGGTCCTGCCCGCCCTCCTTGCCGCGGCGCCAGTCGTAAAACAGGAACTCGCCGAAGCCGGTGCGCTCGATTCGCTTCAGAAATTGTTTGGGGATGATCTGGTCGGTATCGACGTTGGCGCGATCGAGCGGAGCGACTTTGCCTTTGTGAGTGCGGAACGGTTGCATTCTGTCTCCCGATTCGGAGGGCGGGACGCCCTCCGGACAGCCGGCGAGACGCCGGCGCTACTTGTTGAATTTCCAGTTTCTTATGTCGGTGAAGTGACCTGCCACCGCCGCGGCGGCGGCCATCATCGGGCTGACCAGGTGGGTGCGTCCGCCGCGGCCCTGGCGACCTTCAAAATTGCGGTTGCTGGTGGACGCGCAGCGCTCGCCGGGTTGCAGGATGTCCGGATTCATACCCAGGCACATCGAGCAGCCGGACTCGCGCCATTCGAAACCAGCTTCCTGGAATATCCGGTCGAGGCCTTCCTGCTCGGCGGCATGTTTTACGGCTTGCGATCCGGGCACCACCATGGCCCGCACTTTCGCATTGACGTGATGGCCGCGGGCCACGCGGGCGGCGGCGCGCAAATCCTCCAGCCGTGAATTGGTGCAGGAGCCGATAAAAACCCGATCCACCGGAATTTCTTCGACGCGGGTGCCGGGCTTCAGTCCCATGTATTCCAGCATGCGCTCGGCGGCGTGGCGATCGGCTTCGGTTTTGAGATCAGTCAGTTCCGGGACCCGTCCGCTGACCGCGACCACCATGCCAGGATTCGTTCCCCAGGTCACAAAAGGCGCCAGCTTCGCGGCATCGATTTCGATGACTTTGTCATAGCGTGCTCCCGGATCGGAGGGCAAGGTGCGCCAGTGCGCCAGCGTTTTCTCCCAGCTTCCGTTTTGTGGAGCGAAGCGGCGATTTTTGATATAGGTAAAGGTGATTTCGTCTGGCGCGATCATGCCGGCGCGCGCTCCCGCTTCGATGCTCATGTTGCACAGCGTCATCCGGCCTTCTACAGAAAGACCACGGACGGCTTCGCCTGCGTACTCTATGACGTGACCGGTGGCTCCGTCAGTCCCGATCTGCCCGATGATGCCGAGCGCCAGGTCTTTCGCCGTCACCCCTTCGGGCAGCGAACCTTGCACGTTGATCAGCATCGTCTTCGGCTTGCGCTGCGGCAGGCATTGCGTGGCCAGCACGTGCTCGACTTCCGAGGTGCCAATGCCGAATGCCAGCGCGCCGAATGCTCCATGGGTGCTGGTGTGGCTGTCGCCGCACACGATAGTCATGCCCGGCTGCGTGAGTCCAAGTTCGGGGCCGATGACGTGCACAATGCCCTGGTCGGGCGAATCCATGTCGAACAGCGGGACGCCGAATTCCTTGCAATTTTTCTGCAGCGCCTGGATCTGAAGGGCGGCAATGGGATCCGTGATCGGAGTGCCGCGAGGCTCGGTCGGAATATTGTGGTCAACCGTGGCGACGGTGCGGTTGGGCTGGCGCACCCGGCGTCTGGCCGCGCGCAAGCCGTCGAAGGCCTGCGGCGAAGTGACCTCGTGGACCAGGTGCAGGTCGATATAGAGAAGAGGCAGGCGGTCGGGCGGTGAAGAGACGACGTGCTCGTCCCAGACTTTCTCGAATAAGGTTCGCTTTTCGGCCATGGGTCCCGGGCTTGCCCGAACAGACATTTTATCAACAAAGAGCCCGCGTGGGGACAGCCGCCCTCGGCTGTCCGGCGGAGCAAGGCTCCGCTAGTGTGGTTCCCGGCAAATCCTTTGTCGAGCTTCGCTCGACTGGACAGCTAGAGGCGGCTGTCCCCCCGCGGGCATTGTCAACCGAAGCACACAGTGATGGCGGCCAGAGCCCTTGAGATTATGATGGTCGTTCATGATCAACGGAAAGCGCATTGCCGTGGTCTTGCCGGCCTATAACGCGGAGAAGACCCTGGCCGCCACCGTGGCGGAGTTGCCCGACCTGGTGGACATTCGCATCCTGGTGGACGATCACAGCTCCGACCGCACGGTCGAAATCGCCGGGCGCCTGGGTCTGCAATTTTTCGTGCATGACCAGAATTACGGCTACGGCCGCAACCAGCAGACCTGCTACCGCGAGGCCCTGGCCGCGGGCGCCGACGTGGTGATCATGGTGCATCCTGACTACCAGTACACACCGCTGCTGGTCACAGCCATGGCGAGCATGATTGCTTATGAGGTTTACGATGTGGTGCTGGGCTCGCGCATCATCGGCGGGCAGGCCCTGCATGGCGGCATGCCCTTCTATAAATACGTAGCCAACCGCTTCCTTACCGCCTTCGAGAACCTGTTCCTTGGAATCAAATTGTCGGAGTACCACACCGGCTATCGCGCCTTTAGCCGCAAAGTGCTGCTGGAAATCCCCCTGCTCGAAAACTCCGACGATTTTGTCTTCGACAACCAGGTGCTGGCGCAGTGCGTGAACTTCGGTTTCCGCATCGGCGAGGTATCGTGCCCGACGAAGTATTTCGAGGAAGCGTCTTCCATCAATTTCCGCCGCAGCGTGACTTACGGTTTGGGCGTAATACGAACCACGTTGCAGTTTGCTTTGCAGAGAGCCGGATTGGCGCATTTCCGTATTTTCAGCCCGAAAGGCCGGAAGCTGGAGCCGGGCTACCCCGCCTACTACGCGCGGGGGGCGGCGGAGCCGCCCCCCTAGAGCCTGTAGGTGTCACGGCTGGATTTGTGAACAACCAGAAGGCAACGTCCGGAAGCCACTTGAAATATCTTCGGAGAGACGGGGGGACTTATGAGCGCGAGATCTAACTGGCATCGATCAATCAAGTCGATCGGGGTTCTTGCCGTCTTTCTTTGCGGGTCGATTGCAAGCGGACCACTTGCGGCGGTCGACGAGTCGCCAGCCATGAGGGGCGCGAGCGATGTGCGGTTTCAAATTGAGGTGCAAGACCGCCAGGGGACCCGAATTGCAAGCTCCGAAATGAATGCCGGGTCGTCCAACGGGGCTTCGGCAATGTTGGTTTTGGACCGCGAGTATCAGCCAGGCGATCGCATCATTCTCCGCGGACCACGGCGCATGGCATTGCGACTGGACGAGAACATGCCCGAGTGTGTGCTCTACCTCCCCAACCCCTCTCCGGGAAGCGCTTCCTATGAGATTCCCTACGGAGTTGAAGAAAAGGACACGGGCAGCGCCTACGCGCCGGAAAGTTTTGCCGGCAAATCTCATCGCGTGGCAGTTCGTACCCTGAATAGACACGACCTTAGCGACTATCGGAATCTCGCCCTGAATCCCTGCGATGTGCGGCAAATGGAGCCGGCGGAGGTCCATATCTTCCCCCACGCCACCACAAACAGCGTTTCCAGGGACCTGTTCGATTTCGAGGCGCGAAATGCGATTGACGGGGTCACCAAGAACGGCCATCACGGCATATGGCCTTACCAGTCGTGGGGTCCGCAGCTGCGCACCGACCTGTGGTGGAAGCTGGACTTCGGACGGCCCGTCGAATTGGACAAAATCCGCCTGATGGTTCGGGCCGATTTCCCGCACGACAGCTACTGGAAGAGCGCGGATGTTGAGTTTTCCGATGGAACCCACGTCTCCCTCCAGCTCGGATCGTCGGCCGGGTTTCAGGACTTTCCCTTCAAGAAGCGGCGGACTTCATGGCTGCGGATCACCAATCTTGTGCCGGTGGACCCCGGCAGGTGGTGCAGCTTTGTCGAGGTCGAAGCCTGGGGGCGCGACCGGCCATAGCCTTTTCAGACGAGCAACCCCTACAAACTGAGAGGTATGTCATTCCCCGGCCCGACCACCCTTTCCACCCCGTGGTATATCAACCAGGTTTCGTTGCCCGCATCCCGGCGGTCCCGTTCATCATGCCGTTCTTGTTGGGAGTCGTCTTACTGCGACGCGCGACCGATAAGCAGCCGGAGCAGCTTCCTCCCGGATCAGGACTTCCTTTCGGGACTCGACCTGCCACAGTTAATTGCGCCTCCAGGCGGTTGCGGCTAGCATCTAACCAGCTACGCTATGGGGACTGCCACCACGACCGCGCCTGAACGACGTCCGCCTCGCATGGTTTATGGCGAAGTCCTCAGCTTTGCCTACGAGACTTTCCGCAACAATAAGGTCCGTTTCGCCCTGACTGCTCTGGGTATGGTGATCGGCACGGCCTCCCTCATTCTGGTCGTAACCATCGGCATGACCGGCAAGCAGTATGTGCTGAACCAGATTCAATCCATCGGCACTAACCAGATTGAAGCCGAATACCAGAGCGGCGGCCAGCGCGTCGCCAACGTCACGCCCGACCCGCTCACCATCGATGACCTGCAGGCCGCGCGCGAGCAAGTACCGGGCATCGTCGCGGCTTCTCCCGTGGTCTCGCTGGGCGAGCGCATTCCCGTGGGTGGAGGCAAGGAACGCGACATCTCCGTGCTGGGAGTTTTTCCCGACTACAAGATGGTGCGCAACCTGGTGGTGATCAGCGGCAGGTTTTTTGACAGCAAAGACGAGCAGGAACACACCAAGGTAGGAGTGATCACCCAGAAAATGGCCGAGGAACTCTACGGATCGCAACAAGAGGCCATCGGCAAAACCATCAAGCTGACCGGGCTGCCGTTCACCATCGTGGGCACCTTCCGGGAGCGGGTGGACACCTTCGGACAAACGGAAGTCGTGGACTACACCATGCTGATTCCGTATACGGTGAGCCGCTACTTCACCGACACTCCCACGGTGAAACAGATTTATTTCTCGACCGCCGATCCCTCGATGGTGCAGCCGGCCACGGACCAGATCCGGCGGGTCATCCAGAGCCGGCACCGGGCCGAGTCGGTTTACAATGTGATGAACCTCACCCAACTGGTGGTGCTGGCGGAGAAGACGGCCAACGCTTTGACTCTTGTCCTGCTGCTGGTGGCGGCGGTGGTCCTGCTGGTCAGCGGCATTGGCATCATGAACATCATGCTGGCAACAGTCAGCTCTCGCATCCGGGAGATTGGCATCCGCAAGGCGCTGGGCGCCACCAACCGCGAAATACGTTTTCAGTTCCTGGCCGAGGCCATGACCATCTCACTGGTGGGAGGACTGATCGGCGTGGTCATCGGTTTGGCAATCCCGTATTCGGTACGTTTTCTGACGGAATACCGTATTCCGATATCGGGATTGTCGGCCATTGTGGCGATTTTGGTTTCGTCGTTCGTGGGTGTGATCTTCGGGACGGTCCCTGCGACGCGCGCGGCGAAGCTGGATCCGGTGGAGAGTTTGAGGTACGAGTGAAAAGAGCTTTTAGCTCTTAGCCACCCCAAATCACTACCCCATGGGATTCAAGCTAAGAGCTAATGGCTAAGAGCTAATAGCTCCTCCCACAAACAAAAACGCCGGGCTGGTTGGCCCGGCTTATTCTTGTTACTCACCTCGCGGGGAAACGGCTTGGTTCTGAGGTCCCCGTAGATTTCTTACATACTTTTGGTCACCGCTTACATCACCAGC
Organism: Terriglobia bacterium; assembly: GCA_963790645.1. Lineage (GTDB taxonomy): Bacteria > Acidobacteriota > Terriglobia > Terriglobales > Acidobacteriaceae > JAIQFF01. Next base: position 156,038 of record CAWBPS010000027.1, on the reverse strand, counting down.
GCCAGACCCTCCAGCTCTTTTTGCAACACGGGCATGGAGCAGCCTGACATCTCAACCCGGCCCACGGCGTCCATGGCTGCTTGAGGCGATACCCCGTAGCCACGTCCCATGAGGAAGACTTGCAAAAGTTCGGCGGCCTCCCGCGAATCGATCAGGCCTCCCTGCAACAGATCGTTTCGCAGAGCCGTTAACTCGGTACTGGAGAATCGTTCTTTCATGGTCGTTATCACCTCCGACCTTGACCTGCTTATCTCATTAGACTCACTGCCAGCTGTGAACGTTGCATGCAATTTTCGTGCCGCGTCCGGGGCGCTTTCCCTATATACGCAAATACCCGCGGTTCGGTTTCTTAAACCCCTTACATTGCGGTAAGTTGCAGGGGAGCTAAATCTTTGGATGCGTCCGCCAAGCTAGTTTTACTGGCACGAACGGGCCATATCAGGAATTTTCATTATTGACACGCTGTGTCGTTCTGGGACGAGCCGGAATGACACAATGCGGCTTCAGGCAGGGTTCAGGAAGGGTCGATCACGGCTTCGTCCACCAGCATGATGGGGATGTTGTCGCGCACCGGATAGACGCGGCGGCACTCTCCGCACTTGAGGCTCTGCCCCCCGTCTTTGTCTTTGAGTACCAGCGGCTTCTTACACACGGGGCAGACCAGAATCTCGAGCAGGTCCGGGGGAATCATGAATGGCATTTTACGCTTTTTGAGCTGGCGGCAGAAACCCGAAAGATTTTAACCGCAAAGGGCGCAAAGGTCGCCAAGGAAAGACCGCAACAGGTCTTTCTTCTTTGCGATCTTTGCGTCCTTTGCGGTTAAAAGCTCTTTTGACCATGATAGTTTACGATAAAGTTTCACCAGCGGGAGGCTAGGTTCATGGCTGCCACAATTCTGGACGGCAACAAGATCGCCGCTGAAATCCGGGCAGAGGTTGCTTCCGAGGTCAAGGACATGACCGCTGCCGGCATTCGTCCCGGCCTGGCAGTCATTCTTGTCGGGCACAACCCGGCATCTGAGATCTACGTTCGGGGCAAAGTGAAGAGTTGTGAGGAAGTGGGAATCTACAGTGAGAAACTTACCCCGCCGGACACGATTTCGACCCCGCAGCTGCTGGACCTGGTCCTCGAACTGAACCGGCGCGACGAGATTGACGGCATCCTGGTTCAGCTGCCGTTGCCGCCGCATGTAGATTCCAAGCAGATCCTGATGGCTGTGGACCCAGCCAAGGACGTGGACGGCTTCCACCCCGTCAATGTGGGATTTCTATCCACCCAGCGCCCGGGGCTGGTGCCCTGTACGCCGGCCGGCATCATGGAGATCCTCAAGCGCAGCAACATTCCGGTAGCGGGCCAGGAAGCGGTGGTGGTAGGGCGCAGCGATATTGTGGGCAAACCCACGGCCATGCTGCTGATCAATGCCAATGCCACCGTGACCGTTTGCCACTCGAAGACGAAAGACCTTCCCGGGGTCTGCCGCCGCGCCGACATCCTGGTGGCCGCCATCGGCCGAGCCGGAATGATTACCCGCGAATTCGTGAAACCCGGGGCCACGGTGATCGACGTCGGCATGAACAAGGTAACGGAGCGGGCGGAGTTTGACCGGCTCTTTGCGGGCAACACGAAACGCGAGGAGAGCTTCCGTACGAAGGGCTCGACCCTGGTGGGGGACGCTCATCCCAATGCAGCCGAAGTTGCGGGAGCGATCACGCCCGTGCCCGGCGGCGTGGGACCGCTGACCATCGCCATGCTGATGGCCAACACCGTAAAGGCGGCGAAGATGCGGAGGGGCTCGCGCATGTCCGCCCGGGCTACGGAGCACGCCCGCAGTGCTTAAGGTCGGGTTGACCGGAGGCATCGCCGCGGGCAAGTCAGTGGTAGGTGAGATGTTTGCCGCCCAGGGCGCGCACGTGATCCAGGCCGACCAGATCTCCCACCAGCTCATGCAGCCGGGCAAGGCGGTTTACCAGGAAGTTGTGCATCATTTTGGCGCCGGGATTTTGGACCCCGATGGCAGCGTGAACCGCGCTCGGCTGGGGGAACTTGCCTTCGGCAGCCCCCAGCAGGCGTCCCGCGTCCAGGAACTGAATCAGATCGTCCATCCCGCCGTGATTCGCCGGCAAGAGGAATGGATGGCCGAAATCGGCCGGCGCGATCCGCACGCCATTGCCCTGGTGGAAGCGGCGCTCATTCTCGAGGCCGGCATGGCCGGACGTTTCGACCGGCTGGTGGTCGTGACCTGCAGACCGGAGCAACGGGTCGAGCGCTGGGCCCAGCGGCTGAAAGTTGACCTGGAAACGGCGCGCCGCGAAGTCGCCCGCCGCATGGCCGCCCAGCTTCCCGACGAAGAAAAGATAAAAGCCGCCGATTACGTGATTGATAACTCCGGATCGCTCGATGAAACCAGCCGCCAGGTTAGAGAAATCTACGCTGAATTGAAGAGAGAAGCGTAATTTGTAGCGCCGCCGTCCTGGCGGCTGTCCTGCGGGCGGCCCGCCCGCAGTCGAGGGCAGGATGCCCTCGCGACAGCCGGCGAGACGCCGGCGCTACAATTTAGAATCTAGCTTCGACACTGGAAGGTTCCGAACTATGAAACTGCTGCGTCCCGTCCTGCTGGCTGTGATTTTTGCCGGCGCGTTCTTTTACTTCACTACCTACCGCTCTGGCCAGATGCACCCCGCCAACTGGTTTGGCCGTCCCAGCAACCGGGTGGAGATTACCGAGGCCGCGTCGAACGGCGCCTTCGATGCCGAAGAACAGAACAACATGAGCGTTTACCGCAAGAATATCGATTCTGTGGTGAACATCACTTCGCGGGCGGTGACCTTCGATTTCTTTTACGGACTGGTACCGCAGGAGGGCCAGGGCTCGGGCTTCATTATCGACAAAGAAGGTCACGTGCTCACCAACTACCACGTGATCGCCGACGCCCGCCAGGTGGAAGTGACGCTGCACAACCGCAAGAAGTACCGCGCCACCGTGGTGGGGACCGACCGTTCTCACGATCTGGCGGTGATTCAGATCAAGGGTCCCGGCCTGACCCCGATGGTACTCGGCGACTCGCGTAATCTGCAGGTGGGACAAAAAGTTTATGCCATCGGCAATCCCTTCGGCCTGGCCGGCACCATGACCAATGGCATCATCAGTTCGATCCGTCCGGTGCAGGAACCCGATGGCATGCAGATTGATGACGCCATCCAGACGGACGCGGCCATCAATCCCGGCAATTCGGGCGGCCCCTTGTTGAACTGGCACGGCGAAGTGATCGGCATCAACACCCTGATCGCTTCCAACGTCGGCCAGAGCGCGGGCATTGGTTTCGCCATCCCGGTAAACACGGCGAAGGCGGTGCTGAACGATCTGATGACGCTGGGTCGGGTGCGGCGCCCGGCGATGGGCGTGCGAACAATTCCCATTACCCCTGAACTGGCGGACCAGATGGGGCTGCCGGCAGACAGCGGATTGCTGATCGTGCAGATCGTGCCTGGCGGGGCCGCCGACCGGGCCGGCCTGCGCGGCGGCAGCGAGCGCGCCTACATCGGCAACATTCCCATCACGCTCGGCGGCGACCTGATCGTGGCCATCGATGGCCAGCAGGTCCAGGACCAGCAAGACCTCAGCCAGGTCATGAACAGCCATCGCGCCGGCGACACGGTGCGGGTCACCATCTATCGAGGAAAGAAAAAGATCGACGTCAGCGTGACCCTGGGAGAGGCGCGCGAAGAGGTGTGAGCTACCGGGGGAATGGGCACGACCGGCTGGGCTGCCAGAAAGCTCGGCCCGTATGGGTTTGGGAAGGGCTCGACTTCAGTCGTGCCACAATTCGCTGAAAACTTATTGGCGCTGTTTCCAAAACTTAGCGGCACGACTGAAGTCGTGCCCTTCCCAAGAATCTCAGGGCGCGCCCCTTATTCCCTTACGCCGCTGCCTGGGAAAAAGCCTCAATCTCATTTACATCTTCGTCACTCAGGGCCAACTCCCCGGCACGCATGACGCCTTCGGCCTGGCTGGCATTGCGAGCACCCACGATGGCGCCGGTCACCGCCGGGTTGCGCAGCGTCCAGGCAATGGCAACTTCGCCCGGCGAACGGCCGTGGCGTAGGCCGATCTCGCGGAGTCGTTCTGCCAGGGCGAGGTTTCTGGACAGCTTGGGCTCATTGAAATTTGGATTGGCACGACGCCAGTCATCCTGGGGGAGCTTGGCGGCCCGTTCGCGGGTCATCGCTCCCGTCAGCAGGCCCGAAGCCATGGGTGAATATACGATCACGCCAATGCCTTCTTGGCGGCAGTAAGGAAGCGTCTCAGGCTCAACCTCCCGGTGAATCAGCGAATAGGGAGGTTGCAGGGAGGTGACCGGCGCGATGGCCTGGGCGCGCTTCAATTGCGCAGCATTGAAATTCGAGACTCCAATCCAGCGCACCTTGCCGTGCCGCTTCAGGTCGGCCAGCGTAGTCCAGCCCTCCTCGAACTGGGGAGAGTCGGGATTGGGCGGCCAGTGAATCTGGTAGAGATCGATGACCTCGACGTTGAGGCGGCGCAGGCTGTCCTCGATTTCGCGGCGGATGGAATCGGCGCCCAGGCCTCCCCGCACGTTGCCCTGTTCATCCCAAAGCCGGCCGCATTTGGTGAAGACACAAGGCCGCGGGCCTGACCAGGCCTTCAGGGCCCTGGCTACAACTTCTTCGGAGTGTCCCAGGCCGTAAACCGCGGCCGTGTCGATCCAGTTCACTCCCAGTTCCAGCGAGCGATGAATGGCTGCTATCGAGTCGTTATCATCCTGGGCTCCCCACGCGAACTGCCAGCCGGAACCGCCGATGGCCCATGCCCCATAGCCCACCGGAGTGATGCGCAGGTCAGAGTTGCCAAGTTGCCGGGTTTGCATTTCAATCTCCTGGAGGTGTCAATGTCAATCCGTTTGAAACAACTCTACAACCGATCTCGCGGGTAAGTACACTTGCTCTTACTCTTTTGATAGCGGGCTTCCGGCATTAGATTCATAGGAAAATTATGAGTGTTGAATCCATCCGCAGCTTCTGTCTTTCATTTCCCCATGCCACCGAAAAGCTGCAGTGGGGCGAAGTTCTCTGTTTCAAGGTAGGCGGAAAGATTTTCGCGCTGCTGTCTCTGAGTGCGATCCCGCCGCGCCTGATGTTCAAGTGCGAACCCGAAAGATTTGCTGAACTGGTGGAGCACGAAGACATTATTCCGGCGCCCTACCTGGGCCGCTACAAGTGGGTAGCACTCGAGCGCATGGATGTCCTGCCCTGGAGCGACACCACAGACCTGATTACAGAGTCGTATGAAATGGTGGCGGCGAAAGCCAGGATAGCCAGAACCAGCGCCACCAGAGCCAACAGAACCAGCGCAACCCGCCGCAGGTCCAAATCTCCCCGCGCCAGAAAGTGAAAACAGCGATTCCTTAAGGCCTCGATTCTGCTGGACCGCTCCCCACCCAATATCGCGGTAACGCCAGTGGACCCCCCTGTACTTCCGATAGTTGACGCTCATACCCGGCTGCCGTAAAAGTGTTGATAACAAACCTACCTTTGGCCGAAACGGGAAGCGCACCGAACAGCGGTCGCCAGATTTAGAACCAACTATTACGGGGAGAGCACCAGTGAAGTTAGTAGCCGCGTTGTGCCTGTTTTCAAGTCTTATGGCCTTTGGCGCAGAACAAGTAAAGAACGTTGATGACATTCCCAGCTCTGGCGGCACTACGGGATGCAGTATTCCCCATTGGTGCTGGGAGCACGACAAAGGTACGAATGGGAAATCGACGGGAAGCAGCAAAATATCCGGGGAACTGCGGCGGTTCGATGCCACATGGACCTACTATGGAGGAGAGCGCTTCCATATTTACCTCGGGCCTGACCACAAGGATGGGTCATCTAAGTACTTCACCCTTGATACCTGGGTTTACTTCACCAAGATGGCGACCGTAAACAATATCGAACTTGACTTGAACCAGGTCACTCTCAACGGCAACACGGTGATCTACGGAATGCAATGTAATTTCCCGAAAGGCATGTGGCAGTACGTGACCAACCATTCCGGCCGTCCGCACTGGAATAATTCGAATGTCCCTTGCTCGAGAAATCTGTGGAAGCCCGCGGTCTGGCATCACGTCATCCTGAAATATCACCGGGATTCTGCCGGCAACGTAACCTACGATTCCGTGACTTTCGATACCAAAGTGTACAAATTCGTGGGCGCTTCCGGGCCCAGCGTTTTTGGCCTGGGTTGGGGAATCGGGCGGCAGGTGGTTAATTTCCAGATTGGTGGAAACAAGACATCTGGGGGTACCACGGCATTTCTGAACCACCTGACGGTCACAGGGAATTGACCTGACGCTCATTGGGGAACGGCAATCCGTGCCGTCAATCCAAACACCCTGCGGCGCCCCGTTTTTTGGGGCGCCGCTGGCGTGATCAGGCTGATTTGACTCCCGCTCTCCAGCTGGGCTAGCCTCTAGCAGTCCCCTTCATGCGATCTCATTGCAAGTTATTCATTCTGCTGCTCTTCGTCCTCGCGATGGCGTTGGCCTCGCCGCCCATCTTCGCCGCCCGGCTGGTGCCGGTGGTGGCGCCCCGGGCCATGGTGGCCAGCGTACACCAGCTGGCGTCGCGCGCTGGAGTGCAGATGATGAAAGCGGGCGGCAATGCTGTGGACGCGGCAGTCGCGGTCGGTTTTGCGCTGGCGGTGGTGCATCCGCAGGCGGGGAATCTGGGTGGTGGCGGCTTCATGCTCGTCCGCTTCGCCGATGGCAAGACCCACTTCATTGACTACCGCGAGAAAGCGCCGGCGAGGGCCACGGCGAATATGTACCTCGACGCCAAGGGGGATGTGATTGAGGATGCCAGCACCATCGGCTACAAGGCGATCGGAGTGCCGGGTTCGGTTGCAGGGATGGTGTATGCGGAAAAGAAGTATGGCAAGCTGTCGCTCGCGCGGGTGATGGCCCCGGCGATCAAGCTGGCGGAGGAAGGATTTGCCCTCGCCGCCGAAGACGCCCGGGATTTGCAGGAGGATAAACCGCTGGCCCAGTTTCCGGAATCGCGCCGCATTTTTCAGCGTGATGGGAACTTTTACAGAGCCGGCGAGGTGTTCAAGCAGCCGGAGTTGGCTCGCACGTTGAAGCGCATCGCCGGCAATCCGGATGACTTCTATCATGGCGATATGGCGCGTGAACTGGCTGCATTCGTGCAGAAGGGTGGAGGCCTGATCACGGTCGACGACCTGGCACATTACGAGGTGAAAGAGCGGGAGGCGGTGCGGGGATCGTACCGCGGATACGACATCATCAGCGCGCCGCCACCGTCGTCGGGCGGGACCACGCTGATCGAAATCCTGAACATTCTCGAAGGCTACGACCTGGCAAAATTCGGAGGCCGAGTCGGCGCCAGGCCATCCATCTGACGCTCGAAGCCTTCCGGCGGGCGTTTTTCGACCGGGCGGAATTTTTGGGCGATCCGGACTTTTCCAACATTCCCGTGGCCCAGTTGATCGACAAGCGGTACGGCGCGGCCTGGCGGGAATCGATTGATCCCAGGCACGCCAGCGCCAGTAAAGATCTGGTCCGGCCTGCGATCTTCAGCCAGCTCGAACAATATGCCGCCGGGCATCTTCCGCCCAGCGCCGTGGCCGAACCCGACCATACGACTCACTATTCGGTGGTCGATCCCGAGGGGAACGCGGTTGCGGTCACGACCACGCTCAATGACAGTTTTGGCTCGCGGGTCACCGCCGAGGGCATGGGTTTTCTGCTGAACGATGAGATGGACGACTTCGCGGCCAAGCAGGGCGTGCCCAACATGTTCGGCCTGATCCAGGGGCCGGCGAATGCGATTGAGCCGGGCAAGCGCCCGCTTTCCGCGATGGCGCCCACCATCGTGCTGAAAGACGGTAAGCTGTTTCTGGTGCTGGGCTCTCCCGGCGGCCCGCGGATCATCACCACCGTGGCCAATATCCTGATGGGCGTGGTCGATTACGGAATGAACATTCAGGAAGCGGTGAATGCTCCGCGCTTCCATCATCAGTGGTTGCCCGACGTCACCCGCATGGAGTCGGGGCTTTCCCCTGATACCATCAAGCGGCTGGAGGGAATGGGCCACCGTGTCGAGGCGGGAGACTCCTGGAGCGACGGCGAGTGCATCATGATCGATCCGAAACGGGGAGATCGCCTGGGCGCCAGCGACCCGCGAAATAACGGCAGGGCGATAGGATTCTAGATCAGTTCATGTGGGGCGGGCGCCCTCGCCCGCCGCCTTTGAATTTGGATTTTGATTACGGCACAGTTCCGACGGCACCAAGGTTTTGAATAGTTAAAGTCCAAATCAAAGGCGGCGGGCGAGGGCGCCCGCCCCACACAGGTTTGTTCAGTATGCTGAAGGCGATGTCCACACTCGTGTACGTGAAAGAGCGGCTGCATCCCGGGCTGCTGGACGGATTGGTGCGGGGCGGGGCGCAGGCCATCGAGATTTTTGCCGCGCGTCAGCACCTGGATTATGCCAATCGCAAACAGCATGTGCGCGAAATTGCCGACTGGTTTCAAACCAGCGGGGTTCCGCTGCATTCGGTCCATTCGCCCATGCATGCCGACTACGAGTCGGGCCGCACGGGCGCCCCGCCGGTGAACGTGGCCGCCATCGACCGGGCGCAGCGCATCGAGGCCATGGATGAGATCAAGCGCGCCATTGAAGTGGCCGAGCAGATCCCCTTCCGCTTTCTGATACAGCACATGGGAACCAGCGGCGAATCGTTTGACGACCGCAAGTTCGAGGCCGCGATGACTTCAATCGAGCACTTGCGCGCTTTTGCCAAGCCGCTGGGCGTGCGCATCCTGCTGGAAAATATTCCCAACGAACTGTGCACCCCGGACAAACTGGTGGAATTTATCCAGATCACCCACTTCGACGACGTGGGCGTATGTTTCGATCTTGGCCACGCCCACATCATGGGTAAAGTTGCGGAGGCGTTCGAAATCCTGAAAGGCCATATTCATTCCACCCACGTGCACGACAATGCCGGAGTCCGCGACTCTCATCTGTGGCCGGGGGCCGGGACCATCGACTGGAAAGAAGCGATGGAATTGCTGCGCTCGGCGCCGCATACGCCGCCTCTGCTCCTGGAGATCGAGCCCGACGAGAAAGTGAATCCGGTGGAGAAAATGAAAGAGGCATTCGGGAAATTGGAATCGGCTTAGATTCGTTAACCGCCGAGGACGCCGAGATCGCAGAGAAGAAGCAAGGAAGAAAGAGAATCGAGAAATAGACTGGGTTTCTCGGCGCTCTCTGCGTGCTCGGCGGTAGATGATTTTTGGAATCTTATGTCATTTCCTGTCAGCACGATTTCTGATATCGGCAAGCACGAAGGCCAGACCGTCACTATCCGGGGCTGGCTCTACAACCTGCGGGAGAGCGGGAAACTGCTCTTCCCTCAATTCCGCGATGGCTCCGGGCTGATTCAGGGCGTGGTGCCGAAAAATGCGGTGGCTCCCGAAGTGTTCGACGCAATAAAAGGCCTCACTCAGGAGTCGAGCGTCATCGTCGAGGGAAAAGTTCGCGCCGACAAGCGCGCGCCGGGCGGGTATGAGCTCGATGTTTCCGGTATTCAGGTGGTGCAGCGGGTTTCCGAGAGCGATCCCTATCCGATTTCGCCCAAAGAACATGGCGTCGAATTTCTGATGGAGCACCGGCACCTTTGGGTGCGCTCGCAGCGCCAGGCGGCGATCCTGCGGGTGCGGGCAGAGATCATCAAGGCGGCCCGTGATTTCTTTGACGAGCGCGGATTTGTCCTGACCGATCCGCCGATTCTTACTCCGGCCGCCTGTGAAGGCACCAGCACTCTTTTTCCGGTCGATTACTTTGATGAGCAGGCGTTTCTTACCCAGTCCGGGCAGCTCTACATCGAAGCCACGGCCATGGCCCTGGGCAAGGTGTATTCCTTCGGGCCAACCTTCCGCGCGGAAAAATCCAAGACCCGCCGCCACCTCACGGAATTCTGGATGGTCGAACCCGAGGTCGCTTACGCCGAACTCGACGACCTCATGGACCTGGCCGAAGGTTTGATCAGCTTTCTGGTGAAGCGTTGCCTGGAGAAGCGGCGCAGCGATCTGCAAGTGATCGGACGTGATGTCGCCAAGCTGGAGAAGATTGAGGCCCCGTTCCCGCGCATTACGTATGACGAGGCTGCCAAATGTTGCAGGAAGCGCACGCCAAGGGCGCGCTGGAAAATAAGTTCGAGTGGGGCGGCGACCTGGGATCGCCGGATGAAACCTACATCTCATCGCAGTTTGAAAAGCCGGTCATGGTGCATCGTTATCCCGCGCAGGTGAAGGCGTTCTACATGGAACCTGATCCACAACGGCCGGAACTGGCGCTTTGCGTGGACGTACTCGCCCCGGAAGGCTACGGAGAAATTATCGGCGGCTCGCAGCGCATGGCGTCCTATGATCTGCTGGTGCAGCGCATTCGCGAACACGGCCTTCCCGAAGAGGCTTTCAAGTGGTACCTTGACCTGCGAAAATTCGGCAGCGTGCCCCACGGCGGTTTCGGCATGGGAATCGAACGCGCAGTGGCCTGGATCTGCGGACTGGAGCATGTGCGGGAGACCATTCCGTTCCCGCGCATGCTGAACCGGCTGTACCCATGAGATTTTTTACCGCCGAGTACGCGGAGAACGCCGAGAAAATGCAGGAACGAGACAAAGACCAGCTCGATCTCATCACCGGCGCATCATCGGGGCGGCGATCGAGGTGCACAAAGGGTTGGGGCCCGGGTTACTGGAGTCAGCTTATGAAACTTGCCAGGCGTTTGAATTGCGCCAGCACGGATTCAAGGTCGAGCAGCAACTGCCACTGCCGGTCGTCTATAAAGACGTGAAGCTGGATTGTGGCTATCGTCTGGACTTGGTTGTCGAAGATTCGGTTATTTTGGAAATCAAAGCGGTTCAAGAACTCGCGCCTATTCACGACGCGCAATTGCTTTCCTACCTGCGCCTTTCGGGAAAGAGGGTAGGCCTTATCATTAATTTCCACGTGCGCGTTCTGAAAGATGGACTGAAGAGGGTTGTGAATGAATTTCCTGACTCGGCGTTCTCGGCGACCTCGGCGGTGAAAAAGGAGCTTCAAGGCTAGTTGAAATTTATGGTCCCAACAACAGCATCTTCGTCCAACATCGCGCCTAGGAAGATTCGGGTGATTGGAGTCCCGCTGGATCTGGGACAGTCGCGTCGCGGCGTGGACATGGGCCCGTCCGCGGTACGCGTGGCTGGGCTCGAGGCGCGCCTCGAAGCGCTGGGGCATGTGGTCGAAGACGCCGGCAATGTTTCCGTCGCCATCGCCGAGCAGAAGAAGGCGGGAGACCCTTCGGCCAAGTATCTGAAGGAAATTACCGCTACCTGCACCAAGCATGCCGAACTGGTCCTGAAAACCCTGGAGGCCGGCATGGTTCCGCTGGTGCTGGGCGGAGACCACTCGGTGGCGGCGGGAACGGTGGCCGGCGTGGCTGAGTTCTATCGCCGCCAGAACCAGAAAATTGGATTGATCTGGATTGACGCCCACACCGACATTAATACGCCCGAGAGCTCGCCCAGCGGGAATGTCCACGGCATGCCGCTGGCCGCGACCATGGGATTGGGGCCCGCCGAACTGGCAAACATCTTTGATTTCTCGCCCAAGGTGAAGCCGGAAAACTGCGTGCTGGTGGGGGTGCGTGACATTGATGCCGTCGAAAAAGAAAACGTCCGGCGCGCCGGCATCGGCGTCTTTACCATGCGCGATATCGACGAGCGCGGCATGCGTACCGTGATGGAAGAAGCGCTGCGCCTGGCCGGACGCGGCACCGCCGGCTATCACGTCTCCCTCGACATGGACTGGATCGATCCCGAAGACGCGCCCGGCGTGGGCACGCCCGTGCGCGGCGGGGCGACGTATCGCGAAGCCCACCTCGCCATGGAAATCATCGCCGACCACGGCCGCATGCTGAGCTTTGAGATCGTCGAGGTGAATCCGGTGATTGACGAGCACAACCGCACGGCTGACCTGGCGGTGGAGTTGGCCCAGTCAGCGTTTGGGAAGAAGATCCTGTAAGCCCACCGAGGTCTTGAATACGAATATAATGAACGACCCTGATCCCAAACCGATACCTTCATCACAATGTACGAGCCGGCCTGACTGTGCCTGCGAGTTTTGCGTTCGGCGGCGGTCGAAGCCCTCAGAGGGGGAAGTGCAGGATCAACTCGCTGAAGATTTCATTCGCAACTATCAGCACCCTCGGCGACCGTCTTCTTAGCATCCAGGCAGAGTGTGGGTCGGACCCTCCTGTCCGACCCACACCAGGCTTTTACCCTAAGGTCGCTCACCTGATGCCCGCAATTGCCGCCCCACGGAAGGACTACAATTAAGACGTGCGATACTACACCACCAAATCGATGAACGGCGGCACGACCTTTAAGTGCGCGCTGTGTGAACACAGCGTCACCACTCTGGATTTCAACAGTCTTGCCGGGAACCGGCGCACGCAGGCGGCAACCGCCATGAACCGGCACGCGGCGGGGCTGCATTTCCCGTCTCGGACTCTGACCCCGGCCAAGCTGGGCGGGCACGGCGCGCTCTGAATCGCCGGCCGTGCTCGGCGCAGCCGCGCTAACCTGCCAGGGTCCGCGCCCAATTGGCGAAGGTGTGCCACGGCGCTGTCATCGCGATGGGCACTCGTATTTGTTGCACGACAATCAGAAAAATTCCCGCCCAGAGCGTAGCCCGATGGACCTTCCGGATTGACCACAGATCGTAGGCCACCAGCATCAGCAGGAAAACGTAGGAGAATAGTCCGGCCGCGATGGGCTTCCCCAGGAAAATTGCGAAGGGCCAGCGCGCAATGGCGGCAATCAGCAGCGCAATCGTAGCAATGAGGATGAGGCGCTTATGCGCCGGGGAATCGGAGCGCTTGCGGAAAGCGAAGAAGATCAACGTGCTGAATATCAGCATGTCCGTGATGGGTACGACATAAAAAGTCGCGGCATCGAGACCGGGCGGCGCAAAGCCCCTCGCCAGTGCATTGGTACCCGCCAACACGCCGAGAACAACCATCGAACAAGCCAGAAGAAAACCGACCACGCCCAGGCGGCGATGGATATCCACGCGGCCGGCAGAGACCAGGGCAGTCTGCGTGACCAGCAAAAGGATCCAGCAGGAAAACACCGCTCCGTGCAGGTGAATGATGAAGGCGGGCAGTGGAGCACGGATCATCCCCGCCAGGTAATAGGTGCGTGCGAATCCCAGAAAAACGGTGGCCAGTATGAGCAATGCCATGGCCGAAAAGAAAAGGTTGTCGTAACGGCGCCCGGGGACGCTGGTCGCAAACTTCGCGCGATTGCCGGGAGTTGCAGCGGCTGTTGCCATGATGTCTCCATGACGAACGGGTTTAGTTAAGGTTTTCTGGAGGCCCCGGGGGTAGGAGGGAGCATTGTATGACACTTTGCCTTGGATAGTTGCCTGTTGGCTATCTGGCTTTTCCTGCAGGCCGGAATTTCTATCTTCGCCGGGACCCGTGAGCGGGCCGTCGTTCATCTGGATCCCGCCGACGCCGCTCGCATCCACCATCTCGATTCGCAGCGGCAAGCCGGTGTCCTTGGCCACGAACAGGTGCACGGTGCCCTGCGTCTTTTCGTTTTCGTGTCGTAGAACTCATAGCCGTCCGCCATCGTGCCGTTTACGTTCTGGTCGCCTATGGGTGCAGGTCGGTGAGGTGCGGGTTGGCTTGACTGCTCGACGCGTCGCTCTGCGGGACGTCTCGGCACTGCCAGGAAAACATCTCCCGCTCCTTCTTCAGCATCTTGGGCACTTCCTCATGCGCCATTGCGACCCCGCGGCGTCATTCCTGCGCCGATCGCGCCCATGGGCCCTTCTGCCGCGGCGCGAGCGATCGAGGTCGCGGCCATGCGGTCCAACTCCGCCAGCTCGTCGCGCTGCCCTTTCCGCAGATCCTTCAGCAATCGCGGCACCGCCGCCGAAGTAATCAGCCTGCCCCCCGGCCGTTTTGCACCACCGCCCGAATCTCCCAGTCATCCACCGTTCCCGGCACGTCCGTGGCTGCATTTTGTAGTGCATGGTGTATTGGCGTGTATTGCCCTCGACTATCAATTCTCCCGGACTGAATATGCTCTGGGCCATCGCGCCATTGGGATCGCTGGTCTGCATGTTCATGACCATGTGATACCGGCTGGGTCTTCAGCCTCATGAATGAAGTATAGAGCGCGCTATCCAACGGAACAGTCACACCAGCATGAGCTGGAATAGAGTTGGCTGAGCCACCTGGTCCACCTCCCCTCCTGGATCTGCCTGGGCGTTTCTCTGGCCATCGAGCTTGCATACGCTCCCGCATTTCAGGTGGCATGTTAGCCATCATTTGCTGCATCTGCTCATCTTCCGGTGACATTCCCTGCGCATCCTGGGGTCGTCGGAGAGGGCAATGCGACGCTTCCGTGTCCTGCTGGTTTCTGGCGGGAACGCACCCGCGCTTTCCCCACCGCCGGCACTCTTCTTCTTCACTCCCCCCAGCATGCCGGATTACCTTGCTGCTACCCCGCCTGACCCAGCGACTGCAGCCGGTTGAGAGAGTCGAACTGCGTGTCACTGGCGGCAATGCCGCCACTCGTGGTTTCCGCCACTCTCCTCTTTTCTCCTACCCCACCCACTCACTCCTCCTCCCCCCCCCCCGCCGCCCGAACGGGAACGGGCGGTAGCCTGCCCGCTTGTGAAAGTCAAAGGCCGCGGGCGGGGGCCCCTTCGACAGCGCTCAGGGCAGGTCCGCGCCACACCTGCCTGCTATTGGGTGACTGTTTTTACCGCGTCGCCGGTCTTGAAGCCGTTGCCCGACACTGTGGTGGCAACCGAGGAAATGTCGTCCACATCAGTGACCTTCACTACACCGACCGACGTTGCCATGCGCCGGATCACCTTGCCGGTGGATGGGTCCTTGATTTCCTTGGTCACGCGCTCAACGTTCAGCTGGTCACCGACCTTCACGCCGGCTTTCGATCCGACATTGAGGATGATCTGTCCTCCATCGACCGCTGCCACCAGCCCTTCGACCACCACGGTGCGTGCCACCAGCTTGTCTTTGTCGGCGATCACCTCGGTGCTGGTCTTCTCTACCGCGGCCTTTACCGCTTCCCCGATGATGGTGCTCTGGAAGTCGCTGCTGCCGAAGTCCGCGTTGCCGTTGCCGAAGCCGTGCCAGTTACCGCCGCCGCCCAGCAGCGAAGTGCTTTCGCGCTGCGATTCACCATGGCCTTCGGCCACCGCCAGAATCTCACCCGTATCCACGTCCACCATGCGCGCGGTCAGGGACACGATGGCTTTCGATTTCTTGTGTCCAAAACCGCCCAGGCCGAATCCGCCCAGCGCGCCGCCGGCGCCGCCCAGGTTCATGTTCTTGGTTTCGTTGCCGAACTGAGTAATGCTGCCTACGACGATCGCGTCAACACCCAGCAGTTTCCCGATTTTGGCGGCGGAGTTGGGATTGGCGCGGTCGCTATTGGAAAAGTTCTGCTCCGCCATGATCTTGTCCAGGGCTTTGCGCTCGATCACCGAGTAGCTGCCGTCTTTGACCAGATAGGTGACCAGCAGGTCGGAGATGCCCTTGCCTACATCGACGTCCTGGCCGAAGAGCGCTGCGACATTGCTATGCACAGTGGCGTAATCGAAATCAAATATGGCGACCCGCTTTTTGCGGGGGGCGGCCGGTGCTGCTTGCGCGTATGCCGCCGCAACCGAGAACAGCAAAAACAGCGCGGCCAGAGACGTTACTTTTCGCATGACATGATCTTCCCTTCCCAAAGAAATCAGGACAACGCAAAGGTTCCCGGCCCAGACCGGCCGAGGCTAGCTCGGGGTGCAGCCCTGGTCAACCCGGACGGTATGACATTGTGCAAGAATGGAGAGGCCATATCAAGCCCATATCCGTGAAAAAAGCCATGAAAAAACTGCGCGTTGGCATCCTGTTTGGCGGGCGCAGCGGAGAGCATGAAGTATCGTTGCTCTCGGCCGCGTCGGTCCTGAACGCAATTGATAAGAATAAGTACGAGGTCGTACCCATCGGCATCACCAAGGAAGGCCGGTGGCTGACCGCCCGCGATGCGGAGATGCTGCTGCGGGGCCAAAGCGAAGTCCATTCTAATCTTAGAGCGGGCGACCCTGACGCCACCCCAGGCGCTGCAGTCCTGGCTACCGGCCAGGCGGTGGTAGTTCCACCCGAACCGCAGCGCCCCGGCGGGTCCCTGGCGCCCTTCCAGACCGAGGCCCTGACCCGACGGGCGAGCGACCGGGCCATTAACGTGGACATCATCTTCCCCGTGCTGCACGGCACTTTCGGCGAAGACGGGACCATCCAGGGATTGTTCGAACTGGCGGACATCGCTTACGTGGGCGCGGGCGTACTCGGTTCCGCCGCCGGCATGGACAAGGACGTCATGAAGTCGTTGTTCCGGGCCGCCGGACTGCCCATCGTAAAGCACGTCACGGTCCTGCGCACGGACTGGGAAGCAGCGCCCAAGAAAGTGCAGAAGCTGGTGGAAAGCAAGCTGAAGTACCCGGTATTCGTGAAGCCCGCCAACCTGGGATCGTCAGTGGGAATTTCCAAGGCGCGTGAGCGCCAGGAGCTGGCGCCAGCGATGGCAGAGGCCGCCAGATTCGATCGCAAGATTGTGATCGAAGAAGGCGTAGGCGGCAAGAAGCACAAGGCCCGCGAAATCGAAGTTTCGGTCCTGGGCAACGACCAGCCCTCTGCTTCAGTGCCGGGTGAGATCGTTCCCGGCAAGGAATTCTACGACTACACTGCCAAATATGTTGACGAAGGATCGCAGCTGATCATTCCGGCGAAGCTAAGCAAGGCTGAAACTAAAAAGATCAGGCAACTGGCCATCGACGCCTTCCAGGCGGTGGACTGTTCCGGCCTGGCGCGGGTGGATTTCCTGATGGACCCCAAGAACCGGAAAATTTATCTGAACGAGATCAACACCATGCCCGGCTTCACCGCCATCAGCATGTATCCCAAGCTGTGGGCGGCGTCAGGCCTGGCCTATCCGGAACTGATCGAGCGCTTGATCCAGCTGGGACAGGAACGCCACCAAGAGAAGAAGAGAAATCAGTACAGCAAGTAAAGCTGTCATCCTGAGCGGAGTAGCTGCTTCGCTTCGCGAAGCAGCTACGCAGTCGAAGGACCCCTATTCCTGAATATGCAGCCGGCGTCGCCAAGTTTTTTGGCGTACCGAAAACCCGCGGAAGCGATCGTCATTCCGGTCGGTAGGGGTCCTTCGACTCCGCCTATTGATTCGCAAGCGAATCAACCGGCTGCGCTTGATTGGATAACGACGTTGGCTCGTCGCGAGTAGAGTGGTATGCGATGAACACGACCAAGGCTCGTGAGAGGAGCCAACGTCATGCTGATTATAGGCTGTGATTTTCATCCTGGCTTTCAGCAGGTCGCGATCTTTGACAACTTAACGGGTGAGATTCAGGAAAAGCGGTTACAGCACCGCGCCGAGGCGGAGCAGTTTTACCGCGGGCTGGCGGGCCAGGAAGTGCGCGTGGGGATGGAGGCCTGCGGGCACTATCCGTGGTTCGAGCGGCTGCTGGCGGAGCTGGGCTTCGAGTTGTGGTTCGGCGATGCGGCGAAGGTGCGAGCCTCGGTGGTGCGCAAGCAGAAGACGGACCGGCGGGATGCCGAACACTTGCTGGATCTATTGCGCGAGAATCGATTTCCGCAGATCTGGGTGCCGAGTCTGGAAGTGCGGGACGTGCGGCAGTTGCTGGTGCATCGCCACAAGCAAGTGCAGGCGCGGACGCGCACCAAGAACCAGCTGCAGGCCATGGCGCTGAGCCAGGGCGTGCAGAAAAAATACAAGCTGTGGACGAAGGCAGGGCGCGAGGAGATGGAGCAGTTGCCCTTGCTGCCGTATGCGGCCCAGCGGCGAAAGCAGTTGCTGCAATCGCTCGACGGACTGGAAGCGGAAATCAGCGAACTGGACCGGCGAGTGGCGGACGAAGCGCGGCAGCGGCCGGAGGCGGTGCGGCTGATGACGCATCCCGGAGTCGGTCCGGTAACGGCCTTGGCCCTGGTGCTGACCTTGGGACCGGCCAACCGATTCGAATCGGCCAAGCAAGTGGGCAGCTACTTCGGGCTGATTCCCAGTGAAGATTCCAGCGGCGGAAAACAGCGGCTGGGCAGGATCAGCAAACAGGGCAGTTCGTTTCTGCGCTTTTTGCTGGTGGAAGCGGGACAGACCGCGGCGCGGTTGGATCCGCAGCTGAAACGCTTCTATCGTCGCCTGGCGGCGCGCAAGAATCGCAGCGTCGCCAAGGTGGCCGTGGCCAGAAAACTGGCCACGCGGTTGTACCTGATGTTGCGCGAAGACTGGACGTACACGCAACTCTGTCAGGCCGTTATGCAGGTGAGCCCGAGTCATTCTGTGGCCGGCCACTAAGAGCCGAGCGCTTGAGTGGGCAGCCTGCCTCCCTGAAAAGGTCAGGGAGATCGAACTGAGCAATCATGGGAGCTAGTCCCGAAGAGATGGATGGTGGAACCTGAGGTTCCACTGCGAGATTGAAATCGAATGACGACCTTGGTCTGGGAGTCAAATACCTTCTACCAGAGCGAAATGGCGCCACTCACCGCGTCCACGCCGTAGTGTCGCTACAGAACTCTTGACAGGGCACACCGTCGTTAGAGACAGGATGAGAGGGCTCTGATGACGGAGCGCTCAGTGGCCCAGGAAGCGTTCCAGCACTTCCAGGTCTTTCCCCGCCATGTCCGCGTATTTCTTCGCCCTCACCGCGTCGTGGTGTTGCATGGCCTCTTCGGCCTTGAACAGGTTGGCTTTCAGGCTGGCTTGACGCTCTACCATGTCGCCGCGCAGTCCGTAGCCGGCAGCGCTCTGCTCCTGCTGCAGGCGATCCAGACCGCTGTTCACGGCGGCAGCACGGTTGGAAAGCTGGTCAACCGATTGCTCCAGCTCCTCCAATTGAGCTGAGGCGTTTGCGGCGTCTGGTGCAGCCATTGCGCTATCACTCTGCGGAGGAGCGCCCATATCGCCGGGACTGCCGTTCTGGGCCATCACCTTCTTGGCATGGGAATGGCTGGGCTTAGTCGGGGCAAGATTGCTCTGCACCGGCTTCTCCATCTCTGGAGCTGCGGACGTCGGAGCGGCAGCCGATGGCATCGCATTCGAATTGTCCACGGCAGCGGTGGTGGCTGTGGGTGCGGCGGGCGGTTGCGACGAATCCGCACTCATCGTGCCGGAGGCTGGCGCGTCCGAAGGCGCCGGCTGGCTCGGCTGCGCTTCGCTCGGCGTGGCGCTGGGCGTGGCGCTGGGCGTGGTGCTGTCCGCAGCCTGCTGCGTCGAGTTCGCGTCGGGTCGATTAGCATGGGTCTTGCTGATCCGCGGCACGTAGATTCCAGCGACCACCAGACCGGCGAGCACAATGAGAGCTCCCAGAGTCATATACAGGCCCCGATGGCCACTGCCCTGCGCCGGTGGCGGCATGGGCGTCGGCGTAGGGCCCGGAGGCAGCGGGGTGGAGCTCTTCAAGGCTGCAACCGGAGTCGCCGGAGTCGCGGCGGCCGCTGCCGGAACATTGGGCAACGCCGCCATCGAGTCCACGGTGGTGGCTTCGAGCATGGCCGGTGTGGGTGCCGCGACCGGCACCGAGCTCAACGCATTGCGGAAGGCATCCGCGGTCTGAAAGCGCTGCGCCGGATCCTTGGCGATAGCCATCAGAATAATTTCGTTCAGCGCTGCGGGCAATCCGGGATGCAGTTCGACGGGCGGTTTGGGCGCCTCTTTAACGTGGGCGGCCATGATCGAATAGTCGCTGGTGGCAGTGAACGGACGCTGCCCGGTCACGAATTCGTACAGAGACACGCCCACCGAATACAGGTCGGAGCGCGCATCGGTGGCCTCGCCTTTTACCTGTTCGGGAGACATATAGCTCAACGAGCCCATGGTGGTTCCTGTCATGGTCAGGCTGCGCTCTTCGCCGCCGCGGGCGATGCCGAAATCCATCAGCTTGATCACACCCTGCGGTGTCAGCATCATGTTGGCGGGCTTGATATCGCGATGAATGACGTGCTGCTGGTGGGCGTAGCTCACCGCACTCAATACCTGGCTGATGTAATTCACCGCGTCGCCCACCGCGATCGGGCCCTTCTCCAGTCTGTCCGCCAGGTTGGTGCCCTCGACGTACTCCATCACCATGTACAACTGGTTGTCGGCGGTGAACGCAGTGCGCAGGGCTGCGATGTTGGGATGGTTCAGGCTGGCCATCAGCTTGATCTCGCGCTGGAAACGCGCTGCCAGTTCCTGCCGTCCCGCCAGGTCGGGAAGAAGAACTTTCATGGCTTCAATGCGGTCGGTGATGACGTTCCGCACCCGCCAGACCCGTCCCATTCCGCCGCTGCCCAACTCATCAAGAATCTGGTAATCGCCGATACGCTTGTTGGCTTCTTCGGTCATCTGAAAATCTCCCTGTTCCGGTGGACGGAACTCGGCAAGGCTGCCTTTTTTTGGGGGAAAGGTGGATACGGAGCTTTCATCCGGAAAGCCACAGACTTCCAAGGCCGCAATTATGCGCCGCCGCCGTCGCGGCGGTCAAGACGCGGGCGCGGCCAGCGCCTCCCACCGTGTGCGGGCCACGGAAAGCTTGTAGCGGGCCGCATTCAGGCTCTTGGCGGCCCTTTCATGTACCTCTTTCGCCCCGGGGGAGTCCGCCGCAAGCGTGCGCAGGATCTTCAGGTTGGTCTCGGCCTCGCTGACATAGAGCGCAGCCGCGCCCATATTCTCCGCGGCGATGGGATCAATCGAATGGGCCCGCTGGGTGGCGATGTTGAAATCCACCGGCAGAATGACAATCGCTTCCGGCAGTTGCAGATGTTTGTCGGATGCGATGCGCTTCAGCCAATCCTCGATAACGTGGATGGCAACCTTGAGTTGCAGGGCCACGGCGGCCACGTCGGTGCGGACTTGCTGATCGATCTGCTTACGCAGAAACGAGAGCGTCTCGGCCGCGATTTCGGCCTGCCGGGTGAATACGGCCACCTGCTCCCGGCTCGCATCCGCCTGGCGCTTGGCGTGTACGGCGTAATAGACGTTGATCCCAGCCAGCACCACCACCAGCAGCACGTTGGCCACGGCGGCATACGCCATGACCTGGTTGACGCCGAGTCCGAAGACTTGCTCTGCCATGCCCTGTGTACCGTCCCGCGTAAGTATAGACCGCGCTCTTTTCCGGGGAGCCGGAAGAAAGACGATCGCTTGGACGCCCAGACCTTAGCGCGGCTGGCCCGAATCGATCCGCAGTTGCTTCCGAGAAAGGGGCAGGTTCGTTCGGGAATGGGCGCGGCGAAATTCGGTTCCGAGGGAATTCTCGCGCCAGTGAGTGCCTCGTCAGCAGCCGCTGCGCCGCAAAAGTCAGCGTTTCGCCAAGCCCGTAGCGTCCTCCATGGTCGAGAGGAACCAGTCCATATGGAGTCAGTTCGTCGGCCAACTATTTACCAGGAAGCAATTCATTAATTGCGAGGACATACGTTGTCACCTTGTTCAGTTTGATGTTTGAGCGCGAAGAAACAAGAACAACCGAGCCGTCGGCGCCGCTCACCGATTTCATATCCTTCATTAGAACCCGTTTGCTAGAGATGACCGATCCTGGCGCACCCGCGTTCACACCATTGTCCTGCTGAGTCGACAACCGCTGAGCCGGATTCGGTGGATCGGTGGTATCGACGGTGGGATTGACTCCGCCCCAGTTCCTTTTGTCGCCCGGCGGTCCATAGGAGAGGTCCGGAGGCACCATCGGCGCCGCCGGCGGATAATACCACGCCGTCAAATACAACTTGAATTTCGCCGCGCCATTCTTCCATTGCGCCGAATCCATGCGAATCGCAAGAAGCGACGGCGAATTGTTTGATTTCGCCACCGACTCGGTTACCTCGCCCGAAATCACCGCGCCCCGCGGAAGCACTGCGCCGTTAATCATCGTGGCCATCACCAGCCGCGCTTCCACCTTTGTTCCCACGGCGGTCTTTCCCGCTTCTACAGTCTGCCGCAGGACGATCGGCAGTTCGCATTCAACACAACCATCGGCAGCACTCGTCCCCGTATCTGCAGGTGAAGAGGCTCCAGCCCCCGGTACCTTTTGAGCCTTGGGAACTTGACCTAGAAGAACAGCTGAGCCGAGAACAAGGGCGCACGCCGCAGGACCTGCTGCTTTGATTTTGCGAAACATCACTCCTCCGGGAGCCAACTCGAACGCGAGAGAACTTGCGCCCGAAAGTATACCGCGCCTGTGAAATCCAGTTGTCGTCTGCGACTGTCAAAGACCTCATAGTTAAGGCGTGGTCCTTTGATTACCGCGTCTTGACAATACTCTTCCACTTCGGGAAGCGAGTCGAACCATCGGCGTCAATGCAGCGCTAAAAGCGCGGCTCCGCCCGTATCCAGAGCCCCAGAACCGCGTCCCTCTTGACGAACGCCCCCGCTCGCGATAGGCTTTAGCTCAAGTTTGCTCTACGGAGCAGACCTTGGATTTCATGCAGAGTGGCTGAGGGACGAGCCCTACGAAGCCACGACAACCGGATCAGAATTCATTTTCTGGTCGCCCGGTGTCAACTCTCGCCCTACACAGGGGGAACATGAGATTCGGGGTGCCGAATTCTTAGCATCTCGTTCCTCTTTTCCTCTATCCAGGGAAAGAGGATTTCGCGTTTCTGGGCATTTTTCCGGACGGCTCGTCCCGACACGCCACTCCAAAGCGAGTGGCTCAAATGACATACGAATTGCGCTGTCGCGAGTGCGGCAAGAGCTGGGGAAACCAGCCCCGTTCCATCTGCGACGATTGTTTTTCTCCCCTGGAAGTTTTCTACGATTACGAAGCCGTGCGGCCCACCTTTACCCGGGAGCGGATTGCCCAGGGCCCGGCCAGCATGTGGCGTTACCGCGATCTGCTGCCTCTTCCCGTGGATTATCAGCCCACGGTTCCAGCCGGATTTACCCCACTGCTCGAGGCGCCGCGTCTGGCTCAAAAGCTGGGCGCGAAGCACCTTTACTTGAAAAACGACGCGGTCTGTCAGCCCTCCCTGAGTTTTAAGGACCGCGTCGTCGCAGTGGCTTTGTCGCAGGCGCGTAGTTTCGGATTTGATACGGTCTCCTGCTCGTCCACGGGAAACCTGGCCAACGCGGTGGCGGCCCAGGCGGCCCGCAATGGATTCAAGGCCGTGATTTTCATTCCCGCCGACCTCGAACCCGCCAAGATTCTCGGCACCCAGGTTTTCGGCGCCAAGCTGGTGCGAATCTCGGGAAGCTACGACCAGGTCAATCGCCTGTGCTCCCAGATCGCCGACGAACGACAACTGGGGATTCGTCAACGTCAACCTGCGTCCCTATTACGCGGAAGGCTCGAAAACCGTTGGCTTCGAAATCGCCGAACAGTTGGGCTGGCGCCTGCCCGACAACGTCGTGTGCCCGATGGCCGGCGGATCGCTGATCATAAAAATCAAGAAGGCGTTTGACGAACTGGTCCAACTGGGGCTGGTGGAAGCAAAGCCAGTGAAATATTTCGGAGCGCAGGCTACGGGCTGCTCTCCCATTTCGACCGCCGTGAAAGCCGGCAACAAAGACATCGATCCGCAAAAGCCGACAACCATCGCACGTTCGCTGGCCATCGGCAACCCGGCCGACGGGCACTACGCCATCAAAGTCATCACCCAGAGCGGCGGCTGGTCGGAGGATGTTTCCGATCCCGAACTGGTGGAGTGCATCCAGTTGCTGGCGGAGACGGAAGGAGTCTTTACCGAGACTGCGGGCGGCGTGACTGTCGGCACCGCGCGCAAGCTGTATCGCCAGGAACGCATTTCGCCCGACGAAACCACCGTGCTCTGCATTACCGGTAACGGCTTGAAGACCACCGACGCGCTCGCGGGCAAGTACGAACTCGAAGAGGCAATTGCACCCAAGTTCGCCGAGTTCGAGAAATACATGGAACGGACTCTGAACTCCCCCGCGAAAAAAGAAGTGCCGGAAGCGGTTGAGGTCTAGATGAACATCACAGTTCAAATTCCAACCGCGCTGCGCCGGCTGACTGCGGGCAATGCGAAGATCACGTGCTCGGCAGCCAATCTGGGAGAACTTTTTTCCGCGCTCGACCAGCAGTTCCCCGACCTCAAACCCCATCTGCGGGATGAGGCGGGCGAAATCCGCCGCTTCCTGAATGTGTACGTGAACGAAGAAGACATCCGCTTCCTGGGCGGAAACGCGTATGCCTTCCAGGATGGCGATGAAGTGCTGCTGGTGCCCTCGATCGCCGGCGGCGCGAACTGATCTAGTGCGATCAGTAATGTCATCCTGAGCGCAGCATTGCGTTTCGCTTCGCGAAACGTAATGCGGAGTCGAAGGACCCCTACCGGATCGCAACCCCGCTTGCGCCTGCAGATTTTTCTCGCCCGTGGTAATACCGCGAATAGCTGGCTGCCACTTTAGCTATAGGGGTCCTTCGACTCCAAAGCTGCTTCGCGAAGCGAAGCAGCTTCTCCGCTCAGGATGACAGGGTAGTTAATCTGCCCAGGGCTGCGGCTTGCGGTCCCAGCGGTGCTTCTTCAATTTGCGCAGCAACCCCGCATCCAGCGGCCCGGCGTCGCTGGCCGCAATGTTCTGCCGGACGTGCTCCGGCTTCCTCATTCCTACGATGATGGTACTCACCGCCGGGAAAGAAAGAATGTAGCGCAGCGCCATCTGCGGCAGCGTGAGCCCCGACGGCAATTCGGCCTTCAATTTTTCTACTCTCTCGATGGTCGGGGGGAGATTCTTTGGGCCGAAATACATCGCTCGCCAGTCGCCTTCAGGAAACTTTGTTTCCAGCGTCATCTTTCCGCCCAGGCTGCCTTCATCGAGGGGCACGCGCGCGATCACTCCGATATTCAGCTCCTGACAGACCGGAAAGAGTTTGTCTTCGGGCGCCTGGTCAAAGATGTTGTGGATCACCTGCACCACGTCCACCAGTCCGGTGCGCAAAGCCTTGAGGCCGTTCTCGGGTTCCCAGCGGTTGAGGCTGAGGCCGAAGTGCCGGATGATTCCGTCATGGCGGAGCTTCTCCACCGTGCGGCGAAATTCCGGCAGGTCGGTCCAACTATCGTCCCAGACGTGAAACTGCAGCACATCGATGGCGTCCACCCGGAGGTTTTTCCGGATCAGGTCGGCATGCCTGAAAACATGCGCCGCAGGAAAAACGTCCTGATACTTGTATGACGGCCGGGCCGGCCACTTTCCGTTCATCGGCGGAATCTTGGAAGCCGCGTACAAGCGCTTGCTGGGATTGCGCGGAGAAGGGTTCCGGGTAAGTATCTCGCCCAGCAGGCCGTCGCTCTTGCCGTCGCCGTAGGCCCAGGCGGTGTCGAAAAAGTTGCATCCCAGGTCGGTGGCCAGTTGCAACGCCGCGAGCGATTCCTTGTCATCCGAGCCCGTCCAGCCGCTCATGCCCCAAAGACCGTGTGCCATTTCGCTGACTTCAAAACCGGTGCGGCCGAGCTTCCGATATTTCATGGTTCTCCCTGGATGATCTAAAGCTCTTCGATTGTATTTGTTGCAGGCCGAAAAATGTATTGTGCGGCGTTTGCTGTCCGTGTATTATCTAACTAACTGGTTAATTAATGCGAGGTCAGAGATGAAAGCCGCTCCTTCCAAGCCCCGCCTGGGATCACGGGGACGCCCCGAGGAAAGCCGGGCCGCCATCCTGGAAGCAGCGGTGCAGGAATTCTCCCGCGAAGGCGTAGCCGGGGCCCGCACCGACGCTATAGCTCGTGCTGCGGGCGTCAACAAAGCCCTCCTGTACTACTACTTCAAGGACAAGGACACCCTCTATGGTGCGGTGCTCGATCAGGCGTTCGGGGGATTGACCAGTACACTTCTTAAGATTCTGGATCTCGATCTTCCTCCTCGCAAGAAAATTCTGGCCTACGCCGGAGGACATTTCGACTACATCGCCAGCCACGCGCGTTATCCCCGCATCGTGCAAGGAGAGATGATGCGCGCCAGCCGGGGAGGATCAGCCCAGTTTCAGCGCATTGTGAAGCAATACTTCCGCCCTCTCGCCGGCAAGCTTGCTGAGGCGATCGCCGACGGACAGGCCAAGGGCGAGTTTCGACCTGGCAACCCGCAACAGTATCTGCTTTCGATCATCGCCGTGGTTGTCTTCTATTTTATTAACGCCCCGGTTATGCGAATGGTGAGCGGCTCCGATCCCTTGTCTCCGGATCTTATTGCCGCCCGGCGGGCCGCGGTGCTGGATTTCATTTCAGCCGCGCTGTTCCGCGAGAGGTCGAATTCTGAAGGAGAGCGAGATTGAACGCGCGCAACAAATTTCTGATTATTCTCGGGATCATCCTGGTCGCGGCCACGGTGTACTACCTGGTTTCGACGCCGCGCTCCAGCGATCTGGTGCTGATCGGCACCGTGGATTCTAATCAGATCATCATCAGCCCGCAGATTCCGGGCCGCATCGCCAAGCTGCTGGTGGACGAAGGCACGCAAGTCAAGCAGGGAGACTTGATTGCAATACTCGACCCATCCGAACTGGAAGCTGAAGCCCGCGCCGCCGCGGCCATGATCGACAGTCTGCGCTCCCAGGTTTCTGCCAGCCAGGCCACCAGCGCGGCGACCCACGGGTCCACGTCGAGCAATGTGGTGAATGCGCAGGCCCGGTTGCAGGCGGCCCGCGCCCAGTTGCTGCAGGCGGAGGCCACGCTGCAGCGCACCGAAAGCGACAGCCGCCGCATGATCGAACTGGCGAAACAGGGAGTCGCCTCCGAACAGGACCGGGTGCAGGCGGAAAGCAGTCTGAAGGCGCAGCAGGCAACCGTGCAATCTCTGAAAGATCAGGTGAGCGCGGCTGACGCCGATTTGAACACTGCTCTCGCCAACATTCATCAGGCCCACGCCGCTGCCAGCACGGTGCAATCGACGCGCGGGCAACTGGCCAACGCCGAGGCCCAACTCAAGGAAGCGGAAGTTCGCCTGGGCTACACCAAGATTTACGCCCCTTTGAACGGCACTGTTTCGGTACGCGCCGCCCGCGAAGGCGAAGTGCTTACCGCAGGCCAGCCGATTGTCACTCTTGTGGACTTAAGCGACACATGGGTACGCGCCGCGATTCCCGAAACCGAGTCGGACAACATCGGCCTGGGGGACACTCTGCGCATTCGTTTGCCGGGCGGCACTGTCACTTCCGGCAAAGTGTTCTTCAAGGCTCCAGAAGCGGATTTCGCCACTCAGCGCGACGTGAGCCGGCGCAAGCGCGATATCCGGACCATCGTGCTGAAAATTCGCCTGGACAATCCCAAGGGTGCGTACGTTCCTGGAATGACGGCGGAGGTGCTGGTGTCCCCCGACCAGCTGAAAACATCCTCTTCGAGCGGCGCATCAGCGGGGAAATAACCCTGATTTTAGATTTCAGATTGCAGATTGATGATTTCAGATTGATGGCGAAACATGGTTGCTGACTTCAAACCGAATGGCGGACCGGGAGCACGGCAGCCCGCAACCGACGGGCGGGCCAAGCCCATCAACCCGGGCAATGCCATCGAAGTGGACCATATCGTCAAGAAGTATGGCGACTTCACCGCCGTCGATGATGTTTCGTTCAATGTCAAAGAGGAAGAAATCTTCGGGCTGCTGGGCCCCAACGGTGCGGGAAAGTCAACTCTCATCCGCATGATGACCACTCTCATCCCGATCACTGCCGGATCGGCTCGCATTGCGGGGCACGACGTGAGCAAGGACCCGACAGCGTTCGCCGCACCATCGGCGTAATCCCGCAGGCCCTGACCAGCGACCTCGATCTGACCATCGAGGAGAATATGAATATTTACGCCAAGCTGTACGACGTCCCCGCCAAAAAGCGCAAGGCCACGATCGATGAATTGCTGGAACTCGTGGACCTGACCAAGTGGCGCTCGGCGCAAACCAAGACGCTCTCCGGCGGGATGCGGCGGCGGCTCGAGATTGCGCGCGGCCTGGTACACAGTCCGCGGATATTTTTTCTCGATGAACCCACCACCGGCCTCGATCCTGTTTCGCGCGTGGCGGTGTGGGAGATGCTCACCAATATCAAATCTCACCGCCAGCTCACCATCCTGATCACCACCCACTACATGGACGAAGCCGACCGCCTGTGCGATCGCATCGCCATTGTTGACCACGGCAAGCTGGTGGCGCTCGACACGCCGCCTGCCTTGAAGGCCAGCGTGCCAGGGTCGAATGTGATCGAGGCGCAGTTCGAAAACGCGCCTGCCGATTGGGAGCAGCGTCTGCACGCGCTCAACGGCGTCACCTCGGTGCAGCACGAAGGCGCAGGCATGTACCGCATTCTCACCGGCGACGGGTCGCGAACCACCACCGACCTGGTGGAAGCGGCGGTGCACGCCGGAGTGCAGGTGAAATCGCTATTGGTACAGAACACCAGCCTGGACGATGTATTCGTCCACTACACCGGACGGCAGTTGCGCGATGAACTGGTGAAAGCCCACAGCTTCGTCATGCCGCCCAGACCAGGAATGCAGCCATGAACCGGATGCTGGCAATTGTCGAACGTGAAATGCGGAAATTTTTCCGCTCCCCGGCCCTGATGATGGTGTCGATGATCTTCCCCCTGGTGCAGCTCATCGTGCTGGGCAATGCCTTCGGCGGCAAGATTCGCGACGCCCGCCTGGGACTGGTCGATCAGGACGGCGGCACCCAGGCGCTGAAGATCCGCGAGGCCTTTGATTCGGTCCGCGCCAACATGCGCACCTTCCTGCCGGTCTATTACACCGACCAGAAGAAGGCCATGGAAGATGTGCGCAACGGGAAAATCGAGGGCGCCGTCATTATCCCTCCGCAATATTCCCGCCGGGTTTACGAACAGGACCGGCCACAGATCGCGCTGGTGGTGGATAACAGCGACAATTTCATGAGCGCAGCGCTCGAGGACTCGCTCAGCCAGATTACCAATGCGCTGAACAATCCCGTGGTAGAGCCGCGCCTGCTGCAGAAAACCGTGCTGCAGATTGTGGAACTCTATCCCTACATCGAATACATGAAGTTTCTTTTGCCGGGCTCGATCACGCTGGCGATATTCATGTCGGTCATGATCGGCGGCGGCATGCTGTACATCGACGACAAGGCCCGTGGCGTTCATGAAGGCTACCTGGTGACTCCCATTACCAAGGCCGAACTTGTCCTGGGACTCAACGCCTCCAGCGTGGTGAAAGCGGTCATGGTGGGAGTGGTCATCACCGTGGTGGGCTCTCTGCTGGCCGGGGTGGGCACGCTGTTCAGCTTCTCGACCGCGCTGGGCTTGATTCTGATGATTGTATTGACCGCGGCGGCCTTGAATACGATGATGTTTCTCCTGGTCGTTCGCGTCGAGGATCCGCTGGTGCCGCGCGCGATCTTTGGCATCCTGAATACGCTGCTGTTCTTCCCCAGCGGCGCGGTCTATCCCATCCAGGCATTTCCCTGGTGGCTGCGCGGGATCGCCAAAGTTGACCCGTTCACCTTCGCCGTCCACGGTTTCAAGACCCTGCTGCTGAAAGGAAGCCGGCCTGGCGGCCATTGTGCCCGACATTATTTATCTCTCGCTTTTCGCGGTGATTGCCCTAAGCATCGCCACGCCACTGTTCAAGCGCACGTTGTAGAGATTGTCATCCTGAGCGGAGGACGGCTCTTCGCCGAGCGAAGAGCCGTCCGCAGTCGAAGGACCCCTATCAGTGGCAGACTGATTTCCGTGCAGGAATCTGCCTGCAGGCTTCGCTGTCGAACAAAAGTCCGTCCGCAGTCGACTTTGTACCACTCATAGGGGTCCTTCGACTCCACAACTGCTTTGCTTTGCGAAGCAGTTTCTCCGCTCAGGATGACACCCGGGAACTTTTACCTGCGCCCGCAATCTATTATGCTTAGAGAGTCATGACCCTGCTGGATGCCAAAGTGTACGATCCCGCGCCGGCGCGCCGCCGCAAAATCAGGATCCTTGTCGCTGTAGTCGTCATCCTGGTTCTGGCGGCCGTGGTGTGGATGAATCGTTACTGGTCAGAAAAGCGCGTAGTGGACAAATTTTTTAACGCCCTGCAGACCAAAGACTACGAGACGGCCTACGGGATTTATTTCGCCGACCCGCAATGGAAACAACATCCCGATAAATATCCCAGGTATCCCTTGAACCAGTTCATTCAGGATTGGGGTGCCGGCGGACAGTGGGGCGTAATCAAAAGCTACAAAGTGAATGGCGCCAGCACCTGCGGCAGTGGCGGCCAGCGGGGTGGTGGTGGATGTCATCGTCAACGACCGCGCCGAGCATGCCCAATTGTGGGTGGAAAAATCGGACAAGACCTTGAGCCCGCCGCCTTGCGAATTGCTCTTCCGGTAGTGTGAATCCAGGGCTGGGATTGGTAGCCGCGGGCGAGTCGCCCGCGTCCACATGCTTGCCCGGCGATCTCAGAAGACCGGCTCCTGCAAACCTTTTCGCGTGGCAGGCATCTGAAGCCCCTGGGGAGTGCGCCTGGCGTGTCCAACTCTGATCTGACCTCTATTCTCTTCATACTCCTGGCCCTGGTCGGGTTGGCGCAATTGTTCGGCTACCTTTTCGTCAGACTCCGGCAACCAAAGGTGGTGGGCGAGATCCTCGCGGGCGTGGTGCTGGGCCCCGCGTTGATTGGTCGATTGCCCTGGGCGTCGGGCTTGATGGATGCCATCCGGCAACAGACAAATATTCTGAATTTCGTGTACTGGCTCGGATTGCTCCTGCTGATGTTTCTTTCCGGCGCCGAGGCCCGCCAGTTGTTTACCCGCGAGGAGCGTCGCGAAGTGAGTTGGCTCGCCATCGTAGGCACGGGAATACCTTTTGTCCTTGGGCTGGCGCTCGGTCCCTGGCTCATCGGCCCCGCCCTCGCCGGCCCCAATAGTAACCGCATTTCTCTGATCATCATTCTCGCGGTCGGGGTCGCGGTCACTTCGGTCCCGGTGGTTTCCAAGATTTTTGCCGACCTGAAAATCCTTCACACCCGGTTCGCGCGCCTGGTACTTGGTGTGGCCGTGTTGGAAGACATCGTCCTGTGGCTGGCGCTGGCCGTGGCCACGGCGCTGGCTGGGCAAAACGCGCTTAACCCACGGCAATTGTCCTACCACCTGATCGCGACCGTCGTATTCTTCGGACTCGGCCTCACCATTGTTCCCCGGGCCATAAAGCGAATCAACAAATCACGGTTCAATGTCATTGCGAAACACTCGCCTGTGGCTTACGCGTTGGCGGTTCTTATGGGATATTGCGTGGTTGCCGGCGCCCTCGGCGTCAGCCTGGTGTTTGCCGCTTTCCTTGCCGGCTTCGCCGTTGTCCACACCAAACGCCGGCTTTTTGCGGAAGCGCTGGATGCCATTGGAAAGGTCTCGTTTGCCTTCTTCGTTCCGCTTTACTTCGCGATCGTGGGCTTGAAACTCGATCTGGTTCGCGGCTTTTCGTTGGGGATGGTATTTGTCTTCATCGCCGGAAGTTGCGTAGTGAAGATTCTTTCGGTTTCGCTGGCGGGGCGCTGCGCCGGATTTCGCGGCCTGGACCTGATCAATCTCGCGATCACCACAAACGCGCGCGGAGGACCCGGCATCGTGCTGGCCAGCGTGGCCTTTGATGCCGGCATCATCAGTCCGAAGTTCTACACCACACTCATACTGGCGGCGGTGCTGACTTCGCAGATGGCCGGGGCCTGGCTTGACTATGTGATCCGCCGAGGCTGGCCCCTGCTGACGCCAAAGGGCGGGGGTGAATCGGCCCTGGTGCCGGCCCCGGAGACGCCGTCACCGGCTTGATCGGCTAGTATCCTGCCCCGGAGATTCATTGAATCATCGCTGTCATCCCGACCGGAGCGGAGCGCAGCGAGCGCAGTGGAGGGACCTGCTGTTTCAGCCAACTCGACCTGCGCCGCTAGCATCCCGATATTCCAAATTAGACCGCCCTGGCGCTGAGTTGTTCCAGAGTTTTCTGCAGCGAGGCTTCATCGCCCACGTTGACACTGGTCTTGGAGCGATCGATCTGACGCATCAAGCCACACAACACCTTACCCGGGCCGACTTCCACGAATGCCTGAATGCCCCTTGCGATGAGCAGGCGAACTGACTGGTCCCATTTCACTGCGCCGGTCACCTGGCGGATCAGCACATCGCGGGCGCGGGCTCCGTCTTCGATCACTGCCGCGTCCACGTTACCAACGATCGGAAGTGCGGGCTTTTTGAATGGCAGAGATTGCAAGTCCCCGGCCAGCCTGTCCTGGGCCGGCTTCATCAGCGAGCAGTGAAAAGGCGCGCTGACCGACAACATGATCGCGCGTTTTGCGCCGCGTTCGCTGGCGAGTTTGGTGGCGCGCTCTACGGCGGCGGCATGGCCGGAGATCACGATCTGCTCCGCGGAATTGATGTTGGCGGGTTCGCATACTTCGCCCTGCGCGGCATCCACGCACACTGCGGTAACTTTCTCCAGATCCATTCCTAAGATTGCGGCCATGGCGCCCACACCCACCGGAACTGCCTCCTGCATATACTTCCCGCGATTGCGCACGGTGCGTACGGCATCGGCAAAACTTATCGTGCCGGCGGCAACGTTGGCGGAGTATTCGCCCAGGCTGTGTCCGGCGACAAAGCCTGGGTTCACGCCTTTCTCCTGGAGAACCCGCCAGGCGGCGACCGACGCGGTCAGGATTGCGGGCTGCGTGATTTCCGTCAACCGCAGTTTCTCTTCCGGTCCATCGAAGCAGAGTTGTGACAGGTTGTAGCCCAGAGCATCATCGGCTTCGGCAAAAGTCTGGCGGGCGACAGAATATTTCTCGGCGAGTTCTTTGCCCATCCCGACAGCCTGCGACCCCTGCCCGGGAAAGAGGAAGGCGATAGATTGCGATGTAGTCATAGTGTTTTGCTTTACGTAGGGGCAGAGCCTGTCCTGAGCGAAGTCGAAGGATGTCCCACCTGCCCAGCCGAGCGAAGCTCGGCTGACTTGCTTGGTAAAGTAAGCCTGCAACCCCAGGCGAGCTGCGCTCGCCCAGACCAGCCGAGGGCGGCTGTCTCCACGTGGTTTCACGTGCTTACCGGCACCTGCGGCCTCAGCCCCGCCACTTCTTTCGCGATCTTGTCGTTGATATTGCGCTCGGCGAATTCGGCGGCCACGCGCAGCGCATTCTTGATTGCATTCGTATTCGACGACCCATGCGTAATGAAGCACACGCCACGCACGCCCAGCAGCGGCGCGCCGCCGTATTCCGTATGGTCGAGGCGTTTTTTGAAATCGGCAAAAGCGCTGCGCGACAGCAGGTATCCCACCTGGCGCGTGATGGTCGCCTTCAGAGTTTCTTTCAGAGTGGCGCGCACCAGGTTGGCCACGCCTTCCGAAGTCTTCAGCGCCACGTTGCCCACAAAGCCGTCGGCCACGATCACGTCCACTTTGCCGCTGTAAATGTCGCGGCCTTCCACGTTACCAATGAAATTCAGCGGCAGCCGCTTCAGCAGCTGGAAGGACTCGCGGGTCAGCTCGTTGCCCTTGCTCTCTTCCTCACCAATGGAAAGCAACCCCACGCGCGGACGCCGCGTACCGAACATGCTGCGAAAGTAGATTTCGCCCATGACCGCGAACTGCTCGAGGTTTTCCGGCTTGCAATCGACATTGGCGCCGACATCAAGCAGGATCGCGACCGTGCTCACGGCGGTGGGAAAAACCGCAGCCAGCGCCGGCCGGTCCACTCCCGGAATTCCGCCCAGCACCATTTTTGCCGTGGCCATCGCCGCCCCGGTGTTGCCCGCGGTCACAAAGCCGACGGCGCGGCCCTCGCGCACCAGCCGTACGCCCACGTGAATGGAGGAATCGCGCTTGGAGCGAACGGCCTGGACGGCCTTGTCCTCCATGGTGATGACTTCACTGGCGTGGACAACTTCAATGGGGAGTCCGGCGGCGGCGGGATGGAGAGACAGTTCGGCCCGCAGCTCTTCTTCATTACCGACAAGAAGGACATGAACGCCGTGGTGCCGGGCCGCCTGAATCGCACCTTCGATCTCAGGTTTCGGCGCCCGGTCCGAGCCCATCGCGTCCAAGGCTATGACGCTTGGCATGGAGTGTTCAGGCTAGCTGGCTTCTTTGACGTCCAGAACTTCGCGGCCTTTGTAGTAGCCGCACTTGGGGCAGGCGCGGTGCGGCATCTTGCGCTCGTGGCAGTTGGGGCACTCGGAGAGCGAGTGGCTCTTCAGTGCGTCATGAGCGCGACGAGTGCTGGTGCGCTTCTGGGAGTGTCGGCGTTTCGGATTTGCCATTCGATTCCTCGGTTACTTTCTTCAATCTCAGTCAGTGGTCCAGCTTGCCGCGAATATCTTTCAGCGCCGACCAGCGCGGATCTTCCAGCGGTTCGGCGCAGGCGCATTGTTCCGCGTTCAGGTTCTTGCCGCAGTGCGGACAAAGCCCTTTGCAGTCATCGCGGCAAATTGCCTTGAGGGGAAGCGCCAGCAGAAGCTGCTCCTGCAACACATCTTCCAGCTGCAATCCCTCACCCTGATAATAGCTGACCTCGGCCTCGGCGGTGGTGACGGAAAGCTCTTCCCGCCCCGAATCAACCCCCTGCGGGCGATACAACAGATCGAACTTGTGCGCCACATCCTGCGAAACCGGTTCCAGGCACCTGGCGCAGGTCATTTCCACCCGGGTCTTCAGGCTCCCGTCAAGACGTATGTCCTTTACTATCTTATGCTTACCGTGTTGCTCCTCGACCAGTTGAGCGCGTCCGGCAGTGTGCAGCGCTACTATCTGTCGTAGGTCCTCACCCAAGTCAAGCACACCAGGGCGAATTTCCTCTTCGAAATCAATGGGATGCAACTCAAGCTCGTGGATTTCGATGAACATCCAGGCACCCCCCGCGCTGCTGATTCGTACCGCGAAGACCCGCGGAAGCACGCTCTGAAGACAAGTTCTCCAGGAAGTAACTTAAAGAATAAAGGCCGTAAGAAAGAGTGTCAAGGAAGAGCCCGCGGCGAGTGTGGGGCGGGCGCCCTCGCCCGCCGCCGTTGACTTTGATCTTCAATCTCTTGCGGCACCCCCGCACGAGCGGGACGCTCGCGCCTACATCGAAGCCTCGCCGGGTATCATGATCGCTGCCCCATGACTGAAAGTTCCGCACGGGAAAATCGCTTTGCCGGCCTGGTGCTGGCGCTGGCGTTTCTACTCCGCCTGTGGAAGGCCTCCGGCACCTTCCTCAATCTCGACGAGGCCATGCATTTTCTGGCCGCCAACAAATCCTCACTGGCGGAGGCCTACCAGACGAGTCTCACTCTGGCTCATCCTCCCCTGCTGATTTTGTTTCTGCACGTTTGGCGGAAGTTGGGAACGTCGGAGTTGTTCCTGCGCTTGCCGTCGGTGATCGCGGGCACGATCTTCTGCTGGATATTCTTCCGCTGGCTCACCCGGCTTCTGGGTCCGACAGTGGGCTGGATCGGTTTCATCCTGGCGGGCTTCCTTCCGGTGTTCATCGAGTTGTCCGCCGAAGTCCGGCAGTACCCGCTGTTGTTGTGTTTCATGATGGCCGCGGCCTGCATGCTTGAGCTCGCGCTGAGCGAGAATTCCGCCGGGAAGATGGTGGCCTGCTTCATCTTTCTCTATCTCGCCATGCTGACGCATTTCTCGGCGATCCTCTTTGCGGGCGCGGTCGGGGCATATTCGTTATGGCGGCTGGGGACCGATCGCCCGCCGCGGCTGATTGTTGCCGTCTGGATCGCCGGACAGGCGGGCGCGCTCGGGCTTTTCGGCTTTCTTTGGTTCGTCCAGATTTCAAAATTGAAAGCAGGCGCATCGGCGCAGCACATGCACGTGCTGCTGGCCAACTCCTACTTCCATTGGGGTAAAGATCACCTGCTCGGGTTCGTCTTCGCCAGGACCTTCGGAGTTCTGCAATACACCTTTGGACAACTGGCAGTCGGAGACATCGCCGGCGTTCTGTTCATCGCAGGTCTTGTTCTTCTGTTGATCGGGAAAGAGGAGACAGGCCGCAAGCGACCTTCTCCGGCCCAGCTGGGTTTGTTTCTGCTGCTGCCCTTCGTGATCAACGCCGCAGCCGCGATTGCGGATCTGTATCCCTACGGCGGAACCCGGCACTCGGCTTTCCTGATACCGTTTGCCATCGCCGGTGTCAGCCTGGCGGTCGCGAAGTTGGCCCGCAGGCGACTGTTTCCCGCCGTGGGTCTCGCCGTTCTGATCGTTACAATTTGCCAGGTGTTCGGCGCGCCGCATCGCCCCTACATGCGACGTGAAGACCAGCGCCGCGGCAACATGTCTCAGGCCATGGATGCGATCCGGCAGCGAGTTTCTCCCGGCGATGTGATCTTCGTCGATTTCCAGACCAGCTTTCTACTCAGGTTCTACCTCTGCCCCGAAATCAGCTTCACCGGCCTCCCGCCTGCCGCCTTCAGGGACTTTTCCTGCGGCGGCCATCGTGTAATCTCCCTGAGCCCGGAAACCAATGTCTTGACGGCGAACTTGTTTCCGCGCCGCTGGGATGAAATGGTACACGCGTACACTTTGAACCCCGGCCAGCCCGTCTGGATTTTTCAGGCCGGATGGGACATTGGATTGGCGCGTGAGTTGCCGGAAAGAGTGCCGGAATTCCGCGAGTTGAAAGCAGAATCATTCGGCCGGAATATTTCGTTGTTCAAGTTGTCGGTTGGGCAGGAAACTACAACTGGGCCATAATGCCCTGAATTTTTGCGGCCCGCACTTTTCTGGAGGTGCTGTAGTGCGACCACTTTCTCGACGGAATTTCATGCAAGCTATGAGCGGCCTTCTGGCGCTGCCGCTCTTGCGAACTGAAGAACCGGAAACCGTTTTGTATAACGGAAATTTCTGGACGCTGGATCACGCTCAGCCGCAGGCCCAGGCCGTGGCCATCAGCGGCGGCCGCTTTGTGGCGGTGGGATCGAACGCTGAAGTATTGCCTCTGGCCGGCGCGCGCTCGCGAAAGGTCGATCTGGCCTTTAAGAGCGTGCTGCCGGGATTCAACGACGCGCACTCCCATCCGGTGGCGTCAGGCGTCGAGCATCTGCACAAAGTGGCCTGCGACCTGGACTCCATCGAAAAAATACAGGCTGCATTGCATGAGCGTGCGCAGCAGACGCCGCCTGGAGAGTGGGTCCTCGGGTTCCTGTACGACGACGGAAAGACTCCCCGCCCGCTCAATCGCCATGATCTCGATCAGGCCGTGCCCGACCGGCCGGTGCTGGTGCAGCATCGCGGCGGCCACACCGCCTTCGTAAACTCCCGGGCTCTGCAGTTGGCGCAGGTCAACGACCAGACGCCTGACCCGGCGGGCGGCCGCTTCGAGCACGACGCTCAAGGTCACCTCACCGGTTTTGTAGGCGATGCCGCGGCCAAAGTTTTTCTCAAACTGATTCCGGATAAGAATACACGCCTGGACTATCGCCAGGGCGCGGCATTAATCTCTAAACTCTTTACCAGCAAGGGAGTCACTTCGGCCTGCGATGCCGACGCTTCGCCCGAAGATGTGCAAGGCTATCAGGACGCGCGCGACGCGGGCGAACTGAGGATGCGCGTCTATTGTCACATCTCCGCCGCTGCGCTCGATCATTTCATGGCCGCGGGGATTCACACCGGTTTCGGCGACGAATGGGTGCGCATCGGCGGCGTAAAGCAGTATGCTGACGGCTCGATCTCGGAACGAACCGCCTGGCTCTCTCAACCCTACATCGGGATCCCCAATAACTATTCCGGATTGCAGCTCTCCAGCCGGGAGCAGCTTTATGAGACCGGACTCAAGGCGCACGCGGCGGGTTGGCAGCTGGCGACCCACGCCAATGGCGATCTGGCGATTGACCGTATTCTCGGAGTCTATGAACAGATCCAGAAGGAGCTGCCGAAAAAGGACCCCCGCTTCCGCATCGAGCATTGCACCCTGCTCAACGACACTCTGATCCAGCGCATGCGCGCTCTGCAGGTGATTCCCGCACCGTTTTCCTGTTACATCTACTTTCATGGTGACGTCATGCATTTTTACGGTCAGGAACGCACGCAACACATGTTCCCGATGCGCAGTTTCCTCGACGCCGGGCTACGCCCCACCGATGCCTCCGACTACACCGCCAGCCCGTCCGATCCCATGATGTGGCTGCAGTCGCAGCTCACCCGCACCGACATGAAGGGCAACGTCTGGGGCGCGAATCAAAAGATTACTCTGCAGGAAGCCATACGCTGCGGCACCGTCAATGGCGCGTACGCGGCATTTGAGGAAAATCTGAAGGGCTCCATCCAGCCGGGGCAACTGGCCGACCTGGTGGTGCTGGCTCAGGACCCATTTAAGGCCAACCCGTCAGAACTGCTGAAGGTCCAGGTGGAGCGAACCATGGTGGGTGGAAGCTGGAAATATGAATCTTGATGAGGACACGCGGGATGCTACCAACTACCAGATGGTTTTCAGCAGCGGAGACTTGCGGATGTTTTCGTCGCGGGTGACCAGTGCCAGGCCTTCCGCCCGCGCGGTGGCGCCAATGAGGCGGTCCACCGGATCGTGAGGGTAGTCGCTCGGAAATTGGGTGGCCAGCGCCGCAACTTCCGCTGTGACGGGTTTGACAGTGACTCCTGACCGGTTCAGCAGATTTCGCACCGTGTTCTCGACAGTGCCGTGCGACAGCAGCACCCCGCGGGAAAAAAGAAGCGCCAATTCCCAAACCGTAATATCAGCGATGGCCATCCCGTCACTATTGCGGGCTCGTCGAATCGCGGAAGCAGCCGCCTTGGACAGCTTTTCCGGCTGCCCCACCAGCCAAACCAGAACGTGAGTATCCAGGAGAATCATTTCAAAGCATCCCAGTCTTCCAGCGGCACGACTGGAGACTCGATGTCTCCCACGATTTTGATCTCATCCCTTAAGCAACCGAAGATATCTTCCACCTGGCTTTCGGCAGGCACTAACTTAGCCACGGGCCGGCCCTTTTTGGTGATAAGGACAGGCTCGCGAGTGGCGCGCACTTCATCCATGAGTCGCAAGCATCGTGCCTTGAATTGCCCCGCCGCAATTGTTTTCATATGACCACTCCATATGACCATGGTCATTATAACATGACCATCCGTAAACCATCCAAAAGCACGCCCTTGCACGGCTGCTACACTATTTTCCATGCTCCCCGGACATGCCTCTGCCGCCGGCACCGCCCGCTACCGCGACCGCTTCCCCAACCTGCGCGATGCCGGCCACTTTCGTCAGGCCGGGCAGGTGCCGGGAGTGAACCAGCTTTGGCTGTCGTCCATCGGATTGGGAACCTATCTCGGCGAGCCCAGCGATGCCGCGGACCAGGCCTACATCGCAGCCATTGAGTCCGGGCTGAGGTCCGGAATCAACGTGCTCGACACTGCCATCAACTACCGTCATCAGCGTTCGGAGCGCAATATCGGGGTCGCGATCAAGTCCCTGTTGGACTCCGGCGAGCTCCATCGCGACGAGGTCCTGGTCTGCACCAAGGCCGGCTATCTATCCTTCGATGGCGCTCCGCCCCCGGATCCGCGCCAGTACTTTCATCGCGAGTACGTCGAGGCCGGCATCCTCGACCCCAAAGAATTAGCGGGCGGGATGCACTGCATGTCACCGGCATATCTTGAAAACCAGATCGAGCGTTCGCGCCGCAACCTGGGCCTGGAAACTATCGACCTGTTCTACATCCACAATCCGGAGTCGCAACTGGCGGACGTGTCGCGCGAAGTCTTTCGCCAGCGCCTGAAAGATGCATTTGCCGCCCTCGAAAAACTGGCAAAGGCAGGCAAACTCGAGTACTACGGAGTTGCCACCTGGAGCGCTTTCCGGGTGGCGGACAGTTCGCGCGACTACATCGACCTTTTTGACCTGGCGAAAATCGCCGATGAGGTGGCAGGCGAGCACCACCGCTTCCGTTTCATACAGCTTCCCTTCAATCTGGCGATGCCCGAAGCCTATGGTCTGATCAACCAGCGCACCGGGAAAGAAAAGATGTCGCTGCTTTCGGCGGCGTCCCGCCTGGGGATCGCGGTGATGGGCAGCGCCACGCTGTATCAGGCCCGGCTCACGCGGGATTTGCCCGACTTCGTGGGCAGTGTTCTGGGAATGAAAACCGACGCCGACAACGCGATTCAGTTCTCGCGCTCCGCCCCCGGCCTTGCGACTTCTTTAATAGGAATGGGACGCAGAGAGCACGTGGCGGTGAACCTGAGGCCCTCCCTCACCAACCCAACTCCGCCCCAGGAGTGGAAAAAACTATTCACCAGGACAAAAGAGTAGTTTGGCTCTGCGCCGAGTCTGAAGGCCCGGCCGCCTGGCAGGTTCACACTGACTCATTCATCGCCCTGTCATCCCGAGCGGAGCAGGATCGCTCGCTGGCGAGCGATCTGCGGAGTCGAGGGACCTGCTTTCTGCCGGTGACCACGACAACGCCAGCCAACAGCAGGTCTTTCGACTCCGGGAACGAACTCGCAAGCGAGTTCGTTCCCTCCGCTCAAGATGACAAAGTTGGAATTGACCTGGAAGGAAATTCGCCCAGGTTCAGCGGAGGTCTGACGTCCGAGGTCTGACGCCCGCTACTTCAGCTCCTGCAGTTTCTGGGTGGCGAATTGGGCCACTTCGGTGGCGGGATTTTCCTTCTGGATCTGCTCGTAGATGCGCTTGGCTTCGCCCGGCTGCTGGGTGGACTCGTAGGTTTCCGCCAGTTCCATCTGCGCGGTCGTCTTGCCCACGCTGCGCGTCGGCTTCGCCATCAACTGGTTGTAGATGTCTATCGCATCCTTGGTGCGGTTGGTGTCGCGATAGACGGACGCCAGGGCCAGCTTGGCCAGCGCCGCCAGGTCCTCATTGTGGGTTGAGGCCACACTCTTCAACTCTCGCTCCGCTGCGGCATTGTCACTCAACTGGGAAGAAGTGAGGCCGAGGAAATAGCGGGCAAATTCCGCCGTGCGGGTGTGCGGATACTGGTCCACGATCGCCTGAAACTGCTTGTGCGCTTCGGTGGTGCGTTCCCTGGCGGAAGCGAAACTAGGGAAATCAGGCTCGGCGGGAGCCCCAGCCGGGCGTAACTGAGTGTCCAGCGTGCGCACGGCCTGGTTCAACTGGATGCTGGCCTTCTGGTCCTGCTGGTTCAGGTAATACCAACCGCCAAAACCCACTGCCAGCACTACGGCCAGAATCAGGCCTCCGATGATGAGCTTTGACTTGTGCTCCTCCGACCAATGAACAGTGGCCTCGGCCGCATTCATGGTGGCCCGGCTGAATCTATCTTCCTTAAGACGATGACGGGTTTCTGCGCGCACGAACGTCCCTTCTGCTGAGATTAACGCTGTGAATTGACTGTTATTGAGTCTAACACGATAGCGAAAAACGCGACCTGCGTGGGATGAAACCTGGGCGAGGGCAAACTCTTACTTTTGAATGGCGCGAAGAACCTGGGCAGCACCTGCCACTCCCCATTCACACAAAAAATAAAGGGCGGCGTTTAGCCGCCCCAACATTTTCTGAATACTGACGACTGGTTACGCTGGCGCCGGCCGTTCGCCGCCTTTGGCTCGTCCCGGTTGAAGGTCGGGCTTGATTACCTGCTGCACGCCATCGTCGGGTTTCACCGGAGGAACGATCTTGGGCAGTTCCTGGCCGTCGATGATCATCTTGATCTGTGCTGCGTCCAGCACTTCGCGTTCGATCAGCGCCAGCGCGATCCTGACCAGCACCTCGCGGTTCGAATGCAGTAAATCTTTTGCCGAGTCATAGCCGCGCTTGACCAGCTTCTGCACTTCCGCGTCGATCTTGACCGCCGTGGCCTCGCTGTAATCGCGATGCTGGGCAATCTCTCGGCCCAGGAAGATCTGTTCTTCCTTCTTGCCGAAGGTGAGTGGGCCCAGATCGCTCATGCCCCACTCGCATACCATCTTGCGCGCCAGTTCGGTGGCGCGTTCAATGTCGTTGCCGGCGCCGGTGCTCATCGAGTCCAGGAACATCTCTTCCGCCAGACGCCCGCCCATCAGGATGGCAATCGAGGTTTCGAGATAGTTCTTGTAATAGTTGTGCCGGTCGTCGATCGGCAATTGCATGGTGACGCCGAGCGCCATTCCGCGAGGAATGATGGTCACTTTGTGCAGCGGATCGGAATGAGGCAGCAACGCCGCCACCAGCGCATGGCCGGCTTCGTGATAGGCGGTGTTCTTCTTCTCCTCATCCGAGAGCAGCATGGACTTGCGTTCCACGCCCATGAGGACTTTGTCCTTGGCCAGTTCGAAGTCGTACATCAGCACGGCTTTGCGGTTCTGACGCGCTGCCGCCAGGGCCGCTTCGTTCACCATGTTGGCCAGGTCAGCGCCCGAGAAGCCCGGAGTGCCGCGGCCCAACACGAAAAGGTCAACATCGTCCGCCAGGGGAATCTTGCGGGTGTGCACGCGCAGAATCTCCTCGCGCCCGCGCACATCGGGACGGCTGACCACTACGCGCCGGTCAAATCGCCCCGGCCGCAGCAGAGCTGGATCGAGCACGTCGGGCCGGTTCGTGGCAGCCATCAGGATGACGCCTTCGTTGGACTCGAAGCCGTCCATTTCCACCAGCAACTGGTTCAGGGTCTGCTCGCGCTCGTCGTGACCGCCGCCCAGTCCGGCGCCGCGATGGCGTCCGACCGCGTCGATCTCGTCAATGAAGATGATGCAGGGAGCGTTCTTCTTGCCCTGCTCGAACAGGTCGCGCACCCGGCTGGCGCCCACGCCTACGAACATTTCCACGAAGTCCGAACCGGAGATGGAGAAAAACGGAACGTTGGCTTCACCGGCGACCGCCCGGGCCAGCAGGGTCTTGCCCGTTCCCGGAGGTCCGACCAGCAGCACGCCCTTGGGGATGCGTCCGCCCAGCTTCTGAAACTTTTGCGCCTCGCGCAGGAATTCGATGATCTCTTTCAGTTCTTCCTTGGCTTCGTCAACCCCGGCAACATCCTTGAACGTGACCTTTTTCTGCTGCATGGAGAGCAGACGGGCG
Source organism: Terriglobia bacterium (assembly GCA_963790645.1). Taxonomy (GTDB): domain Bacteria; phylum Acidobacteriota; class Terriglobia; order Terriglobales; family Acidobacteriaceae; genus JAIQFF01. The sequence continues at coordinate 112,968 of CAWBPS010000027.1, read as the reverse complement.
CGGCTCTTGCCGAAAGACAACGCCTTGTTGCCGCCGGTCTGCATCTGCCGAATCATGAAGAACCAGAGGGCGGCCAGCAGAATCAGCGGGGCCCAGGTTCCCAGCAACTGAAGCGGCCAACTGCCGCTGGTGATGTCGCGGATATTCATGCTGACGCCCTTGTCACGCAGCGTCTTAATCATGTCGGGATAGTTGGACGGGGCGGTGGTATGAAACGCGGAATTATCGTTGCGGTAGGTGCCGCGGACTTCCTGACCGTTGATGGTGACCTCTTTCACATTGCCCTGGTCCACATCCGTCAGGAATTGCGAGAAGCTGACCGGCTTGTCCTTCTGCCCCGCGTTGCCGGCCTTCATCACCTGCCAGAGCAGGAAGGCCGAGAGCACGATCACCAACCAGAAAACCACTGTTTTAACTGTAGAATTCACCGAAGACTCCTGATAAAAACGCACGCCAACGCGAACCATGGCGGCACATTGATTAGATGCCCAGCCACAGGTTTTGGATTGGACAAGTTGCCAGAACCATATTCTAACCGTTTCAGCGGAAAAAAGGTCGGCCTTCTGCCCATAACTTAAGTCATGGGCTCACTTCAGCTTGCAGCGCCAATATAGGGCAGGTTCCGGTAGATCTGCTCGGGGGAGCCTAAACCGTAACCCACCAGGAAGGCCTCATCCACCAGAAAACCGAAATAATCGGGCTGTAACTGCACCCGGCGGGCAGACTGGCGATCCAGCAGCGTGGCCAGTTTGACCGACGCCGCGCCCCGCGCTTTCAGGTCGCTCATCAGAAAATCGGTGGTGATCCCGGAGTGCACCAGACCCTCAACCACCAGCAAATTCTGGCCGCGAATGTCGGGTTCGTGGCTGAAGAAAATCTCCAGCACCCCACCCGAGCCATCTTCCTCGTGCAGGTGATACTTGGGCTTGATGAACTGGCAGATCACCGGAACTTCCAGCGCCCGCACCAGGTCGGCCATAAAGATGAAGCCATTCTCCAGCAGGGCAAGCAGGTGGATGGACTGGCCGCGATAGTCGTCGGAAATCTGCCGCCCCATCTCCCGTACCCGCTTCTGTATCTGTTCGGCGGGGATCACGGTGCGCGGCAGGCCCGGCTTTGCAAACTCATTCATGCTTGCGTCCTCCCAGACTGGCCAACTCGCGAATTACCAGGGCCCGCAGGGTGCCTTGCGGCGGATGGAACCGGGCCGGCGTGGGAAAGCCACGCACCCACACGATCTCCTGTCCGCTCACCCCAACCGGCCAAAGCTTGCGCTCCAGGCCGGTCAACTTCCTCTCCTGCAGCAGTTCCTTGATCTTCTTCGGAGCCTTGCTATGGGCCGGCCAGTAGCGGTCACCCGCGCGCCAGTTGCGCACTGTTAACTCCTTTTGCAGCAATGCCGGATCAAGCGTGTGGTCGGGATTATAACCCGATGTTGCACTCCCCGACACCAGCGCTGCCTCAAACCATGTCCCGGCTTCCGGAACCTCGACGGCACCCGGCACTGACAAGCGGTATTCGAAGTCCGAATTCGCGGCCGTCGGGCTGGGGGAATCGAAATGCAATCCGCCTGTGTCCAGCGAAATAACCCACCCCTGCGGCAAGGTGGCGGACCCGGACCCGCCGGCGAGCTCCAGAACCTCTTCCACGTGACGGAACTCGAGTCGCAGGCCCAGCGACTCTGCTGCCGCCCGCACCACCCGCCGCCGCAACGCCAAAGGCAAAGCCGACAGTGCTGTCGGTTCGAGGGTCCGCTGCTCCGCCTGCCAGACTTCGGGCAGCACGCGGTCAACTTCTTTCTGCCAGTACTCTTCCTCGGAGCGCGCAATGTCGGCAGTCTCCGCCAGCGTTTCACGTACCGACGGATTCAGAGTTCGCTCCAGCCGGGGCACAATCCCGTGGCGCACCCGGTTGCGCGCGTGACGCAGATCACGATTGCTCGAATCCTCGCGCCAGTCCTGACCGATTTCCGCAAGATAGGTTTCCAGCAGCCTACGTCGGGTCTGCAGTAAAGGCCGCACCACTGAGAACTGAGAACCTTGAACTTGCAACTGGGGGTAAATTCCAGCCAGCCCGCGGGTCCCGGCTCCGCGAACAATTCTAAGCAGAACCGTCTCGGCCTGATCGTCCAGAGTGTGCCCAGTAGCGATGCGGTTCAGCTTCTGCTCCTCGAACAGGTGCCGGAAATACCGGTAGCGAAGCTGGCGAGCAGCGGCCTCGGTGCTGAGGTGCCGATTTCGAGCATGGGCCGCGACGTCGCCACCACTGACGTGCAGCTCCAGTTCGTGCCGGTGGGCAAGTTGGACGACGAAGTGCTCGTCAGCTTCGGCTTCGACTCCGCGCAGTTTGTGATTGAAGTGGACCACCGAGAGCACGATGCCCAGCTCCGGCCGCAACTCCAGCATGATGCGCAGCAGGCCAACGGAATCCGCCCCGCCTGAAACCGCGACGCCTACCCGGTCACCCGCGTGGAGAAGATCCTGGCGGCGGATGTAGTCGAGAACGCCTTGAACCACCTTTTCCATGGTTCCAAATCCTGATTCATTCCATCATGCGGTTTAGGTCGGCGTAGGGGACGGCGCCTTCCAGCGTGGCGTAGGTTCCCGCACTCTTAAGCTCTTCCGCCAGGCGCCGCAGCAGACCCAGCGCTGCCCGCATCGGGCCCGAACCCAGGCTGACCCGGGCCACGCCCAGCTTCTGCAACTCAGGTACGGAAGGAGTTCCCGGGCCGCCCAGGATGTTGACCGGACACTGCAAGTCTTTCACCAGGCGTGCGATGGTTTCCGGATCACGCACGCCGGGAACGAACACGCAGTCCGCTCCGGCATCGCGAAACGCCGCCAGCCGTCGAAGGGCCTCATCATAACGCTTTTCCGGGGCCCCGATCTCAAGCAGGTAAACGTCAGTGCGGGCGTTCAAAACGATCGGCAATTCCCGCACCGCGTTCACTCTTTCAACTTGCAGGGCGAGGTCCAGGAGCGGACTCTGCGGATCGCCGGTGGCGTCCTCCAGATTCATTCCAACCGCGCCGGCAGCCAGGACTTCCTGCGCGGTGCGCGCAGCATCTTCGGGACGATCGCCGTATCCCGCCTCGACGTCGGCGGTAACCGGAACCTGGACCGAGGTTGCGATGCGGCGAACTGCTTTCAGCATCTCCCTTCGCGAGATGCGCTGCCCGTCGGGATATCCCAGGCTGAAGGCGACGCCGGCGCTGGTGGTGGCGATGGCCCCGAAGCCCGCCTGCTGAATCACCCGCGCGCTGGCCACATCCCAGGCATTTGGCAGCAGGAGGACCTGCGGGCCGCGATGCATGGCCCGGAACGCTTCCGTCTTTCCCCGCACTTCAGCCATAACTGAGAACCGACAACCAAAAACTAGCCACTGGTCTTTTTCATCTTTTCCAAGTTCATCTTTTCCAGAAACTTTCCCACGCTCACCACGGCCCGGCCAACCGTGCCTCGTCCTATCTCCTGGGCATCATCCCGGGCGGTCACCCTTAGCGTATAAAACCTTCCGTCAAAGGATTCCAGAACTCCTTCCGCCCGAATCTTTGCCCCGATTCCGCTGGGGGCACGGTGCTCGACCTGGATTGCGGTCCCGACCGTGATTTCGTCGTCCTCGCAAAATGGCTGCAGGGCCTGGAAGCACGCAATCTCCATCAGCCGGATCATGTCCGGCGTGGAATACACGGGAGGCAGATTGGGGTTATGGGCCGCCAGAGTATGCTTCAATTCGACCGTTTGCTCGACTTCGCCACGCGCTCCGAGGGGCATTGCTTTCGCCATAATTTAAGACGTCCTGTTCAAGCCTGAACAGCCACTATAAGGGCGCCTCCACACAGCCCGCAACTTGTAGCGCCGGCGTCCCGGCGGCTGTCCGGCGGGCGTCTCGCCCGCCGCTAATAGTCGAAGGATGCACTACCAGACAATTGTGACGGACATCACATCACGCCGCGTGACTCTCGCGTAATGTGAACCCGACGTGCTGGAGAGAATTTGTTTCCACCAAAGCGCATCCCCCGGATCGCCATCGTGAAGTCTGGCGGCCGGGGCTTCATGTTGTTTGCAACACTCTCGGCCGCGGCCCAGGCTGGTCCACCCGAGATCCTCAGGTTTTCTCCGACCAGCGGTCCCGAAGGCACGCGGGTGGAAGTCAGCGGCAAAAATCTGACGGCGATTTCCGTGGTGTTGTTCGGTGCAACCGCGGCAGTCTTCCAGCCCGTCTCTCCGCAGAAGCTGGTCGCGATTGTTCCCCACCAAGTCTTCAGTTCGAACATCGTGGTGGTCACGCCACAGGGGCGCTGCGCCAGCCCATCAGAGTTCGTGGTTACAAACGATCCTCGAATTCCGGATGAAGTCAGTTACAAAGCCGGATACGTAAATCCGGTGCGCGCCCCAGGCGATCTTCAATTCAGCCCGGCTCTGGGGCATCGCGATTGCGGACACGCGAGTTCCCGGCCACGAGTTGGCCCAGGTCGAGGTTGCGTGGACCAGGCTGACTTGCCAGATCGACGGCCGGGAGGTTGTCCTCAACGACGACTCAGGCCAGGTGCAAGGAGGTCTCTACCAGCGCCACCCGTGGTTTGCCAGCGACGCCCACGGTCCCATTCCGCTGGCTTACAATCCGCGGACCCATTCCGCGGTACTGGCCGTAGGCCAGCGCAGCGATCGGGTGTGGCATTTCTGGAGCCCGTCGGCGCGCGCCGCACTGCCGGCCGGCAAACGCGACGGTTGTACCGTCCGGGCCCGGGTGTTGATTTCTCCCGGAGCCTTGCTGCAGATGGGGATGGATTACTGGCGCTCCCCGACCATCCCCTACGGTTCTGGCGGCAATAATCACGAGGCCGGCGCCAGCCACTGGTATTTCCCATCGCCGCAGTGGCAGGAAGCCACGTTCACCGATATCGGTGGTCCCCAATTCTAGTCGCACATGGAGGCCGGGCGTCCCCGCCCGGCGGGCCGGGCGGGACGCCCGTCAGTTCAGCAGTCCTTGCTAGAATGAAGGCTGCCGTGCCCTCCTTCACCGAACAATTCGATGTGGTCGTCGTCGGCGCCGGACACGCCGGTTGCGAAGCCGCCATGGCCGCGGCCCGCATGGGTCTGAAGACGGCGCTCTATACCCTCAACGTCGACCTCATCGCCCAGATGTCCTGCAATCCTGCTGTCGGCGGCATTGCCAAGGGACACCTGGTCCGCGAAGTGGACGCCCTGGGCGGCATCATGGGCGAAATCACGGACGCGGTCGGCATCCAGTTCCGCCTGCTCAATACCTCCCGCGGCCCGGCGGTGTGGTCGCCGCGCGCCCAGTGCGACAAACAAGCCTACCGCCTGAAGATGCGCGAGGTGCTGGAATCGCAGCCCAACCTCAAAATCAAGCAAGCGGAAGTTGCGGAGCTGATCGTAGAGCAGTCGTCAGTCGTCGGTCGTCAGTCGTCAGCGAATTCCCCAACCCAAACTGCTGAGAACCGGGAACTACCAACTGAAAACTGGGCTTCCGAATCCCAAGCCGGGAGCGCAACAGCGCCCAACGACCAACGGCCAAGGACCAACGACGACGAGCGCAAGCGAGTCATCGGCGTCCGCCTTCGCGACGGACGCAGCGTCGGCACTGCTGCTGTCATTATCACGACCGGCACGTTTCTCAATGGCCTGATCCACTGTGGCGAGCAGCAGTATCCCGCGGGACGCTCGGGCGAACCGGCCGCCGTTCTTTTGGGCGAGGCGCTCAAGCAGCTTGGCCTGCGCGGTTGCCGGCTCAAGACCGGAACGCCGCCGCGCCTCGACGGCCGCACCATCGACTGGTCGAAGTTTCAAGTGCAGCCCGGTGACGACGATCCCACCCCTTTCAGCTTTCGTACCAGGCGGGTCGCGCATCACGACTCACAAGTGCCCTGCTACATTGCCTGGACCACTCCGGAGACGCATCGCATCATCCGCGAAAATGTCCACCGCTCCCCGATGTACAGCGGACAAATACACTCCGTGGGGCCGCGCTACTGCCCGTCGATTGAAGACAAGATCGTCAAGTTTCCCGACAAGATTACGCACCAGCTCTTTCTCGAACCCGAGGGCTTGAACACGCACGAAATATACGTCAACGGCATGAGCACCTCGCTGCCGGTAGAAGTACAGATGGAGATTCTGAAGTCGATTCCCGGCCTCGAAAACGCGGACATGCTGCGTCCTGGCTACGCCATCGAATACGACGCCATCGACCCCACGGAACTGGAGCGCACGCTCGAGACCAAGAAAATTGCCGGCCTCTTTCTCGGCGGCCAGATCAACGGCACCAGCGGCTACGAAGAAGCCGCCTGCCAGGGCCTGATGGCCGGCATCAATGCGGCACTGCAGGTCAGGAATGAGCCACCGCTGATCCTCGATCGCACCGAGGCCTACACCGCAATCCTGATCGATGACCTGATCAGCAAGGGCACCAATGAGCCCTACCGCATGTTTACCTCGCGCGCCGAATTCCGCCTGCACCTGCGGATCGACAACGCCGACCGCCGCCTGACTCCACACGGCCGCCGCGTGGGCCTGATTTCCGATGCCGCCTGGTCCGATTTCCAGGCCAAGCAGCAACGCCACGAATCCATGAAGCTGCTGCTGGAGCGCACCCGGCTGACCACTCCGATGCTCGAGCAGATTGTCATCATGGGCACGGTTACCCACAGCCAGTCAGACTACCGTTCCGCCATCGGCCAAAGCCTGGCGCAATTACTCAAGCGCCCCGAAATCACAATTGAGCGCCTGCTTCCCGTGCTGCGCGAACTAGCGCCAGAATTTTTCGCCCCGGAAGAAAATCCGCGCCAATCCGCGGCCCGTCTTACTTCCGCGACTCGCAACGAACTCAAGTCCGTCGAGACTGAGATCAAGTACGCCGGCTATCTACTGCAGCAACAGCGCGCCATCGAGCGCCTCAAGAAGGCCGAGCAGCACACCATTCCGCAATGGTTCGACTATGGTTCGGTCAGTGGCCTCTCGCGCGAGATACAGGAAACGCTGATCAAGGTCCGCCCCCGCACTCTGGGCCATGCTTCGCGTATTCCTGGAGTCACTCCGGCGGCAGTTTCGCTGGTGCACATTTTCATTGAAATCCAGTCCAAGCGGCGCGAGCAGGCGGCAGTCATATAAATTTCAACCAGAAGGCCCCGCCTCTGCGTCCTCTGTGGTTAAATATTTGATTCAAGAATGACGATGGAAACCACAACCGCGGGCGTCAGCTGCTATACACGGATGGCAAGTCCAGTCGGGCCGTTAATGCTCGTGGCTGACGAGGCCGGCCTGCGGCGAATAGATTTTGTAAACGGTAGAAGTCCAGTTCGATCCGATCCGCACTGGCGTGAGAGTGCGGAGTACCTGGGCGAAGCTGTTCGTCAGCTCCTGGCCTACTTCGCCGGCGAACTGGAAGCCTTCGACCTGCCGCTTGTGCCTCAGGGCACACCGTTCCAACTCGCGGTCTGGAAGCGTTTGTGCGAAATTCCCTACGGGGAGACTATCTCTTACGGCGAACTGGCCCGACGGGTCGGCAATCCTAACGCCTCGCGCGCGGTTGGCCTGGCCAACGGCTCGAACCCAATTCCAATTGTGATTCCCTGCCATCGCGTCATCGGCAGCAATGGCAAGCTCACCGGCTACGGCGGCGGCCTGCCCATCAAGGAAAAACTGCTCGCCCTGGAGCGCCGCCAGTTGCGCCTGCTCTAAGAGGGGGGTCCTTCGTGCACCTTAGTGTCCTTAGTGGTTTGAGCTTTTGGGGCGAGCCACGGTTACCGTAGAATGGCTAAGACACGAGCGCCCAAACCCTGCATCCAAATAAATATGCCTACCCACTACACCGTATTTGCTCTGGCCTTTCTGCTGGTAGCTTCGCTGGCTTCGGCCCAGAACGTCGATCCAGCCCTCCGGCCGCCAAAAGGAGCCCAGGTCGCCCTGGTAGTATTTGAGGACCTGCAGTGCCCCGACTGTCGCCGCGCCGCTCCCCTGGTGGAAGAGGCTGCCCGCACTTACAAGATCCCCGTCGTCCGCCACGACTTCCCGCTGCCCATGCACAACTGGTCCTACGATGCCGCCGTGATTGCCCGCTATTTCGATAGCCAATCGAAAGAGCTGGGCGTCGCGTTCCGCGATTACATTTTCCAGCATCAGCCGGAAATCACGCCGCCGACCCTGCGCGGGTTTGCGGAGAAATTTGCCTCCGACCACAAAGTGGAACTCCCCTTCGTGGTCGATCCGCAAGGCAAGCTCGCCGCAGCCATCAACCAGGACAAGAACACCGGCCAGCGCGTCGGCATCAATCACACGCCGACGATTTATGTGGTCAGCAACAAGACCCAGGGCAAGCCCTTCGTCGAAGTCGTGGACCGCACCCAGCTCTTTCAGTTGATCGACGCAATGAAGAATGAGTAGGAGTGGAATTCGGGAAGTCTTCTAACCCACCTGCCACACTGTATCGAGCACGGTCCCATCCACCCACTTGACGATGGCCACCGGACGCTCACCGAGCTTCGGCCGCACCGGCTTGCCGCCGCAGATGCGTTCCACTTCCGACTTGATCTCCTCTATCGGCCGCATGGGCAAGCTCGTACCTTTCACTGCATCGAGTAAATCCTGGCGCCGCGGATTGATCGCGATGCCACGCTCGGTCACGACAACGTCAATCAACTCGCCCGGCCCGGTCAGCGTGGTCACCTGATCGACGATTACCGGAATACGATCGCGGAAAGATGGCACGGCGAGGATGGTGCATCCCGCCTCGAGGCAGTTCTGCCAGCCGCCGATGCCGTGCAGCAGCCTGCCATCGGAGTGTGTCACCACGTTGCCGTTGAAGTTCACATCCACTTCGGTCGCGCCCAGCACCACTGCGTCCACCATCGAAGCGAACGATCCCTTGCCGTGATAGTTGTATGAGGTAAATGGAGAAGTCGGCAGGTGCCGGGGATCGCCGGCGATCGATTTCACCGCATCGAGATCGAAAGTCTGGCCGTCGAGAATGTAGTCGGTCAACCCTTCCTGCAGCATTTCCACCAGGTAGCGCGTGGATCCGCCGCGCACGAAACGCGCCTTCACACCATCTTCTTTCATCATGCGACGCAAGTGGTCCACGAACGCCAGCGCAATGCCGCCGGCACCAGCCTGAAAAGAAAATCCGTTGCGCATGATTCCCGCGTCGCGCAGGAAGCGGGCCACGTACTCCGCCACCCTCAGCCGGTCGGGCGAGCGCGTGATCTGGGTTGTACCCGAAACAATCCGGGCCGGATCACCGATGGAATCGACCTCCACAACATAATCGACATTGTTGCCTTGAATCTGCCAGGGGATGCAGGGGAAGGGAACCAGATTGTCGGTGACCACGATCACATTGTCGGCGTAGATCGAATCGGCCAGCGCGAAGCCCAGCGATCCGCAGGCCGACTTGCCATGCGACCCATCGGCGTTGCCGAAAGAATCTGCCGTAGGCGCGGCGATCACCGCGATATCAATGTGTACCTCGCCATCCTGAAGGGCCTGCCAGCGCCCGCCGTGGGAGCGCAGAACGCCCAGCCCGCGCATCTTGCCCTGGGTGCAGTAGTCGCCCAGAGGCCCGTTCATCGAGCCTTCGATGTGATGGATCACGCCTGACTGCATCAACTCGATAGCGGATTTCTGCGAAGGAAACGATGCGCTGGGAAACCAGAGCAGCTCTTTGACGCCAATTTTTGCCGCCGCCTCCAGCATCCTGAGCGCGACCTGGTCGCCATCGCGCAGATGATGATGGTTCGAGATCACCATGCCATCACGCAGCCCGCATTTACGCAACGCAGCCTCAAGATCAGGAACACGCTTGTCGCCGTTGTCGGGATAATCCTTGCTCGAACGCACCGGAGGAGCCGCCTTGCGGCCGCGCGGCTGATACTTGGCCACGCCCAGGTAAGGAATCTGGGGTTTGCCATTCACCATGGCCGGCACCATGCGTCCCGCGGCGTTCTGCACCAGCTCGGCTCGATCCGTCATTCCGCTCCCTTGATTCGTTAATGGAGGACGGGCGTCCCGCCCGTCCCGCCGGGCGGGGACGCCCGGCCTCCATCATTCTCGTCGAGCTTCGCTCGACCCGGGCGGGTCAGAGACCCGCCCCCACACGGTCTCTTCAATCTTTAATCTTTCCCAATGCGCTTGGCCAGTTCCACCAGTTTCTGCGCCCGCTGTACGACCGGCGGATCAATCATCTTCGATCCCAGACTGACCACGCCCAGTCCGCGCTGCTGTGCCTCGTCGAAGGCCGCGACAATCTTAGACGCCTTTTCCACTTCGGCCGGCGAAGGCGCGAAGGCCTCATGAATCACTGGAATCTGTCCGGGATGAATGCAGCCCATGCCTTCGAACCCGAGCGCGCGAGAATTCTCCGCCCAGCGCCGCAATCCGTCCATGTCGCCCACGTCGCCAAATACGGAGTCGATGGCCTGGACTCCCAGCGCCTTCGCCGCATTCACCAGACGCGAGCGGGCATAAAGCGACTCGCGGCCTTCCGGTGTCTTGGCCACGCCCAGGTCGGCGGTGTAATCCTCGAGCCCGATGGTGAGCGCCACCACGTTCTTGCTGGCCTGTGCGATGGCCGACGCGTTTTCAATCCCCAGGGCCGATTCCAGAATCGGCATCAGCCAGATGGGACGCGTGATGCCGTAGCGCCCCTTGAGTTCCCCGATCATGCGGTCAGTTTCCGCGATCTGCTCGGGAAGTTCCGCCTTGGGCAGCAGTACCAGGTCGGGCGATTCAGGGACAATCTCAGCCAGGTCTTCCAGTCCCATGGGCAACTGGTTGATGCGCACCATGCGCTCGCATTTGCCAAAATCCACCGCCCGCAGCGTGTTGCGGACAAGAATTCGCGCGGCATCCTTTTCCGCGTGATGGACGGAATCCTCCAGGTCGAGAATGATGGCGTCGGGACCGTGCAGCGCCGCGTTGATGAAGTACTTGGGCTCGGAACCGGGAAGATATAAACGCGAGCGGCGCAAACGATCGCGCGGCGAAGGATCGGGCAGCGTAATCTTTTCCGGCGAAGCCTTGCGGCCCAGGCCCAGCCCGGCCCGGCGCGCCGCAGTCTCAATCCGCGCCGAAATTACGAACGGCAGCGCGCCCTCGTCGCGGATTTCGACCCGCGCATGCTTGATGCCAAGCACGTCGAATACCTGGCGGGCCTGCGCCAGAATGGCCTCGCCGTAGTAGGGCGCGACCCGGGACTGCATCGTGATCTCGAGGCCGCCGCTGTCCCGCGCCTCAATGGCCACGTGCACATCGGAGCGCACGCCCTTGCCACAATGCCCGGCTTCCCCGGTCCCCGCCGATTTGTCAGCCGAATCCGTCATTCTTGACCGCAGTCCGCGTGGGGACAGCCGCCCCCGGCTGTCCAGCGGAGCGCCAGCTCCGCCATGTAGCGCCGGCATCCCGCCGGCTGTCGCGAGGGCATCCTGCCCTCGCCATCCTTATTTCAGCCTCGCCAGAATCGCGTCGCCCATCTGCACCGTGCTGGCCGCGCCCTGCCCAATCGATTTCGCGCCGCCAGGAATTCGCATCATGTCGTAGGTCCGCACTTTGCCTTCCTGCACGACCTCGGCAATGGCCTTGCGGACGCGGTCCGCTTTCGCGCCCTCCCCAATGTGATCAAGCATCATGGCCGCAGAGAGAATCATGGCGATCGGATTCACAATCGGAGGGTTCAACTCGGCATACTTGGGGGCTGACCCGTGAGTCGGCTCAAATACCGCAACCTCGTCGCCGATATTGCCGGAAGCGGCAAAGCCCAGCCCACCCACAAGTCCGGCGAACGCGTCGGACAAGATATCGCCAAACAGGTTCGAGGCGACGATCACGTTGTACTCTTCCGGATTCTTGTTCAGCCACATCAACTGCGCATCAATATTGGTGGACCACAGCGCGATTCCGGGATAGCCCTTGGCCACTTCCTTGGCCGTCTCTTCCATCATCCCTGAAGTTTCGCGCACCACGTTCGGCTTCTCGCAAATGGTCACGCCCTTGAAGCCGCGCTTCTTGGCATACTCAAACGCGGCGGTGACAATGCGCCGCGCCGCTGCCCGCGTGATGATGCGCACACTCACCGCAAGATCAGGTCCGGGCACGCTGTTGAATGCCTTGAAGCGGGAATGCGTATTCAGGGCGGCCCGCACGTTCTCGGGAGGGTTCGTCCACTCCACGCCCACATACATGCCCTCGGTTCCCTGGCGAAACACGGTGGTGTCAACCTTGGGCTCGTCGAACCCGCCATCGGTGCGCTTGCGAATGTAGTTCAGCGGGTTGCCGATGAACCCGATGCAGGGCCGCATGCAGATATCCAGATTGAACTTCTGCCGCATGGTGACGATCGGGCTGTAGTAAACCAGGCCCTTGCCGCGCAGCTCCGGCTTCAGTTCGGCCTGCGCCTCCTTGTTGGGCTTCGACGTGATAGCTCCGAACAATCCGAGCTTGTGCTTCTTGAGCAACTCAATCGTCCGATCGGGAAGCGCGTTGCCTTCGTTGCACCAGATGTCCCATCCGATGTCGGCGTGAATGTATTCGGCGTCGAAGCCGACCGCCTTTAGAACCCGCAACGCCTCGGGCAGAACCTGGTTTCCGATTCCATCGCCCGGCATCGTGACTACCGTGTGTTTCGCCATCAGCAAACTCTCTCCTGAGAAAATCGTCGTGTGGTCGCGGGCGACTCGCCCGCGAAAGCCGTACAAACCGAAAGATGATGCTGCGCCGGGGCTGCTGCTCTTCGAAAGTCGCGGGCGAGTCGCCCGCGGCCACACACAGACTCAACCTAATCCCAACCGCTTGGCCACCAGGTTCTCCACGCCCTGCGCGATCACCAGCGATTGCGGCACGCTGCCCAGCGCCGGAAACGCGAATTTCTCTCCGCGCCAGCCAATCAGGCCCGAGGTGAAATCAATATCAATCTCGTCCCCGGGAATGATTGTCTTTTCTTTGGCGCTGATTTCCTTGGCAAACTGCTCCCGCAGCCGCTTCACCAGTTCCGGAACCTCCACGCACAGGAATCCGTTGTTATAAGCGTTGCGCAAATAGGTCTGCGAGAAACTGGCCGCAATCACCAGCGGAATCCCTTTCGCCTTCAGGCAGGTGACCGCCTGCTCGCGGCTCGAACCCGTTCCAAAATTGAAGCCGCTCACCACCACGTCGCCGGCCCGGGTGCGCGCGGCGAATTGTGGATCGTAATTTTCCATCACCACTTTGGCCATGGTTTCCGGCGTGACATCGTCGCGGTAAGTGTAGTCCTTCCCGTAAATCGCGTCGGTATTGACGTTGTCTTGCGGCAAAAACACCAGCCGTCCCCGCACCCGCTCGGGAAAGCCGGGCAGGATTTCGACTTTCTCGGCGGCGGCGCCGGCGGGAAATTCCTTGTAGTCGCGCGCCGGATTGCGGTCCGCCATCCTGGAGTGTCCGCGGATGTAGCCGGCCACGGCGGAAGCTGCCACCACTTCCGGGCTGGCGAGATAGCATTTCGCATCGCGCGATCCCATGCGGCCCTTGAAATTGCGGTTGGTGGCGGAAATCCCCACTTCGCCCGGCTCCAGCAGTCCAACGCCCAGGCCGATGCATGGCCCGCAGCCCGCCGGCAGCGGATTCGCACCGGCGTCGAGCAAGGTCTGCCAGATGCCCCGCCGTTCCGCTTCTTCCTGCACCCACTTGCTGGCTGCGCCCAGATACAACTTCACTCCGGGAGCAACTTTTTTGCCTTGCAGCACGGTGGCCGCAGCGGCCAGGTCCTCAATCCGCGAATTTACGCAGGAAAGAAGATAAGCCTTCTGGATCGAAATCCTCTGTTTCTCGATCTCGGCCAGCGACGCCATGATCTGCACCGTGTCCGGTCCGGAAACGTGCGGACTCACTTGCGACAGGTCGAGCACGATTCGTGCGGCATAGACCGCATTGGGATCGGGCTGCGGCGGATTCTCCGACCAGTTCGCGATGTCGCGGTCGCTGAAGCGCTCGATGCCCATCGCCGCCAGGCGCTCCTTCACGGCTTTCAGATACCTGATAGTGACTTCATCCACCGGAAACCATCCCACCAGCGGTCCCCACTCAGTGGACATGTTGGAGATGGAAAAGCGCGCGTCCATGGAAAGGCTGGCCACGCCCGGTCCGCTGAATTCGACGGCTGAGTTCAGGACTTCATCGTGGTTGTAAATTCCGCACAGCGTAATGATGACGTCTTTGCCGGTTGCGCCCGCAGGCAACGCGCCTTCGAGCACCACCTGGATGGAGCGTGGAATCTGCCACCAGAAATCCCCGGTCGCCCAGGCGGCGGCCGCGTCAGTGCGCACGATCGGCGTGCCGATTGCGCCCAGCGCGCCGTACATATTCGAATGCGAGTCCGAAGCCACAACGAACGATCCCGGCACAACGTATCCGCGCTCCACCATGATCTGGTGGCCAATGCCCGAACCCGCGGGATAGAAATCCACGCCGTGATATTTCGCGAAGCCCTCGATGGCCTCGTACTTGTGCAGGTTCGAATCTTCCCTGTTCTGGATGTCGTGGTCGAGGGCAAAGACCAGCTGTTTAGGGTTCTGAATCTTCTTCGCTCCGATGGTCTGGAATTTTTTCATCACCGCCGATGTGTTGTCATGCGTCATCACGCGATGCGGGCGGATGGCAACAAAGTCCCCAGTCCGCAGCGGCCGCTTCGGCCCCTCAGCCAGATGCGCCTGCGCGATTTTTTCAACAATGCTCTGACCCATAAAGCACTCCTGCCCGTGTAGGGGCGGACGCCCTCGTCCGCCCGGCCGAGCAACGCTCGGCGGTTTCTTACTACCTGTCATCCTGAGCGAAGTAGATGTTTCGCTTCGCGAAACATCTACGGAGTCGAAGGATCCCTACCAGCTTCAACTCGGCCTTCCGTCGCAAGTCCTGGATGTTCATGCTTTGCGCTTCCGTGCCGCCTTCTTCCGCACATCCGCTTTCATCAACGCCATCAGCTTGCTCACCGACCCAATCCTCTCCAGATTCCAGATCGCGTCCTTGAGTTTTTTCTGCGCGCCCTCCGACAGTACACCTTCCGCCAGCGCCGCGAACTTTTCCTCAACTTCCCCATCGGAGAGCGGGTTGCGCGGATCACCCTTGGGATAATCCAGTTGCTTGGTAAACGTCCGGCCGTCGGTGGTCGTCAGATTCACAATCACACGCTGCAAGGCAGGAAAGACTTTCTCGATTTCGGGATCGGCCACCACTTCAACTTTTTTCAGTTGCGCCCGGATGGTTGGGTCCATGATCTTCTTCATCTCGAACTGCACCGGCGTGACCTGCCGCTCGGCGATCGCTGCCGCGATCACATAGGGCAGCGAGTGGTCCGCTGTCTCCTTCGATTGCGGATCATATTTGCTGGGATCAGAAAGAATATCGGCCGCCCGCGCCAGGGAGCGTATTTGGACCTTCTCCACCTGCTCCGGCTTCAGGTCATTTGATTTGACGATATCGAGCACCGCGGAAATCGGCGTATGGGTCAAAGCCTCGGTGGGAAAGGCTTTCATGCCGCACTGTGTAATGCGCCATGATTCTCCCAGTCCATCGGTCAGCAGGTTCAATTTCCATGCGGGGCCGAAGCAGTGGATCAAGCCTTCCTTGCCGTCCACCACGTGCTCGGGGCCGGTGTACCCTTTCTCGGCCATGAGCGCGGCCAGCACACCGCTCTGCGTCGCCATGGGATCGACCGTGTTTTTCATCATGGTCAGTTTGCCGGCAGTGACGGCCCCCAGCGTGGCATGACGGCTGGCCGAAATGCCGATGGCATGCTGGATCTGTTCCCATCCCAGGTGCAGGACGCGGCCCGCGACGATGGGCGAGACGAACGCCGTCAGCGTGGCGTGATGCCAGCCGCGCTCGCGAATACCGGGAAAGGCCGCCTCGCAGAAGCGCATCTCGAACTCATGTCCGAGGACGAGCCCGACAATCAACTCCTTGCCATCGCTTTTCGCGCGCTCACAGCCGGCCAGTGCAGCCGGAAAAATATCGGATGGGTGCGACGGGTCCTGCTTCCAGTAGATGTCGTTGTAGTCCATGCAGCGGATCATCAATCCATTGGCCAGCGAAGCCGAAACTGGATCGATGCGTTTGCCTGTGCCAATCACGGTCGCCGGGCCATTTCCGGCAATTTCGTCGAGCACCTCGAGCGCAATCTTCACATCGTGCTGCTGGTATCCGCCCAACGCGCAGCCCACGGAATCCAGCAGAAAGCGCTTGGCCTGGTACACCGCTTCCTGCGAGAGTTGCGGAAAGCTCAGGCCGGCAGCCCAGCGCGACATGCCGGCGGTAATTGTTTCTTTGGCGACTGCTGGTTTCGTAGCCAACGCAAAGTCTCCTATTTCAGTTTGATGTTCTTAGGGTTCTTGAACGGCAAGAACGCCATGAAGTCGGCGTGATGCACGATGTAGGCTTCAGTGGTGCGTTTCACCAGGTCGCCTTCCGCGGCGTGGGCCGCGATGATGTGGCAGACGGCATCGGGACGCCGCATTCCAACGCCAGCGCGACTCCGGTGAAGGGATGGCGCAAGGCCTCTCCACGTTCGCTCTGCCGGCTCTTTCCGTCCGCCCCCAGTTCGTATTCCAGCAATTTGCCCACATCCGCGAGAATGGCGCCCGCGATCACTGTGTCCATGTGAATGGGCAGGGCGCGCCCCATGAACTGCTGCATGGCCTCAGCGCTCTGGCGCGCGATGTGTACCACACAACGCTTGTGCTCCATGAAAGTGATGGGGCAATTGGGCACCAGCAGCGTGAAGGGAATCGTATTCAGGTCGTCCGGCTTCAGCGGGCTGCGCTCCAGCGCCTTCACCCAGGTTTCGGTGACCTGGCTGCGCAGCTTCTTGTCTTCGATCCATTGGATCTCCGGCCAAAGCCTGGCGACTGCATCTTGCATTTCGTACGCCCTCCACAAAACCATTTAGCTTACCGTGAGCAAGCGGCAGGAGTCGAGTGGAGGGGTGACCGCGGGTTAGAATTTGCCGAGAATCTGGTACGGGGATCCGTGCCCGCGTTGAGCACCAGCGACTCATCCGTCAGTTCGCTGACCGTATCCAGCCTGGGTTGCACTTCTTTACCGCGTGGCGGCGGCAGCGCGCGGGCCCTCCCCTGCAATCATCGATTCTGCCGGCAGCAACTCCAAGCTGCATTTGGAATTGCTGCAGGAAACCTTGGCGCGCCGGATGAGCTTGACTGAAGAAACGTCTGGAAATTTTAAAGGGTAGTCCTTTTCTTGTAGTTGAGCGCGGGCCGCACCCAGAGTCGGGTCGCCGTCCAGAAAATCGGCGCGCTCGGGTCTTCTGGAGCTGTCGAAAACCAGGACGAAATTGGCGGAGACCGTACCCGGCGCTATCGCAGGCAAAGAGACCGTGCGAGCGCTGTGCAATTCGACCGCCGCTTGCGCAATTTCCTGCTCCGCCGCCGTGGTGCTCGCGGACAGCCGGACCACAGCCTGGCGGGAAGCCTGTTCTTCTGCCCCGCCCGCAGCCACCGCCAGGGCATACATGCGGCGTGCCTGGTCGCGCTGACCCTCCTTCTCGAGAAGGCGGGCCAAGCGGTTGCCTACGGTTCCGGATTGACTCAATATCCAGGAGGAGTTCAGGTACTGCATCGCTTCCATCATTTCACCCTGCAGAAACCTTGCCCATCCAATGCGGGCCCAAGCCAGCGCTACCAGGTTCATAGCGGAAAACGCCGACGGACCGAGGCGGTCGAACTCGCCCGCGTCGAACTCCTCTCCTATGTTATCGAGTGTCTGCCGTGCATCACGCTCGGTTTGGCTGGGGTTGATGTCATCGCGCAAAGAGGCAGCGTAGAGATCAGGGCCAGAAGTCAATGAGGCGACGCCGGTTACACTCTTCATCAGATCTTCAGCCTTTTTCGTATTTCCATTTTTCGCATACAGGCGAGCCAGTGCGATTTTTACTTCGGGATCATCCGGCGGGATAGACGCCGCGGTTTCCAATTCCGTCAGGGCCTCGCTCTCCTGCTGGGTTTGCAGGAGGAGCAAGCCCAGGCTCTTGTGGGCTGACTTGTCGCCGGGAGTGATCTCTGTCTGCTTGCGGTAAGCAGCAATGGCTTCCTCGAATTTCGCCTGTTGTTGCAACTCCGCAGCCAAGTCGCCATGGGCGCGTGCATGGAATGCGTCGGCATCGATCTGCTTGCGAAATGCATTGATGGCCTCATCGTGTCTGTGCAGCGCGGCATAGGCCAGCCCCAGGTCCTCCCAAGCGTCTTTCTGGCTGGAGTCTTTGTCCAGGGAGCGCTTGAGCAGGTCGGCGGCGGAGCCGAAGTCCTTTCGCTCCAGAGCAGCCTTCCCCGCCTTGCGGAGTTCGTCGGCGGTGCCACTTGCCTTTCCGGCCAAGGCCACAGCCGCTGCCGATGCCGGCGCGATGCTGCAATTCAGAACCTGCTGCTCACTGCTGCTGCTGACGTTGCGAAAAGATTCGTAATCGGCACGCCGTGCCGGAGGCAACTCATTAACCTTCAGGACGAGGTGGCGCTCTGCATCCAGAACATTCTTGGTCAGAGTGTAGGACGAAGAGTATTCGCCGTAGTCGCGAGCCATGCGCACGGCGCCCGGCGCCGAGACGCTGTAGGTGGCTGGAAACTGAATGTGTGCCCGATAGGTCTGTTCAACCGATGGACCGACATCCAATGGCTGCGGGCCCTTACGGGGATTAAATTTGGGCAGGCCGGGTAGTGCCATCGGCGGAAGGACCCCGAAATTCGCTCCCGAGGTTGGGACAATGAAGAAGTTCTCTCTATGGAGATGAAAAGTCAGGTGCAGGGGTTTGGTGGTGTCCTCAAGAGAATCAACGTGAACCTCTGATACATCGCCTCCTGGGAAGCCCCATACCGCGGAGAAGAACTGCAGGACTCTCTGCCAGTCGGCGGGAGGGGCGCGGCGGAATGCCATTCGCAGGGGCAAGTCGCTGTCGCCTTGGGCGAGCAGGTCGAAAGTCGTGTCCAGAGCGCCGGTCTCGGAGAATTTGCCGTCGATCTTGATGGCCACGAGGTTTTTCACAGGGGAGTCAGCAGTGGTCTTCCGCAGTCCCGCATAGGCATCGTCGGAGGCCAGCAGAGATTGTTTGTTGCGGAGTTGGTACATGATCAATCCAAAGGGAGCAACCTCGGCGGTGGTGTCGAGCCAGGTGAGATCCTCGCCCTTTCCCAACCGGACTGCGGTGATCTCATGATCGAACTGCGCTGGCGAAGGAACATCTGGATCAAGCTTGCGTCCGCTGTTGATCAGGACGGGGTAGCTCGTAATATCGGCGGCGCGCAGCAGGGCTTGCAGCAGAGTGTGTTTGTCTTTGCAATCGCCGAAACCGTTTTGCAGGACCTCTGAGGCCGCGTGCGGTTGCAGCCGCCCCACGCCGAAGGAGAGACTGACGTAGCGGACACTGCCGGCGACGTAATCATATAGTCGGCGGGTCTTCTCGAGGGGTGTCACGGCACCGCGGGTCAGCTCGGCCGCCTTCTGCCTGATGCGATCATCCACCACCACACGGTCGCCTTGCAATTTAGCGTACCAGTGCGCCACCTGCACCCAGTCGGCAAAAGTCGAGATCTGTATGTCGGGCTGATCATCGCTGGTGTCGAAATCGTCTCCTCCGCGTTCGTGCTTGCGGTCAGGAACGACGTCGCGCAACGTCCAGACGTAGACCCGGCGGTCGCCGTTCTCATGGACTTCGTATTTCCGGTCGGGACTTTTCAGCTTCACTTCCCGCGACTTGGGGAGATCAACTTCCAGCCGGTCTTCCCCGATGGCGACATGCCGTGGAAAGCTGTGCTCGTACCAGAACTCATTGGCGGCCAGAGGAGTGGTGACATGTATTACGGCGTGGTACTCGAGCACGTCACCCGGGTGCAGGTCGACAACCGAGACATGCCGTTGCCGGTAGTCGCTGTACATCGGAGCATCACGCAGAATCTCGGGCGCAAAATCCTGGGCATTAGCGGCTGGCGTGACCACAACCTGTCCGTCAGGCTTGCGCACGCGCACATAGTCCAAGTCCAAGCGCTCGGTGGCGGAGGAATATCCGAAGACCAGTTGTCCGAATTGCTGCATTCCGGCCTGGTTCTGCACGCGAATGACGGCCGTGGTGTCGCGCACTCCAGTACCGTCGCTCTCAAAGCGAACCAACTCCGAAATGCGTTCAAAGACGAAGGCCTCGCCAGTGGTGTCGGCCTTGGCGGTAGGCGACGTCGGGTTCTGACCACGCAGAAAACCACTCAGGAATATGCAAAACAGCAGGGTGCCTAGACGACGTGGCATGCTGGGGTTGTAATATGAGTTGCTTCGAAAATCAACATAACCTCCGAGCTTCCCCTTAGATCACCTTGATAATCAGTAGTTTGCAGTTGCGGGCACGCCTAATCTTGCTCGACTTGCCGGAATGGATCTGTCCCCGCGCATTGAGCCAGGGGTGCAGACTGATTTAAGTGTTAGAGTGACGCTCACCGCCAGTGGAGTTGGGGTCTTGTTGCCCTTGAGGCTGCCGCAACCTGCAGCGTGAACTTGTAGCGGACTGATCTGGTATTCCATCGTTGCCATCTAAGGCTCATATGAGACTGAGGATCGCGGGATCGGCAATTTTATGCCTGGCTCTGCTGGGATCATCCTCAGCCCAGCAGGGTGCGGCCACGGGCGAGCCCATCGTGATATCGACTGCTCCCTTGCCCAAAGCGTTCCTGCACCGGCCCTATCACTTCAAGCTGGAGGCGCAAGGCGGCATCACTCCTCTCACCTGGGAGGTGACGGCCGGGACCCCGCCTACGGGTGTCGAACTCTCTCCCGACGGCACTCTGAGCGGCACGCCCACCGAAGTTGACTCCTTTCGCTTCATCGTGACCGTCACCGATAGCGGCAAGCCGGCGGCGCAAAAGAAAAAAGAATTCATCCTGTCTGCTGTCGCGCCCCTGGTCGTCGAGTGGAGCAGGAAACCGAAGATCACGGGCCACCGTATGGAAGCCGCCATCCGGGTATCCAACCAGACCGGGGACGATTTTGATTTCACCGTGATCGCTCTCGCGGTCAACGAATATGGCCGCGCCACCGCGGTCGGCTATCAGCATTTCACCCTGAACAAAGATACCGACGAGTTTGAAATTCCGTTTGCGGAGAACCTGCCGCGGGGATCCTACGACGTGCATGTGGATGCGGTCGGCGAAGTGGCTTCCACCAACTCTATTTTTCGCGCCCGGCTGGCGCCGGCGGAAAAGCTGCAGGTGGTACAGGGACCATGACCCGCAAAAAATAAGAGCCCCGAGGTGATGTTAAGCCCATTCGTCTCGGCCAGTAGCTCGCTTTAGACCCTCACCGACCTGCTCTCGCAGCTACCCTTGCGGGCTGCCGCGCGCGATCTTGCTTGGGCTCCGGGCTTACCGCCAACCGGACAAACCTGCTTAACGCCTCGGGACTCTATCCTGCCTCCGACATATCTTCTTGTTCGCCTCGACCAGCGCTTTGCTATAGACCCTCGCCCGCCTTCCCTCCGTCATCTTGCGATGCAGAGAGTGACTTGGCTTGAGCCCCGGACGCCGCACCAACCGGGAAAACTTCAGAAGCTGTCAAAGAACGAGTTTGTTTTTACTCCTTTCATTTTAAGAGTCAATAAAAAACCGGGCGTTTTATCTGCTGGAAAATCAATCGAGTGCAGCCCGTCCACAGCCGCCTGCCGCGCTACTGGTGCAATGTGTTGAAATTACAGCCGCGTTTTCCGCAAGCTGCTCTGATTTTTCGATGCGGGGACCTGCTGCGGCGAAAAAGCTGACACAACCCTTGCTTGTGAAAATCCTCGGAAAGCCTTGCTGATAGCGGTTTTTATCCGTGCGATAAATTTATGGCAGCTCAGCAATCGCCCCGAGTACACTGCAGAACAACTGAGAACTATCATCTGGGAACTGACAACGGGGTCTTGACCGGCAGCCATGACCACTCCCAACGACTTCACCAACGCCGCCGCAGCCGCAAAGTTTCTGCTTTCGCAAACCCCTCTGCGCCCCGGGATTGGGCTGGTGCTGGGCTCCGGTCTGGGTGGTTTCGCCGACGAACTTGCCGATGCCACGCGCATTCCCTATGCCAACATCCCATTCTTTCCGCGCTCCACTGCCGTGGGTCACGCGGGACAGATGGTGATCGGAAACGCCGCCGGCGTGCCGGTGGCCGCCATGCAGGGACGCGTGCACCTGTACGAAGGCTACTCCGCCAGGGAAGTTGCTTTCCCCATGCGGGTGTTTGACTGCATGAACATCCGCGCCGTGATTCTTACCAATGCAGCCGGCGGCATCAATCGGGAGTACCAGCAAGGCGCACTCGTCGTGCTCACCGACCACATTAATCTGCAGGGACAGAATCCGCTGGCTGGCCCTAACGACGATCGCTTCGGCCCGCGCTTCCCGGACATGACGCAGGCCTACTGGAAGCCCTATCGGGAGATCGCACTGCAGGCATCGCAGAAAGCCGGCAAGACGCTCCACCAGGGCGTTTACGCCGCCTTGCTGGGGCCAAATTATGAGACTCCGGCGGAGATCCGTTACCTGCGGACCATCGGAGCCGATCTGGTGGGGATGTCCACCGTCCTCGAAGTCATCGCCGCGCGCCACATGGGGATAAAAGTTCTGGCGATCTCCTGCGTGACCAACATGGCAGCGGGGATTCTCGACCAGGTCATCAGCCACAATGAAGTGCTCGAAACCGGCGAGCGCGTGAAGGCTGACTTCGTAGCCCTGTTACGGGCGGTGCTGCCTGAAATGGCGAAAGACGTCGAGCAATCGCCCCCTCCGTAGAGCAAGTGTGGCCGCGGGCGCCCCCGCCCGCGTGGTCTCCGCCCTGGGAGGCGTCGGAAAAGTCTGATTCCAAGCAGATTTCGGGAAGGGCCCGATTTCAGTCGGGCCGTCAAGTCGTCTGGATTGGTTCGCGCTTAGCGCCTGCCCTGCGCTTTCTTCGCCCTCGACGACATTTTCCGCAGCCTACTATTTTTTCGCGCGCGGAAAGAAAATCGTGACCGGCGGCTTGATTGAGTATGCAGCGGCAAAGCTGCCCTGATTTACCGCCAGCGCCAGATGCCCCCGCGAATCGATATACAGCAGGGGCTTTTTCAAAGCCACATCGCTGAAAGTCCTCACAAAAGGAATGTCCATGTCCGTCTTGCCCAGGGTGACGCGTACATTCTGTCCGTGCCCGTAACCCAGCTTGAGAAAATCTTCACCGCTGATGTTGGTCACCAGGTTGCCATAAGGACCATCGGTGGCGATGACTTCGCCGCTCATTCCATGCTCGTCGAGCCGGGACGCGACCAGATCGAGCCGGACCAGTTTGCTTGCCGGCATTTCCGGCCCGACGCGCGTCCAGTCCCCGCCGTGGGCCAGGTGCGCGCCCACCGGCGAAAAAATGTCGCGCCCATGAAACGTGGAGGACAAGGCAGCGCCAATCATCCAGTCGCGGTTCGTGATCTCGCGCACGGCTTCAATTCCATCGCGGTCCTCG
Organism: Terriglobia bacterium; assembly: GCA_963790645.1. Lineage (GTDB taxonomy): Bacteria > Acidobacteriota > Terriglobia > Terriglobales > Acidobacteriaceae > JAIQFF01. The sequence continues at coordinate 89,470 of CAWBPS010000027.1, read as the reverse complement.
ACCAGCGTCATCAACCCATTGTCAGGCAGCACAAAATACTGCCCTCGCCTCGACTTCACCACCACCGCCTTGCGCGTGCTGCCCACCCCCGGGTCGATGACCACCACGAACACCGTGCCCGCGGGAAAGAATGGAGTCGCCCCGTACAGAAAACGGGCGCCGTCGAGTATCGAGAACGGCGTGACTTGGTGAGTCAGGTCCACAATGCGCAACTCGGGTGCAATGGAATACATCACGCCCTTGCACAGGGCTACGGAATCATCCACCACGCCGAAGTCGGTCATGAACACAACTGTTGGAGGCGCTTTCGGTGCCGCCTGCGCACCAGCGGGAGCCGCGCCGCTGAAGGCGAGGAGCAACGCCACAGCGATACAGATTATTTGCCACTTGCAAGATTGGGGACAGCGCATCACCGACTCCTCAGAACACTCGCAAAAGTCCGCTATTGTAAACGATTGTGGTCGGCGCCAAAACTACCGCCCCGCGCGCTTTGATCTTCCCACCCGGCCCGGAGCGTCTATAATCTCCAGACTAAATATTTCACCGCGTCACAGGAGGTATGCATGTCCTCAGCCATTCCGGAAAAGTATCGTGATCTGTTCAGCAAGCGGGCCTTCGCCAGTCTGGGCACGCTGATGCCCGACGGCCGCCCCCAGGTGACGCCGGTGTGGTGCGACCTGGAGGGCGACCTGGTCATTTTCAATTCCGCCAAGGGCCGCCAAAAAGACCGCAATGTGCGCCGCGACCCTCGCGTGGCGCTGGCCATCGTCGATCCTGACAATCCTTATCGCTATCTGGAAATCCGCGGCCGCGTGGTCGAAATCACCGAAGAGGGCGCCGACGCGCACATCGACAAAATGGCCAAGAAGTATCTGGGCGTGGACAAATATCCCTACCGGCAGCCGACCGAGACCCGCGTGATCTACAAGATCCAGCCCGAACACACCACCATGATGGGCTGAGGACGACGGGCTTAAAAAATGATGAGTTGAAGATGACCGAGGGCGGGACGCCCTCGGGACAGCCGGCGGGACGCTGGCGCTACCGAGGACCCTATGCCAATTGCAGCAACTGAAACCGCCGCCCTCGATCTCACCCGGTTGCGCTCCCAATTTCCTTCGCTCTCGCAGACCGTGGCCGGCCAGCCGGCGGTCTTTCTCGACGGGCCTGGAGGCACTCAGGTCCCGCAGCGGGTGATCGATGCCATCAGCGATTATCTGCAGAACTCGAATGCCAACACCTGCGGCGCTTACGCCACCAGCCGCCGCACCGACGCCGTCATTGCCGACGCCCGCGCCGCCATGGCGGATTTTTTCGCTTGCGACCAGGATGAGGTGGTCTTCGGCCCCAACATGACCACGCTGACCTTCGCCCTCAGCCGTTCCCTCGGCCGCGAACTCGGTCCAGGCGATGAAATTCTGCTCACTCACCTTGATCACGACGCCAACGTCTCACCTTGGCGGGCGCTCGAGGAGCGCGGCGTGACCATCCGCTTCGTGGACGTTAACCAGGATGACTGCACCCTCAACATGGCTGACCTCGCGCAAAAGCTCAACAGCCGCACCCGCGTGGTAGCGGTCGGTTATGCCTCGAATGCAGTGGGCACCATCAATGACGTAACAGAGATTGTCCGCCTGGCCCATCAGAAAGGCGCCCTGGCATACATTGACGCCGTCCACTACGCGCCCCACGGCCCGATTGATGTCCGCGCCCTGGATTGCGATTTCCTGGTGTGTTCAAGCTACAAGTTCTTCGGCCCGCACATGGGGATTCTCTACGGTAAGCGCGAACACTTGCAACGCCTGCAACCCTACAAGTTGCGCGCCAATACCAATGCCGTTCCCAACCGCTGGGAATGGGGCACGCTGAATCATGAATGCATCGCAGGAATCGCTGCCTGCGTTGAATATCTGGCCGATCTGGGGCGCCAGGTGGATCCTTCGGTATCCACCCGTCGCGCCGCGCTGCTGGCCGCTTACGGCGCCATTCAGCGGCACGAACGCGGCTTGGTGGAAACGCTGATTCGCGGATTGCTCGCTCTTCCAGGACTGAAGTTTTACGGCATCAGCGATGTCGCGATGCTTGACCGCCGTTGTCCCACGGTGGCCGTGCGCATCGCCGGCCACACTCCCCTGGAACTGGCCACCAGATTAGGCGACCGCGGCATCTTTACCTGGGACGGCAACTACTACGCCCTGAATCTTACCGAGCGGCTTGATGTGGAAAAAGATGGCGGCTTCCTGCGCATAGGTCTGGCCCACTACAACACCGCCGCAGAAGTGGAAAGGCTGTTGCAGGCCCTAAGGGAGATCGCCGCCTAGTGGCGAACCGGGCCCGGACATTCCTCAGTGTCCTCCGACCCCTCCGTAGTTAAGCGGTTTTCCTCTGTGTCCTCTGTGTCCTCTGTGGTCAAAAAGCTTTGTGGTTAAAAAGCTCTGTGGTTAAAAGGCTTTCCTCAGTGCCTCTCCGCGTCCTCCATGGTTAACGCTTTTCCCGGTCGTCGCGCAGCAGTTCGATTACCTGATCACCCTTCGCGATCAACGCCAGGGCCGCCATCCCGATAAATAATCCGTGCTCGACCACGCCGGGCATCTTCTCCAGTTCCAGGGCCAATGCCGGCGCATCGGGAATCTGGCCAAAATTACAGTCAAGAATGTGATTGCCTTCGTCGGTGATGAACTTACCTCCTGACGAATCCACGCGCACTTTGACCGCAGCTCCCAGCGCGGCAATCCTCTTCGCCACCAGGGCTTCGGCGAACTTGATCACTTCCACAGGAACGGGAAACTTGCCCAGCATCGGGACCTGCTTGCTGGAGTCGGCGATGACCACAAACTTGCGAGTCGCAGAAGCCACGATTTTTTCCCGAAGCAGTGCCCCGCCCCCACCCTTGATCAGGTTGAGTTGCGGGTCCACTTCGTCCGCCCCGTCGATGGTGACGTCGATGTCCTGAACTTCATCGAGCGTAGTCAGCGGGATGGCCAGACTGGCGGCCAGTTCCTGGGTATGAATCGAAGTGGGTATGCCGCGAATCTTCAGCCCGGCCTGTACTCGTTCGCCCAGAAAGCGCACCGCGAAGGCGGCGGTGGATCCCGTTCCCAGGCCAACGACATCGCCATCGCGCACGAAGCGCAGGCTGGCGCGCGCAGCGGCTTCTTTTTCGTGTTCATTCGCCATGCGAGACCGATACTCTACCGCGTTCTGCGTTCAGGCACCAACTTGCCGCTAAATTCGTAAACCACAAAGGACACGAAGGTGCACCAAGTAAAAAGAAAAGGTTCCCTTCGTGTACCTTCGTGCCCTTTGTGATTCATGCTTTGTGCCGGTCGCAGGCGACCAGCGACCATCGTGTCGCGGACAAGCTGCCCTGGCCACGTAAATTGACGTCATCCGGCATGCAAGCGCAAGGGAGTGTACGACGCCGGGCTGCAGCGGACAAGACACTTCTCGATTCCAGTCTGCGCCTTGTGGAAAATTCTCAGCTGCCGCTTGCGTTGATCCATTGCTCTGCAGCCTGACGCGATCCTTATCGCCGCTCCAGCAGCGTCTGTTCGCGACTTCCCTCATCTCGCAGTGTCCGCGAAAATTTCTTTCAGAGAATTCGAGATTTGCACCGAACTTGGGGATTGACCACTCCAACGATCGCGCGTAGATTCTTTTTCACCTTCACAGAAAATCCAGCCAGGGAAACTGCGCTTTGCCGACAACCAAATTCCAGAAATCTTCCCTCCCCCAAGGGTGGAATAACGTGACGAAAGCAGAAGGCGATTGGCAAGTCTATCGCACGCGATTTTTGATCCGGGCCAGGCAGCTCACCGGTCCCCTGGAGTTCCGGGATGCGCTCGGGCGTGAACATCGCGGGCAACGCGGCGACTATCTTGTGGAGTCCTCCGACGGCACGCTGAGAATCGCGCCCCGGGAAATTTTTGAGGACATTTACGTAACCATGGGTCCAGCCGCCGAGAAGCCTCTGCTGAACCGGCGAAATTTTCCCGTTTCGGATCTGAAGCGCCGGAACTCAAACCGACCCGAGATGATGGCGTGACCGGAATCCGAACTCTGGGCTGCGACTTGGCCAGGAAACCATTGCAAATGCAGGTGGCACAGCTCCATCGTGCTATCAAACTTTTGCCCGTGGCACTCCTGAAATGTGCCCCTGTGGAAAAGCCCGTGCGAGGGGGCAGCATCCCACTTGCCAAGACTGAGATACAATATATGGGGATACCCTCTTGACAGCCCCAACATACGGGCGTACTGTTTGCATCCCATAAGGCTTTGGACGTCCTCAGAATGAAGACGCGGCAAAGCTTGGCAAGAGTAAGAAAACAAAGGGTCGGTCGAGGTTGAGGTGACTTCGGGCGGCCTGCCGGATAGAAGACGTAACCCGTTCTTGGGCGGGTTTGCTGGTGCGGTGGCCGTTCCCTCGTAATAGCAGTGGCTGAACTCCTCCCGAGGGGGCGACGAAAGTTGACAAGTCAGGCTGTGGAAAATGCCTCGAAAAGAGGGCTGGCAGCCCCTTTCCTTCGCGGCTGAAATTGAGGATTGCAATGGAAGTTCTGGAGCGCATGGTCAGTGAGTCGTTTGCTCGCTACGGCGTCGAACCCGCGTTCGACTATCGCCGCGTGCAGTGGTCCCGGTGGTTTCGTTGTGCGGACAGTCTGAGCGTGGCGCTGGTGTGCAGCAAACCCGGCGTCTTCGCCCTGGGAGAAGAAATCGTCGCCCCGCCCAGCGGAGGCAAGCGCATGCTCGCCCTGTTCCAAATTTCCGAGTCCGATGACCTCGGGATGTCCCTTGGCCGCCTGTTCCTGCCCGGCAGTTCGCAGCGCGAGCGCCTTCGGGCTGGCCGCTGCTTTGCCCGCTATGCGGTCATCGAAGACGAATGCCAGCGCCATGCCGCCTATACCGCATTGCAGCGCTGGCTCACCGAAACCGCCGAACTGGGAACAGAGAACTAGAAACTGACAACTGGTTTTTAAAGCAACCAGAATCTGCGTGATACTGGAAATTAAGAGTAGAAGAAATACAGACTCCACAGGAAAGAAGAGAAAGCAATGGCAGAGGTAAAAGCAGGAGCCCCCACCGCCGAGACTTCCGTGGTTCCCAGTGCAACCCCGGTAAACGCAGCCACCAGGAAGGCCGCAGGCCTCAGCTTCCGCCGCTTCTTTACCAAGGCTGGCGTCTCTCCCTACGACGAAATCGAATGGGAGAAGCGCACCGCCCTGATCACTGACGCCAAGGGCAACGCCATCTTCGAACAGAAAGATGTCGAAGTTCCCAAAGACTGGTCGGTGACTGCCACCAATATCGTGGCCAGCAAATATCTGCACGGCACGCTGGGGACGCCCGAGCGCGAAAGTGGAGTACGCGCCCTGGTGACGCGCGTGGCCGAGACCATCCGCGACTGGGGTTTGTCGCAAGGCTATTTCAAGTCGCCCGAAGACGGCGCCACTTTCCACGACGAGCTGTCGCACATCCTGCTGCGCCAGTACGCCGCCTTCAACTCGCCGGTGTGGTTCAACGTAGGCTGCGACCGCATCGAGCCCGATTCCGACGCCCAGAACTGGCATTGGAACCCGGCCGCGGCGCGAGTTGAGTTCGGAGTCACCGGCTACAGGACGCCGCAGTGCTCCGCCTGCTTCATCAACTCGGTAAAGGACTCGCTCGATTCCATCCTAACCTTGGCCAAGACCGAAGGCATGCTCTTCAAGTGGGGATCGGGCACCGGCACCAATCTCTCGTCGCTGCGTTCTTCCACTGAAGGCCTGAGTGGCGGCGGCACCGCCAGCGGTCCGCTCAGCTTCATGAAGGGCTTTGACGCCTTCGCCGGCGTCATCAAGTCGGGCGGCAAGACGCGACGCGCCGCCAAGATGGTCATCCTCAACATTGACCATCCGGATATCGTTGACTTCATCGAGTGCAAGTCGAAAGAGGAAGCCAAGGCGCACGCCCTGATCGCTTCGGGATACGACGGCTCGTCGCCCGACTCGGATGCCTATTCGTCCATCTTCTTCCAGAACGCCAACAACTCCGTCCGCGTCACCGATGACTTCATGTACTCCGTCCTGCGCGACAACGGCTTCACCACCCGCGCCGTCAAAGACGGCCGCCCCATGCAGAACTTCAAAGCCAAGGATCTCCTTTTCAGGATTTCCGACGCCACCTGGCGCTGCGGCGACCCGGGCATGCAATACGACACTACAGTCAATCGCTGGCATACGTCGAAGAACACGGCCCGCATCAACGCCAGCAATCCGTGCTCGGAATACATGTTCCTCGACGACTCCGCCTGCAACCTGGCCAGTCTGAACCTGCTGAAATTCGCGCCCAACGGCACGTTTGACGTGGAAGCCTATCGCCACGCCGTCGATGTCCTGATCACGGCGCAGGAAATTCTGGTCGATAACGCCGGCTACCCGACGGAAATGATCGCGAAGAATTCCCACGACTACCGTCCGCTAGGCCTGGGCTACGCGAATCTAGGCGCGTTGCTGATGGCCGCCGGTCTCCCCTACGACTCCGACGCCGGCCGCGACTACGCCGCCTGCGTGACCGCAATCATGTGCGGCGAAGCCTACCTGCAATCCTCCCGCATCGCCGAGTCATGCCCGCCGTTGGTCCCAGCCACCGAGCCCACACAACGGGGTCTGGCTGAAACCAACCTGGGCGCAAATGTAGGCGCGAGCGCCCCGCTCGTGCAGGCGGAGCGCAGCTCCGCAGCCATGCCCGGCGGAGCCTGCCCCGGCTGGTACATCAACCGCGAGCCGTTCCTAGACGTAATCCGCATGCACCGCGCGAGCGTCAACAACATCAACAAAACGAACGTCCCAACCACACTCTACGAATCCAGCAAAGCCACCTGGGACGAAGCCCTGGCCAGCGGCGAAAAACACGGCTACCGCAATTCCCAGGTAACTGTTCTAGCTCCAACAGGAACAATTGGCTTCATGATGGATTGCGATACTACCGGCATCGAGCCGGATCTGGCGCTGGTGAAGTACAAGAAGCTGGTGGGCGGGGGGATGATCAAGATTGTGAATAATACTGTGCCCACCGCGCTTTTTAAGCTGGGGTACGATCACGACGAGGCTGACAAGATTGTTTCCTACATTGACGCTACTGGGACCATCGAAGGCGCGCCTGATATCAAGGACGAGCATCTTGCGGTGTTTGACTGCTCGTTCAAGCCGGCCAAGGGGACGCGGTCGATCCATTACATGGGCCATCTGAAAATGATGGCGGCGGCGCAACCTTTTATTTCCGGCGCCATCTCTAAGACAGTGAACCTGCCGGAGAATGCCTCCGTCGAAGACATCATGGAGTGCTATCATCCAGGCATGGAAACTGGGGTTGAAGGCTGTGGCCGTCTATCGTGATGGATGCAAGAAGTCGCAACCGCTGAGCGCGTCCGGCACCACGACGGCGCTGAGCAAGAAGGGCGATGCCGCCGCGGCTGCCGCGCAGCACGTCGAAGAAGATGATCTCAACGCTCCGCCGCGCGCCGTCCGCCACAAGCTGCAGGAGGAGCGCGCCTCCATCACTCACAAATTCAACGTAGGCGGACACGAGGGCTACATCACCGTCGGCCTCTATCCCGACGGCGAACCCGGCGAGCTCTTCATCACCATGGCCAAGGAAGGCTCCACGGTCAGCGGCCTGATGGACAGCTTCGCTCTGGCCGTCTCCATCGCGCTGCAACACGGCGTGCCCCTGAAACTGTTCTGCGAAAAGTTCGCCCACACCCGCTTCGAACCCAGCGGCTGGACCAACAATCCCGACATCGGCTTCGCCAAGTCGATCATGGACTACATCTTCCGCTGGCTGCAGTTGCGCTTCCTCACCGGCCAGCAGGGCATGCTGTTCGAAAACCTCAGACTGCGGACGCCGGGCGCCGGACCTCAGCCGTCAGCCGCAGACGATGTGACCGGCTCGCCTGCTTCTGACCAGAGGTCCGAAGTCCGAGGTCCGACGCCCGGTTCAGTCCACGCCGCCGACGCTCTCGCCGGACTCATCGACCTGGGCGACGCCCCCACCTGCAGCTTCTGCGGATCCATCATGACGCGCAATGGAAGCTGCTACCGGTGCGGGAGCTGCGGGAGTACGAGCGGGTGCAGCTAGAAGCATTTGTTCGGAAATCGGAACAGCCTTCGATAAATCTGGAAGGATCATTCGGTTAGTAGTAAAAAGGCCCGGGCCAGACCGGGCCTTTTTCTTAGGCAAATGCAGAACGCACACTCGATAAGGTCAAAGTCCCCACCCTAATTTCGCAAAAACGCGAAATTAGGATGGGGGCACCCGGCCGGGCTTGCTCATCCTTCCGAGGCCGCCCTAGTGCGGCCCCAAGCAGTGAGAGCCCGCGTGGCACTCGTAGGTCACGGTAACGTCCGGGTTCGGGACGAGCTGTGTGCTGCACACTGCTGTATGGCCGTACTCTCCAGTCTTGATACAGGCGCCGGAAAATACCGCGCGGGCGTGCTCTCCGTGCGGGTCTGCGATGAACGTAACGGCTGTCGCGAACTCCCTACTGTCTGTGGCGGGTGGCCCGCCCTTTCTCCCCACCGTCCAAGCAAACAGCAGGTCCCTCGACTTCGCTCGGGATGACAATGGCGGGAAGTTATAAATCTTCAAGATCAAAGTCCCCATCCTAATTTCGCAAAAAGCGCGAAATTAGGATGGGGCACCCTCGCGCTTTTTCTTTGCCCGCGGAGTTTCCTCGCGAACGGTTCTTCACTTCGTCAAAGACTGGTGGTCGAAGCTGATGACGCGGGTGACCTTCCACACTCCGTCCTGGTTTTGCCAGAGGTGAATGAACTTGGCCTCGCCGACCGAGCCGGGTTCCTCGTGTCCGGGGTGATGGAAGCGGTGGATGCCGATCTCGACCGCGCCGTAGTTGGCAATGGGATAGACCTCGAGCGTGCCGGGAACGAGTTCACGGGTCACCTTGCCACAGATATTGTTCCTGATTGCTTCGACGAGAGCGGGGCGTCCGCGGCTCAGGCCGGTCTTGTCGTGATAGAACTCGATATCGTCGGCGATCAGCGATCCGAATTTTTCCAGATTGCAGTGGTTGTAGGCGTCGAAGAGTTGGGTATCCAGAGACTGGATGGTTTTGAAGAGCGCGTCGGGGGAGGGCGCGGTCTGGGAGTGGGCGAAGGATGTGGCGAGCAAAGCTGCGACGAGGACGGCCTGCACAAGAACAGAGGTCTTTTTCATTCGGGGGTCCTTTTTATTCGAGGGGTACGCACCTGGTGTTACGCGCGGAAGGGGAAGATTGTTCCGTGGGCGGGCGGCCCAGCCTTCCGAGCCCGATGCCTGACTTCGCTCGGGATGACAGTGGTTGGGAAGGTCTGAAGCTTCGAGGTCAAAATCCCCACCCTGATTTCGCAAAGAGCGCGAAATCAGGATGGGGCAGCCGGCGACATTCGTAATGGGGCACACGCCGAAATGAAGGTGACAGAAACGCGTTGCCGAGCTTTGCTCGGCCTGGACGGGTTCCTTCGACTGCGCTCAGGACAGGCTCCGACCCGTCCCTACACGGCCGGCGGTGGTTGGGCTGGGGTTGTCAATAGGGAGAAATTACCGGAATGACGGTATCGTGAGGGAACGGTGGGAGATATAAAGCGGGCTGGAGTGTCCCATTTCTGGGCGTCGGGTTGATAAGATTGAATTAAGGCATCGAATGTGCGCGGCCCATGGTGGCCGCGTTTTCTATTTGGGGGTGCATTTCAGATGTGAAGGAGTGGGCGTGAGAAAAGACATGGGCTCGAAGAAGACTTGTAAAGAACGCGGCGAGTGGGCGGAACTTTGTTTTATGGCGCGGGCGGCGGACCGGGGGTTGAATGTGTCGCGTCCGCATGGGGACTCGGCCAGTTATGACGTTGGGGTGGAACAGAATGGGAGGTTTCTGCGGATCCAGGTGAAGTCAACGACGTTTTGCCGCAAGGGATCGTTTACGGCGAATATCACCGGGCCCAAACATGAGCGTTATGTACGGGGGAAACTGGATTTCTTTGCGGTGTACCTGGTGCCGGTGGATGTTTGGTACATCATCCCGTTTGATGTGGTGGAGGGGAATTTGTCGTTGAACCTTACGCCGAGGAAGGGGCATAAGTTTGCCCAGTACATGGAAGGGTGGAATTTGCTGCGCGGGGCGGAGAAGAGGGCGCGGAAGAAGGCGGTGGTTCAAGGTGCGTTGCCGGTTGAGAACGGTTGAGCCCGTGCCCAATCCTGACTTGGAGGGTGCTCCATCCTTTCGCGTTCTGTGCGAAAGGGTGGGTGCGCCTGCAAACAGCAGGTCCCTCGACTTCGCTCGGGATGACAAAGGAAAAGGCCGACCATGTTTCCATGATCGGCCTTTATTTAAGCCGGCGACGACCTACTCTCCCACACACTTTCGCGTGCAGTACAATCGGCCCTGCGGGGCTTAACTTCCGTGTTCGGGATGGGAACGGGTGGATCCCCCGCGGTAAGATCACCGACATCTGACGCAGCTTTTAGCTATTAGCTCTTGGCTTTTAGCTTGGCCGTGCCGATTCGAGGAGCTTGCGCTCAACCCGTCCAGCGAACGACTCTGCAATGTCGTTGAATATTGACTATTGGCTTTCCGCGCTCCAGCGTGTTCCCAAACGTCTGAGGGAAACAAGCTAAGAGCTAACAGCTAAAAGCCAATAGCTGATTTTCAAAGAGCGTGAGGACGATGCCTCACAACTGAATAGATTGGGTGTGGCTTACTTTCTTCTTGGTTTACTTCCGATTTCAACCACTGCTACCAAGGCTAGCTTGCTTTCACAAACTCGTCGGCGCCCAGTGTCAGCGTGTTTTTCTAATTTCCATCCCAGGTTCGAGCGGATGAGAAAAACGCTGCTTTCATTCAGCTCAGGTTCTAGCTGAAGGCTGAAAGCTAAGAGCTGACAGCTGGTTTTCATGCACCGAGTAAATTTTATGGTCAAGCCGAACGGGCGATTAGTGCGGGTAAGCTTCACACATTACTGCGCTTTCACTTCCCGTCTATCAACCAGGTGGTCTTCCTGGGCCCTTCTTATCCCTTACGGGTTGGGAGATCTCATCTTGAGGAGTGCTTCCCGCTTATATGCATTCAGCGGTTATCACAACCGAACTTCGCTACCCAGCTATGCCGTTGGCACGACAGCTGGAACACAAGAGGTTCGTCCATCCCGGTCCTCTCGTACTAAGGACAGGTCCTCTCAAATCTCCTGCGCCCACAACAGATAGGGACCGAACTGTCTCGCGACGTTCTGAACCCAGCTCACGTACCGCTTTAATAGGCGAACAGCCTAACCCTTGGAACCTTCTACAGCTCCAGGATGCGATGAGCCGACATCGAGGTGCCAAACCGGAGCGTCGATATGAACTCTTGGCTCCGATCAGCCTGTTATCCCCGGCGTACCTTTTATCCGTTGAGCGATGGCCCTTCCATGCAGAACCACCGGATCACTAAAGCCTACTTTCGTACCTGCTCGTCTTGTAGGACTCGCAGTCAACCACGCTTATGCTTTTGCACTCGTCGGCTGATTTCCAAACAGCCTGAGCGTAGCTTCGCGCGCCTCCGTTACCGTTTAGGAGGCGACCGCCCCAGTCAAACTACCCGCCTTACTATGTCCCTCTCCCGGTTTACGGGAGTAGGTTAGAACCACAGAACTCGCAGGGTGGTATCTCACCGGTGGCTCCTCCAAGCCCGAGAGCCTGGAATCAAAGCCTCCCACCTATCCTGCGCAGCAAGTGCCATAGTTCATAGTAAAGGTATAGTAAAGGTGCACGGGGTCTTTCCGTCTAGTTGCGGGCAACCGGCATCTTCACCGGCACTACAAGTTCGCCGTGTCAGTCGGCAAGACAGTCGCACTTTCGTTACGCCATTCGTGCAGGTCGGAACTTACCCGACAAGGAATTTCGCTACCTTAGGACCGTTATAGTTACGGCCGCCGTTCACTGGGGCTTCAGTTCGAAGCTTCACCTTGCGGTTGACCTCTCCCTTTAACCTTCCAGCACCGGGCAGGCGTCAGCCCCTATACGTCGTTTTCGACTTTGCAGAGACCTGTGTTTTTGTTAAACAGTCGCAGTGCGCATTTCTCTGCGGCCGCTTCGGGCTTTAACACCCTAATGCGGCACCCCTTCTCCCGAAGTTACGGGGTTAATTTGCCGAGTTCCTTACCAACTGTTCTCACGAGCGCCTTTGGATATTCTCCTCGTCTACCTGTGTCGGTTTGAGGTACGGTTCCCTTACGTTCTCCTTAGAGGTTTTTCTTGGCAGTGTGGAATCGGCAGCTTTCCTCCATACGGAGTACTGCTTTGCGTCTCAGTGATAACTTCCTCGCGGATTTTCCTACGAGAAACACCTTACACGCATCGACCGTCATAGCCATAGGACGGCCTGCTTATCCTTCTGCGTCACCCCATCGTGATAACGAACACAAGGGAGTTCCGGAATATTAACCGGATGTCCATCGGTTACGCCTTTCGGCCTCACCTTAGGGACCGACTGACCCTGAGCGGATTAACCTTTCTCAGGAAACCTTAGACTTTCGGCGCGGAGGGTTCCCACCTCCGTTATCGCTACTTATGCCGGCAGGGTCTCTTCTCAACCGTCCACCAGTCTTTTCAGTCTAGCTTCAAACTGTTGAGAATGCTCTCCTACCACGCATCGACTGTTACATCGATGCATTCGCTGCTTCGGTACCAAGCTTGAGCCCCGTTATATTGTCGGCACCGGACCGCTTGACCAGTGAGCTATTACGCTTTCTTTAAAGGATGGCTGCTTCTAAGCCAACCTCCTGGCTGTCTGGGCGTTCCGACTTCCTTTCCCACTTAGCTTGAATTTGGGGACCTTAGCAGGCGATCTGGACTGTTTTCCTCTCGACGACGAAGCTTAGCCCCCGCCGTCTGACTCCCGGATTGGTTGTTCTATGGCATTCGAAGTTTGATTGGATTCTGTAAGCTGGAAAGCCCCATAGTCCATTCAGTTCTCTACCACCACGACAAATCATCCGAGGCTAGCCCTAAAGCTATTTCGGAGAGAACGAGCTATCACGGAATTTGATTAGCCTTTCACCCCTACCCTCAGCTCATCGGAGCTTTTTTCAACAAACACCCGTTCGGCCCTCCAGTAGGTTTTACCCTACCTTCAGCCTGGCCAAGGGTAGATCATCCCGCTTCGCGTCTATTCCTGCCAACTGATTCGCCCTATTAGGACTCGCTTTCGCTACGGCTCGCTTTCGCTTAACCTTGCTGACAAGAATAACTAGCCGGCTCATTATGCAATAGGCACGCGGTCAGACTTTCCGCTTGCGCGGCATAGTCCTCCCACCGTTTGTAGGCACACGGTTTCAGGTACTATTTCACTCCCCTCGCAGGGGTTCTTTTCGCCTTTCCCTCACGGTACTGGTTCACTATCGGTCAGAAGCTAGTATTTAGCCTTACGGGATGGTCCCCGTAGCTTCCCGCAAAGTTTCTCGTGCTCCGCGGTACTCAGGTATCGACTTCGAGTCCAGTTCGTTTTCGCCTACGTGGCTATCACACTCTATGGCCCCGCTTTCCAGCGGGATTTGGCTAACGACTGGATTGTTAACTCTACTGTTGTCGACCCTACAACCCCGGCCACACCCGAAGGTATGACTGGTTTAGGCTAATTCCGATTTCGCTCGCCACTACTTTCGGAATCGAGGTTTCTTTATTTTCCTCCTGGTACTGAGATGGTTCACTTCCCAGGGTTCGCTCGTTCCCAACTATGGATTCATTGGGACGTACGCAGGTTTTACCTGTGTGGGTTTCCCCATTCGGAAATCCCCGGATCAATGCCTGCTTGCGGCTCCCCGAGGCTTATCGCAGCTTGCCACGTCCTTCATCGCCTGCTTCTGCCAAGGCATCCACCATGCGCCCTTAGTAGCTTGACCATAAAATTTACTCGACACACGGGCGGCTTCGCCGCCAGCTCCTAGCTTTTGGCTATTAGCTTTTAGCTCAACCTCCCACACACCGATTCAACTCTATGGGCCTGTCTGCCTGCTCCTCGCACGGGATCACTGCTTCACATCTCAAACTTCTTGCTCCGGATAAATCCGGAACTTGAAATCTGAAACGCGAAACTCCTCCGCACACCAGCAGGCTTCTCTCTAGGCACTCATAAAAATTTACAGCCTTGTAGATTGCCCAATCTATTCAGTTGTCAAATATCGTCCTCAGTGAAGCAGTCGCCGGTCGTCAGTCTTCGGTCGTTAGCCAAAAACCTCAGAACCACCACTACTTCACATCACCCTGCCTAAGCAGGTATGGGTCTTACTCGACTCCGAAGTGTGCAAACTTCGAAAGTCTTTCCAACCCAATGTTCGGCGCCAAGCGACTTTCTTGAACCGTGAACAGAATCATGGTTGTCACAGTTGGCGCCCAACATCGGGCTCGTGGTCAGTCGGGATCTTACTGAAACCCAGTTATCAGTTGTGAGTTCGCAGTTGTCAGTTGCTGACGACTGAAGACCGACGACTGAATTCTGGTGGAGCTGACCGGGATCGAACCGGTGGCCTCCTGGTTGCAAACCAGGCGCTCTCCCAGCTGAGCTACAGCCCCAATTGCAGTTTCAGGTTTCGGTCGTCAGTTGTCAAAAGCATTTGCTGAAGACTGACAACCGATGACTGACAACTGATTTCTGGTGGGCCTGGGTAGAGTTGAACTACCGACCTCACCCTTATCAGGGGTGCGCTCTAGCCACCTGAGCTACAGGCCCGGTCTTGCTTGCACAAACAGCTTGCACAAAATTCCGGAGCCTGAATTTTATCACCGGCTCCAGCCACTAGCCGCTAGCTTCCAGCCAAATCTTTCAGACGATTCAGCCAGGAGCTAGAAGCTAGTAGCCAGAAGCTCAATATTTTTTCGAGGACAAGGTTGAACGTGCATCCCAGCTAAGCCGGGACTGACCATCATGCGGATAGGACTCGAGCAAGAGAGGTCCGAACGGGTTTCCTATTCCACTTCACAGGTTTGCCCTTGCGGGTTATCAAGAAGCGAGACAGGGTACACGGCAACGTCCTCCGTATGTTTAATTTCCACTGTTTCTGAGCCGAAGCTTTGAAAGAGTGGAACCGCGGAAGTGCCGTGACGTTCTCTCTAGAAAGGAGGTGATCCAGCCGCAGGTTCTCCTACGGCTACCTTGTTACGACTTCACCCCAATCATGAACCATACCTTGGACGGCTGCCCCCTTGCGGTTGGCTCACCGGCTTCTAGTGCAGTCCACTTTCGTGATGTGACGGGCGGTGTGTACAAGGCCCGGGAACGTATTCACCGCGGCGTGCTGATCCGCGATTACTAGCGATTCCAGCTTCATGGAGTCGAGTTGCAGACTCCAATCCGAACTGAGGCCGGCTTTTTCCGATTAGCTCCCCTTCGCAGGTTTGCGACGGTTTGTACCGACCATTGTAGCACGTGTGTAGCCCTGGACATAAAGGCCATGAGGACTTGACGTCATCCCCACCTTCCTCCCCGTTATCCGGGGCGGTTTCGCTAGAGTGCCCGGCTTGACCCGCTGGCAACTAACGATAAGGGTTGCGCTCGTTGCGGGACTTAACCCAACATCTCACGACACGAGCTGACGACAGCCATGCAGCACCTCCACAGCAGTTCTTGCGAAAAGGGATATTTCTACCCCGGTCCACTGTGCTTCGAGCCCAGGTAAGGTTCTTCGCGTTGCGTCGAATTGAACCACATGCTCCACCGCTTGTGCGGGCCCCCGTCAATTCCTTTGAGTTTCAGCCTTGCGACCGTACTCCCCAGGCGGGATGCTTATCGCGTTAGCTTCGGCACAGCCGGATTGGGTACCGGCCACACCAAGCATCCATCGTTTAGGGCTAGGACTACCAGGGTATCTAATCCTGTTTGCTCCCCTAGCTTTCGCGCCTCAGCGTCAGATGTGGTCCAGTGCGCCGCTTTCGCCACAGGTGTTCCTCCCGATATCTACGCATTTCACCGCTACACCGGGAATTCCACGCACCTCTCCCACCCTCAAGCACGGCAGTTTCGCCTGCAGGCTCTAGGTTGAGCCTAGAGGTTTCACAGGTGACTTACCGCACCGCCTACGCGCCCTTTACGCCCAATAATTCCGAACAACGCTTGCCCCCCTCGTATTACCGCGGCTGCTGGCACGAAGTTAGCCGGGGCTTCTTCCACCCGTACCGTCATTATCGTCCGGGTCGAAAGGAGTTTACGTCCCAAGGGACTTCATCCTCCACGCGGCGTTGCTGCGTCAGGGTTTCCCCCATTGCGCAAAATTCCCCACTGCTGCCTCCCGTAGGAGTCTGGACCGTGTTTCAGTTCCAGTGTGGCCGTGCGCCCTCTCAGGCCGGCTACCGATCTAAGCCTTGGTGGGCCGTTACCCCGCCAACTAGCTAATCAGCCGCGACCCCCTCTTCCAGCGAATTGCTCCTTTGATCTCCAGAATTTCCACTCCAAAGATGTTATGCGGTATTAGCCCCGGTTTCCCGAGGTTATCCCCCACTCGAAGGTAGGTTAGTCACGTGTTACTCACCCGGTCGCCACTTTACTCATGGATTGCTCCACTTTCTCGTTCGACTTGCATGTGTTAGGCACGCCGCCAGCGTTGATTCTGAGCCAGGATCAAACTCTCATTTGAAACCTGTCGTCTGCCGACGGGTAGTTGGCAGACTGCCACCGCGCCCTCGAAGAGGCATGGTGGATCTATCTTGTGAGATCGCTCGGATTTCAACCCGAGCCTTCCTCTCACGACTGGCACGTTCAACCTAGTTGTCAAAGAACCGATCCGCTACCGCCTGAGCGGGCGCTTTCAGTTCAGAGCAGGATCACGGAAGCACGAGCGAAAGCTCGCGCCTACACAAACCTGCCTGTCCTCGAAACTTGTACAAACTACGCGTCTTGCGCGGCTCACTGTCAACCCATGGCTGGCACAGGATATCCACCTGTTTTCCACAGCTCGGGGAGCTGAACGTCTCAAATCACTCATTCAAGAGGAGCTCTGCGCACGCAGCAAAACGCTTCTTCCTCCCGGCAGGCAGCACAGCGCGCCTATGCCATTTCGGCACAAGCCGAGGCGGAAGAGCATCAGTTTGAAAAAAGATCACTTGGAGGTTCTTGCGAACAACGCTTAAACCCTTCGAGGAACCTTGTCCCCGAATGAAGCCCCGTGGCCGGGACTGATTTGCAGGATATAACCTGTACATTGTTAGATGCCGGACGAGCGACGAGAGTTTCACACAATACGCCCGGCTAGCCACACACTGCTCTCGGTGAATTGTTTATACCAGATGAATGCTCCGGAGCGCAAGGGGGTGTTTACGAAGTTGAGGCAGGAAACGGCACGGAGCAATCCGACAACCGGCGGACGCAGGACACCTCGGAATTTTGGGCTGAACAATGTGACGGTTGTCACAGCGTAGCAGGGCTGTCACCAGCGAAGATAGGCAAGCCGCGAAGCGGCGTCAGAATGCAGCCCACGGCGTAAGCCGTGGGTACGCCCGAAGGCCAAGCAGAGCCCGGAGGGGCGAAAGACTCGTGTCTCATAGTTCAGGAAACATAATTCTCCATTTGGTTTTCAGCACCGTTGAGCGCCGCCCGCTGATCACGCCAGTGTTCCGCGATGATCTGTTCGCCTACCTGGGCGGCATCGTGCGCGGAATGCATGCAACCGCACTGATCGTAAACGGCACGGCGGATCACGTTCATATGCTGGTTCGGATTCGACCGAGTCAGTCCGCCGCAGAGCTTGCTCGCGTTATCAAGGCGAATTCGTCCGGATGGGTTCGTGAGGAATGGAGTCCCGATTTTTCTTGGCAAACCGGATACGGCGTGTTTAGCGTCAGCGAATCAAGTGTCGCCGCCGTCACAAAGTATATCGCCAACCAGGAAGAGCACCATAGGAAGCATTCGTTTCAGGAAGAGTTTGCCGCATTTCTCAAGAAGAACAAGGTGGCCTACGACGAGAAATACATCTGGGGATAGTTTCTGTCGCTCCCTCCGGGGCGTGCAAAATCGTTTCATGCCACCCACGGCTTACGCCGTGGGCTGCATTCTTGCGCCGCTTCGCGGCTAGCATCGCAGATGCCAGTGCCTAAAACGAACGCAACTCCGCGAGCGCCGGTTTAGGCCATTATTTCCCGACGTTCGATCCCTAGAGCCCATCTACCTCGGCGGCGGCAGGCGCCACGCCACCGTCACCAGCAGCGCCACCGCGATTCCCAGCGACACTTCCACGAAGCGGTGCGAGGCGACGACCCAGGGCGGACGTCCATGCGTGATCAGCAGGACGATGGTCAGCGTGATGGCGGCAAGACGATAGGCGCTGCCCAGGCGCAGCAGGGCAGAGAGGATGCCGCATAGCAGGATTCCAGCTCCGTACGCCATCCAATTGGCATTGAAGAAAGTGGCGATCAGGGCACCCAGGGCCGCGCCCAGGGCTGTCCCAACGAAACGTTGCCAGGCCAGCGCCAGAGGATCGGTGACCGAAAGCAGGATCACGATGGTTGAAATGGGCGCCCAATAGAATTCCGGGAGTTTCAGGGCGCGGGCCAGCAGCGTGGACACAACTGCGGCGATGGCGGTCCGCAGGGAGTGGAAGAGAGCTTCGCGGGTAAGCCCCAGGCGGGTTGACCATGCACTCATACAGCGGGCAATTGTATCGTGGGGCTGGAGAAGCCTCGCGGGCGAGTCGCCCGCGACCACACAACCGCCACACTACCACCGCACAATTCGATCTGGGCGGCACCAGGCGTCGAGCGGGATGACGCAGCGGTCACCACGGTAATCCGAGTCCCGATAATTCCCCTTTCTCTTTCGGTATAGCGCGCTACAATCGCGCCAAACACCGTGGATCTTAAGCGCATGATAAGCACGTTCACCTACCGCATCGAGGCCAAGCCTCAAGGCGGATTCATCGCCCATGCCAGCGATCCCAGCCTCCCGCCGCTCGAGGCCCTCACGCGCCAGGAGCTGCAGGAAAAGATTCAGGCCAGCATCGGTACCGCCGTGGCGAGGGAATTTCCCGGATTAAATCTTCCTACTGAAAACCTCCCGTCCGGAAATAAGGGGCCCAAGTTCGCCTTCCACGTTGAAGCCAAGCCGGGCGGTGGATTCAGCATTCATTCCCACGATCCGAACGCAGCCGCGATTGAAGGAGCCAGCCACGAGGAAATCGAGCATCCCTTCGCGGAAAAGCTTGCCGGCGTGGTCGGCAAGTACCTCCTGCCCGAGCTGTCTCAGGCGCTGACCAAGCAGGGCGGGGCCGGTGAGATAAAGGTGTTCGTGGACCGGAAGGCAGGCTTCAGCGAAAGCACCGGCCCCAAAACGGTGACCTTCGGCGGCGCGCAATCTTTTCGGCCGTCGGGCACGCTTCAGCCGCCGAACATCGACAACTCGCCCATTGCTTTTGAGAAAAGCAAGAGCTGGCCTATCGTCCGTTTCCTGCTTACATTGCTGGTGATCGCCGGGCTGATGTACTTCTTCCTGCATCGCTGAAGGCTGTGCCGAGCTTTGCTCGGCCTGGACGGGTGGGAGACCCGTCCCCACACGGGCGCTACTGAAACTCCAACATGATCAGTTTCGCGTTCTGCCTGCCGATGTTGGTCAGGGCGTGGGTCAAGCTGCCTTTTACCCAGGCTACCTCTCCGGCTTTGAGTCGGACCTCCGAGGGGACCGCGCCTGCGATGTCGCTGCGCAAGTCGAGATCGGTTACCGCTACGACCAGGCAGGGGCCGGCGTGATGGTGTTTGGGCAGGACGCCCCCCGGCTGCAGTTGGAGTTCGGAGACGCGGGCGCCGTCCTTTACGAAGAGTATGTCCAGAGTGCCGCCGTTCAGGATGTGCAGGCCTCTTTCTTCGTCCCACTTGGGCGGGGGCGAGCGGCGGGCGTTTTCGTCCTGCAGAAGTTCGATGGTGATGTTGCGGAAGGGCTGATCAGAAAGGTTCTTCGCGATGTGGGCAAAGCCGCCGGCGAGGAAGCGGGTCTCGCCATCCGCCAGAGTGATCGTGACCGGAGGCTTGCCCGCGACATCATTCTCCACGTGCGCGGCTCCCAGCGTCACGTAGATATAGTCATGGCGATGGCGGTGCATGAGGGTGGCCGCATGGGGCGCCACTTCCACCTTGAATACGCGGACGTATTTATTTTCCAGGGCGAGATGATGGCCGGGCTCGGCGGTGATCTCAACCTCCGACGGAGTTTGGGCGGTGAGAGTAAAAGCAGCCAGCAAAATGGTGCAAACAGCCAGACGATTTCGCATGAGGCCGGATTTTAGCATCTTGTTTCGGGACTTCTGAATTGAGCCACACCGAATTCAACCACAGAGGACACAGAGGACACGGAGAAGTCTCAACCGGTTTAGACTGGGTCTGCATGAGCGATCTGGGGAAAATGCTGGTGGTGGCCGGGGCGCTTGCCATTCTGGCGGGTGCGGGGCTCATGCTTGCGGGGCGGGCCCACATCCCTCTGGGGCGGCTGCCTGGGGACATCGTCTATCGCGGGAAGAACAGCACATTTTATTTTCCGCTGGCGACCTCGCTTCTGGTGAGTGTTGTGCTTTCGGTGGTGCTTTATCTGATTGGGCGGTTCCGGCATTAGGTAATAGAGTCAAGGTCAACGGCGTCGGACAAGAGTGTCCGACCCACACTGGGTCGCTTATGAGTTCCACTGACCAGCTCGGATTCAGTTTCAAGCCGCCTGATCGCCGCGTCTGGATGGTGCGCGACCTGGTGGCCGCGGTGCGCACTCACATCGAGCGCGAGTACGGCGACACCTGGGTGGAAGGAGAGATTTCGAATTTCAAGGCGCATGACTCCGGGCATATGTACTTCAGCTTGAAGGACCAGAACGCGCAGATTCGCGTCGTGATGTTTCGCTCGCAGGCGCGGTTGCTGCGCTTTCGTCCGGAGAACGGCATGCAGGTGGTGCTGCGCGGGCGGGTCACGATCTACGAGGACCGCGGCGAGTTGCAGATTTCCGCCGAATATCTCGAGCCCAAGGGCGCGGGCGCGCTGCTGGTTGCGTTCGAGCAGCTGAAGGCGAAGCTCGAAGCTGAAGGGTTGTTCGACGCCGCCCGCAAGAAGGCGATCCCAACATTGCCGCGGCGGATCGGGATTGTAACTTCGCCGCAGGCCGCCGCGCTGCGCGACATTCTTAACATTCTGCTGCGGCGTCACCATACGGCCGGCGTTCTGATTTTTCCGGCGCTGGTGCAGGGCGACACGGCGAGCGTCGAAGTCAGCGCTGGAATCCGTTACTTCAACAAAACGCGCAGCGTGGACGTCATTATCGTGGCCCGTGGCGGCGGTTCGGCCGAAGATCTGGCTGCGTTCAATAATGAGGCGCTCGCGCGCGTGGTGGCCGCGTCCGAGATTCCCGTGATTTCCGCGGTAGGCCATGAGACCGACTTCACGATTATCGATTTCGTGGCAGACCTGCGGGCCCCCACTCCTTCCGCCGCTGCTGAACTGGTGATTCGTTCTCGGCAGGAAGTCGAGGACCAGGCTGAGGGGCTGCGGCAACGCCTGCTGCGCGCCGTACGCTACCGCCTGCTGATGGGGCGGCAGGCACTAACCGAACTGGCGCAGCACGGCGCGTTTGGACGGATGGTGGATCTCATCAACCGGCGCCAGCAAAAGCTTGACGACTTGAAGAACCGGCTGGACCGCGGCGAGCACCAGATTCTGGAGCAACATCGGCGGCGTCTGGAAACGGCGGCGGCGGCGGTCAGGCATTACGATGTCCGCCGGATGCTGGCTGGTATCCACAAACAACTCGACTCGGGCGTCGCGGCACTGGCCGCAGCCGCGCGAACTTCGCTGCTCCAGCAAAGCGGCCGGCTCAATCAACTGACGGGACAACTGGAGGCGCTTTCTCCGCTGGCCATCCTCGACCGCGGGTATGCTCTGGTGTTCGATCCCTCCGGAGCGCTGCTGAAGGATGCCGGCGCAGTAAGGCCTGGGGATGAGATCTCTGCCCGGCTAGCTAAAGGATCGCTGAGTGCGACGGTGAAGCGGCCAAGGTAGCTGTGGGTCGCACGGTGGAGGACGGGCGTCCCGCCCGTCTCGCCGGGCGGAGACGCCCGGCCTCCACTGTCCGACCCGCACAACTTTACAAAGCCTTTATTTCGATCAACATAGCCCTCGGCCTGGATTACAATTACTTTGTTCCCGCTCCACTCAGACCGATTTCTGGAAAGGGGGTCTGCAGGTGAAGTTCTTCGCAGCGCCGTGGCCGCATCTGTCGCCGATTTCGGCGGTTGACATCCTGCTGGTCGCCATCATCATTTACGAACTGCTGGCGCTCATCAAGGGCACGCGCGCCGCATACATGCTGGTGGGGGTGGCGGCGCTGGCGCTGGCGTTTTACTTTTCCCGGGTCGGCGAACTCACCACTCTGAACTGGCTGCTCAGCACGCTCCTGCCGTATGCGGTGTTCGCGCTGATCGTGATTTTTGCGGCTGAGATTCGGCAGGCTTTGGCGCGGCTGGGACGACGGCTTCTGCTCAGCCGGACGGCGGCGTCGGAGGCCGACGCATACGACGACATCGTACTGGCGGCCAACCTGTTTTCCCAGAACCAGACCGGCGCGCTGATTGTGATCGAGCGGGAAATCGGGTTGCGCACCTACATCGAGAGCGGCGTTCCGCTGGACGCGCATCTTTCCTACGATCTGCTGGCCACGATTTTCCGTCCCAGCGCGCCGCTGCACGACGGCGCTGTGATCGTACAGAAAGACCGGATCGCAGCCGCGGCCTGCTTCCTGCCCCTTTCCATGAATCCGGTGCTCTCGACCCAACTCGGCACCCGGCATCGTGCCGGCATCGGCGTGACCGAAGAAACCGACGCGATCGCCGTAATCGTTTCCGAGGAAACCGGCGCCATCAGCCTGGCGGTGAGCGGCAAGATCGAGCGCGACCTGACGGTGGAACAATTGCGCGAGCGCATTGGAGAGCTGTTGCGCCGTTATGTGCCACCCTCCACCTTGCCGACGCCCATCACCAACGGCAGCGAGGAAACTGGCGGCGCCGAGAACGACAGCCAGAGGATCTCCCTGCCGCGCGCGGCCGATTCACGGGTCACTCCGGGAGGCGACCGCTAGCCATGAAAGATTTCTTTTATCGGCACGTGCTGCACAATTTCGGTATCAAGCTGCTTTCGCTGGCGCTGGCTGTGGGCTTGTGGCTGGCAGTGGCCAGCGATCCGCCGGCGGAAGTCGCAGTGGACGTGCCGATTGTGTTCCGCAACATTCCCGAGAACCTGGAAATCAGCAGCGAGAATGTGCCCCGGTCCCAGATCAGGGTGCGAGGTCCGCAGCGCGTCGTGCGGCGCCTGCAGCCGGCGGACATTTACGCCGAGATCGACCTGAGTGGGATGAAGCCGGGTGAGCGCACCTTCGATTTGACCGCGCAGCAGGTGCATCAACCCAGAGAACTTGAAGTCGTGCAGGTGGTTCCCAACCAGTTCCACCTGATGTTTGACACTCGCCTGACCCGCCAGGTTCCGGTGCGTCCGCGGGCCTTCGGCAACTTCGCTGCGGGCTACCAGATCGGGCGCCTGGAGGCGGAGCCGCCCTCGATTACGATCAGCGGACCACGCAAGCGTGTCGAGGCCGTCGAGGCCGCCATCACCGACCCGATCGACGCCAGCGGAACCATGGACCGGGCCACTTTCGTGCGCCATGCTTACGTCTCTGATCCCCTGGTGCAGGTGATGAACCCCAATCCGGTGCGGGTCACGGTTATCATGGAACACGCCCCGGCCGCAGCCGGGCGTTAAGCATTTTCAATTCAGCATGTTCAATTCAGCATGACAACCCAGACGCGACAACTCTTCGGCACCGATGGGATTCGCGGCGTCGCCGGCGAATTTCCCCTGACCCAGGACAGCACCTACATGATCGGCCGCGCGCTGGGTCATGATCTGAAACGCTCGGCGGGATCTGCGCGGGTAGTGATTGGGCAGGATACGCGCGAATCGAGCGCATGGATTGCCGACCGGGTCACACACGGGCTGACCGCGAGCGGAATTGAAGTGCACAGCGCCGGCGTGATCACCACACCGGGGGTGGCCTATCTGGCGCGCTCGCGCAAGTACGCGGCGGGCGTGGTCATTTCGGCGTCGCACAATCCCTGGACTGACAATGGCATCAAGGTCTTTTCGGGCGATGGCTACAAATTGCCGGACGCGCACGAGATCGCGATCGAGCAGGAAATCTTTGCCCTGCTGCAGAATCCCGAGGCGCACGTGGACTCGTCCTTCCAACCCAGGCCGAGTCTTCCCGGGCAAAGCGAACTCCGGCACGCCTACATCGCGTGGCTGGCCCGGAGCGTCAGCACGGATTTAAGCCGCTTGCGCGTGCTGGTGGATTGCGCCCATGGCGCTGCCACCGCCGAGGCGCCGGATTTGTTCCGCCTGTGCCGCATTCAGGCGACGATTCTAAGTGCGGCCCCTGACGGCAAGAACATCAATGAAAGCTGCGGCGCGTTGCATCCGGAAACCGTGGCCCGGGCAGTGGCGGAGAAACCGGGACAATTCGACCTGGGCGTGACTTTCGACGGCGATGCGGACCGCGCCCTTTTTTGCGATGCCAATGGCCGGGTGGTGAACGGCGATGCCGTTCTTCTGCTGGCGGCACGCGACATGAAGGCGCGCGGGGCGTTACCCGGCGAAACTGTGGTCGCGACCACGATGTCCAACATGGGTCTCGAAATCGCGCTGCGCAATTCCGGCATTCGCCTGCTGCGCGCCAACGTCGGCGACAAATACGTGCTGGAGGAAATGCGGAAAAGCGGCGCCGTCCTGGGCGGAGAACAATCGGGTCACATTATTTTCCGGGACGGCGAAGCTACCACCGGCGACGGCCTGCTGACTGCGCTGCGCGTGATGGAGACCATGGCGCGAACCGGAAAGCCGCTAGCTGAACTGGTGGGCGATCTCAAAGTCTTTCCCCAGATGATTCAGAATGTACGAGTGCGCGAGAAAGTTCCATTCGCGAAAGTGCCGGAGATCCAGAAGGCGATCGACGCCGCCGAGCGCGAACTGAATGGCAACGGGCGCGTGGTGGTGCGTTACTCAGGAACGGAGGCGCTGGCGCGGGTGATGATCGAAGCGGAGTCGGAAGAGAAGATGAAGGTGCTGGCGCAGAACATCGCGGGCGCGATCAAGCAGGCGCTGGGAGCATAGCGGCAGAGACCGTGTAGGGACGGGTCTCCGACCCGTCCGGGCCGAGCGAAGCTCGGCTGGTTTGATTTGTCCCAGAAACAACCGATGAGTGTCTTTACTGGTCAGAGTGGGGAAGAAGGAAAAAGCTTGTCGAGCTGCGCTCGACCTGGACGGGTCGAAGACCCGTCCCCACACGGGCTACTCCAAGTCGCGCCAGTTCTGTCCCACTCCAACCTCTACCAGCAGCGGCACCGTCAGCGGATGAACATTCTCCATCTGTTCGCGCACCAGGGCCCGCATGGTCTCGACTTCGTTCTCCGGGACTTCAAACACCAGTTCATCGTGCACCTGTAGTGTCATGCGGGATTTCAGGCCGCGTTCGCGAAGAGCGGCATCGATCCGGATCATCGCAATTTTGATCAGGTCAGCCGCCGTTCCCTGCAACGGACGTGTTCACCGCGGTGCGTTCGGCGAAGCCGCGCTGATTCGTGTTCTTGCTATTGATGTCGGGGATCGGCCGCACCCGCCCGAACAGCGTCGTGACTTTCTGTTCGCGCCGGGCCTCTTCCAGCGTCTTGTCGATGAACGCGCGTACGCCTTTGTATTTTTCGAAATAGGCGTCGATGAACTGCTTGGCTTCCCGAGGTTCAATCCCCAGAGTCTGTGACAAGCCAAAGGCTGACAGCCCGTAAACGATCCCGAAGTTCACCACCTTGGCCTGGCGGCGATGATCGGCGGTGACCATCAGAGGCGGCACGCCGAAGACCTGCGAGGCGGTAAGGGTATGGATGTCATCGCCGCGACGGTAGGCCTCTACCAGCAGCGGGTCTTTCGAGAAGTGGGCCAGCAGGCG
The DNA here is from genome assembly GCA_963790645.1 of Terriglobia bacterium. Classification (GTDB taxonomy): domain Bacteria; phylum Acidobacteriota; class Terriglobia; order Terriglobales; family Acidobacteriaceae; genus JAIQFF01. Next base: position 63,465 of record CAWBPS010000027.1, on the reverse strand, counting down.
GAGTTCGATCTGGGAATAGTCCGCGGCCAGCAGCACGTGGCCGGGTTCGACCGTAAATGCAGCGCGGATCTCGCGGCCCAGTTCGGTGCGGATGGGAATGTTTTGCAGATTGGGATTGGCCGACGACAGCCTTCCCGTTGCCGTGCCGGTCTGTCCGAACGTGGTGTGCAGACGGCCGGTGGCGGGATTCAGCAGCGCCGGCAGGGCATCCACGTAAGTCGATTTGAGTTTCGAGAGCTGGCGGTATTCCAGAACCTTGCGGGCAACATCATGGGTTTCAGCCAGAGCTTCCAGCACATCGACTGCGGTCGAAATGGTTTTGCCCTTGCCGTACTTCACCGGCTTGGGCAAATTCATTTTGTTGAAGAGCACGTCGCCCAGCTGTTTGGGCGAATTGATATTGAACTCAGACCCGGAGAGTTCCCAGATTTCGCGGGCCTTGGCCTCGACTTCGCGTTCCAGCCGCGACGACATCTCTCCCAGAACTTCGCGATCGATCTTGACCCCGGCGTGCTCCATCCCGGCAAGCACCGGCACCAGAGGCAAATCAATTTCTTCGTATAACTTCAGCAACCCGGCCTGTTCGACTTCACGGCGGAGGGCTGCGGCAAAACGTCCCGTGACGTCGGCTGATTCCGCCAGCGTTCCACTCAGCTTCAGGTTAAAGCGGCGCAGCGCCACTTCCGCCAGCCGGTGCGAGGAATAGGTGGGATCGAGCAGGTAGGAATACAGCATGGGATCATGCCGCACACCGCGCAGTGTGATGCCCTGGGGCTCGAAGGCGTGGATGGCTGCCTTGTAGTCGTGGACAGCCTTGGGCACGCTCTCGTCTTCCAGAGCAGATCGCAGCCGCGCGCCGGCGGCCTCCTGCATCGAAACCGTTAACGACGTGCCCGCGGCTGCGGAAATTGCAACCGTGCGCGCGGGGGCAGCCTCGGCGGGCGCCGCGGTCAGGGGCAGCATGCTTTCCTGGGGCTCGTCCGCTTCCTCTTCATCTTCATCCGCGACACCGCTGGACTCCGCCTCGATGGCCACGGCCAGCGCATTCCCGGCGGAGACTGCCTTCAGCACGGCTTCCACGTCATCCGCCGACTTGGCCTCGGTGTAGTGCGCCTCGGTTACTTCCACCACCGGCAGCAGTTCTTTCAGGAGGGAAGTGAATTCCAGCTCGGTAAATAATCCGCGCAGGGCTTCGAGGTCGGGCTCACCGGCACGCATGGCGTTCACGATCAAGATCGACCGGGACATCGCAGTCGATGGTCACCATGCGCTTGCTGAAGAGAACATTGTCGCGATTGTTCTGCAGCGACTCGCGGTATGACTTCTTCTCGACTTCGGCGGCGCGGTCGAGCGCCTGCTCTACCGTTCCAAAGCGGCGGATGAGTTCGACCGAACCCTTGTCGCCGATTCCCGGAGCACCGGGGATATTGTCCACGGAGTCTCCACGCAGGGCCATCACATCGATGACGCGCTCCGGCGGCACGCCGAGAATCTCTTCCACCTTTTTCGCGTCGCAGATCAGATTGTCCTTGGGCGGATTCAGCACCAGGACGCGATCGTTGACCAGTTGCAGCATGTCCTTGTCGCTCGAAACCACGTACACCAGATACGATTGCGCGGCGGCTTTGCGGGCCAGGGTGCCGATCACGTCATCGGCTTCGTAGCCGGCCAGTTCGAGGATGGGAATGCGATAAGCCTCGAGGGCGCGCCGGATGTAGGGCACCTGCTGCACCAGTTCCGCCGGCATCTCGCTGCGATTGGCCTTGTAGCCGTGATACTCGACTTCCTGGAAGGTCTGGGTCTTCAGGTCGAACCTGCGTACCTTGGTGACGGCCTCGGCTGCGGTGTCGCGGAAGGTGGGAGCAGCCACGTCGAATACCGCAGCCAGATATTCGGGCGAGAAGTCCTCGCGCAATTTGCGCAGCATGTTGACGAAGACGTATGTGGCCGCGGTGGGCAAACCGGTCTTGGTGGTCATGCCGCGCTGCCGCGCCATGGCGTGGTAGGCGCGAAAGATGAAAGACATCGCGTCCATGAGAAAGATGCGGCGGCCGTCGGGGGCAGTCAGCCTGGGTGCGGAATGCGCTGGCTTCGTGGCGGGAGCGCTTTCGGGTGGCGGAGTCGAAAGTTTTCTTCGCGGAGGCAAGAGCTAAGTCTAGCAGGACAGAGCGGGCAGCAATGGGCGCCTGGCCTCAGCACCGCCGGTCCATTTGCCCATTGCTGGTTGCCAGCTGTCACTTTTGTCTGATAACCAGTTGATAGATGCCAGTTCTCTGTTCTCAGTTGGTGTTCTTCACCGGCTTGCCGTACTCGGTTTGATAGTGCAGTTTGATCACGCCGCACGTGCCTTGTTCCTGCGAATAGACCACGCAGGTATCGAAGGGACGTGAATAGACGTGCAGGCTCACTGCGCGCTGGTTGAATTCACGGGGATTGTAAACCCGGTGCACGGGCTCCAGTGGGTCCACCGCGCAGGGCTGGCGCGGATTCATCTCGACCGTGTCAGCGGTTTCGAGCTTGCAGGTGCCCTGGTCGAGGTCCTGCGCGATCGTGCGGTAGTTTTCGACGCGCAAGCGCCCGATCGGGACCGCCATCCAGCAATTCTGCTCGCGGTGGTTGTGCACCGAACTCGCCTGACCCACTTCCCAGCATATGGCAACCAGTTCGTAGAGCGGAGTCTTGTCAATCAGGTTGCGGGTGTAGTGCTGGCGGTCCCACGTGAGGTAGGGCGCCAGGGTGTCGGGTGCAACCGGAGTGCTCTCCAGAAAACGAATGATCTGGTCGATCCGGCGGAAGGCCGGCTCGGGAAACTTTCTCAGCTCCGCGACAAAATCCTGGATTGGAACCGGCTTTGATATGGCTTGTGTTCCCATGGCTCACTCCTGCAAGGCCCAGTATATTCCTGGGATCGGTCACTCCAGAAACATGCAATCTCCGTAAGAATAGAACCGGTAGCGCTCGCCCACGGCATGGCGGTAGGCATCGAGGACGCGCTGACGGCCAGCGAACGCGCACACCAGCATGAGCAGCGTGGACTGCGGCAGATGAAAATTGGTGAGCAGCGCGCCCACCACCCGGAACTCATGGCCGGGATAGATAAAGATATCAGCCTCGCCGCTCCCGGCCTGTATCCGGCGCGATTCCCGGGCAGAATGTTCCAGCGTCCTCACCGTAGTGGTTCCCACCGCTACGACCCGGCGTCCGGAATCCAGAGCGCGATTGATGGCCGCAGCCGCGTCTGGGGAAATGGAATACGGTTCGCGGTGCAGTTTGTGATCCTCCACCCGCTCTTCGCGCACCGGTTGAAACGTGCCTAACCCCACGTGCAGCGTGACTTCGGCGGTTTCAATGCCTCGCTCTTTGATCTGCGCCAGGATTTCTCGCGTGAAGTGCAGGCCTGCGGTGGGTGCGGCTACTGAGCCCTTTTCCCGGGCATAGATGGTCTGGTAGCGCTCCCGGTCAGCGAGGCCGTCGGGGCGATCAATGTAAGGCGGAAGGGGGACGTGGCCGATGCGCTCGACCGCGGCAAAGAAATCCGGCACCGGAGCGAAGCGGATGCGGCGCTCTCCGAAACTGCCTCGGGCCACGACTTCCGCATGCAGTTCGTCGTGCTCGCCGAAGAACAGATGTTCTCCCGCGCCAATCTTTCGTCCGGGCCGCACCAGACATTTCCACTCGTTGGGTTCGCTCGAAACTTGCCGGGTCAGAAGGACTTCGATTCTGCCCCGCAGAAAATCTCGTGCGGCTGGATTCGTCGCACTCACCGGCTGGGCCTTCACGCCGCTTCTCCTGCCATACAGGCGCGCGGGGAAGACGCGCGTATTGTTGAATACGATCAGGTCGTCCGACCGCAGCAGGCCGGGAAAGTCCCGGAATTGTGCATCGCGCATCTCTTCAGAGCTGCGATTCAGATGCAGCAGGCGCGATGACGCCCGGTCGGACAGAGGTTCCTGCGCAATGAGTTCGTCGGGTAATGAGTAATTGAAATCGGAAACCAGCACGCGATTTGATTATAGAATTTCCTGCGTGCTTTCATCCGGAAGGCGGACGGCACCGGCTCATGCAAAAATGTAATAGTGTGTAAACGGCGTTGTAACCCTCAACTGGTTGGGTTAACATACGCGGAAACAGCCGGGGCTTGCGGTCCACCTTCCCGAAAACGATGTCCAGCGAACGTCAATATCGGCGCGAAATCGTCCTCTTCGGCAGGGCCCTGCACGAGCGGGGCTACGTGGCCGCGATGGATGGCAATCTTTCGGTGCGCCTGGACCAACACCGTATCCTGGCCACTCCGACGGCCATGTGCAAGAGCATGATGAAGCCTTCGGACCTGGTCATTGTGGACATGGAGGGCCGCCGTCTGGAAGGACGCCGCGACGTGTCGAGCGAAATCGCCATGCACCTGCTGATTTACAGGTTGCGGCCGGACGTTCAGGGAGTGGTGCATGCCCACCCGCCTACCGCCACCGGCTTCGCCGCGGCTGGCATGGCGCTCAATCAGCCGCTGGTATGCGAGGTAGTAATCGGACTGGGCTCGATCCCGCTGGCCAAATATGGCACGCCCGGAACGCCCGAGCTTACGGCCGCGCTCGAACCCCTGGTTCCCCAATACGATGCCATTCTCATGTCGAACCACGGCGTGGTCGCGTACGGCGCCGACCTGCATCATGCCTACATGAAGATGGAAACGGTCGAGCACTTTGCCCAGATCGCGCTGGTCACCCATCTGCTCGGCCGGCAGCAGCCCCTGGGCAGCGAGGAACTGGGAAAGTTGATGGCGGCGCGCAGCAAGTATCAGGGATCAAGGTCAGCGGCGTCCCTGCCCCTGGCCGTTCCCTATGCCGGCGAGGCTGATGACCGCCCGCAACCGGTTGCCCGACCGGCACGGCGAGTGCGTCACCGGTAGGCCCTGGATGTAGGTCGTGTGTGTGGTCGCGGGCGGCTCGCCCGCGAGACAGCTTCTAGTTAGAGGGACCGTCAACGGCTCTCAGCGCTGTTCCTCGATGTCTGCAGGCGGGTCGTCCACTTCAATCGCTATCAATTGACCTGCATCCGGCTTAAAAGCCGCGGGCGAGTCGCCCGCGACCGCACAACACACCACGAGCGGACCGTTACTCTCCGCCGATTCTGAATCGCAATCCGGCGCGGACGTTTGCCCCCAGCGCTGGGTATCCCACGACTTCCTGATAGGCCTTGTCGAAGGCATTCTCTAGATTCACATAAGCCGTGATCCGGGGAGTGATCGCGTACCATCCGCCGAGGTCCACGCGCGCGTACCCGGCCGCATGGTTGATGCCGTAGCCGAGGAAATCGGAGTCGGCGCGTCTGCCGATGAAACTTCCGCCCAGGTTTGCTCCCCAGCGGGTGCCAAGGTATGTCAGCAATAGACTGCCGGCATGCTTGGGACGGCGGATCAAGGGCTGGCCGGGCGCGAGCAAGGGATCAAAGGCGAACGGCTGCTCCAGAATCTGCGTCGAAGTGTAGGTGTAGGAGCCATCGAGCGACAGCTTCGCCAGCGGACGTCCGTGAAATTCCACCTCCGCCCCGTGCGCCAATGCCTCATTGACATTGACATACTGGCCGCAGAAGGCGCTGGGCGGCGGACACGCCATCCCTGTCAGGAAGTTGAAATCGATCTTGTCGCGAAACAGTCCGTTGAAGTAGGTAGCGGTCAATGAGTAGTTCCGGGAAAAATTCTGCTCTACCCCAGCCTCGAAGGAGCGTGCCTTCTCCGGCTGGAGATCTGGATTGGGAATCACAGGAAAGCCGCCGCCATTCCCGAATGACTGGGCGAAACTGGGCTCCTTGATGCCGGTGGCGTAGCTGAAGCGGAAGCGCGTGCCGGAAAAGAAATTTCCCCCGCGCAACGCCGTGAACCCCAAGGCAACTCGCGGCACGACTTTGTTTCCGAAACTTTCATTATGCACAAAGCGCACCCCGGCCACGATGGACAGGCGCCCCAGGCTCAAAAGCTGTTGTCCGTAAACCGCATGGTTCAGGCGCACGCCGTGACTCAGAGAATCGGGAAGGGTGCCGGTGGTCCCGTTTTCATCCTCGAATTCATATCCCACCGTGGTCTGGGCCCAGCTTCGTTCCGTGTAGTCGCCCTGATAGTCGAAGCCGGCGCGGTTGATGTTGGTGATGGCGTGGAAGGGAGTATCGATCTGGTTGCCGAAGGGATCCACGCGGCTGGGCTGGTTGACCGGTTGAATATTAGTGCGGTGCAGGGCGTACTCAAAGCCGGTAAAGCGATGCTGCCAGCGCGACGGCCCGGCTATGGTCAGCTCCGCGCTGGCCAGCAGATTGTTCTGCCGCGCGCGCTGGTCGAAGTCGGGCGGCAGGATGGGGTCGCCGTTGAAATTCCAGTAGCTCTGCACGCCCGTGGCGCTGTTGGAGTGACGGGCGCGCAGCCGCAAGGCCGCCCAGTCGGTCAACTTCACGCCGACGTTCCCGCCCTGCAATGAGTTTGAGTAATCGTCGTTCGGACCCTGCCCCATGGTGTTGAACTGGTCGCCGAACAGGTTGTAATCGAAGCGGCCGCTCGCGCCAGCCAGCGATGCATATCCATTCGCCGTGCCCAGATTTCCGCCGTCCGCTCCGAAGCGCAGCTCAGGGACGGGTGTGCTTCCGGTGCGGGTAAACACTTGCACCACGCTGGTCATGGCGTCGGAGCCGTAAAGCGTGCTCTGAGAGCCACGAACAAACTCCAGGCGCTCCGCCCCAGCCAGGGGAAGCACGCCGAAGTCGAAGATTCCGCCGGGGTCGTTGGCGGGAACTCCGTCCACAATCACTTTGTTGTACGTGGACTCGCCGCCGCGAACGAACAAGGACGACAGCCCGCCACGTTGCCCGGCTGAACTCACCACCGCACCGGGAAGAAAATGCAGGGCATCATCCGCCGCCACCGGGCGCATGACTTCCAGTTGCCCTGCGCTCAGGACTTCCACGTCCGCCCCTGCCGCGCTGCCGGGAACCAGGGTGCGCGTAGCGCTGACCGTAACGGTTTCAGCGGCCGGAGCCAGCCGGAGGCTCACGGTAATAGTTTCTGAGTTGGACGCGGAAATGTCAGTGCTTTCGACGGCGAACCCTGCGGCCAGTACGCGCACGCGGTAGGAAGCAGCCGCGGTTCCGCGAAACACAGCCACGCCCTCAGCGGAAGTGGTCGCAATGGCGGCCGGAGTCGAGGAATCGACGGGAAACAATTCAACTTGCGCCCCAGCCACCGCCGCCGATTGGGGATCAACAACATGGATTGTGAAATCGGCAGCCGACGCCGCTGCCAGCAGGAATAAAACCGAAACGAAAATCTTGAAGAACCGCATGCACTCCTCCTTTGTCACGCGAAAGGGGTTGGTGTGGACGGTTCACGCCGGTCTCCTGGCTTGCGAGTAAGGACGAAATGCGGACTGTCGATCTTCCCAGTCCACGTAGGGGCAGGTATCCTCACCTGCCCGGCCGAGCGCAGCTCGGCTTTCCTGACGTCCGATGAATACAACCGGCCTTCCCGGGCTTCCCCAGTGACCGGCTGCGATTTCCTCGCTTACAGTTGCGCGGCAGCGCGGGATTTTCACCCGCTTCCCTCCTCGTCAGAATGACGAGGGTGCGCGAACCAAAGAAGTTGTGAAAGAGCAGAATAAATTTAGTTTCGAAAATCTACTCGCTCGCGGCAGTGAAGTCAATCGGCATGAGATGGCGCTGGTGTGGCGCGGGCGCCCTCGCCCGCGGCTTTTGACTTTGGTCCTCGCTATCTGGAAACCCGGTGCGGCCAGCGCCAGGAAACCTCGCAATCCTCCGGATGGGCAATCCCAACCGGCTTGCTTATTGAGAACGGCGCCTTTGCCAGAAAAGCGGCCTTGCCGCGGTCCGGCCGCTCGCGGGCGAGGGCGCCCGCGCCACACCACACAAAATCTATGGTCCGCGATGCAGATGCTCCTTGATCCATTGCACCGCGCGACTCGGATGCAATTGTTGCGAATGATTTCCGTACCAGAGCACCAACCCGCCCATGCCGAGCAGGAAGAGCATCAAAGCATTCAGCACCCAGCGCCGGCGATGTCCGGACTGCGCCGAGGCTGCGGGCAGATTCGGAGCTGCCAGAGCGGCCTCAGCATCGGGGGCAGCCGCAGCGGCAACCGGCGCCGTCCGCCGCGCCCGGAAGCTCGCCAGTATCAGCAGCAGGTTGGTCATCAAAATGACAGCGAACGCCAGCCCCGGAACGAACGCCAGCCCGCTGCCCCGCTCCCGCACCACCGCGATGGCCAGAACTACCGTAATCAGTCCTCGGGGCATGACCCAGAAGATCAGTTCTCGGCTGTGCGCTTGAATTCCCTGCCAGGCCCAGCGGCTGGAATGAATGGCCAGCCAGCGCGCCAAGAATAAAGACCCCAGCGTCCCCAGCAGGAGCCATGGATGCTCGCGAAAAACTCCCAGCTGCGCCACCGCGCCAATCAGCACAAAAAAGAAACTGCGCACCAGGAATGCAAGTTCGGAGTGAAAGGTCAGCAAGGCGTGTTGCGACTCGGCCATCTGGGTAACTGGCAGAGTCAATCCCAGGGCAGGATCAACGCCGGGGAAGTTGGAGAGGGTCAGGCCAAAGCCCAGCACCGCGATCAAGCCGTTAGCGCCGAGCGCTTCCATCCCCGCATACAGGACGAGTACAACAGAGAAAGTGAGCACCTGCCAGAAACGCTGCTCGGAGAGCACATGCAACAGACGCGACCACAGAACGCCTCCGGGGATGGCGAACAGCAGAGCGATTCCGACCTGATTCCACAAGCCATGCACCAGCCCTTGCGCTACCGCCCCGCCCTGGCTGCGCGTGCCCAGAAGCAGTCCCACCGTGAGCACCGCCAGCACATCACCCCACGCGGCTTCGAGCATCAGCGTGACCCGGACCGGTTCCTCAGCATGAAGCTGTTGCAACACCGGAAGGACTACCGTGCTGCTGGTACAACCGAGGACCGCGCCGACCAGCATACCGTCGGTCCAGGGCAATCCCATGCGATTGACTACCGTCACCGCAACCAGCACCATGCTGAAAATGTAGGCCAGCGTGGCCAGCAGGAGGCTGCCGGGGAAGTGCTTCAAGGTTTCGCGAAGATTGAGCTCCAGCCCGCCTTCGAACAGCACCAGAATGATGGCTAGAGTGCCCAGCAGATTAGTGGTCTGGGCCAGCGTGCCGCGTTGCACCAGGCCCAGCACGGGACCGAGCAAAACGCCCAGCATCATCAGCACCAGCACGTCCGGGATTCGGGTCAGCCCAAACACGCGGTTGGCCAGAAATGCCACCACCAGCAGACCGCCGACCAACCCCAGAACTAACGCTGCCGACATTTCTGCTCCATCGTTCTACGGGACCATTTGCTTCAATTGTGTGATCGGGAATGATATCCAGACCGAACCTGACCGGGACATCTTATCGCGTGCTACTCTCGTCCTCCGGGCTAAAAAACCTCAAAGGAGAACCTTGGATTGGCCTCCGTCGAACAACTCGTGCCGGTGGCTTTCAGCCTGGCGGCGGCATTGTGCTGGGGCACCAGCGACTTCAGCGGTGGCTACGCATCCCGGCGGTCGGATTCCTTTCTGGTGACCGCGCTTTCGCACGCCGGCGGTTTCGTACTGATGCTCACGCTCGCGCTGATCATGCGCCCGGATCTGCCTTCACGTTCGAACCAGCTCTGGGCCGCCGCCGCTGGCGCGCTGGGCGGGGTGGCTCTCCTCCTGTTTTATCGCGCGCTCTCGCAGGGAATGGGACTGGCCGCCCCCGTGGCCGCCGTTCTCGGGGCCGCCATCCCTGCCGCCTTCACCATGGTTACGCACGGACCGCCGGGCAAGCTTGGCCTCGCCGGCTTTCTGCTGGCAGGACTCGGCATCTGGCTGATCTCGCGTCCCGATGGCTCGGGTAATTCTGGCGGCGTTTTCATCGCAGCCCTGGCCGGAATCGGCTTTGCCGGATTTTTCATCTGCATCAGCCGCACCGGAGACAGCTCACCGCTGTGGTCGTCCGTGTTTTCCCGCGTGGCTTCCCTGCTGCTGGTAGGCACCATCGCGCTGTCCCGCCGGCGCAAGGGGCCGCTGCTGCGCGGGGACGCAACCATCGCAATCTTCGCCGGATGTCTCGACGTCACCGGCACCGCACTCTTCATTCGGGCCAATCAGACGGGGAGGCTGGATTCGGTGGTGGTTCTATCTTCCCTTTATCCTGCGCTGACCGTGTTACTGGCACGTTTCTTTCTCAAAGAACAATTCACCGGCTGGAAAACTGCCGGCATCCTGGCCGCCGTGGCGGCGGTGCCGCTGATCGCGCTGCAGTAAAGATGTAGGCGCGAGCGTCCCGCTCGTGCTGGACCATCCATCAAGCTGTCAGAATCGGGGACGATCACCTAAGGAGCCTAAGGAGAATGTAAAGTGAGGGACGCACGAGCGGGACGCTCGCGCCCACATCGAGGCTGTTATAATCAAGAATTGCGCTCATGCCTACGAAGCGTCTGATTCGCTCCACCACAGTCCTTTCGGTCCGCCGCAACGGCACCGTCGTCATGGCCGGTGACGGCCAGGTCACGCTCGGCGAAGGCGTCATCAAGCACTCCGCCAAAAAGATTCGCCGGCTCTACCAGGACAAAATCCTGGCTGGATTTGCCGGCTCCACGGCCGACGCGTTCACCCTGTTCAGCCGCTTTGAATCGAAGCTGGAACAGTATCACGGCAACCTGGGACGAGGCGCGGTCGAACTGGCCAAAGACTGGCGCACCGACAAATTTCTGCGCCATCTGGAAGCCCTGTTGCTGGTTTCCGACAAAGACCAGACTTTCCTGTTAAGCGGACAGGGCGACGTGATCGAGCCCGACGGCGGCATTGCCGCTATCGGCAGCGGCGGCCCCTACGCCCAGGCAGCCGCGCAGGCCCTGGCCGACCATACCCAGCTGACTGCTCGCCAGATCGCCGAAGAAGCAATGAAGATTGCGGGCAAAATGTGCATCTATACTAATGACAAGGTGACGATTGAGGAATTGTAGTCGTCAGTCATCGGTCGTCAGTCGTCGGCAAGACGATCCGGCTGAAGACCGACGACTGACGACCGCCGACTGATTTATGGCTATTTACCTACCCGCTGCCGCTGAAGAAGAACAGATCGCGCTCGACGAACTGACGCCGCGTGAGATTGTCGCCGAACTGGACAAGCATGTGGTCGGCCAGAAGGACGCCAAGCGCGCCGTCGCCATCGCTCTGCGCAATCGCATGCGCCGCCAGAAGCTCACTCCTGACCTGGCCGAAGAAGTCATTCCCAAAAACATCATCATGATCGGCCCCACCGGCGTGGGCAAGACGGAAATCGCGCGCCGGCTGGCCAAGCTCGCCAACTCGCCATTTCTGAAAGTAGAAGCTTCGAAGTTTACCGAAGTCGGCTACGTGGGGCGCGACGTCGAATCCATGATTCGCGACCTGGTCGAGATCGCCATCGAGATGGTGCGCGAAGAAAAGCTGGAAGACGTTTCCGACAAGGCCGAACTCAACGCCGAAGAACGCCTGCTGGATATTCTGCTTCCTCCCCCCGCTCCGCGCCCCGCCGAGGGATCCGCGGGCGGCATGGTGCTCGAAGGAACATCGGCTTCTTCCGGCCAGGAGTCGCAGAGCCGCACCCGCGAGAAACTTCGCCAGCAATTGCGCGAAGGCAAGCTCGACGACCGCACCGTCGAAATCGATGTGCGCGAGCGCAATTTCCCGTCCTTTGAAATCATCTCCAACCAGGGCGTCGAGGAGATGGACGTCAACATCAAGGACATGCTGCCCAATATCTTCGGGCAGCGAACCAAGAAGCGGAAGATGAAGGTCAACGAGGCTTTTGAGTATCTGATCCAGGAAGAAGAACAGCGCCTGATCGACATGGACCAGGTCACCCGCCTGGCCATCGATCGCGTGGAGGATGCCGGCATCATTTTCCTCGACGAGATCGACAAGATCGCCGGACGCGAAAGCGGCCACGGCCCCGACGTCTCCCGCGAAGGCGTGCAGCGCGACATTCTGCCCATCGTCGAAGGCACCACGGTCAACACGCGCTACGGCATGGTGCGCACCGACCACATCCTGTTCATCGCCGCCGGCGCCTTCCATGTGTCGAAACCCAGCGATCTGATCCCTGAACTACAGGGCCGCTTCCCCATCCGGGTGGAGCTGCAATCGCTGACCATGGAAGACTTCATCCGCATCCTGACCGAACCGAAGTCCTCACTGGTCAAGCAGTATGTGGCCCTGATGGAAACGGAAGGCGTGAAACTGGAATTCACCCGCGAGGCCCAGGAAGAAATCGCGCGCTACGCCTTCCGCGTGAACGAAGGCACGGAAGACATCGGCGCCCGCCGCCTGCACACCATCATGGAGCGCGTCCTCGATGAAATCAGCTTCGACGCGCCGGACAAGAAAGGCGAGCACATCAAGGTGGACGCCGACTACGTGCGCAAGATGCTGGCCGACATCGTGAAAGACCAGGACCTGTCCCGGTACATCCTGTAAGGCATTAACCACAGAGGGCACAAAGGACACGGAGGCACGATTTTCTCCGTGTTCTTTGTGTCCTCTGTGGTTAAGATTGTCGAAACATGAAAGCCATCGACCGGCAGCGGATCAAGTCCCTCATGCAGCGCGAGCAGCAGCGTTTTGTGACTGAGCGCCCCAAGTCCAAGACGTTGTTCGAGCGTGCCGGCAAGTCGCTCCTCGGCGGCGTGCCCATGAACTGGATGATCAAATGGGCGGGCGCTTTCCCACCTTTCGTTCGCGAGGCCCAGGGCGCGCACTTTTACGATGTGGACGGCCACCGCTACATTGACTTCTGTCTGGGCGACACCGGCGCCATGACCGGGCATTCTCCCTTCGCGACGGTAAAAGCTGCGGAAGACCAGATGAAGCGCGGCATCACCCTGATGCTGCCCACGGAAGATTCGATTTTCGTCGCGGAAGAATTGCAGCAGCGCTTCGGGCTGCCCTACTGGCAATTCGCTCTGACTGCAACCGATGCTAATCGTTTCGCCATCCGGCTGGCGCGCCAGATCACAAAGCGTCCCAGGATTCTGGTCTTCAACTGGTGCTATCACGGCACTGTGGACGAAAGTTTCATCACCCTGAAAGACGGTGTAGCGCAAGCTCGCCGCGGCAACATCGGACCGCCCGTCGATCCCGCGGTCACCACCAGGGTGGTTGAGTTCAACGATCTCGCCGCGCTGCAGCAGGCGCTGGCCAAGGGCGATGTCGCCTGCGTGCTGGCCGAGCCGGTCATGACCAACGTCGGAATCGTTCACCCCGAAACCGGCTACCATAAAGCATTGCGGGAGCTCACCCGAAAATCCGGCACATTACTCATCATCGACGAGACCCACACTATTTGTGCCGGGCCGGGGGGATATACGCGGGCGGAAAATCTCGATCCCGACTTCTTCATCTTCGGAAAAGCCATTGCCGGTGGAGTTCCGGGCGCGGCCTACGGGTTCACTCAGGAAGTCGCGAAGTGCATCTCCGATGGCCAGAACCTGGAAGACTGCGACACCGGAGGAATTGGCGGGACGCTGGCCGGCAACGCCCTCTCGCTCGCCGCCATGCGGGCCACCCTGACCAAGGTGCTGATCAAAGAAGCCTTCCCCCGCATGATCTCCGCGGCCGAGCGCTGGACGGCTGGAGTCGAGAAAGCGATCACCGAATTCGCCCTGCCCTGGCACGTGACCCGGCTCGGTTGCCGCGCCGAATATCAGTTCTCGCCTACCCGCCCCAAGAACGGCACCCAGGCGCACGACGCGATGGACTTCGAGTTGGAGCGCTTCATGCATCTCTACGCTATGAACCGCGGCATTCTGCTGACGCCGTTCCACAACATGGCCCTGATGTCGCCTCAGGCCGATCCAGAAGATGTCGATCAGCACACCCGCGTCTTCCGCGAAGCGGTCAAGGAGTTAGTCGCATAGCTTGCCCGTGTACCGCGTGGAGCCGGCCGCAAGAACCTTTAACCACAAAGGACACGAAGGAACCCTCAGGCGAAAACCTTCGTGATACTTCGTGTCCTTTGTGGTTAAAGGTTTTGTTGTGCGTTGATCCTGACCAGGCAACTCGCGGGAGCACGGGAAACCCGTACTCCGTCTGTTACCCTGTTGGTTCGCGCGATGAAGCGATCCGACTGGAGCATTCTGATCTGCGTGTTGGGCTGCGCTGTATATGTTTCCTGCGGCGCTCCCGGCGTTCCCATCCCGCCTTCGCTTGAACTGGCGAAGCCGGTCAACGATCTGCGCGCGGCGCGCAAGGGCGATAAGGTTTACCTGGCCTGGACCGTGCCCTCGAGGACGGTGGACCGCCAGTCCGTGCACCATCCGGGAGCCACCCGCATCTGTCGCAGCCTGAATGTGCCCGTGACGGATTGCAAGAATCCGACGGCTGAAGTTCCAGCCCGTCCGCAGCCCGGTGCCGCATCAACCATGACAAACACGCCAGCCCTGAAGGTTGAGGCCAGCTACACCGATATCCTGCCGGAGCCGCTGCAAGAGCAAGATCCCACCGGCACGATCAGCTACGCGGTGTCAGTGCAGAACGACAGCGGACGCAGCGCTGGACTGTCCAACCAGGTGCAGGTCTCGTCCGCGCCGACGCTGCCCCCGCCAGGTCATTTCCGCTCCCAGTTGAAGAACGACGGCGTGCTGCTCTCGTGGGATTGTCCCCCGGCCCCGGCGGCTTCAGCCGAGATCACGTATAAGGTGCGCATTTATCGTCGCGAGCAGGGAAAGCAGACCGAGACCAGAGTCAGCGATGCCAGCCTCTCGGACTGTTCCCCAACCCAACCGGTCAGCGCGTTGGCCGAATTTCTTGACCAGAGCGTCGAGTGGGAAAAGCACTACGACTACCGCGCCACGCTGGTGACTGTTGTTTCCAGACCCGGCAAGCCCGAGGCGGAAGTCGAAGGCGACGATACTCCGGTCGTCCAGGTCTTCGCCCACGATGTCTTCCCCCCGGCCGTGCCTACCGGACTGCAGGCGGTTTTCTCGGGTGTAGGTCAGGCGCCATTCGTCGATCTGGTCTGGTCGCCGGATACCGAACCCGATCTGGCCGGCTACAACATCTTCCGCCACGAAGCTGGGGGCGAACCGGCAAAGCTCAACTCCGAACCGGTGAAAACTCCAGCCTTTCGCGACTCGAATGTGCAACCGGGGGGAAAATATTTCTATTCTGTCTCCGCAGTCGATGAACGCAACAACGAAAGCCCGAGGTCGGAAGAGGCGAATGAACAAGTACCGTGATTGTGTCAATGTAGGCGCGAGCGTCCACGCTCGTGCGGAGTCATTCGTGCTGCAGCACGAGCGTGGACGCTCGCGCCTACACTACGGCTGCTAGCTGCGTTTTGAGGTGCTATGAGATATTGCCGTTTTAAACTCGACAACCAGCCTCGCTACGGACTCGTGGAATCCGTAGGCGGCGAGAATCACATCACTCGCATATTTCTGAACCCGCCGCAAGATGCGGAGGGGGAACTCGAAGATGTCCCCACGCGCCGTATGGACCATCTTGCTTTGGCGGAGGCCACGTTGCTCGCGCCGGTCTGTCCCTCGAAGATCGTTTGCGTGGGCCGCAACTATCGCGAGCACGCCGCAGAACTGGGAAACGAAGTTCCAGCCGAGCCGCTGATCTTCTTCAAGCCGCCGTCTTCGCTGCTGGCCCCTGGAGCTCAGGTCCGCCGGCCCCGGATCGCCGAGCGCGTGGACTACGAAGGCGAACTCGGCGTGGTGATCGCCAGAAAATGCTACCAGTTGGCCGCGGACGAAGATGTTCGTCCTTACATTCTGGGCTACACCTGTGTGAATGACGTTACCGCGCGCGACCTGCAAAAGAAAGACGGCCAGTGGACCCGCGCCAAGGGCTTCGACACCTTCTGTCCTGTCGGCCCGCTGGTCACCAGCGAAATCGATCCCTGGGCAGGAGTTGCCGTAGAAACCAGAGTCAACGGCGTGGTCCGCCAGCAGGGCAACACGCGCGATTTTATCTTCCCTCTCGATGTCGTTATCCGCTACATCTCCCGGGTTATGACGCTGCTGCCGGGAGACCTGATTCCTACCGGGACGCCGCAGGGCGTCGGCCCAGTGCTCGCAGGAGAGATCATGGAAGTGATGGTGGAAGGAATAGGAACGCTAAGCAATCCGGTGGTTTGAATGTAGGCGCGAGCGTCCACGCTCGTGCAGGAAGCGACCAGCGGCCACGTGGGGACAGCCGTCCCCGGCTGTCCGATCGAGCAGGGCTCGACCAGGCTTTTTGCCTGAGCCAGAAGTTAGCGGAGCGTTGCTCCGCCGGACAGCCGGCGGCTGTCCCCACGTGGTCTGCGGTGATTCCAGAACCGCACGAGCGGGACGCTCGCGCCTACATCGAGACTTCCCCGTTTCCTTGTCAGGCCTTATTCTGTTGCAGGCCAATCAATCATGATTCCATTTCGCCTTTATCTTTTCATTCTGGTGGGCATAGCCGTTCTAGGCCTCGCCTACTTATTGTTCCGCCGCAAGCCCAAGACCGCCGATGACCTGGAGCGGGAGCGGCGCGCCTGGCTCGACCGCATCGGCCGTATCACCGACGGCACCGTGATTGACGTTCAGGAAATGCCTGGCACCCGCGAGCGGCCTTCCACCTTCCTCATCTACCAGTACGACGTCGCCGGAGTGTCCTACGAAGCCTCGCAGGATGTAACCTATCTGCGCCAGCTCATCAATCTCCACTCCTGCCGGCTCGGCCTCCCCACCTCTGTCCGCTTCGACCCGCACAATCCCGGAAACTCGCTCGTCGTCTCCGAGCGCTGGATCGGTCTGCGACAGTAGCCGCCCCTCGATTTGCGGTTGCTCCTCGAGGGCTGGATTGAGTAGCATTCTGTTTGCAAGTCGAGTATGAGCCGATCGGATCCGACGGGCGCGTTGTTTCTGGGAACGGGAGCGGGAGTCTGGATTTTCTTCAAGGGCTTCCGCGTATTTCGCGAATTCAAGATCGTCGCTGACACGCCCTGCATGCCCATCCGCAGCATTCCCATGGGACTGGTGCAGGTGCGAGGGCAGGCCCTAGCGGATAAACTGATCCCCAGTCCCATCACTCACACCCCCTGCTGTTTTTACCAGGTCAAGATTGAGCGCTACGAAACCGGTGAGCATGGCGGATGGAAGCACTACCGCACCGACATGGACGGCGCTAAGTTTTACCTGCAGGACCAGACCGGAAAAGTGCTGGTTGATTCTTACTCCGCGGAATATGACTTGCCTGAAAGCCCGCCCCGGGTTGTGGATGGCGCCCATATCGCGCCGCTTATGGGAACCGGTGCGAGCGATGAGGAGTTGCTGCAGTATGTTCACCGGGCGGGCGCCAATATGCTCGCCGCCAGAATGGAGCACTGGCTCGAGAAGAAGGGGCCGCTGGACGATCCCAGGCGTGAGCAAGGACGTCAAACCTTACTCGAGATGGTTCGCCTGATGCCGCAGGCCACGGCGGGAAGAGGAAAGATTCCGGTTGACCTGATCGACAAGATCGCAGCGACGCATCCGCTCGATGATCCCGCAAAAGAACAGATGCGGCAGATGTTTCTGCAGCATATTCGGGAAACCGGCGGCTTGCCCATTCCCCAGTCCTCAGAACAGGCGAGCGGGCGCTACCGCTTGCGCGAATCTCTCATTCTTCCCGGGCAGGAGTATCACGTCACCGGGACCTGCGTGGAGAATGCGGAAGCGCATGACGCTCATGACCACAACATGATCGTGCAGGGACAGAACGAAAAGACCTTTCTCATTTCCTGGAAGGCGGAGCAAGCGGTGCAACACGACCTGCGCAAACGGGCAGTGGGCATGGTATTCGGCGGGGCGGCGCTGACTCTGGTTTGTCTGGCTTTGTTGCTGTGGCACCTGGGGATGTACTAGGCCGGAGTTCAGATTGGTTATAGGGGTCCTTCGACTGTGTGGCTGCTTCGCAAGCGAAGCCGCCACTTCGCTTGATTGGATAACGACGTTGGCTCGTCGCGAGTAGAGTGGTATGCGATGAACACGACCAAGGCTCGTGAGAGGAGCCAACGTCATGCTGATTATAGGCTGTGATTTTCATCCTGGCTTTCAGCAGGTCGCGATCTTTGACAACTTAACGGGTGAGATTCAGGAAAAGCGGTTACAGCACCGCGCCGAGGCGGAGCAGTTTTACCGCGGGCTGGCGGGCCAGGAAGTGCGGGTGGGGATGGAGGCCTGCGGGCACTATCCGTGGTTCGAGCGGCTGCTGGCGGAGCTGGGCTTCGAGTTGTGGTTCGGCGATGCGGCGAAGGTGCGAGCCTCGGTGGTGCGCAAGCAGAAGACGGACCGGCGGGATGCCGAACACTTGCTGGATCTATTGCGCGAGAATCGATTTCCGCAGATCTGGGTGCCGAGTCTGGAGGTGCGGGACGTGCGGCAGTTGCTGGTGCATCGCCACAAGCAAGTGCAGGCGCGGACGCGCACCAAGAACCAGCTGCAGGCCATGGCGCTGAGCCAGGGCGTGCAGAAAAAATACAAGCTGTGGACGAAGGCAGGGCGCGAGGAGATGGAGCAGTTGCCCTTGCTGCCGTATGCGGCCCAGCGGCGAAAGCAGTTGCTGCAATCGCTCGACGGACTGGAAGCGGAAATCAGCGAACTGGACCGGCGAGTGGCGGACGAAGCGCGGCAGCGGCCGGAGGCGGTGCGGCTGATGACGCATCCGGGAGTCGGTCCGGTAACGGCCTTGGCCCTGGTGCTGACCTTGGGACCGGCCAACCGATTCGAATCGGCCAAGCAAGTGGGCAGCTACTTCGGGCTGATTCCCAGTGAAGATTCCAGCGGCGGAAAACAGCGGCTGGGCAGGATCAGCAAACAGGGCAGTTCGTTTCTGCGCTTTTTGCTGGTGGAAGCGGGACAGACCGCGGCGCGGTTGGATCCGCAGCTGAAACGCTTCTATCGTCGCCTGGCGGCGCGCAAGAATCGCAGCGTCGCCAAGGTGGCCGTGGCCAGAAAACTGGCCACGCGGTTGTACCTGATGTTGCGCGAAGACTGGACGTACACGCAACTCTGTCAGGCCGTTATGCAGGTGAGCCCGAGTCATTCTGTGGCCGGCCACTAAGAGCCGAGCGCTTGAGTGGGCAGCCTGCCTCCCTGAAAAGGTCAGGGAGATCGAACTGAGCAATCATGGGAGCTAGTCCCGAAGAGATGGATGGTGGAACCTGAGGTTCCACTGCGAGATTGAAATCGAATGACGACCTTGGTCTGGGAGTCAAATACCTTCTACCAGAGCGAAATGGCGCCACTCACCGCGTCCACGCCGTAGTGTCGCTACAGAACTCTTGACAGGGCACACCGTCGTTAGAGACAGGATGACAGGAGTGGAAATGGGACTAAGCATTGTTGCAGCCGCGGCGGTGTTCTTCGTTGTGGCGGGAGGGCTGCTCTACCTGATCATCATGTACAACGAATTGGTCCGGCTGCGGAACGATAACGACCGCGCCTGGGCGAATATTGACGTCTTGCTCAAGCAGCGTCGCGATGAGATCCCGAACCTGGTGGAGACGGTGAAAGGCTACATGCAGCACGAACGCCAGACGCTGGAGTCGGTCACCCTGGCGCGGGCGGCGTCGATGAATGCCGCCAGCATCGGGCAAAAGGCACAAGCCGACCTGATGATGACCGGAGCGCTTCACGGGCTGTTCGCAGTGGCGGAAAACTATCCTGAACTGAAAGCGAATGAGAATTTTCTGAAGCTGCAGAACCGCATTTCCGAGCTGGAAGAACGCATCGCTGACCGGCGCGAATTCTTCAACGACGATGTGAACACCTACAACACCCGCATCAAGCAGCTGCCCGAAGTTTTCCTGGCCAACCTTCTGGCCCTGAAGCCCCGGGAGTTTTTCAAGGTGTCAGACGAAGACCGCAAGCTGGTGGAAGTAAAGCTGTCGTAGGTTGCTTGTGTGGTCGCGGGCGACTCGCCCGCGAAAAAATGTGGACCAAAGTCGAAAGTCGCGGGACTCAAACGCGACTCAAAGTCAAAAGCCGCGGGCGAGTCGCCCGCGGCCACACAACATCACACAACATTACCCATGCCTGCCTAGTTGTTGTCCCCGCCAGCGCGCTTCCATGACATGAGCTCGCCTATGGTGGAGCCGCCGGTGCTTGATACCGGCTGCTTGTAGGCCTCCACTTCGGAGCGGGAAGCTTCCTCGCCGACCGCCTTGATGCTCAAGCCGACTTTCTTTTCTTCCGGATTCATCTTGATGATCTTGAAGTCGTGCTCGACTCCCGGCTCGAGGGTGAGAGGTTGGCCGTTCCCATCCACGGCTTCGCTGTTGTGGCACAGGCCTTCGATGCCTTCGGCGATTTCGACAAAAGCGCCAAAAGTCGCCACCCGCAGGACTTTGCCGTGCAGCACGTCGCCCACGTGATGCTGCTCGAAGAACGTTTCCCAGACGTCGGGTTGAAGTTGTTTCACGCCCAGCGAAAGCCGGCGCTTGTCCGGTTCAATGGCCAGCACGATCGCTTTGACGCGGTCGCCCTTCTTCAGCACTTCCGAGGGATGTTTTACGCGCTTGGTCCAGCTCAGGTTGCTGACGTGGACCAGGCCGTCGATGCCTTCTTCGATTTCGATGAATGCGCCAAAGTCGGTGAGATTGCGCACCCGGCCTTCGACCGTCGCGCCTACGGGGTACTTGTCATGCAGCGCGTCCCAGGGATTGGCCGCCAGTTGCCGCATGCCCAGCGAAATGCGCCGCTCCTGCGGATTCACGCTCAAGACCACGCAATCCACCTGATCGCCCACGTTGACCAGCTTCGAGGGATGCTTGATGCGCTTCGACCACGTCATCTCGCTGACGTGGACCAGGCCTTCGATGCCCTGCTCCAGTTCCACGAATGCGCCGTAGTCGGTAACGCTGATCACGCGTCCGCTGACGTGCGCGCCGACGGGATAACGGTGCGAGGCGTCCAGCCAGGGATCAGGGGTGAGCTGCTTGAATCCCAGCGAAACCCGCTGCTTGTCCTTGTCAAACTTCAGTACCTTCACCTGAATCTGGTCGCCTACGTTGACCAGGTCGCGGGGATGAGTGAGGCGGCCCCAGGACATATCCGTGATGTGCAGCAGGCCGTCGATTCCGCCCAGGTCAACAAATGCGCCGTACTCCGTGAGGTTCTTTACCACCCCGGTGAGGACGGTGCCTTCTTCCAGGTGCTCGAGGGTCTTGGACTTCTTTTCGTTCTGCTCCTCTTCCATCAACTGCTTGCGGGAAACCACGATGTTGCCGCGCTTCTTGTTGAGCTTGATGACCGCGACTTCGATGGTTTCGCCCTTGAGGACGTCGAGATTGCGCAGCGGGCGCAGGTCCGCCTGGGATCCCGGCAGGAAGGCCTGGGCGCCCAGAATATCGACCGTCAGGCCGCCTTTGATGCGCTCGATCACGACGGCTTTGATCGGCCTCTTCTCGTTGTGGGCCTTCTCAATCTCGTCCCAGGCGCGCAGCCGCTGCGCCTTCTGATGGGAGAGGTTGATGTAACCTTCCTCGGTCTCACCCTTGTCGCGCATGACGGCGATCTCGTCGCCGGGCTGAAAGCGCGGTTTGCCGGAGTGGTCCATCACTTCGGCAATGGGGAGCATGCCTTCGGACTTGGCGCCGATATCCACCACCACGTGGGTGGGGGTAATCTTCAGCACGGTGCCCTTGATGACGTTGTCTTCGCGGGCGGCCTCTTCCGTTTCGGTGGTGAAGCTCTCGAGCGCGGAGGCGAAGTCTTCGGTGGCTGAGGGTTTTTCGTCCAGACTCTGGGTTACTTCGGTGTGCGCAGACTGGGGCTGGGGGGAGTCGCTGTTTAAGGTCGAGCCCTCCGCGGATTCCACGGGTCGCTCAACGACGGAGGTCGAAGTCGCGGAATCCAGGTTATGGGCGCTGTTATCGTCAGGCAAGGTTGATGGCCTCTCTCGGGTTTTCCGCGCACGTGGGTGCGGGGATGGATTGCGGGGCGATTAGCGGACGGCTGGCGTTAGTCTAAGGTTGTGTTGAGCCCGCCCTGGCGGACGGACTGGAACAATCCCAGCGGTCGGACGTCTCTAAGCAAACCCGCGTCCAAAGGGAACTCTTCGAGTGTAGCAACCGCTTCCGAACAGTGTCAAACAGCAAAAATCCATGGAAGAGCCTACCCACATCGTATCCCCCTAGCGAGGTTGAAGGGCATGAGTGAGAAGCGCCGTAGCGAGCTGGCCGGACGGCTCCGCATAAGCCGGGAGGCCAGCGAGCGGGACTACAATCCGCTGCCGTGCCCACTCCCTACTTCACCTTGGTGCGGGAAATGAGGAGCGCTTACAACCATCGCTTGCGTCTGGTCTCTCACGCCCGCCAGCATGGCATTAAGCCCACCGCGCGTCTGTTTCAAACCACTGTCCCGACGGTGCGCAAATGGCTGCGCCGCTATCAGCAGCACGGTCTGCGCGGCCTCCTCGAACTCTCCCGCGCCCCCCATCACCAGCCCGGCAAAACTCCTGCCGACCTGGAACAGCAAGTCGTCGCTCTCCGTCAACAACTGCCCACCTTCGGGGCTCGCCGCCTCATCCGCGAGTTTGATCTCCCCCTCAGCCACCGCGCCCTGGAGCGCATCTGGCGCGCCCACGGCCTGCTCCATCCCCGCCGCAGAAAGTATCAACGCAAACAAGACCTGGCCCACATCAAAGCCACCTGGCGTCTGTTCCAGCAGATCTCCGCTGACACCAAGGACCTCGACGATATCCCCCACTACTGGCCCCAGGCCCAGACCTTCGATCTGCCCGTCATCGAATACACGGCCCGCGAGGTGCGCAGCGGCCTGCTCTTCCTCGCCTTTGCCCAGCGCCGTTCTGCTGCCGCCAGCGCCCTGTTCGCCGCCCGCATCCAGCAACATCTGCAACGCTACGGGGTTTCGCTCCGCGATCTGGTCTGGCAGACCGACAACGGCGGCGAGTTCATCGGCAGCTACGACCGCCAGGGCCGCCGCACCGGCTTTCCCGCCGCTTTAGGCGACAGCCAGCACGTCCGCATCCCGCCCGCCGCTCACACCTTCCAGAGCGACGTCGAAACCGTCCACCGCCTGGTCGAAGACGAGTTTTTCGATCTGGAATCGTTCTCCGGCCGCGGCGACTTCCTCGCCAAAGCTCACACCTATCAGCTCTACTTCAACCTCGTCCGCCCCAATACCCACAAACAAAATCTCTCGCCCTGGCAGATCGTCGAGCAACTTCAACCCCGCTGGCCCCTCCAGCTCTGCTTGCTCCCGCCCGTCTTCTTGGATTATTACTTGAACGACTCTGGGGGTTACGATCTCCCTAGGCTTCCCTAACAGCAAAAATCCACAGCCGCTCAATGTGGGCGCGGGCGTCCCGCCCGTGCGTCCCTTACGGTGCAGCCTCGGTCCCCTGAGCTCACTGCCGCCCCAGCACGAGCGAGGACGCTCGCGCCTACATTGGCTCTTCTGCTACTCTGCCCTGCCATGGACTATCTTTGGACTCCCTGGCGCTATGCCTACGTGGCCGGCATCGACAAGACCTCGGGATGCATCTTCTGCGACCTGCCCAAGGCCGGAGACGACGCCAAAGCCCGCATCGTTCATCGCGGCCGGCACTGCTATGTGGTCCTGAACACCTATCCGTACACCTCGGGGCACGTGATGATCGTGCCTTTCGCCCATCTGGATGAACTGCAGAAGCTGCCGGTGGAGGCGGCCCACGAGATGATCGACCTGGGGCAGCGTATGGAGGGCATCTTGCGCCGCCTTTATACCCCGGACGGCATCAACCTGGGCATGAACATCGGTAAAGCGGCCGGAGCCGGGGTGGCAGGACACATCCATCTGCACGCGCTGCCCCGCTGGGTAGCCGATGCCAATTTCATGACGGTCGTCGGGGAAACCAGGGTCCTGCCAGAGAGTTTGGAGACTACGTATCAGAGGATCAAAGCGGCGATGGAGGGGTAGTCGTTGCTTGTGTGGGACCGGGTCTCAGACCAGGTCCGGCGGCCCGAAGGGCCGCAGCTCTGTGAATCATGCGGTTGCTTGCGGTGCTTCGCACCGCCTGACCGGGTCTGAGACCCGGTCCCACACAGACACCGCTAGCCGAGTAGTTCCTGCATCTCTTTTTCGCCGATTACTTTTACCCCCAGCTCTTTGGCCTTATCCAGCTTGGAGCCGGCCTCGTCTCCGGCCACGACAAAATCCGTCTTCTTGCTGACCGAACCGGAAACCCGGCCGCCGGCATCTTCAATCAGCTTCTTGGCTTCATCCCGAGTGAGGTGGGGCAGGGTCCCGGTGAGCACGAAAGTTTTCCCGGCCAAAGCCGTGCCCCTCTCCTTCTTTTTCCCGGTTAAGGTGAGCCCGGCCTCGCGCAGTTGCTCAACCAGCGCCCGGTTCTTTGGCTCCTGGAAGAATTCCACGATGCTTTCGGCGATGCGCGGGCCGACTTCGTTCACTTCCTGCAACTCTTCTTCGCCGGCATTCATGAGGGCGTCCATCGAACCGAAATGTTCGGCCAGGAACTGCGCTGTGCGTTCGCCGACCATGCGAATGCCGAGGCCATAGATAACGCGTTCGAGCGGTAGATTCTTCGACTTTTTGATCTCTTCCAATACATTTTCGGCGGACTTGTCGCCCATGCGTTCGAGCGAGAGCAAATTCTCTTTGGTCAGCTTATAGATATCGGCAACGTTCCTTACCAGCTTGCGGTCGGTGAGTTGGGTGACCAGGGCGTCGCCCAGGCCGTCGATGTTCATCACGCCCCGCGACGCGAAGTGCAGAATGGTCTCGCGCAGCTTGGCCGGGCAGTTGGCGTTGACGCAGCGGTGATCGGCCTCGCCCTCGGTGCGGACGACGTGGCCTCCACACACCGGACATCGTTCCGGCATGTGGAACAATTTATGTCCGCGAGGATGGTCTTTGTCCTCAATCACTCGCGTAACTTTGGGGATCACGTCGCCGCCGCGCTCGACTTCCACCCAGTCGCCGATCTTTACCCCCAGGCGTTCGATCTCGTCCATGTTGTGCAGGGTGGCGCGGCTGACCGTGGTGCCGCCTATGGGCACCGGCTTGAGCGCGGCTACCGGCGTGAGTTTGCCGGTGCGGCCGACTTGCACCAGGATGTCTTCGATCTTCGTGATGCCCCCGCGCGCCGCGTATTTGTAGGCGATGGCCCAACGCGGCGCCTTGCCGGTGTAGCCCAGCTCCCGCTGCAGGGCGGTGCGATCTACCTTGATGACAATGCCGTCGATCTCGTAGGGAAGCTTTTCGCGCTTGGGCTCTTCCTGTTCAATAAAGGCCCAGATCTGGTCGAAAGATTTTGCCAGCTTGCGCGTCTTGTTGACCTTGAAGCCGGCGGCGTCGAGGGCGTTCAGAGTTTCCCAATGGCGGTCGAAGTGGGTGCGGCCGTCTTTCAGCAGCATGTAGGTGAAATAATCCAGCCGGCGCTCGGCGGTGATGCTGGGCTCAAGTTGACGCACAGTGCCGGCTGTGGCATTGCGCGGGTTGGCAAAAACGGACAGGCCTTTCTTCTCGCGCTCCTCGTTCATCTTCTTGAAGGCGGCAATGGGCATGAGCATCTCGCCTCGGACTTCGAAGCTGGCAGGGATTCCGGCCTTCTTCAGCTTCTCCACTGAAATAGAAAGAGGGATGGAGCGCACCGTGCGCACGTTCAGAGTGACATCTTCGCCGATGCTCCCGTCGCCGCGGGTGATGCCGCGGACCAGTTTGCCATTCTCGTAGTGCAGCGCCAGCGACATGCCGTCGAGCTTCAGTTCGCAAACGTAGTCGATCTCGTCTCGGCCTGCGAGTTCGTGCACACGGCGCTCCCAGCTGCGCAGTTCGTCCTCGCTGTAGGTGTTGTCGAGCGAGAGCATGGGAGAGGAGTGCGTCGCTTTGACGAAGCCCTCGCGAGGCTTGCCTCCGACGCGCTGGGTGGGCGAATCGGGCGTCACCAGTTCTGGATGTTGGTCTTCGAGCTTCTTCAGCTCAATCATGAGCTGATCGAATTCGGCGTCGGAAAGTTCGGGATCGTCGAGGACGTAATAGCGGTATTCGTGGTGGCGGATTTTATCCCGCAGTGCTTCGATCTTTTTTTCGGAGCCCTTGGTCAGGCTAGGCATGACTGAGAGATTATATTCGGGAGACGTTAGTGTGGCGCGGGCGCCCTCGCCCGCGGCTTTTGCCTTTGATTTTAACTTGCTCAATTTTTACTGTCGGCCTTCGCGGGCGAGAGCGCCCGCGACACATTCAGACCTTCGATCGTGTTCCGGGGCGGGAAATCCGCTGGCGGGTATGGCCTGACTTTCGCCCCGCAGAATCAAGATCAACTTCAAAAGCGTCGGACGAAGCCTGCCCTGAGCGAAGTCGAAGGGAGTGTCCGACCCACACAACCTTCCCACACTCTTGCCGCTACACCAGGTCTTCCACCTTCAATGGCACGGTGCCGCCCTTCCATGATGCCTGGAACCGTTTTTGCACGAAGGCCGCGTCGTAGTCCCGCTTTTGCGCTTTCAGGGCCTGCTGCAGGCCAAACAGGGAACGCGGGTTGCGCGGATGATGTTCGAGGTCAGCGCGGAAGACTTTCTCCGCTCCTGGAGCATCGCCATTCATCAGGAGCGCTGCGCCCAGCGACTCGCGGACAGGGAAGAACCAGTCTTCCGGCTCGTTGTACTTCAGCGAATCCTGCACCTCCACCGCTTCCTGTAGTTGCGCGATGGCAGCAGCATTATCTTTCTTGGCGAGGGCGATCTTCGCGCCCAACACGTCCCGGGCGATCTTCAACACGTCTTTGGTCTTGTTATTTACAGGCATGGCGAAGATCACATCTTCAGGCGTGTTCTTCTCCGCGCCGGCTACAACTTCGTAGTCGGCCTGGGCTTCATCCGGCTTGCCCTTGGCGGCCAGCGCCATACCGCGGGCGAAGTGCCAGAACACAGTCTCAGTCTTCATCTCGGGATCGGGCTTCGGCATCTTCAGAATTTCATCCCACTTGCGGAAACGGACGTCCACCGCGATCGGGATGGTCACGAAGCCTTCGAGCGGCGGCATCTCCTTGACGTGCGGCCTCACGTGTGCGGCCAGCATTTGCGCGCTCCTGATGGCCTCGGCGTAATCGCCATTCATGGCCGAGCACATGGCGATGAAATGCAGATTGTGGCTGTAATACATCATGGGGTAGAGGCCCTGCGCCCCGCTGGCCTTGATGTAGGCGCGATCGGCGATGGCAGCCGCCTCGTTGGTCTTGACTGCCGCGGCGTAGTCGCCGGTACGAATGTAAACATGGGCTGGCATGTGGACCAGGTGTCCCGCGGCTGGGGCCATTGCGGCCAGGCGGTTCGCCCCTGCCAGCGCCCGTTCCGGAGATGCCGAAGCCTCGACGGAGTGAATGTAGTAATGAATCGCGCCCATGTGGTTGGGGTCGCGCTTGATCACGGATTCGAGTGTAGCCACGATTTCTTCCGTGCCGGCTTCCGGCGTCCCGTCACGGTGCCACAAGCCCCAGGGATGCAGGTTCATGCCGGACTCGGCGAACAGCGTGGCGGCGTCCAGATCGTCGGGAAAGTTCTTGACCAGCTCGCGCATGGCATCGTGGTATGCCTCAGCCGCCTGCCTGCGGTCGGCTTTGGGATCGGCCGGAAATCGCAGGGCCATGGCATGAATGTAGGCTTGCTCGGCGGCCGAAGCGCCGGCGGAAAGATCCACCGCCTTCTGGATGGCATTGTGGGCCTCGGCAAAGCGCTCGTCGCTGGCGGGATCGTTGTAGTTCGGTCCCACGGCCTCAGCAACTCCCCAGTACGCCATGGCGAGTTTAGGGTCGAGTTGGGTGGCACGTTGGAATGACCGTGCGGCCTCATCGTGGTTGAAAGCGTAGATCAGGCGCAGTCCCTGATCGAAGAATTGCTGCGCCTGCGGGTTTTTGGTGGAGACGGCATGATGCAAGTCTCCCAGTCCGGTCATCAGCGTGGCCGGTTTCGGCTGGGCGTGGGATGAATGATTCTGGGCCGGATGAGTCTGAGCCGCGACCATGCCGCTCAGCAACAGGGCGAACAAAAGCGAGAGCCAGGTTCTCATGGCAGTCCTCCAATGATGCATGTCCGATAGAAAAAGATGAAAGGGCCCCGAGCAGAGGTAGCTTAGTAAAAAGCACCGCCAGGCGCAACCGGAAGGCCCGCTCTGCTTCCAGTACAATCCATCCTGACTTCCAATTCCAAGCCTGATGCGCAAGGCCGCTCTCTTCTACAACCCGCTGTCTGGACGGCGCCGGGCGCGGCGACTGGCGGACGTCGAAGCCGCATTGGCGGCGCTGCGCCAGGCCGGGATCGAGGTAACCGCGGAACCCACGCGGAGCCAGGCCGACGCGGGCGAACAGGCGCGCCAGGCCATCGCCGGCGGATGCGACACCGTCATTGCCTGTGGCGGCGATGGCACCGTCCATGACGTTCTCCAGGGCATGGTCGGAAGCGATGCAGCCCTGGGCATCATCCCTCTGGGCACGGCCAATGCGCTGGCTCACGATCTGCGATTGCCGCTTTCGCCGGCAGGCGCAGCTAAGGCGCTCCTGACTGCAACGCCCCGGCGCATCGCCCTGGGCCGCGTGGAATATACCGATCTTGCAGGCAAGCGGGGCTCGCGGTTCTTCACCGTCGCTGCCGGCATCGGCGCGGATGCGCATCTGTTCTACAAGTTGAACCCGCTGGTCAAGGGCCACCTGGGCATGGCCGCCTACTACGCCAAGGCCACGCGACTGTGGCTGACCCATCCCATGGAAAAATTCGCGGTGGAGATGCACCCGGACTCGCCGACGGAGGTCTCTCAACTGCTGGCAGTGCGTATCCGTAATTTTGGCGGCGTGCTGCGCGAGCTGGCGCCGGGGGCTACGCTCGACCGCAACGACTTACGGCTGGTGCTTTTTCGTACCCGCAGTCGCATGGCGTACCTGAACTACATCGTGCGCGGCCTGGTAGGAGCGCGCTGGCAGGTGGATGGAATCGATCTGATGGATGTGCTCAGGATCGATTGCCGGCCGCGGGCCGGTGCGGCCACAAATTCCCGCATTTTTGTGGAAGCCGACGGAGAATTGCTGGGGACCCTGCCCGCTACGATCAGCATCGTGCCCAACGCGCTGGCATTGCTGTTTCCGTGTGGGTCGGACACTCCTGTCCGACGCCCTTGATTTTGATTTTGGTGTTGCTCTTGTGGCTTAGCTTTCAAACATCAGAATCAAATTCAAAAGCGTCGGACAAAGCCTACTCTGAGCGAATCCGAAGGGAGTGTCCAACCCACACGGTTGCCGGGCACGCTACAATAAACTTTGGAACCCGTTACCCACTTTCTTACCGGGGCCTGTCTCGCCCGCGCCGGGTTCAACCGGAAGACGGCGCTGGCCACGGCCACGATGACCCTGGCTGCGGAAGCCCCCGATATCGACATCCTGGGAAATTTCAGGGACCCGGTCTTTGGCTTCGCACATCATCGCGGCTTCACTCATTCATTACTTGGGCTCGTGCTGGTGCAGGCGCTGGTGGTTGGCCTGATGTATTTCATCTGGCGTCTGCGCGGGCGCAAGGTGAAAGATCCGAATCTGCCGCCGCGCTGGGGCCTGCTATTCCTGTTCGCCTATCTTGCCGGCACGACGCACATCCTGCTCGACTTCACCAATAACTACGGCGTACGTCCGTTCTGGCCGTTCTGGGAGAAGTGGTATTCGTGGGACATCGTTTTCATCATCGAGCCCCTGCTTCTCATCTTGCTGATCGGCGGCCTAGTCGTGCCCGCGCTTTTCTCCCTGATCAATGACGAGATCGGAGTGCGCCGCCAAGGCCCCGCCGGACGCCTGGCCGCCGTGGTCGCGCTGCTGGGCGTGATCGCGGTCTGGGGCGTGCGCGACTATGAGCACCGGCGCGCCGTCAACGTTCTGAATTCCCGGCTCTACGACGGAGCTGATCCGGTGCGGGTTTCGGCTTATCCCTACTGGCTGAATCCGTTCAAGTGGTACGGCGTGGTGGAGACCCGGAATTTCTTCGCCACCATGCTGGTGGATTCTTCCACCCCCGATGCAGATCCCGAAGGTCGAATGCAAATCCGCCACAAGACGGAGGAGACGCCAGTGACGCTGGCGGCCAAGCGCAGCGGTCTGGGGCAGGTTTATCTGGACTGGGCACAGTATCCCGTGGTCGAACCGGAGGAGATCGGGTCGGGTTACATCGTGCGATTCCGCGACCTGCGCTATGACTATCCCGGACAAGCTCGGCGCGGGGTGTTGGGCGCGAGCGTAGAACTCGATCGGAAACTCAATGTTGTCCGGGAGGCATTCGGCAACCGCAGCCGTAAATAGCTCGTGTGGTCGCGGGCGACCCGCCCGCGGCTTTTGACTTGCCTTCGGTTTTTGCCTTTTGACTTCGCCTTCGTTTTTTTGTCTTTGATTTGCGGTTTCGACTTTCCTCCCCGGGTTTTCAATTGTCACCGGCCGTACGCGGGCGAGGTCGCCCGCGACCACATAATCAGTGCCAGCAATTCCACACCGCTTGACGCCGCGCTCGGGGCGCGCCACAATCATTGCTGTCGATTGAGGTGATCATGCTGGCCTACCTGTTCCTCGCGCTTGCCGTCGCAGTTCGGTTCATGCCACATCCCTGGACGTTTACCCCGGTGGCGGCAGCCCTGCTTTTCTTCGGGGCCCGCGGTCCGCGGCGCTTCCTCTGGGTACCGCTCGTAGTCCTGGCGGCTGCGGACGTGGTACTTACCAAAGTGGTGTATGCCTACCCGTTTGTCTGGGACCACTTTGTGACCTGGGCGTGGTATGCGGCGGTGTTGTGGCTGGGAACCCGGCTGCGCGCAAACGCGAAGCCTTTGCCGGTGATTGGCGCTGCCCTCACCAGTTCGGTTTCTTTCTTCGTGATCAGCAATTTTGCCGTATGGGCGGCCTATGACATGTATCCCAAGAACCTCGGTGGGCTGATGACTTCATACACGCTGGCCCTGCCCTTCTTCCGCCAGGGCGTAGAAGGCGATTTACTGTTTACCTCTGTCTTTTTCGCGACGCCGGTGGTGCTGGCGGCGCTATCTGGAGCCATGGGTAAAGGCGACCACGCGGCGGCAGCCTAAGCTGCTTGGGGACAGCCGCCCTCGGCTGTCCGGTCGAGCGCAGCTCGACAGGGTTTTCTTTCAGAACAAATAGCGGAGCTTCGCTCCGCCGGACAGCCGGAGGCGGCTGTCCCCACATGGTCCCTGGCAGTTCCAGGAACCCGCACGAGCGGGACGCTCGCGCCTACATTTTTCTTTTCTTTAGCCTGATCACTATCAGCCAGATAATCAATCCCACGGCCACCCCTGCCAGCAGCAGCGCCCAATGCTCGCGGAAAATGGCCCCGGAGATTTGGACGAACTGGGGACCGAACACCAGGGTAAGAATAGACAACGTCAGGAAGCGCACAAATCGGCCGGCGAAAATGGCCAGGAGGAAGTGGCTGAACTGCATCTCCGAGACTGCGGCCGTGAGGGCGAACAGTTTGAACGGCGTGGGCGGAGGCAGCATGGCGGGAAGCATCAGGCTCCAGAAGGGATGCTTTTGGAACGCCTGGTGAAACTTGGCGAAGCGCTCGGGCGAGATGCGCTTGCGCAACAGTTCCTCACCGCCGAGATATCCGATACCGTAGATCACGATACTGCCCACCGTCGATCCGGTCGCGGCCATGAGCACGTAGAGCAGGAACTTGGAACGATTCTGGTACACGTAGGTGGCCACGATCGGGTCCATGGGCAACCCGAGAGCAGCGCCGTCCAGGGCTGCGATGGCAAACACTCCCCAGGCCCCCAGAGGCTTCAGCAGCGCCCAGAGGAATGCGGAGTAGCGCAGGAATATGTGTTTGATGGTTTCCAATGGGTAAGCCTAGCAGTTTATCCGAACCGTCCTAAACAAAGTGTGGGTCACACTTCCCTTATGTGTGCCTGGTGTTTCCGATCAGTAGCTCGAGGGCATGCGGCAGAAGATCAATCACCGCTTCGAGTGACTCAGCTGCGCCGCGGGGGCTTCCCGGCAGGTTCAGGACCAACGACCTCTCGCGCACTCCGCAGAGGGCCCGGCTAAGCGCCGCCTTGGGAGTCTTTTTGGAGCCCTCGAAGCGCATGCGTTCGGCTACGCCTTCGAGCAGGCGGCTGCATACCGCGCGTGTAGCTTCGGGGGTGACGTCGCGCTCGGCGATTCCAGTGCCTCCCGTGGTCGCTACCAGGCGCGCCTTTCCCGTCAGCCGAATGATTGCCTGTTGAATGGCGGGCTGATCGTCGGCCACGATTTCGGTTGCGACGATCGCAAAATTCTTGCGCTTGAGGATTTCCGCAACCGCTGGACCGGAAAGATCGGCACGCTCGCCGCGGGCCGAGGAATCGCTGACGGTGAGGACGGCAGCAGTAAGTGCTTCAGGAGTCGAGGAGGACATCTTCCTCTTCTTCCTCGGAGGGGCCATCGTCACGCTTGGATTCGTCGAGCATGCGCAGGCCTTCCATCAGCAGGCCCTGGGTGTTCAACGTGGTGGTCTGTTTGCTGGTCTTGCCTTCGAAGTTGATCTGGAAGTTGCCGCCCGTCCAGCCCAGAACTTTGAATACCGCTTTATCGCCGCTAAGCGAACCGTAAGCCGCGTGGGTCACCTGGCCTTCGCTGAAATACATTTCGCACTTGTCGCGTTCGTTGGTGAGCGTAAGGGCGCAGCTCTTGCGTCCCATTTCGAGCGACTGCACCAGGTCGATCACGTTCATCTGCGCCAGGCTGCCGCGCAGCACGCCATCGGAGGGTGCGGTCTTGGCCATTTTTTCCAGCGCAATTTTGTCGATCACGCGCTTGATGCGCTGCGTGGCCTCTTTAAGGAAGAATGGCTTTTCAACGAAATCATCCACCGGTTCCTGGCTGGAAAGTTTTTCCGAGATATCGGCCTTGCTGGCCAGCAGGATCACGGCAATGCCCGCGGTCTTGGGACGGCTGCGCAGCCGCTCGACCAGTTGGTGGCCGTCCATGCCGGGCATGCGATAGTCGCTGACCAGCAGATCGGGCGGATCGTCCACTGCCTTCAGCAGGGCGTCGGCTGTGTCGCTCGAAGTGGTGACGCTGGCCAACGCGGTCAGGGCACTGTGCAGCAGCCCCAGGACCATGGGATTGTCGTCCACCAGCAGGATTTTGACGCTATTCGGCATGACAGGGCTAGGTCTTCTTGCGGACCTTTTTTCGAACTCGGGTGTAGTTACGGCTCTTGCCTCCGGATTTGTGCTCCAGCACGATCTCCCGGATCTCGATTCCCTTGTCCAGCGCTTTACACATATCGTACACGGTCAGGGCCGCGACGCTGGCCGCGACCAGGGCCTCCATCTCGACTCCCGTAACCGCCGTGGTGATAACTTTTGAGCTAATAGCGACGCCATTCTCGCACAGCCGCATGGTCACATCAACGTGGGAAAGCGGCAGGGGATGGCACATCGGGATCAGATCGGATGTGCGCTTGGCCGCCATGATCCCCGCCAGCCGCGCCACTTCAAGGGGATCGCCCTTGGGATTTTTCGGCAGCGCCTTCAGCACGGCGGGCTTCAGCGCGACGAACGCGCTGGCGCCGGCTTCACGCTTGCTGGCAGCTTTTGCGGAAACGTCCACCATTTTGGCGCGGCCCGTCCTATCGTAGTGTGAGAGCGTCTGTGCCACTTGCCTCCGCCGCGAACAGCATTATCTTAGCAACACATTTGGTGATGTGGATCGGACACTCCTGTCCGAACTTCTGGGCCACGGATTAACGCGGATCAACACGGATAAACCTCAGAATTTAGATCCGTGAAAATCCGCGTTAATCCGTGGCCCAGAAGTCGAAGGGGGTGTCCGACTACACTTTTGTTCCCCTGCCCACACGGCCGCCTCCCTGCTACCGCATCAGGACGGCCACGAATTCTCCGGCTGCAATCTGGTTGCGATCTGCAGGAATGACGATATAGCAATTTGCCCGGGCCATTGCTGCCACGTCGCCGGAGCCATGCCATGCCGCCAGTTCCACTTCCGGGATTTCAAATTCTCCCGACAGAATTGCCGGCAGAAATCGTGTCAGGCCGGTTTTAGTTGTGATCTCCGCTTTCAGCCGGGCCTGCAGAAATGCCAGCTTGCGCGGGCTCATGCCGGCCAGGGCTTCCACTATCGGGCGGGAGAAGAGTTCGAACGTCACCATGGTTGACACTGGATTGCCCGGCAGTCCGAAGAAATAAACGTGGGCCGGGGAAGATGCCGACTCGCGGGCGGGGGCGCCCGCGCCACATGGCACTCGGCCGAACACCGCCGGCTTTCCGGGTTGAATGAGGACTCCGGTGAAGAAAAATTCCGCCTGGAATTCCGCGAGGACGGCTTCGACCAGATCATACTTCCCCATCGACACGCCGCCCGCCAGCAGCACCAGATCGGACTCCAGGGCGTCGGCAATGAGTTCGCGCAGGCGGGCGGGTTCGTCGGGCGCAATCGGTAGCAGCACTGGCTCCCCGCCCGCAGCCTGCACTTGCGCGGCCAGTGAGTAAGAATTCGAGTTGCGAATCTGGGTGGCCGCCGGGGGAACGTCGATGTCCACGATTTCGTCGCCGGTGGAGAGGATCGCCACTTTTGGTTTGCGGTAAACCAGCAGGCGGCTTCGGCCCACCGACGCGGCCACCGCAATGGCGGCGTAGTCGAGACGCGCTCCGGGAGACAGCAATCGCTCGCCGCGCTTCGCTTCGGAGGCGATGGCGGCGATGTTGTCGCCCGCGGCCACCGGCTTCATGATCTGGACCCGTCCCCCATCTCGCGCAGTGTGTTCCACCATCACCACCGCATCTGAACCTGGAGGCGCGGGCGCGCCCGTCATGATGGCCGCGGCCCGCCCCGGTTGCAGCGTGGGAACATCCTCGGTGCGCGCGCCCGCCTTGATTTCTCCCATTACTTCGAGAGTCGCGGGCAGGCGGGAAAGATCAGCGGCCCGTACCGCGTACCCGTCACGCATGGCCCGGGGGAACGGAGGAAAATTACGGTCGGCAAGCACCGGCTCGGCCAGAATCTGTCCCGCGCCTTCGAGCAACTCCACCAGTTCCTTGCCGTAGGGACGCAAATGCGCGGCGTGTTCATCCACCAGGTGACGCGCATCCTCGAAGCTCAGAATTGAAGAGGGCTCGGGCAAGGCAGCCATGCAGAAGATGATACGACACTGAGTTCGCGTAGGGGCAGATGTCCTCATCTGCCCGGCGGAGCGAAGCTCCGCTA
The DNA here is from genome assembly GCA_963790645.1 of Terriglobia bacterium. GTDB lineage: Bacteria > Acidobacteriota > Terriglobia > Terriglobales > Acidobacteriaceae > JAIQFF01. The sequence continues at coordinate 28,215 of CAWBPS010000027.1, read as the reverse complement.
TCGTGACGGGCAAAAACCTGTCGAGCTGCGCTCGACCGGGCAGATGAGGACATCTGCCCCTACGTGATTCGCGGTTGTGTAGTGTCTCGGCTGGTAACCCGGCGCCGGTTGGCATTGAGCATCTCTCTAGCTTCGAGGACAATCGATGTACGGGTTTTCGCAGTCTGGGGGAGAGCTGTGCTCTGCCGATTTGTATTCGGGGTCTGGCTGGCGGTCGCGGGTTGCCTGACTGCGGCCTGGGCCAAAGACATGGCGCTGGTTTCCAACAAATCCAACGGGGTGACCGAGGTCAGCATGGCCGAACTGGTCAAGATCTGCAAGGGACAGACCAGCCGCTGGCCCAAGGGCAAACCGATCACTTTCTTCAGCCTCAATCCGGCGGCGACAGAGATGAAGCTGGTGCTGGAAAAAGTCTATGGCATGTCGAGCGACGAGGTCAGTGCTCTCATCAGCAATGCCAACCACGGCAGAGCGAATCATCCTGCCATCGTGGTGGTGAATTCCGACAAGGCAGTGGTGGAGGCGGTGGAATCCACGCCCGGCGCCGTGGGTCTGGTGGACGTGTATTCGATCACCGGGGGCATTACCGTCTTGCGGATCGAAAGCAAACTCCCGTTGGAGGCGGGATACCCTCTGCATGGAAACTAGCACCGCGACCGCGCTGGCCTTGTGTAGCGCCGGCATCCTGCCGGCTGTCCCGAGGGCGTCCCGCCCTCGCGGCGGGGGCGTTACCCAAGGCGGCACATGAGCAACCCCCTGACCGATCCCAAATCTGATTCCCGCGCGGCGCGCCGCTTTCCCCGCCATGCACTCGATGTTCGCGTTTCAGTTTACGTTTTCCGCTCGGGAGAAAACGTATCTTTTTGGGGGCGATCGAGCGAACTCGGAGAAGATGGCATCGGGGCCACCTTGACCGGTGAACTACAGCCTGGGGAAGTCGTCTCCATGGAACTGGCATTGCCCATGGTGCCGTTTCCCATCAGGTTTCGCGCCCTGGTGCGATATCGCGACGGATTGCGCCACGGCTTTGAATTTCTTGCCTTGAGCGTCGCCCAGCGCGACGAGATTCAGCGCGTCTGCGAGATGCTGGCCACCGGCACCTAGTCAAGACGGTGAGGAAATAAGTACCCTCGAATCAATGGACTTTGGTTTTGGGATCGAGACCCGCGATGCAACTTTTCCCCGCCAAATGCGTCATATCTAACGGAGAATAGAAGCCAGCAATCCAGCGCGGTCGTTGGTTCGTAACCTCAGGAGCTTCCCCGCATGTTGATAAAGAAAGCAGAAGATATTCCATCTTCCGAGATCACCCCGAAGAGCCTGTACCTGAACCGGCGGAAGTTTCTGGCGAGCACGGCGCTGGCGGGTGCGGCTGCGGTGGCGGCTGGGGTGGGATTGCACGAACTAGCGTCACCCTCGTCGGTGGCGCAGGCCAACACTAAAATTGACGGCATCCAGAAGAGTCCATTCTCCACCACCGAAGCGATCACGCCCTACAAGGACGTCACCAACTACAACAACTATTACGAATTTTCCACCGACAAGTATGAGCCTGCCGGGCTGGCCAAGAATCTCAAAACGCGTCCGTGGACCGTCACCATCGACGGCGAGGTCAAGAAGAAGCAGGTGCTCGACGTGGACGCCATCATAAAAATGGCCGCCCCGGAAGAGCGCATCTATCGCCACCGCTGCGTGGAAGGCTGGTCCATCGTCGTGCCCTGGGTGGGGTTCTCGCTGAGCGAATTGATCAAACGCGCCGACCCCTTGCCCAAAGCGAAGTTTGTCGAGTTCACCACGCTTTTCGATCTGCGGCAGATGCCGGGCCAGCGCACCAATGTGCTGCAATGGCCCTATGTCGAGGGCCTCCGAATGGACGAGGCCATGCACCCGCTGGCCCTCCTGTGCTTTGGCATGTACGGCGAAGTGCTGCCCAACCAGGATGGCGCGCCGCTGCGCATGGTGATTCCCTGGAAATACGGCTTCAAGAGCATCAAGAGCATCGTGCGCATTCGCTTTGTCGGCAGCCAACCCGACAACACCTGGCATATTTCCGCGCCCAGCGAGTACGGGTTCTACTCCAATGTGAACCCCAACGTTGACCATCCGCGCTGGAGTCAGGCCACGGAACGCCGCCTGGGAGAATTCCGCAAGCGGCCGACGTTGATGTTCAACGGCTACGATCAGGTGGCGTCGCTGTATTCGGGCATGGACTTGAAGAAAAATTTCTAGGTCATATAAACCCTGTCATCCCGACCGGAGCGAAGCGAAAGCGAGCGCAGTGGAGGGACCCGCTTTTCCGGCGGGCACAGCAAGCGAGGGCATCTTGTCCTCGGTCTGTGAGGCTCAAGGGAGATTAATGGTCCGCTGGTTCAAGCCCTTCGTATTTCTCGCCTGTCTCGGTCCGCTGGCGCGGCTGGGGTGGAAAGCCTACATGGGCCGGCTGGGGGCCAACCCCATCGAAGTCATCACCCATTCCACCGGCGACTGGATCCTGATCTTCCTGCTGGTGACCCTGTCCATCACGCCCTTGCGCAAGCTCACCGGCCAGCTGTGGCTGATACGCTATCGCCGCATGTTCGGGCTGTTCGCGTTTTTCTATGCGGTGCTGCACTTCATCACCTACATCTGGCTGGATAAATTTTTTGACCTGCATGAGATGTGGGCCGATGTGAGCAAGCGCCGCTTCATCACCGTCGGTTTCACCGGATTCGTTCTGCTGCTCCCCTTGGCGCTCACCTCGACGCGGGGCTGGATACGACGTCTCGGCGGCAAGCGCTGGCAGGCCTTGCACCGGCTGATCTACGTCAGTGCGATCGCCGGCGTCATTCACTACTGGTGGCTGGTGAAGGCCGACGTCACCAAGCCACAGGAATATGCCTTTGTGCTGTCCCTGTTGCTGGGATATCGCATCGTAGTCTGGCTGGTGCATAGGAACAGGGAAAGAAAGGCGAGTTCCGCGCTGGCAGAACAGGCGGAGGTAGCAGAGGGATAGCCGTTACCTGATAGTGACAACTTTTACCCAGCAGTTGTGTTACAGAATGGAAGCATCGGACTTTATAACCGTCGTCTAAGGAGTGGTGCGGCTGACTCTGCACATTTGTTTATGAAAACCTTATCTCTGTGCCTGGGACTATTCTCCCTTCTCTTTTGTGCAGCTTGTGGAAACAACAGCAGTGGCGTGCCGGGCTTCATTCCCAAAGGGAATTTTTCCAAGGCCAGTCTCAATGGGCAGTACGTCTATCAGATCGAGGGGTTTGATTTCACCACCAACCTCAGCGGTGTGGCGTATCGCGAAGCCGGCGTGTTCACCGCCGACGGCAACGGAAATATCACCAGCGCGACCGACGATTTCTCCGAAGGCAACACCTTCCTCACCACCAGCAGTACCGGCTCCTACACCATCAGCAACGACGGCACTGGCAGTTTGAGTTTTGACAACGCCCTGGGGACAATCCAGCTGGCCGTGACCCTGGTCAGTTCCTCCAAAGTTTATCTGGTGGAGGGTGACCAGGCCCTGAACGGCGGGGGGCTGGCGGAAAAGCAGGACTTGACCGCCATCGCCACCGCACCCAGCGGAACCTTTGTTTTCCGCGAGCACGATCTGAATGCGACCCAATCCGTGGCCAGTGTGGGCGCTTTCACGGTAACAGGCGGCGTCGTCAGCAATGGGAACGAGGATGTCAATCGCGGCGGAACCTTCAGCTCGCTGACCTTCACCGGCTCGCTCAACGCCCCTGACTCCAGCACCGGGCGCGGCACCGGGACCTTCACCGACAATTCCCCCGCCACCTCCAGCTTCGTTTACTACATCGTGGACGCCAACAACGTGCGCTTCATGGCGCAAACCGTCGGGGTCAACGGGCTGGGACGGGCTGAGCTCCAGAGCGGCACGCCCGCGCTCTCCGGTAGCTACGCCTTCGGCAGTGAGGGCGACACCAGTTTTCTGGGCGGAGTAAACATGGCCGGCCGCTTCAACGCCAGCGGAGGTAATATCACGATGGGCGCGCGCGATTCAGTGCAGGACGGCAACGTCGCCGGCAATGTCAGTTTTACCGGGACCTATACCCAGGCAGTCAACGGGCGCGCCCTTGTAACCCTCACCACGGCCGCAAACAAAAACCTGGTGGTCTGGATGGTCAGCCCCACGCGCGGACTATTCCTGGTCAATGATCCGAACACCGTCCAGGACGGAAGCCTCGATCTGCAGCAGGTCTCCACATTTTCGAACTCCACCATGAACGGACAGTTTGCCTTTGTCATGAACGGATTCGACGCGGGCGGCGCGAAGGACCGGGTGGGCACATTGCAGTGGGATGGTTCCGGAGGCCTGGTTCTGAATGAATTCACCAACGCGGCTGGAGTCATCAATGTGCCCGTGATTCTGTCGGGACACTATGCGGTTTCCGGCAACGGGCGAACCGGGGCTTCGATCGGCAGCCTCTCCAACAACCTGATCTTCTACCTGGTCTCGGCAAACGACGCCTACATCGTGCAAGCCGATCCCGGTGTAGCGCTGAATGGCACTATCAGCAAGCAACATTAAATGTAGGCGCGAGCGCCCCGCTCGTGCGGCTGCGCTCATGTTCGAGGCATTCGCAGGACTCATTCGCAGGCTAGGGACGCACGAGCGAGGACGCTCGCGCCTACATCAGGTGGTCAGCCTCGTTCGAAGGCATGCTTCTGCTCGAGTTCGGCCAGGGCGCTGCGCATGTCGGCTTCAAACTTCTCTGCCTGCGCCATCAGGGACGCATTGGCCGAGGCCCATTCGCCCTGCAGAGTCATCAATTCCTGGTCTCGCAGTTTCTGCGCCACTTCCAGGATTTGACCGGGTGAAGTTTCCAGGAACAGCGCTTCCGTGGGGTCGCCAATCCAGACTGGCCCGCCGGCGACTTTGGTCTGCCAGTAAACTTTGCGCGCCACCAGCAGCGCCATATTCTCTTCCGTCGCTTTGCCAAACACCCACTTGCTGCGCTTGAAATCGTAATAGCGGCTGGAGAATTGCACCGGCACCCGTTTGCCCGACTTCAGAAATTCAATTTGCCTGCGGTCCACTTCCTTGCGCAAGGCGTTGATCACCGGGGCCTCAATGTCTTTCGGTTCCAGCGACGGCATCACTTCGTAAACCGTTGCCGACAGATTCACCGACACCGGCGCATGCAGCCCTTCCGAATTCTCGAGCGCGATGTCAGCGTGCAGTACGTAGAAATCCGCGCCCGACGTGGACTTGCGAAACGGCCACTCCAGGCGGAATGAAAGAGGCAGGCCGCTCAGGCATACGTAAATCTTCTTTGCCGGCGTTTTGTCAGGCTGTTTTGGATTGTTCATAATGAGAATGATCTGGAATGTGTATTTTAACCGCCGCCACTCCACTTTTGCGCTCCAGGCGGAAGATATTAGGACGCGGATCGACCCGCCAGGATTGCGCCCCGGCGTATCTGCTCCACGATAACCAGGTTGGTTCTTGTCGGTCGTGATGCGGACTTGGGAACCGCCGTCCGTAAGCACAGCGCTGTCTTTCGCCCCCGCGGGATACGTCTTGCCAAAGTTCCACTTTTGACCAAATGTGGGCTGCGTACGCGGCGTGAATCAGCGATTCGTGTGTGGTCCGTTCCACCAGGTTACTGGTGAGATTCTTGTCGAGGCATATGCCTGATCGAATCTCAAAATGAAAAAGGCGGCTTGATGGCCGCCTTACTGGTTCCTCCGATATTCCCGGCAAGCGCGGGCGAGTCGCCCGCAGCCACACACAACCCTGTCTATCTGCCGGAGGCTGCGCCTGCTGCCTGGGGATACATGGCCGCTATCTTCTCCAGCAGGGCATTCATGCTTCGGCCCGTCTCCAGGGTAGCATCGACCGCCGGGTGACCTTCTCCGTCGGTATGCATGACCAGGACGCGCGCACCTGATTTGGCCTTTTTGACCATGTAGGCCAGGTGGTGCCGGTCGTTCTTGGTTAAGGTGGGGCCCAGGATTACGAGGTCAAAGGCTTCCCGCTTGAGAGCGTCCAGCACCTGCTGGCGGCCCTCCGCCTGGCTGACCTGGTGGCCCGCTTTTTCAATCGTAACCGACTGTGTGGAAAGCACTTCCTGATCGCCTTCCGCGTACAGAATCTTCAGTTTTGAGGTGGACTTTGTGGTATTTGCCATAAAGTGAGTGAGGCCGGCCTTTCTCGTTCCGGCTGACCTGCACCTTAGCAATACCCCGCTGCCCTGAGAACGTCACTGAAGACCAATGAGGGCCACACCGAAGACCATCGCCCGACCGGCGGCGAGGGTCAAGAGTGGCCAGGTTTCGGCCGGTTATTTCTGGCAAAGTGTGGTCTGTCGAGGAATGCCTGACCAGACAGCCGGGGGACGGCTGTCCCGACTGTCACGGGCAGCTATTTCGTATCAATCTTCAGATTGATATTTACCGTTGGACGGGTGTCGAACTGGCTCACCGTCTTGGTGTCGCTCTTGGCGTCCTTGTACTGAGCGTAAACTTCGTAGTCCACGTTGGGTGACAGCGCCGGGAAGCGGTACATGCCATCCTTGCCCACAATGAACGTTTTTACCGCGCGGGTGCGCGTATTGGCGAGATACACCACGGAATCCGGAAGGGCTGCGTCCGAGTTATTGACCACTCTTCCGGTCAACAAGCGTCCGGCATCGTCACCCTTGTCCTTGGCGTAAGCCGGCAAGGTCGCTATGGCAACCGCCAGCGCCACGATCATCAGAGCCACAACCCCGTGCTTTTTCATGTCGCCTCCCCTGAGCCTCACAGGCCCCCGTCGCGCAACCACAAAACCAGCTCTTCGTAGCGCCGGCGTCCCGCCGGCTGTCGCGAGGGCATCTTGCCCTCGCCGATCTGAACTTTCCTTGCCCCCCCGCGAAACAGCGACCATAAGCTCTACTGCTTTAGATGCAATCCGAGATCCTGACGCTCATCCTTGTCCACGTGCACTTTGACCTCGGACTCCTGGTGTAACTCCTTGCCCGCAGGTGACTTATAGCCCTTCAGGTCGGCCCAGACCAGGTAATCAGCCGGGCCCGGGGGTACCCGTTGGGCAAACTCTCCGTTGTGATCGGAATAAAGCTCCCAGCGGGCCTTCTTCTGGTCTGCCCGGCGGATCTTTACCTTCACTCCATAAAGGGGGCGGTCATCGGGCCCCCAGACCGTCCCGAAAATGAGGGCGTACGGCTGGCCGGGCTTTTGGGGCGCAGGTGCGGCCAGGCCGGCGGGTACCACGAGGGCGAAGCAGAGCGCGACGATCGAGAACCCGAGGCAGATCCCTGCGGGAAATACCGGGATGCAGGCAGGACTAGGAATCGTCTCCGTCCCCCATTTCCTCCAGTTCTTCCTCGTCGATCACCGCCTCTTCCACCGGCTTCAACTCGATGGGATTCACCGTGACGATTTCGAAGTCGCTGCCGCACTCCGGGCAGGAAACGATTTCGCCTTCGTCAACCTCTTCCTCGTCAATATCGAGGTTGGTCTCGCATTCGGGACAATAAATCATGCTGGCCTCCGGGCTGGACGGGTGTCCTGGGTAAGAGTGCTCCTGTTAATATTTAGTTTCTCCCGGGCCAGAGGTCAAGGGCTGGTGACCGGAAAAAATATACGGCACAAGCTTACTCCGTGGACATCATGTTTACTTCCAGAATTTCCCTGGTTCTCTTATTGCTGGCGGTGTTGCCCGCGTCCGTACCTTACCGCACCTTCGCGCAAACCGGCAGGCTCGAACCCAAGCCGCCCGCCGATCCTCAAATCGCAGCCGCCCTGGCCCGGGTTTCTGCGCAACGGATTCAAGCCAACATCGAAAAGCTGGTCAGCTTCCAGACCCGCCTCACGCTCTCCGCCCAGGATGCCGACTCTATCAAGGCCGGCCACGGCATCGGCGCGGCGCGGGAATGGATCAAGGGCGAATTCGAAGGCTACTCGCGCGCCTGCGGGGGCTGCCTCGAAGTCAAGACCGACAGCTTCACCGAAAACCCCGCGGAGCGGATCCCGAAGCCCACGGTCATCACCAATGTTTATGCGGTCCTCAAGGGCACCGATCCGGAGAGTGCCAAACGCATCGTGCTGGTCACCGGCCACTACGATTCGCGTAACAGCGATACCCTGGACGCCAACGGTATCGCTCCCGGCGCCAACGACGACGCCAGCGGCACCGCCGTCAGCCTGGAATGCGCCCGCGTCCTCAGCCAGATGAAGTTTCCCGCGTCCATCATTTTCCTTACGGTAGCCGGCGAAGAGCAGGGCCTGAACGGCAGCCGCCACTTCGCCAGGATGGCCAAAGACCAGGGCTGGGACATTGAAGCCGTTCTGAACAACGACATCGTAGGCGGCGATCGCAGCCCGCGGCAAGACCCCGGCATCGTGCGCGTATTCTCCGAAGGCTTGCCGGTTGCCGCCACCGAAGCCGAATTGCGCCGGGTGCGCAATCTGGGCGGGGAGAGCGACTCCACCTCCCGCCAGCTCGCGCGCTACGTCGCCGAAGTCAGCCGCGCTTACCAGACGCAAAACCAGGCCGTTGCTGGTGTTCCGGCTGGATCGCTACCTGCGCGGCGGAGACCACTATTCCTTCAACCAGCAGGGATACGCGGCGGTCCGCTTCACCGAGTACCGCGAAGACTACAACCACCAGCACCAGAACATCCGCACCGAAAACGGCATCGAATACGGAGACGTGCTCAAGTTCGTGAACTTCGACTATGTCGCCAACGTGGCGCGGCTAAACGCCGCGACTCTGGCATCACTGGCATCGGCACCCGCTCCGCCCGCCCAGGTTCGGCTGCAGACCAAAGAACTGGAAAATGACTCGACCCTGACCTGGGAGGCTTCGCCGGGCAGCGCCTCTTACGAAGTCCTCTGGCGCGATACTGCAAGCCCGCAATGGGAACACGCCCAGCCCGTCGGAAATGTAACCCGCGCTACACTGCCGCTGTCGAAGGATAATGTGATCTTCGCGGTGCGCGCCGTCGATGGTATGGGACACCCCAGTTTGCCCGTGGTGCCGCAGCCTGAGCGCTAGGAGAAACCTGTTACCATTGACCCACTGACCTCATGCCTCGTGGACGCACCCTTACGCTGAGTTTGCCGCCGTTTACCAAGGCGGTGAAGTGGATCCTGCTGGGGAATGCAGGGGTATTCCTCCTGACCACCCTGCTGTCGGTGTTCAGCCCCGGCGTCTTCGCGGTCGTCTCTTACTCTTTCTCCCTGGTGCCGAACCTGGTCCTGCACGGCTGGATCTGGCAGGTGGTCACCTATTCTTTCCTGCACGCCGGTTTTTGGCACATCCTGCTCAACATGCTCTGGCTGTGGTGGTTCGGCGCCCAACTGGAAATGGAATGGGGCACCAGAAGATTTGTAGAGTTCTACCTATTCTGCGTGATCGGGGCTGCCCTCACCACCATCGCAGTCTCCTATACCGGCTGGGGAGGAATATCGCCCAACACCAGCACGGAAGGCGCTTCCGGCGGGGTCCTCGGAATTCTGGTGGCCTTCGGGATTTTGTTCGGAAACCAGGAGATCATGCTGTTTCCGATTCCGTTTTCCATCCGCGCCAAGTATTTCGTGATGGGAGTTGCGTTCTTTACCGTCATCGACGCGATCAACGCGGCCGGCCCCGGCCGCGGCTCCAACGTCGCCTACGCCGCCCACCTGGGAGGCCTCTTCTTCGGTTTTGTCTATGTGAAATTCCTTCCCAGGAAGGGCCTGGGATTCAACGCCAGTGAAAGCTTTTTCGGCATGCGCAATAACTACTACCGCTGGAAGCGCCGTCGCGCCGCCCGTAAGTTCGAGGTTTACATGCGCAAACACAACCGCACCGTGGAGTTTGACGAGCAGGGCAATTACATCCCGCCCGACGAAGAAAAGAAAAACGGCGGTTCAAAATCCGGCTGGGTAAACTAGGGTCTCTGTAGGCGCGAGCGTCCACGCTCGTGCACGGCGTCGATCTCTCCGGACTCATCTCCCGACGAACCCAGAAAACACAGTCACAATTTCCTCCACCACCTCGTCCCGGACTGCCTTCCCCTTGAATCCCAGATCATGCCCCGCCCCGTCCACAGTCAATAATTCTGTCTTTGCCGGAATCATCTTCACCGCCGCTTCCATTTCCTCGATCGACCCAAAGGGATCGCGCGTGCCGTGCACAAACAACGCCGGCACCCGCAACCCAGGCAAATGCTGCACCCGCAGCTGCGCCGGCTTGCGCGGCGGATGCAGGGGATAAGACAGCAGCAGCAGTCCCGCCACCAGGTCAGGCTCCGCGGCGCACAGCATCGTCGCCTGCCGCCCGCCGTAGGAATGCCCGCCCAGAAACATCCGTCCGCAGCCCAGTTTCCGCAAAGCCGCCACCGCATTCCTGAGCCCATCACGATCGCGCTCCGCGTCTCCCGGCCGCGGCGGGCCGTAAGGCCTCGCCTGCCGGAAGGGAAGATCGCAGCGCAACACCGTAAAACCAACGCCTGCGAACGCTCCAGACAGAGCGGTCAATAAAGAAGAACTGGAATTTGATCCCGCGCCATGCGCCAGCACCAGCCCATCGCCGCCGGGTTGCGGACGATAAAGAAATCCTCGAACCGGCGGGTCGAACGATGCATCGCTAAAGCCTTGGAAGCCAGCCGTCATGCAAAACCAACTGAGAACTGGGAACTGAACACTTGCAACTGGGTTTTTCGAATTCAGCCCGATCGAAGCGGGAGTGAAGGCAGGCGGCACGAGGAAGATGGTCCGACGCTACTTCCGTCTCTTCCCACTCACCTTGCGCCGCCGTCTGGGCCGCGAAATTCTGCTCTCTTCTTCGGCCGTCACCAGGTGAAGGCGCATGAAGTTGGTTGATCCGGACGCCATCTGCGTCCCCGCCACCACTCCCAGCACGTCGCCCGTCTTTACCCGCCCCCGTCGGAGCAATTCCTGCTCCGCCGCTGACAGCATCTCGTCCGCGGTCAGCGCCTGTGCCCGCACCACGGGTTGCACTCCCCACAACAGGTTCAGGCGATTGCACACCGCCAGGGTGCGGCAGAATGCGTAGATCTCCGCCTGCGGCCGGTACTTCGATATCAGCAGCGCGGTGTTCCCGGTCTCGGTGAATACCGCGATCGCGCCCATGTGCAGGTCTTCGGCGGCGTGCGCCATGGACTCGCAGATCGCCTCCGCAATCGACAAACGGCGTTGCTGGCGCCGTCGCGGCTGGGTAAACTCCGCCATATTGCTTTCCGCTTCCACCACGATCCTGGCCATCATGGCCACCGTCTCGCGGGGATAGAGTCCGGTTGCAGTCTCGGCCGAAAGCATCACCGCATCCGTGCCATCGAACACGGCGTTGGCCACATCGCTGGCCTCGGCCCGCGTGGGCCGCGGATTTTCGATCATGGATTCCAGCATCTGCGTGGCGATGATCACCGGCTTGCGCCAGTCCGCCGCCCGCCGGATGACATATTTCTGAATCACCGGGACTTTCTCCGCCGGCATCTCCACTCCCAGGTCGCCGCGCGCCACCATCACTCCATCCGACGCCTCGAATATCTCCTCCAGTCGCTTCAGCGCCTGCGGCTTTTCCAGCTTGGCGATGACCGGCACATCGCGGCCGTTTTCCCGGACAATTTCCTTCACCGTGCGCACATCCGACGCCGAACGCACGAACGACAAGGCCACCATGTCCACGCCGTGCTTAAGCCCAAACTCAAGATCGGCGCGGTCTTTGCCGGTCAGCGCGGGAATCGACAGCGCCGCTCCCGGCAGGTTGATGCCCTGATGCTCGGCCAGCATGCCTCCGTTGACCACTTCGCATTCCACATCGCTGCCCCGCACCTGCGTCACCCGCAATTCGATCAAACCGTCGGAAAGCAGAATGCGCGAATCCGGCCGCACTTCCTGCGCCAGTCCCTGAAATGTAGTTGAGATCAGAATGGGCGTGCCGGGGATATCTCGAGGCGTGATGGTGACCAGAGAACTGGTCTTGATGAGTACAGGCTCGCTGTCCTTGAGCCGCCCGGTGCGGATCTTGGGGCCTTGCAAATCCTGCAGGATGCAGATGGTACGGTTTTCCTTTTTAGCGGCGCGGCGCAGTCGGGCAATATTGCGCGCATGCTCGGGATGCGTGCCGTGGGAAAAGTTCAGCCGGGCAACGTCCATGCCCAACTGCATCATTTCGCGCAGCCGGGCTTCCGTGTTGCACGACGGCCCGATGGTGCAAATAATTTTGGCGCGGCGCGTGGCCGCAATGGCGAGTTCCGCCGACAAATCACCCGAGACGAGATCCGGCTTGCCTGGTTTCAATTTCTCCCCGTTTCAATGTAGGCGCGAGCGCCCCGCTCGTGCGTCCCAAATCCAAAGGTTGCGAGTTCCCGCGACCGACATGCAATGCGTACAGAGATACCGCCGCGAGTGCCGGCGCACTCACCAGGTTTAATCTTACAAGTTACCAATATTGAATAGTTTCGCACGAGCGGGACGCTCGCGCCTACATTGCCGGCTACGGCTTTCTCAAATGCGCATTCGACTCGATCAGTTCGATGCCCAGCCGGGCCCGTGGAAACAGCATGGCATTGAACTCCGCCCCCACCAGCACCACCAGCGAGATCATGTACATCCACACCAGCAAGGCGATGCCCACGCCCAGCGAACCGTAAAGAATGCTGTAGTCGGCGTAACGCTGCAGGTACCAGCCAAACAGGGTGGTGGCGAAAAACCACAGCGCCGAGGCCAGCGTGGCGCCCGGCAACACGCTGTGCCAGGGCTGAGTGCGCGGCACCGCATTGTGATAGATCAGCGCCATCACCGCTATGCTGGTAAGCCCCGCGATCGTCCAGCGAATGGCCGTCCACATGAGCAGGATGAAAGGTCCAAACTCGTGTCCCAGCTGAAACAGGATCTGGGTTTCAATGCGATTGCCGAAGGCAACCAGGATGGTGGAGAAGGTCAGCGGAATGCCGGCCAGAATGACCAGGGAGAATGCGATCAGCCGCTCCTTCACCAGCCCCCAGCTCTTGGGCAGTTCATAGCAGCGGCGAAAACCCTCCATCCAGGAAATCATGACGCCGGAACCGGTCCACAGCGTAATCAGCGAGGCGGTCACCAGGACGCCCACCGAACGCTGGGTTGTGCCCCTCAGGTACGCCAGCGCGGTGGCTCCGCCCGCGGGAAGAATCTTGCCCAGCGCGTCGGAAATTTCGCGCAGGTAAACCTCGGTATTGCGTGAAGTGGCCAGCACCGACCCGATCAGCAGCAGGGTGGGGAAAAAAGTGAGGATGGAAGAATAGGCCGCAGCTTTGGCGGTGGCGAACGCGTCATGCTGAAACGCGCGCCAAAAGGCGAGGCGAAGCAGGCGCAGAAAGCGCAACATGAATGGCCCCAGAGTATTGCGCCGGGGCAGCGCACGCAACTGCGAAGTGCTGCTACGTTCCTGATCTTGCAATCGCTGGGGGTTAGCGTGCATGGGATTGATTCAAGGACGCAGAACTCGAGAATCCAAAACCGAAAAGCAGAGGGGCGGACCAAACCGCCACTCGCCTTCCCGATCTTACTCGGCCGTCAGCTCCTCGGTCTCGCCCTCCGTACGCATCAGTTCGAGCGCCCGCTCGGCTTCTTCGTAGGCCTGCGAAACCTCCTCTTGCACCTTGGCTGCGGCCTCTTCCATCTCTGGCGAGAGCCGCACGTTGCGGTAATACTCCATGCCGGTGCCGGCCGGGATCAACCGTCCCACGATGACGTTTTCCTTCAGTCCTCGCAGGTGGTCCACCGCGCCCTGAATAGATGCCTCGGTCAGGACCCGTGTGGTCTCCTGGAACGACGCCGCCGAGATAAACGACTCGGTTGAAAGTGACGCCTTGGTGATGCCCAGCAGCAACGGCCTGCCGGTGGCCGGTTTGCCACCCTGGGCGATGACGCGTTCATTCTCCTCGCGGAAGCGGAACTTGTCCACTTGTTGTTCGAGGAGGAATTGGGTGTCGCCCACGTCCTCGACCTTTACCCAGCGCATCATCTGGCGCACGATCACCTCGATGTGCTTATCGCTGATGTTCACACCCTGCAGCCGGTACACTTCCTGGATTTCGTTCACCAGGTACGACTGCAACTGCTTCTCGCCCAGTACGGCGAGAATGTCGTGCGGGTTCAGCGGACCGTCCATCAGCGGTTCGCCCGCCTTGACCCGTTCGCCTTCCTGCACGTTAATGTGAACGCCGCGCGGTACCGAGTATTCCTTTTCGGTGCCGTTGTCGGCCACTACGTACATCTTGCGCTGGCCCTTCGAAACCTCGCCGAATTTGACCGTGCCATCGATTTCGCTGATGACCGCAGTCTCGCGCGGCTTGCGGGCTTCGAACAATTCGACCACACGCGGCAGACCACCCGTGATGTCCTTGGTCTTGGTGGTTTCGCGCGGGATCTTGGCCAGCACGTCGCCCGGATGCGCCGTGTCGCCGTCCTGCACCATGAGGTGGGCGCGTGAGGGCATTAGGTAGCGCTTGCTGGCCTTGCCCTTGATCACGATGGCCGGCTGGCGCTTCTCGTCGGGCGAATCCGCCACCACGTGTCGCGACAGTCCAGTCACTTCGTCCACTTCTTCGTGCAACGTGACCCCTTCCTGCAAGTCCTTGAACTGCACCGTGCCGCCGATTTCGGTCAGGATGGAGAAGGTGTAAGGATCCCACTCGACCATGACTTGTCCGAGGTTGACCTGGTCGCCTTCGTTGACCTTCAGCTTGGCGCCGTACACCACCGCATAACGCTCGCGTTCGCGGCCCTTGTCGTCAACTACGGCAATCGAGCCCTGTCGGTTCATGACTACCAGGTCGCCCGACTTGGCTTTGACCGTCTGCAGTCCGATGAAGCGGACGGTGCCGTTGCTCTTGGCGTCCAGCCGCGATTGCTCCGAGACTCGCGACGCCGTACCACCGATGTGGAAGGTACGCATGGTGAGCTGGGTGCCAGGCTCGCCGATCGACTGCGCCGCGATGACTCCCGTGGCTTCGCCCAGTTCGACCAGCCGGCCCGAAGCCAGGTTGCGTCCGTAGCACATCACGCAGACTCCACGCTTCGATTCGCAGGTCAGCACCGAGCGGATTTTTACCCGTTCGATACCTGCCGCCTGGATGGCGCTGGCCAGCTCTTCGGTGATTTCGTTGTTGATATCGACGATCACGCCGCCGTCGTAGTCTTTGATCTTTTCGAGCGACACGCGGCCCACAATCCGGTCGCGCAGCGGTTCGATGATTTCGCCGGCTTCGACGATACCTTCGACGTAAATGCCGTCCACAGTGCCGCAATCGTATTCGCTGATGATTACGTCCTGGGCCACGTCCACCAGACGCCGCGTCAGATAGCCAGAATCGGCCGTCTTCAGCGCCGTGTCAGCCAGACCCTTGCGGGCGCCGTGAGTCGAGATAAAGTACTCGAGCACGGTGAGCCCTTCACGGAAGTTGGCCGTGATCGGGGTCTCGATAATTTCGCCCGACGGCTTGGCCATCAGTCCGCGCATGCCGGAGAGCTGGCGAATCTGCTGTTTCGATCCGCGAGCGCCGGAGTCGGCCATGACGTAAATCGGGTTCAGCGCGCCTTCCTTATCGCGCTGCTGCATCTGCCCGAACATCTCGTCCGCGACCTTTTCCGTAATCGCCGACCAGATTTCGATGACCTTGTTGTAACGTTCGCCGTTAGTGATGGCGCCGTCGAGGTATTGCTGCTGCACGGCGACTCCGAGTTTCTCGGCGTCCTTCACCAGCGTCTTCTTGTTGTCCGGGATGACCATGTCATCGATGCCGATCGACAGGCCTGCCTTGGTCGCATAGCGGAACCCGAGGTCTTTCACCTCGTCCAGCATCTTGACCGTGACTTCCAGGCCAAAGCGCAGGTAGCAGTAGGTGACCAGCTGTCCGATACCTTTCTTCTTCAGCAAGCCGTTGATGAACGGCATGCCTTCGGGAAGGTGATCGTTCAGGATGGCCCGGCCGACGGTCGTATTCAGGAAGCCACGCTCCGAGTTCACCGGCTCGGTGTGGATGATTTCCTGATCGTCGTAGGCAGTCATCAGATCGATGACTTCACCGGTGTAGCGCAAGCGGATCGGGCTGAGCGTTTCCACTTCACCCGCTTCGAGCGCCAGCAAAACTTCTTCGATGTTGGCAAAGGCGCGGCCTTCGCCCTTGGCGCCCGGCTTGCCCTTGGTCAGGTAGTAAATTCCCAGCACCATGTCCTGCGTCGGGACCGTAATGGGCTGGCCCGAGGCGGGAGACAGAATGTTGTGCGATGACAGCATCAGCACGCTGGCTTCAACCTGTGCTTCCGGAGACAGCGGAATGTGGACCGCCATCTGGTCGCCGTCGAAGTCGGCGTTGAACGCCGTGCATACCAGCGGGTGGATCTTGATTGCTTTGCCTTCCACCAGCACCGGCTCGAAGGCCTGAATGCCCAGGCGGTGAAGAGTAGGCGCGCGGTTCAACATCACCGGATGGTCTTTGATGACCTCTTCCAGGATGTCCCAGACGATGGGTTCCTGCTGCTCCACCATTTCCTTGGCTTGCTTGATAGTGGTGCAGTGCCCGGTCTGCTCCAGCCGGTGATAGATGAATGGCTTGAACAATTCCAGAGCCATCTTCTTCGGAAGGCCGCACTGGTGCAGCTTGAGTTCGGGGCCGACCACGATGACGGAACGTCCGGAGTAGTCAACGCGCTTGCCCAGCAGGTTCTGGCGGAAGCGTCCCTGCTTGCCTTTGAGCGTGTCGGACAAAGACTTCAGAGGACGGTTGTTGGCGCCACGCAGCACGCGGCCGCGGCGTCCGTTATCGAACAGCGCGTCCACAGCTTCCTGCAGCATGCGCTTTTCGTTGCGCACGATGACTTCGGGAGCGTGCAGGTCCATCAGCTTCTTCAACCGGTTGTTGCGGTTGATGACGCGGCGATACAGATCGTTCAGGTCGGAGGTGGCGAAACGGCCGCCGTCCAGTGGAACCAGGGGACGAAGCTCCGGCGGAATGACCGGAATCACATCCAGAATCATCCAGTTCGGCTTGTTGCCGCTCTTGCGGAAGGCCTCAACGACCTTCAGGCGTTTGGCATACTTGAGCCGCTTCTGCAGCGAACTCTCATGCTTCATCTTCTCGCGCAGTTCGCCCGACAGGGCTTCCACTTCAACGCGCTTCAGCAGTTCCATGATGGCCTCGGCGCCCATCATGGCTTTGAAGCCCGCGGGACGGTATTGCTGGTCCAGCTCGCGGTACTTGGCTTCGTCCTTGATGACTTCGTGATCTTTTACCGGCGCATCCCCAGGCTCGACCACCACGTAAGCCTCGAAATACAGGACCGATTCCAGATCGCGCAGCGAGATGTCGAGCAGGTGCCCGATGCGGCTGGGCAGTCCCTTAAAGAACCACACATGCGAGCAGGGAGAAGCCAGCTCGATGTGACCCAGGCGCTCACGCCGTACTTTAGAGAGCGTCACTTCCACGCCGCACTTGTCGCAGATCACTCCGCGATGCTTCATCCGCTTGTATTTGCCGCACAAGCACTCCCAGTCCGTCACCGGACCGAAAATGCGCGCGCAAAACAGGCCATCACGCTCCGGCTTGAAGGTCCGGTAGTTGATGGTTTCGGGCTTGGTCACCTCACCATGCGACCAACTCCGGATCTTTTCCGGCGAGGCCAGGCTGATGCGGATGGCGTCAAAGTCAGCGATCGGGTTTGCCATGTCAAAGGGGCTAGAACGGTACAAGGTGGTCCTCCGCTTTCCCGCGGTCGTACGCCGCCGCTACGCGGCTCCTGAAACCAGTCGCCAGTCGTCCGTCGTCGGTCGCCAGCGAAACTCTTAAGACTCGACAGCCCAGGAGCGCGGCTGCCGGTCCTTTTTTCTCAATTTCTAAATCCGCTGCTTCAATTCCATTTCGCCGCCAGCCAGGGTCGCCGACGACTGACGACTGATTTTCTTAATCCGCTGCCGCACTCAAAACCGGCTTCTTCTCTCCGGCCTTGATCAGCTCCACATCGAGACAGAGCGACTGCAACTCGCGGATCAGCACGTTGAACGATTCCGGCACGCCCGGCTCCATCGCCGCCTCGCCCTTGACGATGGCCTCGTAGATCTTGGTGCGGCCATACACGTCGTCAGACTTCGCGGTGAGCAGTTCCTGCAGGATGAACGCCGCGCCGTACGCTTCGAGCGCCCAGACTTCCATTTCTCCGAAGCGCTGGCCGCCGAACTGCGCTTTACCACCCAACGGCTGCTGGGTAATCAGCGAGTACGGCCCGATTGACCGCGCGTGGATCTTGTCGTCCACCAGGTGCGAGAGTTTCAGCATGTAGATGTAGCCGACCGTGACGGGCTGTTCGAACTTGTCGCCGGTCATACCGTCGTACAAGTAAGTTTTGCCCGACTCCGGCAAGCCCGACTGCTTGAGCAGCGCCTTGATCTCGCCTTCGCGCGATCCGTCAAACACCGGCGATCCCATGTACACGCCCTTGGTCAGCGTCGGTGCCACCGCCATCAACTCCTCATCGCTGAGGTCGGCAATGGTATCGGCCAGGGTCGTGTCCTTGAACAGCGCCTTAAGTTCGCGCCGGATCGCTTCTTCTTTCGTGTTCTCGGCCAGCATCTCCGTGATCTTCTTGCCCAGCTCGTGACCGGCCCATCCCAGGTGGGTTTCAAGAATCTGTCCCACGTTCATACGGGAAGGGACGCCCAGCGGGTTGAGCACGATTTCCATCGGCGTGCCGTCTTCGAGGTAAGGCATGTCCTCGTCGGGCAGGATGCGGGCAATCACGCCTTTGTTGCCGTGACGGCCGGCCATCTTGTCGCCCACGCTCAGCTTGCGCTTCATGGCGATGTACACCTTCACCAGCTTGATCACGCCCGGTGGCAGTTCATCGCCCTTGGTCAGCTTGTCTTTCTTTTCGTTGACGATCTTCTTGAGCACGTCGATCTGACGCGAGGTCATTTCCTCGATCTCGTCGATCTGCTCATTCACCCGCGGGTCTTTATCGGCGTACTTAATACGCTTCAGGTTGCGGGTAGAAATGCGCTCGATCGCGTCGCGATCAAGGATGGTGTCCTTGGTCAGCAGGCGCTTGTTGGTGCGCTCGTCGTGCAGATCGGCCTGCACTTCCTTGCCGCCCAGGATGTTCTCCAGACGCTTCAGGCGCTCGTCAGTCAGAATCCGTATCTCATCCGAAAGGTTCTTTTCCAGCTTCGCGATCTGCGTGCCTTCGATGAACTTGGCGCGCTCGTCCTTTTCCTGGCCTTTGCGGGAGAAAATCTTCACGTCCACGATCACGCCTTCAATTCCCGGCGGACAGTAGAGCGAAGCATCGCGCACGTCGCCGGCCTTTTCGCCGAAGATGGCGCGCAGCAGCTTCTCCTCCGGCGTGAGCTGGGTCTCACCCTTGGGCGTGACCTTGCCCACCAGAATGTCGCCCTGCTTGATCGACGCTCCGATGCGAATGACGCCCGCTTCGTCCAGATTGCGCAACATCGATTCCGAGACGTTAGGAATGTCGCGCGTAACTTCTTCCGGCCCCAGCTTGGTGTCGCGGGCTTCGATCTCGTACTCCTCGATGTGCACCGAGGTGTAGTAATCCTCTTTCACCAGCTTCTCCGAGACCAGAATCGCGTCTTCGAAGTTGTAGCCGCGCCACGGCATGAAGGCGACGAGAACGTTGCGTCCCAGCGCCAGCTCGCCATGATCGGTGCAGGGACCGTCGGCGATGACCTGCCCCTTCGTCACCCGCTGCCCCTTCAGCACAATCGGCTTCTGGTTGATGCAGGTGTTCTGGTTCGAACGCTTGAACTTGGTGAGCTGGTAAATGTCGCTGCCCACCTCGCGCGAAAGCTGTCCGGGATGATGCTCGCCTTCGACGCGCACGATGATGCGCTCGGAATCGACCGAATCGATGATGCCGTTGCGCTTCGCCAGAATCACAGCTCCGGAATCGCGAGCGGTAACGCCTTCCATTCCAGTGCCGACAATCGGCGCTTCGGCGCGCAGCAGAGGCACCGACTGGCGCTGCATGTTGGCGCCCATCAGCGCGCGGTTGGCGTCGTCATGCTCGAGGAAAGGTACGAGCGATGCCGCCACCGAAACCAACTGCTTCGGACTGACGTCGATGTAATCGACTTCATCGCGGCTGACCAGCACAAAGTTGCCGGCCTTGCGGGCGTTCACCAGGTCGCCCACGATGCGGCCTTTATCGTCCAGCTCCACGTTGGCCTGGGCGATGGTGTGGCGGTCTTCTTCCCACGCCGAGAGATAGAACGAGAACGGCTCCAGCTCAGCCGCCCGCTTCTTCTTGTCTTTCAGCTCAGCATTCAGCTTTTCAGCTTCATGCTTCTCCATATGGTCGCCGGTCTTGCGATCGCTGTCGCCGGCATTGACGATGCTGACGTAGTCGAGCACGCGTCCGCCTTTGACTCGCCGGTAGGGCGACTCGATGAAGCCGTAGTCGTTGATCCGCGCATAACAGCTCAGCGATGAAATCAGGCCGATGTTCGGACCTTCAGGCGTTTCAATCGGGCAGATGCGTCCGTAGTGTGTGGGGTGCACGTCGCGAACTTCGAAGCCCGCGCGCTCCCGTGACAGACCGCCCGGCCCAAGAGCGGAGAGACGCCGCTTGTGCGTGATCTCCGACAGCGGGTTGGTCTGGTCCATGAACTGCGAGAGCTGCGACGATCCGAAAAATTCCCGGATGGCTGCCATCACCGGCTTGGCGTTGACCAGGTCGTGCGGCATGGCGGTGGACATTTCCTGGTACACCGACATCTTTTCCTTGATCGCCCGCTCCATGCGCACCAGGCCAATGCGGAACTGGTTTTCGAGCAGTTCGCCAACGGCGCGCACCCGGCGGTTGCCCAAATGATCGATGTCGTCCACCGTCCCGATGTTCTTGCGCAGCTTCAGCAGGTAACGGATGGTGCCGTAGAAATCTTCGGGCTCGAGTGTGCGGTTGTCGAGCTTCGAGGCATCCTGGTTCTCGAACAGCTTGATGTTGAACTTCAGCCGTCCTACCCGCGAGAAATCGTACTTGCGCGGATCAAAGAACATGCCATGAAACAGGGCAGTCGCCGTGTCCAGCGTCGGCGGATCGCCGGGACGCAGCTTGCGATAGATCTCGATCAGCGCTTCTTGCGGTGTCTTCACCGCATCGCGCTTCAGAGTCTGACAGATGACCGTGCCTACGTCGTCGCGCTCGGGGAAGAACAGATTGATCTCGACCACTCCGGATTCGAGTATCTTCGACACCTTGTCAGGGGTCAGCTCGGAGTTGGCTTCGAGCAGGACTTCGCCGGTGGTGGTATCAACCACGTCGCTCGCCACCCACGCGCCTTCGAGGTCCGATACGTCGATCTCGATTTCGCTGATCTTTGCCTTTTGAATTTCCTTCAGCGTGACCGCGTTGATCTTGCGCCCCGAGTGCGCGATTTCTTCGCCTGACTTCGACTTGATGCTGTGGGCCAGCTTCATGCCCAGCAGGTTGGTCGGCTTCTCGCTGGCGGGATCGAGCGTCCAGAAAAGCTTGCTATCGCGGATGACCAGCCGGTCCACGGTGTAGAACGTGCGCAGAATGTCTTCGCCGGAACGCAAACCCAGCGCGCGCAAAAAGATGGTGCCCAGAAACTTGCGCTTGCGGTCGATGCGCACGTAGAGCACGTTCTTCTGGTCGTACTCAAATTCCACCCATGAACCGCGGTAGGGAATGATCTTGCCCAGGAAGTAGGTGCGGTTGTTGGCGGTTTCAAAGAACACGCCAGGCGAACGGTGCAACTGGCTGACGATCACGCGCTCGGTTCCGTTCACGATGAACGTGCCGTTTTCGGTCATCAACGGAACGTCGCCGAAAAAGACTTCCTGTTCCTTGATGTCGCGGATGGAGCGGGTGCCGGTTTCCGCGTCCTTCTCGAAAATCGTGAGGCGCATGGTGACCTTGAGCGGAGCGGAGTAAGTCATGCCGCGCTCCTCGCACTCGCTCACGTCATACTTCAGCTGCAGTCCGACCGGGTCGCCGCACTTGTTGCAGAAGTCCGGGGTGTTTGCGTTGTAGGTGCCGCACTTCGAGCACAACACGTCGCCGGGATGAAAGGGGTCGGTAATGACGGTCGAGCCGCAGTTCTTGCACGTGGTGCGCAGGTGATGCAGTCCCTTCAGGTGGCCGCACTTGCACTCCCAGTTGCCGATGGCGAAGTCCACAAACTCCAACTGCGAGACATTGCGGAAGTCGCTGATGGGGAACACCGACTGAAACACGGCCTGCAGGCCGGCGTCGTCGCGCTCGCTGGGCAGCCGGTCCATCTGCAGGAAGCGTTCGTAGGAACGCTTTTGAACCTCGATCAGGTTCGGAATCTGGATGGTGGCTGGAATTTTTGAAAAATCAAATCGGGTACGGTAGGCGTTGTTCTTCGACATTCAGATGGCTCCCAAACTTTCAAGCGCAGCCTTGAGCTGCGAAAGGCACATGCGTGGTGACGGAACCAGGTCCGTCGGGGCAGATCGCCGGATCAGGCGACCTGCTTATGTACGGTCACCGCGCCGGGGCGTTGCAGACACGTATGCGCCCTCGGGGGCATAGTTCCCCGCGGGCGCCAGTTGCAGCGCTTAGCGTCAGTTGAATTTTTTCTTTCCGCGCCAGTTCTCAGGCCTGTTTCCGTTCCGCTGTTCACGAAACAGTTTGCCAACTCGTGTGCGACTCAGCTCCGCTTCCCCGGATCGTTGGAGTGGAGAGTCGCCTAACCGTGAAGTGGGAAGCAGACGATATATAGATGCTACCATCGCCTCCCAGGGTTCACCAATGAAAATGTGCCGGCCAGGCTCATTTCGGGACGGTTTTCCGCCCATCTACGTCCAGTCCCTCCGCCGCCCTGTCATCCTGAGCGGTGCGGCTACTTCGCCATGCGAAGCAGCCGCGCAGTCGAAGAGCCTGCCCCGAGCCAAGTCAAGGGACCGGTATGTCCCGCGAAAAGCCCGGACCGTTACTTGACTTCGACGGTCGCCCCAGCCTCGGTAAACTTCTTCTTGATGCTCTCGGCTTCGTCCTTGTTGACGCCCTCTTTAATAGTCTTGGGAGCGCCATCCACCAGGTCCTTGGCCTCTTTCAGGCCCAGGCTGGTCACTTCGCGGACTGCCTTGATAACATTGATCTTATTGGCCCCAACCGCGGTCAGAACGACGGCAAACTCGGTCTTTTCCTCAGCCGGCGCCGCACCTGCCGCCGCTCCGCCGCCGCCTGCGACCATCACCGGGGCTGCGGCCGCAGCCGAGACGCCCAGCTTCTCTTCCAGTCGCTTGACCAAAGCCGCCGCGTCCAACAGCGACAAGCCTACGATTTGATCCTCTAACTGCTGCAAATCCGCCATTGTCTAGTCTCCTCGAATTTTCGGTCTATCTATTCCGCTAATCGCAAGCCAGGTTTCCAGTGCGCTCAGCCCTTCGCTAGCCGTGCCAGACAACACGACGCGAGGAACCGCGCAACCCCCGCTCTTGATACTTATCCGGGCATCTGCTTATGTGGCCGCGGGCGACTCGCCCGCGGTTTTCAAATGCCATCAGAACTTTGAACCCAAAAACCGTGCCGGTTGAACCGTCTCGCGGGCGAGCCGCCCGCGACCACACCGGCCTAAGCTTCCTTGAACTTCTTCTTCTCCACGCCCTGATTGATCACCACCGCCAGGTCTTTGCCAACGGCATTCATCACCGTGACCAGGCGCTGCGCCGGGGCGTTCATCAGGAACAGCAGCTTGGAGTAAATCTCTTCCTTGGACGGCATGGTGGCCAGCGCCTGGATCTCCTTGATCGAGATCACGCGGCCTTCAACCACGCCCGCCTTGAAGGTAAATTCCGGATTGTCCTTGGCGTACTTCGACATCGCCTTGGCCAGCGCTACCGGGTCGCCCTTGGTGTAGGCCAGCGAAGTGACGCCGGAAAGCTCGCTCAGCGCGCCTTCCGCGGCCGTCCCCTTGGCCGCCAGCTTGGCCAGGGTGTTTTTCACCACCCGGTACTTGGCTCCGGAGCTGCGCAACGTCTTGCGCAATTCGTAATCCTGCGCCACCGTCAGTTTGCTGTAGGTTGCGATAATCAGGCTGGAAACATTCTTCAACTCTGCTCCCAGCTTCTCCACCTGCTCGATCTTCTTTGCTCTGCTAACCGCCATGGCTCGATCCCTCAATCTTTTTGATCCACTGAATCTTGTGGAGGCCGGGCGTCCCCGCCCGGCTGGACAGGCGAGACGCCCGTCCTCCACCGCTTCCTTATCAGGCTTTAGCCGCCGCTTCCACCTGGGCCGTGTCAATCGAAATTCCCGGCCCCATGGTCGAACTCAGGTAGCAGCCCTTGATGTATTTGCCCTTGGCCACGGTCGGCTTGGCTTTGATCACGCTGCTGATGACGACCGTAGCGTTCTCGACCAGTTTGTCGGGCGTAAACGAAATTTTGCCCACCGGCACGTGCACCAGGGCCGTCTTGTCGGTGCGGAACTCGACTTTTCCGGCCTTTACTTCCTGCACCGCCTTGCCTACATCAAAGGTGACGGTGCCGGTCTTGGGATTCGGCATCAGGCCCTTCGGTCCCAGAATCTTGCCCAGGCGCCCCACCGACTTCATCACATCGGGAGTGGCGATCAGGGCGTCGAAGTCGGTCCAGTTTTCTTTGTTGATCTTTTCGACCATCTCTTCGCCGCCGGCAAAATCGGCGCCCGCCTGTTCCGCTTCCTTAATCTTGTCCCCGCTGGCGATGACCAGAACTTTCTTGGATTTCCCCAACCCGTGCGGCAGAACCACGGTGCCCCGCACCATCTGGTCGGCATGCTTGGGATCGACTCCCAGCCGCATGGTGATTTCCACGGTCTCGTCAAATTTGGAGAATTTGACCTTCTGCAACAGGGGCACAGCGTCTTTAAGCTGGTAAGGACGCGCTTCGACAGCCGCGCGCGCCTTGGTGATGTTCTTGCCTGCTTTTTTCATTGCTTTCTTCCTGTCTCCCACCGTCCAGCCCTGTTTCGCTGGACCGTAGTATTTTCGACTTCGTTTCGGTTGTTCTCAAATCCTAGCCAACCACTTCTATTCCCATGGAGCGCGCCGTCCCGCGCACACTCTTCATTGCCGATTCAACCGAGGCGGCATTCAAGTCCGGCATCTTCTGGCGGGCAATCTCTTCCACCTGCTTGGCTGTCACTTTGCCGACCTTATCTTTATTGGGCGCGCCCGAACCCTTGGCGATCCCCGCCGCGCGCTTGAGCAGAATCGAAGCCGGAGGCGTCTTGGTAATGAAGGTGAACGAACGATCGCTGTAAACCGTCACCACCACCGGGATGATCAGCCCTTCCAGTTCCTTGGCCCCGGTGCGGGCATTGAACTGCTTGCAGAACTCCATGATGTTGATCTGCGCCTGACCGAGGGCCGGACCCACCGGAGGCGCCGGAGTGGCCTTGCCTGCTGCAATCTGAAGCTTGACTGAACCTGTCGCTTTCTTCGCCATAATCTCTTTTCGCCTTCCAGAAACTAGAAACCGGAAACCAGCAACTGTTTCTTAAGCCACTTTCTCCACCTGGGTAAATTCCAGTTCCACCGGCGTCGAACGGCCGAAGATCGTGACCATCACCTTCAAGGTCGAGCGGTCTTCGTTGACATCGTCCACCACGCCCTGGAAGGTGGCGAATGGACCCTCGGTGACCCGCACCGTCTCGCCTTTTTCAAATTTGACTTTGAGCTTGGGCTTGTCCTTGGCCTCGCCGACGCGGTACACGATGTGCTGGACTTCTTCCTCGGAAAGCGGCGTGGGCTGCTGCCCGGTGCCCACAAATCCCGTGACCCGCGGCGTGGACTTCACCACGTGCCAGACATGATCGTCCATGTCCATTTCGACCAGTACGTAGCCGGGATAGAACATGCGCTCGACGGTGTATTTCTTGCCGTTGCGGACCTCGGTGACCGCTTCGGTGGGGATCAGCACTTTGCCGATCTTCTCCTGCAGCCCAAAGGCCTGGACCCGCGATTCCAGCGACTCCTTCACCTTGCGCTCAAATCCCGAATAGGAGTGGATGATGTACCACTTCATATTGGGATTGCGCGGCGGTTCGAGTGCTCCAGTGGCCTCGGGCGAGAGATTCTCTCCGCCTGCTCCGGCTTCGTTTTTTTCTTCGTCCTGCATAGATTCCGCACTCATCGGCTGCAACACTTCGCTTCCTTCCTCAACTCAGTGCTGCTTGAAATAACGGAACACCGAGTCAATCCCGTGACCGATCACCAGGTCCACCGCCCAGAAATACGCAGCGAACAGGAAAACCGTGACAATCACCACCACCGTCGTGGCCTGCACTTCCTTGAACGAAGGCGCAGTCACCTTCTTCATTTCAGTGCGCACGTCGTTGTAGTAAGTCTTGATCCGCTCCGGCCAGGACCTGATAGTCGCCGTCAGCGTATTCTGTTCCGCAACGCTCGCCATGGACTCTTCCCGCTTTCCTTCTTAACCCGTTCGCATTCGGCGCCCAAAAAACTGGCAGGGGCGGAGGGATTCGAACCCCCAAGTTCGGTTTTGGAGACCGACAGTTTAACCGTTGAGCTTACGCCCCTGTGTTCATTGACGAATTGATCGATTTGCAATTCGACAATTCGTAAATTCCACAATCCTTCAACTATTTCACTTCCTTGTGCGGCGTGTGCTTGCGGCAGACGCGGCAGAACTTCTTCAGTTCCAGACGCTCCGTCATGGTCTTCCGGTTCTTGGTGGTCGAATAATTCCGCTCTTTGCAATCGCCGCACTGCAAGGTAATGATCTCTCGGGGCATAAACAGCTCCTAGCTTCTTCCTCTTAGCTTCTAGCTCAATCTCTGAGAACTGAGAACCAGCAACTGATGACTGGTTTTAGCTCTTCATCTACGCAATGGAGCCGGGCGTCCAGCCCAGCGCGACGGGCGAGACGCCCGTCCTCCATCGTCTATTATTGAATAATCTCGCTGATGGTCCCGGCGCCCACCGTATGCCCGCCTTCGCGGATGGCAAACCGCAGGCCCTTTTCCATCGCCACCGGCGTGATCAGTTCAATCACCAGCTGCACGTTGTCGCCGGGCATCACCATCTCGGTCGCCGCCGGCAACTCCGCTACTCCGGTCACATCCGTCGTCCGCAGATAAAACTGCGGGCGGTAGCCTTTGAAGAACGGTGTGTGCCGTCCGCCTTCTTCTTTGGTCAGGATGTAAACTTCGGCTTTGAACTTGGTGTGCGGCGTGATCGATCCACCCTTGGCCAGCACCATGCCGCGTTCCACATCTTCTTTCGCGATGCCGCGCAGCAGCAGTCCGGCATTGTCGCCCGCCATGCCTTCATCCAACTGCTTCTTGAACATTTCGA
Source organism: Terriglobia bacterium (assembly GCA_963790645.1). GTDB lineage: Bacteria > Acidobacteriota > Terriglobia > Terriglobales > Acidobacteriaceae > JAIQFF01. Next base: position 908 of record CAWBPS010000027.1, on the reverse strand, counting down.
CGCCGGTCACCACTGTCTTGCGGGTATCGCGGAAGCCGACGATTTCCACTTCTTCGCCCACCTTCACCTTGCCGCGCTCGATTCGTCCCGTGACCACCGTGCCCCGGCCCGAGATCGAGAAAATATCTTCGATCGGCATCAGGAAGGGCTTGTCCAGTTCGCGCGCCGGTTGCGGCACGCTCTTGTCCACCGCCTCCATCAACTCGTCAATCTGCTTTTCCCACTTGGCTTCCCCGTTCAGCGCGCCCAGCGCCGACAGCCGCACCACCGGCACATCGTCGCCCGGAAACTGGTACGTCTTCAGCAACTCGCGCACTTCGAGTTCGACCAAGTCCAGCAGTTCGGGATCATCCACCGCATCGCACTTGTTCAGCGCCACTACGATGTAAGGCACGCCCACCTGCCCCCCCCCCCAGTTTTTTTTTTTTTTTTTTTTTTTTTTTTTTTTTTTTTTTTTTTTTTTTTTTTTTTTTTTTTTTTTTTTTTTTTTTTTTTTTTTTTTTTTTTTTTTTTTTTTTTTTTTTTTTTTTTTTTTTTTTTTTTTTTTTTTTTTTTTTTTTTTTTTTTTTTTTTTTTTTTTTTTTTTTTTTTTTTTTTTTTTTTTTTTTTTTTTTTTTTTTTTTTTTTTTTTTTTTTTTTTTTTTTTTTTTTTTTTTTTTTTTTTTTTTTTTTTTTTTTTTTTTTTTTTTTTTTTTTTTTTTTTTTTTTTTTTTTTTTTTTTTTTTTTTTTTTTTTTTTTTTTTTTTTTTTTTTTTTTTTTTTTTTTTTTTTTTTTTTTTTTTTTTTTTTTTTTTTTTTTTTTTTTTTTTTTTTTTTTTTTTTTTTTTTTTTTTTTTTTTTTTTTTTTTTTTTTTTTTTTTTTTTTTTTTTTTTTTTTTTTTTTTTTTTTTTTTTTTTTTTTTTTTTTT
>CAWBPS010000026.1:0-346191 GCA_963790645.1 Terriglobia bacterium | reverse complement strand
GCCCCTGAGGCTGATTTGTGTCCCGTTTTTATTCGCACATCTCTTGAAGCGCAGTCATTTCCCGCTCTTTCATTTTGATGGCCCTTTGACGCACGTCGTCAGGGAGTCGAATTGCCTTCCGGACCCTTGCGTCAATATGAACTCCGATAACCACGGTTGTCGCTGCGACTTTCCCGCTGCCGTCATGCACCATCTTATGAAGCATGTGAATGGACTTGTCCTTCACTTCCAAGAGCGCCGATTGGATCGTAACCGCATCTCCCGCATGGAGCTCACGCTTGTACTGGATATGCTGTTCTACAGCGGCCATGCCGGTTCCATCTTGTGCAAACCTCGATGAATGGAGACCTAGCATCGCGAGTAATTGCCAGCAGGCTTCATCGAACTTGCCGGCGTACCACATCACGTTCATGTGCCCCATCTGATCGCAGTGCCAGGGATACACAATTCCTCGGTACGTGATTTTCCATTCAGACATAAATGCTCCCCTGCAAAGTCATATCCCTTATGGTCAAAGGGCGCGGTGGCTACAAATTCTCTGTCATTTCGTGAGGGAACGGCTTTGTGGCCCACGCGCCGACGAGTCCGTATGACATCGCTATCCCTCGTTTTGCGACCACCTCTTTGCGCATGCGATCAGCCAAACTATCAATCTTCACTTGAGCAGCGGACGCAATATTCAATTGTTCCAGCGTCGGCGCCAAGCTACGCACCGCCTCGGCCAGTAGTTTGTACACAGGACTACCTCCTTCCCCAGAGACTAGGGTATCCATGCGCATCCTTGGCTCCGGCAAACCGCAATCGAGGAATAAGGAATGCATCTCTAGCCCAAGTTCAGGGCGGGCTCCGCTGCCGCGCAATCCCTCCGCGAGCCATCGTGCCGCTTCGTCGTAAACAGGAACGGCTGGCCAGGAGCGGCATGCAGTCGAGTCAAGTTCCTGGAACGCGAACAAGCCACCTTCACGAAGGTATTTCATCATGTGTTTTAGACTTGTCGCAGGATCATCCTGATACATGAGTACGAACCGACCAATGATCGCGTCAAACGGCTTGTCGAAGTGCATCGAAGCAGGATCGCCAACTTGGAAAGCAATATTGGTAAGGTTGCGACGAATTGCTCTTGTTCTAGCCCTCTTCACTGCGGCCGGAGAGCGATCCACGCCAAGAACGTGTCCTTGCGAACCGACTAGATCGGCAGCCAAGAAACTTACGTCTCCGCTGCCGCTCCCCACATCAAGTACTCGCATCCCCGCTCTTAACCCCGCTTCAGTAAGAAGCTGACGGGTATACGGTGCGAACACGGTGCCTTGAAAACCGAGACGATCCAATTCACGCGAAGAGTGGCCTAAAGCATAGTCGACCTTGGAGTTAGAAATTCCCAATTCTAGATTAGACACGTATGCAATCTCCTTACTGAAGTGCAATGTTTTTTATTCCTCAGTTGTAAAACAGATGAGAATAGCTAAAAGGCAGTTTCGCCTTGTCACACGTTTGTAATCACTGCGTCTTTTTTCACTCATTGGCCCATTCGAGAAAAGAACCTGTTAAGCAGCAGGACCCCAGGGCGAAAACGAGTAATCCACCGCAGATGATCAGCGCAGTGACTGTACTCAGTCCGGCCAACATGCGGCCCGTCCGAGGAGCAGGCAATGTATTCCGATGAACGCGACAGAACCCCAGCGGAGACGCTTTCTGAAGTTCCTGTTCCCCTTCCTGCCACAACCGCTTCTTACGGCGTAGTTGGCCACCCGGTCAGTAATCCCATGGGCTCGAACCCACCAGGACTGCTGTGCCGGTCTGATCGCAGGTGCCGCCGGAGACCGTGTAATTTCCGCTAATCTTGCCTTTGTCCTGGTCCAGCGTCCCCAGGAAAGCGACGGTGCCATTGCCCGTCTGGATTGCAAGGGCCACGGTCGTACCCGTGATGTAGCTGCCGGAAGGGAACTCTCCGGGGGTGATCGTCCCCGAGGTAAAGCACGATGTGTTGAACGTGACGTTTCCGCTGATCGCAAAGCTACCTTCAGGATCCGCGCTGGCACTCTGAGCCTCGGAGCCGGTCACGCTGAACGTTCCTCCCCCGGAAGTCGTGAAGGTGCCGTCCAAGCTGTTAGCGATGTAGGGTATTTCGCTGCCGGTGATGCTTCCGTGGTCGCCATCGGCACATCCGCCGTGGATAGCATAAGTTCCGGTGAGGGTGCCGCCGCTGAAACTGCCGGTGAGAGTGATGACCTGTCCCGCCACAGACGTGGAAGCCAGGGAGACATTCCCGCCCGTCAGAGTGCCCGTCAGACCGACGGTGGTCAGGCGATCAAAGCAAGCTGAACCCCCGACATGCAATGCGCCGTTGACCGAATCGCTGGATTGACTGATACTGCCGGCAATGGTCATGGGGAGAACCCCCGAGACCGCGGACGTGGTGCTGAATTGCCAATTACCTACAATGTTCATGCCGTGCGGGTTTGGATCTGGCGGTTTTGGATCGGGAAAGCCTACTTTTCCTGTTGATTGGTATCCTCCTCCGCATCCACAGAGTAGAACGAGGGCCGAAAGCAGCCATGAAGTGCTCGATAAACGGACGGAACGCTTGAGCGTCTTCATAATCCACCTCCACGAACGGTCGGTTGCCCAAATTACTTTGCTGTCTGCGATGAATGCAGGTGTCAGGCCAAAGTTCGAGATTTGCGAAATTAGCCTTGGCTGCTATCAACTCGCTGATTCGCAGTACGTTATACCTGGAGCTTGAAGCGGAGGCACACGGTGAGCGTGGTCGGTCAGTCGGTCGCTAACCCCACGGTTAAAACAGGTATCCGTTCGGTTAATCGATCGACGGTCCAAAATTAACCGGGTAAGCGCTTGATACGTCCATGCTGACCCACATTGTTAGCTGGTGAAATGAGGATTCGGCGGCGGCGTCCTGACAAAAATAGGGACACACGCCCTCCCCCGAAGGCGATGTCCCCATCCTTTGCGTCTTCGTGCAGCTGCCAAAGTAACAGCCAGAGTGTTAAACGTGTCAAAGCGCTGTAAACGGTTAGTAAAAAAGTTTGGCCTCGTCCTGGGGAGTTTCTAATCGCCTGATTTCAACAATACGCACCACATAACCCCTGTCGAGCAGTCATCGGTGACGACTGGTGAAACATCGCCTCTCTGACAATGTCGGCGGTGTCAAGTAGTTTGCGAGCACACTGCGGCGTGCACTCGAATAAGAGCGCCATTTCGCTCTAGTTGAAGAACTGCCAATCCAACCACGGCTCGCATCGTAATCGTCTCAGGTCGGGAACTCGGTCCGACCCATGCATCTCTTCGGTCGCAAGCTGCGATCATGATTACTACTTCAGACTCCCCCGGTGAAAGGGGAGCGGGACGCCGCAATCAATTACTCGGTGTTCTACTGCACACCATGGCGATGTCCGGGCTGTCCCGCGTGCGAACCGAACTTTTTCACCTGCTCGTAATCCCATCCCTGGCGCCACATCCAGTACAAACCAATGGCGAGTCTCCGCGCCATCGCCACCTTGGCGATCTTCCGTCCTCGCCGCATGGCTAAGTGAAAATACTTGCTGCGCCATTCCGGCAGGCTACGTACCGTGACCTGGGCTGCTTCCACCAGCAAGAAGCGCAATAGAGAGTTCCCTTGTTTGGTGATATGCCCCAGTCGGCGCCGGTTGCCGCTCGAGTCCTCCAACGGCACCAGTCCCAGATAGCTCGCGATTTGCTTCCCACACTCAAACCGCTCTGCCTTTCCGATGATCAGCACGAAGGCCAACGCGGTCAACGGACCCACGCCGGGATGGGTCATCAACCGCTTCGCCTCTGGACAGTTTTCGACTTCTTGCTCGATCGCTTGGCTCAGCTCCGCGATGGTCGGATTCAGTCGATCCAGCAGCTCCAGCAGATCGCACCGTCGCCGGCTGGCCCACGGAGCCAGGCGAAACGATTCCAGTTGCTGTCGTCCGCGCTCCCGCCATAACCGCTTCTTGCAACGCAGTCCCTGGTTCAGCGCTACGGCCTGCAGTTGGTTCATGATGCGCGTGCGCGCCTGCACCAGGCGATGCCGGTGCCAGAGCAGTTGCCGCAGATCCCGATTCTCCCAACTCGGCACCCAGATCTGCGGAAAGTCATCCTTCAGCATGAGTTTCAGAATCAGCTGCGCATCTTGCCGATCGGTCTTCTGTTTGCGGACTCGCTTGGCGCGTATCTGGGCTGCGTCTCCGATCCACAACTCCAACTGCAGCTCGGCTAGCAGTCGTTCGAACCAGCGCGCGTGCCCACTGGCTTCCATTCCCACACGCACCTTCTTGCCCTGCGCCGCGAGATCGCGGTAGAACTGCTCCGCCTCCGCGGGATGCGCCAAACGTTTTTCCTGAAACTCTCCGCTGTCGGTATCCACCGAAGCAATTTGTTGAAACTCGGGGTGAAAATCTACACCTATAATAATCATCGTTCGGCTCCTTTCTCCCGAGCCTGTTGGTTGGTGTTGGCACCACCAACTTTACTCGGGCGTCGGAGCCGACATTGTCATGGAATCAATTACACGCAATATAAAAAGGCGCCCACTTTGCGGTAGGTTGTGATTGTTGGGGTCACCACTTACCAAAAGGAGCGCCGTTATGAAGCAAGAAAAGTATATTGGCATGGACGTTCACCAAGCAACGATCTCGGTTGCCGTCATGGATTGCAAGGGCAAGCTGATCATGGAATGCATCCTGGAGACGAAGGCGGCCACGATTCTAGAGTTCATTTATGGGCTACGCGGAACTGTATCGGTAACCTTTGAAGAGGGAACTTCTGCCGCCTGGTTACATGACCTGCTGAAACCTCACGTCGCCCATCTTGTGGTCTGCGATCCAAGGAAGAACGCCCTGCTGAAAGACGGCAGCAAGAGTGACCGGATCGATGCGCGCAAGCTGGCGGACTTGTTACGTGGCAACCAGATCCATCCGGTGTACCACGGAGAGCACGGGGTGCGCACCTTAAAGGAGCTGGGGCGCAGCTATCAGACCCTCACGAAAGATGTCACGCGAGTCATGAGTCGGATCAAATCGCTGTACCGCAGCTGGGCCATTCCCTGTAGCGGTACCACCGTCTATGCCCCGCGACATCGCGCCGAGTGGTTGGCCAAGATCCCGCAACCCGGAGTTCGTCTGCGGGCCGAACGGTTGTATCAGCAACTGGATCTACTGCAACCGGTGCGCCAGGAAGCGCGACGCGACCTGCTGCGAGAGAGCCAAAACCACCATGCCGTGAAATTACTGCGACAAATTCCTTCGATCGGTCCGATTCGTGCCGCCTTGCTGGTGGCGCTGCTGCAAACGCCACACCGTTTCCGTACCAAGCGTCAGCTGTGGGCTTACAGTGGTTTCGCGATCGAGACGCACGACAGCGGCGAGTACCGCTATGTCAGAGGGAAGGTACAACGAAACCGGGAGCGCATCACGGTGCGCGGACTGAATGACAACCATAATCATGATCTGAAGAACCTGTTCAAAGGCGCTGCTCTCTCTGCGAGTACTCGCCCCGGACCGCTGTACGATTTCTATGGTGCCCTTCTGGAGAAAGGGATGCGTCCAACGATGGCCCGTCTCACCCTGGCACGAAAGATTGCCGCGATCACTTTAGCCATTTGGAAGAAAGGAGCAAGTTTCGACGCCAAACAATTGCATCGGCAAGCAGCTTAAGCGTCTCTGGTAAGAGACCTTTCCATCTCAGGGGATTCTCTCTGGTGGTGGTCGGTCGGGTTCTGGAGACGCTCGGTTCGAGGTGAGTATCAGTCAATGAGATCGGCCCTGTGTGCTTCGGCACCGAGTCACCCATTACACGTTATGCCTCCTCGGATAACCAGAAATAGCGATAGGCCACGAGCCTCCGATAGAACCATGGTTGACACTCCAATACCAGGTTCGCTTGCCAAGTTTCAAGACTCGATTGGCGTAGTCACCACCGGAAGATGAAACCCACGGGAAGGGCAAACAAGCCAGAGCAAAACCTCTCGAACGCAATCGGGGGGCACTTACAGTCAGTGGGCTGGATCTCGAGACTAAAATCTTCTCGGCCTCCGGTCGAGGGAGAACTTTTTTCTTGACATCCCTTTTTATAGAACTCATTGACCGAGTTCCGGGGTCAAACCCTGAGTATCCAAGGAAAGTTGTACGCGCGGAGAGTTCATGGCACAATCTCTGTCCGAGGCACTCCCCCATGTACCTCCGACTAGCCTTTTGGACCCTCTCACTGGCCTACGCGGCGGCCCTCTTCTCCCGCATCACCCCTGGTTCTTCACCCGGCACCATGCTCACTACAGCACTATTCGGAGCGGTCCTCGGTTTCAGCCTTGGTGGCATGCTGATCAATCGACGTACACGCAAACGAGGCTCAACGCTGTTGCGTCGCGGTTACCGAGGGGCCTAGCGACGGTGGGGACTGTTGAGAAAACCGAGGGAACACCCCATGAACCACGATGCGGATGGCTAAAGAACGGCAACCCTCCGGGTTGGTTAAGATCAATAGACAAGGCAATCGGATGCCTGGTCGCTATTGCAATCGAATACATTCTGGGGGGCATTGGGGGGGGAAATCAAGCGGCCTTTCGGTTCATTCTGGCAGAGCACGTTTTTGCGGATCGCGACTCATTAATCCAGCCTCATCTGCGGCTCAGACAGTAATAGGGTTCTCACCCGATTGAAGGGTTACCCTCCTTTGCTGTACACCTGCAGCAGCAATGGTTACCGACCTTTCCCGCAAACCGGCTTACAAGGCAGGTGTTTGCGCTTGACTAGAAAGATCGCCTACTGGACGCGGGCGTTCTGCGGATTGGAATGGCTAGAGTGAGCATTCTTGCTCAGACGAGTGTCACGCGGAGTGCTAACGTCAATTTGTAGGACCAGGCCATGGTGAAGCGAATTGCACCGATCCAGGTAGTTTCTTTCTTTCTGCTGGCTGCTTGTGGGGCGTTGTGCCAGAGCGACCGTCCTTCAGCTGATTTGCTTCCAGGGTTACAGTTTGACCGCTCAATCTCACCAGAAGTGCAGCGCGAGGAAATGCGCACGTGGAGCTCACTTCCTGATGCTCCGTCGGTACTGTTTCCAGAGAAATTTCACACGTTCTTCGATGAAGCGCCCTCGCCTTTGAGAGTTGGCGAGGTTGACATCAACGCGGGTGTAATGCGGGAAAAAGAACTGGGACAGGTTACTCCCCGACTGCAGCCCGGACTAACCGCCCCGTATAAAGCGGTCCTCATTCCAGAACAGCCCAGCACCTTTTTTGATAAGTACCTCTATCCGTCGTTACGCCAGCAGGACCCACTGCATTACCCTGCGACCAGCGACAGCTTTGTAGGCCGGGCCAGCGACGCAGTTTCACGCCTTTTTGTCACGCGTAGCGATGCGGGAAAAAGAAGGCTGAACACGTCGTATTTTCTCGGAGTAATGACTTCGGTTGCTATCCACACTGCATACCGGCCATATTGGGCGCGATCCTCTTCGGCGACGTTCAACAATCTTGGTTCGACCATTGGCAGAGGCGCGGGGATCAACCTCCTCCGCGAGTTTGGGCCTAGTATCCGGCAAATGGTAAAGGGCTACGCGCCGAAGCTCGAGTCTAGGGTCGAAGAGCGCATCGCCAACGACCAGACCGCGAAGGAAGACGTCTCCCCAGCCAGATAATTTCCCTTGGTCGGCCCGTTTCACTGCACGTCGATCTGACCTCATCCAAGCCAATCCCTACCTCCGCCTCGCGAGGCGACATGGCGAGGATTAGGCGTAGTTGGCGTAACATCGCGATTTCGCTCATTGACCGGGGTTCTGGCGAACAAACGGCGCAAGCTTGTGCTAACGCCTGGTTACGCCAATCATGAAATGTGAGCTATTGTTTCTCGATGGAACAGAATGTCTTTCACCGCAGATTGCGGGAACTGGTGGCCTTGGGCGATCCCAAGGCGTTTGAGGTAATGGCGTTCGAGATCGGCAATAGCGTCTTGGAAGGGGTATTTTTCCTAGCGACACCTTCATAGCTCTTCTGGCCATTTTCGCGGAGGAGAAGTTCCAGCATTCGGACGGTTCTTGGAAATTGATTCGGGTATTCGAGGAGAACTGGGAGCAGCTTTCCGAAGAGCAGCGGAACGCTTTATTGCCGGTGTTGGAAGCTCATTACGAATCGTTTTCTGACTGGATGGCTTGCTTCGTCATCTCTGGCATTCTTGGTGAGCTGTATAAAGACGCTCGGGCATTTGATGCCCTCTGTCGGCTCTCTAAATGCCAAAAGGAAGTTCCACGATCCTTTGTGCCTCACGGGTTTGAGCACGTTGCGAGTGACGCGCCAGACGCTGAGTTAGCGATGCAAGCTCTCGCTGAGCTTACGAAGATGCAGAGGGATCATTCTCCAACGGTTCGAGGCGAGGTCAAGGAATCGCTGGGCAGGATCAAGAAACGGCAAACACGTAGGCCGTCGTGATCGGGCAGGGAACCTCCGCCGAGGGGTCAACTGGTGAAAAATCGCCATTTCACCAACAATCGGGGAACCCGGCCAGATTCTCGCTAGCCTTAACCCGGCGGTCGCGGTTGGATGGTGACCGGCGGGGCTTGTGATTCCAAGGAAATGAACAGCCGTCGGGGTGTTGTAATGACACTTCTCAGCAGCTAGAGTCGGCCGGGTGATGGGGTCACGACTTTGGGGGCAGCCGGGGCACTCTTCTTGGCAGGCGCCGCGTTCTTTGCGTTTTGCGGCACGACTGAAGTCGTGCCCTCCCGACATTGTGCGCTTCTCAAGATCGCGACCTTCGCACTACAGCCGGAACTCGACTGACAGGGTAGTCTCAACCGGCGCGGGTTCGCCCTGGACGCGATAGGGGCGGAAGCGCCACCAGCGGGCTGCGTCCATGGCCGCCGAAACCAGCGCGTCCGCGCCGCTGACCGGACGAATATTGACCACGGTGCCATCCGCTGCAATGATCGCGTCGAGCACGACCACGCCCTGCAGATTGGCTCGCCGAGCGGCCTCGGGATACAACGGCTCGACCCGGCGGACCAGCAGTCGCTCCATCACCTCCGCAGGGACCTTGGCCGAGGGCGGTTGCGCGTGCACATCTTTCCTTGCCATGCGCGATTCCAGCTGCTGCCAGCCGCGATGCCATTGCCACGCCGCCCACAGACCTACACCCAGCAACAGGGCCAGGGTCAGACGCAGCAGGCGCTCCACGGCCAGATTACGCGCCGGAGTGGTCCTGATTGGGCGGCGTGCCTGCACGCTCGGGGATGGGGCGGACTGTGGGGCGGTCATCCTAGTTGAAGGTGAGGCGGAAACAGGCGTTCTGGGTTCTGGCGTCGAGGGCAGAGGCTGGGCCATGCCCGCCCACCTGCGAATCATCAATTTCTGGTCGCCCGACAGTCCCAGAAACTCAAATCCGCAGCGAAGCTGGTTGTGATGCCGAACGATGGCTTTGGTCTGGAGCGCGTGTCTCGCGTTGGGCAGCTGCAACTCGACAGCAACCCACTCACCCGGTTGCAGTTCCGCGGCCAGCACCGCGGCCACGCCGCCTTCACCGATGTCGAGAGAGCGCCCCGGAATGCTGGCCGGCGCTCCCGCGCGCAAGACGGTGATATCCACGGGAATGGCCACCGGGTAACGAGGAATGCGCCGGCGGACTCCGCTCAAGCCCGATGCAGGGTGCCCCGAAGCGCTCATAATTTACGCTTTACGATTCACGCGATTCGGTCTAACTCGACCGCCTGACTCGACGATCTGACTCGCTGGTCTGACTCGTTGGGCTGACTCGCAATGAGCGGCTCGATCTGAGCCGTAGGTCCAGGGAAGCGACGGGATTCCCGCCCTTCCCGGTCAGCACAGGCCAGAACGCCCGCGCCTGCATGCGCTCCAATAAAGCTATAGCCCGAAGCAGGGCTCCGGGCCGTATCAAATCGCAGCCGCCTGCCCTCCTGGACAGGCCTCGCGCCAGCACCTCAGCTTAGGGCCAGCGCTTGGCGGTGTCTTCCCAGCCCGCGGCCCGAGCTGCCGGCGCGGCGGCATTGACCGCCGTTTGCGGAATGCGGATGGGCTGCTGGGTCGCATTCGAAGGCGCCAGAGTCGGCTTGTTGTCATTGCCGGCTTCCTTGTCCTCTGACAGAAGCGGGGCGGCTACGCGCAACGCCTCCACTTCCTTTTCCAACCGCGACAGCTCAAGCTCTTTCTGCCTCAGAACCTCGTAAACATTCTTCATGCGTCAGCACCTGGAGACCCGATAGAGATTGGGACAATTAAGTCGAACTTTATCAGTTGTCTCGGTTTTGTCAAGAATTAAGACCGGATCGACCGTGTTCTGGAAGGACACGCCCAGACGACGGTACTGGTTACTTTCCAATCTCTGTTCTGGTTGAAGCTGCAAGTTGCGCCGGTCTCAGAATGGAGGACGGGCGTCTCGCCCGTCCAGCCGGGCGGGGACGCCCGGCCTCCATCAGACGCCGGCTCTGCTGCTGCGGTTCAGGCTTGATCGCGGATCAAGCTGGGCACTGATTTTACAACTCCGCGCTTAACCTTTCACAGGTCGCCACGTCTAAGGCAACAGATTCGACCATGGGGCGTGCATCCCGGGCCGTCCATGGGACGGCAGAATTGGACTGGAAGAGACTTTCGTGGAACCAGCAGGCCGGCCGTCGCGTATCACACCTCAAGGAACGGTGTCGCTGCGGCGGACGCCGCAAGATCAGCAGGAGGCAGACCGGTAATGAGCTCCGGAGGGTGGGTCATGGACATCGGGCGAAGCGGTAATAACGGCACGGGAAACAGAAGTCTTCCTGGCAGTTCGGATCCTCATGTTCAGGAAGTTGTGAAAGCGGCGCACGAAGAACTGCGCCAGTTGATGCGCCAGCGCGCCGATGTGATGAAGCGCATCGGGACGGTCAAACAGACCATCGTCGGACTGGCCAACCTTTTTGGCGATGAAGTGCTCAGCGAAGAACTGCTCGAACTGGTGGACCGCAAAAGCGGCGGACGCCAGCCCGGCTTCACCAAGGCCTGTCGCATGGTGTTGATGGAAGCAGCGCGTCCCTTGGGCGCGCGCGAGGTGTGCGAGCACATTCAACAGCGCATTCCGCCGGTGTTGCTGCGCCACAAGGACCCCCTGGCTTCGGTCACCACCGTCCTCAACCGCCTGGTGGAATACGGCGAAGCGCGAACTGTAGTGCGGGAAAACGGGCGCCGGGCCTGGCAGTGGGTGGCGGATCCCAGCGAGAGCGGCTTCGGTCACACCCGCAGCAGCCTGCCCAGCGTGTAGAGCGGGCGCCCTCGCCCGCCTCCGTGGAAGAACGGCCTTCCAGGGCCGCGTAAGTTGCAATGGCGACTTATCGCCAATAGATTGGTCTGCACTTCCCCAACGGGTCCGCTCTCCTTGACTTGCCCCGGCTCCGAACCTAAGATTTCACCCCAATCGGCCCAACCATGCACCGCCGTATTGTCTGAAACTCAGGTCGAAGGCGTCGAAATTATCTTCTAGTTCGAGGAGAATCTCATGAGCGCATCCACCGCAGCCTCATCCTCCACCAGTGTGTACACCACCCCCGCGTTCTGGGAACGCTTGTGGCGCACAGGCGGCGTCCAATCCCTTTTTTGCTTTGTCATCGCGTACCTCATCTACGGTCATCAGCCAGAGGTTGGCGCGTCGCCTGACGTACTCGTCGGGTTCTACGACGGCGAGCGCACCCGGATCCTGATCGCAGCGGTGTTCTCCGGACTGGCGATCCTCAACCTGATGTGGTTTGCGGCGGCGCTCCGGACCACCCTGGCGGATGCCGGGCAAGACGGCTGGGGCGCGGCGGCAACCGCTTCCAGCGCAGCGGTGGGAGCGCTTTTCCTCCTGCTCATCACGGTGGTTGCAGCCCTCGCGTACTCGATTGCCGGCAAGGGTAATCAGACGCTCACCTCGGGACTGAACGACTTAGCGTGGGCCGGCGTCGTCCTGACTTCGTTTCCGCGGGCGATGCTGATTATGTCCGGAGCCTTCGGCCTCTGGCGGGCCCGACTGATCTCGAATGCGCTTTTCGCGGCCGGGGTCGCAGGCGTCGTACTCGTCTTGCTGGGTGGTACCACGTGGATGAGGGATGGATTCTGGTCACCGTACGGCGTCTATTCGAGGTTCGTCTCGCCCTTCATCGGCGTCGTGTGGGTGGTTGTCGTGAGCCGGGTTCTCTTGACCCGAAGTCCCGCTACGCGTGCTGGATGGTGATGCCGGCGCTGGCCTCGCGCCTTCGAGGGCGAACCGCGAGGCGCCCTGCCTGACCTTCAGCCGCCGTAATCGCTTCGTCCGGACAGATGAGTTTCCGCAGCCTGTGAAGTCCTGCCCTTCAACATTCTTCAGAGAGCAGTGGTTCTGTCCCGAAATTCTCCCAACATAAGGCCAAACCCCACACAGTCAACTATCCGGGAAGGAGCATGCCTTTTTCCAGGTGACGGGTCACGTGCGCGTACGACGCGGCGTGAGGATCGTGGGTCACCATCACGATGGTCTTGTGAAAGTCCTCGTTCAGGCGCTTCAGGATTTCTAGCACCTCGGTCGCGGAATGGCTGTCCAGATCGCCGGTGGGTTCGTCGGCCAGCAGCAGCGTGGGATCGCTCACGATGGCACGGGCAATGGCCACGCGCTGTTCCTGTCCGCCGGAGAGCTGCTTGGGCAGATGGCCGACGCGCTCTTCAAGGCCCACCAGTTTCAGCGCGGTCATCACGTGATCGCGGCGCTGCTGTGCGGAGAGCTTGGTCAGCAGCAGCGGCAGTTCGACGTTCTCAAATGCGGTGAGCACCGGAATCAGATTGAAGGTCTGGAACACGTAGCCGATGTGCTCGTTGCGCCAGTGGGCGGATTGGGAATCGCTGAAGCGGAAGATGTTTTCGCCTAGCACCAGCAGTTCGCCGGCGGTGGGCCGGTCGATGGCGGCAATCATGTTCAGCAGCGTCGTCTTGCCGGAGCCGGAAGGGCCCATCAGGGCGAGGAATTCGCCGCCGCCGATTTCGATGGAAACATCGTCCAGCGCCTTGACCTCGAAGGCGTCGCGCTTGAAAACCTTGCTTACGTTGCGGGCCTGGACCACCTTGGTTTGAATTGCGGTGTGGGGAATGGTAGCTGCGCTCATGACTGTCCTTTGATCTTGATTTTGTCGCCGTCTTTCAAATCCTGCGGCCCCGAGGTGATGACATCCTCGCCGCCGTTGAGGCCCTGCACCAGCACGCCGTCGCTGCGCTGTGATTGAATCTTTACTTCCCGCGCCATGGCCTTGCCGTCAAAGGCCAGGAAGACGATCTTCTTGCCGTCGCGGTCCTTGATCGCGGCGGTGGGCACGAAAACTCCCTGCGGCTGGGAACTCGTATGCTTGGTTTCGTCGGCCAGGAATTTGACCGTGGAGTTCATGTCGGGCCGCAGATATGAATCCGGTTTGAGGATTTGCACCTTCACCTGCACCGTGGCCTTGGCCCGGTTGGCCTGGGGCGAGATTTCGGCAATCACGCCGTCGTACTTGCGGTCAGGATAGGCATCGGTGGTGACCACGGCTTTCTGCCTGGGCCCGAGCCGGGCAAAGTCGTCCTGCGCGATATCGAGTTCCACCTGAAGGTCATTGAGATCAGCCAGCGAGACCACCAGGCCCTGCGGGCCGCCTTCCGCCGTGCTGGCAAATCCCGAAGTCACCAACTCGCCCTTTTCGGCAGCGCGCTCGAGAATAGTTCCGGTCACGGGGGCGCGGATTACGGTTGCATCCAGCAGGGACTTGGCATAGTCCGCCTGGCCCTGGGCCTGCTGCAGAGCGCCGCGGGCGCGAGCGATCTCCTCCGGGCGCGGGCCAATCTTGGCCAGCTGGAAACCTTGCTCCAGCGCGTTCGCGCGCTGCTGGTCAGCCTCAAACTTGGCGGTGGCATCGTCGAGCGCCTGCTTCGAGAGCACGCCTTGTGTCACCAGGCCGCGGGTGCGGTCGAGCGTAATCTTGTCGTTGGCCACCGTGGCCCGGGCTTCATCGAGATTGTGCTGGGCCTGCTGAATTTCCTGGGGACGCGAACCGTTCTGCAGTTCCTCGAGATAAGCTTTGGCATTCGCAGCCGCGCCACTGGCCTGATCGTACTGGGCGCGGAACTCGTCGTCTTCGAGGCGCACCAGGACCTGGCCCTCTTTGACTTTGTCGCCCTTTTCGACGCCAATCCACTTCACCCGGCCGGTCACTTTGGAGTTCAGGTTGATCTTGTGGTGAGCCACAATGTAGCCGCTGGCGGAGAGCACCACGCCGCCCACCTCGCTGCTCTGGGCCGAAGCGCGCGCCACGGTCACTTCCGGAGCGTCGTGGGAGAGCAGCCGGTAGGACAGAGCGACCACACCCAGCAGCACCAGCGCCGCGATCCCGATAAGAATGTAACGGCGCGCCCAGACCGGAGGCTCGCCCTCTCCGCCGCTGCGCGCTGAGCGATCAATCCTCAAGCTGCGCAGGTCTTCGTGTTTTGCATCAATCGGCATAAATGTTCTTATGTAGCGCCGGCGTCCCGCCCGCCGAATTGCAAACCTAATCCCGCAGGGCCGACAGTATATCCCGCCGCGAGGCGTGCCAGGCCGGCGCGAAGCCGCCCACCACGCCCATAATGAGCGCGAACAGGATCGCAATCCCGACCACCGCGGGCGTCATCTGCAGGCTGAACACGACTTCGCTGAACGTCACCTGATTCTGGGTCCCGGTCGTCATGCCATTGAACGGCAACATGAGGATGATGCCCAGCGTTGCGCCCAGCAAGGACAACAGCAGGGATTCCAGCATGAATGAAGTCAGAATGCTGGGCCGCGAAAATCCGATCACGCGCAAAGTAGCAATCTCGCGCCCGCGATAGGCCACCGCCGCGTACATGGTGTTGGCGGCGGCAAAGCAGGAGCCGACAGCCATGATGAAGGCCACAATCCAGCCTACGAATTTGATGGGACCGCCCGACTTGGTCTGCGAGGCATAGTAGTCAGGTTCGAGCACGCCATTGAGTTCGAGACGCTGATCGTCATTGGCGCGATTTTTCAGCGCCTGCGCCGCCGCCGGATCGGTGGCGCGCACAAGCACCGACGAATAAACCGTGCGCTCGAAATCGGTGACCAACTGATTGACGTCGCCCCATATCTCGGAGTCATGCGCCGTGCCGCTGCCGTCAAAGATGCCGACGATGGGCCATTCGCCTTTGCCGATATGAACCGAATCGCCGATGTTGGCATGCTCGAAGCGTTTGTTGATCGAACTGCTCACCACCACTTCCCGCTGTCCGGGGGTGAACCATCTGCCCTGGGTGATGTGGATCTGAGGGCGCATTTCGAGTCCCATGGGGGACATGAAGCGCGTGGTGACGTTAGTCTCGCCGGTTCCACCCTTGCGCGGCAGCACCACCACCAGGATGTCCTCGCCCGAAACCAGGGGCTCGCCTTTGCTGTTCCGGGCGATCCCGGGCAGTTCTTTCAGGACCTGAAAAGCGTCGCGGGAGACTCCTCCGGCAGCCAGCTCCGAGTCCGAACCTTTGCGCAGCATCAGCACATTGAGGGGATCGCCGGTCGTGGCAAAGGCGCGGCCCAGACCCGCCAGCAGCGCCATGATGAACACCGCGGTGGCCACCGTGAGCGCGATTCCGAGCGCGGTCATGATGGTGAGGCTCTTGCGCAGCCGCAGATTGCGTACGTTATAGCTGAGAGGGATTGCCATTTTATTCTCGTCCTTCAACCCTGTTCCGGTTCAGCTCAGCCGATGTGACGCAAGCCGTCCACGATGTTGACCTTGGCCGCATGGTAGGACGGTATGAAGGAGCTGGCGAATCCCACCACCGCCGCAATCAGCAGCGACGCTAGGATGGTGAGCGGAGTGACCTTCATGCCGGTAAACATTCCGCCCTGGCTGGCCATCGCGCCCACGATTAAGAAGCACAGCAATGAGCCCACCAGGCCTCCCACCACGGACAGCGAAACCGCCTCGCCCACGAACAATCCCAGAATGCTGTTGCGGGTGAAGCCCAGGGTTTTCAACACCGCGACTTCCCGGGTACGCTCGCGGATCGACATTGCCATAGTATTGGCCGACACCAGCAGGATGGTGAATACCACCGCCAGGCAGATGCTCATGATGAAAGCCTTGATGTTGCCCAGCATTCCGATGAAGCCCAGCTGGAAAGCATGCTCAGTTTCGGTCTTGGTGGGACGGTCGGCGTTGCGGAAGGTCTCATCGATGGCTTGCGCCACCTTGGTGACATTCTGGGGAGAATCGGCCAGCACAGCGTAGAAGCCTTCGCTCCCCTTAAGCTTGGGAAAGCCTTCGTCAATGTAGTCTTTATTGAAATAAATCGACTGTGTTGGATCCGGCGGGGTGAAGATCCCCCGGATGGTTAACTCCAGGTTCACGGGAAAAATCTTCCCCGTAATGTTCAGTCGGTCGCCGATTTTCCAGCCGAATTTATTGGCCAAACCCACGTCCACGATGGCGCCGGCGCGATCATGCTGCCAGGCCTCAAGCTGGTCGGCGGGTATCTTAAACTCCGGGTACACCTTCATTATTTCCTGAGGATCGGTACCGAACTGGGCGAAGAAATTTCCCGGCTTGTCGTCTTTATACTGCCCGCCAAACCACTGCTGATTCACCACTTCCTTCACGCCCGGGATTGCCTGGATCTTCTGCTTGTAGTAGCTGGGCAAGTTGAACACCAGCGAAACCTTATGGCGGACGATCAGGCGTTGCGCCGATTGTTCGCTGGGCTTGCTGTCATAAAAACTGCGCCAGATGGTGATCAGAAACGTGAGCAGAAGCAGCGAGCCGCCGATGCTGAGCACGGTGAGTACACTGCGGCGCTTGTTGCGGAAGGCGTTTTTGGTGACAAAGCGAGTCAGGGTCATAGCGAACTCCGGGAGCCTGCAGGTCGGGTGCGGCCGAAACCGCAGCCCGCATTCTATCAGGATAGACGCAGAAATTCGGCCCCCGTAACTGCGTCCGATCCCCAAATCACGAAATCAGTCCTCTTAGATAAGTAGAACGACGTTGGGACTCAGAAAGTTACGGCCCAGGCGCCGAATAAGTTCCACGGCACTCACCCCATCTTTCCTTCCGCTTGAAAGCCAGGCTCGCCGGAAGTCCGGCGCCCTGTTCTTACCCTGTATGTCGAACGAGCCCCGGTGAAATCGACACAGGCCTGTCTCTTTCTTTTGTTCGCCCCGGATTGCGACAGGTGACGATGGCTGCCCCGGCCCGGGCAGCCTCATCAGTCGTCGGTCGGCATCTACAGAAAAACCAGATTCTGGTGACGACTTGCGATCAGAGATTGGCGGCTGATTCTATACGAGTTCTTTAATTCTAGTGGTCAGTCGTCAGTTGGCAGTTCTCAGAAAGACCAGATTCTGCTGGCGACTGAAGACCGACGACAGACGACTGGTTCCGGTGCCGGCGGTGAATTCCGGTTGCCTCAATTTGCCTAATCCACTAGCATGGCGCACGGAACTCACCGAAACCCGGCGGCGGATGGAGGAGTATGGGCGAAACCGCGGCACACCTCACCCACAAAGCACTGACCGGAATAGACATAGCCATCATTGTGGTTTACTTCGTCGTCATATTCGCCATCGGCTTTTACTTCGCCCGCAAGGAACGCACCTCAACCGACTACTTCCTGGCCAGCCGCAACGTGGGCTGGTTTGCCATCGGGGCGTCGCTGTTCGTTTCGAACATCTCGACCGAGCACTTTATTGGGCTGGCCGGATCCGGGGCCAGTTCGGGTTTGGCGGTGGGCTCGTTTGAATGGCTGGCCTGCCTGATCCTGCTGGTCCTGGGATGGGTATTCGTCCCCTTCTACTTGCGTTCCAACGTGTTCACCATGCCGGAGTTTCTGGAGCGGCGCTTCAGCCGGTCCTGCGCTGTGTACCTGGCGGGAATTTCCATCCTGGCCTACGTGTTTACCAAGATTTCCGTCCACCTCTATGCCGCTGCCATTGTGCTGGAGCGCGTTGTGGGCTGGAGCCCGCTGACGGCGGCGGTCATTCTGGTCATCGCAACTGGTATTTACACCATTGCCGGAGGACTGGCCGCGGTCATTTATACCGACCTGGTACAGACCCTGATCCTGATTTTCGGCGCCGTCATCCTGACTGTGATTGGAATGCACGAAGTGGGAGGGTTCGCCGGCCTGCGCGCCGCCTTGCCCGCCAGCTACTTCCACATGGTCAAGCCCATGAGCGATCCCGACTTTCCGTGGACTGGCATTTTCTTCGGCGCGCCCATTCTCGGCATCTGGTATTGGTGCACCGATCAGGTGATCGTGCAGCGCGTGCTCTCGGCCAAGGATGAAGGACACGCCAAGGCTGCGACCATCTTTGCCGGCTTCCTCAAGATCCTGCCCGTGTTCATGCTGGTGCTGCCCGGACTGATTGCGGTCGCGCTCTATCGCGATCTGTTCAAGTTCGGCCCCAACGGCGAAGTGCTGAATGGTGACATTGCTTATCCCACAATGATTATCAATCTGCTTCCGACCGGCCTGGTCGGCGTGATGATCGCCGCGCTGCTGGCGGCATTGATGGGAGCGATGAGCTCGGTGTTCAATTCGGCTTCGACCCTGGTCACGCTCGACTTCTATAAGAAGATCAAGCCCGACGCGAGCGAAAAGCAGCTGGTCGGTTTCGGGCGCGTGATGACCGGCGTGATGGTGGTGCTCGGCCTGGCCTGGGTACCGTTCATTCATCTGATCAGCAGCCAGCTTTACATCTACCTGCAGAGCGTGCAGGGCTATATCAGCCCGCCGATTGCGGCCTGCTTCATCCTCGGAATTCTGTGGCCGCGGCTGAACTCGCAGGGCGCGATCACCTCGCTACTGACTGGTTTTGTCATGGGCGCGGCGCGTTTTATTCTCGAACTGATGGACCGCGCCGCCGGCGGTCATGCCTTCGACAATGCATTTCTGCGCAGCCTGGTGGACATGAATTTTCTGCACTACTCGATTCTCATGTTCGTGATCTGCTGCGTGGTGCTGATCGGAGTCAGCCTGGTGACGCCCGCGCCGGATCGCCAGAAACTTGCCGGCCTGACCTTCGCTACAGTCGGCGAGAAGATGGACGTCACTCCGGTGCTGGGCCACAAACCGGCGGCCGAGACCGCAGCCGAACACCGGCTCAACGTGATATTCAGCCTGGCGCTGCTCGCCACCGTGATCGGACTCTGGTTCCATTTCCGGTGATTTGGGATGGAGGGCGGGCGTCCCGCCCGTCCCGCCGGGCGGGGACGCCCGGCCTCCACGAAGTACGGAACTCAGAATGGCGCGCATCCGCAGCCTCAGGCCCAACGTCACCCGCGAAGAGGCGACCGAGCAGTTCACTTCCGGTGCGCTCGATTTCCTGCGTGACTCTACTTTTGGCCCACTCCGTTCGGTGGCTGACTTCTACATTCCCTTCCGCCTCTTCCAGATCGAAATCCTGAACGGCGGCAAGCGTGACCTGCGCGT
Organism: Terriglobia bacterium; assembly: GCA_963790645.1. Classification (GTDB taxonomy): domain Bacteria; phylum Acidobacteriota; class Terriglobia; order Terriglobales; family Acidobacteriaceae; genus JAIQFF01. The sequence continues at coordinate 326,742 of CAWBPS010000026.1, read as the reverse complement.
GTTTGGCCTGGATGCGGTGAACGGGTCGCTTGACCTCTATCACTTCGAGCAACTGCCGGGCGAGCGCGAAGTGCTCTACCTGGAGACGCGCAACTGCTCCGAGGCGCTGCTGGGGGAAGCTGAAGCGGAAAAGATCGTCATCGTCAAAGTGCAGCGGCTGCTTTTCACCACGGGATTCTTCCGGGTGCGCGATCTCCATATCTCAGCCAAGCCCGTGGCGGGTGAAATCTATGTGCCCTATTGGGTAGGATTTCGCGGCCGCGGATTGCGGGCGCGCCTGGCTGTGATCGACGCGGTGCGGCGAAAGCCGGAGGGGGCCAAGGTGCGGCAGTTGCTGCGTGCCTGGCTGACCTCTATTCGCACGGCTTAGCTGGCTCGACAACTGAGCCCCGGGGCGGAGCTTTGGGTGGATCGGCACTCAATTGGCGGGCGCACACCGGCGCCGAAGCTTCGCGGCTCAGTTCCAGCCTGATTCCGGCCAGCCGCCCGAACCCGCTGGCTTCCCCTTGCGAACTGCGCCCGCTCTCTGCCGCTGCTGTGCCACAAGCAAATATCACCGTATGTCTTGGGTGCTGTCGAAGGCGCCCAGGAAGTGCAGGAAAAAGCGGGAATAACTTGGTGTTGTCACGTTACTTTTGTGACGTGCCGGATCGTTGATCGCGTTACCAGCGTAACCGAGTGCCGGTGCCACAAACCGAAGCCGTGCCCTTAGAATTCAGTTAGAAACCGCGCACCCCCAAAATCGGCACGCTCTGCGGCGCGATGGAGACGAGTGTGAAAACTGCGTCATTGATCCTGGTCTTATTCTGTCTCGCGCTGTCTGCAGCTTGCGGTAAAGGCGGGCAAGCCACGTTCTCGCAAGGAGGATCTGGTGGCGGCGGCGGCACTCCTCCGCCGACTCCATCACTGGTTTCTTTGCGCGTGTCGCCGGGAGTCGTCTCCGTGGTCCCAGGAGCGAGCCAGCAGTTTACTGCTACGGGTCAATTCTCCGACGGCAACAGCCGCGTCCTGACCACATCGTTGACCTGGTCCACTTCGGATGCAAGCGTAGCCACGATCGGCAACACCGGCCTGGCCAATGGCCTGGTGGCTGGTGTGGTGACCATTACCGCGAAGTCAGGAACGATAAGCGGTACAGCGACTCTCAATGTGACTGGCGCCGCTGGAAACCTGGTCTCCATTAGTGTGGCGCCCGCGGCCAGTTCGATTCCGGTTCACACCACCGAGCAATTCTCAGCCACCGGCAGCTACACTGATGGCAGCAGCAGCGACCTGACAGCCCTGGTCACGTGGAAGTCCAGTTCCACGGCGGTAGCCACCGTGGATATCAGTGGTATCGTCACCGGCTTCGCGCCGGGCACGAGCACCATATCGGCAAGCATCGGCGGAGTTACCGGATCGACGACCTTAACGGTCAATGCTCCTACGATTTCTTCGATTTCCATAACTCCGGTGGACTTGACTCTTGCCATCGGCATCAACCAGCAGTTCACCGCCACCGCAACTTATTCGGACGGATCGAGTCAGGACCTTGCGAGTGGAGTGACGTGGAGCTCTTCCTCGAGTTCTGTGGCCAGTATTGACGGTTCCGGGGTAGCGACGACCGCGGGCGCGGGACAGACTACGATTACTGCGACCGTGGGATCCCTGAGCGACACCACGACCGTTACCGTTGTTCCCGCGCACCTGATATCGATTGATGTTGAGCCGAAGGCGGTTTCGATTGCCCTGGGTACAGACCAGCAGTTCAGCGCGGTAGGAACCTTTGACGACGGCAGCACGCAGCTTTTGACATCGGTGACGTGGACGTCATCGCTTCCGGGGACAGCGACGGTCAGCGCCTCTGGCCTGGCCACGGCGGTAGGAACAGGGTCGGCGACGATCAGGGCGATTTCCGGTTCGGTGACGGGGACAGCCTCGCTCAGTGTTAACAGCGCGGCGCTGGTGTCGATCGCGGTTACCCCGGCAAATTCCAGCATGGCCGTGGGGACTACAAAGCAGTTCACGGCCACGGGTACCTTCAGCGATAGCAGCACGCAGGACCTTACGCTCTCAGTCCTTTGGGGTTCCTCGAGTCCGGCGACCGCCACCATAAACAATCTAGGTTCGGTCAGCAGTCTGGCCACAGGCACAACCACTATCTCAGCCACCCTGGGAGCGGTCAGCGGCTCCACCACATTGACGGTTTCGACCGCCCACCTGGTATCCATCAGCATCATCCCGAGCAATCCCCGAATCGAGAAGGGAACGTCGCTGAAATTCACGGCAGTGGGCACGTTTAGCGACGGCAGCACTTCCAGCAGCCTGAGCGGCTTATCGTGGAAGTCCTCGAAACCGAATCTTGCCCAGGTTCGCGGTTCCGGTCTGGCCCATGGCAAGAAGGCCGGAACGGTGACTATTTCGGCCAGCTCGGCGGGAATCAAGGGCACGACCACTCTGAACGTGGGAACGGGCACACTCACGTCGGTCGCGATCACACCTCTGGATTCGTCCGTGACCCTGGGGAATACCCAGCAGTTCACGGCAACCGGGTCGTTCAACGATGGAACCACTCAGGACATAACGCTTACCACGCACTGGAGCTCGTCTTCGGCCAGTGTGGCGACGATCGCGAATGCGCCGAGCGTGGGCGGCCTGGCAACAACTCATGGAGTCGGGACAACGTCAATCGGAGCGAATGCCAAAGGAGTGACCACCTCAACCACCATGACCGTGCAGTAAACCGATTGGTGTATGGATAAGGGGACGTAAGACGGGGCGCCGTAAATAGGAAGAGATCGCCCGATATTTACCGGCGTCCCGGCTTGTAACCAAACTTTCTCAGCGGCTCTACCCGCTGAGGTGTCGCGCGGGCGGAAGCCCAGGATGCCAGTCCCTTATTCCGGCCTGAAAGCCGGCTTCACTCTTCGATCCTTCCAGTCATGATCTCCTGTCACCTTGTGGAAATTTTTTGCCCGGCAGCGTACTATCTCAGCCCTGTTTGGAAAGGAATCCGCGAACATGATGCTAGGCATGTCGCTCTCGGCCTTTACCGCAGTGCACGTCATCATCAGTCTGATAGGGATCGTCTCTGGCTTCATCGTCCTGTCCGGGTTTCTCTCCGCGAAACGGCTCAACGGCTTGACCGCTCTCTTTCTGCTGACCACCGTGCTGACCAGCGTGACCGGGTTCGGTTTTCCTTTCGATCATCTCTTGCCCTCGCACAAAGTCGGTATCATTTCGCTGGTGGTGCTGGCGATTGCGATCCTGGCGCGCTACAGCTTCCACATGGCGGGCAAGTGGCGCTGGATTTATGTGGTAACGGCCATGATGGCGCTCTACCTGAACGTATTTGTCCTGGTGGTTCAGTCCTTCGAGAAGGTGCCGTCGTTGAAGGCTATGGCTCCCACCCAATCGGAGCCGCCCTTCCTGGTCGCGCAGCTGGTGGTGCTGGCGTTGTTTATCGTGCTCACCATTTTTGCGGTGAAGAAATTCCACCCAGAGGCTGGCCGCACGCCTTAACCAACGGATTCACCGGCCGAGGCAGTCGCGTGATGTTGGTTCGTGGGCGCAAGCCCCACTTGATCTGGGATGAGCTGTGTACACGCAAGCATCGCCTACAACTATCCCGTCAAGTTCAGCGCTTGCAAAATCGGTCCAGAGTAACCTCATTGCCCCTGGTTCTGGCTGGTGGATGGACCAAAGCCGCAGCGTCCACGCATGCCTTGCCGGAAACGTTCCCGCTCCTCCGGGGTCATGTGCGACCAGCGCTCGGCCATGCGACGGCCGAAATTGGAGCGATGAGAACCATGGCGCCCAAATCCGCCGAACAGGACCCGGCACAACGCCAGAATCCCAAGCGCCTGCCAGAAAGTAATCAGGCGCCAGCCGAAGAGCGGCGGCAGCAGCCAGTTCCATAGCTGCATGACTATTTCGCCGCCGATGGCGATGAACAGCAGTATCCCCAGAATCGCCAGCGGCGCTATGAAAATCATCTTCTTCAATCTCGGTCTCATGTTCAGTCCCTCATGCTTTCGTAAATTCGTCGTATATGGCTTGCAAGCGTTGGCGCAGATGCATCACCGCATAGCGTTTGCGCGAGAGCAGCGTATTCACGCTCACTCCGGTCTCGGCCGCCATCTGCTTGAAGCTGCGTCCTTCGAGTTCGTGTCCCACAAACACCTCGCGCTGTTCCGGCGGCAGTTCGTCAACTGCCGACTCGAGTTCTTCGAGAAGCACACTGCGGGCGTAAAGCGCCTCCGGGCCGGCATCGGGCGAGGGCAACAGATCTTCGAACCGCAGAGGTTCGTCATCATCGTCGCCTGCGGCGGCAGTCTCGCTGAAGCTCTCCGGCTTCTTCTTGCGAAAGAGGTCGGTGATGCGGTTACGCGCCACGCGAAACAGCCATCCGGTGACGTGTTCGATGGGCATCAGCAGGCGATTGGCTTCCACCAGTTCATAGAAGACGTCCTGCAGAATGTCCTCGGCGTCGCGCGGGTCGGGCACGCGGCGGCGAATGAAATTGCGCAGCCGGGACTGCTCCCGCTTTACCACTTCGGAAATCCGCTGGTCCGGTTCGAGTGCCATCCGCTCCAGGCTCGCCGCGTCCTTCCTCTACGGCTGTTGACGAATGAGGGGGTGCGGATATTGTAGGGTGGCCTTACCGCAAACACGTGGGGACAGCCGCCCCCGGCTGTCCGGCGGAGCGGAGCTCCGCGGGCTGTGATCGGACACCAGCCTTGAGGCTAGCCCCCCGGCGAGCTGCCGCTCGCCCGGACAGCCGAGGGCGGCTGTCCCCACGTGTTTTTTGGTAAGCTCTCTTCGCGCGGGAACTTCGACGTAAATAGCGGACTGGAGAACTATGCTCAATCGCCGCAGCTTCATCATCGCCAGTGGACTCACCGCCCTCGCCTCCACCAGAGTGCTGGGTGCAAACGACACCGTTCGCGTGGGAGTGATTGGAGCCGGCGGCCGGATGCGGAACCTGCTGGACGCCGCCGACAAGCTCGGCCCTTACCAGATCGTGGCGGTGAGCGATGTGTACGGGCCGCACCGCGATGCGGTCCGGGAACGGTCTAACGGAGTGGCGACCACCCATCTGGATTATCGGGAGGTACTCGCAACCGACGTCGATGCCGTATTCATCGCGTCGCCCGACCACTGGCACGTGCGCATGGCAATCGATGCCCTGGCCGCGGGCAAAGATGTTTATCTGGAAAAGCCTGTCACCCACACTATCGAGGAGGGCGCCCCGCTCACCCGCGCGGTGCGGTCCAGCAAGCAGATTCTGCAATGCGGCATGCAGCAGCGCAGCTGGACCCACTTTCGTGACGCCGTGGACCTGATCCAGTCCGGCAGCCTCGGACGCGTTCCGCAGGTGCGAACCTACTGGTGGCAGAACTATCATCGGGACTGGGCGCCCAAACCCATCGACACCCAGGCGCTCGATTGGAAGCTGTGGCTGGGCTCCGCTCCCGATCAGCCTTTCAGCGAAGAAAAATATAACCATTGGCGCTGGTACTGGAACTTCGGCGGCGGCGCCATGACCGATTTGTTCAGCCACTGGATCGACGTGGTGCACTGGGCCATGAAATCCGACCAGCCGCGCGAGGCCCATATGCTGGCCGACAAATATGTTTTCGAGCAATGGGATTGTCCCGACACCATCCAGGCCGCTTTCCGTTATCCCGGATTCGATGTGGGGTACGACGGCATGATGAATTCTTCCGTCGATGACGGCGGCCTGGAGTTCCGCGGAACGGAAGCAACGTTAAAACTCAATCGCAGCGGCTTCTCCGTTTATCGCGAGGGCGTGCAGGACGGGCAAAATCCGGTGCTCACAGAGAAAAGTTTCCGCGACGGCACCATCTCGCACGTGGAGAATTTCCTGGCTTGCGTCAGGAGCCGCAAAGAACCCAACGCGCCGGTAGAAACCGGGGTGGCCGCGGCGCGTGCCGGCCACATCGGCAACCTGGCCTTCCATCGCGGCGGCCAGACGGCGTGGCCTCCGAAAGCCTAGGACTTTCCGCCACGAGGGTGCCCCGTTCAAGCTCCGCTTGGGCGGGGGTTTTGGGTGTTTATCCCTCATCGCCGTCTCCTACTGTTGGGAGCTCTTTCTTCCAGTGCCCGGTTCGCCGAATCACGACAGGAGAACCAAAGAGCAGTATTTTCAATCGGGCGTGGGTGTGTGTCTGGGCCGAAGACCCCGCCCAAGCGGAGCTTGGACGGGGCACCCTCGGGAGTAGAGCTCGCTACTGGCCTTCGCCCAGTTCGCGAATCCATATATTGCGGAAGCGCACCGGGTTGCCGTGGTCCTGAAGGCTGAGAGGCAGTTTGTCCGGCGTGGGCTTGTAAGGAGGGCGCACGTGGTGGCCGGTGGGGCCCGATAACTCCACGTTATCCTGAACCAGCACTCCATTGTGCAGCACGGTGACTCGCGCCGGGCGCAGCAGCTTGCCATCTTTGTCGAAACGAGGACCATGAAAAATGATGTCATAGCCTTGCCACTGCCCCGACGGCCTGGAAGCGTTCACCTGCGGCGGGAACTGCGCGTACACCGCCGAGGCCTGGCCGTCGGCGTAGGTTTTGCTCTGGTACGAGTCCAACACCTGAATTTCGTAGAGACCCATCAGGAACACGCCGCTGTTGCCGCGTTCCTGTCCCTCGCCCACCGGTGGCGTGGGCTCGGTGAACTCAACATGCAGCTGGCAATCGCCAAACGGCTGGCGCGTCTGGATGATCCCGCTGTGCGGCACCACTTCCATGTAGCCATCCGCGACCTTCCACTTCGCCGGCTGACCATCAGCGCCCGTCCATTGGGAAAGGTCCTTGCCCGCAAACAACACAATGGCGTCTGATGGCGGACGGCCCGGCGCATCCTGAGTGCTCGCGGTTCCAGCATCGATCACCGGGGGCACGGGACGGTCGGGGTCATTCGGCTTCCAGCGCTGGTCCACCTGCGCCACGGAAAGCTGCGCCAGGCAAAGAGCTAACGCCAGTACGGAGAAGAGTGCTTTCATCGGCAGGGCCTCGTTTTCAAGATACACGAGAAAGCTGCGCCGGTGATCGACGATACAAGTGCGAATGTCAGTTCCCTGAGTCCACAGCGCCAGGTATGCATCTACGTGGGCATGGAAAACCTGACGCGATTCAACCTGCAAGAAGCTATCGCAGTTCTGGGCCGCACTCCCGCCACCCTGGATGCCCTGTTGCGCGGGCTGCCCGACGCCTGGGTGCGCAGCAACGAAGGGAACGATACCTGGAGCGCGTTCGTTATCGGGGGCCATCTGATCGTGGGTGAACGCACCGACTGGATGCCCCGGGTGCGGATCATACTCGAGAATGGAGAAGCGCGGCCCTTTGATCCCTTTGACCGCTCTGCGGAGAGCGAGATTCAAGGCAAGTCGCTGGAGCAACTTCTGGACGAATTCGCCCGGCTGCGGCGGGAGAACCTGGCGGCGCTGCAGGCCCTGAATTTACAGCCTGAAGATCTGGCGCGGAGAGGGAAGCATCCAGCGTTAGGAGCGGTGACGCTAGCGGAACTTCTGGCAACGTGGGTGGTCCACGATCTCACCCATCTGCATCAACTGTCGCGCGTGATGGCCCACCAGTATCGCGATGCCGTCGGCCCGTGGAGTGTCTATCTGGGCGTGCTGAAGTGCGCTGGTCACAGTGCTCCGTAGCGTCCTCACTCCCGAGGGTGCCCCGTCCAAGCTTTGCTTGGGCGGGAATTTCGGTGGCCACATGAAACGTCGCGGAATCGGAGCGCTGGAAGATACCCAAGGCCTGCGGGTTCCTCTATTAGTGAAGATGTGCTCACCACGAAAATCCCCGCCCAAGCAAGCTTGGACGGGGCCCCTCAGAGCAGAGTGCAACTCGCGCCGTTTTCTCCTCGCCTCAGGTTGTGGGCTGAGAGACCAGGCGCGGCTGCGCTGTGGTCGCTGGAGCCCGAGGGCTGGGCACGGCTTCGGGCTGCGCCGGTTCAGCGGTCTGGTCCGAGCCATTGTCGTCCTGCTCCGCGTCACCATTGACGTTGAAATGCAAAGCTTCGGGATCCAGTGTTGGCGTGATCAGGTAGCTCGACGAGGAGTCGTAGTCAGACAAAGCGTCCGGAGCATAAGACGGCGGATTGTTGTATCCGATGTCGGGATAATCCTGGTAGTAGTTGTACGACGGCCAGGGCGAGTACCAATAAGGGTTGTACCACCAGGGGTCCCATCCGTAAGCCCAGCCTGGCCCCCAGTAGCTGCCCCAATACGGCCAGCCTACGCCGAAGCCCCAACCCCAGCCGAAGCCTGCTCCAAAGAAGCCACCGCTCCAACCGTAGTTGTAGTATCCCGGCCAATAGCCTCTGTTCCAGCCGTAGCCACGCCAGCCGAAACCGCCGTAGCGGCTCCCGTGCCAACCGTTCCCATGCCAACCGTTGCCGTGCCAACCCCCGCTGCGGCCAAATCCCCGGTTGCCGAATCCGTTGTGGCCGCCAAAGGAATTGAAGCGCGAGCTGCCAAACAGGTGATTATTTGAACTGAATCGCGCATTCCCAAATGATTGGAAATTAGAATGACCCGAACGCGATCCTGCAAAAGACGAATTGCCGAAAGTGGATCCTCCGAAGTGCGAGCCGCCGAAACCGGTCCCCCCGCGAATCGAACCTGATCGTGAAGTCCGCCCTCCCATGCCCGGAGAGGAGGCCCTGGACGGGCCAAAAGAGTGCCAGCCGCCGTCGGACCTTCCCCCGTTGTGCGCGGAGAAGCCGGAAGAGGCGAAGTTTCCGGAGCTGCGTCCACCGCTGAAGCGCGAAGCACTGCCGTTGCCAAAGGAATGCCAGCGGCCATCATTAATTCCGGAACGAAAATTCGATGAGCGGTTGCCGGACGACCGATTGCCGAATGACCGATTGCCGAATGAACGATTGCCGAATGACCCGGAATTGCGGCCGGACGAAAATCCACGGCTTTGCCCGTTCATGCCGCGCGAGGAACCGAATCCGCCGTAGGAGCCCCGGCCTGCTGCCGATCCGCCCCGAAAACCACCGCCCCGGTTAAAACTTCCGCCACCAAAAGATCGTGTGCCGCCACCATACGAGCGCATGCCCCCGTAGGAGCCGCCGCCACGATATCCGCCGCCACTGAACCCGCCACCGCCACGGGAAGAGCCCCCGCTGTGGAATCCTCCTCCGCCCCCGCTATGAAAACCGCCGCCGCTACCACCGCCATGGAGTCCACCACCGCCACCGCCGCCGTGAAAGCCGCCGCCACCACCATGGAAGCCGCCACCTCCACCACCACCGCCGTGACCGCCGCGCTGGGCGAATGCGGTATTGGGCATGAGAGCAAAAACCGTGAAAGCAGCGAACGCGATGAGGGATCGGACCTGACCAAAGATGCTCATAACCTCACCTTCCCTTCGAGCGTGGTAACGGGCTTTCAATTGCAGAGTCTGCGAATGAGCTTGGATCCTCGCGTAGGCAAGGGCCGCGCAAACCATTGCCACTCGCGGAAACCGCCACTATGAAAGATGCAGCTGGAGTGCCAATGATCGGCTGAACCGTCAGCAATCATTAACCCCACTGTTCTCAATATGTCAGAGCGGGCAAGAAATCTCGAGCAGGCACCGGTGGCGGGTTGCGGCTGGCCCAATTCCACCACGGGTGGTGGTTTTCGGCCAGAGATAGAGACCGGGCGAAATCATTCCCGTTTCTGCTCAGTTACCGCCGTGCGGTTTGCGACTCGAAGCGGAACACAGTCATGCAACTTTTGTCTGCCCTCGAGGGTTCAATATAGACAGTAGAAATCATGCCATTCTGGAGGAGAGCTTGAATACGTCTCAATTTTTTCGCAGACGAAACCGGTTGATCCCAGTCGAGGGCCTTTTCCTGGCGCTGGTAATTATTTGCGCGGCAACGTTGCCGGCCAGCGCTCAGGGCGTTGCGTTCAGTCCCAATCAGGGCGAAAGCGACGGCGTCAGTGCCGGCGGAAAATGGATGGTGTTCCATTCCGAAGATAAGATGACCGGCGCCAAAAGGGTGCGCTTTGAGATTCTGTCGGACAACTACCTGCGGGAAGATCCGGACTACAAGCCGCGGATCCAATTGACCTGCACGAATGGCAAGTACAGCGCCGCGGAGTTCAATCCTGGCATCCGTTTGGGCCCGCCCAACCGTCCTGGCTTCTGGGGGCAGCCCCAGATGGAAGTGATGGTACGGGTTGACGACGCGCACAGTTACCACGGGTGGAACTGGATTCGCAACCGTTTCCTCTCCATGGACAAAGGCACGACCCGCGAACTGATCGGGGCCCGCATTTTCAAAGTGCAGATCCACGGCCGCAACGGACCTGAAATCGCGGAATTTTCACCCGCCGGCCTGGAACTCGCCCGGGTGAAGCAGACCTGCGATTTGACTCCGAAAAGGCCCAGCAAGGACTAGAACGGAGCGGCGAATTCGAGGCTGCTCTGACCGCGATGAAGAGGATTGCGGACGCGCAAGAGAGTCTCAGGCTTCAATTCGCCAGCCACAAATTAAAAGAGGACACTACGTCCGGGCCAGCCGGGAAGCAATGAATCGACCCTGAAGCCGAGGACCACCCAGGCAATTACTTCTTCCCCTCCGGTTCAGGAACTCGCTCCAGCAGGCGGTCCTGCCTCTCTGCCAACAAGCGATTGATCTCGGTCACCAACAGCAGGAGCTTTCTGGGATCCTGTTCGACCGAGGCTTGGCGGCAGAGTTCTGTCCAGCGCTCTTCTTCTTTCATCTCCGCTTGGATGCTGGTCGCAGTTCCCGCCAACCCTTAAACCCCTCAGAATCTTGCCGTATCCGCACACTGAAATCATGGGATAAACGCCGGAGGCAAATGGTAATGGCAGGCTGGCATCCAAGCTTCGACCAGGAAAGCTCGAGGAAGTTATGGACAGTTATCAAACCGCTGTCGTATTTGTTCTGGTTGCGATACTGGCGTTTCTTCTGGCACGCCGCCAAATCACCAAAGTCCGACATTGAAGAGCCAGTCATTGAACCCAGGTCACTGAAAACCTGAAGCACTTCAAGCGGCTTTGCCGACTTCTTGCACACCTTCGGCTTAAGTAGTTCGCCGGAATGCACGTCGCGGATGAAGCCGTTGATCAGGATGGCCCTCGGAACCAGGGGATGTTGCGCATGCGCGCGACATCGCCGATAACGGCTTGTTGTGGGTCCGAGATCGTCAGCCGCTCGAGCACTTCATTGCGGATGTTGCTGATTGGGGAGGTGCTTTGCATAAGGGCAGCGTGCCGGCGAGAGTCGGTCGCGACCACGGGCCCGCAGGACCCCACGGCATGTCCAGCCGCAGGGCCTCGCACTATGGTTACTTGTCCCCAGCGCCGTTTCGCTATGCAATGAGAAGATGGGGAGGAGTCCATGGGTCGAGCATTGGGTTTCTTGGGCATCGTGATTGTGATGGCGGTGGGGATATATCTCTATTCCATCCAGTTGAAGGAAGCGTCGGCGCCCGGCGGGGCCAGCACTCCAACTGGAACGGCGAACATTGTGGGTGTGAAGAATGATCTCATCAGCATCGCCAACGCCGAGCGGGCATACTTCGCCACCGAACAAAAGTATGCATCTCTCGATGAATTGAATGAAGGGAAGTACATCACCATCGAGAGACAGCGGCCCCCTTACACATACGAGGTTGCGACGACATCCAGTGGCTTTCGTGTGACTGCCACCCGCGACGGTGCGGGCGCTCCGGCGCAGCTCTGGATCGACGAAAACATGCAGGTCCAATCGTCGAACTAAGAGTTGGCTCACGGTGACCTCACCCTTCAATCCTGATCACACGTTGCTGACTGCGATTTGATGCGCGCTGTATGATCTACCGATCAGTATGGCCAGACTTATCAAGCGCATCCTGGTTACCGGAGCTGCGGGCAAGGTGGGCAGCCATTTCATTGCCCACACCCTGCAGTCGGACGACGATGTGAGGATTCGGGCGTTATGTCACAACCGGATGCTGGAGCCCGGGGAGCGACTGGAAATCGTGCGCGGAACGATCTCGGACCGCGCGGTTGTGCACTCGGCCATGCAGGGAATCACCCACGTTCTGCATTGCGCCACTTGCAAGGAAACTCCCGATGACGTGATGGACGTGACCGTCAAGGGCCTGTTCTGGCTGCTGGAAGAGTGCCGTACCAGCGCCGCATTCAAACAGATTATTCTCATCGGTGGCGACGCCGCACTGGGACATTTCTTTTATCCTCATTCCCTGCCAGTCACTGAACAACAGAAACACGGCGCGTATCCCGGCTGCTATGCGCTCTCCAAAGTTCTCGAAGAAGTGATGCTGGAACAATATTTCATCCAGTACAACCTCCAGGGTTGCTGTTTGCGGGCGCCCTGGATCATGGAAAAAGATGACTTCAAATATTCTTTGTCCTTTGGCGAAGACGTTTTTGGAGGGCCGCGATGGCGCGACCTTGTGGGTGCTAAGCGGGCCGACGAGTATGTGAAGAGCGGAGCGGTGCCGCTGATGCTGGATCCAAAAGGGAAGCCCGTGCAACGCAACTTTGTGCACGTAAGCGACCTGGTAGCGGCCATCCTGCGCGCCCTGGACCATCCCAAAGCGCACCAGCAGACTTTCAATATCTGCATGGACGAACCCGTGGATTACCGGCACGTGGCTGACTATCTGAAGGAGACCCGGGAACTTCCCTCGGTGGAGATCGAAACCCCCTTCTGGTCAACCTGGCTGGACAACGCCAAAGCCAAATTCCTGCTGGGCTGGCGGCCAGCCTTCGACCTCAAGCGCCTGATCGAGGAAGCCTGGACCTATCAGCGAAGCGAATCCGACCCGCGCCGAGTCTGGTATCCGGGCTAGGGTTTGAGAGACTCGACCGCCATGCGCATTGATGCTCACCAGCACTTCTGGATCTATGATCCGCGCGAGTATGATTGGATCGACGATTCGATGGCAGCGCTGCGCCGTGATTTCCTGCCTGATGCGTTGCAACCCGAACTGGAGCGGGCCGGGTTTCAGGGATGCGTTGCGGTACAAGCGCGGCAGACGATTGAGGAAACGCGATGGCTCCTCGAACTGGCCGCGTCGTCGCCTTTTATTCTGGGCGTGGTGGGATGGGTGGATTTGCAGTCTGCCGACGTGCGATCGCAGTTGCAGGCGTCTGCCCGCAATCCCAAGCTGGTTGGGGTTCGTCACATAGTGCAGGGGGAGCCCGACGAACGATTCCTGCTGCGGCCGGAATTCCTGCGCGGCATTTCCGTTCTGGAAGAGTTCGATCTGGCCTACGACATTCTGATCTACCCCAAACATCTTTCCATAGCAGCCGAGTTCGTGCGGCAGTTTCCGCGCCAGCGTTTCGTGTTGGACCATATGGCCAAGCCTCCGATCAAAAGCGGAAGCCTGCAGCCCTGGGCGAGAGGAATTCAGGAGCTGGCCGCGTTTCCGAATGTCTTTTGTAAATTGTCCGGTTTAGTGACGGAGGCGGACTCGCAGCAATGGAAGCCCGAGCACATCGCGCCCTATCTGGACGTTGCCTTCGAATGCTTTGGTGCGGAGCGCCTGATGATTGGATCGGATTGGCCGGTGTGCACCGTGGCTGCATCGTATGCCGAAGCGATGGGAGTAGTGAAAGATTACATTGGCCGCCAGTCGCTCCCGGCGCAGGAAGCGATCCTGGGAGGGAACGCGCAACGATTCTGGAAATTGAAATCGCCGGTGCGTGGCTGAGATTTGTCCCCGCCGGTGAGGCCTGATTCACTACTCTTGGCGTCCTTTGCGGCCTTTCTTTGCGAACTTTGCGGTTTAAGATTTTTGAATAAGGTCAAAGCTCTACCGCAAAGGGCGCAAAGGAGCCGCAAAGGACGCAAAGAAAACCAGCACTGTCAGGACGCTAACAGGGATCAAAGAGATGAGTTCACCTGCCCTGTTCTACAATAGACGGCGATGCCCGACCGGGTACTGCAACTCGATTCCGGGGACAATGTCCTGATTGCGCTTGCCGACCTCAGCCAGGGCGAGAAGATTGAATTCGCCGGCAACACCTACACGCTGGTTTCAAGCGTGCCTGCCAAGCATAAGTTCGCAACCCAGGACCTGGCCGCCGGCGCCGCCGTGATCATGTACGGCGTGCTGGTGGGCAAAGCCGTGAAGCCGATCGGCCGGGGTGAGCGGCTGACTACCAGCAACGTTCAGCACCAGGCTTCTGATTTTCACGAGCAGTCCGGCCAGTACCACTGGCAGGCGCCTGATATTTCGCCCTGGAAGCAGCGGACGTTCGCAGGTTATGCCAGGTCCGATGGCCAGGTAGGCACGCGCAACTACTGGCTGGTGGTTCCGCTGGTTTTTTGTGAGAACAGAAACATCGGCGTTTTGAAGCAGGCCTTTGAAGAAGAGCTGGGTTTTGCGGCGCCGCAAATCTATCGCCGCCAGGTGGCCGAGCTGGCGAAGCTCTACCGGGAAGGCAAACTGGATGCCGCCGGGGCTGGCAGCTCCTCTGGAAATGGCTCCGAGCCGCAGCGCTCCCGCGTGTTCGAGAACATCGACGGCATCAAGTTTCTGCTGCATGAAGGCGGATGCGGCGGGACCCGTGAAGACGCCAACAATCTGTGCGGGCTGATTGCGGGATACATCAATCATCCCAACGTGGCGGGAGCGACGGTCCTCAGCCTGGGTTGCCAGAACGCGCAGATTGGAATCCTGCGCAACCAGATCGACAAGCGCAATCCGAATCTCAACAAGCCGGTGATTATTCTGGAGCAGCAACAGAGCGGCACGGAATCGGCCATGCTCTCGGATGCCGTCCGGCAGACATTTCTTGGATTGGTCGAAGCCAACAAGGCGAGGCGTTCAGCGGCGCCTCTCTCTCATTTGTGTTTGGGTTTGAAGTGTGGCGGCTCGGACGGATTCTCCGGGCTCTCGGCCAATCCTGCCATCGGACACACCGCCGATCTTCTCGTGGCCCTTGGGGGCCGGGCGATTCTTTCGGAATTTCCGGAGTTGTGCGGAGTGGAACAGCAGCTGATTAATCGCGCCACCAGCAAGGAAGTCTCTGACCGGTTTGTGAACTTGATGCGGGACTACCAGGCGCGCGCCCGATCGGTTGGGTCCGGCTTCGAAATGAATCCATCGCCGGGAAACATTCGCGATGGTCTGCTGACCGACGCCATGAAGTCGGCCGGCGCGGCCAAAAAAGGCGGGACTTCTCCCGTGACCGCTGTGCTGGACTATCCCGAATACTCCACTGAGCCGGGACTGCACTTGCAGTGCACGCCGGGAAATGACGTGGAATGCGTGACCGCGCAAGTGGGCGCGGGAGCGAGCGTTGTCCTGTTTACCACCGGCCTGGGCACGCCGACGGGAAATCCCATTGCTCCCGTGGTCAAGCTGTCCACGAACTCATCCCTGGCGCGGCGCATGAATGACATCATCGACATCGACACCGGAGGCGTAGTTTCGGGCGAAACCACCATCGAGCGCATGGGGGAGGAAATTCTGGAGTTGGTCATCAAAGTGGCCAGCGGCGAGACCAGAACGAAGGCCGAGCTGAACGCCCAGAATGATTTCATCCCGTGGAAGAGAGGCGTCTCGCTCTGAGTCAAGCGCAAGCCAATACCAATCTCAGACTCGACGGTAAAGTTGCCCTGGTGACGGGCGGGGGCAGCGGTATCGGACAGGCGATCGCCTTGAAGTTTGCCGCGCACGGGGCCACAGTGCGGGTCCTGGATGTCAGCCTGGGCGCCGCGGAAGAGACTTGCCGGCAGATCATTTCTGCGGGAGGAAAAGCCTCGGCCTGCGCCTGTGATGTCACTGACCAGAAGCAGGTCAAAGACATGTTCGCACAACCGGCCGCACAAGGGCCGCTATCGATTCTGGTGAACAATGCGGGCATCTCGCACATTGGCACGATCGAGAGCACCACGGAAGCAGACTTCGACCGTGTGTTTCGTGTGAATGTAAAGGGTTACTACAACTGCATGCAGGCCGCGGTCGCCTCCATGAAGGCACAGGGCGGCGGCGTGATCCTGAACATGGCGTCCATAGCGGGTTCTGTCGGGCTTGCCGGCCGCTTTGCCTATTCCATGAGCAAGGCCGCCGTGATCTCGATGACTTATTCGGCCGCGCGGGATTGCCTGCCGTACAAGATCCGCTGCAACTGTATCTCGCCGGCCCGGGTGCACACTCCGTTTGTCGATAATTACCTGCGCAATACTTATCCCGGGCGTGAGCGGGAAATGTTCGAGAAATTGTCGCAGGCGCAGCCCATTGGAAGAATGGCTGAACCGGCCGAAGTGGCCTCACTGGCGCTATTTTTGTGTTCCGATGAGGCGTCTTTTATCACCGGAGTGGACTATCCGATCGATGGAGGCTTTTTCAATCTCCACGGTTGATGAGCGGACCTGAAGCGGCATGGACCTCGAACTGAAGGATAAAGTCGTCATCGTTACCGGCGGAGCCAAGGGAATCGGCGCGGCCATCGTGCGCTTGCTCGTCGCAGAGGGTGCGGTGCCGGTGATCGTCGATCGCGACGCCGAAGCCGGCGCGCAGCTGCAGAACGAGGTGCGGAGCCAGGTCGCGGCCTGCGGCCTGGTCACAGTCGAGCTCGCGAATCCCGAGGACTGTTCCCGCGCGGTGGAGCAGACGGTCAAAACATCTGGACGCCTTGATGCGCTGGTCAACAATGCGGGCCGCAACGACAAAGTCGGCCTGGAGCAGGGAAGTCCGCGCGAATACGTGGCCTCGCTCGAACGCAACCTGGTGCATTACTACAGCATGGCGCACTATGCTCTGCCCCATCTGAAGCGCGCCCAGGGAGCGATCGTCAATATCGGATCGAAAACCGCAGTCACCGGACAGGGCGGCACTTCCGGCTACGCCTCGTCGAAAGGTGGGGTCATGGCGCTCACCCGGGAATGGGCCGCGGAACTGCTGCCGTACAACATCCGGGTCAATACCATTCTGCCGGCCGAGGTGATGACCCCGCTCTACCGGGAGTGGCTGGCCACGTTTCCGAATCCCGAGGAAAAACTCAGCGCCATCCTTTCGAAAATCCCGTTGGGCAAGCGCATGACGACCGCGTACGAGATTGCCGCCATGGCGGTTTTTCTGCTCTCGGGCAAATCCGGGCACACCACCGGCCAGCATATTTTTGTGGACGGCGGTTATAGCCATCTGGACCGGGCTTTAACCTGACGTCGGGCGTCGGGCGTCGGACTTTGGACGTTTGCATAATATCGCCGCAGACTTGGTTGTTGCCGTCCACTACACTCTTCGCGGGAGGCGAGTCTATGGGAAAGTCAGGCGGTGTGAGGACGTGCGTTTCGGGCAAGTGGATTCTGCCTGGCATCGTGTGGTGTCTTTTCGTGATGTTCGGCGGAGCGTCATTTGTGCAGCCGGTCGCGGCGCAGAGCGCTTCGACCGCGCAGTACCCTTCGTATCCCAGCGAAACGCCGAACCAGTTTGAGCCCAGGACCGACAGCTTTGACTACGTCAGGCGGGAAGTGATGATTCCCATGCGCGACGGAGTGAAGCTGTACACCGTGATCCTCATACCGAAAGGCGCCAGGGGCGCGCCCATCCTTCTGACCCGGACGCCTTACAGCGCGAACGAGCTCACCAGCCACGATCCGCGCGGCGGAGAGGAAACGAACGCGGCCCCCAGTTCCCACCTGGGCCCGATCCTGAACGGATATGACAACGCTACTGAGGTGATCGTCGAAGGCGGCTACATCCGCGTCGTTCAGGACGTGCGCGGGAAATATGGCTCCGAGGGCGACTACGTGATGAACCGTCCCTTGCACGGGCCGCAGAGTCCCACGCCCGTCGATCATTCCACCGACACCTATGACACCATCGACTGGCTGGTGAAAAACATTCCGGAAAGCAACGGCAAGGTCGGCATCCTCGGCATTTCGTACGACGGCTTTTTGCCATTGATGGCTCTGGTCAATCCGCATCCGGCGTTGAAAGTTGCGGTGCCGATGAATCCCATGGTTGACGGCTGGATGGGCGACGACTGGTTTCACAATGGCGCCTTCCGCCAGCAGAATATGTCATACATCTACGAACAGGAAGCCACGCGCAAGAACGACGCCAAATGGTGGAGCAGCAATTTCGACGACTACGACATGTTCATGCAGGCCGGGTCAGCGGGAGAACTGGGCCGCATCCGCGGACTCGAGCAGGTTGGGTTCTGGCGGAAGATTCTTGAGCATCCCGCTTACGACGCCTTCTGGCGCGACCAGGCCATGGACCAGATTCTTGCGGCCCAACCTCTGAAGGTGCCGGTGATGCTGGTGCACAGCCTGTGGGACCAGGAAGACATCTATGGCGCGATCGCAGTTTACAAGGCGATCAAGCCCAAGGACGCCAAGAACGACAAAGTTTTCCTGGTAATGGGCCCGTGGCATCACGGGCAGGAAATCGACGATGGCAGCACGCTCGGCGCTCTGAAGTTCAACAGCGATACTGGACTCTACTTCCGCCAGAACATTCTGCGGCCGTTTCTGGACCAGTATCTGAAAGATGGCGCGCCTAAAGCCGACATTCCGCCGGTGACCGCGTTTGAAACCGGGACCAACACCTGGCGCCGTCTCCCCGCGTGGCCGGCTGGCTGCGCCGGCGGTTGTACTGTGAAGCCGACGCCGCTCTATCTCACTGCCGGTTTGAAGCTGGGTTTCGCCGCGCCAAAAACCGGGGACGCCGAATTTGACGAGTACATCTCCGATCCGGCCAAGCCTGTGCCCTTCCGCGCCCGCCCGATTCAACCTGTGGGTTATACCGCCGGCTACACCTGGGCGCAGTGGCTGGTGGACGATCAGCGCGAGGCATCCGGGCGTCCGGATGTGCTGGCCTTCGTCTCCGACGCTTTAAAGGCGCCAGTAAAGATCAGTGGGCAACCCGTGGCCAACCTGATCGCCTCCACCAGCGGCACCGACTCCGACTGGGTAGTGAAGCTGATCGATGTATATCCCGACGAAGTTGCGGGCCAGGCGGCCATGGGAGGGTATCAATTAATGATCTCGGCCGATGTCTTTCGTGGCCGCTATCGCGAGAGCCTGGAGACAGCCAAGCCCATTGCCGCCGGCAAACCGCTGCTCTACCGCTTCGAGCTGCCCACGGCCAATCATGTCTTTCTGCCCGGACACAAAATCATGGTGCAGATTCAGTCGAGCTGGTTCCCGCTCTACGACCGCAACCCGCAGACTTTCGTGCCGAGTATCTTCTGGGCCAAACCTGAGGACTACCGGAAGGCAGCGCAGCGTGTCTATCATGCCAGCGGCGAGGCCAGCTTCATCGGGCTACCGTTGGTCACGACGCCGTAATCCGTCACAGCATTCCGCCGGTCTGAACTTCAAGGATCGCGAGCGCCTGCTCCAGCTTGTGAATGGCTTGCCCGATTTCGGGATGTTCCGCAACCTTGCCCTGCAGAGTCTTCAGCAGGGTGTGAGCTTCGGCTACATGTTCGGCAGCCTGCCCTGGACTGGAGCCTGGCTTTGATTCGCCTTGGGTTTGCATTTGCGTCCTCTGTTCAGATTCTAAACCCTGGATGGGTTCGGAAATCGTTCGCGGGGAATGGGCCGATCTTGTGTGGGTCGGACTCCTGTCCGACTCTTTTGACTTTGAGTTAGTGCAGGCCTGTCGAAAATCAAAATCAAAAGAGTCGGACAAGAGTATCCGACCCACATGTTGCTTCTCGTGCCGGCCCCGGCATCAGCGCCGGGCTGAGAGCATGCTGAGAATGTCCTTCAGGCCCTGGCGAATATATTTCAGCTCGGAAGTGGGACGCGCCGGGAAGGGCAGGGGATCCTGTTTCTTGTCGGTCTTGATCTCGGCCCGGAGGTGCTGCCGGGCGCCCGGGATGGTGAACCCCTCTTCGTACAGCAGTTGCTTGATGCGCAGTACGCTCTCGACGTCCTTGCGGCGATACATGCGCTGTCCAGTGCTGCTCTTTACCGGCTTGAGTTGGGGAAATTCGGTTTCCCAGAAACGCAGCACATAAGCCGGCAGGTGGCAGAGGCGGGAAACTTCTCCGATCCGGAAATAGAGCTTTTCAGGAATCAGGACTTCGATCGCAGCGGACTTGGCTTTGGCTCGAGTTCGTGGGCTCATCTTAATTTCCTGAAGCCGCATGCATTGCCGGGGCGTTCTTTCCCATCCGCGTTTCTAGCATGACCCGCGCCTCCGGGACAACCACATTCTAAAGGATTCCGGCGTTTCTGGCCCGGGCGCGGCGGGGAAAGGGGCGAAAAATGAGGGCCGCGACGGTCTTTCGACGGTGACGGTTGAGCGGTGTCGTACACTGGCGGCAGATTGGTCATGATTTAACCTATGCGATCCGATCCCATCGAACTGGAAATCTTCAAGAACATTTACCACTCCATTGCCGAGGAGATGGGCGCGGCTCTGCGGCGGACTGCGTTTTCCCCCAACATCAAGGAGCGGCGCGACTACTCTTGCGCCATCTTTGACGCTCAGGGCGAAGTGATTGCCATGGGCGATCACATGCCCGTGCATCTGGGTTCGATGCCGATGTCGGTGCGCGCGGCCATTGATAGCCTTCCGCTGGGGCCCGGCGATGTGGCCATGCTGAACGATCCCTTTTGCGGGGGAACGCATCTGCCCGACATTACATTGGTGGCGCCGGTTTACATAAACCGGAACCGGCGAGGGCAGGATGCCCTCGCGACAGCCGGCGGGGACGCCGGCGCTACCGAAAACCATCCTGAGTTCTATGTGGCTTCGCGGGCGCACCACGCTGATGTTGGTGGGACTTATCCCGGATCGATGGGGCTGTGCCGTGAAATTTATCAGGAAGGATTGCGCATTCCGCCGGTGCGGATTATGCGCGCGGGGAAGATGGAGCGTGATGTTCTGGCGCTGCTGCTGAACAACGTCCGTACCCCCAATGAGCGCGAGGGCGACCTGGGGGCGCAGATTGCGGCCTGCCACACCGGCGCTGAGCGCCTGCGCCAGGTTTGCGCGCGTTATGGGCTGGGCCGGGCGCAGTCCGCATCGCGCAGGCTGCTGGACTACTCGGAGCGGATGATGCGCGCGTTTCTTGCGCGGGTACCAAAGGGCACGTATCGGGGGGAAGATTTTATGGACAGCGACGGAATCAGCGACCGTCCGGTGAGGATTGTGGTGGCCGTGACGTTTCAGCACTCTCGCGGGCGAGTCGCCCGCGGCCACACTCCCGGCCACACTCGTGGCCATATGGTCATCGTGGATTTCACCGGTTCCGATTCCCAGGTTCAGGGGAGTATCAATGCGGTCGAGGCCATCACCTACTCTGCCTGCTTCTACGTATTCCGCTGCCTGCTGGCTGAAGATGTGCCGGCGACCTCTGGGCTGATGCGCCCGATCCAGGTGATTGCTCCGGCAGGGACGGTGGTGAATGCGCGGCCTCCGGCGGCGGTGGCGGGAGGAAATGTCGAGACCTCACAACGGATCGTGGACGTTTTGCTGCGGGCCTTGGCGCAGGCTATTCCAGAGCGGATTCCCGCGGCGGCTTCGGGAACCATGAACAATCTCACCATCGGAGGAATGGATCCCCGTAGCGGAGAGCCCTTTGCCTACTATGAAACCATCGCCGGCGGAATGGGCGCGCGTCCGACCAAGCCGGGTGTTGCGGGAGTGCACACCCATATGACGAATTCGTTGAACACGCCGGCGGAGGCTCTGGAGTATTCGTATCCGCTGCGGGTACGGCAATATTCCCTGCGGCCGGGAAGCGGCGGCGATGGCAGACACCGCGGCGGGGACGGAATCATCCGGGAGATAGAAGTATTGGCCGAGGCCGAAGTCACTTTGCTCTCCGACCGGCGCCGCAATGGGCCCTGGGGACTGAGCGGCGGCGCGGACGGTTTACCCGGGAACGCATCCGTGGCCCGGGCGGACGGTTCGGCAGAAAAATTGGCGGGCAAATCCAATGTGCGGCTGGAGAAGGGAGAACGGATTCGGGTTGAGACACCGGGCGGCGGCGGTTGGGGAAAATCAAAAAATCAACATCACTGAAACAAAAGGAGGAGTGATGCAACGCATAAAATCAGTGGGCGTTCTTTCCTGTGCCAAGATGCTGGGAGTCATGTACGGATGTATGGGTCTGCTCCTTCTTCCCTTCGCCTTGATCGCCGGGCTGGCCAGCATGGCGACTCAACAGACCAATAGCGCCATTGGCGGCGCGGCCGTGCTGGCCTTCGGCATCCTCGCGCCGGTTATCTACGGTGCGATGGGATTCGTGTTCGGCGCCATTGGCGCATGGGTCTATAACCTGATCGCGAAGCGGCTGGGCGGCATCGAGATTCAGCTGGAACCGGTTCCGGCGGTCGCTGTCCCGGCGTGAACAGGTTGTCCGTGCCCTTTCGCATCCCGAACGCAGCATCTGCGTGGTGTTAAAATAAAAAGTTTGGCTGCTCATTTCGGAACCCCACGGGTTGTCCTTCATGCAAAAAACGATGCTCGCGGTGGTCAAGCCGGAAGCCGCGCCGGGCGCGGAGATTCGCGAAGTCAAAGTTCCGGCGTTTGGCCGGAACGAGGTACTGGTCAAGGTAAAAGTCGCTTCCATTTGCGGCACCGACCTGCATATTTACGAGTGGGACCGCTGGGCGCAGAACCGGATTCATCCGCCCTTGATTCCCGGCCATGAATTTTGTGGCGAGGTGGCGGCCTTCGGCGATGAAGTCACCAGTGTGAAAGAGGGCGACTTCGTTTCCGCGGAGATGCACGTGGCTTGCGGCAAGTGTCTGCAATGCCGCACCGGGGAAGCCCACATCTGCCAGAGCGTGAAGATCATCGGCGTGGATGCGGACGGGGCGTTCGCTGAATACGTTGTGATTCCGGAATCGAATATCTGGAAGCTCGATCCGGCGATCCCGCAAGAGTACGCGTCAATTCTGGACCCCTTGGGGAACGCCGTGCATTGCGTGCTGGCGGGTGAGATTGCAGCCAAGACGGTTGCGATTACGGGATGCGGACCCATCGGGCTGTTCTCGATTGCAGTGGCGCGCGCAGTGGGAGCGACCACGATTTTTGCCATCGAGGTCAATGAGCATCGCCGCCGCCTGGCCGAGGAGATGAAAGCTGATTTCACGCTTGATCCCTCAAAAGACAACGTGCGCGCCATCGTGATGGAACAGACCGGCGGCCTGGGTGCGGACGTCGTGCTTGAGATGGCCGGCCATCCCAGCGCGATACGGACTGCTTTCGATGTAGTCCGGCGTGGCGGGCGCATTTCTCTTCTGGGCCTGACCTCCAAGCCCATCTCCCTGAACTTCTCCGAGGACATCATTTTCAAGGGTATTACCGTTCAAGGCATCAGCGGGCGCCGCATGTATCAGACCTGGTACCAGATGACCGCGTTGCTGAAGGCTGGGAAACTGGACCTGCACCCTGTGATCACCGATCGCATCGCGATGAAAGACTTCTCCCGGGCCATGGATCGATTGAAGACCGGCGAGGCCAGCAAGATTCTGGTCTATCCCAACGGTACGAAGTAATTCAGTTGTCAGTTGTGTGTTCCCGGTTCTCAGTGAAATCCATTCATCGGATACAATTCCAGAACCATGCTTCGTTACTTCACTGCGGGGGAATCTCATGGCGAGGCCCTGGTCGCGTTTCTCTCGGGGCTGCCTGCCGGGCTGAAAGTGGACCAAGCCTTCCTGGACCGCGAGCTGTGGCGCCGGCAGCAGGGCTTTGGCCGCGGCGGACGGATGAAGATCGAGACTGACAAAGCCCACATTCTGTCGGGAGTGCATCACGGGGCAACCATTGGATCGCCGGTCGCGATGCTGCTGGAAAACAAAGATTGGAAGAACTGGCAGGAATCGCTTCCAGTGGAAGAAGGAGATTCCGCCAAGCACAAGCGGGTGGCTTCGCCGCGGCCCGGTCACGCCGACCTGGCGGGTGCGCTGAAATACAATTTTCCCGAAGCCCGCTATGTGCTGGAGCGAGCATCGGCGCGGGAATCCGCGGCGCGTGTCGCCATTGGGGCCCTGGCTAAATTGTTCTTGCGCGCCCTGGGAATCGAAGTGTTCAGCCACGTGGTGTCAGTGGGCAGCGCAGTATTGAAGAAGGATGTGTCGTGGGAGCAGATTCGCGGCCTGGCGGAGCGCAATGATGTGGTGCTGAATTGCGCCGATCCCGAAGCTGAGCAGCAAATGAAGGAAGAAGTGGACAAGGTGTTGCGAACCGGAGACTCGGTCGGCGGCATTTTCGAAGTGGTGGGGCACGGCGTCCCGCCGGGATTGGGCACGTATGCCCAGTGGGATGAACGGCTGGACGGCCTGCTGGCGGGCGCAGTCATGTCGCTGCAAGCGGTGAAGGCGGTCGAAATCGGAGCGGGAGTGACGGCGGCATCCTCGCCGGGTTCAGCTGTCCATGATGAAATAGGGTATGCCGCCGCGACCGGATTTACCCGCAGCAGAAATAACGCGGGAGGGATTGAAGGCGGAGTTTCGAACGGCCAGGACATCGTGGTCCGTGGATATCTGAAGCCGATTTCCACCCTGCGCCGTCCGCTGCAGTCAGTGGATTTTGCCACCCGGGAGCCGGTCAAGGCGGCTTACGAGCGCTCGGACGTGTGCGTGGTGCCGGCCGCCGGCGTGGCGGCCGAGGCCATGGTGGCATTGACCCTGGCCCGTTGCGCGCTGGATAAATTCGGCGGCGATTCCATGACCGAAACCTCGCGAAACTTTAAGGGATATCTGGAGCAAGTAAAGAATTACTGAGGCGCTCGACTAAACCTGCATGATCTATCCCATTGTGAAGTTTGGAAATCCGGTCCTGGAGAAACTTGCCGAACCGGTCACTGTGTTTGACAGCGATTTGAAGAAGCTGGTGGATGACATGTTCGAGTCGATGTATGCGGCGCACGGAGTGGGGCTGGCGGCGCCGCAGATCGGTATTTCGAAGCGGCTGGCGGTCATCGATGTTACTTTCAAGGAAGATCCGGACGCCAAGCTGGTGATCGCGAATCCGGAAATCATCCGCACCGAGGGCCGTCACACCCAGAACGAAGGCTGCCTGAGCATCCCTGAGTTTCGCGAACCGGTGTCCCGCGCTCGCAAAGTGACTATCCGCGCCCAGGATGTCAACGGGAAGTGGTTCGAGAAAACCGGCGAGGACCTTTTGGCCCGCGCCTTTCTGCATGAAACCGATCATCTGAATGGCAAGCTATACATCAGCCACATCAGCGCGCTGAAGCGCGACTTCATGAAGCGCAAAATCCGCAAGCTGATGAAAGCGGGAGAGTGGTAGGGAACGCAGGCGCCGGGCGTCAGACCTCGGACGTCGGCGAAGCGATTTGGGTCTGAGGTCTAACGTCCGATGCCCGCTTCTCTCAATCTCGTTTTCTGCGGAACCCCGGCGTTTGCTGTGCCTACTCTCGAAAAGCTGGTTGAAGCCGGCTTTTCCGTGCCTCTGGTCGTGACCCAACCGGACAGGCCCCGGGGCCGGGGCATGGAACTCGCGCTCTCGCCGGTGAAACAGCGGAGCCTGCAACTGGGATTGCAGGTCAGTCAGCCGGACAAGATCAAGAACAACGAAGATTTTCGCAAGCAGCTGGCGCGGATCGCGCCTGACGCAATCATCGTGGTCGGATACGGGCGCATCATTCCGCAGTGGATGATCGATCTGCCGGCGCTGGGAAACCTCAATTTGCACGCCTCCCTGCTGCCGAAATATCGCGGTGCGGCGCCCATTCAATGGGCCATCGCCCGCGGCGAGAACGTGAGCGGGGTCACCACCATGCGAATCGACGCCGGACTCGATACCGGAGACATTCTGCTGCAGGAAGAAATTGCAATTGCGCCCGAGGACACGGCGGTAACGCTGGCGCCGCGAATGGCTGCGATCGGCGCCGCACTTATGGTTCAAACCCTGCGCGGCCTGCAGGCTGGAACGGGGCGTCCACGGCCGCAGGACCACGCCCGCGCTACGCTGGCGCCCATTCTGAAGAAAGAAGATGGCCAGATCGATTTTCAGCTCACGGCGCGGGAAATCCTGAATCGCCTGCGCGGCTTCCAACCCTGGCCGGGTGCGTACACCACGTTTCGCGGCAAGAACCTGCACCTATGGGCAGCACAGACCGTCGAGCGTGCGGCGCCTGCAGCTGAAATCATGCTGGAGAGTGGTCATCTGTTTGTGGGTTGCGGAACAGGCGCGCTCGAACTACTCGAAGTGCAACTCGAAGGGAAGAAGCGCATGCCAGTCGCCGACTTCATCCACGGCCATCAGCCCCGCAACGGCGAGAAGCTGGGTCACTGAGAACCGGGAACTAATCACTGGCAACCGATGTTTTGAATTCATGTCCATTTCTCCCGCGCGCACCGCGGCTTTCGACATCCTGCTTCGCATCGAGCAGCAGGATGCTTACGCCTCCGAGCTATTGCACTCGAGCCCTTTCGCGAAACTCTCGCCCGCCGACCATGGTCTAGCCACCGAACTGGTAATGGGAGTACTGCGATGGCGGTCGCTGCTGGACGCTGAGATTGGTCGATTCTCGGACAAGCGCGTGAGCAAGCTCGACATCGAAGTGCTCACCGCATTGCGGCTTGCGGCATATCAACTGTTATTTCTTGACCGGACTCCTCGAGCGGGCCGCGGTGCACGAGAGTGTGGAGTTGGTGAGGCGCGCCCGCAAGGTCTCGGCTGCTCCCTTCGCGAATGCGGTGCTGCGCAAGTTGGCGGGAAGCACTATTGCGGCTGGATCTCCGGATCCCGCTTTGGTTTTGGACCAACTTCCTGAAATCTGACGCTGCCGGACTCGAAAGCTCTGCAGCCCTGTCACAGAAAGTAGCGCATCCGCTATGGCTGGTTGAGCGCTGGGTGCGGCAGTTTGGCCTGGAACGGGCGCGGAAGATTTGCATCTACGACCAGCATCCTCCGGCAGCAGCAGTTCGTTTCTCTGACCCCGGCGTGGAAGCGGAGCTGAAGCGCGATGGGATCGAACTTGCGCCTGGCCAGTTGCTGGCTTCGGCGCGCCGGGTTCGAACCGGAAGTGTTTCCCGCACTCGGGCCTACGCTGAGGGCCGGGTTGCCATCCAGGACGAAGCCTCGCAGTTGGTGGCGTTACTGGTGGGCTCGGGGTCGAGAATCCTGGATTGTTGTGCGGCGCCTGGGGGCAAGACGCGCGTTTTGGCGGAGCGGAATCCCGAGGCCAGCATTGTTGCTCTGGAGTTGCACGCTCACCGTGCCCGGCTGCTGCGGAAACTGGTTCCGGCGGGGAACGTGGAAGTGATCAACGCCGACGTGCTCGATTTCGCGGCGGGCGCGACTTTCGATCGGGTGCTGGCTGACGTTCCCTGCTCCGGCACCGGTACTCTGGCGCACAATCCTGAGATCAAATGGCGACTGCAGCCTGGGGACCTGGCTGACTTGCAAGGGCGGCAGTTGGCGATTCTTCGCGCGGCCATGCGTTGTGTCGCGGCGGGAGGAAGGCTGGTGTATTCCACCTGTTCGCTGGAGCCGGAAGAAAACGAGGAGGTAGTGGAGAAGGCCCTTTCAGGCCAGACGGAATTCTCCGCGTTGGATTGCCGATCGGAGCTGGAACGCTTGCGGGCGGAACGCGAACTGGTGTGGGACGACCTGGATTCGCTAGGGAGTGGCGGCTTTGTGAGGACAATTCCTGGGGTGCATCCCTGCGATGGTTTTTTTGTTGCGATGCTGCAGAAGAACTGACCTGTCTCGCCGAGCTATTTGCGCCACACGGCGGGCAAAGCCTGCCCTGAGCGAAGTCGAAGGGATGCCCGCCGGACAGCCGGCGAGACGCCGGCGCTACGAAAACCGCTAACGTACTTCGAAGTTTACGGTCGCTCCCGTGGGCACTTTCTCTCCAGCCGCTGGATTCTGCATCACGATCGTGCTGCCCGGAAATGGGGGCGACACTGGCGTTCCCGGGGAGCTTTGGGGAGGTGGGGCTGCGGTCACGCTTCCCACTTTCATTCCGGAATTCTGTACGGCCTGGATGGTGCTGCCCAACTGCTGCCCAACGAAGCTGGGCATGACGAAGGCCTGGGGTTGCGAAGATGTCGCGAGCAGCAGGCTGATTTTAGGGGCGGAGACACCGCTCGCGTTCGGGGGCGGAGCTTGAGCCATGACCTGGCTGTCCGGCGCGTCCGGCGATTGCATTTGTGCGATGGCGCCTACATCCAAACCGCGGCGCCGGATATTGATGTTGGCGGCGCGCTCGGTTTGGCCGATCACATTAGGGATGGCGATGCGCTGGGGGCCCAGACTCTCAGCCACGCGTACTTGCCAGCCCTGACGTACCTGGCTTCCGGCGGGCGGAAGCTGCGAGAGGATCTTTCCTTCCGCGACCGTGGGGCTGTAGTACTGACGTTCGACGTTCAGTTCCAGTCCTTTCTGCTCAGCGATCATGCGGGCCGCGGCCGGGCTCTCGCCCACCAGGTTGGGGACGGTCACTTCGTGGCCGTGGATGGCCAGGCGCATGGCGGTGAGCGCGGAGATCAGCGCCACCACCAGCAGGACCAGCGCCAGCAGGACCAGTCGGAAGAAAGATTTCATCAAGGCAGATTATAGTTTGACGATGGTGGCGCGGGCGAGCCGCCCGCGACCACACAAACTCAAGCATGAACGGTTCCCGATTCAGGATCGAGCCGGCGCGCGGGCATTTTTCCTATACGCCGCACCATCTATACTGGTTCCCATGTGTGCGGTGAATGTGACGCCCGAAGCCGACCTGCTCAGCACGCTGCGGCGTCACTGGGGATACGATTCCTTCCGGCCTCTGCAGGAGCGCATCGTGCGCAGCCTGCTCGACGGTCGTGACAGTTGCGTGGTCATGCCGACCGGGGGCGGGAAGTCGCTGTGCTACCAGTTGCCGGCCGTGATGCTGGGAAGGACTGCAATCGTCATCTCCCCTTTGATTGCGTTGATGCAGGACCAGGCAGCGCAGTTGGCGCAGATGGGAATTCCCGCCGCGGTGCTGAATAGTTCTCTCTCCGGTGAGAAGCAGAACCAGGTCATACGCAAGGCGGCCGAGGGGGAATTTCGGTTGCTCTATCTTTCTCCGGAGCGGCTGGCGCGGGCCGATACCATGGACTGGCTGCAACGGGTCCCGATCGCTTTCTTTGCCATCGATGAAGCGCACTGCATCTCAGAGTGGGGGCACGAATTTCGCCCGGAATACCGGCAGCTGAGCCGGTTGCGAGTGCACTTTCCGGATCGTCCCATCGCCGCTTTTACCGCCAGCGCCACCCGGCGCGTGCGTCACGACATTCTTCACCAGCTTCAGCTGCGCGATCCGCACAAGTACATTGCCAGTTTTCACCGCTCGAATTTGCGCTACCTGGTAAAGGAATGCGAGGGACGCGAGCAGCCCAGCCTGCTGCTGCGCGCCTTGCGCAACTACGAGGACCGCAGCGTCATCGTTTACGCACCCACCATTGCGCGGGTTGGGGAGACGGTGAACTATCTCAAAGAGCAGCAGATATCCGCCATCGGCTATCACGGAAAGATGGAGGCAGCGGAGCGGCGGGACAACCAGGAGCGCTGGATGTCGGACGAAGTGCGTGTGCTGGTGGGCACGATCGCCTTCGGACTGGGCATCAATAAAGCTTCGGTGCGCGCGGTGGTCCACCTCGCGCTGCCCAAATCGATTGAACAGTATTACCAGGAGGCGGGCCGCGCGGGGCGCGACGGACAGCCGGCCGATTGCATTCTGCTGTGGCAAAAGCGCGATGCAGCCTTGCTGGCGTATTTTGCCGACCAGATCGTCGATCCGGCGGAGAAGGAGCGGGCGTGGCAGCGCTATCACACCATCCGCCGTTTCGCTGAATCGGACGGCTGCCGGCACCGGCAAATTTGCCTGCATTTTGGAGAGAGTCCGAAGTGGACAACTTGCGGCGCTTGCGACGCCTGCGGCTGCGAATCTGACTGGCTGGTGAAGTCCACCAAAGCAGCGCTGCCGAAGGCGAGTCCCATTGCGGCCCCGCCACGGCCGGCCAAGCCGCTGTCCGCCGCAGTCGCCGACATCGATCCTGCCCTGCGCGAGTACTTAAGGGAATGGCGGCGGGCCGCGGCAAAACAGCAGGGCGTCCCCGCTTTTGTGGTGATGCACGATTCCGCGCTTGACGAAGTCTGTCGCAAGCGGCCGGGTTCAATCCTCGAGTTGCTCAATATTTCCGGATTCGGCGAGTATAAGGCCGCGCTCTATGGTCCCCGGATTTTCGAAGCGCTGGAGAAATTTCGCAACGGCGCCCGCGCTGCCCCGTTAGATGGGACAGACGCGCCGCCGCGTCCGGCCAAACGGGCAAGTGGTTTATGATGGTGGGTTCTCGAATAGGATTCACATTCCCGAGTAGGCGTTCTGCCTGAGGTCCAGCATGAGCACAACCATTGTTCCGGCTGAGAAGTCGCACCTGACGCGCGAAGAGATCAATCGCAAGCAGAAGGAATATATCTTTCCTTCAGTCTCAACCTACTACTCCGATCCGCTGCCTATGGACCATGCCTCCATGCAGCATGTGTGGGACGTCGAAGGGAAAAAGTATCTCGACTTTTTCGGCGGCATCGTGACCATCAGCGTCGGCCACTGCAACCCGCGGGTAACATCGCGCACCAAGGAGCAGATCGATCGCATGCAGCACGTTTCGACCTGCTTTCCCAATGTGCCGATGGTTGAGTTGGCGGAGAAGCTGGCGCAGATCACGCCGGGAGCGCTGAAGAAGTCTTATTTCACCAACAGCGGGACCGAAGCCAACGAGACCGCGATCCAGGTGGCGCGCATGCACACCGGGAACTTTGAGGTGGTGGCATTGCGGCACGGCTACAGCGGGCGTTCCTCGCTCACCCGCGGGCTTACCGGCATGAACACCTGGCGCAAGGGCACGATTGAAGTCGGGATCGTGCATGCCATGAATCCGTATTGCTATCGCTGCCCGCTGGGGCTGAAATATCCTTCCTGCGAAGTCGCCTGCGCGAAAGATATCGAAAGCGTGATTCAGTTTTCGACGTCGGGACGCATTGCGGCCTTTCTGGCAGAGCCGATACAGGGTGTGGGCGGCTTCATCACGCCGCCGAAGGAATATTTCAAGCTGGCTTTCAGCATCGTCAAACAGTACGGCGGTGATTTTATTTCTGATGAAGTGCAGACCGCCTGGGGACGCACCGGTCACAAGTGGTTCGGCATCGAGCATTGGGAAGTTGAGCCCGACATGATTACCGCAGCTAAGGGATTGGGCAACGGAACACCGATCGGACTGACCGTGGCCAAGCCTGAGATCGCGGATTCATTCCAGGGAATGACGATTTCGACCTTTGGCGGCAATCCGGTGACCAGCGTGACCGCGCGCGCGGTCATTGACATCATCGAGGAAGATGACTTGCGGACGAATGCCGCGGTAGTAGGCGAATACTTCCGCAAGAAGCTGGAAGAATTGCAGACGAAGCATGCCCTGATCGGCGATGTACGCGGCATGGGGCTGATGCAGGCTCTGGAACTGGTTGAAGATCGCGAGACCAAGAAGCCGGCGTCAGCGGGTACGAATGCGTTGATGGAAGAAGCGAGGAAGCGCGGGTTGCTGGTGGGCAAGGGCGGGTTCTACGGCAATGTGATCAGGATGTCGCCGCCCTTGAATATTGGCAAGGCTGATGTGGATGAGGCGGCGCGGATTCTGGATGAAAGTTTTGCGGCGCTGAAAAAGTAATATCGCCGAGCTGCGCTCGGCCGGACAGCCGAGGGCGGCTGTCCCCCCGTGGACCGTGGTGGCACTTTGAGCTCCTGTCATCCTGAGCGGAGAAACTGCTTCGCGAAGCGAAGCAGTTTCGCAGTCGAAGGACCCCTACCCACTCGCAGAGCCAGCCCTGGCTCCTCTTTGCCGGAGTCCGAAATCGCCGAGCTGCGCTCGGCCTGGACGGGTCGGAGACCCGTCCCCACACGGGCTGCGGCTAGTGCGCTTCGTCTCCCGCTGGTGCTGTGTCTGGCGTATCCAGCTTTTGTGCCGACGGGTTCGGCGTTGCGTCCGGGGGCGGCTGAAATTCTCCTGGGTCTTGTCCGGACAGAGCAGCCTTCATGAAGTCCATCCAGATGGGCAATGCGGCGCGGGCGCCCGTCTCTCTGGCACCCAGGAATTTCTTCTCGTCGTAGCCGACCCAGACACCACAGGTGATCGAAGGTGAGAAGCCGACGAACCAGGCGTCGGTAAAGTTGTTGGTGGTGCCGGTTTTTCCCGCTAGAGGATATTTCAGCGTTGACGCAGCGATGCCGGTGCCATGCAGCACTACCTCCCGCAGCATGGCCGTCAAGGTGCGCGCGGTGCGGGCGCTGACCACATCCCTCACGTCGGGGAAATTCTCTTCCAGGGTGCGGCCTTCGTAGTCTGTCACCTTGGTGATGTAGCGCGGCGTGATGTGCACACCGTCATTGGGAAAGACGCTAAACGCGGAGGTCTGCTCCATCGGCGTCACTTCGACCGCGCCCAGCGCCACCGGCAAATAAGGTGGGATGTTAGAAGTGATGCCGAAGCGGTGGGCGTAGTCGATCACGACCTTGATCCCGAGGTTGTCGGCCAGTTTCAGCGCGGGGATGTTGCGTGACTGGGCCAGCGCGCGACGCAGCGTAATGGTGCCTTCAAACTTTTCGTCGTAGTTGTGGGGCTCGTACGCCGGGCCGGTAGGCATGGGAAACGAGATGGGAGCGTCGAGGATGGTGTCATCCGGCGTGGCGCCGCGGTCGATGGCGGCGGTGTACACGTAGGGCTTGAACGAAGATCCGACCTGGCGCAGCGCCTGGGTCGCGCGATTAAATTTCGACAGATTGAAATCACGTCCGCCGACCATGGCTTTGATCTCGCCGGTGGCATTGTCGATTGCGACCAGCGCGCCCTGCACGCCTGAGTCTTCTTCCAGGCTCACCCGCGCTCTCCCGTCGGTATTCAGCGCCAGCACTTTCACGTAGGCAATATCGCCGGGCTTCAGGATGGCGGAGAGCCGCCTGCGGGTCCAGGCTGCGTCGGCGGAGGTGAGGGTTGCAGAGTAGCGGCCAAATCGGACGCTCGCGGACGCCGGCGTCACCGCCGTGACCAGCGCGTGAACATAGCTGTTTGCCTCGGGGTCGCTCTCCCAATCCGGATGCTGGTAGTTGGCCAGCGTCACTTCGCCGGTCAACACGTTCTGCAGGCGGACCCTCCAGCCATGGCGGCGCTCATAGGCTGCAAGGCCGTCGAACAAGGCCCGGTTGGCGGCGCGCTGCAGGTCCATGTCGAGCGAGGTGTAAACTCGCAGGCCGCCTTCGTGGACCTGGTCGCTGCCGTACTTGCCCTCCAGGTAGCGGCGGATTTCCTCGACAAAATACGGCGCCAGCGAATCCGGATCATGCGTCAGATTCAGCTGGATCGGCTGGTCGCGCGCCACCGTCGCCTGCTGCGCGGTGATCTCGCCGTCCTCAAGCATGGAATTGATGACCAGGTTGCGGCGCTTGAGAGCATGGTCAGGATGCGTGATGGGCGAATAGTAGGTCGGAGATTTGGGCAGGCCGGCGAGCAACGCCGCCTCGTCGAGGGTCAACTTCTTCGCCGGTTTGCTGAAATAAAACTGGGAGGCGGCCTCGAATCCGTAAACCCCGTGGCCCAGATATATCTGGTTGGCGTACAGGGTGAAGATCTGCGGCTTGGTGAAACGGCGCTCGATCTGGACGGCCAGCAGAGCTTCCTGAATCTTGCGATGAAATGACCGGTCGGGCGAGAGAAAAAGATTGCGCGCCAGCTGCATGGTGAGGGTGGAAGCGCCCTGCACGCGGCCGCCCGAGCGAATGTCGCGGTAGGCGGCGCCGGCGATGCGCCAGACGTTGATGCCCCAGTGCCGGTAGAAATCTTTATCTTCGATCGAAATGAGCGCCTGGCGCATGACTGGAGGGTAGTCGTCATAGGTCGCGACCACCCGGCGCTGCAGAGCGAACGAACCGATGGTGCGTCCCTGGTCGTCGTAAAGTTCGGTGATTGAACTGGGGCGGTAGTGCTCCAGCTGATCAACCTGCGGCAGGTCGGTGGAGTAAACCAGAAGCAACCCGGCCGTGGC
This sequence comes from Terriglobia bacterium, assembly GCA_963790645.1. Lineage (GTDB taxonomy): Bacteria > Acidobacteriota > Terriglobia > Terriglobales > Acidobacteriaceae > JAIQFF01. Next base: position 292,741 of record CAWBPS010000026.1, on the reverse strand, counting down.
CCCCACCAAGGCAGACACCAGCACCAGCAGGCCGATTATCAGGCGGCCCACCATTTTGTTCTCGGCGCCGGTGGACGCCGGGGAGTCTTGCAACTGAAATTTCACGAGAGATCGAGTTCAGGATATCAGGAGAGGAGTCGCCGGTCGTTAGTCGTCGGTCATGAACCGTTAGTCATAAGGCGTTGGTCATGAGCTGATATCGGAAACATCGATGTGCGGCTGTTTTACCGCACGGATGACATACGATTTGGAGGACCGGGACTGAGCAAAGACCGGGATCTTGCGTAATATCCCTTCCGGGCACGAACCTCCAACTTTTCCCCCGTTGCTTGCGCCTCGATCTTGATTGTTCGGAAGTGGCCGTCAGGGGTGAAATCCGCGGGCTTGTAGGAAATTGCGTACCGGCTGCGCAACTCCTGGCCTATTTTTTCGAAAGATTTCGTCACGTCCTTGGGACTGCGGGGACGGAGCACTCGACCGCCGGTCTGCTCTGCCAACTGGCGGAGATTTGAATTACCGTTCTTGGCGTCGAACTCTGCTTGGGTGTCAGAGGCTGATTCCGAAGGAGATACAGTGTAGCTCGTGCTGATGGCGTAGATGGCGACTTCAGTCTCCTGGGCGGCAGCGATGGCGCGTTCAAGACTCACCGCCCCGGAATTGTTCAGGCCATCAGTTACGACAACCAGCACCCGCGTCACGGTATCCGCTTCTGGCCGATGCACGAGTTTCTGGCAAGCTGCTAAAACTGCGTCATACAGTGCGGTTCCCCCTCCGATCGTCAACCGCTCCACGCCTTTGGCCAGGAGATCCGGATCGCCAACGAAATCCTGTGTCACCGTGGGATGATTCTCGAATCCCATGACGAAGGCGAGGTCGGCATTTCGATCCATCACCTGGTGAAAGAAGGCGCTCGCCGCGACCTGCTCAAACCGGAAACGCGAGGTCACGGAATTGCTGGTATCGATCGCCACTCCGATTCGCAACGGCAGTGCTTGCTCGGTTCGAAAGCGCAATATGGCGCTGGGGGGCTTGTTGTCATCCCGAACTGAAATGTCATCCTGGGATAGGCTGCCGGCAGGTCTGCCTTTGCGCGATACCACGAAGGACACATTTACTTCGGTCACCTCTTTGGTCAACAACCATTCGCCCGTCGGAATGGGCTCTTCCAGGTCGGCGGTCGCCACACATCCAACACAGGCCTGTGCGTCGGCCGTCTTGCAGACTGCCCCGAAAGTGGCAAAGCACGCGAATAAAAAACACAAATTGAAGCTGCAGACGGAACGTTGCGTTGCCATGGTCCACCTCCAAAAACGAGCCCGCCCACTGTCAGTGCCGTAAACGCCGTCAAGTCGTGACCCAAATGCCCTTTACCGTTCTAAGCAAATGCAGGTAACGCGCCAAAACTCAGCAGATCTGCGAAGGCTGGCGTTTGCTCTTGAATCCCTGATTGGCAGAACCTCCTTCCCCAAACTTGAAGAGGCACAGCGTAAGCCGGAAGGCCTGCGTGTTCAAGCTAACCCGACGGTTAAGCCAATTATCCGTTCGGTTAATCGATAGTGCCTCCATCAGTAGCGAGTTTGTTGCCTGGAATCGTCGACGGCCGTCACGCAGGTTGGAGGACCATAGGCTTGAAGGACGGAAACCCCGGCGAAAATCTGCTGCCAACGCTCCCAGATTCCTCTCGCGCCCTGAGGCTCCATCTTGATCGGTTCCTGATCTCCCAGGCATGCGAGATGCATCGCCCTTTGCCCCGCGGAATTCGTAGTAAATGGCTTGCCAGCACCAACCGGCTCGCCACACAACTCACAATACTGTACCAAGTCTCTCTGCGATTTCGTTGGGCTGACTTTCACAATCGGCGCGGGCCAATTGTGGGTAGGACCCAGGAGAGTACGCCACTCGAATCCGTAGCTATTAGCGCCTGAACCTGTGGTCATAGCCAACCTCCCGTTGTCACCAGACGGGCAGGTGTTAGCACGTAGCTAGCCAAAGGACGACTGGAGTCCGCGGGGGATTCGACGCTTCGACCAACGACGACCGACCAGCGAACTGGCCTGCCTTGCTCTTCAGCACCACCATCTGGAAGCGCGGCATCATCGTCACTGTCCGCGATCACGATAGGCGGGGAAGAAAACATGGCTTCAAGTCCGGCTGCCGTTGTCGTGCGCAGGGTGTGATTCTCTTTCCATCATGCACTCAAGTCTGCGGATTGCCTCGCGGGTACATCGGACAGGCCAGGAATGAGTGAGCATTCTTGCTCAGAATCATGGCACGGCAATCGTTAGGCTGAAAAAAGAAGACCTCGCTGGAGGAAATACCAATGACTACTGCTGAACTTGAACTTGCGACCACGAAGGCGACTCCCAGCACCGGTGCAGGGATGAAAGCCCTGGTTTACCACGGGCCCGGCAAGTACGCGTGGGAAGACAAGCCACGGCCTGCCATCCAGGATCCGGGCGACGCGATTGTGCGAATTACCACGACCACGATTTGCGGAACCGATCTCCACATCCTCAAGGGCGATCTCCCTGCCGTGACCGATGGACGAATTCTCGGCCACGAGGGCATTGGCGTGGTCGAGCAAGTAGGGACCGCGGTCTCGGAGTTTCATGTTGGAGACAAGGTCATCATTTCGTGCGTCACTGCGTGTCTGAAGTGCGACTTCTGCAAACGAGGCATGTATTCCCATTGCCGTCACGGCGGCTGGATTCTGGGCTATACCCTGGACGGAACTCAGGCGGAGTATGTGCGCATTCCCCAGGCCGATGGAAGCCTCTACGCTTTCCCCTCGGGAGGAGACGAAGAAGCCCTGGTGATGCTAAGCGACATTCTGCCGACTGGCTTTGAGTGCGGGGTGCTGAACGGAAAAGTAAAACCTGGCGACACGGTGGCCATTGTGGGCGCGGGGCCGGTGGGGCTGGCCGTTCTGCTGACCGCGCAATTCTATTCACCCGCGGCAATCTTCATGATTGATCTGGATGACAAGCGCCTCGCGGTCGCCAAACAGTTCGGCGCAACCAACCTGATCAACAGCGCGGATGGACATGCCGCCCATCACGTGATGGAACTGACCGAGGGGGCTGGCGTCGATGTCGCCATCGAAGCAGTCGGGATTCCTGCTACTTTCGATATCTGCCAGGCCATTGTGGGGGCTGGCGGACAGATCGCGAACGTGGGTGTCCACGGCAAACCCGTGGAACTGCACATGGAGAAGCTCTGGGACCGCAATATCTCGCTCACCACACGATTGGTGGACACGGTAACCACGCCGATGCTGCTCAAGGTGGTGCGCTCGGGCAAGCTGCAGCCCAGCCAGCTCGTGACTCACAGATTTGCGATGAACGACATCATGAAGGCCTACGACACCTTTGGGCACGCGGCCAAAGAGGGCGCTCTCAAGGTGGTTCTCACGAATGCCGGTCCGAGGGGATGAGGTTGATCCCGGCGCGGCCAGGCCGAGCCTTTGAGCCCTAAAATAAAATCGCGCGCCCGGAGGCGCGCGATCAAGACCAACGACGACCGGCCAGCGAACTAGCCCGCCTTGCTCTTCAGCACCTGAATCGCCTTGTGCAGCTGTTCGTCCTCTTGCGGAGGCTTGGTTTTGTCTTCCTCTGCCGGAGCGGCGTTATCTTCATCTTCGGGAAGCGCGGCATCATCGTCACTGTCCGCGATTAGAATATTCGGGGTGACGGCGCTGTCCTGGATGGCCTTTCCGCTGGGCGAGTAATACTTGGCGATCGATAGAATCAACGCCGAGCCATCAGGGAGCGGGATGGTCTTCTGGATCGAGCCATCGCCGAAAGTCTTGTCGCCTACAACATCTCCGCGGGCGTTTTCCATGACAGCCGCAGCTACCACCTCAGCCGGTCCAGCCGTGCCCTTGTTCACCAGGACGACCAGCGGCAGGTTGGTGATGGCCTTCGAAGCGTCCGCGTTGAAAGCCTCGCGCGGATACTTCTGGCCCTGCAGGTAAGTAATGGTGCCGTGGTTGAGGAACAAGTTGGCTGCGGCGATGCCTTCGGATTCCTCGCCTTCGGCGCAGTTGCGCAAGTCGAGAATCAGCTTCCTGGCTCCGGATTTCTGCAACGCGCGAACTTTGGTCGCGATTTCCTGCGCCTTGCCTTTGTTGAAGGCGTCCACCTGGATGTATCCGATGCCTTCGTCCACCATCTTGTCGGTGACCGGCGGCACGGTGACGATATCGCGAGTGATGACCATTTTGGTGGGCTCGGCGCGCCGGGCCCGCACTACGGAAACGTTCAGGTTTGAACCAGGCTGCCCTTGCAGCAGATTGTGGATTTCGGCGAGCGACATCTCGCGCGTGCTCTTGCCCTCAATGGCTTCGAAGATATCGCTGTCTTGTATGCCGGCCTTGTCCGCTGGACCGCCGGGTATGACCGAGATGACCGCGGCGTAGCCGAAGCGTTTGGACACGGCTGCTCCGATCTCGCCTTTGGCCTCGGTCTGGTTGGCCTTGTACTCCTTGAACTCGGCAGCGGTCAGATAGCTGGAGTTGGGGTCCAGCGACTCCAGCAGGCCGTGCAGCGCTCCGTCGGTCACCAGCGGAATGTTGGGCTCTTCCACATACTCGCTCCGCACCCGGGAGAGCACTTCGCTGTAAACCTGTAATTGCCGGTAAGAGCCATCGTTGTTGGAGGCGCGAACGCCGTCCAGTCCACCCACATACATGAACAGTAGAACAGCGGCGGAGGAAACTACAATTGCGGCCTTGGTCTTCATGGACATCGGATTTAATCTTCTTTGGAAGGAAATTACTCCCTGCGCGCTACCGGGAATATTATATCTGCTTTGATGCCGGATTACCGCGCTTTGCTTCGAGCTTAGATGATCTTCAGTAACAGGCCCCGCGCTGGCTCTGGACTCATGCCCGCCGCGGGCTCCGCAACCATTCACCCAAAAGGACTTACCTCATGCCTTCCACACAGCTGTTTGGTGTATATTTCTCCCGGCTCGAAAGGTGGAAATAATGCGATTTCATCTGGCATTGATCATTGTGGTTACGGCTGCCCTCATGGCCGGGTCGGTGGCACTGGCGCAAGCCCAGTCAGGAGAATGGAAGCAGCTGTTTGATGGCAAGGACCTGGTGGGATGGAAGCACGTCGGCCCCGGCGAAATGACGGTCGAGGATGGCCTGATCCGCACCCACGGCGGCATGGGGTTGCTCTACTGGACAGGTGGGACGCTGGGCGATTGCGTGATCCGGGTTGTCTTCAAGATGCGCGATCACAACGATAACTCCGGAATCTACATCCGCATTCCAATCGAGCCCCGCGAAGCCTGGATGCCGGTGCACTATGGATATGAAGTGCAAATCGATAACGAGCCGGAAAAATCCAACGAAGATGACTATCACGCGACCGGCACCCTGTATTCGCTGACCAAGGCTATGGCCCGTCCCGGAAAGCCCGGGCCAGAGTGGAACACCATGGAAATTACGCTGGACGGGCCCCACACCAACGTCGTGGTAAACGGCGTGAAGGTGACCGAGTTCACCGAAGGCGATCCCGTACCCGCCAGGAAATTTGACTTCGAACCGCAACGCGGTCCGCGCCCGCAGGAAGGTTATATCGGGCTGCAGAATCACAGCGACAATGACATCGTATTCTTCAAGGAAGTTGCGGTGAAGATGCTGAAGAAATAGCAGTCGTCGGTCGTCAGTCTTCAGTCGTCTGGGAATGGCTCGCGACTGGACGACTGGCGACTGACGACCGAAGACTGATTGGAGGCTTAATGAACAGAAACCGTTTCTCGCGGCGTGAATTCATCGGATTGGGCGCAGCAGCCGGCGCAGCGCTGGGGCTGAAGACCATCGTGCTGGATCCCGACCCGCTGTGGGCTTTGCCCCAGACCATGGCCGCCAGTGATCGAGTGCGGTTCGGCATGATCGGGATCGGCATGCAGGGGTCGGGACTGCTGACCAATGCGATCGAGCTGCCGGGAGTGCAGTGTGCCGCCGCCTGCGATCTTTATGATGGCCGCCACACTCTGGCGAAGGAGATCGTCCGTCCTGACCTGCCCACCACGCGGCGCTATCACGAATTGCTGGAGAACAAGGACATCGATTGCATCGTGGCCGCAGTTCCCGACCACTGGCACAAACAGGTGGTGGTGGACGCGGTAAGCGCGGGCAAGGACATCTACATCGAAAAGCCCATGTCGCACACCGCCGAAGAAGGCGTGGAGATGGTGGCCGCTGCAAAAAAGGCCAATCGCATCGTGCAGGTGGGTTCACAGCGGGTGAGTTCGGTGATCTGCGCCAAGGCCAGGGAATTGGTGGCGCAAGGGGCGCTTGGCGATCTGATGCTGGTGGAAGGTTCGCTCGGCCGCAACGATCCTACCGGGGCCTGGGAGTATCCGCCGCCCACTGATCTCTCCCCGCAGACTCTGGACTGGGACACCTGGCAGGGAACCGTGCCTAAGCGGCAGTTCGATCCTCTGATCTTTGCCCGCTGGCGTTGCTGGAAGGAATACGGTACCGGCGTGGCCGGCGATCTGCTGGTCCACCTGGTGAGCGGAATGCAATACGTGCTGGGTATCAATGAGGCGCCGAAGCAGGCCATGGCCATGGGCGGGATCCTGCGCTGGAAGGATGGCCGGAACATGCCGGACGTGCACTGCACTCTGTTCAAGTACGGCGAAATTCCGGTTTATATGCGACTCAGTCTGGGGACGGAGATGCCTGAGACCTATCGCTTTCAGGGTTCGAAGGGCATTCTGGAGCTGACCGAGTTCAACCTTACCTACACTCCACAGGCGGGTGTGGATACCAGTCCCAGCTATTACGCATCCAGCTTTCCCAAGGCCATGCGGGAGGAATATTTCAAGAAATGGCATGAAGAGCATGATGCCGTGCCGGGCAAGGAACCGGCCCTGGAGGGGGTGAACTATCGCAGCGCGTCCTGGGATGACGTCAAGCCCCACTTGTGGAATTTCTTCCAGGCGGTACGCACCCGCAAGCCGGTGGTGGAGGATGTCGTGTTTGGCCATCACGCGGCACTGGCATGCCACATGGCAAACCAATCGTACTTCCGCAAGACCGCGGTAACCTGGGATGAGGGGTCGAAGACGATTAAGAGCTAGGCAGTCGTCGGTCGTCAGTCTTCAGTCGTCAGGGTTGGGCTCGCTGACGACTGAAGACTGACGACCGACGACTGATTCCAACTGGCGCAGTGCCCTGACTATCTGGGCTATCTCATTTTCCTGGAACAGCCGGATGCCCGCGATTCCTGCTGCGCCCGCGCAAATGCACGCCGCCGCACTTTCCACTGTGACGCCGCCCAGCGCGATCACTGGGATCTTTTCCTGACAAGCTTCATGCAAGGCTTGGAGACCCGTGGGGCGGGTGCTCCCCACTGGCTTGTACTTTTCAAAGACTGGCCCGAAGACCGCGAAATCAGCTCCTTCTTCCGCGGCGCGGCCGACCTCGGCCCGGCGTGTGGCACGAGACCCCTATCGTCGCGCGAGTGCCCCCGCCACTATTGGTCCAGAGCGTTCGCGCATCGGCGGGAGAAATGTCATCCGAACGCAGATGCACTCCGTTGGCTCCGCACGCGAGGGCAACGTCTGTGCGGGTGTTTATCAGAACACCAGTATTCAGTTTGCTGTTCTCTGTTCTCAGTTGGACGACTTCACGGGCCAGGATTTCGAGATCGTGGGCGCAGAGGTCTTTCTCGCGCAGTTGGATGTAGTCCACGCCGCAGCGGGCGGCATGCGCCACGGTTGTGAGTAGTTGAGCGCGGCGGGAATCTTCGTCACCTGGAAACTGCGAGCGGTCGGTGATGTAGTAGAGCAGCAAGGTTCGGTCTAGAGACTGAAGACACGACGACTGGTTAAGGATTGGTCTTCGCAATCTCCGGCATGGCCTCAGGCGCCTTGGGCTGGGGGCCAAGATGATACTTGACCAGGCCGTCGCGAAGAAACTCAAAGCCCTCTTCAGGCGAATCCACCATACGGAACAGCTCCAGATCGGCGGCCGAGATGGTGCCGGCATCGATCATGGCGTCAAAGTTGATCAGGCTCTTCCAGTACGCGCTGCCGTAAATGACCACCAGGATCTTCTTGGCCAGCTTCTGGGTCTGGGCCAGAGTCAGGATTTCAAAAAGTTCGTCCAGTGTCCCGAAGCCGCCAGGAAAGATCACCAGGGCCTTGGCCAGATAGGCGAACCAGAACTTGCGCATGAAAAAATAGTGGAACTCAAAATTGAGCGACGGCGTGATGTACGGGTTGGGATTCTGTTCAAACGGCAGGTTGATGTTCAGCCCGATGGTTTTTCCGCCTGCTTCCTGAGCGCCCAGGTTGGCGGCTTCCATGATGCCGGGTCCACCGCCCGTGGTTACGACAAAGCGCCGCCTGCGGGCGGGAATCTGGGCTGACCACTGCGTCAGCAGGAAAGCCAGCTTGCGCGCGTCCTCGTAATAGCGCGCCATGTCCACCGAAGCCAGCGCTTTTTTCCGTTCCGCAGTCTGCTGCCCTGCCGGTCCCTTTTCGAGTTCGGTGAGATTGTGGTCGGCGTCCGAGCGGCTGTGAAAGCGCGCGGAGCCGAAGAAGACGACCGTGTCCTGGATCTGTTCCCGCCGGAAGCGGGAGAGCGGCTCCATGTATTCAGAGAGGATGCGCAGGACACGCCCGTCCGGGCTATTGAGGAAGGATTCGTTCTCGTACGCCAGGGGCGCGGACTTGAGTTTGCCGTCACTCATGTTGAGCTTGTCTTTCTGTCAGGGCCGGGTTTCGTCGTGGAAGTGAACTGCCTCCCAGAATCCGATCCAGATATCGAGCAGTCCCAGGCCGCTGCACAGGCCGCGAACAAAACCGTTGGAAACGAAAGCCCGCAAGCCGGGAGAAGCCAGCAGGAAGTAGTTGTCCGTCCATTCCGGCCGCCAGGGCAGGATGACCAGCAGCACGCCCACGCTGGCACAGAAGAAAACGAACAACAGCACCAGAACCCGGTGCAGCCAGAGTTGAAAGCCGGTCCGGTGAAGGTCGGCGCCATTGCCGGACGGGCCTGCCAGGCCGCGTCCAGCAAGCGCTTCGTCAGGCAGGGACTCGGAAGGAACTTTGTTGATGGAAGAATCCGGACTTGCGGTCACATCGCGCTCCCATGGTTCGTGAATGCGACCGTGAAAGCGACCGGCTGGTGCTCTCTCGCGTCCCCGGCTCCCAAGCATAGAAGGAAACCCATTCCGTCATTCTACGACTTCAGAGCTTTGATGCGCTCGCCTACATCGCGATAGTCGATATTGGTGCCGTAAACCTCCGTGAAATAGTTCAGGGCTGCGGTCTTGTTGCCGGCAGCTTCGTAGGAGGAGGCCAATTCATAATTCAGGGCGGTGCGGGTCTCTTCGTCAATAAGGGGCAGCTTGAGGGCCTTTTCATACCAGCGGATCGCCGCCTCGGCCACGCCCTTATCGAGGAAACACTGGGCCAGCCAGGTGTAAGTCTGCATCAGTTGCGGGAAGATGTGGCCGCGATCCACCGCCTGGCACACCTTCTGCAGTTCCCCGATGGCTTCATCCAGCAGTCCCATTTCGCGGAAGGCGACGCCGAGGTTGTAATGAGTCTCAGGATCTTCCTGGGCACTGGCGGAGTCGTCTTCCAGTTCGTGCTTCAGCTCGCCGAACATATCGGCCAGGTCAACGCTGGCGGCAGCCGCCTGCGGCGTTGCCGCTGCGACTTCAGGAGCGAGGGTCCGCTTCTTGGTCGGCTGATAGGTGAAAGTGGGAGCCGGAGTGGCAGCCGGAGCTGGACTTTCCTTGGCCGGAGCCGGCGCTGCTGCGGCAGCGATGTGGCCGGGAGTTGCTGTCCGCGACTCGCGCGCCAGCGCAGGTTGTTCATGCGGAGCGGGCGCCGCGGGCGGAGGCGGCAGGAAACTGTCGCCCAAAGAGGCTTCCAGGTCGGACACGAATTCGCCCAATACGCCGGCGGGCTCGGCTTGCGGGCTGGCCTGGGCATATTCCGTCATAGCTGGTGCCGGGGCCGGAGCAATCGGGCGGACCGGGACCTTGAAATCCTCGTGCTGCGCGGCCGGAATTTCATCGGCCTCGTCCACGGAAAACTCTTCGACTACTTCAGGCGGTTTCGAACTGGTTTGAGCCTCGGCGACCTCAATCTCCTGCTGCACTGCCGCCAGTTTGTCCGCGCCGGGCTTCAATCTTTCCAGCTTGGCAAAGACCAGCCGGGCTTGTTCGACCATGGAGTGCGCGAGATAGAAACGCAGCTCTTCAATCGTTTCCGTGATGGTCTCGGACCGGGCATGGTCGGCGTCCGCGTCAGAAGCTTCTGAACTTTCGGCGAAGGCAGCCGGCGTCGGCTCCTCAGTCACCTCGCCATCCCACTCCGCGGAAATGTCAATTTCACTCTCCGGGGCAGGCGCTTCAGAACGGACCTCAAATTCGCTCGATGCGGGTGCAGCAGGCGAGCCCGTCTGGTGAAAAAAGAGTCCGGAGGACAAAGGTGCGGGATCGGAAGAGGCGGGAGCTTCCGCAGCCTCACCCGTGTCGAAATGATCGATGTCGGGCGTAGCCATGGTCGCGGGCGCAAACGGCATCGCAGCCGTCGCGTCGCTCTCTTTGTGCGACTTGGCGGAAGTGCGTTCCTCGTACTTACCGGCCAGATCGCTATAGCGGCTGGCTTCATCCGGGTGTCCGGCATCGTGATAGAGCTGTTCCAGATTGCGGCAGCAGACCGCGGCTTCGCTGAAGCGGCCGGCGCGGGTATGCAATGCGGCCAGGCGCTGGTTGAGGCGCAGGTCGCGCGGGGCCTTGGGCAAGGCGGACATCAGAGGTCCCAGGGCCTTGGCCGGCATATTGTAAGAGACGAACAGTTCGGCGTCGGTCAGCGCGGCCCGCACCGCCAGGGCGACGTCGTCGGCGTAACGCTGATCGATAAACGGAGCGGTGGCTTCGAGTTCTTCCACCAGAACCGCGCCCTCTTCCGGAGTGATGAGCCGCGAGCCCGATGCGCCTCCGCCCTGTTTGGCCACCACCTGCTCATAGTTGCGCGTGTGCAGCTGGTTCTGAGGCTCCAGTTGGGTCAGCTTCAAATAATAGTCGCGAGCTTTTTCCAGATTTCCGGACTGCACCGATGCATGTGCCAGCAGCTCGTAGAGTTCAGTAACGTGAGTGGTGTCGCCGGCCTTCTGCGAAAGATCGAGCAGAACTTCCAGGGCAGGCGCATTTTCCCGCATATGCCCGATCAGCGAATGCAGGCCTTCCAGCACCTTGCCTGAGTCCGTGGCTACGAGCCGATCACAATACTGCTGGTAAACCTGCAGAACGTCAGCAAACTGTCCCGCGGCCATGAGCGCGTCGGCGTAAGTGGTGATCGCTCCCGTGTCGTTGTGGACGGTGCAAAGTTTGGCCGCCAGTGCGCCTGCTTCCGGCAAGCGTCCGCTTTGCAGGTAGGCCTGCATGAGAGCGCGCAGCCCGTCGGGATGGCTGTCGAGGTCGGCCACCTTCTCCAGGCTCTTGATTGCCGCCGGCAAGTCGCCGGAATCGAAAGCGTTGCGGCCGCGCAGCAGCAGAGCATGACTGTTGCTGGGATCCAGAGTCAGCATGCGGTTCAGGATCTCTTCCGCGGGCCCGAGTTGGCCGCGTCCACGCAGGCTGTCGGCAGCGGCGGCGAAAAGCTGCCAGGCTTCCGTTTTCTTATTGAGCCGGACGTAAACCTCGGCCAGCCGGGTACGCATGGCGACGTTTTCCGGATCCATTTCCAGGGTCTTCTGGAAAATCCGCACTGCCTGTTCCAGTTCGCCGGAGCGCAGAAATTCTTCCGCTACCTGCAGGTATTGCGCCCGGGCATCGTTGAAAAGTCCCTGTTGGGTATAGAGCTCGGCCAGTCGCAGTACGCTCTCCAGGGTGGGTTTCAGCTTGGTGAGCTTCTTGTACATGGCGATGGCTTTGACGGTGAAGCCCTGCGCGGCATAGGCGTCGCCTACGCTCTTGAAGGATTCGACCGCCTTATCGCTCTGCCCCAAGCGGGCGTAAAGGTCTCCGATGGTGTTGGAGACGGTGAGTTCCTTGGGGTCGGCTTTGAGAACTTTTTCGTACTCAGCAATGGCATTTTGCAGCTTGCCCTGCTGGACGAACTTCTCCGCAGCGCTGAGAGCTTTCTGTTTGTTGAAGCCAAAACCGAACGCCATAAGATTGCTGACTCCAGCTCCCGGTTTATTTCCCGCCAGAAAACATCTCCGTGAGAAGGTTCACCGACGGGTTGGCCATCCGACCGGCCATGTCTGCCGATCATACGAGGGATGGTCTTTCGGACAAGGGTCATTGTAAGACGGGTTACCCAGAATCGTATGGTTACTAAGGGTTACCGAAAGGGAGTGTACGACCGAGTTACGTCCGGAACCACCCCAGAGGATGGAGGACGGGCGTCCCGCCCGTCAGGAGTGACCTTGATCCAGACAGAATTACGCGCCCTCTGCCGGTGAGCAGTCCAATCCTGACCGCATTTGGGAAATCCTCACGAAAGTCTTCCAAAGTGCACTGGCGCAGTGTGGTGCGTCGTGTTAGTGATCCAGAATGCAGCGCAAATATGAGTACCGCCGCAAGCTTCCGCACTATCAGCCCGATTTCAAAGCCTTCTTCATAACTTTTTCCACGCACTACCGCTGGATTCTGCCGGAATCAGTGCGCCAGATCGTCATTGACACATGCCTGGCGGGGAACGGCAGAAAGTTCGCATTGCATGCCGTGGTGGTGATGCCTGATCACGTGCACATCGTGCTCACGCCGAAATATGGCGAGAATGGTGTGGTCAGCATTGCAGAGATCATGCAGGCGATAAAGGGTGCGTCCGCACACAGGATCAATAAGGCCCTGGGACGAAAAGGGAAGGTTTGGGAGGAGGAGTCATTCGACCGGGCCCTTCGTCGCGAAGAGAGCGTTGGGGACAAGGTTGACTACATTTTGGGGAACCCAGTGGGAGCCGGCCTCGCAAAGAATCCACTGGAGTATCGTTGGTTGTGGCGGGACACGGGAGTAACCGATGCCGCATGAGCTGCTGCATGAGCAATCTGCAGAAAGCGACGGGCGGGACGCCCGTCCTCCATTTTCGCGGGTTCCCTAAGCCGTCACTACAACCGGCAGACTTGTTCTTGTAAGATCATCTCCAGCAACATTCAGCGTCCCGGGGGGGCACGCTGGGTTGGGAAAACCTCGCTTCGCTACATTCGCCGCGTTCCTATCCAGGAAGTAAAGAACGTGATTTCGGGCCCAGGCATTCTTTACCCCCTGCGGCAAATGAGGGAGAACCATGGGCAGATGGCTTACATGGGTGTCGCACCAACGCCTGACTGGATGGGCGTGTTCCCAGTGCGGCTGGACCTTTCCGGTGCCGGCGATGCTGACTGATCAGGAAGCCAAGAGCGCCTATGACCGGCTGGCGGCGAGCAAGTTCCAGGACCACGATTGCTCGGTGCACGGCGAACCGGCGGTGCTGGTTGACTCTGAGAGTTTTGCGGCGCGGGCCAGAAAGCTGGTCACCCGCGGATTCAAACCCAAAGACGCCGCCCAGATTACTCTGCAGGAAATTACCTTCGAGAACCGCAACGATCCCAACGCTGCAAAAAGGGCCCAGGCGGATGCGGAAGATTTTCTGCGCCGGGTAAAAGACGGGCTGATCTGACGCCCTCAAAAGTCCGCCCCTGCCTCAAGCACGTGCGATGGCCGCCAGCAGAAATAAAGACAATACCAGGATCAGGGGCTTGGGAAGCTTGCGGAGAACTTGCCATACCACGATGCTCATCGAGCCATCCTCCCGCGGTAGAAGCCGAGAACGAACCTGTCGCGCTGAGCCCTGAATAACGGATTTCTAGTATTGGCACTTCGCTCGCGTTCGGTATAGCCTCAAACTCGACCGCGGCATTTTACGGCGGGAATACCCATGAAAGGCAAGCCCTTTTTATGACCTGGATTCGCACTATTCCGGTCTCCCAGGGCGACGAAAAGCTGCGCCAGGCAATGGAAGGCCAGAAGTCGCTCTATCCAAAGGAGTACGCCACCCCGGTGCATCCCACGGAGGGCGGCGGGGCGATGATCACCGAATCCCACAGCCTGATTCCCGAGGCCCTCTACCACGCCTTTGCCACTTTCGGGGTGCTGATGTCGCCCGACCTGCCGCTCTCCCGCCGCGAACACGAGATGATCACCACGGTGGTTTCGGTCACCAATCGGTGCGTTTATTGAATTGACTCACACGCAGAGTTTCTGCGTCGGGTCACGTTGGACACAGCTCTCGTCGATGCGCTGGAAAAGGACTACACCACCGCTCCCATCAGCGCGCAGGAGCGGGTCATGCTCGACTACGTAGTAAAAATTACAAAAGACGCAACGAACATCTGGAAAGACGATCATGAGCGTTTGCGCTCGGCCGGCTTCGAAGACAAGGCGATTCTGCAGATCACGTTGATCGCCTCCTGGTTCAACTACATCAACCGCGTAGCCGACGCGCTGGGAGTGGGACGAGAGTAAAGCGGGCCGGCCAAGAAGATAGTGTGGGGCCGGGTCTTCGACCCGGCCAGGCCGAGCGCAGCTCGGTAGTCCGCCGGGGCCAACCATCACTTGAGGCCCGCCACCGCTTGAGGCCCGCCACCAACAAAAACACCTAGCCGAGCTTCGCTCGGCCTGACCGGGTCAGAGACCCGGTCCCACACAGTTCGTGCCGCCTGTTACTGCTTTCCTGCTTGTGGCTGCGACAAAAACTCGGTGTCTCCCCCTAGCAAGCTCACGCCGTTCCCGGGTTCCGCAATCCACTTCCAGACCCGGCGCCCGCCCGGGTCCAGCGAGCAGCGGGCTTCGCCGTAGTCCGCCAGCCGGTTCAATACCGTCGTCACCGACGCGATCGGATCTTTGTGGCGTTCCAGCACCTCCGGAAACTTCTGTTGCAGCGCCTGGCAGACCAGCCGGGCGCCGAGAGGTCTGTTTGCGTCCATGAGGACGACTCGACAGGCGCGTGTGAAACCCGGCTGGCGGCTGGCCGATTTGCGATCGAGGAAGCTGAGCAACTGGTCGCTCAACACGCCGTCGCCGAAAATATTCGCCAACCCGGCCAGGGTCTGCTTGATAGTGCCGATGCGCTTCATAAGTTCCGCCCGCCGCTCGAGCAGTTCGTGAAGCTCCCGTTCCGCGGAGCGGATGACTTCCTGCAGGTGCGGATCAGGAGCCTGCGCTTGTCCGTTGCTTCCATTCGTACTGATTTCCATTGGGCCCTCCCGGGCGGCGCCTTGTCAGGGGTCTAGCGTGGATTGCCGGCCTTTGCAGTTTGGACGTCTCTGGAGCGCTTCCGGACAGCATCATTCCCCCACTTTGACTGTAAAATTTGCTGTCCGATGGCCTGGTTCTCCTGCCAGACCTGAGTCAGGACGTGACCGCGGCCCTCGCTCTCAAACACGAGCTTGGGCCGGTCTGGCGCAGTTGACGTTTGCACAGACTGGGTCAGGAGGTTCAGCAGTACGCGGCCTCCGGAATCTCGCAGTTCAAGTTGCCAGGGCTGGCTGCGCACCAGCGAGTAGTGTCCCGCCGGGAAAAACCGGCTGCCCACCGCAAAGTCGAACGGGATGTTGGCCTGAATGATCTGCTCGCTGTGCTGGCCCTGGGCGGCCGAGCCCAGCGCCAGAATGCTCAGAAGAAGTGAAGTAACGATGCGTCCAACCAGGTTTTTCATAACACCCTCCCCTTGTTTGTCTAGTTCGTGATCACTGCGTTTCGCGCGGATCCGGTTGAGGTCGAAGCCGAGTCTGCGGCACACTGGATCTGCTGGCTATCCGCTTCTTGCCGTCAAACCTTTTTCGGTCCCCGTGAGCAATTGGACGGGGCGTAGTACCTATGAGATTTATTGTTTGTTTTCATCCAATCGATGAACTACACTCATACGGAAAATGAGTCCCAAACTTGAAGTCCGGCACCTGAAATTGCTGGTGACCGTGGCCGAAGAGGGCAGCGTCACCGAGGCGGGAAAACGCCTTCATCTCACCCAATCCGCCCTCAGTCACCAGTTGCGCGATGCGGAAGAAAAACTGGGCACCGCCCTGTTTCTCCGCCTGGGAAGAAAGATGGTCCTCACTCCTGCTGGCGAACGGCTGATTGCATGTGCGCGCCGGGTGCTGAGTGAACTCAGCGATACCGAGGTCCAGATCGAGGGGCTCAATGGCGGCGCGCGGGGTGAGGTCCGCCTGAGCACGGAATGCTATACCTGCTATCACTGGCTGCCGCCGGTGCTGCAGAAGTTTCACGGCAAGTTTTCGAAAGTCGAAGTGAACATCGTCGCCAGCGCCACTTCGAATCCAGCGGCGGCGTTGCTTGAGGGCAAACTGGACGTCGCGATTATCAGTTGTCCGCCGCGCAACAAGAGTCTCCGGATCACGCCCATGTTCGAAGACGAACTGGTTCTGGTGATGTCCCCGAAGCACCGCCTTGCGTCTGCCAGCCTGGTGCGGCCCCGGGACCTGGAGACGGAAACGATTCTGATCTACCCTCCCCGGGAAGAGAGCACGCTGATTAACAAACTGCTGAAGCCGGCCGGCGTGGAGGCGCAGCGGGTGATCGAAGTCCCGCTCACAGAAGCGATCGTTGAGTTGTCCAGCGCGGGGACCGGAATCGGGTTCCTGGCGCGCTGGGCGGTGGCGCCTGCCGTGGAAGCGGGCAAGGTTGCCATCCGGCCGTTGAACGGTCGCGGATTCAAGCGGCAATGGTACGCGGTGACCCTGCGCAATCAGCCCACCGCGCCGTTTCTAGCGGAGTTTCTTAATCTGTTGTCAAACTTCTGTCCGAAAAATGCGCGGCGCATGTCAGCCTAGTCGAAATATCCTCCTTGTCATCCTGAGCGCAGCGTGCACTTCGCGAAGCGAAGTGCATGCGGAGTCGAAGGACCCCTTTGGCTACGACGCTGCCGGGTTGCGTTCGCGCGGGCGCAGAAGCGCTGGCCACATGCGTTTTGCCGAGTATAGGGGTCCTTCGACTGCGTGGCTGCTTCGCTGCGCGAAGCAGTCCCTCCGCTCAGGATGACACCGGAAAGCGATACCATCCCAGGTATGGAGCGCCGCTCCGTGGTCGAATACCTCGAAAGTTTTCTGCGACGAGGGCGGGAGTGCGCCTATGTTCAGCTTCGCGGATACCGTACCGTGCGCTGGACCTATCGGCAAGTGGCCGAAACTGCTTTCCGCTTTGCCCGCGAACTGGAAGAACGTGGAATAGGTAAAGGCGAGCGCGTCCTGCTGTGGGGGCCGAACTCGGCTGAGTGGGTGGCGGCGTTTTTTGGTTGCGCCCTGCGTGGCGTGATCGTTGTCCCTATCGACGATGCCGGCGCCGCCGACTTTGCCCAGCGCGTTTATCAGCAGGTGGATGGAAGGCTGATGGTGTGTTCCCGCAAGCATGTTCTGCCCTTAATCCCTTTTTTGATTTTTGAAGACTTGCCTGATGCATTGTCAGCTCACTCCTCTGCGCCATACGACGCGGCATCACTTGGGCCCGCGGATGTTCTGGAAATCATTTTTACCTCCGGAACGACCTCTGAACCAAAAGGCGTGGTGATCACGCACGGCAACGTGCTGGGCAATATCGCCCCCCTCGAAACCGAAATCCAGAGATATCTGAAGTACGAGCGCTGGGTGCATCCCGTTCGCTTCCTGAATCTGCTGCCCTTGAGTCACGTGTTTGGTCAATTCCTGGGAATATTTCTGCCGCAACTCCTCGGGGGCACGGTGATCTTCCAGGATGCGCTGAAGCCGGGCGAGGTCATTCGCACTATCCGCCGCGAGGGCGTGTCAGTGCTGGTGGCGGTACCTCGTATGCTGCAATCGCTGAAAGAAAAGATTGAGCGGAATCTCGAGGACGAAGGTCGTCTGCAGGATTTTCAGCGACGCTTTCAAGTGGCGGAAGGGAAGCATTTCCTCCATCGCTGGTGGGTATTCCGGCGGGTGCACCGCCAGTTCGGATGGAAGTTCTGGGCGTTCATTTCCGGCGGTGCTGCACTCGACCGCGTGACCGAAGAGTTCTGGGGACGCCTGGGATACGCCGCCATCCAGGGCTACGGGCTGACCGAGACCACATCCATCGTGAGCGTGAATCATCCCTTTCGACTAGGCAAGGGATCGATCGGGAAAGTACTGGCGGGGCGCGAAGTCAAACTGGCCCCGGACGGAGAAATCCTGGTCCGCGGCAGCGGCGTAGCCGCCGGATACTGGACCGGGCATGAACTGCAGCCCATGACGTCGGAACAAGGCTGGTACGGCACCGGCGACATCGGCGCGCTCGATGCCGAAGGCAATCTGTATTTCAAGGGCCGCAAGAAGGATGTGATCGTCACCGCGGCAGGGATGAATATTTATCCCGAGGACCTCGAGGCTGCCCTGCGCCGCCAATCTGAAGTAAAGGACTGTGCGGTAATCGCGCTGCCGCGAGACGGAAACGCCGAGCCGTGCGCGGTCGTGATCATGCGTGATGGCAAGGCCGATCCTGAAGCGGTGGTAAGGCGCGCCAACGAAACTCTGGCCGAGTACCAGCGCATGCGGAACTGGTTTCTGTGGCCGGAAGACGACTTCCCGCGCACCTCCACGCAGAAGCCGCGAACCGGAGCGATCTTGAAAGTCGTGCAGGCGGGATTGGGAGCGGCGCCGGCTGGACCGACCGGATTAAGTCCGTTGGCCGAACTGATTGCGCGGGTGCAAGGGAAAGCCACGGTGGAGTTGGATCACGAAGCTAATCTCGAAGCCGGATTGAATCTGAGTTCCCTCGACCGTGTGGAATTGCTGGGCGCGCTCGAAGATCGCTACCAGGTGGATTTAAGCGAGACCCGGTTCGCCGCGATGAAAACAGTGGGCGACCTGGAGCGCGTGCTGCACGGCAAGCTTCCGCCGCGCCCCTCCTATCACTATCCGGCATGGACGCAGCAGTGGCCTACGACCTGGGTGCGGCTGGTCACTCACTATCTGCTTTTACGCCCAGCGGTATTTCTGTTGGGATGGCCGCGCATCAGCGGGCGGGAAAATCTGTGCGGGCTTCGCGGGCCGGTGCTGGTCGTCTGCAATCACATCGACGACGTGGATGTTGGTTTTTTGCAAACTGCGCTTCCCGCCCGCTTCCGGCATCGGCTGGCTACGGCTACAGGAGGGGAAGCGCTGGAGGCGCTGCGCACTCCGCCCAGCGGGCGAAGTTTTCCGGGCAGAGTCTATGGCCGGGTGCAGTGGGTCCTGGGAGTCTCGCTGCTCAACCTGTTTCCCCTGCCCCGGGAAGCTGGATTTCGCGAGAGCTTCGCTTTCGCTGGAGAGTCCGTGGATCGGGGTTACAGCATTCTGGTCTTTCCCGAAGGACGCCACACCACGGACGGAAAAATGCGTCCCTTCCGCGCGGGCGTGGGATTACTGGCAAATAATCTGGCGATACCGGTCGTCCCGATTCGGATCGACGGTCTCTTCGAATTGAAAAAAGCGAAGAAGAAATTTGCGCTGCCGGGGGAGATACAGGTGAAAATCGGGGTGCCGGTGCGGTTCCCGCGCGGGAGCGCTCCGGAGTGGATTGCCGCCGAGTTGCAGAAAGCGGTAGAAAATCTGTAGGAGCGAACGCCCTCGCCTTGTTTATCGATCTTGTTACCCTGCGGACAAACCCGCTGAATGGCCTCCGCATCAGAGTTTGTGCGTGTACTATTTTTGCAGGCTGCCGAGAAGCAATCTGCAGGGACGCAAGCTTCGTCCGCGCAGTCAGACTACAAACAGAATTTTAGTGGAGGTTCGAAGGCATGCATTTTGATCTGAAGCAGTTATCCAGAGTGGCAACGGCTTTCCTGCTGGCTATGATTTTCGTTCTTCCCCAGAGCCTGCTGGCAGAAGGGGCGGCACACCTAGTGAGCCCTGCGGACCTGCAGCGGGCCGCGGTGCAAGCCTCCAGCCTGCGCCAGCACAATGTGGAACAGGTAAGGCAATTCTTCTCTTCCGAGAAGGCTGAGACGGCATTGCGCTCCGCGCACATGAACCCGGAGCAGGTGAAGAACGCCGTTTCCACGCTGGACGATGCGGAACTCGCGCAACTGGCCCAACGGACCCAGAAGGCGCAGGCTGATTTCGCCGCCGGTACGTTGAGTGATCGCGACCTGATCATTATTCTGGTGGCTGTGGCCGTTCTCATTCTGATCATTGTTGCGGTGCACTAGGTTCTCCAGGATGTTTGGCCGCGCGGTCAGGGTCGGGCTTCTGCTGCTCGGGGTCTGCGGCATACTGCCAGCCGCGGACCTTCCGGGCGTCTGGCTGGATGTCCCTTTCGTAAAGCAGGAAAAAGATGGCTGCGGAGCGGCCAGCATTGCCATGGTGATGCAATACTGGCAGGCGCAGCAGGGTCAGTCGCCAAACCGCGCCTCCGATGCGACCCAGATTCAGCGGGCACTCTACTCGGCCAAAGCCCACGGTATATACGCTTCCGACATGGAGCGCTACTTCCGTGAGCAGGGCTTCCGCACGTTTACAATTCGCGGAGAGTGGGAAGACCTCCAACAGCATCTCGCCAAGGGACGCCCCTTGATCGTTGCCGTGAAGCCCGCGGGCGGCGGCACGCTGCATTATGTGGTGGTAACCGGAGTGGGAGCAGAAACTGTGATGGTCAACGACCCGGCTCAGCGCAAGCTCCTGCAACAGGACCGGTCGAGCTTCGAACAGGAATGGAGCGCGGCCGGAAAATGGACGCTGCTGGCACTGCCTCAAAACCAATCACGCTGATCCCGGCCTTTGTTGTTCTTTTCTTTTTGAGCTTTGCCGCCCAAGCGGTCGCGCAAACCTCGGACCGCGCTTTGCTCGAACGCCTCCGGGAGTTGACCGCACAGCAGCATTGGCAGGAAGTGATAACCCTCGCCGAGTCAGCGCGCTCTCCTTCGGCTGATCTCGATTTCTATTACGGCACGGCACTGGCGCAGGAAGGTCGATGGGAAGACGCCCAGCGTGCTTTTGCCGCCGGTGCGGGGCTCCAGTCGGGCGACAAGCGGTTTCCGTTGGAGTTGGCGGGGGTGGCGTTCAAGCAGAAACGGTATCCGGTTGCGGCGCGCCACCTGCGGCGCGCCTTGCGTCTCGACCCTACTGATGCGTACGGCAACGATTTTCTGGGCACTGTCTATTTTCTGCAGGGGAACATCGCGGCTGCACTGAAGTACTGGAACCGGGTTGGCAAGCCGCAAGTTGTTGAGGTACGAAGCCAGCCTACGCCGGAAGTGAATGCCGCTCTGCACGATCGCGCCATGGTTTTCGCGCCGGCCAGCGTTCTGCGGCTGCCCGATCTGCTGACTACCGAAGCCCGTCTCGATGGACTGGAAATATTCTCCCGCTACCAATTTGATTTGCAGGCGCGCGACGACGGTAAGTTTGACGTTCTTTTCCGCAACCGCGAGCGCGACGGATGGGGTCAGGGCGCCCTGGAAAAACTGTTTCTGCTGTTCCGGGGCCTGCCGTTTCAAAGCATCACTCCGGAGATTTACAACCTGCGCCATCAGGCCATCAACTTCGTCTCTATGTGTCGCTGGGACGCGGAGAAACGCCGGTTGCGGGCGCGACTCTCAAGCCCATTCCAGGCCAATCCTAAATTTCGTTACGCA
This sequence comes from Terriglobia bacterium, assembly GCA_963790645.1. Classification (GTDB taxonomy): domain Bacteria; phylum Acidobacteriota; class Terriglobia; order Terriglobales; family Acidobacteriaceae; genus JAIQFF01. The sequence goes on along the minus strand of CAWBPS010000026.1, from coordinate 271,153 downwards.
TTATCGGCCGATCTGCGCAGTGAAAACTGGGACATCAGAAATTCGTTTCAGGGCCCGGCGCCGGTGCTGGAAAGTTTCAACATGCGGCGGGAAGCTGTGGGTGTGGACTTCGCTGCTTTCGAAAGCGGACGCTGGCAGTGGTCCGCCGGGGCGGAAATTTCGCATCGCGATTTCCGCAGCGTGACTCCGGGAACAGCTTTGACTCCCAGCCTGCTGGCCAAGGGGTACCAGCTCAAGCAAATCACGCAATTAAACGCCGGGCTCTGGCGGTTGCCGGAGCGGCGATTGACCCTTGAGGGTGGCGTGTCGTCACAGTTGGGGCGCATCTGGTCGCAACCCTCCCACTCGTTCGAGAAGCTGCAGGGCTCACTCCGGCTGCACTGGCTTCCGCAATCGCAGGGCGACGACTATGAAATGCAGCACCGGATCAGAGCGGGCAAAACGTTCGGAGAAGTTCCCTTCGACGAACTCTTCATGCTGGGCCTCGAGCGCGACAACGATCTGGAGATGCGCGGACACATCGGAACCCGTGACGGCAGAAAGGGCAGCGCCCCGCTGGGCCGAAATTATTTCCTGTCGAACTGGGAGGCCGACAAAAACGTGTATCGCAACGGAATCTTTACCGTAAAGCTGGGACCATTTCTGGATACGGGAAAGATCACCGATGCTTCGGCTGGATTGGGTTCACAGAAGTGGTTGTGGGACCTGGGGGCACAGGCGACAGTGCGCGTCTTCGGAGTCGGAGTGGCTTTTTCCTACGGCAAAGATTTGCGCTCCGGGAACAACGCCTTCTATGTCTCGATGCGGTAGCAGCACGAACCACGTGGGGACGGGCGCCCCGCCCGTCCTGGTCGAGCGCAAGCTCGACAAGCTTTTTGCACTCGAGTCAAATCTCGCGGAGCTTCGCTCCGCCAGGACGGGCGGGGGCGCCCGGCCCCACGTGGTTCGTGGCGGTTAAAGATGCGCGCTATAATGTGGTCATGAAAAACGGATCAATTTCTTCTGCCATTGCTCTGTGTTTGTTTCTTGCCCTGTCGATCGCAGCCGCGGCCAAGACCACGGTCGAACTGAAAGATGCGCAGGGCAAAAGCGTAGGAACGGCGGTACTATCGAGCAAGGGAGCATCGTCGGGCGTGTCCATGGAACTCAAGCTTCATGACCTTCCGCCCGGGGTGCACGCCCTGCACTTCCATCAGAAGGCGCAGTGCGACGCGCCGGACTTCAAGTCGGCCGGCCCGCACTTTAATCCTGAGGGAAAGAAGCACGGCCTGGAGAATCCCGAAGGCCACCACGCCGGTGACATGAACAATTTCACCGTTGACGCCAAGGGCAAAGCCAAGTTTAAGGTGGTCAACAAGGACGTGAGTCTGGGCGACGACAGCCACTCCTTATTCAGCAACGGCGGAACGGCGCTGGTGATTCATGCCAAGGCGGACGATATGAAGTCCGATCCAGCTGGAAACGCGGGCGATCGTATAGCTTGCGGCGTAATCACAAAATAGCTGCAAATAACACAGTTTGAACAGGTTATGCACAGTTAACAGGCCCGAAAATACAGTGAAGACCCTATAGACGTCAGACCTCGGACGGCAGACCTCGGGCGCATATTGGGCGTAAAATCTTTAAGGTCTATGCCGGGAAAACAACGTCCGAAGTCAGACGTCCGGCCCCTCAGTCATAGCATCCCTCCACCTGCCACTGCCCGTTGAGCAAATCCCGGACCAGGCGATAGAGCGTGATGCCGGCGGCCTCCTGTAACGCGATGTCCCATTCGTCGCGGGCCCATCCTTCCTGCTCCCACCAGTCTCCGGAAGTGCGCCAGGGACCCGCGGCCCAGAGGATTTCCCCACAGATCACCTTGCGCCGGGGACAAGCGATGCGCGCCGGCCGGCCTTCGTGCAGGGTTACGGTGGCGCGCAGGGGCGGACGGAAGATGCGCATGGCGGTGACTGCGGCTTCGTTTGGTCTTTGAGACTCCCCGGATGTCTTGGACCCGCGAGCCTGCTCCTGGCCCTGACCCGGGGCAAAATGCTGCATGCGGAATGCTTCGGGACGGTGCGTGTCCAGCAATTGCAGCGATCCCACCTTATTTTGGCCAACGATTCCCGCAATCCTTGCCAGCGTGAGCTCGAGTTTTTCCGGCTCCGGAGAAGGAGGCAGGAACAATCCACTCTGTGCTGCCCGCGGCCGTACCGGTTCCGCCGACAAGTGAACCTTCACGATGGGAGCCCCGGGCGGGTGCGCATGCAAATCAAGTTGCAGCAGCTTGAGGAAAACTTTAGGGTCCAGCAGGGGGACGGGCAGGCGCAGCGTGCGGTGGAAACTTTGTCGAGCTTGCGCTCGACCAGGACGGGCGGGGGCGCCCGTCCCCACGTGGTCAGCGGGGCTGCATTCCAGGGTCAGATCCAGATGTAATTCCTGGGTTGCTAAAGCCCGCGCGCCCAGGCGGGCGCATAGCTGATCCAGCAAACGGCCCAGCAGAAACGCCAGCGGTTCGAGCAGCACCAGGGGATATTCCAGTTCGATCGCCTCTTCGAAGATCAGCGGCGGCTCGATTGAAACCAGCGAACGCGAACTGCAGCCGCGCGCCAGTTGTTGCAGGCGAATGCCTTCCTGCCCCAGGCGCTCGCTCAGGGAGATTTCAGGCAACGCGGCCAGAGCGCGAAGATTTCGGATGCCCCAGCGCTCGAGCACGTCCAGAGTCTGGAGATCGTGACCTCCGGTAAACAACACTTCCAGGGGAAGGTTGCCCAACTGTTCGGCTTCTCTTCCCAGGGGAATTACGACCACCCCGGAAAAGCCGAGAGCGGCGAGCACGGCGGTGTCCGGATTGGAGGCCACGGCAACGTTGGTTTCGAGGCCCAGGTCGGAAGCACGGCGCGCCACATCCCGCGCGATTTTCGGCAGCGGGCCGAAAAGAGGCTCCAGGCCGGCGAGGTCGAGAAGCACAGTGTCACGACCCGCATCTTGCACTCGCGGTGAAAATGACTGGGCGCAATCGAGCAAGGCAGCGTGAGCGGCCTCCTCCTGTAATAAAGATCGTGGACGCAGTACAAGATCAGGACAGGCTTCCACCTGAATTTTCGTCATTCCCGCTGAAACTCCAGCGTGGCGGGCTTTTTCATTTAAAGCAAAAACCGTTTGCAGCGGTGCTTTGCCTTCCAGCACGGCCAAAGCTTGTGAACGCAAGGTGGGTTCGGCGCGCAGCAGGGCCTCGACCGGAAAATCAGGAACGTAGATGCAGGCAAAGGCAGTCATTTTGGTCGTCAGTCATCGGTCGTCGGTCGTCAGAAATTCGTAGCGCCGGCGTCTCGCCCTCGCAGCGGAACCGGCCACGTAGGGACAGATGTCCGCATCTGTCCAGTCGAGCGCAGCTCGACCAGGTTCTGCAATGCACCAGACTAGCGGAGCTTCGCTCCGCCGGGCAGATGAGAACATCTGCCCCTACGTGGCCCAGCTACGCTATCCGCACCGCTTTAGTGGCGAACGCCGCAGTGATGCCTTGCGCCGGTTTTCGCTGCAGGCGCGAACGCAACAGCTCTCCTGCGACGCGCAATCCATCCAGAAGTTGTGTGTGGACCGGCGAAAGTTCGCTTTTAACTGATAACTGAGAGCTGATAGCTGAAAACTGCCTCTCCGCCTGCAGCCTGATCAGCAGGGAAGTGCAAGGCGGAGCGCAGGGCGCCTGGGCCACCACCAGTAGTACCGTGGCGGTGGGTTCGACGGCGCGCTGAAAGCGAAACCAGGAAGCCAGCGGAATCCGCCGCGCCGCCGCGTCCGGCACATCGCCAAGATCAATGGCTACCAGACCAAAGCCTCCGCTTTGCAGGAGCAGATCGGTGACACGCAGTGCCTGTTCAAGAGAGCGGGCGTCGGGCGTCGGACCTCGGACGTCGGACGTCAGACTCCTGATCTCGGACTCTACCCCTATGCTCGAGGGGCTGAGGTCTGAAGTCCGAGGTCTGAAAGCCGAAGTCTGAGGTCCGGCGCCCGAAGTCTGAGGTCTGAAGTCCGAGGTCCGAGGTCCCGCACAGCGAATCCACAGCAATTTCTCCAGCTCAACTCCCGCAGCCGCGGCCGAGACCGCATCGAGCGCGTCCGTGGTGTCCACCAGGGCGCAGACTTCCTGGCGCCGGGTAGCTGCCGCCAGGGCGGCCAGCAATACGCTGGTGCGCCCGGAAGAAGCGGGCCCGCAAATTTCGCTCAGACATCCCCGTGGCAGCCCGCCGGCAAGCTCATCGATCTCGCGAATTCCGCAGGAAACCATTTCCGGCGCAGGCCGCACCTCCAGCCGCGAGGCCGCAGTCACGCCCGCCAGCTTGGGCGATGCCGCCAGGTGTTGTAAAACCAGCGCCGGCTCCTTTTTTGCAGCAAAGACAACAGCACCGCCCGCTGGGGCGGAAAAGAGTGGGGAAGCCATGAGAACCTCAAAAATTTCAGGGAACGCCGAGGCGGCTGGCCGAGGCTGCGAATTGCGTATTCGCTTTTTATTCGCTAATAGAAATTAGCCCCGGGAGAGGAATATTGTCAAGAGAAAGGTGATTGCCGGCAGACGACAACGTAGCGCCGGCGTCCCGCCGGCTGTCTGGGCGGGCGTCTCGCCCGCCTATTCGGGCCGGCCAGAGGCCGGCGCTGTCCGGGACACGGCTTGGCCTCTTTGCTTTGTTATAATGACTGCTCTCCGGGGCGCTATCGTCTAGGGGTTAGGACGGAAGATTCTCAATCTTCAAACACGGGTTCGATTCCCGTTAGCGCTACCATTCAGTCTCGGCCGCAGAGAAATCTCACTGAATCGCTGACGAAACAGAAGAAATTGCCCGTATTTTGCGATATTCTCTGACAACCCGAGCGGAGAAAACGGCTGCTGAGTAACGACAAGGCATTCTATCGCGCGTTTTCTCCAGGACCCAAGGAGAGGTCCGACTTTGCAAACCTGGGTGGGCGAATTGTTGGCGATCACAAACCGAAGACTTTGCGAACCCGGCTTGACTTCCCTGTGTTCTCGGTAGTGGCGAGCCGACCGAGAGTTGTACTGAGGGTTCGAATCTCTCCCTCTCCGCCAGCAAGTCTAAACTGCAGAGAATCTGCCCCGACTTTTGCCGCGAAAACGCAAAACATGCCCGTATTTCGCAAAATTTCGTCCGCAAAACGGACTGGAGAGAACGGACTGCTCGGGATTGAATGGCGTCAATCTGCTGGCCTTTCTCTGAACGGCACATCCGCAGTCCGGTTTCAGTGACTTTAACGGGGAATGCAACGCGATCACAAACCGACGATGTGGCGAAAGTGACTTGACTTAGTTAAGCCTTTGGCAATGCCATTCGTCGCTTCCTACAAGCGTCTTGGTAATCCCGGACATCTGAACATTGACACAGCCATGATCCAGTGAAACAGTCGCGCCACCAGCGAGTGCCTGGGAATGCGGTCGGGCAACCGGCCCACGAGTTCAGGCGAAGCGTTTCCGGAAAATTCTTCTCTTTGGCAAAGTACCGAATTTAAATGGTGCAACTCGGACTTTGCAAAAGGGCTGTCTGAGTCAGCGAGTCCTCCTTCGCGCCGTCGTTCGCGAGCAGTGAGTGGCGCGCTTAAGCGCGAGGGTCACAAGGCGGCATCACACGATCTCGCCGTCAATGACCGTCTTGCCTGGATACGGAGATGTCACCGCTTTTTTGAAGTTTCCGAACACGTTGAAGGGGGTTCCCATCGCGGCAGACGTTACCGCGCCGTCCCTAAGAGCCGGAATCCGTCGTACTGTCCAGGCAGCTTCAGAGCGCGTCTTGAGACAAACCGACCACATCTGCTTTAAGTTCGTCAGAAAGCGGCACGGCTCCATAAGTCGCGGCGGTCGGCACGACTCCAAGCCTCATTGTTTTTCCTTGACCAGTTCCAGCAACCCAAATCGCTCCGGGGTGTGAAACGTGCTGCTCATGGGCGGTTGCCAGGTGACCTCGCGGTGGTTCGAAGTAGGCCCCTCGCTGAGGAACAAGTTCATCCGAAACGTATTTCCCGCCTTGGCGGAACGATGATCGATAGCTGAAAATGGAATTCTCAGCGCGGTATACCAGCGATGCGCGACACTATTGATGCGCGCGGTCTTTTCAAACCCGGAGTTCCAAGTCCATCCCACCTCATGATGCGGCTTGTGTAGATCGATATCTAGGTCGACCCACTCGCCTTGAGGTGAGACTTCGAATTCCTTGTAGAGTTTGATGTCGCGGAAGTTCGCGCTGATGAAGACCTCGGCCACATCCCAGTTCCACAGTTCGTTGGTCTCCTGGCGGGTGGTTGGTGCAGGCTTCAGATAAAGTTCGTCGTAAGGACAGATGAATAGAAAGTAAAGATTGTCCCTAGTCCAGCGCATAAGGACTTCGCCGTGGAAATTGGGCACGTCTTTTCCTTGCGTGTCTTTCTCCAAGGACGCAATGCCCGCCGTGCGCCAGAACGCGGTAGATGCGTCGGTATTGAGAGGAACATCCCCGGAAGCGAAAACCGCCTTCACTGTCGGCTTGCCACCAGCCAGTGCCGTTCCCGCGCACACGAGGAAAGCCAGCAAAGTTTTAGCTAAGCCATTCATTGACGTGCTCCTTGACAAAGTCATCATCGGGCAGGTGCGGGTAAAGCCTGTAAACACGGTCGATCTCTTCCGATTGGCCGGCCGAAAGGTCCTCGCGAGGATCCAAACACCATCGGCCCTCCAGCAAACCTTGGCGCCGCAATACTTCGTTAATTCCCGCGATACATCCGTGAAATTGGTGGGCCGGATCGAAGAACGCGGAATTCGCATCGGTAATTTGCTGTGCAAGAGTAAGCAGCTTGGCGGGAACAGTTTGTGATTGGCTTTTCGCCACTGCCAGATGCGCAACCGCTGTCTTAGTCCACACCGCCCAATGGCCGAGCAATCCGCCAACGATACGAAGCCGTTCGCCACCCAAATCAAATTCGGTGAGGAGATCGATGAGGATGTTGTCGTCATTGCCTGTATAGAGGGCGATCTCTTGTCCGCGACCGGATTGCACAACTGCACGAACCACATCAAGTGTCTGGTATCGGTTGAAAGGCGCGATCTTGATGGCCACGACGTTATCGATCTCCGCGAATTGCCGCCAGAATTCGAAAGGCAGAACACGTCCGCCTACCGATGGCTGCAGATAAAAACCAATGATAGGTAGCACAGAAGCTATTTCCCGTGCGTGCTCCAGAAGCTTGGGAATGGTTTCATGTTTGAGGTCGGCCAGGCTCAGCAGGGCAGCGCCATATCCTAACTCGGCGGCAAGCATCGCTTCACCAATTGCCTGATCTCGCTTGCCGCAGACTCCGGCAATTCTTACCACGTCTTTCCCGGCCGTTTCCTCGGCAGCAATCCGCAGCACTGGTTTAAGCAAGCCGACTTGTGGATCGCGGATCGCAAACTGCGTTGTATGTACGCCCACGGCAATCCCGCCGGCGCCAGCCGCGATGTAGTAGCGGGTCAGGGCGCGCTGGCGTCGCTCGTCGAGCTTGCGTTCCTGATTCAGCGCAAGGGGATGCGCCGGCATCACGAGGCCGGAGAAAAGCTTGTCGCGAAGTTGCATCAGAATTTTCCGTCGCGCGTCTGAAAATGGGTCGGCTTACCCAGCGTTGCGCCGCCCTGCTTAATCCAATTCGCTGTCCACTCGATCATTTCCGCGGGCTTCACAGTCGTTTCGCCGAAGAGTTGCCGGGCTTTCGCCGCGTTGTTCAACAGCGCGGAGGCCGCCGGTTCAGAACTAAACTGCGGTTCGACTGCGAAATGCCTTCCGAATGCGAATGCGATCTCCCGAACAGACAACGTCTCCGGCCCGGTGATGTTCAGCACAAAAGGAGGTGACTGGCAATGCGCAAACGACCGCAAGCACCATGAGTTCGCATCTCCTTGCCAGACTACATTAACCAGAGGCATGCGCAGATCCACTGGGCGGCGCTCGTAAACTGCCTGCCCAATGTCTAGAAGAACACCGTATCGCAAATCGATAGCGTAATTCAGGCGAAGCATGGCGACCGGCGTTCCCCATTTCGCGGACGCATATTCGAACATGCGCTCACGACCGAGTGCAGACTGGGCATACTCGCCGACAGGAGCGACTGGCGTGAATTCATCGGCTCCGCCTTCGCTCGCCGCCCGAAGTGGATACACATTTCCCGTAGAGAAAGCCACAATGCGTGAGTCACGAAAACGGTTGGCCACTAGTCCCGGCAAGAACGTATTCATCACCCAGGTCTCGTGTTCGGCGCCAGAAGTTCCAAATTTCTTCGCAGCCATGAAGATGACATTAGGGATGTTGGGCAACTTCTCAAGTTCGCCAGGTTCCAACAGGTCAGCCGGGATGGCCTCAATGCCGCACGAAGCAAACTCCGACGGCAAACGGGCATTGCTGTAGCGAGCGACCGCGATCACACGCTTCTTCACCCCCGCTTTATCGGCCGCCCGGCGCGCCAATTTGGCCAGGCTCGGTCCCATCTTGCCGCCGGCACCCAGAATGAGCAGGTCGCCTTCTAGCGAAGAGAGGGCCTCCGCATCCGCGTCACTAGGACGCGAGAGGTGGTCTTCCAATTCAGCTTCGTTTTGAATCGTCGTCATCTAGCCAAACTCAAATCCACCCAGCGCGTAAATGCGGTCTTCTCTGCCACGCAATTCCTTGCCTCGAACCATACGTGTAAGCGTACGCCGGGGGCCGAAGCCGAGGTCGATCGCAATCCGTTCGGCATTATGATTCTGCTTCAATAAATCCCACGAAAGCGAAGTCCCTGTGTTCCGAATGCAACGCTCGATCAACGAGTGTGCAACGCCGGCGTCAGGAGAGACACAGGGTCCCGTATACGAAGTCACCCGGCCAGAACGCACGAGAGCGTAAGACTTTCCTGCGACAAACGCGCCATTTCTTCCCGCTAACCTGTCGAGTAGTTCGGAGCGATCTGCGCCGAAAGATTCCCGGTCCGCAATCAGATGCTCGGGTGACAACGAGCCCGAGCGCCCATTCAAAATGCCCGTGCTGCCCGTCGCTGCCCGCTCCCATCGTTCCACGAGCTGTTCACAACGAAATCCTAATTTCTTATACAGTGGTTGCCCCTGGTCCGTAGCGTCCAGTTTCAGAGTTTCAATCTTCATTTGATTCGCCAACGCCAGCGTTTCCGACAGTAAGCGGCGCGCCAGTCCTTGTCCGCGAAACTTTTCCCTCGTAAGCACCATCCCGAGCCATGCTAGTCTCGATCCATAACACAAAAGAGTGGCTGTGCTGGCCAGTTCGCCATCCATGTCAATCGCCAGACAAGTTTCCGGCGCCAACTGAGTTAGGATTCGCCAGTCTTCTGCCGTTTGGTTCCAGCCTGCCTCTGTCGACAACTCCAGTGCCGCCGGAATATCCTCCACGGCCATTCGCCTCACTCGGGCTTTTGCGGCTCCCTTCATTCCGTCGTGTTCCGGCGAAACCACTGTATGAAATGTGGCAGGGCGATCTCCGCGTCCGGAATTTCCGGATGCCATTTCTTCTCCCACTCAAATGAGACGAAGCGGTTAAGGCCTCGGCTCACAAATCGTACCGGATATTCCTTCTACAGCGAAACGTGGCGCATCGTACACGAGCCACTTGAGATCGAAGCCTCGCAAGATCGACAAGGGCACGGCCGATTCGCCCGAAGCCGATCATGGCCACGTCGCGCCCAACGATCGACTCGGGGCATCCGTGCAGATGAAAGTATCGTAAATCCCGTGCGAAAGCTTACGAAGCTCTTCCCGGTAATAATCAACATTGCGCGCGCAGTACATCAGCAGCGTGGCCCCGAATTCAGCAGTAGCCTTCGCCATCGGGACAGGCGAAGGCGTGATTGTCTCCTTACCGACGGATTCTGTAACTACTGCGGGACTGCTTCCAGCAAAAGATGTTTCGAAAAATCTGCAGATAAATGCGCGACTGGTCCGCGAACGGTTCCGAAGTCTTTCCCATTGACATAGTCCACGACGTGGTACGCGCGATCGTCGAGGCCACGCAACTCTACGCTGCCTTTCCAAGTTGCGGCGTAGAAAGCGTAATACATCTTCTTCTCCTTGCGGATGACGTGGGCTTCGGGCAGATCGAAACCAATGTCGTAAAGCGTGCCCAGATATTGACCGCGGGAAAGACCCTTCTCCTGATAAAGCTTTAGCCACTTTTGGAAACTCTTTTCGTGGTCGGGCGTGAGGTCGAAACGGCCATGTTTCTCAACCAGGGAAGGGAGCACAAACTGCGTGCCCACCACTCCTCCAATTCCAAAGGTGGAAGCAAAATCGTCATGGTTGTCGCTCAGTTCAACGTGATCACCGAAGTAAGGTACGTCGTCGCCCATAAGGCCTTTGATCGTCTTGCCTTTGGAGCGCACCTGGAACGAACTCGTCGGATCGGAAGCGACCGACATGTTGAAGTGGGGCATAGTGAAGAAAGAGAAGGCGGTGCCGCAGGGGCAGAATTCAACCAGCGATCCGGGTTTGGCTTTCTGTGCAGCGTCGTAGATTTCACGGAAGAAATCCGGAAGTGCCTCAACCGAGTCCTCGGGCCGTTTGTGATGATGGGCGGGGTTGTAGCAAGCAGGAACGCCGTTCATGTGCTGGCCATCGAGTTTGAGCCCGTCAAATCCCCAATCGACGAGGATTTTGTGCACAAGTGCTTTGTGGTACTCCACCACTCGAGAGTTCGCGGGGCAGAGATAGTAGGAATTCCACCATGAAATCTTGCGCCGTGAACCGTCCCGGTTTTTCAGCGCCAGATCAGGTTCATCAGTCAGAAGCTTGGAATCTGGAACCGCACTGAGGGGCGACCACCAGAGCTGCGCCTTGAATCCCTCCTGGTGAATCCGATCCACCATGGCTTTAATGTCGGCGTCGCCACGGGGGAATTTCTTCGGATCGAGCTGCCAGTCGCCATAATTGTTCTGCCAACCGTCGTCCAGTGTGACCCATGTAAATCCCATTCGCTTGACCGTGGGCAGCGTATCGTAGACCTGTTGCGGCGTGAAGTCGCGTCCGTATCCCCAGGCACACCAGATCGCGCCGAAACCGCTGTCGGGAGCTTTGGCCATCTGAAATCCTTGTTTCAACATGAATCGGCGGTACGTAAGCAGGGTCTGGAAGTAATCTCCCTCGTGCACGGAGACAAACGTGCGAAAGGTGTGGAGGCTTTCGCCGGGCTTCAAGGAGCTGTCATAACGATACCGCACACCGATTCGTGCCTGACTCGCGTTGGGCATGGAAACGGGCAACGAAATCAGGCGTGGTCGCGGTTCTACGTGGCCCACCCCGATGCCCACGTCCCTGCGCCAGACGTCAACAATGGGAGTGCCGCCGCCGTAGTCACTCGCGTTCATGCCGAGATAGTTCTGCTGAGAGAATCCTGGGTGCAGTGGAACCAGCCAGTTCGGACGACGCTCGTAAGAACCGCTTTGAAACGACCAGAAGGCAACCTTCGCGGACCCGCGCTGCGCTTCAATCGTATAGCTATTGTTGTTCCATTCGAGAATCTTCAGCTGCGACTTGCCAATATTCGTGTAGCTGACATCGAATACTGCAAGATTGGGGAAGTCGTCGTAGACGATGATGGACAAAGTCTTGCGTAGACTTCCAGACGTACCAATCAGAGTGAGCTTCTCTCCTCCACCATAAACGTCGCTGACGTGCTCCTGCTTCTGCGACTCCAAGGCAAAGGTGTACCAAGCACGTTCGCTGCCTTTAACAGTTTCGGAGGCAGAGAACGCGCCTAACGGAACTTCCTTGCCATTAAATCGCGCCACTACGCGGCTACGCATCTGTTTGTCGAACTCGATGCGCAGGCTGCGGCTTTGGATCTGTGGCCAGGGAGCAGGGGGCGATGGCGACTGGGCCAGGCAGATCGATGTGAGGATAGCTATCGAAAAGAACGTCTTTGTCATGTTTGCCCTTAGAGTCCGTGATGCAGGTTAGCGCCCAGTGTCAGTGACCCATCCTGGTTTAGCTTCTGACGGCAAGCCCACTGCACCGGATAACGCATCCCTTTCACTTCAATCTCCGCTCTGAGTTTCAAACCTGCAAATTTTGTCCCCTGGGGCAGCACAAATTGCGCCTGCCGAAGTTTTCCAGGCAGGGGATAACCCGCATCGAGGCAGCCACTCTTCAGAACTTTGCCGTCTTCTGTCTCGACGGTGACCCGCAACACGCCCGGAACTCCGGCAATGCCATCGTTGGCGAAGGCAATAATGAGTCCCAGATAGCCGCTGTCTTCATAACTCCAGATCATTGATGGCCGGACGCGATAGCCGATTCGACGATTGATCTGATCGAATGATTTGGGAAATGCCTGGTAGTAGCTCAGTAGGTTCTTGGCGCTAATCGCGTGAAAGTTCCAGAGCGACCAGTAGTTCGCGCCTACGTCGATCACGTGAGCGATCATATTTTCGGTCGGCGATATTTCGTCGTCAGAACCGGTCGTGTTTGGGGCCTTTGCCGGAATCCCCTGTTCGAGGGCTGCGGCGATCCACGGCGGGCGGTTGCTGAGAGTTTCGATCTGTTCATTCTCAATGAAGATGGTGTCGCTGCGAATCCAGTTGTGGCTTCGAATCGTGAGATCGAGGACCTCGGAATTGCCGACTCGACTGTAGTCGGGTTGGGTGTTGGTCATTAAGGGAGTCTTCGTGAAGTGCTGCAACTGCACTTCCATCATCTTTACCCACGTCCTCTCCGCGGTCTGGTAGTCAGGGAAAGGAGTATTTAGGAAGGGCCAGGTGTGCCCCTCACCCCAGAATCCATATAGAAAAGTGTCAACGAATTCGATGCCAGGATTGCCATTGAATTCCGTCGCTAAAAGTCCTACCAGCTCGGCGAATGTCTGCTGGAAGAATGGATGATCAAAGCGCGGCTGATAGCGCGAATATTGATTTTCGATAAATCGAGCTGCAGCCTTCTTTTCTTTTTCGTCGGGAATCAGCTCAACTGTCGGCACTTTGTCGAGCACGAAATCGGGCAGTGCGGGTTGGTGCCTGTAGTCGGGAGCGCTCATCTGAATGCGAAGTCCAACACGTTTGTTGTTCTTCTTCGCAAGATCGAAGACCAGCTTTACATAATCGGGTAGCTCCAGGCGACCAGGCCGAGGCTGCACCTCTCTCCAAGTCGGGCGAATATAAAGCTGTTGACCCAGGGGAAATCGGGCCAGGTCCTCGATCGCCTGATTCATGTTGTCCGATTTAATTTCCTCAGTGCCACTATCGGCCGTGATGTATGTAATCAGTCCCTTGCCAAAGTTAGGCACAACATCTTCCGAGGCAGTCGTGGTCATGACCACATCATCGGTTGGGATGACGGCATCCGGCGCATACTGCGGGAAGGGACCTTGATTCAGACGGTCACTAACGGGCGGGCCGGAACCGAAGTCATAGTTCCCCCAGTTATGAGCGCGGACAAGCCCATGTGCTTCGCCTGTTCCGAGTTCCGCAACCGCCGCCAACGCCATACTGCTTTTTAGAAAGTCTCTGCGTAGCATCGATGTCCTTCTCTTCTATGCGGCGCATGCGCGAGAGTAAACGCGCAAGACGCGTTGGATATGGCTGCGAACTATCATTTCCGCAGTAGCTTCGAGTGCTCCCTCGCGTATAGCGTCATATTCGAAAGGCAGAAATTGACTCAACAGGGTGGGAGGAATCCGTCGCGTGGCAAGATTCCCGAAGAGTTGCGCTACCTCTTTTTGGACGGAGAGTTCGTTCCAGTAATACCGGCAGCGATCGCTGTAGCTATAGATCAACTCGCGGCGTATTTTCACTTCATCGCCGAGATAATACGACCGCCAGTAAACAGGATTTCTGAACATTGCCTGCTCGAGGGCTTCGCGCACCTGAGACTGCCGAATGCCAGCGCTCGTCTTAAGCAGTTCATGCTCGATTGCCTCTAGGGCCAAAACCGCTTCCCGATAGGTAAACGTCAGCCAGGGGCCAACTTTGAGAATTGCGAAGTGATCCTCCACCATTTGTTGTAGCGCCTTCGGGGACTGGTAGTCGGTGGAATGCGCTTCGTATACGATTCCGGCGTTTCCTGCCAGCGCCGCGGACAACGATTGTGTGTTTGCCCTGTCATATTCGAAAATCAGATCAGATCCGAATTCAACTCCGGGTTGGACAACGACCGCCACTACTCTTTCCCAGGCCGACGACAGGTTTCGTTCTGAGAAGACGCGCTGGAATACTTGCAAGGTTCGATGCATATGTTCGGCGGTCGTTACCTCTGGCGCATGTGCACCCTGTGACTCGCCGCCGGGGGCGGGGACTTCGGTTCCAATCACATAGACGATCTGCGGAGAACCAGGTGGCAGGTTGGAAAAGGCATTCTCTGCAGCCTGACACAAAATGGCCGCTCGGTCCGCAACGATTTGCTCGTCAAGGCCGCCATTTTCGTCGTCGACACAAGGCATGCTCGCGTCGAGATGTATCTTCTGATATCCGTTGAGAACACAGCTACGCACCAATTCGCAAGCTTTCTGCAATGCGGCATGAGCGCCTTCGCTTCTCCATGGGAATGGGCCAAGGTGGTCGCCACCCAGCAGCACTCGTTCCGCAGGGAGGCCCGCGCGCTGGGCAGAGCCGCGGATCCAATCCGAGAACTTTTGCGGCGTCTGACCCGTGTAGCCACCAAACTGGTTCACCTGGCTGGATGTCGATTCCACATGAAGAATCGAACAATCTTCGATTGCTTGCTGGACCGCTGCATCGAAGACCTGGGGGTGGGCAGAACAGACGGCGTACGTCCCGCCTCGTCCCGATTCCCGGTTTCGCCGCAAAATATCCCCAAAACGCGCGCCTGAATCGTCGCTTCGATAGATCATCGCTTAGTGATTCCCACTCCGCTTCACGTGCAGGGGCCGCTCTGAGCCATGCCATCATGGCGGCCGTTGTGTAGCACCAAGGCTGGCTACTCCGCATCGAGGTAACGCAGGCGAATGCGTTTCAAGATGAAATCAAAAACAATCAATCATAACAAAACGAAAGCTTTTGAATCAGCCTTTTTATCGCTCCTAAACTCCACCGGCCGCCTTCCGGCGCCGGCACGAAGGCGATCTTCCTTTTGTTTGTCGAGGAGTTGGACCGTCCCTACAGGCATCAACGCGGGTCCGCGGCTCGACAACGCGTGTTCTCGCTCGGCAGACGATCCAGGCCCGACCGGAGGGGACTGGCCGGTTTTCCGGCGATTTCGTGAAGTGGACGGACTTCTTTTCAGAGGGGAACGACTTAATCAGGGTTTCCTAGGACCAAGTGAGCCAATCTTGACCCATGGCCACGAAGACAATAGTGTGCAACCCTATGCAGATGCCGCCCGCACGGTGTCGTGTCGAGGAGCCGGTAGCTCAATGCGAACGGCGGGGCTCACTCCGTTAGGCGAATGTAGTGCGATCACAAACCGATGTCGGTTTCGATCTGAACGCTATTCTACTGGGGACGAGCGCACCGTTGGCTTGTCCATGACCGATCGGTGATTGCATGAAGGAAAATCGATCAACACGAATCTTTTATGGCTGGTGGATTGTTGTAGCTGCGTTCCTAAATCTCTTCTTTGCTGTCGGAATTATCTTTTATGGTTTCCCGGTTTTTTATCCCGCGCTTGTGGAATCACTCGGGTTCGCGCGCGCCCAAGTCACCCAGGGCTTTCTTCTAGGATTTCTGATTGTCGGCTTGCCTTTTGGTTTCGCAGCTGGCGCGCTAATTGACCGGATCGGCAGTCGATGGATCATCCTTACGGGTGCTGGCCTCATCGGGGTTTCTCTATTCCTCATGAGTTTCATGACCCGATTCTGGGAATACGAACTTCTTTGCATCGCGGAAGTCTTGGGTTACGTGCTGGCAGGCCCCATCGCCAATCAAGTACTTATTGCGCAATGGTTCCGCAGGCAGCGCGGCCGTGCGATGGGCTTCGCCTATCTTGGCCTGGGTTTTGGCGGAGTGGTGTCGCCCTTACTGGTTAGTCGTTTGATCCGCACCTTCGGGTGGCGCCATGCGTTGGGAACTGTCGGCCTATTGATTCTGATTGTGCTCTTCCCGGTCGGAATCTTACTTACGCGCTCCACTCCCGCCGAAATGGGGCTCCTCCCGGATGGGGATTCGAAAAATGATCTCGCTGACGACACGGTCACCGCCGGCGCCGCTACTTCAAGCGGTGCTGCTGCTGCGGCCCGAACAACCAACTTTTGGCTGATCCTTGCAGGCTCCACGCTGGTGGTTGGAGCGATCGGCGCAGTGATTCAACACTTCATTTTATTCCTTAGGGATGAGGGCTACTCGCCGACTGCGGCTTCGCGATTCTCAACAGTGCTGCTGGCATCAAGCCTCGGTGGCCGCGTACTGGTGGGGTATTTGGCGGATCGGTTCTCCAAGAAAGACATCATGGCTTTCTTCTATTTATTGATTGGGCTAACGATTCCAATACTCTACTTATCGCACCAGCCAGCTGCCACTTGGCTTTTTGCCCTGGCCTTTGGGTTTGCAATGGGCGCCGATTACATGTTGATTCCACTGGTCACAGCGGAATGCTTCGGCACCGCGGCCCTTGGAAAGATCCTAGCGCTGATCATCATGGGATACTCGTTGGGCCAGTGGGCAGCGCCGTGGATTGCGGGAAGAATATTCGATAGCTACCACAGCTATGACTTGGCGTGGAAGATCCTGGCTGGAGCCAGTTTGTTAGGAGCGGCTGCGATATACAAGGTCTCCGCAGGAGTACGGCAGGGCTAGCCGTTCCTGCGACAAGGCGGTGGATGGCCGCGTTCATTAAATGCGAATGCGAGAATGCGAGTCCTCCTCCACCGGCAGTCTCAATGATGTTCTTCCGCGTGCTGGCACGATGGATAATTCTCGAAGGCGTATTCGCCCGTCCATCCGAGTTCCGTCATTCCGGCTTCCGACGAATAATACGCTCCACTGATCCAACCCTTCAGATTATTGAAGTGGTCGTTGAGCGAATGTCGCGTTTCTCCTGCGTGTTTGCCCTCAGAGTCTCGCGCCTCTAAACCCTTATCCTTGCCCTCGTTGTTGCCCACATCCTCTTTCGAAGCGGCGGTTAGAAGCTCATTCTGTTGGTCTCCGCTGAGAGCCGCGAACGGTTGCCCAAAACGCTTCTGCGATTCGTCCTCCATCGCCGAAATACTCACCAAGAAGTTCTTCTGGTTAGCTGGCGTATCTACACTTAGCAGCAAATCGATGAACCGGTTCACTTGAGCCTTGGCTGACCCGGGCACGATGATCTCCGACAACGCGACGAGCGCCTTATTCTGGGGCGCGTTGAGAAATAACGGTTTCCGAGCCGCGGATGCCATCTGCGCATCCGCGCCTGAAAAAATTGCGTCATCCGAAAGGAGCCTGTGAATGGGGTGGGAAGCCGCCACCAGCGGCAACGCCATTCCGGCGCCCATTCCGGAGAGGATTCGTTGCACCATCTCGCGACGCGTAAGCGCGCGCCCTACTGCCTGTCCATCCCCTATCAGGTGCAACCTCTCATCCTTTGTCACGATAATGGCCTCGCAGAGTCTGTATAGCGTCTCAGCAATGCGGCAAATTCTCGCGGTAATGGTAACATTCGGCCGCTGCACGGTCACAAGTGCCATGTCAACGAGAGACAATTTCTGGCATGCCACTACAAAGCAAATGAATAAGATCGACCCACCGTTGCGGAGTGCGCTCCATCCTCTTCGATTGACCTCGCTCTGCTTGGCTTGTTAGCATCCGCAAATCATGACATTGTTTAGCGTCAGCAATCATCGTCTTCGGCGGTATCGAACCCTTGGCTGAATTGACAACACAGAAATACGACGTAATCGTGGTAGGTTCAGGGGCTTCCGGAGGCTGGGCGTGCAAGCGTCTGGCCGAGTCTGGGCTGAAGGTTGCTCTCCTTGAGGCCGGACGCCCGCAATCCAGCGCGAATTTCAGCGAGCACACTCCAGCGTTCGAACTGAAGTATCGCAACCTCGCGCCGGAAATTGTCCGCAAAACTCGCCCCATTCAATCGCAGATGGGGGATGTTTGCAACGAATATACCCAAGACTGGTTCGTAAACGACATAGAAGAACCGTACACCGCGCCCGCGGACAAACCATTCAACTGGCTGGGCCGCTTACGCATGACCGGTGGCCGCACCAACGTCTGGGGTCGCGTGTCGCTACGTTTCAGCGACTGGGACTTCAAAGCCGCTTCCCACGATGGCTACGGCGAAGACTGGCCGATCAGCTACAAAGACATCGCGCCCTATTACGATCTGGTGGAAAAGTATGTAGGAATCACTGGAATGGCAGAGGGACTCGAGGAGTTGCCGGATGGCCAATTCCAGCCGCCCATGGCGCTGAACTGCCAAGAATCAGTCTTTCGCGATCGCCTGAAACAAAAGATGGGCCGCACCGCCACACTCACGCGTTCAGCGAACCTCACCCGATCGTTGAATGGCCGCGGCCCATGTCACTATTGCGGCCCGTGCGAACGGGGCTGCGTCACCAAGTCTTACTTCAATTCCGCTTTCACCACTGTCGCCGACGCACTCAAGTCCGGGAATTGTACTTTGATTTCGAACGCCATGGCCTTCAAAGTTCTGATGGATCCGGACCGCAATCGCGCGCGCGGCGTTCTTTACATCGACCGAGTCACGCGGGCGCCGCGCGAAATTCAAGCGCGCGCCATCATCTTGTGCGCGCAATCGCAAGAATCCACCCGCATCCTTTTAAACTCGGCAAATTCCCAGTATCCCAATGGCCTCGCGAACTCCAGCGGCGTTCTCGGTCACTACCTCATGGCCCACGTACGCAGCGCCGGTGGCAGGGGCGAATTTCCCGAGCTTGCTCCAGCGCCTTCCTTGAGCGCTCCCGTCAAACCCTTGGGGATTTATATCGTCCGCTTTCGCAACCTGAAAGGCAGCCCGCCCTTCGAAAAATTCCTCCGCGGTTATGGCTTTGAATCCGACAGCAGTTTCGATTTCAACTGGGGGGCTCCGGGTTTTGGCGAACCTTATAAGAAGGCGCTTCGTGAACCACGCAGTGAGTTCAGTATCACCGGTTTCGGCGAAGTCTTACCTCGCTGGGACAACTTTGTGGAAATCGACAAGGAACTAAAGGATGTCTACGGTATCCCGGTCTTAAAGATTCACATGTCCGACGGCGAGAACGAGAAAGCCATGATCAAGGACATCGCTGAATCTGCGGGAGAGATGCTCGAGGCTGCGGGGGCCAAAAACATACGCACTCGCGCGAATCCCTCAGCGCCGCGCTGGGCTGTTCACGAAGCCGGCGTCGCCCGCATGGGCACCGATCCCAAGAAGTCTGTGCTCGATCAATTTCAGCAAACCCACGATATCAAGAATCTTTTCGTAATGGATGCCTCAGGGTTTACTTCCAATCCCTGCCAGAATCCTACTCTGACCATCATGGCCCTGTGCGTGCGCTCATGCGATTACCTGATGGACGAGATGAAGCGCAGCAACATTTAGTCTCACTTCGCCTGTGGAGCGCGGTCCAAAATCTCTTCTTTCGCTGGATCCCAGTAAAGTTTCTTGCCCGTCCAGTAAGATTCCGCCGCCATCATGCACGCGACCGAATGTCCGAAGCCATCCTGCACGGTCGCGATGGGCTGCTGCCGCGTACGAACGCACTCGAACCAGTTCGCCATGTGCCCGACGGACATGTCATCGATCGCCATCGGCGCCAGCTCTTTGTCACCCGGCAGTTGAATGTATCTCGCCCGCCGCTGCTTGTCGATCTCCGAATTGTCCTCGTGGTTGCCTTTTTCTTCCACAACCTGGTAGCGCGGGCTGCCCTCGTCGCCTATGTTAACCAGCGTTGCCTTCTTGCCCATGTAGCGCGTGTACCCCGGGGAATCATTCCCAAAACTCGTCGCGTAACTGACCAAGAATCCCTTCGGATATTCCAGCAGCGCCTGAAACGTGTCCGGATTTTCCCGTCCGTCACGCCAGGCAAATATTCCGCCGTGTGCCATAACCGACTGTGGCACGCGATCGTCCATAAAATAGTGCACTAGGTCGATCCCGTGGCTCATCCATTGGTCGGCAATTCCGCTCGAAAACTCTTTGTACAGCCGGAATTCGAAATATATACGCGGATCGAACGGCCGTCGCGGTTTGGTCATCAGCCATTCCCCCCAATCCGTGTCCGCCTCGCGGATCTGCGCCACTTCTTTCCGTCCGCGCCACCGCGGACCATGATAGTTCCACACGATCTCGATCTTGCTCACTTGTCCTAGTGCACCACTCCGCACTACCTCAAACGCCGCTTTCTGATATGGCTCACTTCGATGCTGCGTCCCCACTTGCACGATCAAGTTGCGGGTCACCACCGCATCGCGCGCAGCCTTCACCTCGGCCAGCACGTTACCCATCGGTTTCTCAACGTACGCGTCTTTGCCTTCTTCGGCTGTCAGCTTCAGGATCGCCGAATGGGAATGCTCGGGCGTGGAGATCAACACTGCGTCCACATCCTTCAGCGCGAGCAAATCTTCCACATGTTGCATCGCTCGCGGCTCCCTGCCGTAATACTTCCCATTCGCCGTGCGCGCCTTGTCCCGGTTCACTGACCATAAATCGCAGACGGCGGTCATATCTACGTTATGGCTATCCTTCAACCGCCCCGCAATCTCAGTCAGTTCACCCCCGCGGTCTCCGATTCCGATGTGGCCCAGGGAGATGCGATCATTCGCGCCGACAATCCGAGCGTAAGACAACGCGGTGCTCCCGAAAGCCGCGCTACCGGCAATCACCGTGGCTGTTTTGCTAAGGAATGCTCTGCGGTTCATATCTCCTCCTGCTTTGCCCATGGTCGCCTCTTTTGATCAAATTGAAAAAGCGCGGAGGTGTAGTGCCGAGCCCCTCTAGGGGCTATAGACCCACACATCTTGATGGTTCGCCACAAACGAACTTGTTATGATACAAGAAACGAAGCCATACGCGCCGATCGCCGGGCCGCCGAAGTAGCCGCCCCTCGCCATGCACGGCACAATGAAGAAGGGATGCGGACCGACTTATCTATCGATGATCGCTCGCGTATCTCGACGCCCACAAGGATCGAACCAAGCGAACCATTGCCGCCATGTGCATCGACACACCTGCCGGATGGCAGTATTTGGCAGGAACGCAGTTCATCTGGTCCATGAATCCGCAATCGGCTAGTTCCTTTGTGGATGCATTTACCGTGCGCCTTACCGCGGAATATTTCCCCATGGTGCGCCGCCCCCATTTATGGAGCGAGTACAACAGGGGCGCATACTACGGCGGAACGGACGATGACCTCGGAGAGTCGATGATCGGTATTCCCACGACCTCGGTGAATAGCGGCCACGGAATCCCTGCCCACCACACCAGCTTCGATACCCCCGCCCAGGTCGACCCCAAATCCCTGCGCGACCTCGCCGTCATGAATGCGGCTTACGCATACTTTCTGGCATCGGCAGGACCCGAGCAGATGCGCTGGATGGCTGAGTTAGCTGTGGAGCGCGGATACGATCAGATCAATTCGGGGACGGCAAACAGCCTGGACCTGGTGGCTGCAGCAAAGGACGCCGACAGCCTGGGCCATCTGCTTTATTGGGAGAGGGCTCGCGTCGATTACAACCTGGCTCGCGAAACCAGAGCGGTCAAGCAGGCTGCGGATCTTCAGCAGGAGCTGGCCGCGCTTGCCTCCTTTGCCGCAGCGCAGAAAGTGCGGATCGAAGGCGCCGTCGCGGAGCGTGCAACCGAACTGCATTTGGGAACGATACAGCCGATGGCCCCCAACTTCGGGCCCGAAGCCGAAAAGATCATCGTTCGCCGCAAGCGAATGGGCGCTCTCCCACTGGATGAGATCCCGGAGAGTCAGCGGGAAGGATTTCCTGACAGCGGCTTCTGGTCGCCAACGATGGCAGCACTTTACTGGTGCGATGGCAAACGCAATCTAGCCGAGGTCATCCAAAACACGGAATGGAATTGGGCCCCCAAAATAATTTGGACTGGGTCGGTTATTTTAAATTCCTTCAGCGGCACGGTTACGTGGATTTCGTGCAGCGGTGACCCGCTACAGCGGTTTCGATTTAGCTCTTTACAGAAAGCAGGGAGTCGGGTGGCGTTTTACCTAAGAAAACGCCGCCCTGGGAGGCTGGCACACCTTGCCCTCCAATAGGTTTGCAACGGTACGTGTCTATCGAAACCAACAGTCCGGAAGTATTTGCCTAACTCGGTAAACTTAGCAACTTGATTAGGGTTCCTGCCATAATCCGGTTTCGTGTGGGTTCCGGAATCTCACACGCATCAAACAGCGCGTGATACTGCTTTATAACGTTCTCGATGCCTTCCAAATTGGTGTCCGATCCGAATACAAGCTTCACGAACGCGTTCGGATCGTTGTCCGGAGTTTTCACTTCAGAATCGCCTTCGCCGGTCCACCAGAAAATCTCTCGGAATGTAGACAACCGCCGCTGCATCTTCGTCAAACTCGAGCCGCTAAGATCAAAGAACACGTTCGAATTCCACCGCGCGATCTCGGCAGCCCATTGATACTCCGGGTTGCCGCAATGGGCTCCAAGCACTGTTATCTTCGGGAATTCGACGTGCGATCTCCGATTTCGGCAAGCGTTACGCGACCGGTTGGCATGTAATCGCTCTTTCGCGGAAGATCAAGTACTCAGAGCAAAATTTAACGAACCCGAAGATGTGACGTCCGGGCGGATGCGGCCGATTCATCTGGAGGGCAAACACAGAATCAAGCCGAATTACCGTCGCCGAGTGCTTCGGCTTCCAGACTTGGATCATTGCAAATCGGCAGTCCTCAACAGCCTCGGCTCACCCGCCTCGCGACGCGTGTACGAATACGCCATCGACCAATTCATCGCCTGGTACTGCTCCGAGCCTCGGTTGGCCTTCAACCGCATCGTAGTCGTGCGCTACCGCATGTACCTGGAATCACGCGGGCTGGCCGCAAACACCATCAACCAGCAATTGGCTGCCGTGCGCCGCCTCGCACACGAGGCCGCCGACTCAGGCTTGCTCAGTCCCGAGTTGGCTGCGGGGATCAGCCGAGTGAAAGGAGTCAAGCAACTCGGGTTTCGCTCTGGTAACTGGTTAAGCGCAGAGGAGAGTTCGGAAGTACTCAAGTGTGCTCGTGGAAATGGGATGCGAGCGAAGCGCGACTACGCCATGCTGGCCTTGCTGGTTGGGTGTGGTTTTCGCAGATCGGAACTTGTAGGCCTGGAGTTGGATGAAATCCAGATGCGCCAGGGGCACTGGGCGGTGGTAGACCTGATCGGCAAGGGTGGCCACATCCGCACCGTACCCGTTCCAACTTGGGTAAAGTCGGCGCTCGATCAGTGGACGGTCGCAGCCAGGGTCACGGAGGGAAGGATCTTTCGAGCCGTCGCCAGGACGGGCAAGGTGTGGGGGAAAGGCATCTCGCAGAATGTCGTGTGGTACGTAGTCAAGAGTTGCTGCGAGAGAGCGGGCTTGGAACATATTGCACCGCATGACTTGCGGAGAACCTGCGCGAAGCTGTGCCACAGCAACGGTGGCGAGCTGGAGCAGATCCAATTCTTGCTGGGGCATGCCTCCGTGCAGACGACGGAACGCTATCTCGGCTGCAAACAGAATCTCGGACATCCAGTGAACGACCTTTTTGACCTCAGAACGGACAAGCTCCAAGAAAACGATGATGAATCCGCCACGGTGAGAGCGTCCGCCCCTGTAGAAAAGGCATCTGGGCAAGGGGTAGAATGCCGCCACGGAGGACCGGAACATGACCAGCCCGTCTGCGACTCACGACAGCTATCCCTACCAGAACGAACCGATTTGGTCGAGGTCAGAAAAGGTCATCGCCCGCAAAGCCTTCGACGCTGCCCTGGGGCGCGAGCTTCACGAGGTGATGCAGGAAGCCAAGAAGATGGCCAGCCAAATCCAGGGGTCGTCGGATCTGTGGGACTTGGAAAATTACCTGACCCAACATCGTAAGGAGATCGACCGCAAGTACGACTATCGCTCATCGCGACTCACGCAGGTGTTTGGGAGACTATTGTACGAAAAGCGACTCCGTGAGGAAGAGCTGCGCAGCTTACGAGAGGACAAACTTAAGGCGATTCGTTCTTGCGCCAAATTCTTAGCGGAGGACGCGGCCTAACCTGCATGCTGAGCGCTATCGCCTGATTACAACAGCTACTCGATAGTGAACAGACCGTAAAGTGTTGCAATTTGGCGGCGGTGCCAACAACGTATTTTCCGGGGTTGCAAGCTTACTGAGTCAGTAGGGTTCGCACGGCTAGTCTTTGGCAATTACGCGGCGGTCAAAGTGGGGATTCGTTCGCGGCTGGCCCGTGGAAGTTCACATTTCTGGCCGGCTCTAGCTCCGCAGGTCGGGCAAGTCCTCGTGAGGAATATCTAAGCCAATAATTTGTGATCCGGGGTGCTGTCCCTTGCAATGCATCTCGAAATCTTTGTTTATTTGCTCTGTCGATTTCTTGGTGAGAATCGCATCTACACGGTCCAACGCGAAAACAGTTTCACAATCGGAGCACTTCCACGCAATTGGCCTCTTTTGGTCATTGAAAACCGTAGCTGTAAGGGCTGGCATGGCGATAGTTTCCCACAGGCCGATTCAGGACGCCAGCCATGTGGATTTTAAACTGCACCACCACCGCCGAGACGCTGACTTTGATTGACAAACACACCCAGCGGGCATACCGTTCCGGCACCTAACAATTTCGCCTAACGGGGCCCGGTCCCATTGCGGGCCTTTTTAGTTGGCTGTGGTCGGGAGGCGGCGGGGTTGTTGGTGAAATCGCCTGTGGCTGTTGAAAAACCCCCTCTCTTGAAAAAACTGTCCCAGCCGAGGGGTAGAAAAGGTCCACCAAAATCGAGAAAGTCGTTTATAGGGCATCCTAGCGCGATGAAATTTCTGCGAACTTCGAGAGTGTGAGTTTTTCAACAGCCACGCCTGATTACAACAATTGAGCGTTCTGCTCTAATGCTTAGGTCAGACGACGATTGCAGGCGAGGTCAATTCAATGGCTAGGAGTCCGGCAGACAGGAAGATTAGGGCGCGGCTAGAGAAGGGGCTGTGTATCGGCTGCGGAAAGGCTCCGTGTGTCTGCAAGAATACGCAGGAGGTTCGCAAGGCAAGAGAATTGGCGCGTGTCGAAGCTGCTATTTGCGAAGGCACGAAGTCTGAACTTCAGTGGGCAGCCGAATACTGCCGGACACGTGCCCGAGCTTCGTGGAACCCAAACCACAAAGAGCGGGCGGAATACTGGATTCGATTGAGGGCACAAGTTGAGGATGCTCTTGCGAAGGCGGCGACATCCTCGGAATGAGCGTCGGCACCCCTCAATGAGTGAAATCGCCTTCCATGAGAAGGCCGGTCGGAGTCAAGTCGATTCTTTGTTGTTTTTTATGGACAAAGGTTTTTTCTCCCGCCGAGTAGCCACTGTCGCCATGCTTCCATCCGCACTCTCGAGGAGCGATCGTTTCGCTCGGTGCATGTTGGGCGTTGTCGGTTCAGCCGGTGCTGCCATCTGTTTGGCGCCCTGTCGTTTCACTTAAGTGGAACGTGGGCCAGGCGATTAACGCAGTCACCGGAACTCGGCTTTGGGCTTTTGTCTTTTCTCTTCCTGGAACGATTTTGACTTTGTTTTTGCCGTTTGGTTTTACGCGGCTGCGGCCACGGTCGTTTGGCTGCTGTTGTGCAATGGTTCGTACACTTCTCCGCTCACCCACAGGTGATGCAGTAACACCGCCAGCTTTCTCGCGGTCGCAACGATCGCTCGCTTCTTTCCGTTCCTTCCACCACGCTCCGCCAGCTTCAGGCCCCAGCGCCGCAGGTCACAGTCCACCCCGAACGGTCCCAGAATGTGTTGCGCTCCTTGCACCAACAGCGTGCGCAGATACGGGTCTCCTTCCTTGCTGATATGCATCTGCGGCTCGCTCTGTCCCGAGTTCCGGCGTCCCGGTTGCAGTCCCAGATAGCAGCCCACGTCGCGGCTCTTGCCGAAGCGATGCGGGTCTTCCAGCGTGAGCAAGAAGGTCAGCGCGATCAGCGTGCCCACTCCCTTGATCTGCTTCCGCAGGGCCACCTGCGGATAACTCTGTTGCGCCAGCGCTCCGATCCGGTCGTTGTACTCGCGGATCCGTTCGTTCAGCTCTTCGATCGCCGACAGCAGCGGCTCCAGTGCCCGCTGCAGTTCCGGACTCAGCCCGTCAGCTTTCTCCGGATTCATATTGCGCACATTGCAGCCGCGCAATCGTTCTCCGTAAGACTTCGCTAGTCCGCGAGCCGCGTTCACCAGCCCCGTGCGCGCTCGCACCAGGCCGGCGCGGGCGCGAATCATCATCAGATCTGCTTGTGCCTGCGCGCTGCGATGTTTGACTGGACACAGCAACTGCGGATCGATTCGGGCCAGCCGCGCTAAGGTCTGGGCGTCCAAGCGATCGTCTTTCTTCCGGCTCTCTCCGATCAGCCGCACCTTGCGGGCATTCGCGACGATCACTTCGTGTCCCAACTCGCTGAGCAATCGACTGATCCAGGGCGAATGCGTCCCGATCTCCAGCGTAATCCGACAGCGCGGCATTGCGCCGAAGACTTCGCCGAGAGCTTTCGCAGTCGTGCGCACGCGCTGCTCCAGTTGGATCTGGCCCGCTTCGTCCAGCACGCACTACCAACTGTTGCGATCTCCCAGATCCAATCCGATCGTCAGCTTCTGCTGTGAAATATTCCTCGTTTGCTGCGTCCCTACGGTGCTAACCTTCTTCATTGCCGGTCTCCTTTTTATCTGTGCCTTGAGCACGTCGATAACTTGGGAGCGTACAGCATCCCGTCCGGAGACCGGCCTTCTCATCCCATCTGTTAACGCCAGTTGACGTAGACCGGGGCGTAATACCCTTCGGGAGAATTTCGGCTACACCCCGTACGTCAGTGACCGTGGCCAGCGCGGTTTTGCGCCCAGTGTTGCATCTGACCGATGCCAGACCTATACTTTTCCAGGCAAATGAAGCCTATTGGCAAAGTCGGCGTCTCGTTACTGTTGCTGCTTGTGTTGGCGAAGCCGATGATGTCCTGTCTCATACCTGCAATCGCGATGACTGCCGCTGAGCGTGACTGTTGCAAGCGCATGGCCGGGGACTGCGGGCACAAAGGAAAGGCGCAATCTCATTCCTGCTGTCAGACCATCACGGTTCCCGACCATTTGGCTGCAATCAAGAGTTCGTCGGTTGTGAATTGGCAACATCCGACGATGCTTGTTGCGTACCAGGTTCACCCCGGACTGACCATCCCAACAGTTCCGGAATTTGGTTCAGCACTATTGGCAGTTGATATCCACTCACCACCCGTCTCGCCTCCCGTCGTCGTTTCCGTTCTCAGAATTTGATCTCTTCCCTCTCGGTACTGACGCACTCGTGTGTCTGCACGTTCGTGCGTGGCTGGGGACTTGCGCGTGCGCAACGACTTGAAATGCCACACATGAGATTCTGAAAACAACCGGCAATAGAGCTGTTGAGGTCGAATTTGGAGTACCAAGGGGGGCTGTTTGGAAACAACATCAAGCCGGGTTCTGATCGTCGAGGATTCCGAGCCTTTTCGGAATTTCATTTGTTCGACGCTTGGGAAAAGACCGGAATTGCAGATCGTCGATCAGGCTTCAGACGGACTACAAGCGGTTCGGAGAGCGGAAGAACTGCGACCGGACTTGATCGTGCTCGACATTGGGCTGCCATCGTTGAATGGCATCGAAGCCGCCCGACGAATCCGCAAGCTCTCCCCAGAATCCAAGATACTTTTTGTAAGCCAAGAATCGTCCGCTGATATCGTGCGGGAAGCACTTGGCGCGGGAGCCTCTGGCTACATCGTCAAGACTGACGCCGGGCGAGAGCTACTGGAAGCTGTGAGCGCTGTCCTTCGAGGCGAGTTCTTTGTCGGTGCAAGATTTTCTGGTCATGATTTCGTCCGAGATTCAAACGTAGTAGTCTCCCAAGAGTTCCGAACCGAGAGCGCTGTGGCACCGCTCCAGCGGAGTACGGAGATCACCCGCAGCCACGAGGTGGTGTTTTATTCTGCCGATGCAGGTCTGCTTGATGATCTTACGCGGTTTATCGGGGCTGCTCTAGAAGCCGGGAATGCGGCTGTCGTTGTCGCGACCGAGTCACACCGGAACAGCCTTCTGTTGAGATTGCAGGCCTATGGCTTGGATATTGCTGCCGCGATTGAGCAGGGGAGATACATCTCGTTGGATGCTTCTGACGCGCTCCCGACATTCATGCTCCGTGACGCGCCTGATCCGGTTCGATTCTTGAAAGTGTTAGGTAACCTCATTTCGACAGCAGCCAAGGCTGTTAAGGGTAAAGAAGCCCGCGTTGCGATTTTCGGAGAAATGTGCCATCTCCTTTGGGCACAGGGTAACGCAGAAGCAGCGATTCAGGTCGAAAAACTCGGCAATCAGCTAGCTAAGACATACGACGTGGATATTCTGTGCGGGTATTCTCTGGGTATCGTTCAGGGCGGGATGGACAGCCACATCTTCCAACGAATCTGTGCAGAACATTCAGCCGTTCATTCCCGGTAAAAGTCCTTGCTGAACTTGTCGGCGAACTCGCTATTCTACCCCGCCGCCCTGCGGGAAGTGGGCTCTGACCTGAGTGGAACGCGAACATCGACGGTGGTTCCACCCATCGGCTTGGACTGAATCTCAATGATTCCGTTCACCAACCGAACTCGCTCCTGCATGCTCGTGAGACCGAGACCTCGGCCTTGCATTGCCGTTTCCGAGTCGAATCCTCTTCCTAAATCACTGACGAGGAGATGAATCTCACCTGAGTCTTCCCGCAGTTGCACCTCCATCCGTTTCACCCCGCTATACTTGGCTGCATTGTGAAGAGCCTCCTGTAAGACTCGAAAAAGGCAAAACCCGATTTCTGGTGGGACGGAGGTTGGCACTTCGGTGCTCTTAAAGTCGATCTGAATCCCCATCCAGACGATCGTGCACTGTTTGTCGGTTTGGTCGACCAGGTTAGTCCCGAGAACCCGTTAGCGTTACCAAATATCATGCGCCTTCCAACGATTCCGGCCCATTATCCGTGTCCAGGAGTCCTATTTCTTGCGGCCGCGTTGATTTGGGACTTCCAGGCCGCAAGTCGGGAGGGCATCACATCGCGGATTTCGAGCCACTGGATAGAAGAGTCAAGAGTGCCTTCATCTCCTTTTCGGCCTCAAGTTCCCGATCAGACAGGTTAACGCCCCAAAAGTTTTTTTGCGGCTCCACGGATTCGATGCCGGCCTGCAGTTCATTGGACGCGATCGCTCGAATCCATTCGACTCGGAACTTCGCCTTTTTCGACCCGCGTTGCAAACTTATGATCGTTCCGGGTTTCAATTGGGTTCGGAGGGCGGCCAGCCGGGCCCCTACATCCGTGATATCGATGGTATGCGCCAGGTGGGTGACGCTATCGATCGAAACCTTGACCGGCAACACCATTTTTCTGCGCTGCGATTTGCGTCTGTTCAGCATTGGCAGACGATTATCTGGTGTACACCAATGACCGACAAGTTACCTCAGTCATTGATGCAGATCCTCGACCGTAGGCATCGACGTTCGGGCGCCACCTACAGAGGCACGGCATGGCGTGCAATGTATTCATCCAGGGAATGGTCGGGCCCGATGTAGTGGAACTCTTCGGCGTAGTCGAGGCCGTATTTTTTGCCGGCGGCCCGATCTTTGGTTTCAACCGCCATTTTCGTAAACTCGTCGACGGCGGCACTGTCGGCGCCGGATAGCGTTGGCACACTCAGCTTCCGTTCAACCAGAGAAGCGTTCAGGTCCTTGATCATGTGCGTCATCATGGTCCGGCATGACCTGAGGCAGGCCAGTTTGATGCCGACCGTCGGGCCGATGTCCACCACACGATTCACTAACTGCGGGCCTCGGGCGAAGTAGTATTTCTCGGATACGCTGTGCGGTTTCAAACCTGCGGCGAAGTGTTCCGGCATATCCAGATGCCCGCCGGACATCCAGCAGGCTGCTTCCACGGCCTGCGCCGTCACATAGTGGTCCGGATTCTCCTCGTAATGTCCCCAGGGGTCGTAGCTGAAGATAGTGTCAACCTTGAGCAGACGAAACAGAAAGATGAGCCGGGCGCGGATTTCCGTGCGCGCCAGGTCGTCCATGCGGTGATTGCGATAGCCAAGGTCGAACCCCTGCTTCAAGCCAGACGCCTGCAAGAAAGCTTTTGCGTCACGCTCATTGCCGAGTACGGTTTCACCCAGAGTCAGGTCGTAGGAGTCTTTCTCGTCGTTGCTGGTGCGGATGAAGTATCCGGTATAACCTTCCCGCAGGAGTTTGGCGACGGTGCCGCAGGCAAAAAACGGGCCATCATCCAGGTGAGGCGTGATCAGGGCCAACACCTTGCCTTGGTGCGGCGTTCCCGATACGGTCCGCTCAGTCACGATATCCGCGGACGGGTTAGTGTGGGACGGGAGTTGCGGCACAGCAAGCAAACCTGCGGCCGCGGCACCTTTGAAGAAATCACGCCTTTCCACTCGAATCCCTCCATGGTCAGCGGCGGTCCTGGGGAAAGCGCCGCGACGCCCATGCGACGGCATCCTCTGGTTGATCTTACTTCGAAGGTCAGCAACCCAGTCTTCGCCATATTGGCGGTGATAGTGATGCATCAGGTTCCAGCCTGCGGGAGGCGGTCCTCGACTTGTCCTCACCGCGCAAGCGCGGCTCGGAGCTGCGCTCCGGGATGACATGCACTGACAACGCGCTGATTCGAATGAACACCGAGTTGCAGCCGGGAGAAAAGCCCGAGGACGCGGAACGCCGACTGCTTTCTTTTGCCGGACTCGCCGGTCCGCTGCTTAAGAACTACATCCCGCTTTAACCCCACCCACCGCGGTAGGCCCGGATGCCCTCGTCCGGGCGGGCGAGCGAAGCTCGCCTGGGTTTCTGCGCGGCCATGCAAAGAACCAGCCGGGCCTTGCCCCGGGCAGGTGAGGACACCTGCCCCTACGCGGTTCCTGGTCGATCAACGGTCAATTGCTTCCTTTCAGATATTTATCGAACCACTCGACCGAGCGCCGGATCGAATCGATCTGGTTCTCGCGCTTTTCGAAACCGTGGCCTTCGTTGGGATAGTAGTGCGCGTCCACGGTCTTCCCATCCTTCTTCAGGAGCTCGACCACCTGTTCCGCCTCTTCCTTGGGAACGCGGGGATCGTTCTCCCCTTGCAGGACCAGCAGCGGGGCCTTCACGTTGTGAATGTACGTGATGGGGGAAGCCGCATCGTAGATGGCGCGATCCTTCACGGGATCGCCCAGCAGGCTCTTCTCATACTCCTGCAGCATGGCGTCCTCATGTTGCAGCATGGTCATCCAGTTAATGATGCCGAAGAGTTCCACGCCCGCCGCCCATACGTCCGGAGAGCGGCCGATAGCCATCAGCGTCATGAATCCGCCGTAAGAACCACCCGTGATGCCGATCTTTTTCGGATTCACGTAACCGGTGGCTTCGAGAAACTTGGCTGCGTAAACTTCATCCTGCAGATCGCCGCCGCCCAGGTCTTTGTAATTGGCTTTTTGAAACTCGATGCCGTAGCCGGTCGAGCCGCGTACGTTGGGCGCGATGCAGATGTATCCCCGGGAGACGAAGGCCGCGATACGCGGGCTCCAGTAATCCTGGGATTGCCCGGTCGGGCCGCCGTGGGGCAGGACCAGCACGGGGTTCGAGGCGTCGCGCTTAAGATTGAACGGCACCCACAACAAAGCGCTGATGGTTTTTCCGTCGAATGATCTGTAGCTTATGACCTGCGAAGGAGGCCGGGGCGCGGCCTTCAGGCTGGCAATCACGGAATAGGTGAGTTGCCGCGGTTTTCGCGAGGCCAGATCATAGACCCAGAAATCTGCGGGCTCGACCGAACTCTCGTGCGACAACAGCAAACGCTCCCCGGAGAACGAGGTGGGGAAAGCGGCAAAGGCGTTCACGCCACCCGCGATGGGAATTTTCTCAGACTTGGTCGAGGCCGTGTCTCCGAGATAAACGTCCGAGCGTCCGTCGGCATTTATGGCGTAGGTGAATCGCTTGCCGTCCGGCGAGAAGTCACCTGCGCTGGCCTCCCACTTGGTATCTGTCAACCACGTGATCTTTTTGCCTGCTACGTCGAGGAGAGCGACGTTCTGGTATCCGCTCCTGGCGTTCGATGTGATCAAAAGCGTCCGCCCGTCTTTTGATAGGGAGGATGCCGTGTTGAGAGATTTTCCCTGATGCGAGGTCAAATTCGTGGCGTTTCCACTCGCCACATCAATGGCGTAAATGTCGGCATCGGTAAAGCTGACTTCCAGCCGGTTGGCGTAGAGTGTCTTTCCGTCAGGACTCCAGGCCACCGATTGCCATAAGTGGTCGGGCGTAGTTTCGTGAGTGAGCAGCGTCACTTTGCGCGTGGCCCAATCCATCAGGGTAATGTTGTAAACCGTGGCGTCCTTGGGCTTATGGTTCAGTGCGATGGTCTTGCCGTCGGGCGACCAGCGTGGGTTCTCCTCGCGAACCTCGGGAGTGTTGGTCAGGTTGATCGCCTCACCGCCCTCGCTCGGAATGGCGAAGATGTCCCACAGTTCGTTGCCGGTACGGTCCTGCTGAAAGACGATCCACTTGCCGTCAGGCGACCAGGTTTCGCTGTATTGCCTGTCATCCGACTGCGCCAGTTGAATCGGCCATCCCCCATTTGCGTTGACCTTCCACAAATTCGATCGGCCGGAAATATCGGTAGTGAAGACAATTTCGTTGCCGTCTGGCGACCAGGATGCGCTGGACACAGAGCGCGTGAAATATAGATCGTCAATCGGAATGGGCCGGGCATTTGGATTGGTGGCGGAGACAATTTTTTTGGCGTCGGTGATCTGGCGCGTATCCGGGCCTGAAGACTGGGCAGCCGCGAAAATGCAGGCAAAAAGAAGAGCAAGGCAAGTGATCGACAGAGATTTCATTACGACCTCATTGATAACCGATATCGGACAGAATTGCGCGCGGAAACTGCGGTCGGAATTGTACACCGGGGCAGGATTGACGCTTGTGCCTGGGGTTAGAGAAAGCGTGAACCACAGAGGACACAAAGGACACAGAGTTTAATGCGGAGTTCCTCTGCGTCTTTTGTACCCTGTTTGCTTGAAGGATAGAGCGGAGCTACTTCTTTTTGGGAAGGGGGACGATTCCGCCGCCTTCGCGAATGGTGATTATCTGGTTGGCCTTCACCTGCGTGAAGCGTTCGATCTTCTGCGTGGTCGGCCACTTGACCTCGATGAAATCCACGGTCTGCGCCTTGCCCAGGCCGAAGTGAAGGCGCAGATCGCATTGCGACATCACGCTGGAACCGCTGTGGACTTCGTCCATCTGGGCGTGATTGCCGGTCACCACGCGAACCCGGGCGCCGATGGCGGTGCGATTGCATTTGGTGCCGATCAGCTTGATCTTGATCCAGTTCTGCCGGTTGCCGCCGTCGTTGCGCAGCAGGGATGGCAGGTCGTTCATGTTCAGGATTACGGCGTCGATGTCGCCATCGTTGTCGTAGTCACCGAAGGCGGCGCCACGGCTGGAGAAGAGTTCGCTGATGCCAGGCCCGGATTCAGCTGAGACATCTTTGAACCGCCCGTTGCCAAGGTTCTTATACAGCAGCCGCGGGTTCTTGAAAGTCTGCCCGATGTCGTGGCCTTCAATCTCGGGATAGACGTGTCCGTTGATCTGCATGAGGTCGGGCCAGCCGTCGTTGTCGTAGTCGAGGAAGCCGCAGCCCCAGGCGACGTAACGGTTATTGATGCCGATGCCGGATGAGAACGTGACGTCGGTGAAGGTCCCGTCGCCGTTGTTGTGATACAGGTTGCAGGTATCGTCAGCGAAATTCGTCTTGAAAATATCGAACCAGCCGTCGCAGTCGTAGTCGCCGACCGCCACACCCATGCCGGCCTGCTCGTGGCCATTGTCGCTGTAAGCGCATCCCGCGAGCACCGCGATGTCGGTGAAAGTGCCGTCGTGGTTGTTGCGGAACAGCATGCTGGGCTGCGAGTCCACCGCCACGTAAATATCCGGCCAGCCGTCATTATCAAAATCATAAGAGACGGCGGTGATGGAATAGCGGGGGCCAGGTTTCAGGATGCCGGATTTCTCGGAGACGTCGGTAAAAGTTCCGTCACCGTTGTTGTGATAGAGCACGTTGGTGTCGCCAGGCAGGCCGCGGGGACCGCACATCACCGGAATCCCCTTCCACTGGCAAAGGGGATCCTTGTCGGAAGGCGCTTTCGCTGGATCGAGCCTGATGTAATTGCATACGAACAGATCGAGGCGGCCGTCGCGATCGTAGTCGAGCCAGGTGCACCCGGCTCCCCAGCGGTATTGTTCGTCGTAAACTCCAGCCTTGCGGGTGACGTCGGTAAAAGTTCCGTCGCCGTTGTTGTGAAACAGGATGTTGTGTCCCCAGAAGCAGCAGAACAGGTCGTCCCAGCCATCGTTGTCGTAGTCGCCGACGCAGATGCCGGTCTGCCAACCGGTGCGCCCCAGGCCGGATTTCTCGGTCACGTCGGTGAAGGTGCCGTCGCGATTGTTTTTGTAGAGATGCGAAGTGGGGGCCTTGCCGGACAGCCAGTCGGTGTCGAGGCGCGAGCCGTTGGTGAAATAAATGTCGAGCCAGCCATCGTTGTCGTAATCGAAGAACGCCAGGCCGCTGCCTTTGGCCTCGATGACATAGCGTTTGTGATCAACCGCGCCCCAGACGTTGGGAGAGTTCAGTCCGGCTTCGCGAGCTACGTCCACAAATGTGACGGAGGAATTTGCGGGCGGAGTTGCTGCGGCTGCCTGGAGTGAGTTCCTCCACCTCCAGAGTGGCGTTGTAAGCGCGTCCAGCAGGGTGCTGCCGAGGACGATGGCGGAGGAGCCCAGAAATTGACGTCGGCGAAGATTCATGGATTATCAGTTTTCAGTCTGTAGTTTTCAGTTGTCAGAAAAACCAGTCTCAATGACGACTGAAGGCGGACGACTGAGGACCTCATCATTTGCTGGGCACCCTGGGAAATTTGCGGGGCACGATTCCTGTGCCCTCTTTGACGGCGATGATCTGATCGATGGGAACATTCGTCAGGCGATCCACTTGTCCGCTGGGCCAGGTTATTTCCAGGGAATCGATTTTGGTGCGTTTGCCCAGGCCAAACTGGATTCGCGAGTCGTTGGCTGACATATAACTCATACCACCCTTGGCCTGCTCCACATGGGCCGCACCCTTCGGCTGTGAGCTTTAGAGACGCGCCAATGCCGTCGCGGTTGGAACGGGTGCCGATCAACAGAATTTCCAGCCAGTGGTTGGCGTTCCCGCCGTCGTTGCGCAGGAGCGACGGATATTCGCCGCGGTTGTTGGTGACGATGTCGATGTCGCCGTCATTGTCGTAGTCAGCGGTCGCGAGGCCACGGCCGGCGATGGGGCGCATGAAGTCGGCGCCCAGGGGATCCGAAACTTTTTCGAACTGGCCTTTGCCCAGGTTCCGGAACATCAGCAGCGGCTCTTTGTACGACACTTCGCCGTGGTAGAGATTGATGTTGTCCAGCATGGCGCCGTTCAGTTGCAGGATGTCGGGCCAGCCGTCGTTGTCGTAGTCGAGAAATTTCATGGCCACGCCGCTCAGCAGCACAGCCTTGTTTCCAATGCCGGAACGGAAGGTCTCGTCCACGAAAGTCCCGTCGTGGTTATTGTGATAGAGGCGATTGAGTTCGAAATCGAGGTGGGTGATATACACGTCCTGCCAGCCGTCGCCGTCAACGTCGGCAGCGTCGATGCCCATTCCGGCCTCGTAGCGTCCGTCCTCGCTAGCCGCCATGCCGGAGATCAACGACACGTCGTCAAAAGTTCCGTTGCGTTTGTTGATGAATAGAAAATTGGGCCAGGTGTCGTTGGCGATGGCGATGTCGGTCCATCCGTCGTTGTTGAAATCGGCCAGGACAACGCCCATGCCCTTGGATTCGGGCTTGCCCACGCCGGAAGCATCGCTCACGTCCGTGAAAGTGCCGTCATGATTGTTGTGGTAGAGCTTGGTCTTCTGTCCTTTGTAGTTGCCGGGATGGCAGTAGGAACGGTAGCCGGGCCGGCGTTCGCCGCACCACAGGTTGTTCTTGGGCGACCACTCGATGTAGTTCGTGACCAGCAGGTCTAGCCATCCGTCTTTGTCGTAGTCAAACCATCCGGCGCTGGCCGACCATCCGTCTTTGTCCGCAACTCCGGCTTTGGCGGTCACGTCGGTAAAAGTTCCATCGCCGTTGTTGTGATAAAGGATGGCGCTGCCGTAGCCGGTTACGTAGAGATCGGGATAGCCGTCGTTGTCGAAGTCTCCAACTGCAACTCCCTGGCCATAGTGTCCCGCACCGCCCACGCCGGCTTTTTCGGTGACGTCGGTAAAAGTTCCGTCGCCATTGTTGTGATAGAGCGCGCTGCGCAAGGGCTGAGGTGGCTTGTAAATATCGGTGGCGGCCGATTGGACGAAATACAGGTCCATGAGCCCGTCCTGGTCGTAGTCAAGCCAGGCGACGCCGGTGCCCATGGTTTCCAGGTAATACTTTTCGTCGGTAGCAGTGCCGTCCTGAAGAAAAGTGATTCCGGTGGCCTGGCGAACGTCGGTGTAGCGTACGGGCACGCGGTCGTCTGCCGCTTTCGGCGCCTGGCCCGCGAAGGCCAGCATGGTGAATGCCGTTCCGGCTATCACCACCTGCTTCACAGTCGCGTGCAGGCGCGTTCCGAAGCCCGGCCCCTTACTCGTTTTCGATTTCTTCCGCATTCTCGTTGGTTTCCGTCGAGAGCTTAGAGCGTCCGGTCAGCCAGCGACAGCGCCAGCTGAAGTAATTGCTGCCGGGCGGCCATCGACATGGGTTCCTGCGCGGAAGAAGACTTGGCCGGGGCCCGGGACAGCACTTCTTCAATCCGATTCACATCCAGGCCGCCGGCGCTGCTGCCTTTGAAGCGGTTCAGCACTTCGCGGGCCTTGGCGATTTGTCCAGTCTGATAGTAGAACACGCCCAGCGTGGAGTAGCTGCCGGGCCACTCCGGCAAAAGATCCACCGCGCGCTCCAGTCGCTCGGCGGCCTGCGTGGTGTTGCCTTCGAGCACGGAAACAATTCCCATTCCCCAGAGGATTTTTCCGGAGCCCGGAATTCGAGTCAGGCCTTTCTGCAGCGTTGCTTTCGCGCCGGCGACATCTTTTTCGCGCAACTGCACCAACGTGAGCGAGAGGTAATACTGGTCATTGTCGGGATTTCTGGCAATCGCATCGCGGAAGATTTCGGCGGCCCGGGCAGTCTCACCCAGATGAGCGTGAATGTCTCCCAGCAAGGCCAGGAAAGCAGCGTCCTGCTGACCCGTGGCCGAAACTTGCTGGGCCGCTTCGAGTGCCTGGGGATAGGCGCCTTTGCGGAAATAAGCATCGGCCAGGTCGAATTTTATGTCGTCAGAGTCGGGGCTGGCGCGCAACGCCGTCTGGAAATGCTGGATGGCGTCGTCGTACAGATGGAAGCGGGCGAGCAGAACACCCACTCCGGTCTGAGTGCGATAGTCGCCCGAACTTAGCTGGTCAAGCTGCGCGATCGTACTGCGTGCTTCCTCGACCTTTCCCAGTTTCAGATACGCTTCCGCCAGCAGGTAAAGGTCCTGCGGGCGGTCTGGATGTTTCTGGATCTGCGCCGTCAACTCGGTCAAATCCAGTTGCGTTCGCTCCTGAGGAGCAAGGTTGGAGCGGTTATCCAGATAATCGAAAAGATGCTGATAAGGATACGGACCCGCTGACGCGTCTTTCGAAAGGGTCTGAAATACATTCAGGTCTCGTTGCGCGGCCTCCGTCTGGTGCAGGCTCCTCTCGACCATGGCGAGCTTGTAGTATCCGGCCGCGGGATTGCGGCTTACCTTCACATATCTTCGCAGCAGGGTCGC
This sequence comes from Terriglobia bacterium, assembly GCA_963790645.1. Lineage (GTDB taxonomy): Bacteria > Acidobacteriota > Terriglobia > Terriglobales > Acidobacteriaceae > JAIQFF01. The sequence continues at coordinate 233,220 of CAWBPS010000026.1, read as the reverse complement.
AGCTTCCTCAAATTTCTTATCGGCGATTCGCAGGTTCGCCAGCTCGAGCAACGCGTCGGAGAGGTCGGGATTGGAGCGCAGCGCCGCCTGGAAAAGTTTTTCCGCGGCCGCCTGATTTCCCTGCCGTCCTTCGATGTAGCCCATGTTGAACAGGCAGGAAGCATTGTGCGGGTCCAGTTTGAGGCCCTGCTCGAAATATTTTCTGGCTTCATCGAAGCGCCCCAGGTGCCGGTAGGAGAGGCCCATGAAGACGTAGGAGCGCGCCGACGGATCCAGTTCAATCAGGGCCTTGAACTCGTCGATGGCCTTTTCCGTCTTTCCGGACATGAAATAGCTTTCGCCCAGCGCGGCGTGCAGGTCGGCCCGCTTGGGGGCGATTTTCACGCCGGATTCGAGCAGCGGGATGGCGTCCTCAAAATAATTCTGCGTCATGCTGACCCGGGCCAGCAGAAAGATGACGTCAGTATTCTCCGGCGCCAGTTTGTGGGCGCGCACCAGCAGATCCAGGGCATCCACCACTTTGGTCTGCTCGGAATACACCCGCGCCATCAGGTAAAGAGTTTCAGCCGAGTCCGGCTTCAGTTTCAGCGCCCGGCTCAAAACCAGTTCAGCTTTCTTGTACTCGGAGCCCTGCAGATAGACCTGGCCCAGGTTAAATAGAATCTCGAAAGTTTCCGGCTGCAGCGCGCTGGCTTTTTCGAGTTCCAGTTGGGCCGCCGGGTACTGCGTTGCCCCCGCCAGCAATACGCCCAGAGTGAAGTGCAGTTGAACGTCATCTTTCTTCTGGGCGGAAAGCTCCCGCGCCAGCTTCAGACCTTCGGCCGTCCGTCCGGCCTGAAAGTAAGCGCGCACGAGATTGAAACGCGTCGGCATGTCTGCCGGGCGTACCCGTTGAAAGTGGGGAATGGCCTCGGCCGGCAAACGCCGGGCCATCAGGACCAGGCCGAGATTGTAGTTGGCCTCGCGGTTGCCGGGATCAACGCGCAAGACTTGTCCAAACTCTTTTTCCGCCAGATCGAATTTTTCCTGAGCGACGTAAACGTTCCCCAGATTGTTATGAGTTCGCGCGGAATTGGGATCGAGCTTCAGCGCGTGCTGAAACGCTTCCAGAGCGTGGTCGTAGTCTTTTTCGCTGCCGTATGCGATTCCCAGCAGGTTGTAACCCTCCACACTCGAGGGATTCAGCTTGAGTTGCTCCTCGATCTTCACTTTGGCTTCAGCGATCGATCCCTGGCGCAGCAGGGTCTCGGCTTCGAGGAAAGGCGATGCGGCCTTCGAAGCCGGGCCGGGCGGTGCTCTGGACAGGAGGGGATTGCTGCGCTTTGCGATCCTGCAGCAAGAACGAAGACGACCGCGAACGCCAGAATGCAGCGCAGTCCAGGCCTGCGGCGCACGCTTCCGGGTGACTGCTGAAATGAGGCGCCGCTGACCATCTCCCGGTATATCTCCGCGGGTACTTTGAATACAGGTGTCAAAGGCTCAATGTAGCATTTCCAGCGCCTGCTGGGCCATCTTGTGCTGCGGCTGCTGGCGCAGCAGCGCGAGCAATACTTCTCTGGCCTTTTCCTTGTCATTCAAAATGACGTAAAGGCGGGCCAGATTCATGTAGGCCTGGTCGAAATTCGGGGCCACCTGAATGCATGTCTTGAATCTTTGCTCCGCTTCCGGATAACGCTGTTCACGAACGAAAAGCACGCCCAGATTGTTGAGCGCGTCGGGATAGTCGGGACGCGCGCTCACCGCCCTTTCGAGATACTGCTGGGCCCGCTGGGCCTGGTCTTGCCGGGCGTAGAGCATTCCCAGGTTGTAGTTGACTTCGGGATCGTCGGGCTCAATTTCGTGCGCCCGGTTCAGAAACTTTTCCGCGTCTGCCAGGTTGCCCTGGCGCCGGTACAGGTTTCCCAGATTCAGCAGCGCGATGGTGTAGGTTGGCCGCTGCTGCAATGACTGCTGGAAGTTGCGAACCGCCTCGTCCGGATGATTTTCGTTCGCCGCAATCATTCCGAGATTGTTCCAGGCCTCGGGATACTCGGGACGCAGCTTCACCGCCCGTTCCAGATATTCGCGCGCTTCGGGAAAGGCATTTCTACGGAGATACAGCGTCCCCAGGTTGTAAAAGGCTTCGGGATTGTCGGGCTTGGCGGCGATGACCTGCTTGAACGATGCTTCCGCCTGCTCCAGATATCCATGCTGGAAAAAAGACACGCCGTAGGTAAAGTCGTTGCGCTGGAACGCGCTCTGGAAAAGTGTCCCGGCGAACGGCAGTGCCTTGCGCACGCGATCGGCTGGATTGCTGGGGACCGATTTCACATCCTCCAGCAGCCGCTCCGCGGTCACCGGTCCCTGGTAAATCTTGACGATCATGCCCTCCTTATTAAGCAGAAACGATGTGGGCAGGCCGAGGTCGCGGCGGCGGTCGAAGAGGTAGCGATAAACAATGTTATAGATGCCTGCTACATCCGGGGTGACGAGCAGAGTGGGAAAGGAGAACCCTTCTCTGGCCGCGAATGTTTTGACCGCTTGTGCGTCGCGGGGATCGTCCACATTGATGCCAACGATGCGAAGGCCAGCTGCCGCGAGGGGCGATCGGCGCTGGCCGAGCAGCCGCAGCTGCTCGCGGCAGGACGGCGAAGCTGTGGACCAAAAGGTAAGCAGGACAAAGCTGTCCCGGAACGATCGCAGGTCCCATGTTTTGCCCGCCAAATCGGGCAACGAGAAGTCCGGCGCGCTTAAGGGTTCGATCAGCCAGGTCTCGACCGATGATGGCAAGGGCTCCAACGTTTCGAGCGCTCGCCGGCACGCGCATAAGAAGGAGGCGAGGCGGCAAAGGGCTTGGCCAGAAACTCGTTTGCGCCTTCCTGAATTTCGATGCGGCGGTTTACCGGCAAATTCTCGAAGGTCTGGATGAGGCCGCTGGGCCAGCGAACCGTGGCGCGGACCGGGCCCTCGCCTTTCCCCAGCCCGAAGAAGAGCTCCTTGGTGTGCTGCGACAGAAATCCGGAACCGGCCTGGAGATATTTTGTCTGGCGGAGCGTTCCTGCTTCGACGGTGACCGCGGCGCCGATCGCATCGCGATTGCTTTTTTGTCCACGCAGGCGGAAGGCGATGGAATGGCCAATTTCTTTCATCGCGTTGCGCAGGACCCGCAGTTGCGGCGCATTCCGGTTCTTGAGGATCACTTCCAGCCGTCCGTCGTGGTCGAGGTCGGCAAGAACGAAGGAGCGGCTGTCGTCGGGAAAGTCCATTCCAACCGCGCCGGAGACTTCAGAAAACGTGCCATCGCGGTTGTTGGCGTAGAAAACGTTTCTCTCCGGGCCGGCCCAGGAAGAATCCGAGCGGATCAGTTCGTTGATCGCGTTCCATCCCTGCTCGTACCTGGACGACGGGTTCGAGTTCTGCGGCGAATTTCCCACCACCTGCCGCCAGAAGAAGCTCGAAAGGTTGCGAGGGTCGGGTCCGGAGATATAGCCATTGGCGATGTACAGGTCAGGGAAGCCATCGTGATCGAAATCCCATGCGTCGGAAGACCAGGCCCAGCGGCCCATCTCGGCCCCCGCCTGGCCGCTCACGTTTTGAAACTTGCCGCTGCCCTGATTGCGATAGAGAGAATTGCCACGGGCGTGTCCGCGGTAAAGGGCGCGGATGTTTTCGGGATCTTTCTGGTGGAAAATCTCTTGTTCTGACACCCGCTGGCCGGCCGCGGACCACATATTGGCGACGTAAATGTCCTGGTTCCCGTCATTGTCAAAGTCGAACCAGCAGGCGCTCATGCCGGCGCCCGCGTCTTCCACGCCCGCTTCAGTCGAGACCGCCGCGAAAGTCCCGTCGCCGTTGTTGCGATAAAGATTGCTGCGCCCGAAGTCATTGGCTACGTAGAGGTCGGGTGTCCCGTCGGAATTGAGATCGCCCCAGGCGCAGGCAAAACTGTAGCGATCGTTGTCCACGTTCAGTCCCGCAGCCGCAGTCCGGTCGCTGAAAGTCGCGTTGCCTTCATTGTGCAGCAGGAAGTTCGGCGGCCCGTTGCGCGCGTCGAAGTAAGGCACGGGATAGTGATACTGGTCCAGGCCGGCGTAGTAGCTGTACAGGCAGAAATAAATGTCGAGACGCCCGTCGCGATCGTAGTCCGCGATGGCGGCGTGGGTGAAAGTTCCCTGCGGAGGCTGGGCAAACTTGAAGGCGTCAGGCTTAAGCGAAAATTTTCCCTTTCCCTGGTTCAGGAACAGCAACGGGCCGCTGCCGCAAACTACCAGAAGGTCCTGGACTCCCTTGTTTTCGAAGTCGGCGAACAATGCGCAGGCCGTGTCATCGAGCACGGCGACACCCGATGCTTCAGTCACATCCTCGAAGCTGCCATCGCCGCGATTGTGATAGAGCCGGTTGGGAAGCCCCGCGGGCTGGCACACGTATAGATCATCGAATCCGTCGTTGTCGATATCTCCCACGGCCAGGCCGTTGTTGCCATAAACGTCGATCCCGGAGGCTCCGTCGAGCACGGTGCGCCAGTGATCCACTCCGTGAAGCATCTGATTTTTGTAGGACGCGGTCTGGCCCAGGGCCTGGGCCGTGATGTCAATGAAGACCGGTTCGCGGGCGCGGGCGAGAGTCTCTTCGGTTGCCTGCCATCGCAACACGCGCCAGCCCTGGGCTTCATCGCGCGACCACCGGGTCAGCCAGTGCCCCACGCGCTGCTCGCGTCCGGCGTCCTTCCGCGTTCCGACCAGGTCATAACGGATGTCGATGTCAAACGTTGACGCGGAGCCCGCAATTTCCCTGATGCTGACGATTTCGAATTCCGCCGTCTCCACTCGCGATAACGGAAGCAGATAATTTTCCATCTCGCGGAGAAAGCGCTCGCGGCCCGGTATGACATCCCTCGCGAAACGTCTTTGTAAGATCTCGATGCCGTTGTCCGAACGCCGCGCCACTTCTCGGGTTGGAAGCAGAGCAGAGGTCGCGATCGAAGCGTCGAGAAATTTCGTCAGGGAGGCGAGCGCGGGAGGCGCCGTCCTGAGATCCACGCTCCATTGGTTGAGCAGTGGCATGATTTCAAACGCGTACTTTTCGGTGAGGTACTCGTCCGCGCCGGGTACGACTTTGAGCAGAACATCGTCCAGCGGAGACTTCGCGGGGTAGTGCGGAGTCAAACGGAAATCAGCAAAGGGGAACGAAGAGGAGCGGCCCCGGGACGTTTCGAAAAGCGGCAGCCGGAAAGGCGCGCTCTGAAAGGGCGCGGGAAGAAAGAGTACAGGCGCCCACCGTATTCCTCTTAAGAAGGTTCGACGTGAAAACAATGTGGTCTTCGTCTTTGTGACGCGCCATCCTCAAGCGTTCCCGCCATGAGGGCCCAAGCGCATGTTAGCACCCGCGGCAAAGTTAATCCAAACCGCTGGCCGCGGGGCATGCTTCCTTTGCGCTCTTTGCGGGTTTACTTGGCGGCCTTTGCGGTTATAGGGTTCGCGGATGTCGCACCATACAATCGCAAGGCTCGCAGAGACTACGCAGAGTTCGAAAAGTAGCCCCGGCGTACCGCATGGTGGGCTGCTTCAGGGCGCGGTTGGGGGAGAGTTTAGAGGTTTCGCGGACCGGGGGAGTCCGGATAAGGGCGCCCGGCAGGGGGATAGTACAAAGGCACTAGTTTATTCTTGACAAGTTCTCCAAACCTGTTCTAAGGTTGTCCCGTTTCGCCAATGTACACGTTTACATGATGCGACCCCGAAATCACGTTTCCTGTGCATCCGACCCTGGAAGGTCACTAAACAAAGAGTTTAAGAGGAGAACCTCGACCATGAGAGCCAATCAATATCCTCTGCGCTGGTTCCGTTCGCTTGCCTGCATCGCGTTTGCCTTTACTTGCTTCTTGCTGGTTGCCGCGCAACCCGGATTGGCCCAGGTGGACCAGGGCGCCATCAGCGGCTTGATCACAGATCCTACCGGTGCCGTCGTGTCCAACGCCCAGGTGACCCTGACCAATTTAGATAACGGCCTGGTGCTGCAGACCAGCAGCAGCAGCAGCGGGGAATTCACCTTCTCGCCGGTCAGGATCGGAAACTACAGTATTTCCGCCACCTCCCAGGGTTTCGCCACCACGACTCAAAAAGACCTGAAACTCAGCGTGCAGCAGCGTCTGTCGGTGAACCTGCAACTAAAGCCGGGTTCCACCAGTGAACGGATTGAAGTCAGTGCCGTGGCCCCGCTGATGCAGACCGAGGACGCTTCGGTCGGACAGGTTGTGGATGGCCACACCATTAACAACATGGCGCTGAACGGCCGTAATTTCACCTTCCTGGCGCAGCTTGCCGCCGGCGTGAACTCACCGCAGGCGGACACTCGCGGTAACGCGGCCACCGGCGCTTTCGCGGCCAACGGCAACCGGCCTGCACAGAACAACTACATGCTGGATGGCATTGACAACAATTCCGACACCGTGGACTTCCTGAACGGAACTAACTACGTTGTGCTTCCTCCGCTGGAAGCCATCCAGGAGTTCAAGGTACAGACCTCCGGCTTCAGTGCCGAGTTTGGCCGCTCCGGCGCCGCCGTGCTCAACGCCACCATCAAGTCGGGCACCAACAGCTTCCACGGCGCGGCCTGGGAGTATCTCCGCAACGACAAGCTCGATGCCGCCGACTGGTTTGAAAATTTCCACAACGTTCCCAAGGGCGAACTTCGGCAGAACCAGTTCGGGGTATCGCTCGGCGGACCGATCATCAAGAACAAGGTGTTCATCTTCGGCGACTATGAAGGACTGCGTCGCCTTCAGGGCACCATCCTGAGCGGGTCCGTTCCCACCGTCCAGGAGCGAAACGCTATTAACGGCCTGGGCGCTGACCCCACGCTTGCAGATTTTTCGGACTTAATCACCGGTCAAAACGGTACCCTCGAAACTGACGCGGTCGGCCGGACGCTCCCCATCGGAACCATCCTCGATCCTGCCACCACTCGGCCAGTCACGCTCGGCGCGGTCGATCCGACTTCAGGCCGGCTCGCGGTTAGTACAGGCTTTGTCCGGGACCCCATTAACACCAACTGCCCAGCCAGCACCGCGGCGTATAGTCTGGCCAATTGCACGCTGAATCAATTGCCGCTCAACCGGTTGGATCCGAACGCCATTGCGCTGTTTAATCTCTATCCCTTGCCGACCAACAACGGCACTCTCTTTTCGAACTATGGAAACTCTCCCAAGCTTGACGAGAGCCGCAACTCGTTTGACACGCGGATGGACATCAACTTCAGCGAAAAGAACCAGCTGTTTTATCGCTTCAGCTATGTGGACGATCCCCAGTTCATCCCCGGAATTTTTGGCGGCATAGCTGATGGTGGCGGTTTCCAGCAGGGCAATCAGACCGCCCTGGCGCAACAGAGCGCACTGGCCTATACCCACGTGTTCTCCCCGACCATGGTCAACGTGGCCCGCGCCGGTCTCAACTATTTACACACCACGCGTGTGTCGCCGTCCGCCAATGATCTCAGCGACATTCCAGCGCAATTCGGAATTCAGGGCATTCCGCAACTGAACGAAAACGGCGGACTCCCCGCTTTCGGCATCAATGGACTGTCAACTCTGGGCAGCAACGCCTTCCTGCCCTCTGACGAAGTCACTTCTACTTTCCAGGTGACCGACGACTTCACCAAAATCTACGGCAAGCACACCTTCAAGATGGGTTTTGAGTGGCAGCATGTGAAGTTCTCGACCCTGCAACCACCGTGGTCCCGCGGTGAATTCGATTACGGTAGCGTTTACACCGACGTTCCCAACGTGCGCAACGGCAACACCGGCCGCGCGCAGTTTCTGCTTTCTCCGACACTCCATGACCCGACCATCGCGAATGGAATTGACAACGTCGGGGGGGCTTCGACCGGCGCCGGTAACAACAGCATGTTCGTCTCCAACATCTCGCTCACCGACAACGGAAAGAATTACTATGGCAGCTACATCAACGACGATTGGAAAGTCTCACCCAAGCTGACGGTAAACCTCGGCTTGCGCTGGGACTTCTTCGGTCTGGTCTTTGAGCACCACGGGGCCCAGGCCAACTTCGTTCCCAGTGGCCCTCCCCAAAATACTCCGCTGTACCTGCTGCCGGCGGGAACTAATCCTGCGAATCTTTCCGCTAGCTTCAACACCTTGCTGGCACAAGATGGCATTGGACTAGTGATCGGCGATAAATACGGTAAGGGACTGGGGAGATCGCAAAAATATAATTTTGCGCCCCGGTTGGGCTTTGCCTACCAGGTTAGCCCCAAGCTGGTTGCCCGCGGCGGGTTTGGCATGTTTTACAACGGGTTTGAGAACCGCGGATTCTCACCCAACCTGGGAGAAAACTATCCCTTCCAGTTTAACTTCCAATACGCGGCGGCGGATGACGGTCATCCCATCTCATTCCCCGGGTGCGCTCCTGCTGCCACTTTTGAAGTAGGTTTCTCTTGCACTCCGCTCGACCCAACTTTGGTCAATGCCCAAGGCCTGGCGTTGCGCGGCATCCAATTCGACTACAAGACTCCTTACTCCATGAGCGGTAACTTGACGCTGCAATATCAAGTAACGCCGACCTTCAGCGTGCAGGCCGGATATGTGACCTCGCTGGCGCGGCATTTGGAGGTGTTCCCCGGCTCCAACCGACCCACTCAGATCTTGCCCGTGGACGCCAGCCTCACCGCCACTCCGCCTTCGCAGGGCGGCATCCCATTCCCCGACTTCGGGCAGAACAACAGCTACGCCACCACCAACGGGAACAGTCACTATCATTCCCTCCAGACCAAGGCGGAAAAACAATTCTCCAATGGTCTGAGTTTCCTGGCGACCTACACTTGGTCGCAGGCGCGCACCGATGCCGGCGATCTGCTTAACGGCGGGAGTACGGCTGGTTTCCGGGCTCCATATGTTGCAGGCGCCGGAATTGAGTACGACTACGGTCTGGCCTCGTTCGATATTCGCAACGTCGTCCACCTGAGCGGCAGCTACGAGCTTCCTTTCGGTAGAAGCAAACGCTACATGGCGAACGGCAGCAGGATTACGAACACCCTGCTCGGAGGCTGGACTGTGAGCTGGGGTGCAGTCTTACAAGGTGGACAACCGATCACCCTCAGCTGTCCTTCCGGCACCGGCAACGGCTCGGGATGCTATGACATCCTGATCCCGGGGCAAGATCCGCAGAGAGGTATGCACATCGACTCCAACGGACAACCGAGCTTCTTGGGGAACGCGGCGGCATGGACCCAGCCCTGCGTGTGGCGATCAACCGGTCCCGACCCAACTTCGGTCGCGGGCTGCATTCCGATCGATGGCGGCCTCGGCCTGCTGGGCGGCTCCCCCACCCAGATTGCCGGACCACCGTTCAAGCGGCTGGATTTCTCCACCTTCAAAGACTTCCAGCTTAGCGAACGCTTCAACTTGCAATTCCGGGCTGAGTTCTTCAACATTCTCAACCACCCGAACTTCAACGCTCCTAACTTCGGCGGCAACGGAGTTCAATCGATTTCGGGTTCGGGCAATTTCACCAGTTCGAACTTCGGCGAAGTGGGTTCAACTCGCGATGCTCCCTACGATCCGAGGCAGATCCAGTTTGCTTTGAAATTGCGGTTCTAAGTTAGAGTGGCAATCACGGGCGGAAGGCGCTGGTTAGCAACGCCTTCCGCCCGTTATACGTGTGTCAGACTCTCCCGCCCGTTCTGGTGCGGTGTTAGCATGGAAAGACCGTGATCATCCGGCAACGGTCGCTGTGGTTCATTCCTCTCGTTCCCCTGCTCTGGTTGGCGTGGGTCCCGCCGGTGATGGCCGCTGCGGCCCAGAAACCGCGCCTGGAGCGTGAATTCCAGGCCGCCGTGGCGCAATATGAATCGGGCCATTTCCCTGAAGCCGCCCAACGGCTGGAGGCTATGGTGCGCGAGGTTCCCGAGAGCTTCGATGTCCACGAGCTTCTGGGCCTGGTCTATTCCGCGCAATCGCATGACGAGAAAGCCAGCCCGCATCTGCAGAAGGCAGTGCGCCTGAAACCGGATTCTGCATCCGCCCGAACCAACCTGGCGGCCAACCTGATGCGCCTGGGAAAGGCGGAACTCGCCGGAGTGGAATTCAGGAAGGCGGTTGAGCTCGAACCGAAAAACTTCGACACCAACCACAACCTGGGTGAGTTTTATGTCCATTCCGGAAAAGTCGCCGAGGCTGCGCGCTTTCTCGGCCAAGCCCAGAAAATTGATCCGTCTTCCTACGACAACGGCTACGATCTGTCCCTGGCTTACGTCCTGACCGGGCGGCTCGCGGATGCCCGGCAACTGGTGCAGGATCTGTTGAAAAAGAAGAACACCGCGGAGCTGCACAACCTGCTGGGCGAGATTGAAGAGAAGGACGGAAAATTCGTCGAGGCGGCCAATGAATATGAAACTGCCGCCCACATGGACCCGAGCGAGAGCAACCTGTTCGACTGGGGAAGCGAACTTCTGATTCACCGCACACTCGGCCCCGCCATTGAAGTGTTCCAGCATGCCACCGAGCGCTATCCCAAGTCGCCCCGGCTGATTATCGGCCTGGGCATGGCTTTGTACTCGCGCGGCAATTACGACGAAGCCGTGAAGGCCCTGCTGCACGGGGCCGACCTTGACCCTTCCGACCCCAGCTGCTACCTCTTTCTGTCCAAGGCTTACGACAGCTCGCCGGGGCAGGCGGACGAGGTCATCCAGCGCTTCCGCCGCTTCGCCGAGCTGCAGCCGAAAAATGCCCGCGCATCCTACTACTACGCGATGAGCTTGTGGAAGGGAAAGCGGGCGCAGGATCCGGGGATGGATTTGCAGCAGATTGAAGCCCTGCTGAAGAAGTCAATCGCGCTCGACGACAAGCTGGCGGAGGCACACCTGCAATTGGGAAACCTCTATTCTGACCAGACCAAGTATGCGGAGGCCATTCCGGAATACGTCCGAGGCGCGTGAATTGAGTCCGGACCTGGCCGACGTGCACTACCGGCTAGGCCAGGCCTACGTGCACACCAAGCAGACGGAACTTGCGCAGGAAGAGTTGCAGGTGTATCAACGGCTCCGGGCCGAGCACCTGGCGGAGGTCGATAAGCAGAGGGCGGACATCCGGCAGTTCGTCTATTCAGCGAAAGGTGGGCCAGACGGCGAAGTGACGAGATTAATGTGGGCGCGAGCGTCCACGCTCGTGCTGGCTTGCACGAGCGGGACGCTCGCGCCTACATATAAGTGATCTGGACTTGCAATGGCATACAGCTCTTCAACGCGAACTGCGAGGCTCCGGGCCGCTGCGGCGGCTTCGAGCCCTCGGGAACTGGCCCGGCAGCTGGCCTGCAATCGCCGCGAATTCCTGCGGACTGCCGCCGGACTGGCGCTGGGAAGCGCGCTGCTGGGCCCGAGCGCGATGGCCCGGGCGGCGACCACTCGCAAGAAGAGAAAAGTAGTGGTGATCACCTTTGGCGGCGGGGCGCGCGACCAGGAGACGTTTGCGCCCGAGGGGCAGGAAAACATCCCGCACCTGATGCGCGAACTCATCCCGCAGTCGGCCTTCTTCACCCAGGTCGTCAATCGCGGAATCCTGGGCCATTATGTGGCCACCGCCAGCCTGGTCACCGGGGTGTACGAGACCTTCAACAACTTTGCCGCCGTTCCCCCAGCCAACCCGACCGTCTTCGAATACTTCCGCAAAGACTTGAAGCGTCCCCGCTCGGATGCGTGGGTCGTGGCTCCCAGCAACGGATTCAACCGGATTGGAGAAAGCAGCCATCCGTCCTATGGCGTGGGGACGGGAGCGACAGTAATTCTGCCCAAGCATCTGTTGACCGCGGCCCTGGCGGGCGGCAGCGGCGACTACGAGCACCTGCTGCGGGACAACTATGAGACCCCGTTCTACGCGCCCGAGCTGGGAGGCCGCGAGTTTGAATTGCAACAGCTTGAAATGCTGCTGAAGCTCTCGGTGGATGACTTCAAGGCCCATGCGCGGACCTTGTCGAGCCCGGACGAGCTCTCGGTGTATATCGCGCGCCAGTTGATGCGCCAGGTGGCGCCCAGCCTGCTGTGGATCACCATGCACGATATTGATATCGCGCACGCCGGAGCTTACTCGCTTTACATTGACGGCATCCGGCGCACCGACCGCCTGTGCGCTGAGATTTGGCAGGCCATCCAGACCGAGCCGGAATATGCCGGCAACACGACGCTGTTTATCCTGCCGGACTTTGGGCGGGATTCAGACGAGGATTCCGGGGGCAACGGGTTCCAGCATCATCGCACCGGCGACGCGCTCTCCCGCACCACCTGGATGATGGCGCTGGGCGCCGGTGTACGCCCGGGCGTAGTGTACGACCGCGCCACGGAGTCCACCGATCTGGTGCCGACTCTCGGATCCATGCTGGATTTTTCGGCCTCGCTCGCGCAGGGCAAGCCGATACCGGAATTGTTGTAGCGCTTATGCTGCCAAGCGATCTCAAGCCGGAGCAGTTCAAGGACTATCCGCCAGAGGCCAGAAAGCTGGTCACGGATTACGTCGGGGCGCTGCAACGCCTGCCGCTGACCTTTGTGGCCAGCCTGCTGCGAGAGGTCATTGACTACGATTTCAAGTTTCCTCCGGAGCGCAAGGCCATCGAAAAGGAACTTGCGAACCTGAACGCTCTTTCCGCGGACCAGTCAAAAGAATGGTTTCAGGGATTCGCGCAGATCAGTTCGTCCGAGAAGCTCGAAAAACTTGATTGGATAAACTCGCCCGCCCAGTTTGTCGAACAGCTATCGGCGCATCTGTGGAGCACCCACCAGCTGGATGCCTTTCGCAAAGCGGCGATAGATTATGCCAACCGTCTGCAGGCAGCGGTGCCGCCGGAGCAGCCTGCGGCCCCGCGTCTCGGCATTGCGGTCATCGGCCAGGGCGCGGCTGCGCACGACGAACCTCTCTTTCGCAAACTGCGCGCCCATGGCGGATACTTCACGCCAGGTCAATCCCGAACACGGCCTGGAGACGCTGCTGAACGCGGTTGCCGCCCGGGCCAAAGCGCATCCCGCTCCCTACGCTCACTGGTACATTGACGGCGGCGAGGAGGCGGCCCACGATCCTGCGCTGACCTGCGTCTCCTACAAAGCGCTGGAGCCGGTGCGCGCGATCCTGCTGCGCAAGATGCACGGAGAGATCCAAAAGCCCGGCATGGGACCGGAGGCGCTGCGCACGCTGCTGGCGCAGATGCGTCCCGCGGACCTGGGCATGGGCCCGTCAGGCGACGCAGTGCTGGACCGCTTTCAGGTCAAGCTCCTGACCGAAGGTTCGGGGACCCAGATTTTCAGCACCACCTTCGCGCAGTGGGCGGCGCGCGAAACCCTGCGCCGGGCCCAGCCTCTCACCTTGCTGGTGCGTTTTGCGCCACGGCAGCGGCAGCAACCGATGAACGAATTGCTGTCTGGAATCCGCTCCGATGCCGAACTTGATCCCGCGGGTTCCCTGGTGGATGCCGACATGGGCTCGTACTACACCTATCTGAATCAGCAGCGCCTGACCGGGGCGGAGAAATCTTCCTTCCTGGTATGGTTCGAAGGCCACAATGAAGCCGTGGCGATCGGCCCGGCATTGCCGCGCGGGACCGCATCGTCCACGTCCCACCGACCTCAAGCAACTGCTCACCTGGATAAGCTAGCCGTGTGTGGGTCGGACACTCCTGCAGCTCCTAGCTTCTGGCCCCTGCTCATGGCTCTTCGACCGGGATTGGCTAGAAGCTAGAGGCTAGGAGCCAGAAGCTTCCCAGTCAAAGGCGTCGGACAAGAGTGTCCGACCCACACATTATTTCGACAGTACTGCCACCCCATAGACGGGAAGCTTGACCGATTGCTTCGATCCGCCTTCGAGCACATCCGTCATCGCTGATGGCAGCGCAACGGTCTGCTCAGCCTTCGACAGATTGACCAGAATGTACACGACTCCGTGGTCGCCGTAGCGGGGATAGACTTCGACTCCGTCAGGAACCGCGCCCAGCGCGGGTTTCACGCCGCTCACTTCCGCCATCCATTTGGCCGCCGCGTTCATGGCCGAGCCATCGAGCCAGGCGCCGATGTAAGTGATCCGGCCTTTTCCGACTTTGCGCGTGATGGCCGCAGGCTTGCCATCGAGCCAGCCGTTGCTCTTGCCGTAGGTCTCGAGCACCTCGGTGTCTTTATCATTCGCACTCAGCAGCTCAGCCCATAGCTTGCTTTGTCCGGAGCCGAATTTTCCTTCGATCGCAACCGGATCGAGCAGTGCGTAATACTGCTCAACCCGTCCACCCAGCAGGTCGGCTAAGTGGCCCGGGCTGGCGTTGCGGCTGCAGCCCATTGTCTTCATCTTTCATGGCCGAGCGCTGGCCCAGCACCAGGTGCCCGCCCCCGCGCACATAGGCGATAAGATTTTTCGCCGCTGCATCGGAGAGCACGTTCAGTCCGGGCGCCACAACCAGTTTGTATTGGCTGAGCGGCGCAACCGGTTCGACCACGTCGATGGACTGACACACCGCGCGCAGCGGCCCGTAATAGCTGACTAATTCCGCCGCTGGATCGTAGTTCTTGTTGTGACGCTGCCAGTCGATGGCCCAGCGGCTGTCGTAAGAGTGCAGCATCGCAACTTCGGATTTGACCGACGTTCCCGCCAGCGCCGGACCCGCCTTGGCAAACTCCCGGCCAATCTGCTGCGCTTCCGCATATAAGGGCACGGGTGTTCCGTCCGCTCCCACGCAGCGTGCCGTGATATTCCTCCTGGCCGTTCAATGCGCTGCGCCATTGCCAGTAGCTGACCACGTCGGCGCCGTGTCCGACGGCGTGCCAGGCCATCGCCCGGACTTCTCCTTTATCGAGGGAGTTGTTGACCGGGGCCCAGTTTACCGAGCCGGGCTGGGTCTCCATGACCCAGAAATTCTTGCCTTTGAATCCGCGAGTCAGATCGTGGGCAAAGCCGTTCTTGGCGGGGTCGAGATGTCCCTGGCCGACGTAGTCGTCCCAGGCGGCGAGGTCGAGATCCTTCTCGACCACGTAGTGATCGAAGCCGTCAAACCAGCCCATCGTGTTCGTGGTGATGAATTGCCTGGGATCGGAATTGGCGCGAATGACCTCCAGTTGGTTCTTCTGATAACTGCGCCAGGTATCGCTGACGAATCGCTTCCAGGCCAGCAGCAATCCGGGATTGCCGTATTGCGTCTGAATCGGAATCTGGCTCCAGTCGAAAATAGTTTCGCTCCAGTAGGAAGTGGTCCAGCGTGCATTCAGGTTGTCGAGAGTGACGTAACGCGCCTTGAGCCATTGCTGGAATTGCGCCTTGGTATCGGGATCGAAAGAGATGTCGGAGTACTCGTTATCGATTTGCCAGCCCAGCACGTAAGGATTGTGGCCAAAGCGTTTGGCCAGCTGTTCGGCGATTTTGCGCGCCAGTTCGCGGTACTTTGCGTTGGCGAAGTTGAACTGCTGCCGATTGCCATGCTCGGCGCGGTGGCCTTCTTCATCGACGCGCAGGGTCTCGGGATATTTCTGCGTAAGCCAGGCCGGCGGAGCGGCGGTCGGAGTGCCCACTACGGTGTAGATTCCGTGCTTCGCGGCGGCGGCGACGGCGTGGTCCAGCCAGTCCAGATCATATTGGCCTTCGCTGGGTTCCATGCGGCTCCAGGCAAATTCGCCCACGCGCACCATGTGGATTCCGGCTTGCTGCATCAGCGTGAGGTCGGCGTCCCAGCGCGACTCCGGCCATTGTTCCGGATACCACGCGGTCCCCAGCATGATGGGCGGCGGAGGCGGCGTTTGCGCGCTGAGGGTGGGCGCTAACAGAAGAATGGCAGCAACAGCCCAAAAGAGCGCGAATTCTATACCCTGTGACGATCGAATCGTGCGCATGGTGACTCCTGATGTTTGCTGAAAATGAGGTCTTAGCCGCTCTCTGAGGTCTGACGTCCGAGGTCCGACGTCCGCGTCCGCTTCAGATTTTGGTTCCGCGCCGGCCCAGGAAGAGCATGAGCGCGCCAAACAGCAGCATGACGATTCCCCACTCCAGGTTGATGTTGATGCCCAGCGAGCGCTCATAAATGGCTTTGTCGCTCAGCGCGCCGAAGGCGATCAGCAGCACCCCGAAGATCGAGAACAGGAAACCAATGGGCAGCCGAATGTCGAGTCCCATCTTTTCTCCTATCGGAAAATAATATTCAGCAAGGCGGTGGCCGCCAGCACCACCACGGCCAGCACCGCCGGCCGCTGATACCAGCTCAGGCCCTGCTGCGTCGGGCGTTCGGTCAGCGAGTACACCAGGCCCGCGAGTTCCTTCTCGTCGTGCGCCCGGGTCAGCAGGCTGACCACGATCGTGATCACGAAGCAGGTGGTCCAGGCGTAGATGGCCGTCCAGAAATTCTGCGCCATCTCGCTGGGATAAATGTGCATGGCGGCGATCCATCCGCCCTTCACGCCGGGGACGCCTCCCTGCGGCAGGGTCAGCGCGTGGTGCAGCGCGGCCGCCATCGTGCCGCCCAGCAAGCCCGCTGAAGGCGCCGTGGCCGGTGGTCCGCTTCCAGAACATGCCCAGCAGGAAAGTCGCGAACAGCGGGGCATTCACGAAGGCGAACACCAGTTGCAGCATGTCCATGATGTTGTTGAAGCGCGTTGCCATGTAGGCCGTCGCGATGGACAGCGCTATGCCGAAGATGGTGGCCATGCGGCCCATCCATAGATAGTGTTCGTCGCTGGCTTTCTTATTTATGTAGGACTGGTAAATGTCGTACGTCCACACCGTATTGAACGCAGTCACGTTTCCCGCCATGCCGGACATGAAGCTGGCCAGCAGCGCGGTCAAGCCGAGGCCCAGGATTCCAGTAGGGAAGTAATGCAGCAGCATGTTGGGAGTGGCCAGGTCGTAATCGAGTTCCACGGTGCCGTCCCGGTCGCGGAGCGGCTGCCCTGAGGCATCCATCTTGGCCGGAATCAATCCTCGTCCCTGAATGGTGGTGGCGCCATGTGCGCCCGCCAGGTTGGACAGATTCTGCGTAGGCAGAGCAATCGCGATCAATCCCGGCAGGATGACCAGGACAGGGAAAAGCATCTTGGGGAAGGCTGCGATCAACGGCGTGCAGCGCGCCGAATTCATGGAGTTCGCCGCCATGGCCCGCTGGATGACCAGAAAGTCCGTGCACCAGTATCCAAACGACAGCACGAAACCCAGCCCCATGGTCAGGCCGAACCATTCCACGCCCAGGCGGTTGGTGTGCGGATTGGTCATGCCCAGCCATGAATGCGTGTAAGTGGGATCCAGATTGGCCGTGAGCCCGTGCCAGCCGCCGATGTTCTTCAGGCCCAGCCAGACCAGCGGAAGGAACCCGGCGACGATCAGGAAAAACTGGACCACTTCGTTGTAGATGGCGCTGGTCAGTCCGCCCAGCAGGATGTATCCCAGAACCACCAGCGCCGAAATCACCAGGGAGAAGTGAAATATCCAGGTCTGAGGCAGGCCCAGCCAGGCGAAGGGAGCGTCGAAGATGTGCAGGATCTGAATCAGCTTCGCCATGGCATACATGGAAATGCCGGAAGAAAAAAGCGTCATGATGGCGAAGGAAACGGCGTTGAGGCCGCGGGTCTTTTCGTCAAAGCGCAGGCGGAGATATTCGGGCACCGAGCGCGCCCGCGAGCCGTAATAGAAAGGCATCATGAACACGCCGACGAAGACCATCGCCGGAATGGCGCCGATCCAGTAAAAATGGCTGGTGGCGATGCCGTACTTGGCCCCGGAGGCGCCCATGCCGATCACTTCCTGCGCGCCCAGGTTCGCGGAAAGAAAGGCCAGCCCGGCAACCCAGGCGGGAATGGAGCGCCCGGCCAGAAAGAAATCCGTACTGGTCTTTACGTAGCGCTTGAGGACCGCTCCGATTCCGAGCACGAAGACGAAATACACGATCATGATGGTCCAATCGATGGTCCTCAACATGAATAGTTCTCCTTCGTGAATCGTGAGCTGGAATGAAAACCCGTACTTCCGGCAAACGGTGTAAACGATTGCAGGCTTGCTGCGTCTTTGTCAACGAGTTTTACCTGCTGATTCGACCTCTAAACCCACTGTCATCCTGAGCGCAGTTTCTCCGTTCGCTTGCGAACGGACAGACGGAGTCGAAGGATCCCTACCCCCTTGCAGACATCACTGTTCCGCGCACTAAGAATCGCCGCGTCCGCCGTTGTTGTCCGACATCGGTTGCGCTCATAGGGGTCCTTCGACTGCGTAGCTGCTTCGCAAAGCGAAGCAACCACTCCGCTCAGGATGACACCTTCTTGGTTAATGATTTCAAGTGCGCCGCAGCGCTTTCCGGAGTGATGTCCCGCTGCGGCATGCCCAGCATTTCAAATCCCACCATGAATTTTCGAATGGTCGCAGAGCGCAGCAGCGGAGGATAGAAGTGGGCGTGAAAGTGCCATTCATGATGCGGGTTGCCGTCAGTGGGCGATTGATGGAAGCCCATGGAATACGGGAACGGAACGTCAAAGACCTTGTCGTAAGTTGACGTCACCTGCTGCAGCACCTCAGCCAGCAGGCCGGCCTCTTTCTCCGTAAACTCCGAGAACGATCCCAGATGGCGGCGGCTGCAGACCATGACTTCGAAGGGCCAGACCGCCCAGAAGGGTACCAGGGCAACGAAGCCCTCGTTCTGGCAGACCAGGCGAACTTCCTGCTGGTCCTCCAGGTGCACGTAATCACACAGTAAACATGTGTTATGTCTCTCGAAGTAGCTGGCCTGGCAGGCCAACTCTTTGCCGGGAATGTCGGGAACCGAATGCGTGGCCCATATCTGGCAGTGGGGATGAGGATTGCTGGCGCCCATCATCGCGCCCCGATTCTCGAAGATCTGCACGTGATTGATATATGGCATTTCGCCCAGTTCCCGGAATTGGGCGGTCCAGGTCTGGATTACGCCTGCGATGTCCTTAGGCGGCATGGTGGCGAGGGTAAGGTTGTGGCGGGGGGAGAAGCAGATTACCCGGCAGAGCCCGGGTTCGCCCTCCGCGACCAGCAACCCCCGGTTTTCGATATCCAGGCGGTCGTCGCGAACCGTGGGTTTGAGGGCGGCGAAGTCGTTGTCGAAGACGAAGGTGCCGGTGTAACGCGGATTAAGCACGCCTCCAACCCGGGCATTGCCTGGGCAGAGGTAGCAGGTGGGGTCATATTCGGGTTCAGCCTGGCTGGAAACCTTCTCCAGCTGTCCCTGCCAGGGCCGTCCGGCGCGGTGGGGAGATACCAGTAACCACTCGCCGGTGAGCGGGTTGAATCTGCGATGTGGATCTTCGGTAAGCTTCAATAACGTGCCTCCGACCCTTGAGTTACAATGTACCGAAAGCTGGGCGCCCACTGGAAAATCAGTGATTAAAAGGCGTTTGACAGGAAGCGCGTCAGGCCGCCTATTGTGTTTTCTTGTAATCGCTTACATATGCAGTATTTCATACTCCCATCCCGGATTTCACGCCCTGTTTTTCGCTTAGCCTTGGCCTCTGTTCGGAACGATATGAAGTCGGCAGAATTAGCTCAACATTTTGAGAAGGCATTTGGGTCGCCGCCTCGAATCTTCTGCGCCCCGGGCCGAGTCAATCTGTTGGGCGAACACACCGATTACAACGACGGCTTCGTAATGCCCTGTGCCATCGGTTTCTCCACCCGCGTGGCCATTTCTCCCCGCACCGACCGCAAACTGGTAATTCGATCGGAAGAGTTTTCCGAACAATTTGAGTTCGATCTGGATAACCTGCCCAGCCACGGCAAGGGCGCATGGTCAGACTATGTTCTGGGCATTGCGGTAATGCTGGCCGAGATCGGGCATCCGACACCCGGGCGCCAGCTTGCTGGTTCGGGGTGAAGTGCCCATCGGCGCTGGCCTCAGTTCCTCGGCCGCGATTGAAGTGGCCAGCGCGCTCGCCCTGATGAGCCTCAACGGCGCGCGCCTTTCGCTGCCTGAAGTCGCGAAGTTGTGCCAGCGAGCGGAAAACGTATTCATCGGCGCGCGGGTTGGCATCATGGACCAGTTTGTCTCCTGTCTCGGCCGCGCCGGACATGCCTTGCTGCTCGACTGCCGCTCGCTCGAATTCAAGTTGATTCCCATCCCGGAGGACGTTCGCCTGGTGATCTGCAACACCATGGTGAAGCACGAACACGCCAGCGGCGCCTACAATCGCCGCCGTGACGAGTGCGATGAAGGAGTGCAGATTCTGAGCCAGTGGTATCCCAATGCGCGTGCTCTGAGGGATATTTCCGTGGAGCAGCTCGAGCAACACGTCGCCGCGATGCCAGCCACCATCTACAAGCGCTGCCTGCATGTGGTGTCGGAGAACCAGCGGGTGCTGGAAGGCGCCAAGTACCTGGCAGCAGGCGACGTGGGCCGATTTGGAAGCCTGATGCGCGAATCGCATCGCAGCCTCCGCGACCTCTTTGAAGTCAGTTGCCGGGAACTGGATGTCATGGTCGAAATCGCGGAGTCCCTGGAAGGCTACTGCGGTGGCCGCATGACGGGCGGCGGCTTCGGCGGCTGCACCGTGAACCTGGTGAAGAGCGCCGATGCGTCCCGTTTTGCCGCACAGATCTCGGAACGATATCAGGCCGCAACCGGGATCAAGCCTGATATTTATGTCTGCTCCGCGGCCAACGGCGCCAGCGCGGATTAGACGATCGAGTCGCAGGCCGTCATATGACCGCGTGCGGTAAGAAATACCCGGCACCGCAGGCCGCTCGAC
The DNA here is from genome assembly GCA_963790645.1 of Terriglobia bacterium. Classification (GTDB taxonomy): domain Bacteria; phylum Acidobacteriota; class Terriglobia; order Terriglobales; family Acidobacteriaceae; genus JAIQFF01. Next base: position 212,532 of record CAWBPS010000026.1, on the reverse strand, counting down.
TGGCTATAGGGGTGCCTTCGACTGCGTGGCTGCTGCGCTATGCGAAGCAGCTACTTCGCTCAGGATGACAAATCTCTAGAGGGCGCGAGTGGAACCGCGCATCACCAGGTGGGTCGGAATTGAGTAATCGACATGCGGCCCCTCGTCTTTTCGGATGAGGGCTTCGAGCGCCGCAAACGCGGTGACGGCAAGCTGGGTTCGCGACAGGATCACGGTGGTCAGCGGCGGTTGGGTGAGATGCGCGAACGAAATATCGTCGAAGCCGATCAGCGATATGTCTTCCGGAACTTTCAATCCGGCGTGCAGAATCGCACCCAGCGCCCCGATTGCGGTAAGGTCGTTCGAAGTGATGACCGCGGTGGGGCGCTGCGGTAATTTCAGCAGACTTCTCATGGCCATGGCGCCGCCTTCGATCCGGTGGTCTCCTTTTTCGATCATCGCCTTGTCGGAGAGTCCTCTGGACTTAAGCCCGGAGAGGTAAGCGTCGCGCCGCATGCGGGCCGATTCCAGGTTCATGGGACCCGCGATAAAGGCGATTCGTCGATGGTTCAGCGAAAAAAGATGCTGCATGGCCTCGTGAATGCCCTGGGCGTAATCGATGCGAATGTTGGCGCTGTGCAGGCCCGTTTTGCCGGTGTCCATGAACACGGTGGGAATATTGCGACGGGTCAGTTCGGTTACCAGCGCAGGGTCAGCTTCAGAAGTCATGATGGCCACGCCATCGACTTTGCGCTCCACCATGCGCCGAATGCATCCCGCCATCCGCTTGGGATTGTAATCCGTGTTCCCGATGATGACTTCCTGGCCGCGCTCGACCGCCTGATCTTCAAAGCTCTTTCACCAGTTCGGGGAAAAAAGGGTTCGTGATGTCGGAAATGATCAGTCCCAGCATCCGGCTTCTTCCCGAAACCAGGGTGCGGGCGTGGGTGTTGGGATAGAAGTTCAGCTCTTCGATGGCCTGGCGCACGCGCGCCGCGGTTCCGGGTCTGACCTTCTCGGAATCGTTGATGGTGCGCGAAACCGTGGCGGTTGAGACCTTCGCCCGTTTTGCGACTTCCTTAATGTTCATGCATGTCCACGAGGGACGTCTCGGGAGGAGAGCTCTATTTTAGCAACGATTGCCGGTCAAAGGAATTGGAGGTTCGCCGGGTTGTGTGTGGGTCGGACGCTCTTGTCCGACGCCTTTGACTTTGACTCGGTGGCAGCAAATCCAGCTCGCTCTTCGTGAATCTCGCAGATTTGCCCAAGTCAAAGTCAACTTCAAAGCCGTCGGACAGGAGTGCCCGACCCACACAACCATCTGTGTGTAAGCGTTTACAGGAGCGGGCCCGATATTAGATAATGCACCCGCAATCATTCCACAGGCAGCCTCGAGGGGAACCATGGACCGACGCAACTTTCTCAAGACGTACCGGCACGTTCATTGCCGGCGCGACCATCGCCCGCTCGGCTTTAGCCAGTGCCGCCGCCGACGTGCCACCCCGGGACGCCTGGTCCTGCCCATGAATCGCAACTGGCGTTTCAGCCGCTACCGTGGCGGAAGGCGCGCACGCCCGCGATTTTGACGACTCCGGATACGAGCGCGTCGTCATTCCTCATACCAACGTTCGCCTGCCCTGGCACAGCTTTGACGAAAAGAGCTATGAGTTCGTATCCAGCTACCGCCGCCGCTTCAAGCTTCCAGCCGAGGCCCGGGGCAAGCGCGTCTTCGTGGATTTCGAAGGGGCCATGACCGCTTCCACGGTATGGATCAACGGCCAGCGCCTGGGCGAGTACAAGGGCGGATACACGCCTTTTTCTTTTGACCTCACGCCGCATCTTGATTTCGATGGCGAGAACGTGCTGGCCGTGGACCTGGATTCCAGCGAACGGCCTGACATTCCTCCCTTCGGCTACCAGATTGACTACCTGACCTTCGGCGGCATTTACCGCGAGGTCTCTCTTCGCATCGTTCCGGCGACGTTTATCGAAAATGTTTTTGCCAAGCCGAAGGACGTTTTGACCGATCACCCCAGCCTGGATGTGGATTGCTACATTCAGCGCATGGAGGCGTCGCGAGACGCGCTGACTCTTGAAGTCAGTCTCCGCGAGGGTGATCGCGTCCTGGCCAAGGGCACGCAGAAGATTCCCGCCGCCCAGGCCGCAACTGAACCCGCCGCGTACACCGTCCACCTGGACAAACTTGGGCGCCATCAAGCTATGGGACCTTACGCATCCGAATTTATATAGCGTACAGGTCCGTCTGCTGCGCGGGACGCAGGCGGTGGACGAAGTCTCACGCACCATCGGTTTTCGCGAAGCGCAATTCACCGATCACGGCTTCGAGCTCAACGGCAAAGTGATCAAGCTGCGCGGGCTGGACCGTCATCAGACCTTTCCCTTTGTCGGCCAGGCCATGCCCGGCCGCGCCCAACGCCGCGATGCGCACATTCTCCGCCACAAGCTCAAGTGCAATATCGTGCGCACCTCGCACTATCCCCAGTCGCGCCACTTTCTCGATGCCTGCGACGAGATCGGACTGCTGGTGCTCGAGGAAATTCCCGGCTGGCAGCACATCGGCGACGAGCCCTGGAAACTGATATCGATCGACAACGTGAGCCGCATGATTCGCCGCGACTGGAACCATCCTTCCATCATTCTGTGGGGGGTGCGCATCAACGAGTCGAAAGACGACCACGATTTCTACGTTCGCACCAATGCGCTGGCCCACAAACTGGATCCCACCAGGCAGACTGGCGGCATCCGCTATTTTCAGGAATCGGAATTTCTCGAAGACGTGTTCACCATGAACGACTTCGGTTTTCCCCTGAAGCCGCCCAATCACTCGCGCTATCTGAACACTGAGTTCGTCGGGCACACCTATCCCACCAAGACCATCGACCAGGTGGAACGGCTTACCGAACATACGCTGCGCCATGCCCGCATCCACGACCAGCTGGCTTCGAACGCGCAATACGCCGGCGGCATTGGCTGGTGCGCCTTCGACTACAACACGCACGGCGATTTTGGCTCCGGCGATCGCATCTGCTATCACGGCGTCACCGACATTTTCCGCGAACCCAAGCCGGCGGCCGGATTCTACAAGTCACAATGCGATCCCGCCGAAGAGGTCGTGCTGGAGCCGGCCTTCCACTGGGCGCGGGGCGATGCCTCCATCGGATTCTCGAACGCAGTCATGTGCTCCAACTGCGACCAGATAAAACTCTACATCGCGGACGAACTGGTGGCCGACGGTCGATCCCGACCGGAAGCAATTTGCACACCTTCGCTACGCCCCGTTTGTCGTCGAACTGGGCGAGCTCTTTCACAAATGGGGAGACCTGCGCCTCGAGGGCTACATTCAGGGTAAACAGGTCATTGTGAAGAAATATTCCGGCAAGGGCATCGACCAGAAATTCACCCTGTTGCCCGACGACAAGAGCCTGATTGCGGACGGAGCCGACACAACCCGGGTGGTGCTGCGCGTGACCGACGAATTTGACGCCATCCGGCCATTTGCCAACGACGCCGTCAAGTTCGAGTTGGAAGGCCCGGCCGAACTTATCGGGGACAATCCGTTCGCGTTGATAGGCGGGACCGGCGCGGTTTGGATTCGAGCCAAAGAGCAGACGGGGACCGTCAGGCTGACGGCCACGCATCCTGTGTTAGGGAAGCAGCAGGTAGAGTTTGAGATTGCTGCGGCGGCTCCGGAAGTGGTCTAGCCCGCAGATCAAGAGTGTGTTCGGTCCAAGCCGCGAAGCGGCGCAAGAATGCAGCCCCGGGCGTAAGCCCGGGGTCGTGCGAACTGCAGCCCCAACGGGCGAAAGAAACGTTCCCCGAGCGGAGCTTCGCTCCGCGGACGGACGAGGCGTCCGTCCCTACGTGGTTTTTTGGCGGATCAAATCCTCGACGTCGCCGATCTTTTCTCCCAGCAAATTCAGCTTGCGGGACAGGCCTTGAATTTCGGACTCAGCGCGGCGGTTGACATCGTAGTCGAGCTCGCCACGCAGGCGGTCTTTGGTGTCCTGCCGGTTCTGGCTCATCATGATGACCGGTGCCTGGATGGCGGCCAGCATGGAGAGGAACAGGTTGAGCAGAATAAAGGGATAGGGGTCCCAGGCCTTTCCTCGCAACACGACATTCACGGCGGTATAGACGGTAATGGCCAGGGCAAAGGTGATGATGAATGTCCACGAGCCGCCGAAGCTGGCGACCTGATCGGCGATGCGCTCGCCGAAGGTCATGTCTGCTTCGATGATGTCATTGGGATTGCGGCTGGCGCGCACCCGCACCAGTTGCTGCGAGGCGTGAAACTGGCGGCCCAGCACGGTCAACATGTCCATTCCGGCATGAGGTTTGCGCTGCAGCAGAGTGGCGATATCGTCGCGGTCCACCTCCAGGCACACGCTTTCGGAGACGGCGACCGCCTCGGTCTGGTGCGGCGTCTGCTCCAGCATGGAAGCGAAGCCAAAGAACTCGCCTTCTGCCGGCTGATCGACGACGACTTCCTGGTTGTCCTCGTCCACCGTAGTGACCCGCACCGCGCCGGAGACCATGACGTACGCTTGTCCGCCCGGATCACCAATCTTCCAGATGCGCTGGCGCGGAGCGAAGGTCTTGAGCTCGACCTGTCCCGCCAAGACCGCTGTCTCATCGTCGTCCAGCAAGGCAAACAGGGGAACACCTTTCAATATCTCTGGGCTGCACGCCATTAATCACCTCGTTCGCTAGAGTGGACCGGGCCCGATCCGTTCAGAAGGATGTCATAAAGAAGGCGATGGCAACAACTGGCGGGACGATTTTGTGAAACCTGAGTCATGAGGTTGCCGCACATCGGCTTTTTTGCGTCCTTTGCGGCGTTTCTTGGCGACCTTTGCGGTAAAGGCGTTTGACCTTGCCGGAGCGCCAAAAATCTTAAACCGCGAAGTTCGCAAAGAAACGCCGCAAAGGACGCAAAAACTCTACTTCTGCTGCGCGAAAACGCGGGAGTGAAACTCCATAATTTCGCTCATGTGAGACAGGAAATAGGTCAGGCTATGGTCGCCGGGGTAGGAGTGATATTCGTGCTTCACCCCTTCCGCCTGCAATTGGCGGTGCAAGGCGGCGGCGCCGTCCTCGAAACCGAAGTCATCCTGCTGGCCGCAATTGAAGTAGATGGCAAGATTCCGCAGCGCTAAGCGGTTCTTTCTGGCGAGCAGAAAAATATTGTTCTGCTGCCAATGCGCCACGTTGATGGGCTCGCCGAATGCTGGTCCCATGACCCGGCCCAGGGGCGTACCCGAACGCCCGGCATCCGACAGTTCTTGCGGAGTCTGCGTGATCAGCGCAGCGCTCTGCGCGCTGACGGCGGAAAACAATTCGGGATGGGCAAAAGCAAAGCGCAGCGCTCCGTACCCTCCCATAGAGACGCCGGTGATGGCCCGGCCCTTTCGTCCCGGGCGGACGCGATATTTGCTCTCGATGTGAGGCATGAATTCCTGAAGAAAGAAATCACTGTAGCGAAGCTTGTTGCCTGGCGAGTTGATATAGAAACTGCGCTTGCCTTCCGGCGCCACCACCAGGAAGTCTGTGATCTTGTGCTGGCGCCGCAGGTCCTCGATCACGCTCCATCCCCCGGTGCTGAACAGCGTCTGCTCGTTTTGTCCCAGGCCGTGAAGGAAGTAAAGCACCGGATAGCGCCTTTGCGTGGAATCCTTGGCGTCATAGTCCGGCGGCAATTGCACACAGTAGTGAACCGCCTGATTGAGGATGCGGCTGTTGATGACGTTGCAGTCGGTGCGGCTTTGCGCATTCGCCACCAGCGGAAGCAGGATGGTTAGCGCGAGCAGGGACCGGCGAAATCGAAGCATGGATTTCAGTTTACTCGTAGCGCAGCGCCTGTACGGGATCGAGACGGGCCGCGCGCGCAGCCGGATAAAGGCCCGAAACCAGGCTGACGATGAAAGCAAAAACGATGGCTGCCCCGACCAGCCACCACGGCACCGACCAGAAAGTTTCGGGCGGGAGTGCCTGGCGCTTCAGATAAATATTCGTCCCCAGGTTGATGACGTGGCCGATGGCCCAGCCCAGCGCCACTCCCACCACTCCGCCCAGCAGGCCCATGGCCCCGGCCTCGGCGAAGAAGAGTTTTTTTACATCGCTGTCGCTGGCGCCGATGGCCTTCATGATTCCGATTTCGCGGCGTCGCTCCAGGATGGCCATGACCAGCGTATTCACGATGCCGATCGAAGCCACGGCCAGCGCCAGGCTGCCAAAAATTCCCAGAAACAGATCGAGCACGGCAAAGAACTGACGCAGGCTGCGGGTGGCGTCGAGTATTGAAAAAGTGTTGAACCCCAATTTCTTGATGGCCTGCTCCACCGCTTCCACGTTCTTGGGATTCTTTACCCGCACGCTCACCGTGGAATAGCTGGGCTGTTTGCTGAAGCCGCGCATGCTGTCGCGCACATCGGAAGGCTGCATGACGCGCAGGTCCTGGGCCAGCTTCAAAGGCAGGAAGACTCGCGCCCGGGCCGCGCCGCGCATGCTGTCAGGATCGAGATCGGAGATGCCCACAATTTTCAGCTTCTGCTCGCGCGAGATCACGGAATAAGCAGCGTCGGATTCGGATTCAGCCGATGACGCCGGATTTCGCGGGAGTGCTTTTCGCAGCGGACTCTGGCGTGGAAACCCGCTGCGCGTAGCGCATGGTCAACTCCTGCCCCAGAAGCGGCTTGGCCAACTCGTTGACCGGAACATCGTCTTCATGGCCGGGCGGTGGCGTCTTGCCCAGCAGTTCCAGCGGCAAACGATTTTTGCAGAATGACCTCAGGCGCGGTTTCAGAAGAGAAAAAGCTGCCCGGGATTCCAGTGAATGCGTCATTCGATCGCGCCGAGTCCGGAATGCCCGACACCATGGTCAGGTGAGGCTTGTCCTGATAGCTGAGTTCAGTAATGAAGCGGATGTCCGGATAAGCCTCCAGCACATCGGGCAGGCGTTCGATCTCCTGGCGGGCCGGTTCATCCAGGGTGCGGCTTTCGGCGGCGGAGGCTGTACTTCTTTCGTCGTCACGATTGAAGCCACGCAAATCGCGGCGCGAAGTCACGACCACGGTATCGAAAAGGCCTGACTTGGCCAGGTGCCGGGTGGCCAGCTTTTGCAGGCCGATGCCGAGCGAAAGCATGGCGACCAGTGACGCCACTCCAACCGAAATGCCAATCGTAGTCAGCGAATTGCGCAGCGACGACTCGCGCAGGTTGCGCAAGGCAAGCTCGGAGAGATCGTAAGTCTTCATCGCTGCTCCCCCTGCAGACTGGTCGTTGGCCGCGCATCATTCGGTCGATCGTCCACCAGTTTGCCATCGGCCAGCAGGATCATGCGCCGGCGTAGCGCTCGGCCAGGGCGCGCTCGTGGGTCACCATCACGATCGTCATCCCCAAAGATTGGTTGAATTCGCGGATGAAATTCATGATCTCGGTGCCGGTGTGGCTGTCGAGATTGCCGGTCGGTTCATCCGCCAGCAGAAGCTTGGGCTGATTGATCAGTGCGCGGGCCAGTGCTGCGCGTTGCTGCTCGCCACCTGAAAGCTCGCTGGGCCGGTGAGTGATGCGGGCCCCCAACCCGACGCGTTCCAGCGCCTGCCGCGTAAGCGCCTGGCGCTGGCCGCGGTCCACTTCGGCAAATCGAAGCGGCAGATCGACATTTTCCGCCAGGGTCATTCGTGAAACCAGGTTGAACGATTGAAAGACCATGCCGACGGTGCGCAGGCGATGCTTGGCCAGTTCCTCGCGCGAGAGTTGAGCCAGATCGCGGTCTTCCACGATGACCGCTCCCGAGGTCGGCCGGTCGAGGCCGGCGATAAGGTTCAGCAGGGAAGACTTGCCGGACCCGGAACTGCCCAGCAGCGCGACGAACTCTCCCGGTTGAATTTGCAGCGACACGCCGTCCACCGCGCGTATCAGTGCCTCGCCCATCTGGTAGTGGCGGCAAAGGTCAACGATGCGGATGGCGGGCGCGCCGTTCGGGCTGCCGGATGAGTTGGAGTTCAGGGTCATCTACGGGGACGTGCCTATCTCTGTGTCCTCGGTGTCCTCTGTGGTTCAAGCTTTGAGTGTTGGGAACTGCACGAAACAGCAGGTCGCTCCACTCTGCGCCTCGCTCCGGCCGGGATGATAGAGTTGGCAATCAGCGGACTTCTCCTCTTATTAGACGCAAAGCCTCGGCTGAACTTACATCCCCATCGCTATTTTTTGTGGAGACCCCGTCTTCGGCCGGCACGGCCGCATCGCCCTCGCCCGGCGCCAGGAACAGATTATTTTGCAGGCCTTGCTGCTTGGTGTAGAGATCGAAGTAGCGGCCCTGCAAGGCATACAGTTCTTCGTGAGTGCCGCGCTCAACGATCTGGCCCTGCTCCACTACCAGGATCTGATCAGCGCGGCGGATAGTCGAGAGCCGGTGAGCAATCACAAACGTGGTGCGACCCTGCATCAGATACGAGAGCCCGTGCTGGATCATCTCTTCAGATTCGGAATCGAGGCTCGAAGTCGCCTCGTCAAGAATCAGGATGCGCGGCTCGGCCAGGATGGCGCGGGCAATCGAGATCCTCTGGCGCTGTCCTCCGGAAAGTTTCACGCCCGCGTTCGCCGACGATGGTGTCATACTTCTCCGGAAAGCTTTCCGCGAATTCGTCCACCCGCGCGATGTGGCAGGCCCGCATGATTTCTTCCTCGCTGGCCTGCGGGCGCGAAAACGCGACATTTTCCCGAATGGTCCCGTCAAATAAAAACGATTCCTGCAGCACCACTCCCAGGCGGGTGCGATAGGAATCGAGGCGCGCCGTGCTGAGATCGACCCCATCGACCAGCACCCTCCCCTCTGTGGGCACATAAAACGCTGAAATCAGCCCGATAATCGTTGATTTGCCCGAACCCGACGAGCCGACCAGCGCAGTCACGGTTCCCGGCTCAGCCTGAAAATCCACATCGTGCAGTACCGTGCGGCTGCCATCGTAGCTGAAGCTCACGTGGTCAAATTCCACTTTGCCGTAAATATCGTCCAGCGTCACAGTGCGCTTGGGATCCTGGTCCTCGGGCCGCTCGCGCAGAATTTCCTGGGTGCGCTCCAGGCCGGCGAGAGCCTCCGTGATCTGTGTCCCGATATTCACGATCTGAACGATGGGCGCAACCAGGAACCCGAGGAAGAGCGTATAGGTAAAAAAGCTGCCGATGGTCAGCGTGCCGGCCATGATCTGGTGCGCGCCCATGTACATGATGATCGCGCCCACCAAGCCCATGAGCAGGCTGGCGGAAAGGCTCATGACGGAGGTGGCGGTCAGGGTCTTCATTACATTGTCCAGCAGCCGGCGCACGCCGCCGGAAAACACCGCTTCCTCCCGCTCTTCCGCGTGATATCCCTTGATCACTCGCACCCCGCCAAGCGACTCCGCCAGGCGGCCCGTCACTTCGGCGTTGATTTTTCCGCGCTGCCGGAAAATCGGCCGGATCGTTCTGAACGCCTTATTCAGTGCGATGGCGAAGCAAAGCAGGAAACTGAACGCCAGGATGGTCATGGCCGGGCTGATGCGAAAGAGCACGACCATCGCGATGCCGGAGGTGAGCAGCCCGCCGACCAGATCGACCAGTCCGGTCCCCAGCAGGTTCCGCACTCCTTCCACGTCGGTCATGATGCGAGAGACCAGGGTGCCGGTTTTGTTGGAATCGTAGAACGCGACCGGCAGATGCGAAATGTGGGCCTGCACTCTCTGGCGAAGCTCCGCGATCAGGCGCTGCGCCGCTTTCGATAACAATTGAGTGAGCGCGAATGACGTGATCCCCTGAATGAACGTGGCCACCAGCACGACTGAGACCAGGCGCCGCAATAATTCGACGTGATGTTTGGCGATAACGCTGTCGATCAGGAATTTGGTCGAATATGGAAGCACCAGCCCCGACACCCGGTTGATGACCATCAGAACAAAACCCAGGGCCAGCAGGCCCCGGCGGGGACGCATCAGTTCCCAGACCGCGGGCAAGACGTTCCGCAGCCGTTCGGTCGTCATTGCCGGCTTGGGCTTCGGTGGTAGAAGGCGCGCTCACTGCTGTGTTTAGACTTGTCCGGGGAGTGGAAGGGTTCATTTTTGCGGGATGACAAAGCATCCGGAAAATTGAAAAAGCGCGGCCGGTGCAGCCGCGCTTTTCATGCCTTTGAATGGAAGATTGCCCTGTTACTCGTCCAGGTGCGAATTCGGAAGTGCCATTTGTGCGGCCGCGGCTGCGAAATCTTCTTCCGAGAGTTCAAAAGAATCGGATCCGATTGCCGGTTTCTCCAACTTTCGCTGGACCTTGCGCTCGGCCTTTTCCCGTTGTTTTTCCTGCCGCGAGCGCTCTTTCTGACGCTTGGTGAAGCTGGAACGGCCTCGACCAGACATAGACACCTCCAAGGGACATTTTTTTGGCACATCGTTTTTCCGGCAGATCGGTGCTCGTGAAACCTGCAATGCTCTACCGGTCTTGCTCCTTACCAGCGCGGCTCTCGAGGCTGTCGCGCATGGCCCTGATAGTCGTCACGCCCGCCACCGCCGCCGCTCGAACGTCCACCGCCTCCGGGACGTCCACCGCCGCCGCCGGGGCGTCCGCCGCCGCGGGGCGGACCACCGCGATCGGTCTTGGGACGGGCTTCGTTAATGTTCAAAGCGCGCCCACCCAACTCCTTGCCATTGAGCGCCGCAATCGCTTTCTCGGCTTCGGCGGAATCGGTCATTTCGACAAAGGCAAAGCCGCGCGAACGGCCGGTGTCGCGATCGGTCACGATGCTGACTTGCTCGATGGCCCCGTGGGGTTCGAACAGCGCCCGCAACTCTGCTTCGGTGGTGCTGTGGGGGATGTTGCCAACAAACAGCTTCTTCATGATGGTTCCTCGTGTTGCAGGCTAAAGTGTAACTCAAATTTCAGGATGCGGGTTTTTCCGCAGTGGCGCGCGGCTTCTTGCTGGATTCGGGTTTACTCACGCTGAGTCCGGCCGCCTGGAGCAGTTCGCGGGTGCGCTGACGGCGGTGAATATTCTGTTTCCGTTCCCGGTTGAATCGGGCCTTGTCTCCGTTAAATCGCGACATCTTTAATTTCTCCCTTGAGGCGTATGGTCACAGCCATGCAGTCCGAGGCTTCCCCCAAGGCTGGTCCAGCCCTACCGAACCACTATCGATCTGCGAAACGCTCTTGCATGCGGTCTAAGGACTGGACTTTGGGGCAGCATAACCGTGCGCCTACAGAGAAGCAGGTCCTCTCAATCGCGAAGGCGCAGGGTAATTTTAGCGATGTGTCTTCGTGGTTAAGTATCTTCTAGCCTTAGAATTATACCTGCTCGGTGCGGAAGTGAAAGAAAATACTGAGAAAGCCGCCGTTTACCACGAACTCACGTGGGGACAGCCGCCCTCGGCTGTCCAGTCGAGCGAAGCTCGACAAGGTCTTGCTCGCGAAGAACCTGCGGAGCGGTGCTCCGCCGGACAGCCGAGGGCGGCTGTCCCCACGTGGTTCGTGGCGGTTACCGAAGTCTTGGTTGCCTGGGCGACGATCAGCATTTTGTCCACCTAAATTTGGACTTTTCTGCTAAACTGAGAGTGCGTTTGATTAGAATCGGTTGTTGAGCAGCTTCTTGCATACCAGCTTGAACCGCCCTTTAGTACCTCCGATCTCACAGCGTAAATCGATTGAAAAGGAAACAGTAACAAAATGGCAGAACAAGGAACAGTAAAGTGGTTTAACGACGCCAAAGGCTACGGCTTTATCAGCCGTCAGAGTGGCGAAGATGTATTTGTGCACTTCTCGGCGATCCAGGCAGGCGGCTTTCGCAGCCTGCAGGAGGGCCAGAGTGTAGAGTTCGATGTGACCAAGGGGCCAAAGGGCTGGCAAGCTGAGAACGTCCGTCCGCTGTAAGCAGAGCGGAAACTCTAGATAGAAAGCGTGCCCGCGGCGGAAACCAACGAGCGGGCACGCTCTTTACACCAACCAAACGCAAGTCTTCCACCAGCCAGGAACGGGGTGTCTCTGACACGCGACGAAACCAAGGCTTCCTACGCCATAATTCGCCACAACATCCGGACCTACGAATCCGGAGGAGTGGTGCTGGTGGTCAAGGGCAAGGAAAACGCTGAACTTAAGGTAAAACACTTCGAAACCGGGCAGAGCTCGGAAGATCGTCACGCCGGATGGCGCTACTTTGTGGAGAAATCTGACCTCAAAGCCGGCATGGACCCCGCCGAAGCGACCAACCTCCGGCAGATGAAACTGGAAATCAGAGAATCACAGGCGCAACCCGACCCCATGTCGGCTGCCAACCCCCCGCGCCAAAACTAACCTCAACCCATAACCCCCATGTAGCTCGTCCGGGTGGACGAGCGAGCTCGTCTGGTTTTCCATGCTGATGCCCAAAACCCTGCCGAGCTGCGCTCGGCCTGGGCGGACGAGGCGTCCGCCCCTACGTGTTCGGTGCTAGTGCCGGCGCTCGGTTTCCTTCAGAATGACCGCGAAGCTGCGGCCCCCAAAACTGAATCCCTGCGAAACCGTTCCTCTGACGCCTACCTTTGCGCCGTTGCTGGGCACTCCATATCTCTGGCTGAACACCCAGATCTGACCCGTACCGTCGTCCACCTGATAGACGCCGGAACCGAGCAGCCCGAACGAATTGCTTACCCGGCCGCCGATGGCAACTTCCCGGCCAGCATAGCGCCCGGGGTCACGGTTGATTTTTTCGATGCTGGTGCGCGTAGGACAACCCGCCAGGACCAATGTCCCCGCCATGAGCACCAGGACAAGTGAGAGCCTGTTAAGCAGTCTGACCACGCCAACCTCCCCAACCATCAAGTTTGAAATTCTAACCGGCAGTTTATCCGTACTGCCACCAGCTTCCAGCTATGATGCATTCTGGAATCTTGTTGCTGGCCGATATTTTCCAGGAGTATATTTCTCTAGCCGGATTGCACACGAATTCGCAGTTGAAGGGAGCGCCGCTGGTGGCGCTCCCTTCGCATTTTAAGGCTGGCTTAACAAAACAGTGTTTCGTTTATGAGGAGGAGCGCCATGCAGGAAACGCCGCAGCAGTACACGCAACGTATGCTCAATCACAGCCGCGGGAAGGAGCCGCTGCGCCTGCAGCAGGCCACTCCGCGCAAGCTCACCACCCTGACCAAAGGACTCAGCAAGAAGCAATTGACTCGGCGTCCGGCGACCAGGAAAATGGTCCATCGCTGAAATCCTCGCTCACCTGGCGGACGCGGAGCTGGTCGTCGGCTATCGCCTTCGTCTTATGCTGGCGTCCAACGGCACCCCAATTCAGGCCTTCGATCAGGACGCCTGGGCCGAGACTTTCAGCTACAACCGCCGCGACCCAAAGACTTCGCTCGAAACCTTCCGCACCCTGCGCGAGAACAATCTGCGGCTTCTGACTTCGGTGCCCCGCCGCCTATGGGAGAACTATGGCCAGCACTCGGAACGCGGCAAGGAAACCGTCGACCACGTCATGCGAATGATGGCCGGCCACGACCTCAACCACCTGCAGCAGCTGGAGAGAATCACGAAGCAGAGATAGATTTGCGTAGCGCCGGCGTCCCGCCGGCGCTACAAAGTCTCCGCGAACAGGCCTGTCAGCTTCTCAAACGCCCGATCCGCTTGGGGCTGGTTATAAACCGGACTGTCGGGCACGGTCCAGCTATGGTATGCGCCTTCGTACACTTCGCTCTCATATTTGCCTCCCCAGGCTTCGAGGGCGCGGTTGAGCCTCTCGATGGCCTCCGCGGGCATGCCTTTGTCGTTGACGGCGTGTCCGAAATATAGCCGGGCCGTGATCAACGGGCCAAGAATGAGGTGTGGGCTATTAGGCGAGTCTGTAGCAAGCCCGCCACCGTGGAATGACGCGGCAGCGGCTATACGGTCCGGCCGCGAAAATGTCGTGTACAGCGCCATCTTGCCGCGTGAAGCAGTATCCCACCACGCCCATGGGGCCGGGTTTGACCGAAGCCTGCCGCGCGAGGAAATCCACGTAATCGGAGGCGTCGCATGTGATGGCCTCCGGGGTCAGAGGAGTGGAGAGCTCGGCCAGTCGTTTTGTAGCGCGCTCTTCGCCAAACTTCAAAGGGAAATCGAATAGCGGCAGCCCTCGGGTTCGGTAAAACACATTGGGCAGTAGGACGACGTAGCCTTTCGCCGAAAGCCGCCGCGCCATTTCTTCCTGGGAAGCACGAATGCCGCCGATGTCGGTGTAGTGAATCACGCCCGGCCAGCGGCCAGTTTTTTCCGGGAAATAGATGATGCCTTCGGTGGTCCCGCCAGCGGATGGAATCTGGATTTTCTGCTCCGTCATGGGTTCTCCTGAGGACGACCGTTCGTCCGGTGAGTGCATTTGCTCTGGAGGGTGCCTTAATGGCCTGACTTCTCCAGGCGCTGCGCCTGGGTCAAGCCGAGTTGCGCTTCTGCACTCTTTGGCTGCAATAGCAGTGCCGCTTCAAACTGGTCTTCAGCGTTTTTGGGATCCTTGAGAGCGAGATAAACCTGGCCGAGCAGAAGCCGTGCGGGAAACTGGCTGGGAGTAAGTTTCAGGCTGGCTTCAAGCGCATCGCGGGCTCCGGCGAAGTCGCCGGTTTTTTCCCGCGCCTGGCCTTCGTAGAAGGCAGCAGTCGAATCCTCGGGACGGACCTCCCGGGCCTGCTTCAGGTGCTCGGCGGCCCGGGCGAAGTCTCCGGAGTGGAACTCCAGTTCTCCCAGTTGACGCAGCGCCGTCGGCGATTTGGGATCGAGTTGCAGGACCTTTTCCAGAGCCTGCCGCGCTTCGCCGGTGCGATTGTCATCCGAAGCCATCATCGCCGTGTGCAACAGGTTCTGCTCGTCGATCTTGTCCTTGGGGTCGGGCAGGTTTGAAGCTGTCGCGGATGCATTGGCCTTGATCTCCGCCAGCATCCCGCGAAACTTCTGTACGGTTGCGTCCGACGGCTGGTAGCGGTTCGTCAACTCTCCCGGATCGGCGTGCAGGTCGTACAACTCCGGCCGCGGCGCCTCGATGAACTTGAATCCCTCCGGCGCGCACCGACCGCAGGGGCGCCCAGCCGAAGCGCAGGGGATAGTCGGTTTCGCCAATGGCGGTGCGATCTTCGTTCCCGGTGCCGGCCAGGTAAGGCTGCAGCGATTCGCCGTCGAGGACCTCGGGCGGAGCGATACCGCAACAGGCCGGTGACCGTGGGCAGAATGTCCGTGGTTCGCACCTGGGCGTCAACTACCTTCCCGGGATTGCTGCCGCCGGGCAACTTAACCGGCGTCTTCATGATGAGGGGCACGTGAGTGGTGGAGTCGTAGAGAAAAATTCCGTGCGTGTCCTCGTGATGCTCACCCAGCCCTTCGCCATGATCTCCGACCACGACGATAAGCGCGTTGTCGTACCGGCCCGTCTTCTTCAGATACCCGACAAATCCAGCCAGGACGGAATCGGCATAGGCAATCTCGCCGTCGTACAAGCGATCTTTGTAGGTCTGCGAGTAAGGCGGGGGCGGTTCGTAGGGATCGTGGGGATCGTAGAGATGGACCCAGACGAAATGCGGGCCGGCGGGATGCGCAGTCATCCAGGCTTCCGCGTGCTGCACGACGTCCACGCCGCGGCGCTCCACCCGGCCCCAGCGCGATTTCGTCTTGGGCTGGGCAGGAAAGTTGTCGTAGAAATCGAAGCCGCGATCCAGGCCCGGGGCC
This sequence comes from Terriglobia bacterium, assembly GCA_963790645.1. GTDB lineage: Bacteria > Acidobacteriota > Terriglobia > Terriglobales > Acidobacteriaceae > JAIQFF01. The sequence continues at coordinate 196,848 of CAWBPS010000026.1, read as the reverse complement.
AGCGTCTTGCTATCGAGAATGACCGCGCCGATGAACGCCGCGGTGTGATAGCCGTTCTTCTTCAGCAAGGTCTGCCAGTGTGGGATGCGTCGGCGCCAGAGGCACGGCAAAATCGGTGACGCCATGGCTGCTGGGCAGCAGTCCGGTCAGGATGCTGGTGTGCGAAGTGTTGGTGATCGGGCTGGGAGTGAATGCCTGGGTGAAGCGAATGCCGTCTTTCGCCAGCCCGTCGAGCGCCGGCGTCTGAATGTTTTCGTCGCCGTAGCAGTGGACGTGGTCGGCGCGGAGGGTGTCGATGGTGACCAGAAAAACGTCGGGCTGGGACGCCTTCTGTGTGCCGCGTTCGCTGGCAAGACTTGTTCCGCGGCCAGCAAGCCGCCGAGCAGGAGCCGAGAAAGCTTCATCAAATTTAGCGTACCATAGGTGATCCGCTGGCCGGCTTCCGTCAGAATCCCGCACGTCGCACGGTAAGGCCAATGCCACTCTGAACGTTTCTATGACATCTCGCACACAGAGTATTAGATTGTTTTCTCTGTCTCGCAACTGACTTCAGATGTGGAGAGGCAAATCCGCCGCTTCTGGGGAAGGCCGCCGAATGCCAAGCCCAGGGTCTTATCGTATCGCCTCCTGGGTTCACGACAGTCTGGACTGACCAAGCGCTATTGCTACGGCTTGGGTTGCGCGGTACCTCGTTCTGCCGATGCGCAAGTGAATGGCATCCGGCGCACAGCGTGATCAGGTTCTGCTCGGAATCATCTCCGCCCTGGCTACGAAATTCCTTGTGGTGAACCTCCAGATTCGACCTGGCTCCGCAACCTTGGCATCTCCAGCCGTCCCGCCGTAGCACCTGTTGCCGGAGTCGTTCGTACAGCTGGGGATCCAGCCTAAGGCGAGGCTGTTTGGGCCGTATTCGGTTCACGAAGCCTTCTCGGTCACTTCGTGCAGAAAAGCCTGCCGTTGTTCGCCAGGCAGGAATTTGAAGAACCGTGACATGGACTGCAGGAGCACGGTTGGGTCCTCGTTCTCGAGGTTCGCTCCCGCCAGAAAGTCCGCGCAGATCATCTCCAGGCAGTAGCCTCGGGACTTGTCCGTCCCCAGCATCAAAGCTGCCGTCTCAATCGCCTGCTCGACCACCGGAATCTGGGTCTTGTACAGCTTGAAGTAGATAATCTCCCACGGTTCCGATTCCCGCCCGGTTAGTTCCTTCTCCACCTCCCGCTTGAACTGATCCTTCGGCAGTGAGCGCGCCTTGTGCAGCCAGGTTGCACAATCGAACTCCTGCCCATCCCTCCTGGCCACTTTCGCCAACTCCAGTCCCTTCGTCCATCCCACTTCCTTCAGTTCCTTTCTGGCCTGTGGTGGCAGGTGCTCATGGATCGACATGAGGTAGTACGCCTTCCGCCTCGACTCCGGGAACCGCCTCGCCAGAAACTCGTCGAAGGACTTCAGTTTCTCCAGCCGCCAGTACTGGCCAGCCCGCACTTCACACAGGTATCGTCCCAGTTCGACAAAGCGGGTGTCCCGCTCGGCTTCAGACCTTCGCTCCCAGGCCAGGATCTCGTCGATCTTGGTCAGAACGAATAGAGCCCGTTTGCGATTGAGCTTGGGCAACATGGGCGGGATCCTAGTACGTAAGCTCGTCAAGCCAACCAAGGTCATCTGCTCCTGGGCGCCGTACCAGCGCCGCTTCGGTCAGGTCCGGCCGTCCCAGGCAGAGCCCAATGTAGGGACAGCTGGTGCAGGGGTTCTGGGGAAAGCGGATGCCACTGTGCGGCAGGAACTCGGCCGCTTCGATCCGTCGGATCGAGTCCTGGACCAGATGGCCAAACTCTTCCCGCTGTTCGTCGCTGATAGTGGTTCGGAAGTACTGAATCTCGACCAGCCGCTTGCGGACAAACACCACTTGGGCCACGTCGGCGATACCGGTGACCCAGGAATAGCAAACCAGCTGAGGATCGAGAGCCAGCAATCCGGATGGCTCCTCCGGGTAGCGGCTGGCGGTGGTCTTCCACTCCAGCAGGCAGCGAGTGCCGTCGAGCTCTCCGATGGCGTCGACGTAGGCCACGAAGTCGTTCTGCCCGGCCAGAGGTCTTGGTGAACTTGACCTGCAAGTTGCGCCGAGGCTGGCGGATGCGAACGCGATCGTCCTGGGCGAATCGATCGAGCAGCTGCACGCCGGACTGCAGCATGCGGTCCCAGCTATCCCGCTCGGAATAGTGGAGACCGCTGTCCCGGTGAGCAGCCCACTCCCGGTAGAGCACCGCGGCGGCATCCTGCCGCTGGAAGTAGGCAGCCACGGCCTGCTCGAATGCCCGGCCGAACAGCATGGCGGCCCGGGTGTCTTTCTCCTTCCAGCCGTCGAGGTAGCGATGCTTGTAGCGGCGCGGGCAGGACAGGTACTGGCTGATCTGGGTATAGCTGTAGATTCTCTCTTTTGTAGTCAAGTTTTTCTCTCTGGGAGAGGTGCGGAGAACCCTCTCTCTTTTTGCTCTCGATCAAGCACAGGCGACGGCTGCGTCGCGTGCGAACTCTGCTGGGCATACCTTTGACCCGTCGTAAGGCTGATCAAGGCGAAACATGGCGAATAAGGCGTGCAGGAGCTTTCTCATGACTGCCACTACTGCCTGCAACGGGGCCTTTCCGCGGCGAAGTAAACGCCGGTAGAAGCCTCGCACGAACGGCTCACGGCGAATCGCCACCAGCGCCGGCATGTAGAGAGCTCGGCGCAGATGACGACTACCACCGCGGCTGATCCGTGATTTCTTTTGAACGGAAGTGCCGGAACTGAACTGCGCCGGATCCAGCCCGCTAAAAGCAACCCACTGGCGCGCGTCGAGGGTGTCGGGCAGCACCGCCAGTTCACCGAGTATTTGCAAACTGCTGGTTTCGCCGAGTCCCGGAGTCGTCAGCATGAGATGGAACCGGCGACTCAGCTCGGGGTGACGGCTGATCAGTCGGAGGGCTTCGCGACGCAGCCGTGTGATCCGGAGTTTTAGGTAACGCAGATGTTGCTCCAGTTCCCGCATCACCAACGCAGGTAGGGCGCGACTGGCCAGCAACGAATGCCGGCGATTTTTCTCTTGGGTCTGCATGGCCACCAGATCTTCGATAGCCCGTGTGATGGCCCGCAACCGCAGGGCCGCCAGGTTGGGCGGTACCCAAGGAACCCACCGCATACGCATGGCATATTCGCAGAGTACCCGCGCATCCACCGGATCCGTCTTGCTGCGCTCCCCCAGCGATTCCGCAAACCGTCGCGCACGGCGAGGATTAACTACGCTGATCTCCACTTGTGGGTGGGCCTGCAAGGCTAAGGCCAGATCCAAACTGTAATTGCCGCTCGCCTCCAAGCAGACTCGAACTCGTGCATTTCCACGCAGCATGTACAGCAAAAGAGCCTTATGTCCGGCGGCTTTGTTGCTGAAGGTTGTAACCGCAATCCCGGCCTCGACTCCGCACTGCACAGCTACGCTTAACTCCCGCGCGCTGACGTCGATGCCAGCGAATACTTGGACTCTAGTTGGGAATGCTTTTTCCATAATCTTTTCTCCCTGGTTTCGGATTAGACTGAGTTCCGGCTCCCCGACCCTGGATCACTTCTCGCGCCGACCTTGTGAATGCAGGCTCATGCGGCCTCGGATTCTCCACGGCGTGGGAAAGGAGGGCGGGGGGCCAATCTACAGCGCAGGCTGCAGGACGAATGCGCCTCAGGTCATTGACCGGCCTCCCGCCGAAACCCCATCCAATCTCCCACTAGCAGGAAACGGTGGACTGGGGGAGATGCAAGCAAGATACAAGGTCATGAAGACACCTCCGACCCACGATGATCAGTCTCATTAAAGACTGAGAGCTCTTCCCAGCGCGCCGCCGGCGCAAAGCCGTCGAAGTTGAGGACTGAGATGCCATGCACCGTGACTTCGCTGACCTTGACCACGCCCCACAGGTCGATCAGGGCCTTGTCATCGATCTCATTCTTGCCCAGCAGCTCGGAGTCGTACCCGAAGTCCCGCAGGAACCAGCTCAGCTTCCACATGGCCTCTGGGTGTGCAGTACAGGCGGCCGGTCATGTAGCACCCGGTCAGATGCCTGGGCTTGAGGACGGCGAAGCGGATCTCGTAATAGGGCTTCTGCTTGTGCCAGCGATACTGGGCCCGATCCACCCGGACCAGGAAAATCCCGTCCGGAACCGAGTGAATGGCCGACACATCCGCCGGACGGAGCGACTCGAAATAGCGCCTCATGCTGCACCTTCCTTGCTGCCGAGATAGCTGTTGAGCTGGCAGAGCAGGGCATTGCGGTCTTTCTCGGCCCAGTCGGCCAGGTGGGTGACGAAGGCTTCGACCTGTTCGCGGGTGGCTTCGCGGAGGCTATTGGTCCCACAGAAATCGACCGCGTAGGACTTGACGAGGTTGGCATCGAGTTGATGCTGGCGGATCAGCTGGCAGAGGCGGTCGCGGACCTTGGGACCGCCGTAGTTTCCGTTGTTTCCATTGACCGGCTGGGGTGGGAGCTTCTTCGCCTCCCGGGAGGACGGAACTGGTTCGGCAAACGAACCGATCTCCTCGACCGAGCAGATACCGATGCCGTAGGCTTTGCGCAGGGCCCGGTTGACCGCCCGGGTCTCGGCCACGCGCATCTCGGCGCCGTGGACGAGGGCAGAGACATTGGACGGGATCGGCATCGCCGTAGCCGACGAAACCCTTGCAGGTTCGCGATTTGTAGACTGTTGCCTTGAAGGCCCAGCGTCCAATGGACGGTTCGGAGAACATTTGAACGGGTTCGACATGGATTCCCGCGCATCGATTCCGGCGAGCTAACCGCAAGAGGCCCGGATGAGTGACGTACCAGCACCGATTTAGATACAGTAAATCTCCTGCCGCGATAGATAGGGTGCGGAAATCAACCAACTGTTCAAGGACGGAAATTGCTGAAGTGTTGATTTCGGCCCCCCAAATTTTCCTGGCCAATCTCACGTTAGAGCAAAAAGCTTTAGACCTTCGTTTCATATGTCACCCATAGTCACCCAGAGGGTGACATAGGATGACACGCTGCACAATTGTTGTCAAGAGAGGTCCCGACCTAAAGCGCGAACTTTGTGGTGCTAGAATCCGATGAAAATGCCAAAAGACACGAGACTGAGTTTTAGGGTGCGGTCAGACCTGAAGAAGGCTCTGGAGAGTGTCTCCAAGAAGGAGGCGAGGAGTGTGGCGCAACTTTGTGAAGCCATGCTTGAAGAGGGTCTAGGTGCTTACCAAAAAGAAGGCTCCAAGTACCTTCAGCGCATTATTTCCTCCCGTAAAGAAAGAGAACGGTCTGATTTATAGTCGGTGAAGAGTTGGTTCCAGGCCGACTTTTGCAAGCTGGCTTCCAATTCCCTATAGGGCCTGCAGCCGCGGAGATCGTAAGGCGACGGCACGGCCTTATTGCTCTTACGCTTGAATTCGCCATCAAATTATACTTGACGGTTCAATTAGAAACTCTGTAATCTGTTTTTTTGAATGAAACGCTCTGAGCCGAAAGTCGATGCCGATGATCCCAGCTTCACGGCGGGCGATGTGAAAGATGCCGCCGGTTTGTCTTATCGGCAAATAAACGATTGGGATTCAAAGGGCGCTCTGCCTAATAGCCGCGAGCAGGAGGCTGGCTGGCGAAAATTCTCTGTTCGTGACTTGTTTGTGTTGATGGTCTGCTCTGAGGTTCGCAAGCGTTACGGGATGCCCCTGGAAAAACTGGTTTGGCTGAAGTCATTTATGTTGCAAGACGGAGCGGATCATTTTCAGGCAGCCACACGAATGATGTATTACGGGCTCGCAGTTTTTATCTTTACCGACTTGGAAAAGAATTTCGCTATGGATTCGGATATCGACATTGCCGACATGCTCAACCTTGGATATTGCAGGTCCGATGACCCACACGCCTACATTTTTCTTTGTGTCAACCCAATCGTAAACAAGGTTTTGACTGCCTTGAAGAAGCCAGTACGGCTGGATGTTTCGGACACAGTGTACGACGCACAGTGGGCAGCAGATGCTAAGTTTCGCGTTCAAGATAGTGCCGAACTTGCCGTTCTAGATGCGATGCGCGACAACGACGTACAGCGGTTCATCGTGACCAAAAAGGGGGATAATGAGATCTTGCTCGAAAATGAGCAAGAGTTGCCCAAGGGCGCTGACCTCAATACCGCCGTGTGTAGCCACAATTTCCAGACGGTGACAATCAAGCGCCATGAGGGACACAATGTTCGGATCTCCCGCACCATGCCCAAGAAGATCAGCAGAAGAAAGATTTGGGAGCCAGTTGCAGATCAGTTGAACGACGAATAGCCGCCGGGCGCTTTCGCGACAGTGCGAACCTGAGCGATTGTTTCCAAAAAACAGATTAATTCCCGAAGCAACAGTGTGAACCTGAGCGACGGAAAGCGGGCGTAGCCGTAGCTGCGCACATCTGCGTCACCTGCTCATCAGCGTCCGACTTGGGATGCGGGCCGGGGCGACAGCGAAGGGAATATCATGACTAATAGAGGTTCGGCAAATCGCCGCAACTCGAAGAAGTCCACCGGTCCAACGAACACTAGCTCAACCCGGTTCAACGCCACCAAACACGGATTGCTGTCAGCTGGAATTACCGAACTCGACGACGCCGAGGGTTTCCGCGCCTTGCTGCGCGATCTCACCAAGGAGAAAGATCCTCAGGGTCCCGTGGAGACATATCTCGTCGGATGCGCCGCCCTAGACATGGTAAGGTTGCAACGGGCTCGGCGTTTGGAATCAGAGTTCATCACTGAGGTCCTAAATCCGCCTATCCGTGAATCCGGTATTTTCGAAAATCTCGATCAATTGGACGAGGGTCCGCTTGTTGATCCAGGTCTCCCAGCGACAATGCATTACGAAGGTGTAGAGCGACTTGTCAAGACCTTCCAGCGTTATCAGTCCGCGATCGCGCTCAACCTCTTTCGCACCCTGCACGAGCTGGAGCGGGTGCAGCGGATGAGGAAGGGTGAGCAGCTACCGGCACCTGCCGCCGTTGATGTCACCATTCACGTCGATCCGACTAAAGTTGATGAACCATCCAAGAAGGTGATCTTGGAGGGTTCTTTACCCACGCAGCCCAACAAACAAGAGGAGCCCGATTAAGGAACTGCTGCGGAGAAAGACGAAGCGGCAGAGCCAACGGTAGACCCGCCTGTAGAAGATTAATGGAAGAGTTGGCTTCTGGCTGTCCGCCAGCCCGCGCTGTAGACTGCTCTTCGTCCGCCGTCGCGGACCCCGGTTCTGCGTCTCTACTCAGCCTCACCGTTCAGAACCGATTTTTCAGGAGCGGTTCAAATTACGAAACGAAGCCAACAAGCGTACTGTTGTCAGCAAAAGATCATCTTTTGAGTGTCTCACGACGACCGATTGAGGCATGGCTCCTCATGCGGAATCACGCCCCAAGGACAAGATCGGGGCAGAAATGGTGTCCCCAGCTAAATTCAAAATGTGGACATCGTGGGGACGGCTAAATGTCCAAAGGGCGGTTTTGGTCGCCGGATTACCAACGAAGCCAACAAGTAGTCCTGTTTTCAACTAGATGATACGCGCGTAGGTTGCCAGGAACGAGGTTTCAAAGCCATCTAGTCGGGCCGGACGGCTTTGGCTCTGCTGGCCGGGCCTGCGCAAGTGAAGCCGCGCCCAATTCCTATGAGCCACGAGGCGATCTTGACGCTAACTGCCGTTGTGGCGAAGGAACAAATACTTAACATGCCAGCGCAATCGATGTGGAGAACGCGCGCAAGATAGTGTTGATTGATCCTCGACAAGGATGAGGAGATGGGCGTAAAGCTGATCTGGCAGGAGAAACGGGCAACTTGTGGAAATTAGACGCATCTCCGACCAACACTCGAAGCCCTCGAAACGCCAAACCAGCTGAATTTGCTCCGCGCCACTTCAGCGGGGCAGCGCGAACTGCATCGCACCGCCCAGTGGACGGGGGAGCGTTTTGGGCGGCTGGGCGCAGCGGCCGTCCTACTCATCTTCCCAGTCGCAATAAAATAGAAAACGTTCGTATTGCATCGAGGCTCGGTAAGAGCAAAACGAGCCACATAGTCCAGTGTGTTAAATGTGTTAAAGAAGATAAAATTTTGGATGTTCGCACTGAGCTGCAGTGCTTTAGTAGTTAGGGCAATCCACTGGCATAATCACGAGACCCTATGCACGCGAGGGGCACACCCCCACTCTGGGATATAATTCTTCTGTTCCATGGCCTCCTCCTGTTGCTTTAGAGCACTCTTGATTGTTAGCTTCCTGGTCTGGATGCCTGTGACTTTCGCGGCATCCAATTCCTCACTCAACGTGGTTGTCATTACGATCGACACTCTGCGTGCCGACCATCTGGGCTGCTACGGCTACAAGCAGGTTCGCACTCCCAACATTGACGCCCTTGCAGCCGATGGCGCGCGCTTCGAACGTGCCTTTACTGCGGTGCCAGTCACGCTGCCCTCGCACACGGTGATGTTTACCGGGACTTATCCTATGCTGAGCGGCATGCACGATTTCGCAGCCAACAAACTGGGTCCAGGCCAGCCCACGCTGGCTTCCACACTCAAGGAACATGGCTACTCTACCGGTGCAGTGATCGGTTCCGCCGTGCTCGATTCGCGCTTCGGACTGAATCGCGGATTTGATTTCTACTATGATCACTTCGACTTCAATCGCCTGCAGGAATCCAACCTGGAAGAAATGGAGCGTCCCGGCGACCTGGTGACTGATGTGGCGCTGGACTGGCTCAGCAAAAATTACCAGAAGAAGTTCTTTCTCTGGGTGCACTTGTACGACCCCCACTATCCCTATCGTCCTCCGGCCCCGTATGCCGCCGAATACCAGGACCGCCCCTACGATGGGGAAATTGCTTTCGCGGACTCGCAGGTGGGGCGCCTGATTCATTTTCTGAAATCCAAGGGCTTGTATGGAAACACGCTGATCGTCCTCAGCGGGGATCACGGCGAGAGCCTGGGAGAGCACGGAGAAAAAACCCATGGCTTCTTCATCTATAACGCTACCCTGCATGTACCGTTCATCGTTCATTTGCCGGGCGCGGCGTCTCTCCGGATTGTGCCCGAGCTGGTAAATCTTGCCGACCTGATGCCAACCGTGCTCCAGGCGTTGAAAATAGATGTTCCCACTCAGCTGCAGGGCCACAATCTGCTTCCTCTTATGAGGACAAGAGAGCCGGGCGCGGCCCGCAGTTTGTATGCCGAGACCTTTCTGCCTCGCCTGCACTTCAACTGGAGCGAGCTGCGGGGGGTCGAGACTAAGAATTATCACTTCATCGACGCACCCAAACCTGAGTTGTATGACTTGACTAAAGACCCGGGCGAGACCCGGAACTTGTTTGGCGAAAAGAAAGCTGTAGCGGATGAAATGCGGGCCCAGCTGGCCCGACTGATTCAACAGTACAGCGCCGGTCCTGAACTGGCGGAAAAGACTGGACTTGATCCCGCCCTGATGGAGCGGCTGACATCCCTCGGCTATGCCGGGTTTTCCGGCGGCGGTAGAAGCCCGACTATTACCGACCGCGCCTTGCCCGATCCCAAGGACCGGATCCAGGTGTACGAGCTGATTTCGGACGCTATCGCCGAGAGCCAGCACGGCGACTACCCTGCCTCGACCGAGAAATTTAATCAGGCCCTGAAGAGCGATCCCGATTCCGTTCCTGTGCACTATCTCCTGGGATTGAACTACTATCGAATGCGCGAGTATCCCGCGGCTGTAGAGCACCTCCAGCGTGTGTTACAACTCAGCCCGGATTACTCGCTGGCAAGTTTTCAATTGGGGCTGGCATATGCGCGTTCAGGGGACTTTGACCGTGCGATTGAAACCCTCAAGCGGACGCTGGAGCTCGATCCCAGTAATTTTTCCGCAGCCTACAACCTGGGAGCGGCGTATGTGCAGAAGCAGATGATGAACGAAGCCGCGGGAGCGTTTCGTTCCTCGGTCACGATCGCGCCCGAGTATGCTCCCGGGCACCGCGCGCTGGGAGAAATCCTGCTGTACCAGGGGCAGGTTGATGATGCGCTCACCGAGCTTCGCCGTGCGGTGGAGCTGGTGCCGCAGGACCCCGGCAATCATGCGGCTTTGGCGAAAGCATTGTCGGCCAAGGGGCTGACCGCCGAGGCCGAGGAAGAGATGCGCAAGGCGCAGCCGGGGCAATCGCAGTAATTCGATCCGTAGTCAAAATTCATTGAAGCACATTCTCCAATGTCTGAGGCTTCTGACCCTCGCGGCTGTCTTGCTCCCGAGTGGCTTGGCGGCAGCATCGCCCCGGCGGGCGGCCCCGAACGTGATTCTCATCACTATTGACACCGTGCGCGCTGACCACCTCGGCTGCTACGGCGCGACCGATGTGAAGACCCCGACCCTCGACGCCTTGGCGCGCGACGGCATTGTCTTCGAGCGCGCCATCTCCCAGGTGCCGCTGACCTGGCCTTCGCATGCCGCGATCCTGACCGGTACTTATCCCTTTCAAAATGGCGTGCAGGATTTTACCGGGCAGCCGCTCGATCCGCGCTTCCGTTCCGTGGCCCAGGTTTTCAAGCAGCAGGGCTACGCCACCGGCGCGGTAGTGAGTGCGTTTGTGCTGGACCGCAGCTGGGGGCTATCGCGTGGCTTCGACTTCTACGACGACGCCTTCTCGGCCGAGACATTTCGTCAGAAAGACATTGGTCTGGTGGATCGCCGGGCCGGCGAGAGCGTCACCCATGCCATTTCATGGCTGCAGAAACCGGCGCGACGGCCGTTTTTCTTCTGGTTGCATCTGTATGATCCGCACAGTCCTTACGATCCGCCGGAGCCGTTTCGCACGCAGTACCGTTCGCATCCCTATGACGGCGAAATCGCCTACGCCGACCACGAACTGGGTCGTCTGATCTCATGGCTGAAACAGAACCGGCTTTACGACCGCACAGCCATCGTCGTGCTCAGCGATCACGGAGAATCGCTGGGCGAGCACGGTGAAAAAGAACATGGCTTCTTTGTCTATAACTCGACCGTCCACATTCCGTTGATCGTCAAACCGCCCGCGGGAAGCCGAATCCGGCCCGGCCGCGTGGCGGCGCCGGTGGAGACGGTAGCGGTGGCCCCGACCCTGACTCGTCTGGTCGGAATGAAGGACGAGATTCAAAAGCAGTTTCCTCATCACGGGCTTCTGGAAGACAAAAGTGAAGACGCAGCGTACAGCGAAAGTTTCTATGCCTTCAGTTCGTTCGGCTGGAGCCCGCTGCACGCGCTGCAGACCAGCCGCTATCACTACATCCAAGCGCCCACCCGCGAACTCTACGACGCGATCGCCGACCCTCAGGAGAAAAACAACCTGGCTCCGCAACAGACCGCAACGGTCGCGGTCCTCGACGACAAGCTGCAGTCGCTGCTGCGGCAGAATCCATTCAAGCCAGGTGAACCCGGGACCTCCGGCCTGAGTCCGGACGCACTGGAGAAGCTCCGTGCCTTGGGCTATGTCGCCTACCGCTCTCCAGTTTCGCCAGAGGCATTAGCCGCAGGCCTGCCCGATCCCAAGAGCAAGTTATGGGAGTTCAACGCCATTCTGGAGGCGGCCGATGCCTTTCAGGCAGGCGACGTTGATCGCGGCAAGGTTCTGCTGGCGAAGGTCCGCGAGAGCGATCCCGGAATGTATGTCGTGTCGTTCATGCTGGGAGAGAATGCGCTCCGCCGGAGGGCCTGGGACGAGGCCGCGACCGAACTGCAAAAGTGTCTGGAGTTGAATCCGAATTTCGATCAGGCCATGGTCGCTCTGGCGCGCGCCTTGCTGAACCTGGGTCGAATGGACGAAGCCAAAGCGTGGCTGGACAAGGCGCTGAAGTTTAATCCGCAAAACTACCGCGCCTGGTACGAGCGTGGATTCATCGAATCGAAAAGGGACAAGACCGCAGCCATCTCCGATATGGAAAAAGCCGTCTCCATCCAGCCCAATTTTGCCTCCCTGCGGCGCGATCTGGGCATGCTGCAATTTCAGCAGAACAATTACCCGGAAGCAGCGAAACACTTGGCCAAAGCTGCCGAGTTGGGAGTTGACGAGGCGCCGCTCTACAATTTTCTTGGCATCTCGCTGAGCCGGACCGGACAACTACCGAAGGCAATTGACAACTATAAGCACGCGCTCAAACTCGACCCCAATCTCGCCGAGGCCCATCTCAATCTCGGCTTCGCATACCAGCGTTCGAACAACCCCCAGGCCGCGCGTAAGGAGTATCAGGAAGCCTGCCGGCTGGAAAAGAAGTTCTGCGAATTTGTGCGTCCCTAGCCGGTTGCAGAAAAACTCGGGAGGCTTGGAGCGCGAAACTCTGGGATGCTACTAAACTCGGACTCGGCGTCCTCGGGCAGGGCACGATCTCGGTCGTTCCATCAAGCGGGGAAATGTGGCGCTTTAGCGCCTGGGGTTCGCTGTTCCGAGCTCTGCCGATGAGACTGCCACCGCGCGGCGTTCAGCGCAAACCGTGCTTGCGAATCGCCCGCCGCCACACCTTCTTGCCGAGCTGCGCTCGGCCTGGACAGCTCAGAGACCCGTCCCCACACGGCTGGCTCTTGACAGCTTCCACTCCTGCCACGCCTTACTGCTTCGCCTCTCCAGAGTTGCTCTGAAGCTTTTTCAACACTTCGCGGACCTTCGGCGCCAGGGGATCGTCAGGAAGAACCTTGAGAAAGGCCTGCAGTTCATCCACAGCCTCCGTGTCTCGTTTCTGCCGCAAATAGAGATTCACCAGGGCGAGATGTGCCTTTCCCAGCTTCGGGTCAAGCTCCAGCGATCTCTGCAACTCTCTTTCTGCCTGCGCAGAGTCGCCGGAGGCCGAAACCAGGGAGCCTTTGAGAAAGTGTCCGAAAGCCGAGGACGGCTCCCTGTTCAATCCCTGATTCACCCAGTTCAGCCCTTGGTCGTAGTGATGTGTGAGGTAGTGCAGGTTTCCCAGGTTGAAATATGCCGCGGCATCGTTCGAGTTCAATCGGATGGCATCCTTGAACTGTTCCTCGGCCGCGGCATACGATCCCTTGTTCAGATAAGCGGTGCCCAGATTATTGCGTGCGGGATAAAAATCGGGCGCAATCTTGAGCGCCTGTTCGTAATGCTTGATGGCATCATCCGGCTTGTGGTGTGCCTCCGCTTTCACTCCCGCGTCGAATTCCTTGATCGCCGGGCGGGGGAACAAGTTTTTCAGGTCCGCTGAGCTGGTCAGGTGAGGATTGCCGCCCGTGGCCGGGCGTGAATCCGGTTTTGCCGGGTTCCGGGGATTCAGGAAAATGTTGACCATGCGTACTGAGGTGGTTTCGGGGTCGATAATTAGGGTTTCGCTGGCAGGAAAGTAGGCCTCATCATCGATCTTGATGTGGTAAATATTGCCCGGGAGACCGTTAAAGCCGAACCGTCCTTCGCCGTCTGTATAGACGGTGTTGATGACTGTTCCCCGGCCCTCCAGACTGATCAGAACGGGGCTGGGAAGCTCGGTGCCCGGAGTCACTCTTACCTGCCCGACGATGCTGCCACCGCTCAACTGCGCCCAAATCAGCGGGGAGAAAAGAAAAAGTGCGAGGCACGACACGAGTGGCGCGAGCTGACGTCGGGCGTTGAATCGTTTATGCATGCCCCGGCCCAAATAAAATGGGGTCTGCTCCGTTCGGCGGAACAGACCCCAATCAAATCCCCGAGCTCAGTTAGAAAGCGATCTTCAAACCAAATTGCAGGTTGCGGGGATTAAACGTGCCGCCGGACTGGCCAAAGCTGCCGGAGTTGGTCCGCATATTGGTTGCGCCCCCCGCTCCGGGAAGTTGGAAGTTGGTGTGGTTCAGCACGTTGAATGCTTCCGCACGGAATTCCATTTTCACTCGCTCAGTGATCCGGATGTTCTTGAACAGGGACGTTTCCCAGGAGATGAAGCTCGGACCAACGAAGCTGTTGCGCCCCATGTTTCCGTTGCAACCCAGACAAGGAACACTGAACATGCCATTTGGACTGCTCAGGCTGCTCGCATCGTCTGTGATCGGGGCCAACTGGAAGTCCGAACCCCAGCCGTTTGCCCACTGGTCGTGGCTGGGTGTGAAATGATTGACGGAAGCGTTCGGCCGATCATTGCGAATACCGTCCAGGTTGAAGTCCCCACCGGCATTAACGCAGACCTTGCTGTCGATCTGGGCCTGAGTGCATCCCGCCACGAAAGTAGTTGGGCCAGTGAACACTCCAATGGTGCCTACCGGATCTCCGCCGTCGCTGAAGGTCCAGGGTTCCCAATGCGCCCCGGTCTGCCAGGAAATAATCCCGTTGTACTGCCAGCCTCCGAGAATGTGTCCGAGGATGCCTTCCTGCGACTTGTAGAAGGGAAGTTCGAAAATATAGTTCGCAACCAGGCGCTGCCTGATGTCGAAAATCGAGTTGCCGCGGTCGAGGCCTGGGATCAGGACATCGGTGGTGTAACCATCGCCGCCGCCGGCGCCATTGGCGCTGGTCGAGCCACTATGCCAGGTGGATCCGTCGTCCAGTGAATGACTCCACGTGTAGTTGACGTTGAACGCCATTCCGTGACTGACCTGCTTCTTCAGGCTAAGTTGCAGTGCGTTGTAGTTGGAGTTCACCTGGTTCGCCCACACCCGCAAGGTGCCGAAGTTTGGATTCAGGCGGCCCACGGCGTTACCCGGAGTATTGACGGTGTCAATCTGGCTGCACAGTCTGCGCCCCAGGTTGTCGGTCACACAATCGCCCTCGGGTAGCCGCTGTCCGGGAATGCGGTTCACGTTCTGGGCGCGGAAGAGCTTATGTCCGGTGGTGCCTACATAGTTGGCTTCAAGAGTCAGTTTGGGCATCAACTCCCGTTGCAAGCCCAGGTAGTAGTTATAGACGTATGGATCACGAATGCCTTCTGGGAAGACGATTCCCGTCAGGGTAGCCAGATTCGGGTTGGAGGAGTCCCAACCGGTAAAGTTGCCGATAGCTTGCGCGCCTGTGCCCTGGTTCGGGTTGGTGGGCGGGCCGGTGAAGTTGGGTGCGGTCACCGTATCCGGTTGGCATGTCGGAGTACAGCTGTACGGCCCGTAAATGACCGTGTTCACGTCTCCTGACAGAAAATTGGTGGCCGCGTTAAACGAATAATACGGCAGGTTCCAGCGCGAGTTGGAGAGCGGGTTATACAACGTCCCTTCGTAGGACACGCCCATGCCGCCTCGCAGCGAAGTCTTGGCATCTCCGAATATGTCCCAGGCAAAACCTACGCGGGGTCCGAAGTTGTTGTGGTCACCCGCGCCCAGGCTCTTGGCGGTGGCAAACCCTCCCGGGCCGCAAACCCCTGCCAGTTGGGCTTGCGGATCGGTGCAAGGCACGCTGGCATTCTTGATCTGACCGGCGCCGGTGGTGATGTTGTCGATGAAGCTGTTGCCCGGTCCCTTGATGAAGGTGGTTACCTGGTTGTTCAGCTCTGTGTGCCGGCCATAAAGATCGTAACGCATCCCCAAATTAAGGGTCAGCCGCCGCGTAATTTTCCAGTCGTCCTGGAAGAACGCTCCCATCTCCAGGTTTCGCCAGTGGCGAATGTTGCTGGCCAGGTGGGCTGGTTGATTGGTCAGGATTCCGGGGTCCACGCCCGCCGACATGGTGTAGGGCGAATCCGCCGCGAAGAACAGGAAGTCGCTGAAGTAGTATGACGGACGGGCCACGCTGAACTCGCTGTTTTCGATATTCCGCCGGAAATCAACTCCCACCTTCATGTTGTGATTGCCGTGCGAAATCGAAACGATATCGGAATAGCTGTAAATGTTCTCGTGGAAGGTCTGCGGGTATCCGGAGTAGGACCCGAATCCCATGGATCCGTCGTCGAAACGGATATCAGGAACTCCGGGCAGCGCGGTGTTGACGTCAGGGCTGACGTTTAACGCATACCCCGCCCGGAACTCGTTCAGAACCGACGGGCTGAAGGTATGGACAAGGCTGATCTGGCCGTTGGGTGTCCGGAGAAGGACCGGATTGAGGAAACCCACTCCGCGACCATTACTGTTATTGGTGTTGGGAAATCCGAAACTGTCAGGCAACCGATTCCAGGCAAACTGCGCGAACAGCCGGTCCTTGGCCGAGAGGTTGTAGTCCAGCCGTCCCGAGGCTTCCCGCCCGTTATACAGATTTCCCGCTCCAGTGTTGTTTTGATTTTGCGAACCACTGATTGCGATGGTGCTGAGTTGGAAGGGAACTCCGGTGCGGGCAAAGGTACCTGCTTGGAGCCCTGGGATTGCACCGCAACCGGCCGTAGCCATCGCCGCTTGATCTTCCGCGGTAACTCCGATGACCGCAGCTATTCTACCGGCGATCAGCGCATTCGAGTTGTCCGGGCATAGATGTCGCAGAAAGAGCGCCCTCTGCGATCGTGTGGGTGTCGCCGAAGTAGGTCTCCAAATCAACCGGATCATGTCCGGCCGCCGTTGGGGCGAAGTTCTTATACAACAAGGCCGCGGCTGAGTTGGGCAGCCCGCTGATCACGGCCTGCCGGAATTCCGGAGTCTCCGCGGTGACCGTGGTGGGCGGTGGCAGATTCGGTGAAGCGAGCTGTCCTGGTAGGACAGGAAGAAGAAAAGCTTGTCCTTGATGAGCGCGCCGCCGAAGGTTCCGCCGAACTGGTTGAAAGCGAAGCGCCTGTCGCGGCGTCCCGGTCTGGTTGGCGAAGAAGTTGTTGGCGTCGAAGAAGTCGTTACGGCCGAAGTACCAGCCGCTTCCGTGATACTGGTTGGTCCCTGACTTGGTGATCAGATTGGTCACGGAGCCGGCGCTGTTGCCGTACTGCGCCGACATGTTCAGGGTCAGCTCCTGAAATTCCTGGACCGTGTCCTCAATCGGCTGGTTCACTGCGCCGCCGCTCAACCCCTTGTTGGAGGAGCCGTTGATCAGGAAGCCGTTGAAGTTCTCACGCAAACCATTGACCACGGTGTTGGCGCCGTTCTCGCTCACCACGCCGCGCACATTCACCGCGCCGGGAGCCAGTTGGATCAGGTCGTAAACGTTACGGCCATTCAACGGCAGGTTCGCCACCTGAGAGATGGCCACCGTGTTTGCCAGCTTCGAGTCTTCCGTGTTCACCGCAGCCGCTTCGCCGGTGACCTCGATGACCTCCCGGGTCTGGCCCAATTGCATGCTGAAGTCGGCGCGCTGGATGGTTCCGGCGTTAAGGACGAGACCCTTGTTCGTGATGGTCTTGAAGCCTTGCGCTTCGGCCGTGATCTGGTAGGTCCCGGCGGGCAATTCGTTGAACTTGTAGAGCCCGGTTGGCCCAGTCTCCGTGGTAACCGATAAATTGGTTCCAACGTTGGTCACGGTGACTTTGGCGTTCGAAATGGCCGCGCCCGACGGATCGATCACGGTCCCGGTGAACTGGCCGTTCTGGATTTGCGCGAACGCGCCCAGGGACAGCGCCAACAGCGACAACGACAGAAGAATCAATTGCAGTTTCTTCATTGACCTACCCTCTCGCACCTTGCAAGATGTTTTCTAACTGAAAGCCCAGGGCCCGAGCTGACCGGCTGGCACCTGGAACGTTGGGTGTGCCGGATCGCTTCTAACAACAGACTGTCATTGTCTGTTATGTGTATCTTGCTGATTCAATTGAACTAAAATCGCTGGGTACGGCAAAAACACGTAACCCCCACGGACAAATACTTGACAATTCTTTGGCACGTGGCTCTCCAAAGGGTTTGCGTAATGCTGTCAATGGTTTAGGACAAGACTGGTTGTTTACAACTATGGCGAATTATAGACGTTCCCCGACAGCACTCCAGAATTTGGAAGATTGTCAGGTAAGTCAGCCACATCCGATCGATAGTGCTGTGAAATTTTGTTATGCCGGTTCGCGCTAGCGGATGGGCCTCTCCGCAGTCTTTGCCGCCCCTTTTGTTTCGTGGCTTCGGGCCCCCGGCGGCCCACAACTCCGGCCCCTTCTTCGATGACCAGTTCCTGATCAACTTCCTGTCTGGCGACCTGATCGACGCTGCCCGAGGGCCAGCGGACGGTGATGGAATCAACCTCGGTGGCCGCCCCCAGGCCGAAATGGACCCGGGGGTCGCTGGCCGACTCGAAACTGCTGTTGGCCCGTACCTCGGCGCTTTGCTTCATGGCGCCGGCCGTCACTTCCACCCGGGCTCCGAAGCCGTCGCGATTGGACTTTTTACCCACCGTCCTGATGCGCAGCCAGTGTCCCTTCCCGGCCGACTGGTTACGCAGGAGGACCGGCGAACCGTCCAGGACCGTAACCAGCAAGTCTTGACTGCCGTTGTTCAGGAAATCGGCGGTGGCTGTGCCGCGGGCCACATAACGCCGGGACAGAGCAGGCCCTGCCTGGAGGCCGATCTCGGCAAACTTTCCATCCCGCAGGTTGCGGAACAGCAGCGGCCGCTCGGCATAGGTGACGCCGAAAGAATGCTGGTCCACCTGCGGATTCACGTGCCCG
This sequence comes from Terriglobia bacterium, assembly GCA_963790645.1. Lineage (GTDB taxonomy): Bacteria > Acidobacteriota > Terriglobia > Terriglobales > Acidobacteriaceae > JAIQFF01. The sequence goes on along the minus strand of CAWBPS010000026.1, from coordinate 178,391 downwards.
TTGGCGACGAATATGTCGGGCCATCCATCGTTGTCGAAGTCGAAAAATTTTACCCCGAAGCCGAGAAAAGGGACGCTTACCGGACCAAAGCCGGCGCTTCCCGCCAGGTCGGTGAACTGGCCGTCGCGATCATTGTGATAGAGGTTGTTGGTGTCGTCGGAGAAATTGGTTTTGACGATGTCGGGCCAGCCGTCGTGATCGTAGTCGGCGGAGTCGATGCCCATGCCGGCCTGCTCGCGTCCGTCGGCGCTGTAGGCCACTCCCGACTCCGCCCCCACTTCGGTGAATCCGCCTTTGCAGTCGTTGTGGTAGAGCAAACTAGGCGAGGAATCGTTGGCCACGTACAGATCGAGGCATCCATCCCGGTCATAGTCCAGCCAAAGCACTCCCAGCCCGTAGTAGCTGTCGGGATCGATATTCAGTTTCTCGGTTACATCGGTGAAGGTGCCATCGCCGTTGTTGTGGTACAGGCGGTCGCGGCCGCCCTTCAGTCCGCGCGGGCCGCAGGACACCGCGATGCCGCGATAGGTGCAGAAGGGGCCTTGCCCGAATTCGGGGAGGTGGTTGAGATCAAGGTCCACGTAGCCGGCCACGAAGAGGTCGAGATTGCCATCGTTGTCGTAGTCGCCAAAGGCCGCGCTCGTGCCCCAGCGCGCAGCGTTTCCTACTCCGGCTTTCCCGGTGACATCGGTAAACGATCCGTCGTGGTTGTTATGGTAAAGCGCCCCCCCGTCGAGATAGGTGATGTAGAGATCTTCCCACCCGTCGTTGTCGTAGTCGCCGACGGCGACGCCGAACCCCCATCCGCAGCGCGTGATTCCAGCTCTGGCGCTGACGTCGGTGAAACTGCCATCGTGATTGTTATGGTAGAGCTTGCCGGGATGGCACTTGCCCGAGCGCGCGTCTTCCAGCGTCGAACCGTTGACCAGGAAGATGTCCATCCAGCCGTCGTTGTCGTAATCGAGGACCGCCACGCCGCCGCACATGGATTCCATGATGAAGCGCTTTTCAGGGCCTCCACAGGTGAGGTGGAAGTCGATGCCGGAGACGCGGGTGACGTCGGCCAAAGCCACGGCATTTGCGGCCGCACGCTTGCTCGCTCTTGATGGCGCCGGCTGCGCTGGTCGAGCCTGTGCTGGCGCTGCAATTGCACTCAGAAAAAGAGCCGCAGCCATCCACGCGCTCGCGGTGAACCCTGAGTGAAGGAATCGCTTAGTCAGGCTCACTGAGGTCGGCCCGTGGCCATGCCTCCCATTTCCGGCTGGGCTTTCTTCAGTTCGGCGAAGCGTTGCCACTCCTGCTGGGCCTGGTCTGTCTTGCCCAGCTTCTGCAGGGCGCGAGCCAGTTGGTAGTGCGGGCTGGGATCGCCGGGCTTCAGTTCGATACAGCGCTGCAAAGCGGTCACGGCGGCTTCGGTATCGCCGTCGAGAAGCAATGCCTTGCCCAGATCGTAAGCCGGGTCCGCATTGGCGGGATCGAGTTCGGTGGCCCGCTTCAAGTGGGGGAGCGCGTCCTTCACTTCGCCGGTTTCGAGCAGGCAATGTCCGAACTGGTAGAGAAGCTGAGGATTGTCGGGAGAGCGGACGAGTTCCTTCCGGTATTCGGCGATGGCTTCCTGGTTACGTCCCAGGCTGGCATAAGCGAATCCCAGGTGATAGTGCCCGAGCGGCGTGTTGGGATCGATGCGCAACGCGGTCTGGAACTGCTCGATCGCCTGCACCGTGCGATTGGTGTTCTGGTACGCCCGTCCCAGAAGCACATGGGCCAGCGCATGGGTAGGCTGCAGCTTGATGGCCTGCTCCAGTTCGTCGGCCGCAGCTGCATATTGACTCTGCTGGAGCGAGACCAAAGCCAGATCGAAGTGAATGTCGAAATGGCCGCTCTCGAGGGCTTCTGAACGCCGCAGAGCTTCAAGCGCTGGCGCGTTCTGCCCCGCCTTGAAGTAGGCGAGTCCGAGCCAATGCTGGAGTTGCGCGTCCCGCGGCCAGCGGGCGACGGCTTCACGCCCAATCTGGGTGGCTTCAGTCAACCGACCCAGCTGGAGAAGGCTGAGCACCAGGCCGCGGTTGGCGGGAAGATTGTCCGGAGCGATTTGCCGGGCGCGCTCGAAGCTGGCGGCGGCGCGCGGATAGTCGTCGGCATCGAGAGCAGCCTGGCCGCTTCGCAGCAGCTCCTGAACGCCTGGTGATTGCGCCCAGGTCATGGTGCCGGCCAGCAAGGCCAGGCAGACCGCGAGGCGCCGGTAATTTGGCCGCATGAACACCACCGCTCAGAATCCTAACGGTTCAATCCGTGACGGGTGCAATTCGCAGAAGCAGAAAGTAGCGCCGGCATCCTGCCGGCTGTCGCGAGGGCGCTACCAAAACCAAGCTGCTAGAATCTCCTGCGATGCAAAAGCGCTTTGGATCTGTTCTCCTGATTCTTCTGAGCGGGCTCCTGTTTGCGGAGGAGCCGGTGAAATTCGACCCGCTGCCGGTCCCGGCCACGAACAACGCCGTCACCAGTGTAAAAAGCCGGGGATCGTTGCTGCTCTACTCGCTGATGGGTATGGGGGCGAAGAAAACCTGGGACGCGGTCAGCAATGCCGCCTACACGCTCGACCCCTACACCGGGAAATGGGCCGAGATGCACTCGGTTCCCGGCACGGTGGGACGTCTGGCGGCAACGGCGGTCGGGGCCCGGGAGCACGTGTTCCTTTTCGGCGGCTATGTGGTCGATGGGCAGGGCGGGGAGAACACCTTGCCCGACGTCAACGTGTACGAACCCCTGACCGATCGCTGGTTCCGCGCCGAAGACCTGCCGGTGGCGGTGGACGATTCGGTTGCGGGCGTCTATCGCGACCGCTACATCTACATTGTGAGTGGATGGTCGAAGACGGACGCGGTGAACAACGTCCAGATGTACGACGCGCAGAAAAACAAGTGGTCGCAAGCCACGCCCATCCCGGGCACGCCTGTGTTCGGCCACGCCGGCGCGGTGGTGGGCGACACGATCGTGTACATCGACGGCGCCCACAAGAACGCGAGCGGAGCCCAGCCCAAATACATCACTACGGATGAATGCTGGATGGGCAAGATCGATCATCACGACCTCACCAAGATTCAATGGACCAAGTTGCCCAGCCATCCGGGAACAGCGCGTTACCGTATCGCGGCGGGAGGTTCGGAGAAGGACCAGAAGATTTATTTTTCCGGCGGGACCGACAATCCCTACAACTACAACGGCATCGGCTACAACGGAGAGCCGGCAGAGCCCTCCCCAGTGACCTTTGCCTTCAACTTGCGCACCAGTAAATGGGAAACCATCAACCTGCATACGCCCCAGCCCACCATGGACCATCGCGGGCTGGTGGCTATCCCCGAAGGATTAGTGATCATCGGCGGCATGGAGAAGGGACAGCAGGTGACGTCGCGAGTGACCATCCTGCCCAAGCCAGGGAAAACAAAATAGCCCGTGTTGGTCGGACACTCTTGTCCGACGCCTTTGACCTTGGTTTTGATTTGTCCGGCCTTTGACCTTGATTTTGATCTACCCGCAGGGCCACAACCCAAGATCAAGTTCAAAGGCGGCGGGCGAGGGCGCCCGCCCCACACTACTTCGATCTGGTTGACAGGGAGCCCAGAGACGAGTAATTCTGGGCTCAGCAAGAGTCGTATTTCATGAAGCGCTGGCAGTTATTAATCCTGATTTTCGAATTGGCCTTGTTCGCCGCCATCCTGGTTTTGCCCCAGGTAGCTCTGCCCGATTTTGCCTTCCATGAGGGAAGCGCGCCGGTGGCGGCGCGCGCGCGGGTTTGTGGTCCTGCGCCCGGAACGGCGATTGCGATTGCGCCACATATTCTGCCGGCGGAGCCAATCCTGCAGGTGGGCGGCGAAACACCGGATGTTCTGGCTCCGCCGGCGGTCCATTCCCGGCTCTCAAGGCTGTGCGTTCTGATCTGCTAATCCGTCCTGTCTTCCAGTTCACTCGAATTTATTTCCTCTAAAGCTTGCTCCGCGAGGGGGCGTGCCTGTGCTGTATTGCGGGTCCGCGGAGCTTCGGGGATGGCGGCGCCGGCCTGCTGCCAGGCCTTGCTGTAAGAGACCTGGGCGCGGCCGTGCTGCCGCCTACCCCGAATAACGGCGCACTTTGATATCTTGCGTTGGCAGCTTGCTGCACGAGCGGGACGCTCGCGCCCACATATAATCTATTGGCCTCGGGCTAGCACTAGAGTGATGTCGTCGGGCTGCTCGTTGGCGCCGATCCAGTCGTCCACGGCGGCGGTCACGATCTCGCAGATGCGGGCCAGGGGCTGCTCGCGATGCTCCCACACCAGGTCAATCAGGCGCTGTTCGCCGAATTCTCCGAAATCATTTTCCGGCTCGGTCACTCCGTCGCTGTAGGCCAGGAAGAGTTCCCCTGGGCGCAGCGCGACCGTTGCCTCCTCATAACTTCTGCGGTCGAACAGGCCGATGACCGTGCCCCCCTGCTCCAGTCGTCGCACCGACCCATCCTCGCCCAGGATGATGGGGGGCAGGTGACCGCCGTTGCTGTAGGTGAGCTTGCGCTCGTGGCCGTCGTACACTCCGAGAAACAGGGTCGCGTATTTCTCCGCCGGGGTGCTCTGGTAGAGCTGATGATTGAGCAAGGAGAGCATGGCGCCGGAGGACAACTCAGCGCCGGTTGAGCTGGAAGGGAATGCAAGACCTCCGGCGGCGCCCGCACCCACCGGTTCACGCATACTGGGCGCGCCTTCCAGGCTATAGGCGCGGACAGCCGAGTGAATGGTGGCCATCAGCAGGGCGGCGGAAATGCCTTTTCCGCTGACGTCGCCCACTGCCAGGATGACCCTGTCTGAGTTCAGCGTAAGGAAATCGTAATAGTCACCACTCACCGTGCGCGCCGGACGGCAGAAGCCGTACACCTCCAGCGAAGCCAGCTGCGAAATATGCTGCGGGTAGAGCTGCTCCTGCACTTCCTGCGCGATGCTCAATTCATTCTGCAGCCGCTGCTTCTCTTTTTGCTCCTCGATCAGGTTCTCGATCGACTCGGTCATCGAATTGAAGGAATTCGCCAGGGTCGCCAGCTGATCGTGCGACTTCACCGAAATGCGATGGCTGAAGTTTCCGCGATTGATGTGTTCAGTGGCGTTGTAGAGTTGGGCGACCGCGCCCGTCACCGTGCGAGTCAGGCGGGTCCCGATGAACAGCGCCAGCAGTTCGATGATGGCGAAAACCACTGCCGCGAACAACAACGCATACTCAACCCCGGTGGCAAAATCACCCAGTGTGGCGAAGAGGCGCGCGTAGAGCACCGACGGCCGGGTCAGGACCCGCAGCAGCGCGCCTGTTTTTTTCTGCGCGCCGGTCGCCCAATCCACGACTGAAACTGGCGTGGCAAAGGCTATCTCACGATCAAAAGTGCCACCTGCGGACGGCAGCGCGCCTGCGCTGAAGTCTAGACGAAGCTCTTCGCGTCCGCTCCCGGGAGTCACGCCACTCTTGCCGCTGCCGAAGGTGTCTTGCTTGTTTTGGCCGTTAAGTGAAATGAGAGGCGCGGATGTCGCTGCCGGAGCCGGTGCCGCGGCAACCGTCCGCGAGGAGTAGAGCGTGATCTCACCCAGGTCCTTCGCCAGTTTCTCCAATAGCTCCCGGTCGAGCGCCTCACTCGAGACCACGGACAGCTTCTGCGGTCCGGTGCCGATTTCAGTTCCCGCTCGCAAATACAGTTCCTCGTGGTCCCAGACAATGGCGCCGAAAGTGGGACTCAGGAAAGATGGGAATGTAAAGGGAGTTTTCCCCGGTGTGGCAGCGCTGCAAACCGCGATGGGCTTGCCATCTTTCCAGGCACAAATCTGACGCGACGCCCACGCCGGATCGTTTCGCTTCAAGCCTTCCAGCGATTCTGCAATTGCCGGTTGACCATGTTCCAGCCGCGCCGCCAGCTCATTGGCAATGGCCGCATTTGCCGATTGCAGGCTGCGCAGCCGGGAATCCAGTTCCGAGGTCACGACGAAGTTCGCGAACTGGCCGGCGAACAAATAAATCGTGATGAACGCCATGGCCATCAGCAGGGCCACCGGGATCACGCCGATGAACATATACGTCACAATCAGCCGGTTGCGCAGACGCCACAGCACTCTGGCCTTGAGCCAGCGGAAGGCGAGCAGGGCAAAAAAGATGATCGCCAGAAAGCTGAGAATTCCGATCCATACACTAAGCGCCAGACCGAAGGAAACTTTGAACAGGCCAAGCAGTTTTTGCAGGGCGAACAGAAGCAGGTCCAGTCCCAATAGATAACAGGCGGCACGAGCCAGCCGGGTGCGAGGCAGCATGCCTGCTGCCTGCAGTCGGAAACGCAGCGTGCGGAGAGATAGCTCCATGGCGAAAAGGAGATTATAGAGCCGATGGCGGGCGCCGGGCGTCGGACCTCAGACGTCAGCCACGTAGCGCCGGCGTCCCGCCGGCTGTCCGGAGGGCGTCCCGCCCTCCGCCGCGCCAGCAGCCGCGATCAGGCCAGCAGAGGAGGATGCTGAAGGTTGAAAGTCTCACGGCCTAAGTCGGACGCCTGAAGTCTGAAGTCCGGCGCCGCCCTCAGATTTCCGGGTAGAAATCGAAGAATGCTTCCAGGCTGGTTTTTAACTGCTTCTCGATCTCTTCCTTGCTGCCCTCGAGGACGTGCATGGTGACGTGGGCCTCGCGTCCGTTTTTCAGCTTCAGAGTTGCGTCCCCGACTTCGGCCACCTCTTCTGACGGAAGCAGGCGCATTCCATACACGAGTGTAAGGTTTGCCATAGGCTGATTCTAAACCCTGCGCCCGCGGTCGGTGTGGCGCGGGCGCCCCCGCCCGAGGCCTTTGACGTTGACTCTCGCGGGCGAGGGCGCCCGCGCCACATCACACCAATTCACCGTCGCCAGTCCAACGCCTGATAAAATCCCTGAGTGATCCGAACCCTACCAGCATTGTCGATCTGCCTGGGCTTCAGCGTCCTGACGGCCGCGCAACAGCCCGCGCCGCCAAAGGTCAAGGTAAACGTTCTAAATGTTTGTTCGCCTTCGGCCGCGGAGCAGCAGGAGATTGCATCGGCCCTCGCCCGGGTGCCGAAGCAGCCGTTGTTTGGGGTTGATTTCGAAATCGATCGCGGGCGCTCCAGTCTCGAAGTGGGGCCGGGATTCTTGCAGCCGGGTTCGGGCAGCCAGTTGTCGTCCGACCCGGGCACCGCCAGCTGGGTGCGCATCCGGCGGGAGTTTTCCGTGCAGGCGCTGTTTTCGACGGTGCAGTACTCCTTCAGCGTCGATCCCAAAAACATGGTGGAGACGCTGGTCTTCCGGGTGCGCGATCCTAAAGACCTGTTGCAGGTTGCGATCGAAGACAGCGCCTCGGCGGTCACGCCTCCTGCCACCATGCTTACCAGCAGCACGCCCGCCAGTCGCATCAAGCTGGAGCGATTCGGCAAATCGTCGGTGGTGCTGGCGCGGTGTATGGGATCGGAGGCAGGACCGGCGCCGGACCAAAGCGCCTACGAGCCGTTGTTTCAGAGCGCCTCGGCGATCCTTTCAAATTACCGGGGCCTGCTGGGGGCGCGAACTACCGTGCCCGCTGAACTGGAGCGGATGGGCGGCGCGGCGGAGAAGAAGGCGGAGCGATCACCTGCGCCCCGGAAGCCTGTGGCGAAGAAGAAATAAGCAGAGCAGCGGCGGGCGGGACGCCCTCCGGGCAGCCGGCGGAAGGCGGGCGCTACCCTTGCATCCAAATTTGAACACGGCCATCTAAGACTCACGTGGAAGAGCGGCGCTTTAAGCGCCGCGTCGTCGGATTAGAGATGACGGGCTTCAGCCCCAGTGGCGCCACTGGGCCTAAAGGCCGATGGGCGTCGCGCTGCGGAATGCGGCCCTAAAGGGCCGCTCTTGCACGCAACCTTTTTACCTTTATGGAAAACATTCGCAACGTCGTCATCATCGGGTCTGGCTGCTCCGGTCACACCGCGGCGCTCTACACGGCTCGCGCCAACCTCAAGCCTCTGGTGATTGAAGGACACGAGCCCGGAGGCCAACTCTCGCTCACTACTCTGGTAGAAAATTTCCCCGGATTTCCCGAGGGTATTCAAGGCCCCGAGCTGATTGAGAACATGCGCAAGCAGGCGGGACGCTTTGGCGCGCAATATCAACTGGGCCACGTAGTCAGCGTTGACCTCAGCCAGCGGCCCTTCGCAGTGAATTTTGGCAAGGAGACGATTCACGCGCGCACCCTGATCATCGCCAGCGGGGCCTCGGCTCGCTGGCTGGGATTGCCCGGGGAAAAGGCGTTGATCGGTCACGGGGTTTCTTCCTGCGCCACCTGCGACGGCTTTCTTCTTTTCCGGAAAGGAAATCGCGGTCATCGGCGGCGGCGATTCGGCCATGGAGGAAGCCATCTTCCTGACTCGTTTCGCTTCCAAGGTGACGTTGATTCATCGCCGCGACCAGTTTCGCGCGTCGAAAATCATGCTTGACCGGGCGCAGCAGAACAAGAAAATCGACTTCCTTACCGATACCATTGTCGAAGATGTGCTCGATCCTTCCAGGCAGGAAGTCACGGCCCTCAAGTTGCGTGACGTGAAAACCGACAAAGTTCGCGACTTCCCCACCAGCGCCATGTTCCTGGGCATCGGCCACATCCCGAATGCTGGAATGTTCGAAGGTCAGCTCGAAACCGATCAGGACGGATATCTGGTGACCACCAACAATGTCTTCACCCGGGTGCCGGGCGTGTACGCTTGCGGCGACGTGCAGGACCGGCGTTATCGTCAGGCCATCACCGCCGCCGGCTCGGGCTGCATGGCGGCCCTCGAAGCGGAGAGATTTCTGGAAACCGCGGGAGAGTAGCCCAGGCCCGGCTTCAACAAAAAAGCTTTCGGAGGTAATTCCAATGGCGCGTCCAGCCCCGACCTGTTCCCACCTGGGAGAAATACGGCAGGTTAAACCCAGCGGCCAAGGCTGCAAGGAATGCCTGGAGATGGGCGATACCTGGGTCCATCTGCGGGAGTGCCTGATTTGCGGCCATGTGGGCTGCTGCGATTCTTCCAAGAACAAACACGCCACCAAACATTTCCATCACACCAAACACCCCATCGTGCAGTCGTTCGAACCGGGCGAAAACTGGCGCTGGTGTTATGTGGATGAGGTATTTCTGGACTGACGTCGGACGCCAGGCGTCGGCCAGGTTTTTGTAGCGTCCGGCCTCGGCCTGCCGCCAGGGGACCCTCGGACAGACTGCCGGCGCTACTCTCGAGGAATCTGCTGCAACTTACGTCTGAGACCCGCCACAGGTTACCGAGGTCATCTTTTCCGAATCGACAGAGGCGAATAAGCTGCAAACGGTTCTGGAACTCCTATGAGTCGCTGCCTGACAGCCTTCCTCCTCGCGCTTTTTTCGGTCCTCATCATGGTTCCGTCTTCGTTTGGCCAGCAGGAGCAGACCGAGAGCTCCCGCAGGATCGTGCACCGCGTGACGCCCCAGTATCCCGAGATGGCCCGTAGCATGAATCTCAAGGGGAACGTGAAGGCCGAAGCGGTGGTCGAACCGAATGGCGTGGTCAAGTCGGTCGAAGTGAAGGGCGGACATCCGGTGCTGGTGCGGGCGGCCCAGGACGCAATCTACAAGTGGAAATGGGCGCCGGCGCCACGCGAAACCCGGGAGCCCATCGAAGTCAGGTTCGATCCGCAGTAAGAAACGTGTGGGTCGGACATTCCTGTCCGACGCTTTTGATTTTGATTGTGAACTCCACTCTGAAATTCCTGCTGCTGCCCAACCTGAGCCGGCGCAAGAAAGATTTCAACCCGGAAACCAACTTCAAAACCGTCGGACATGAGTGTCCGACCCACACAAATCAAGACTCCAACCCGACTTCAGTCCGCCTCGGATTTTCCTCGAGTGTGATACAAAATTCTGTGATCTTGATGCGCCTGCAGCGCGCCTGCCATCTCCACCGTGGCCTGGAAGGAACACGGTGCTGAGGGCGCTCTTTATTTCTCTTTCGGAGAGCCGCTGGCTGCGCGGGATGGCTGAACGCTCCGCCATGGGGCGGCGCCTTTCCAGCCGTTTCGTGGCCGGCACCCAGGTGGATGATGCCCTGCGGGTCACAGAAGCCGTCAATCGGGCAGGTCTGAGCGTTTCGGTTGATAACCTCGGCGAGAACGTCACGAACGCCGATGAAGCTCGCGCCAGCGCCCAACTCTACCATCAGATGCTGGACCAAGTTTCGAGCCGCCAGCTTAATGCCAACGTCAGCTTGAAGCTCACCCACATGGGACTCGACGTGGACGAGCAACTTGCCCGCGATCTGGTTACCGGACTGGTGGCGAAAGCCGCGGCCATGCAGCCACCCAATTTCGTCCGGGTGGACATGGAAGGCTCACCCTACACCCAGCGCACGCTCGATTTTGTGCATGAACTGCACCGCATGCCCGGCCACGCGGGCGTGGTGGGTGCGGTGATCCAGTCTTATATGCGCCGTGCGGAGAGTGATATCGAAAAGCTGCTGGCCGAGCGTATCCGCATCCGCCTGTGCAAAGGGGCTTACAAAGAACCGGACGAAATCGCTTTCCAGAAAAAATCGGAAGTGGACGCGAATTACGTCCGGCTGATGAAGGTCCTGATGAAGAGCGGCGTCTATCACGGGCTGGCGACGCACGACGAAAAGATCATTCAGCAAGCCAAGTCCTTTGCCGCGCAGGAACACATTCCACCCGACGCCTTTGAATTCCAGATGCTGTACGGCATCCGCCGCGACTTGCAGCGGCGGTTGGTGCGCGAGGGCTGGCGCATGCGCGTTTACATCCCGTTCGGCACGGAGTGGTATCCGTATTTCATGCGCCGCCTGGCAGAACGGCCGGCGAACGCGCTTTTCCTGGCCCGGAACCTGTTCCGCTAACGCGCCGTGAGTTGGGGCGCCCGTGATGACGTGCACCATGATGATGTGCACCATGATGATGTGCACCATGATGACCTTGCCAAACCGCACGTGCCCTTTCCCAACCGGTTGCACGAATAATTCGGCGCCTCGCGAACATTTGCTCTACATGATTCACCGTATTGGAAGGTATGAGTGTTGCTGTAACAATCTCAATCTACGGAATTTAAAGAATGAGTATCAGTAACACTCCGGTGACTGCTCCGCTGGCGCCTCCGGCGCAGTGGCACGACCATGATTCCCATGGGCATGTGGTCCAGTTTTATACCGGGGACGCAGCCCTGCTGGGCGCGATCAGCCGCTTTATCGGGACCGCGCTCGGGGCCGGGGATGCAGCCGTGGTGATCGCGACCCGGGCCCATCGTGATGGGCTCTTCCTGCAGCTGCAGGACCGCGGCTTCGACGTACCCGGCGCGGTCCGGCAGGGACGGTTGATTGCAGTCGATGCGGCCGAGACGCTTTCCCGGTTCATGCTCGATGGCTGGCCGGACCCGGAGCGCTTCGCCTCCGTGGTCGGAGGTTTCTTCGATCAGATCAGGGCGGTCACCGGTATCGAGCATCCCCGAGTTGCCGCCTTTGGAGAGATGGTCGCCCTGTTGTGGACGGAAGGACATTCCGAAGCTGCGATCCGGCTCGAAGAGCTGTGGAACGATCTGGCCCGCACTCATTCATTCTCTCTGCATTGCGCCTATCCCATCACCAACTTCAATCGCGACGAAGATGGCGACGCCTTTCTGAGAATCTGTGCCGCGCACTCCGCGGTGATTCCGGATGAGAGCTACACCGTGTTGTCCACGGATGAAGAACGCCTGCGCAGCATTTCTTACTTGCAGCAGAAAGTGCAGGCGCTCGAAACCGCGAAAACCGAGCGCAGCCGCGCTCAGAACTCGCTGCGCAATAAACAGTCAGAATTGGCCGATTTCCTGGAAAATGCCGTGGAGGGGGTGCAGCGGGTGGGCGCGGGCCAGAAGATCCTGTGGGCCAATAAGGCTCTATTGCATCTGCTGGGATATTCCCCGGAGGAGTACGTCGGCCATCAGTTCTCCGAGTTCCACCTCGATGAAAATGTCTTTGCCAAATATTGGCGAAGGCTGATGCGGGGCGAAGATATTTACGATTGTCCCGCCGAACTCCGCTGCAAGGACGGTTCCATAAAGCAGGTGCAGATTTACTCCAACGGACTCTGGGAAAACGGCGAGTTCATTCATACCCGGTGTTTTGTGCGTGACGTAACCGAACAGAAGCGGGCGGAACAGGCGCTGCGCGAGAGCGAAACCAATTTGCGCCTGGCGAACGATCGGCTGGAATCGCAGGTAGAACAGCGCACCGCCGCCTTGCAGCAGCTGTCCACCCGGGTGCTCAGGTTGCAGGACGCGGAGCGCCGCCGTATTGCGCGCGAACTGCACGACAGCCTGGGACAGTACCTGGTGGGTTTGAAACTCAACCTTGACATGCTTCGACAGGCGCCGGACCAGGCCGGCTTGTGGACCCAGTCGCAAGAGTTGATGGAGCAATGCGTCTCTGAAATCCGTACGCTCTCCTACCTGCTGCATCCGCCGATGATCGACGATGTGGGACTGGCCTCCGCTGCCCGCTGGTTGGTTGACGGGATCGCGCAACGCAGCGGAATCCAGGTCAGTCTGGATGCGCCCCGCGACATGGCGCGTTTGCCGGCCGAAGTGGAAATTGGCCTTTTCCGCGTCCTGCAGGAGGGCTTGACCAACGTACACCGGCATTCCGGTGCGTCAGCGGCGAATGTGTTGATCCGGCAAGAGGCTCGGCAGATGATTCTGGAAATAGAAGACAACGGGCGCGGCATCAGGCAGGAAGCGCTCAGGCGCTTTGACCTGACCGGCACGGGCATGGGCGTTGGGCTCAGCGGGATGCGGGAACGCGTGCGTGAACTCGGTGGCCGGATGAAGGTGAAAGCAGACAGCCAGGGCACCTCGCTGCTAATTGCGATACCTCTGCCACTTGAGTGCGCTCCCACCAACCTGTCATCCTGAGCGGAGCATCTGCATTCGCTTGCGAATGGAGATGCGGAGTCGAAGGACCCGTACCCGCTCGACAATGTATGCGCTTGCGGGTTTTCCTTTTCTCTACCAGACCTTGAGAACATTCATGCTATAGGGGTCCTTCGACTGCGCATCTGCTTCGCTGCGCGAAGCAGCCACTTCGCTTGATGACAGCACGTTTCTCAGGAGAAAAAGTGGAACCCCGACGCGCGTCTCTGAATCGAAACTACTAAAATCAATCCTAAGCAGGAGAAATTCATGGAACCGCGTATTGACTACTCCAGATTGTCACCCGAAGGCTACAAGGCCATGCTGGGCCTGGAACACTATCTCAACCACAGCAGCCTGGAGAAAAAACTGCTGCACCTGCTCAAGTTGCGCGTGTCGCAGATCAACGGCTGCGCCTTTTGCCTGGACATGCACTGGAAGGACCTGCAGGTAGAAGGCGAAAACGAACAGCGGATGTACTCGCTGGACGCCTGGCGCGAGACATCCTATTACACCGAGCGCGAACGGGCTGCACTGGCCTGGGCCGAAGCGGTCACCAACATAAAGGACGGACATGTGCCGGACTCCGTATATGAGGAGACGCGCCGCCACTTCAGTGAACAGGAAGTAGCGGACCTTGCGCTGGCCGTCGTTGCCATCAACGGCTGGAACCGGGTCAGCATCGCATTTCGCGTAGTGCCCGGAACCTACCAGCCGCCGCAGAGGCTGAAGAAAAGCGCACAACCCGAAACAGTCAGCGTGTAACCTCCGCCAGCAGCTGTTTCCACAGCGTGAGGTTTTTCCAGTACTCGACGTGCGCGACCAGGGGAATCAAGGCATCGTTATCGCGCACGTTTTCTATTCCCGGGGGCGCGGACGTGCCCGGCAAGTCGTAAAAGTCCAGCGGACCGCAGATGATGTCGTTTCGCGAATACACATTCACCCAGCGGAAGGTGCGGTTTTTGTAGTCCTGGATCATGGGCTGCACCACCGCGGCGAGCTGCTCGCGGATGTGCTGGGTGTTCTTTCCCATCACGCTGAAGAAGAAAGCGATCTTGTCCAGCGGGCTGCCGAACGTAAGGAACAAACCCGTGCGCCGAACGATCCCGGTCGTTTGCGATGCCAGGGCATCATCGGCGATCAGGCGGTTCAGCGTGTCATAGGCGATGACTGATCCCAGGGAGTGTCCGACCACGGCCACTTTTTCGTACTCGAAATCGTCACTGTCCTTTGCCTTCGCCAGATAAACCGCTCCCGCCGACTCCTTGGCGGCGTCCTTGATCTTTTTCCGGATGTCCTCGAAGCGGTCAATTTTGTTGGACGAGATATACGCGGTCACATCGCCCACAAACTGCACCAGGAGATTTCTCACCTTTGCGCTGATCAGAAACAGAAATGGCCAGATCCAGAACTGCGAAGTCAGCGCCCCCTTCAGAAACCTGCAGACGCAATCCCAGAGGGCGGCGCCGACGAGCCACCGCAGCCAGTGCGTGGGCCAGCCGCACAGCCAATCCAGCACAGGCGGGAAGGGGAAGCCCCAGGCCCGTCCCCCGAGTGCCAGCCAGATGATCACGCCGACCGCACTCACATGGGCTAGAAATGCGATATAGAACAGCACGTGCAGTGTGGGGCTGGTCTCGCTTTCTTTTTTTTCTTCGGGCGTTGCGCCTTGCCTCAGACCGCTCTTGTGTTTGGACACATTTCGCCATTGGACGATATGGGCCAGAACCATGATCACGATGACCGACAGCACCAGCACATTGGCAAAGTGAATCACGGAGATCTGAAAGGGCTCGGGCGTGAGCCAATCCGGAACGCACCGCAGCCATACGATCAGGGCCATGATCTTGGCGCCTGCCAATATGGTTACGATCGTGATTACGAAAGCCACCCAGGTCAAATCTCGCACTCTGCGTCCGTACGACAGCGACCTGCCGCGGGTGGGCCGGCTCATCTCGGCCAGAAACAGCGTTACCCCGAAGGTGATCGCGACCACACAAACTATGCTTGCCACTGCGGTAAGGGTTTGAACCTGCGCCTCGGGGACAAACTTCCGCACGCTGCTGATGCCGGCAAGGGACGCGCCCATGCCAATCACGATGGCATTGATCACGGTCAATGCCGCAAGAACCGCCAATGTCACCAGCAGGTAGGTTGGAGTCCGCCAGCTCAGCGGAAAGTTGATCATGTTGCCGAACAATGCGCGGGCAAATCCGGTGAAGAAATTGGCCAGCCCGTGGGTGCCGCCGTCCCACAGAAAGCTGATGACGTCCGCCAGTTTGACCTCTCCCTCAGTCTTGGGGGCCCAGTAGCATTCGTACAGGTGGACCTCCTGCGGATCGGCGCCGGGGCGGGGCAGTGCCAGTTCGACCCGCTGCAGTACCGTAGCGCCGACTCGCACCTCACGAAATTTGGGCGGAGGAACCGGCAGCGGAGGACTGGAGTGCGCGGCTGCGCTGATCAACCCTTCCGCCAGTTGCTCCAGGGTTTCAAAAGGCACCTGCTGGCCCATGCCGTGGACGATCCAGACCGCCCGCTTCCCGGTTGCGCCCGGCGGACGGGCGGCCATCTTCGCTCGCATTTTCTGGGCGGCGTCCGTGATTTCTCCCGCAGCGGGCGCCAGCGGAAATGATTCGTAGGACACCGGACTCTCGACCGAGAACCGTCCTACAGAGCGTTGATTAGACGTTGTGGGATTAGACATTGGAGTCGCTCCTTAAACAGCCGCACGGCCTCGGTGCCAGGAAGGCGATTTCAGTTTCTGTTTGGGTTCGGCCCGATGACACAACCGCGGGGAAGTTTTTTCGGCGGGGAAAGTGAAGCGATTCTCCTCTCAGAACGAGTGCGAGTCAATATGGAAATTCCGCCCGGTGACCCGCCAGTTCACAGCGCAAGCTCCCAGATTTCCGACACCAGATCGTCGCGGCCCCAATCGCGGTGCGGCTTTTCCTCCATCAGACGGAATCCGGCTTGCTGGTAGAGATGCCGGGCGGCAGGCAACTCGCTTTGCGTCCATAGAACTATTTTTCTGTAACCTGCCTGGCGGGCGAAGCGCACGCATTCCCCGACCAGGCGCTTGCCGATGCCCAGTCCACGGGCCGACGGTTCCACCAGCAGCAGGCGCAACTTGGCGACAGTCTTTGACTTCTTCACCAGAAATACCGAGCCCACGATCCCGCCGTCCTTTTCAGCCATCCAGCAGCGTTCCCGCCGGGGATCGAAATGCTGAATAAATCTGGCCGCGATCTCTGCCACCAGGGCCTCGAAGCGCTCATCGTATCCGTACTCCTGGGCGTAGAGCGCGCCGTGGCGATGGACGACCCAACCCATGTCTCCAGGCTGGTGCGAGCGCAGAATATAGGGTGTTCGCGGTTCAGGGCCAGGATTGAGCAAGCCTTCGATGGAGCGCATGGCCTCGGCCATTTGCGCCCGCTCCGCAGGCGAGAGGGCCTGCAGCAAGGCGGCGACTTCCTGGTTCTGGCGTTCGTCCAGGGTGGCGAAGGTTTTCCGGCCGCGCGCCGTCAATCCCAGCAGGCTCTGGCGGCCATCCTTGCGGGACTGTGATTTGCTGACCAGGCCGCGCTTTTCCAGTCCGCGCAGGATGCGGCTGAGATAACCCGGATCAAGCCCCAATTCCTCACAGAGTTGGGTGGCTGAGGGCTGCCGGCGGTGGGCGATCTCGTAGAGCACGCGTACTTCGGCCAGAGAGAACGGGCTCTTGAGCAGCCCTTCGCGCAGCACGCCGATCTGACGGGTGTAGAAGCGGTTGAAGGCGCGCACGGCGGAAATGGCGGGTTCCATAATGTGACAGTGTCAATCATATATTTGACTATGTCAACTAATCTGGATTCACCGCGTTCCACGCAGGGGCGGGTGCCCTCACCCGCCCGGGCCGGGCAGAGCTCGGCCTTTTCTTTTCCAGTCGCTCGCTGAACCCTGGCGAGCTTCGCTCGCCTGCCCGGACGAGGCGTCCGGGCCTACGTGTTTATCATTGAGCAAGCCGGCGTGCGGACTTGCGCGTAGCGGAAGCACTCCACGCTGTGATCGTTCACCATGCCTACCGCTTGCATGAAGGCGTAGCAGATCGTCGAGCCGACAAAGTTGAAGCCGCGTTTCTTTAGATCTTTGCTCATGGCGTCAGACTCGGAGGTTCGGGCCGGAATTCGCTGGCCCGTGCGCCATGCGTTTACCCGCGGGGTTCCGCCGACGAACTGCCAGATGTAGGTGTCGAAGGAGCCAAACTCTTTCTGGATGTCGAAAAAGGCCTTCGCGTTCTTTGCCGCGGATGCGATCTTCAGGCGGTTGCGAATGATGCCCGGATTGCGCAGCAGGCTCTGCTGTTTACGGCGATCGTAGCGGGCGACACGCTGCGGGTTGAAGCCGTCGAAGGCCAGGCGATAGTTCTCCCGCTTCTGCAAAACCGTGTCCCAACTCAGGCCGGCCTGGGCGCCTTCGAGAATCAGGAATTCAAAGAGCACGCGATCGTCGTGCTGGGGCAGGCCCCATTCTTCGTCGTGATAACGAATAGAGAGCGGGTTGCTGGGCCATGCGCAGCGAATGAGATTGGCGGATTTTGCCCTCATGGTCCTCGCATTTTACCGGCAGGGCGGGTGGTTTGGTGTGGTCGCGGGCGACTCGCCCGCGGCTCTTGAAGTTGATCCAAGGCTTCGCGGGCGAGGTCGCCCGCGACCACACAGCCCCATAGCAGCCCATGACCTGGCGCGTGCTCCTTTTGTAACTTGGCTTTAGCTCCGCCGTCCCCTAGAGTTCAGACTGTAGTCTGAAGCAGGCGCCTTCGGCCCCTTACGTGCATCTAATTGAAAGACGAAGCTGTTAGTGGCGGTGTAGCGTGAAAATTTGGGATGGGCTGGGAATGAACTACACGAACTGGTGCCGGGGGCTGGTGGCAGCCGTTGTACTCACGGCTGGCTTGCCCTTGCTGGCCCAGTCCCCGTACGTGGCCGCGTCCAGCATGGCCCTGCCTGATGCTTCCGCTTCCACGGGATCAGATCCCTCCGATTCCATCCTTACCATCAAGAAGCAGGTGAGCGAGGTCAATGTGCTGTTCATTGCCACTGACCATCGTGGCAAGTTTGTACGCAATCTGAACCAGGGCGATTTCACCATTCTGGACGATCACAAGCCGCCCCAGGCCATCGTAAACTTCCGCCGCGAGACCGACCTGCCGCTGGAATTAGGGCTGCTGGTGGACACCAGCGGATCGGTGCACAGCCGCTTTGATTTCGAGCAGGAAGCTGCGGTCAGCTTTCTGCAGCACACCCTGCGGGCGAATTTCGACAAAGCTTTTGTCATGGGTTTCAGCAGTCACAGCCAGGTCACGCAGGAGTTCACCGACAACGTGCAACTGCTCGAAACCGGAGTGCGAAGCTTGCGCAACGGCGGCGGAACCGCGATGTATGACGCCATCTACCGGGCCTGCCGCGAAAAGCTGAGCAAGGAGCGGAGTGACCATCCGGTGCGGCGGGCCATCATCGTAGTGAGCGATGGCGAAGATAACCAGAGCGAGGTCACCAAGGCGATGGCGCTCGAGATGGCACAGCGCGCCGAAGTGATCATTTACGCGATCTCTACCGACGACAGCGGCCTGATTCTCCGCGGCGACAAGGCCATGCAACAGATCGCCGATGCCACCGGCGGCCGCGCCTTCTTTCCCTTCAAGATGAAGGACATCAAGAATTCGTTTGCCGCCATCGAAGATGAACTGCGGAGCCAGTACGTGGTTTCCTACAAGCCGGCTGATTTTGACGCCGACGGCCGCTACCGCTCGATTGAAATTACCGCGCTCAAGAAAGACCTCCAGGTGCGGGCCCGCAAGGGCTACTACGCGCCGCGTCAGTAGCGAAAAATCCCCTCTCAACTGGCACGGCTAAGCCGTGCCCTTCACCCGGCAAATTCCGAACGCGTGTGGCGCGGGCGCCCCGCCCGCGGCTTTTGACTTTAAGCTCAAATCTCGCGGGCGAGGGCTCGCGGCTTTTGACTTTGAGCTCAAATCTCGCGGGCGAGGGCGCCCGCGCCACACGGGTTACGGTGCTACAATTTCATCAGGGCCTCAGCCGGCATCCAACCTGGTGTAAGGCCGTGAAGCAGGTACCGTGGTTCTCCTGAAGTCATTCCCGCGCGCGAGAGTCTGGCTGGTTCTGGCAGCGACCCTAATTCCGTTGTTGATGCTGAATGCGGCGGCGCAGCAGGCGATGCCGCATAAGCGTCCGGCCAAGGCGGCGAAGAAAGCCGTTCCCGAGCCCGCACCGGTGCCGCCTCCTCCGCCTCCCACGCCGGAGCAGCTGCCGGCAGTTCCGCCCCGGGTCCACTACAGCCAGGGACAGCTTACGATTGTGGCCGAGAACTCGACCCTGGCTGACATTTTGCGGGCGGTGCGGGCACAAACCGGCGCCGACGTAGAGGTTCCTCCCAATGCCACCGAGCGGGTGGTGACGCACCTGGGTCCAGGGCCGGCGCGCGATGTTCTGGCAGCGCTGCTGAACGGATCACACTTCAACTATGTGATGCTGGGTTCGGCAGCTCATCCTGACAGTGTGGACCGGCTCATCCTGACTTCCAAATCCGGGGGCGTATCCGAGCCCGCGGCGCCCGCAGCCGCGACCCCGGTGGCGCAGGGCAATGATGAGGGGCAGATGGATGATCCCGTCTCCGCTGGTGTGGATATCGCCGAGCAACCCGTGGATAACCCGGCCGGAGACTCCAGCAACGACGAGAACCAGGACCAGCCGCAGGACGGTCAGCAGAAGGTAAAGACTCCGGAAGAATTATTGCGCGAGCTGCAACAACAGCAGTTGCTGCAGCAACAACTACAGCAGCAACAGCAGCAACAGCAGGCGCCTGCGCCTCCGCCCAATCAGTAGATCACTGTTCCCGGCGGGCGGCTTCGAATGGTCTTGTAGCGCCGGCATCCTGCCGGCTGTCCCGAGGGCGTCTCGCCCTCGGGCGTCCTGAAAAAAAACCATGAAGGAGAAAGGCTCGCTCTTACAGAGAGTTTATTGGATCAATTATGGGCACGCGAGACGGGCGGGACGCCCGTCCTCCATCGAAGAACTGCATGAATTTCCTGAGGTCTGAGGTCCGACGCCCGACGTCAGTCGCCGCCGGCCTGGCTCTGGCTGGGTACGAGGACGGGGGTGCTGGCGCTGCGCCGGCGCGAGCCGTAGGCGAAGGCGTACAGAATGCCGGTTATAGCGGCATAGGCCGCCAGAATTCCCAGCACTACGACTGTGATGGCAGTAAAGGAGATAACGAAAGCAACCAGTAACCCGCCCACGCTCGGCCTACTTTCCAGTTAAGGTACCGGACTATGCGCTCCGGGACCCGTTTGGCGCAATCGATCACTTTACCCGCGTTGACGCTAGCCGCTGTTAGCAACTAAGATACGTGAGTAGAGTCGCGCAAACCCACTTTCCTTCATTTCTGTGGGGCCGTCCAATTACGGAAGGCCAGTCGCAACTTCCGCCAATTTCATGCCTATTACCAAGATCTCGGTGCGGGGGGCACGGCAGCATAACCTTAAGAATATAAACGTCGAAATCCCCCGTAATAGCCTGACCGTAATCACCGGATTGAGTGGCTCGGGAAAGTCTTCCCTGGCCTTTGACACCATCTACGCCGAGGGCCAGAGGCGCTATGTGGAGACCCTCTCTGCCTACGCCCGGCAGTTTCTGGACCAGATGGAGCGTCCCGACGTGGACGCCATAGATGGCCTGAGCCCGTCGATCTCCATCGAGCAGAAGACCACCAGCCGGAGCCCGCGGTCCACCGTCGGAACGATCACCGAAATCTACGATTATCTTCGCCTTTTATTTGCTTCGATAGGAGTGCCGCATTGCCCTCAATGCGGGCGTGCGATTGCCCGTCAGTCGGCGGAGCAGATTGTTCAGCGCGTGATGGGCCTGACTCCCGAAGACCGGGTGATGGTGCTGGCCCCGATCGTGCGCGGCCGCAAGGGCGAGTTCAAGAAAGAAATGGAGAAGCTGGTGCAGCACGGCTTCACCCGGGCGCGGATCGACGGCGAACTGGTCAATCTCGAAGATGACATTCCTCTGGACAAGCGCAAAAACCACACCATCGAAGTCGTGATCGACCGGCTGCTGGTGAAGCCTGGGATCGAGCACAGGCTGGAATTGTCAGTGGGCCTGGCCATGAAGCTGGCGGGCGGGCTGGTGCAGGTTGCGGTGGTGGGCGGGGATGAGCAGCTTTATTCGGCGAAGCTGGCGTGTCCGGATTGCGGCATCAGCGTGCCGCAATTGGAGCCGCGATCGTTTTCCTTCAACAGCGCTTACGGCGCCTGCCCGGAGTGTCATGGCCTGGGCAGCCGCTATGAATTTGATCCGGCGCGGATCATCACCGACTGGTCGAAGCCGCTGCTCGAAGGCGGCCTGGGTCCGGGATCAGCTTCGCAGAACCTGATTCACCAGCTGCAGATCACCGCCGCCGCCCACGGATTCGACCTGGCGACGCCCTTTGAAAAGTTCCCCGAGAAGATCCAGACCCTGCTGCTGTATGGCGAGGCGGGCAAGAGCGGGAACGGGGCCGGCAAGAACCGGAAGACCGGCTTCCGCGGGATTCTGGGCTATCTCAAACAGGCCGTGGATGATTCCACGTCGGACACCTATCGCGAATTTCTGCTGGACTACATGTCCGCCACGAAATGCCCGGCGTGCCAGGGCAAGCGTCTGCGGCCGGAGAGCCTGGCGGTGAAAGTGAACGGCATGTCGATTGCCGATTTCACGGCGCTGCCGGTGTCGCGGGCGCTGGCGACGGCGCGCAAGATCAAACTCAACGGGCGCGAGGCCATCATTGCGGGACGCATTGTGCATGAGATCGTGGAACGGCTGCAATTTCTGGATGCCGTGGGGCTGGGCTATATCTCGCTGGAGCGCTCGGCGGCCACACTTTCCGGCGGCGAAGGCCAGCGCATCCGGCTGGCCACCCAGATTGGATCCAAGCTGCGGGGTGTCCTCTACGTGCTGGACGAGCCTTCCATCGGATTGCATCATCGCGACAACGGCCGCCTGCTGAAGGCGCTCGAAGAATTGCGCGATCTGGGGAATACCGTTCTGGTGGTGGAGCACGATGAAGAAACCATCCGGCGGGCGGACTACGTGATTGATCTTGGTCCGGGAGCAGGCCGCCATGGCGGCGGGCTGGTGGCGTACGGAACTCCGCGGGAAATCGAGCTGGCGCCGGAATCGCTGACCGGCGCCTACATTTCCGGACGGGTCCAGATCGAGATGCGGCCGGAGCGGCGGGCGCCCAACGGGGCGGCGATCACGCTGCTCGGTGCGCGGGAAAATAATCTCAAGAACCTCGACGTGGTATTTCCGCTGGGCGTGATGACGGTCGTGACCGGGGTCTCGGGATCGGGCAAATCGACGCTGGTGAACGACATTCTTTACCGCGCCCTGGCGCAGAAGCTGTACCGGTCGCGGGAAGAACCCGGCAGCCACAAAACAATTTCTGGCACGGAAAATATCGACAAAGTCATTCGCATCGACCAGTCGCCGATCGGGCGCACGCCGCGTTCGAATCCGGCAACCTATACCGGGGTGTTCGCGCAGATCCGCGATCTTTACGCCATGCTGCCCGAGTCCCGCGAACGGGGCTACAAGCCAGGGCGCTTCTCATTCAACGTTTCAGGCGGACGCTGCGAGGCCTGCCAGGGTGAAGGGCAGCGGCGGATCGAGATGAATTTTCTGCCCGATGTGTATGTTCTCTGCGAAGTCTGCGGCGGCAAGCGCTACAACCACGAGACTCTGGCAGTGAAATACAAGGGGCAATCGATCGCGGATCTGTTGGAGATGCCGGTGTCGGATGCATTGCCGATCCTGGAGAACATTCCCCAGGTGCGGCAGAAATTGCAGACCTTAGTGGACGTGGGCCTGGGATACATTCATCTGGGACAGTCGGCGGTCACGCTGTCCGGCGGCGAGGCCCAGCGCATCAAGCTGGCGCGGGAGCTGAGCAAGCGGCAGACCGGGAAAACGATGTATCTTCTGGACGAGCCGACCACCGGCCTGCACTTTGATGACGTGAAGAAACTGCTCGAGGTGCTGCACCGGCTGACCGACCTGGGAAATACGGTTATGATCATCGAGCACAATCTGGATGTGATCCGCAACGCCGACTGGATCATTGATCTCGGTCCGGAAGGCGGAGAAGAAGGCGGGCGCATCGTTGCCCAGGGCACGCCTGAGCAGGTGGCGCGCAACAGGAAGTCATACACCGGGCAGGCGCTGGCAGGATATTTTGCCAACGGACAGAAGAGTTCGATCGCGTAGGTGTGTAGGGCGGGCGCCCTCGCCCGCCGCTTTTGCAGTTGATGTTGTTCTTTAGATTTGTGCTGGAGTTTCACACTCAACGAAAGTCAAAGGCGGCGGGCGAGGGCGCCCGCCCCACACGGGTCCAATTGTCTTTATCAGATCAGCCTGTTCCCGAATTGCAGATAGAGCCGCCGGCGGAAACCGTCGCCCCGATCAACCCAGGCGTCGAAAATCCACCCTGGAGTGGGCTCGACCTCCTGATCGTAGGCTTGGTTCTGGTGGCGGCCCTCTTCCTTTTCAGTTCGATCTTTTTCGTCATCGTCTTGCATAGCTCGGCCGCGAACGGCATGTCTGCCGCCGAACTGGGCAAAAACCCCGGTCCTCTGGTGATTGTCCCAGCCATGACTCTGGCGTATCTGGCCATGCTCATCGCCATGTATGGGCTGGTGACGCGTCACCGGCAACGCCCCTTCTGGCAGACGGTGGGATGGCGGTGGCCCGGGAACCTGGCCTGGCTGGGCTTCATGGGGGGAGGCGCGCTCCTGGCTGTCGTGCTGGGGGAACTGTCACGGCTGTTGCCGATTCCGAAGTCGTTGCCCATGGACAAGTTTTTCCAGAACCGCCAGGGCGCATATCTGATGATGATTTTTGGCGTGGCCATCGCGCCGCTGGCGGAAGAAATGCTTTTTCGTGGATTCCTGTACCCGGTGCTCGACCGGTGGCTGCAGACGCTGTTCATGACGCCGCGTCAGCTTCGCCGGGGGTGCATCTGGGTCCTGATCATGATCGCCTGGGGATACCTTGAGCACCGCCTTCCGCTGGCGTGGTCAGTCCTGCTGGCTGTTGCCGTTTTTCTGGCGGCCGGCGCGCTGGTGGTGGCGCAGAGCTTGAAGTCGGGAGAGCGGCCGTCGGGCCTGTGGTTGCTGCCGGCGGCCACCACTGTCTCCTGGGGCCTGGCTGCGGGAACGATTTCCAGTCATGCCTTCGGAATCGCCACCACGGTCCTGTTGGTCCTGGCCATTCTGCTCGGAGGGTTCAGCATGGCGCCAGCGCCGGACACCTCGGTCGCCGGCCGGTGGGGCCGGTTGCTGGCGGTGCTGGCAACCAGCATCGCTTTTGCCATGGTGCACAGCGAACAGCTGGGACAGGCCTGGGGCCCGCTGCTGGTGCTCTTCATGGTCGGACTGGTCCTGACCATTACCCGGATGGTGACCCGTTCTGTGACGCCGGGACTCCTGATTCATGTGGGCTACAATCTGATGCTCTTTGGCGTGCTCTATATCGGGACGGACCACTTCCGGCATCTGGAGCGCATGACTCAATAGCAGGCGTCGAGCGTGATATCGTTAGGCTGCGATGGCTTCGACTCGTCAGGATTTGCTGCGTTTGCTGGCTTCCAAGTCGTTTCGCCTGGGCCAGTTTAAGCTTTCGTCCGGGGGCACGAGCGACTACTACATAGACTGCCGGACTACCACCCTGACAGCCAAGGGCGCGCGCCTTACCGGGCAGGTGGTTCTCGACGAGATCCGGAGCCGGGGATGGAAGCCGAAAGCTGTCGGAGGCCTCACCATGGGCGCCGATCCCATCGTCGTCGCGGTTTCGCTGGCAAGCGGCGAAATGGATGGATTTCTGGTGCGCAAGGCGGAAAAGCAGCATGGTACGGGACGACGCATCGAAGGCTTCCAGGAAAAGGGCGCGCGGGTGGTGATCGTGGACGACGTTTGCACCACGGGAGCCTCGACGGTGCAGGCCATTGAAGCGGCGCGGGAATTCGGCTTTCAGGTTGTAGGTGCGCTGTGCCTGGTGGAACGGGAGGAGGCGGGAGGGCGTCCCAACGTGGAGCAAGCTGCCGCCCCGGCGCCATTTATTTCCGTGTTTACCGCCAGCGAGGTGCGGCAAGAGCACCTGCTGCAAAACGACGAGACCTCACCGGGCATCCCCGCGGCAGGCTCCGGCTGCGAAATCTGCGGCAAGCCGGCGGTGGTGCACAACCCAAGAATCCGTTGCGAAGTGCATAAAAACTAGAAACAGTCGTCAGTCGTCGGTCTTCAGTCGTCAGTTAGACCCTGAGACGACCGGGTTGCTGACGACTGACGACCGACGACTGACGACTGCCCCTATGATTCAAACTCTCGAATGGACCGATTCCGGCATACGCTTCATTGACCAGACCAAGCTGCCGACCGAAGAAACCTACGTTACCTGCAAGACCTATACCCAGGTGGCCGACGTGATCCGCAACATGGTGGTGCGGGGTGCACCGGCCATTGGCGTAGCCGCGGCCATGGGCATTGCGCTGGGGGTGAAAAATTCCAAGGCTGAGAATGGCGGAGATTTGAAGCATGACTTTGATCAGATCTGTGACGTCATCGGCAAGACCCGGCCCACCGCGGTAAATCTTTTCTGGGCGATCAAGCGCATGCGCGACAAATTTGAAATGTTGCGGGTGCGGCCCCTTCCGCAGATCAGGCAGGCGCTGGTGGAGGAAGCCCAGCGCATGCATGCCGAAGACATCGCGGCCAACCAGACCATGGGCCGGCACGGCGCGACCCTGATGCCCGCCAGCGGAGGCGTGCTCACCCACTGCAACGCCGGGGCCCTGGCCACCTGTGGATACGGCACCGCATTAGGAGTGATCCGCGCCGCCGTCGAACAGGGAAAGACGATCCACGTTTACGCCGATGAGACGCGCCCATTCCTCCAGGGTTCGCGATTGACGGCGTGGGAACTGATGAAGGATGGCATTCCGACCACGGTGATTTCCGACAACATGGCCGGCGCCATGATGAATCAGGGAAAAATCAACGCCATCGTGGTGGGCGCCGACCGCATCGCCGCCAACGGCGACGTGGCCAACAAGATTGGAACTTATTCGGTGGCGGTGCTGGCCCGGGAACACGGCATTCCGTTTTATGTAGCGGCCCCGCTATCGACGGTGGATTTCGAAACGCCCGACGGGAGCGGGATTCCCATCGAGCAGCGCGACGGGAAAGAAGTCACTCATATCGCCGGCCGGCAGATGGTGCCCGATGGCGTGGAAGTAGAGAATCCTGCGTTCGACGTTACCCCGGCGAAGTACGTGACAGCGATCGTGACCGAGAAAGGCATTGCGCGGGCGCCGTATGAAGAATCGCTGCGCCGGCTGGCGCCCGAGAGGTCGGCGGGCTGAAATGGTGCGAGACACTTGCTTCAAATCTTGAACGAAGTTTCGAGAAGGCAAACAAGATGGCAGACAAACCCGGTTGTCAGTTTCAGGTTGTCAGTTCTCAGACTGGTTTGATTATGACCGCGTGGAACTTTTCGTGTCTTTTCCTCGTAAAGTAGAGCAGGAGAGATACAGCCATGTTAGCTTTTATTCTCTGGTGCATTCTTTTTGTGGTGTGCTGGCCGCTGGCCCTGCTGGCTCTGGTGCTGTACCCGTTTGTGTGGGTGCTGCTGCTGCCGTTTCGTCTGGTTGGAATAGCCGTCCATGGTGCGCTGGCTCTGGTGTGGGCTGTCGTCATGCTTCCGGCCAGGTTGCTGAGTGCGCCGTTTCGGGTGTGACTCGAGCATTTGCTAATTGCTGCTCTCCCCCTGCATGCCGGCTTTCACTCCCTTCAAATCCAGGTTGCGGACCAGCCGCAGCAACGAATTGGGATGCATTCCCAGCGTCTTCGCGGCTTCGATGTAATTGCCATTGGCCTGCTTCAAGGCCTGCAGGATCAATTGCTTCTTGGTCTCCTTGATGCTGCCGTGGAATTTGTCGGACGATGCTGTGGTGGTGGAAGCGGCCTCGAGAACCGCCTCCGGCAGGTCGTCGGGGAGAATGGAATCGGTCGAGCCCAGCACCAGTGCCCGTTCTAGGGCATTCTCCAGTTCACGAACGTTCCCCGGCCAATCGTAGTGCATCAGGCAAGCCAGGGCTTCAGCGGACAGCGATTTTACCCGCGTGCGGCACTTGCGGCTGGCTTTGGCCAGAAAATAGTCGGCCAGAACGGATATGTCCTCACGGCGCTCGCGTAACGGAGGCATCTGCAGGCTGACCACGTTCAGGCGGTAATACAGGTCATTGCGGAAAGTGCCGGCCTTGACCGCTTCGGGCAGGCTTCGGTTGGTGGCTGCGACCAGGCGAATATTCAGCTTGATCGGCCGGGTGCCGCCCAGGCGCTCGAACTCGCGTTCCTGCAGGACGCGCAGCAGCTTGGCCTGCAGGCCGGGAGCAAGTTCGCCGATCTCGTCGAGGAACAGCGTTCCCCCTTCGGCCACTTCCACCTTGCCTTTCTTTTGCCCGGCCGCGCCGGTGAACGCGCCTTTTTCGTGACCGAATAACTCGCTCTCCAACAGGCTCTCGGCAATGGCAGCGCAGTTGATGGCCACGAACGGCCGCTCCGCGCGGGAACTGTTGCGATGGATGGCATGGGCCACCAGTTCTTTCCCCGTTCCACTCTCTCCCTGGATGAGGGCGGTGGAATCGGTGGGCGCGACCCGGCGAATGAAGTCGAACACTTTACGCATGGCGGGACTGCCGCCGACCATATTGTGTTCGACCTCGATTTCGGCGCGCAGTTCCTGGTTTTCCTGTCGCAGCTTTTCCCAGTGACTCACGTTGTCAAAGGCCAGGCTGGCGATGCCCGCAACCGCAGTCATGACCTGCAGGTGATCTTCGTCGAACTCTGTGGTGGGGCTGGTGCTGTCCAGGTAGATGGCGCCCAGGACCCTTTTCCCCACCAGCAGCGGAACGCAAAGCAGAGAGCTGACTTTCAATTCCGTCAGGGTCTTGACCTGACGCAACGCCTCGTTGCCTAGGACATCGCTGACCAGCAGGCCGACGCGGTCTCTCAAAACCCGCTGCACTACGGTGCGACTGACGCGAACCGGATGGCCGGGCCCGCGCACCCGGTCCCAGGCCGCGGTCGAAGTGAACTCTTCCGGATGATCGCAGAGCAGGACGGCGCCGCGCTCGGCCGGGACAACGTCGAAGATGAACCCCAGAAGCTGCCATTGCAGGGAGTCCCGATCGCGAATGCCGCCAATCCCGGTGGCGATCTTCAGCAGGGAATTGAGGTCGCGCGCCCGGCGGGCACTGGGAGGCAAATTGGCCACGATCTTGTCGGGCTGCAGGTAGAGCGAGTCTTCCGCCCGAAGCAGAAGGGGAGAACCCTCGAAACCCGCAGTCTCCAGGAATTCAACCGGATTCTTGTCGAAATGTTCTCCGTCCTCCTTGAGCAGGAAGATGAGCACGGAATCTCCGATATAGATCTGGTCGCCGTGCCGTATCTGTTGTTGCTCCACCGGCACGCCGTTGACCAGCGTGCCGTTGCGGCTTTTCAGATCACGGATGGAGAACTGGTCGTCTTGGGCAAGCACCAGGCAGTGCCGGCGCGAGAGTGCGGGATCAGCAGCCCAAAGCTGGTTCGAGGAATCGCGGCCGATGGACACTTCGCCCACCGGCAGAGAGAAAGCTGTACCCTTCAAAGGACCGCCGATGCCAATCAGTCTGGGATTTTTCTCCGGCATGCTGGTTGCTGTTTAGCATATATCGTGCCCCCGTGTAACGCAGATGTTCTTGATGGTGTGGGACCCGGTAACGGTTTGGAAGGGGGTAATGGGTAATGGGTGCCCCGCCCTCGTCGTTCCGCTTTTTGGAACGACAGGGTGGGGCTGTTGATTGCCCGGTCAGGCGGCCCGGAGGGCCGCCGCCACATGAACCAAACCTTCGATACCGAAGCTTGACATCGGAAGCTCGTCCATCCAAATCCTGCAAGCGGTGCTCCGCACCGCCCGACCGGGTCAGAGACCCGGTCCCACACAGTCAAGGTTCCGACCCGGCCACCGTGATTAACCTGATGGATTGCGGCCACTAACAGTTGGGTTAGCAGAGAACCATGACTGTGCTCGACCAGAAGCCAGCTGTAATGCCAGCCATCCAACACAAGGTCAGAGGAGTCATCGACTTGTCGCCATATTTCGATGTGGGCGCAGACCCGTGTTGAGTCTGGCATGCCACCTGCAATCAACCTCTGCAGCAACGGTTTTCAACCCGCTGCGAAAAGTCAGAGACGGCCGAGAGCGAAACAAGGCAGTAAGGCATTTGAAGACAGGCTGATCCTGCGTGGTTTCACCGTCTCGAACACGAGGAGGATTTATGAAAAACCAACTGTTTGCTTTAATCGGCCTGGGGCTGCTGCTGGCCACCGCATCTGCCTATGCTCAGACCGGAGTGGTGAAGGCGAATGTTCCATTCAACTTCATCGTCAATAAAACCGACCTGCCCGCCGGGGAATACATGATCCAGCCTGTTGGCTCCTCCGGAAGCGCGATGGCCATTCAGAGCCAGGACAGACAGGTGGCAAACCTGGTTCTGCCGCACGCCTGCCAATCGACAGAGGCGCAGACGACCAGCAAGCTGGTTTTCCACCGCTACGGCTCGCAGTACTTCCTGGCACAGGTCTGGACGGCAGGGAACGACCGGGGACAGGAACTGCCCAAGAGCGGCCGCGAGCGCGAAGTCGCGATGGACTACCCGGCGCAGAATGTTGTCGTAGTCGCTGCGTTGCGCTAGATGCGCCCTCGGGGGAAGGCGTACCTCTGGCATAGCGAAGCATGAAGAAGGGGCACATCCGGTGCCCCTTTTTTATTTTTCCGCCCGACCATGAAGTTCACAGACGCGCTCCCCGCAACCGGGAAGCAACTGGCGAGGCCGTGCCGTGCCTGCTAACATCGCACCAGGATGGGGCGCACCGGGAGTAAGAAGAAAGTTCCAATCGAAACCAAGAAAGGCCGCCGGAAGAGCGATCGGGCGGCACTGCGCCCGCCCGGCGAACTGGTCATCATCACCGGCATGAGCGGTTCGGGCAAAGCGTCCGTGCTCAAGGCCTTCGAGGACCTGGGCTACTACTGCGTGGACAACCTGCCGGTGGAGCTGATTCCGCGTTTCGCGGAGCTGATCGGGCAGTCGCTCGAGATCAGCCGCACCGCGCTGGTGGTGGACGTTCGTGAGGGCTCGCAACTGGAGTCGCTGCCCGCCATCGTGAACTCGGTCAAGCGCATGCTGCCGACCAAGGTGATTTTCCTCGAAGCTTCCGAATCCATCCTGCTGCGCCGCTTCAGCGAGACCCGCCGGCCACACCCTCTGGGCGCCGACACGCCGGTGAAGTCGTCGTTGGCTGCCGAGCGCCGCCATCTCCGCTACATCCGCGCCATGGCGGACCTGGTGATCGATACCTCCAGGTTCAATGTCCATGAATTGCGGGCGTATATCACACATCGCTTTCACAAGAAGGAGTCGGGCAAAAATATCCTGGTCTCCTGCGTGAGCTTCGGATTCAAGCATGGCGTGCCCGACGACGCCGACCTGCTTTTCGACGTTCGCTTCCTGCCCAATCCGCACTTCGTGCCCGAGTTTCGTCCGCTGACCGGGCGGGACCCGAAAGTCGCCAAATATATCCGCTCGTTTCCTCAGAGCCGGGAATTTATCCAGCGAATTTCAGGATTGCTGGTGTACCTGCTGCCGCACTACATTCGCGAAGGCAAGAGCTATTTGACCATCTCTTTTGGTTGCACCGGGGGCCAGCACCGCTCAGTCATGATTGCGGAGGACGTGGGCAAGCGCCTGCGCAAGGCGGGATACCGGGTGAAGGTGGTGCATCGGGACAGTCCAGGGTAGCAGTCGTCGGTCGTCAGTCTTCAGTCGTCAGCACAGCGCATTTGACTTTGCTGACGACCGAGGACTGACGACTGACGACTGAAGTAGAATAAGACCTTGCTTAATATGCTGATTCCATCAGGCGCGGGCCCCGGCGGGCCGCGCAGCGAGAGTCCCGAATGCGGCAACTGACCCGCCTTTTGCGGTATGTTCTGCCCTTCGGGCTGCAGTTGGTGCCGGGTGTGGTGCTGTTGGCCGCAGTCGGGTTTCTGGAAGCGTTCCGCCTGGTACTGGTCAAGCCCATCTTCGACCGTGTCCTGAACCCATCGACGGGATCGGACAACATTCAGCTCTTCACCATTCCTGGCAGCGGGCATGTGGTTTACCTGCAGCAGTTCGTTCCCGCCCATTTTCATAATGCCTGGACGATTGTGGCCTACGCGCTGGTGGCGTCCACCATCCTGAAAGGCATTTTCGATTATGCCGGCACTTACCTGGTGAACCATGCCGGGTTTGGCATGATCACCGACCTGCGCAATGATCTGTACAACTCCGTGCTGCGGCGCTCAGCGGCTTTTTTTCAGAAGCACACCACGGGGACGCTCATTTCAACCATCATTAATGACATCGAGCGCGTGCAGTACGCCATGTCCAGCGTGCTGGCGGAATTCCTGCAGCAGTTCTTTACTTTTCTGTTCACTGCCGCGGCGGTGATCGTGCTGGGACGGAAACTGGCCTGGGTGCTGCTCCTGTTTATCCCTTTCATCATCTACTCTGCGGTCAGGATCGGGCGCCGGGTACGCAGCACCACCCGCGGCGGCCAGGATAAACTGGCTGACATTCAGAACATCCTGCAGGAAACCATCAGCGGCAACCGCATCGTAAAGGCCTTCAGCATGGAGTCCTGGGAGATGGCGCGCTTTCGCCAGGCCGCGCAAAGGCTCTTCAAGGCCAACCTGCGTTCGGTGGCGGCGGCGGCGATGAGTTCTCCCCTGATGGACATTTTCGGCGCGATTGCGATCGCCATGCTCTTGTTATTGGGCCGCGACCGCATCGCGCACAACGAATTTACCCTGGGAACGTTTGGCGCATTCATCACCGCCGTATTCAGCCTGTATAACCCGGTTCGGAAATTTGCCCTCTTTAACAACAATTTTCAGCAGGCGCTGGGCGCGTCCTCGGAGATTTTCAAGTTCATGGATACCGAGGACGACGTCAAGGAAAAGCCCGGGGTCAAGCCCCTGCCGCCTTTTGCCGATAGCATACGGCTGGAGGGTGTGTGCTTCTCCTACGAGGCGGACGGCGACGAGTCCCGGGAAATTCTGTGCAACATCAATCTGGAAGTGCGGGCCGGGGAAGTGGTGGCGGTGGTGGGATCGAGCGGCGCGGGCAAGAGCACGCTGGTCCACCTGATCCCTCGCTTTTTCGACGTGACCGCCGGACGCCTGCTGATCGATGGACGCGACGTGCGCGACACCACGCTGGCCTCGCTGCGCTCGCAGATCGGCGTAGTCACGCAGGAGACGGTACTGTTCAATGACACTCTGCGTAACAACATTGCGTATGGACAGCCATCCATTTCGCAGAAGCAGGTCGAAGCCGCGGCCCGCGCTGCTTTGGCGCACGACTTCATCATGGAATTGCCGAACGGTTACGAGACCATGATCGGCGAGCGCGGGGTGCGGCTCTCCGGCGGCGAACGGCAGCGCATCGCGATCGCCCGCGCATTGCTGAAGAATGCCCCGATCCTGATTCTGGACGAGGCCACCTCCGCGCTCGACAGCGAGTCGGAGGCGCTGGTGCAGTCGGCGCTGCAGAATCTCATGACCGGACGGACCGTGTTTGTGATCGCGCACCGGCTTTCGACGGTCCGGCGCGCGGATCGGATCGTGGTGCTGGAGAACGGGACCATTGAGGACATCGGGCCGCATGAGCAGCTTATGCAGAAACCTGGGACCTACCGGCGGTTGTATGATCTTCAGTTCGCGGAGGCAGAGCCCAAGGTGAATGCGGTACGGTAAGGCGAACCTCCGAGGGCCGAGCAGTAGCGGGTCGCGACAAAAAAGCCGCGAAGCGGTGCGAGAATAAAGCCCACGGCGCAAGCCGCGGGTAAGAGGGAAAGCACCCAAGGTGAATGCGGTTCGGTAAGCCGAACCTCCGGGGGCGGGACGCCCTCGGGACAGCCGGCAAGATGCCGGCGCTACAAAAATCATGCCTATTCGTTCCATGACCGGGTTTGCGCAGGTGAAGGGTCAGGTGTCTGATCCGGGACACGCTGAACCACCGATCAGTGTGCCGGGCAAGACTCCCATGGGCTTCACCCTGTCTTTGAAGTCGGTGAACCACCGCTTTCTCGATGTGCACTTCCGCATGCCGTCGGACAGCGATGCGCTGGAGATGAAGTTGCGCCGCCTGCTCAAGGAGAAACTGGCACGGGGGCACGTGGAGTTGACTCTCAACCTGGAGCGCGGCGGGAGTGAGAGCTTCGCGCTCAATCGCCAGATCGCCGGCGGCTACATCCAGGCCTTTCGCGCGGCAGCGGCGGAGTTCGGCCTGGCAGCCGAGCCGGATCTGAACGCGGTCCTGCGCCTTCCCGGCGCGCTGGACACAGCCGCGCTTCCCGCCGATGGCGCGCTGGAAGCGTCCGTCCTGGCCAAGGTGGAAGAACTGCTCAACCACCTCAACCAGATGCGCGAAGAGGAAGGGCGCGGCATCGACCGCGAGTTGCGGCAGCGCATGGCCCATGTGCAGAAAGCCGGCGAGGGTGTGGAGAAGCATCGCCAGACGGTTTTGCAGACCTACGTCGAGAGATTGAAGATGCGCATGCAGGAATTGATTGGAAGCCAGGTGGAACCGGAGCGCCTGCTGCAGGAGGCGGCGCTGCTGGTCGATCGCAGCGATATTCAGGAGGAGTTGGTCCGGCTCGATACTCACGTGAAGCACTTCCTGGGATTGCTCGATCAGGGCGGCGAAGTAGGCAAGAAGCTGGATTTTCTGCTGCAGGAAATGAACCGGGAAGCCAACACGCTGCTCTCGAAGACCTCCGGCCTGGCCGGCGAAGCGTTGAAAATCACGGAAATGGGACTGGCCATCAAGACCGAAATCGAGAAGGCCCGGGAACAGGTGCAGAACCTCGAATGAGTGGTGTGTACATCATTTCAGCGCCCTCCGGTTCGGGCAAATCCACGCTGGTGGATCGGGTGCGGCTGATTGTGCCCGGCTTGAAATTTTCCATCTCGTACACCACGCGGGCGGTGCGGGGCGACGAGCAGGACGGGAGAGAATATTTTTTTGTCTCGCGAGCCGAATTTGAAGAAATGATCGCCAAGGATGAATTTCTCGAATATGCCAACGTGTTTGGCAACTACTACGGCACGGCGCGCCGCTTTTTGCGCGAGGCCAGGGAAGACGGAAAGGACCTGTTGCTGGACATCGACGTGCAAGGCGCGGCCCAGATCAAGGCCAGGATTCCGGAGGCGGTGAGCATCTTCGTCCTGCCTCCCAACCGTCAGGAACTGGAGAAGCGGCTGCGCACCCGCAGTCTGGATGCGGAAGATGTGATCCATCGCCGTTTGGTCACGGCCTCTCGGGAGATTGAGAATTACCAGAAATACGACTATATTTTGGTTAACGACCGCCTGGAAGAATCTATCGACGCGCTGAAGTCGATCCTGCTCGCGGAGCGGCTGCAGCGATCAGGAACCCAGGGAAAGACACAAGGGTCCGTTGACGACACCGACCTGATGGCCAACGCAGAGCGCTGCCGGCTGAATAACGTGCGGGAGCGGCTGCAACCGATTTTGGCCTCGTTCGAGAAAGTAGCGGCGCCCGGTGGACGCTAGCGGCAAGGGGAGAAGACGATGAAGTTGATGGATGGATTTGACAGCAACTATCGGTACATCCTGGTGGCTGCGCGCCGAGCGCGGCAATTGCAGGGTGGCGCGCCTCCGGTCATCGAAACGCCTTCCCGCAAGCCCTGCCGGATTGCGCAGGACGAAATCAAGGCAGGCAAGGTGAAGTGGGTGATCCCCGAAATGCCGCGTTCGGCGGCGGAGGTTGCCAGCGAAATGCTGGAGAAGGCGATTGCCAAGGACGTCTGAATTGCGGATTGTAGATTTCAGATTTTTGATTTCAGATTTGTCACCTCCGCGGCCAGCGTTGTGGGAAGGTCAATCTGAAATCTGCAATCTGGAATCTGCAATCGCTGTGATCTTCCCATGAAAGTTGCGCTCGGAGTTAGCGGCGGCATTGCGGCCTACAAGGCGGCCGAAGTTGTGCGCCTGCTGCAGGACCGCGGCATCCGGGTGCAGGTCATCATGACCCAGGGGGCGCAGCAGTTTGTTCGTCCCCTCACCTTTGCCGCGCTCTCCGGCGAAAAAGTCATTACCGACATGTTTGCATCGGGCGCCGATGATAAAAGCGCTCAGCCCAATATCGATTCAGCCATCGAGCATATCGCGGTGGCGCAATCGATTGATGCCCTGCTGGTGGTGCCCGCAACGGCCGACCTTCTCGCCAAATTCGCGCAAGGCATCGCCAACGACTTCCTGACCACCCTCTATCTGGCCACGACCGCGCCGGTAGTGGTCGCGCCCGCCATGAATGTCAACATGTGGAATCATCCCGCCACCCAGGCGAACCTGGAACTGCTGCGCCAGCGCGGTGTGCGCATCGTTGAACCGGGCGAGGGTTACCTGGCCTGCGGCATGACCGGTCCGGGGCGCCTGGCCGAGAATGAACAGATCGTTGCGGCCACAATGGAAGCTTTGGGAGCTTCGCAGGAACTGGCGACCGAAACTGTGCTGATCACGGCCGGTCCCACCCGCGAGAAGATCGATCCGGTGCGCTATCTCACCAACCGCTCCAGCGGGCGTATGGGATACGCGCTGGCTGAAGCTGCGCTGCGGCGCGGAGCGCGGGTGCTGCTGGTGAGCGGTCCCACCGCGCTGAGCGCTCCGGGCGGCGCTGAAATTACACCCGTCGAGTCCGCCGAGCAAATGCGCCAGGCGGTGCTGAAGCTGCTGCCGGAAGCGACCATTGTCATCAAGACTGCGGCGGTGGCCGATTACCGTCCCAAAAGCGCGGCCGAGCAGAAAATCAAGCGCAAGGGTTCGATGTCACTCGAACTGGAGCCGACCAGGGACATTCTGGCGGAGGTGGCCCGCGCCAAGAGCTCACAACTCATCATCGGGTTCGCCGCAGAAACGGAAAATGTCCTGGAGAACGCGCGCAAAAAGCTGCTGACGAAATCGCTGGACGCCATTGTAGTGAATGATGTGTCGCGCGAAGGCGTAGGTTTTGATTCCGATCGCAACGCCGTCACCATCATCACCCATAGCGAGGTGATCGAGGTGCCTGAAACCACCAAGTGGGAAGTTGCTCAGCGCGTGCTCGACCAGGCCGTCCGCCTGCGGAAAGTACCGCAGGCCCGGTAGCGGCACAGGCCAAGTAGGAAGCAGCGACCACGTGGCGACGGCTGCCCTCAGCCGTCGGGCCGAGCGCAGCTCGGCTGGCTTTGAATCGCGAAAGATTTCAGATTGTTGATTTTAGATTTAAGATTGAACACCAGCCCCTCGGCACGAGGAAGTTCAATCTGAAATCATCAATCTGAGTTCTGCAATCGTTTTGAAGTCCCATGTCCCCAACCCTGGACCCACAACTCAAGCGCGCCCTGGCCGACCGCATCCGCTATTACAACGAACTTGGTATCTTTGATTTTTACCGGCGGGATTTCTTTTGCCGCGAGGCCACCGTCCAAATTCAGCCCGAAGAGCGAGAACCATTGCCCAGAGCCAAAGCCGCTGTCGCCACTCCCATACCGGAGTTAGTCGAAGTTTCCACCCAGCCCGAGTCCGGCCTGGCCGATCCAGCCCAGGGACTGCGCGTCATTCGCGAAGACATCGGCGATTGCACGCGCTGCCGTCTGGCCAAACAGGGACGCAAGCAGATCGTTTTCGGCGTGGGCAACCCGCGCGCTGAGTTGATGTTCATCGGCGAAGCGCCGGGCGCCGACGAAGACCAGCAGGGCGAACCTTTCGTCGGCCGCGCCGGACAGCTGCTCAACAACATGATCAAGGCCATGGGCCTGCGGCGTGAAGACATCTATATTGCGAACATCATCAAGTGCCGGCCGCCGGGAAACCGCACGCCGGAGCGCGACGAGTGTGAAACCTGCTCGCCATTTCTGATGCGGCAGATTGCCACCATCAAGCCCAAGGCGATCGTGGCCCTCGGCGCGGTTGCGGCCAAGACGCTGCTGGCGATCAATGCTCCGATGACTGAGCTGCGTGGTAAGTGGTACGACTTCCGTGGCACCAGGCTTGCCGTCACCTATCATCCCGCGTTTCTGTTGCGCGATCCCCGGCAGAAGAAAGAAGCCTGGAAAGATTTGCAGATGGTGATGAAGGACCTGGGGCTGGTGGCTCCGCCCAAGAGCTTCGAAGAAACAAAGAGCCCGGAGTAAACTGCCAACGATTCCTCACCGCAGCACGAGCGAGGACGCTCGCGCCTACATTGACCATGCCTGAATTCTGCGACGTAGCTTTGCCGGTGCCGCTGGACCTT
The DNA here is from genome assembly GCA_963790645.1 of Terriglobia bacterium. Classification (GTDB taxonomy): domain Bacteria; phylum Acidobacteriota; class Terriglobia; order Terriglobales; family Acidobacteriaceae; genus JAIQFF01. Next base: position 140,981 of record CAWBPS010000026.1, on the reverse strand, counting down.
GTCTTCACCTACGCTGTTCCCGATGGGATGCAGCCGGTTGTGGGTGGACGCGTGCTCGTGCCCTTCCGCCAGCAGCGCATGTCGGGGATCGTCACCGCTCTGCACGATCGCAAGCCGAAAGTTAAGACCAAAAATGTAATCAGCGTGCTTGATTCCGCGCCGGTGCTTGACGAGCAGTTGATCCAGTTGGGCCAGTGGATTGCCGACTATTATCTTGCTCCGGTCGGCGAGGTTTTTCGCACCATGCTGCCGCTGGGCGCGGAATTCAAGAAGGCAACCGGCTACCGCATCACCGAAGAAGGGCAACTGGCGCTGCACCTGGCTGGCATGTCGGGATCGTCGGCGCGTTCCCAGAAAACTTCCGAAGAGCAGCTGGCTGAATTCCAGGTGCTCGATTACCTGGCCGATCGCGAGATGACGCGGGAAGAAACTTTGCGCGCCGCAACCCGTGCCTCCAGGCCGCTGCTCGCCGGAATGGCGCGGAAGAAGTGGATCGTTCGGGAAGATTTGTCCGAGGCTCGCGAGGCTTTGCGGACGGTCAGGGCCGCGGTCTTAAAGAATGTCGAAGGCAAGCTCAATTCCAACCAGCAGACTTTGGTTGACACTCTGGCCGCCACGGGAGGCAAGGCGCCTGTCGATGTGCTGAAGTCGCTTGAGGTCCCAAAAAGCACTTTGAACACGTTGGTGCGGCGCGGGTTAGTGGAAATCATCGAGGAGCCGGCGGAGTTCACAGTGTCGGTGCTGAAAGCCAGGCCCAGTCTGTTTGACTCGCAGTTCAGCGGGGCGCAGCAGGCGGCGCTGAAATCCATCCAGCAGAGTGTGAACGCGCGCAGGTTTTCCGGCATGCTGCTGCACGGCGTTACCGGGTCGGGCAAGACGGCGATCTATCTTTCGGCGATGCGGGCAGTGCTCGAGGCCGGGCGCTCGGCCATTTTGCTGGTCCCGGAAATCGGATTGACTCCGGCGGTGGCAGCCGACTTGCATCAACTGTTTGGAGAAGGAGTTGCGATCTTGCATTCGGCGCTGTCCGATAAAGAGCGGGCCGAGCAGTGGCACCGCATCAGGCGCGGAGATGCCCGCATGGTGGTGGGCACGCGTTCGGCGGTGTTCGCTCCCGTCACCGATCTGGCGCTGGTGATCGTGGACGAGGAACAGGACCCGTCCTACAAGCAGGAAGAGACGCCGCGCTACCACGCCCGCGATGTGGCGGTGATGCGGGCCAAGATGGCGAATGCGGCGGTGGTGCTGGGATCGGCCACGCCGTCGCTCGAGTCGTACTTCAACGCCAAAAAAGACAAGTACAAGCTGCTGGAATTGCCCGACCGGGTAGAGCAGCGGCCTCTGCCGGAAGTCGAGATCATCGACATGCGGCAGGAGTTTCAGGAAACCGGAAGCGAGCAGGTGATATCGCGCAAGCTGGCCGAAGAAATTAAGGAACGGCTGGAGCGCAAAGAGCAGGTCATGGTGTTGCTGAACCGGCGGGGATATTCGCCGGTGGTGCTGTGCCGCGCCTGTGGAAAGACGCTCGAGTGCAGGAACTGCGCCATCGCGATGACTCATCACAAGCGTTCCCCCCGCATGGCTTGCCACTATTGCGGCTACACCGCACCGGTGCCCAAGGCATGTGTTCACTGCGGCAGCGAGTATGTCTATTTCCTCGGCACCGGTTCCGAGAAGCTGGAGGAATTGCTGCACGGAATGTTTCCGCAGGCGCGCATCGGGCGCCTCGATCGCGACACGGTGCGCGGCCGCGAAGACTTTGAACGCGCCCTCAACGCCCTCGACGAAGGCGAACTCGACTTGCTGATGGGTACGCAGATGATCGCCAAGGGCCACGACATTCACGGGGTCACGCTGGTCGGCGTCGTGGGCGCCGACATGGCGCTGGGCTTCCCGGATTTTCGCGCCGCCGAGCGCACCTTCCAGTTGCTGACCCAGGTGGAAGGACGAGCGGGGCGTGGGCAGACTCCCGGCAAAGTTGTTCTACAAACTTATTTTCCTGACCACTACGCAGTGCAGTACGCAGCGCGCCATGATTTCGCCGGTTTCTACGAAAAAGAGCTGCGCTTTCGCAGCTGGATGCACTATCCGCCCTACAGTGCTCTCGCGAATGTTCTGGTGCGAAGCGACAAGCTGGATGAAGCGTTGCGCTGGTCGGGAATTCTGGGAAAATGGTTTGAGAAAACGCGTCATGAAGGCATCCGAGTTCTGGGGCCCGCGGCTGCGCCCATTGTGCGTTTGAAACGCGATTACCGGTATCACTTTGTGTTGAAGTCCGCCAGCCGCGAGAGGCTGAACACGCTGCTGCGGACACTGCTGGCATACGCTGCCCAGCAGAAAATTCCGCGGACGCAGGTCATCGTAGATGTCGATGCAGTGTGGTTGATGTAGTGTAGCGCCGCCGTCCCGGCGGCGTCTCGCCCGCCGCCGAGGGCAGGATGCCCTCGGGACAGCCGGCAAAGCCTGCCCTGAGCGAAGTCGAAGGGATGCCGGCTACAAACCCCGCTGGCGCAGAAATTCCCTTACCACTTCCTTCACGTCCCGATGCTCGCCATCCACCGCGTAGTTGAGCCGGCGCATGTCTTCATCGGAAATCTTTCCCGCAAGTTCGTCCAGCGCTCTTCCCACCTCCGGATGGCGCGCCAGCATCTCCGGCCGAATGATGGGCACGGCTTCGTAGGGCGGGAAGTAGTGGCGATCGTCTTCCAGAACGAACAGGTCCAGCGCGGGAATCAATCCATCGGTGGTATTTCCCGCGGCGAGGTCCACCTGCTTGTCCTTGAGAGCGCGGGCCAGCAGGCCCAGGTCCATGATGCGCGGGGACTCGGCGAAGCGCAGGCCGTAGGCTGCCGCGAGCCCCTTGTAACCATCGGGACGTTCCATGAACTCGTAACCGAAGCCGGCGCGCCATTGCGGCGTGTAGGCGGCGGCCTGGGAGATGGTCTTCAATCCGAGGCGGCGGGCGTCTTCGCCGCGGATCTCGATCGCGAAGGTGTCATTGAACCCGAAAGTTTGGCCGACCACGAGGTTGAAACGTTTGGCGTAGTCGGCTTTGACCTGGTCGTAAACCTGTTGCGGATTGCTGGAAGGCTGCGCCTTCAGGATCGCAGTCAAGGCGGTCCCGGTGTATTCGGGATAGATGTCGATGCGGCCGCCAAGAATCGCCTGGTGGCAGATGTAAGTCCCGGCCAGGTAAAAGCGACGTTCAACCGGGAGATGGCTTTTATTTTCAATTTGCTGGGCGATGATTTCTCCGAGGACAAGTTGCTCGGTGAAATTCTTGGAGCCGATCACGATGCGGTCGGCGCGCGGCGGGCCGCACGACGCCAGGAGAAGCAGCGCGGCGAGGTTTCGGATTGTGCCAATCGTGAACACACGCATAGTTTCGGAGGCCAGAAGCAGAAATCAGGACAATGAAGTTTCTTTCGCCCCGTTGGTGCTTGACTCCGCCTTTCAGCCCACCCACGGCTTACGCCGCGGGCTGTATTCTTGCGCCGCTGCGCGGCTCCTCTACGTTCATCACGCAGGACCAACGTTCATCAGCGGGAACAAGGCCGCTAGCGCGGGGCCAGGCGCTTCTCCAGCCACCCCAGGCTGGTGTCTGCAACGATGGCCAGGCCGGCGGCGGGAATCGCGCCCGCCAGGATCACCTGATTATTGACCATGGCCAATCCGCGAAAAATATATTCGCCGAGGCCGCCGGCGCCGATCGCCGCGGCGATGGTTGCGACACCGATCGAGAGCACAGTGGCGACTCGTATGCCTGCGATGATCACGCTCAACGCCAGCGGGAATTCCACTTGCCAGAGCAACTGGCGGTCCGTCATGCCCATGCCACGCCCGGCCTCCACGATTGCGGGATCCACACCTCTGATCCCGGTATAGGTGTTGCGAATGAGAGGCAGGAGTGCGTACAGCGTCAGCGCCAGAATCGCGAGGCGGTCGGCGCGCGCGCCGATCCAGGGCGCGGGCAGAAGAAATCCGAAAAGAGCGAGGCTGGGAATGGTCTGAATAATATTTGCGCCGCCGAGCACGGGCTTGCCTAACACCGGCCAGCGTGTGATCAGTATGCCGAGCGGAATTCCGATGAGTACCGCCAGAGCGATAGAGGCTCCCACCAGCCATAGATGCTCGGCGGTGAGCTCCAGAACTTCGGTGTGGTTCTGCTGGATGAATTGCAGGACATTCATGATTGACCTCTGCGAGATCGTCTGTGTCGGGGGCGCACCTGGCAAGCATTTCGTTTGGGCGGCCGAGGGCAGGATGCCCTCGGGACAGCCGGCGGGACGCCGGCGCTACTTTTAAGGTTCATCGCGCCCCCCTGGTGCGGGAGCGATTTCCGTTTTGAACGCATCTACGTAGGCGGCGACCATTGGGTCGGTGGAATTCAGAAATTCCTTGGGTGTGAGTGTGACTACCAGTTGGCCTGACTCCATGAGGGCCACGCGAGTGCCGAGCAGCAGGGCCTCGCGCAGGTCATGGGTGACGAAGACCACGGTTTTTCCCAGGCGTTGCTGCAGGGCACGGAATTCGCGTTGCAGTTCGGCTCGTGTGATGGGGTCAAGCGCACCGAACGGCTCGTCCATCAGGAGGAATGCCGGGTCGGCGGCCAGGGCGCGGGCCACGCCCACTCTCTGCCGCTGTCCGCCCGAGAGCTCCCGCGGGTAACGCGATGCCAGTTGAGGCTCAAGGCCGACTAACTGAAGCAGCTCCGCGACCCGCGGCTGAATGCGATCGGCGGGCCATCCCTCGATGTGCGGAACCACTCCGATGTTACGAGCAACGGTGAAATGGGGGAAGAGTCCGACTTCCTGGATGACGTATCCGATCATGCGGCGCAGGCGGATTACGTCCCATTGATCGAGGGAGCGGCCGTCCACGTAGATCGCGCCTGCGCTCTGCGTAAGCAGGCGATTGATGAGCTTCAGAGTGGTGGTCTTGCCGGAACCGCTGCGGCCCAGGAGGACCAGGGTCTCGCCGCGCCGCACTTCCAGGTTGAGATCGCGAAGAAGAGTAGTTCCGTTATTCAGGCGGTAGCCGACGTTGCGGAATTCGATGGCCGGGCTGGCTTGAGGAGAACTGTTCATGCAACTTTGCTCGCACCGTCTGAATTCGCCGCTGTGAGGGCAAGATGCCCTCACGACCGCCGGCTGAGCCTGCCCTGAGCGCAGTCGAAGGGCCGGCGCTACAAAGGCCGGGCGCTACGAAAACCTATACTTCGTATGCTTTTTCCGGCAGGCCGGTAATGCGAATGCCGGAGTGGCCTTTGTGGCGAATATTCAGGCCGATCAGGAGCGCGGTGATCTGTTCCAGGATGCGCGCATTTTCCAGTTTGCCGCCATCAATGGCGCGCACGCCGGGAATTTTTGCCGCCAGCGTTCTTACCGTCGTCGAGGCGTCGGCGTCGTCGCTGCAGACAATGACATCGCAATCGACGGGAGCATCGCCATTCAGGACCTCGGCGGACGTGTTATGGAACGCGGCCACTACCGACACTCCCGCTGGCACCAGTTCGGCAGTTTGCTGCGCCGCGGAACCCTGCCAGATGCCCAGCGTACGGCTGGCCCGGCCGCCAACGCTGGCGGCGAGAGGCACCGTGGCATCCACCACGATGCTGCCTTCCGGGATCGCCGGCTTAATTTGCTTAAGCAGTGCGGCATGGCCTTCAAACGGGATGGTCAGCACCAGCAGATCGGCGGCAGCGCACGCGGTGCTGTTCTCGTCGCCTGAGATTTTTGCTTTGCTGCCGACCGCGGCCCGGATTTTTGCTGCAGCTTCGCGGGCCCGCGCAGCGTCCCGCGATCCGATGATCACGGTCTCGCCGGCGCGGACCCAGCGCAGTGCGAGTCCAAAGCCCTCCGGACCGGTGCCGCCGAGGACAGCGATGACGCCGGGCATGATTAATGGGACTCCATCAGGCAAACTCCGGTTCCAGTGCTTCCTCAATAGCCACCTGGTCAGGCGGCAGCCTGAGGTTGATCCTGGTATAGACGGTGTTGCGCTCGGCGGGAATGCGTCCGGTCTCAAGAATCAGCGACTGAAATTCCTCGCCGCTGGTGTACTGTCCCGCCGTGGCACCGGCTTCGCGCGAGATGTTTTCTTCCATCAATGTGCCGCCGTAGTCGTTGGCGCCGGCATGCAGGCAAAGCTGCGACAGGCGCCGGTTCAGCTTTACCCACGACACCTGAATATTGTTGATGGCACCCGCCAGCATCACCCGGGCCAGGGCGTGAATTTTGAGATGCTCGGCCAGGGTGGGGCCGGGCCGCGCAATTCCCTGATGAAACAACAGCGTGTTCTGATGCACGAAGCCGAGCGGAACAAATTCGGTGAAGCCTCCAGTCTGCTGCTGAATATCGCGAAGAAGCTCCAGCTGGTTGACCCAATGGGTTGGGGTTTCAACGTGTCCGTACATCAGAGTGGAGGTGCTGCGGATGCCGCACTGGTGGGCGGTGCGGACCACCTGCTTCCATTGTTCGGTGGAAAGTTTGTTGCGAGAGAGCACGAAGCGCACGTCGTCATCGAGAATTTCAGCGGCGGTACCCGGAAGAGTGTCGAGGCCGTTGTCGCGCAGCATCTTAAGATAATCCGGCAGCGGCATGCCGGTGAGTTCTACGCCGTACACGATCTCCATGGGCGAGAAGGCGTGAATGTGCATGTCGGGCACGGCAGCTTTGATCGCGCGCAGGATGTCACGGTAGTAGAAGGGCGGCAATCCGTGGGGCAGCCCGCCCTGAATGCAGACTTCCGTCGCGCCCAGCGCCCGGGCTTCAATGGCTTTCTGCGCCATGGTCTCAAGGCTGTGGAAGTAGCTGTCTTCCTCGCGCGGTCCACGGCTGAAAGCGCAGAACTTGCAGCCCACAAAACAGACATTCGTAAAATTAATGTTGCGATTGACCACGTAGGTGACGATATTTCCGACCAGATCGCGGCGCAGCATGTCGGCCGCCACCAGCAAGCCGAGAAGGTCGTCGCCTTCGGCGTGGGCCAGAAGCAGGCATTGCTCTCGAGACAGGACACTGCCATCCTGCGAGGCCAGAACCTGATCGAGCGCGTTGCGCGCCTCCGAAGACATACTCTCAGCCACGGCCGTCCATTCGAGAGCCGGAAACATTTCCAGTTCAGAATCTGGTAGGACTCGGGTCATGGCTCCTCCTCAGAAAACAACACGGCTCAGCGAAACAGATCGCTGGCAGCCGGACGAATCAAATCACGCGCGCTGCCCCGGCCGGGCCGATACGCGAACCCTCGAATGATACACGCCGGGGTACGAGCCAGCTTGCCGCACACCAGGCCGGCGGCGCAAGCCAGCTGGTCGGCGTCAGCTTCAATACTAGCCTGTAGCTTGTATCCATGCGAGTCAGGCTGGCCGCGGTAATCGTGAAGAGCCTGCATTCCAGCCACCCCGATGGCAACTTCGGTCAGGCCTTCGCGCCAGGGCCGGCCGAAAGTGTCTGTGATGATCACCGGGATAGAAAGGTGCAGGGTCTTCTTCAGCTCGCGATGGATGTGCGCGGCAGAGCGGTCAGGATCGTCGGGCAACAGGAGCGCGTGGCGTCCTCCGTCAACGTTGGAAACGTCCACCGCGCTGTTGGCGCAGATCAGGCCGTGGCGAGTTTCGGTGATCAGGACGCCGCGCTTGCGCCGCACGATGCGGCGGCTCTGCCGGATGGCCAACTCGATGACACGAGCATCGAGATGATAGCGCTCGGCCCAGCGGCGGGAAGCAGGAGAGGGCTTGATGTTTCTCAGGTCAACGAATTGCCCTTCCGCCTTGGAAACAATTTTGTGTTTGATGACCAGGATGTCGCCCGGCCGCAGTTTGTGATGCTTCAGAGCCCGGAGAAGAAGTCCGGTGAGAGAATCGCCGGGTTTCACCTCGGGTGCAAGGGGAACAGGGATGATACGGAGTTCGGGGACCGCGGGAAGCAATGTTTTCTTTCGCCCCTGCGGGGCCCTGTCGTCGCCTTGCGGCCACCCACGGCTTGCGCCGGGGGCTGCATTCTTACGCCCCTTCGCGGCTGTCTCTCGAACCCGGGCTAGAGCCTTACTCATTCGCGGCTGCGGGAAGTTCGGCCAGTTGCCATTGCCTGACCAAGCGCTGGGCGCGGGTTTCGCCGGGAGCGGCGGCAAGGGCGCGCAGGTCAGAGGGGTTGTCGATGTCGAGTGCGATGCCGGGCAGGGAGAGCACGACGCACGGTTTCCCCGTGGCCTGCGCGGCGGCGTGGTGAGGCGCAAAGCTGTCGTTGCCGAAGCGCGCGGGAAACAATCCGGCGGGGCGTCGCCAGATGGCATTGGTGCCGCGTCCGTCCGCGGCGCGCACCAGCACCGAGCCTTCATCGGGCGCGGATTGCAGGATCTTTTCCACCTCCCAACTTTGGATGAGAGGAATATCGCCGGGAATCACCAGCGTGCTGTCCACTCCCTCAGACTCACAGTAGCGGGTTGCCATTTCGATGGCGTCGGTCTGGCTGCGATTTGCGTTGTCGGGAATCACGGAAAAGCAGAAATGCCTGGCCAGTTGAAGAGCAAAGGGATCGCTGGTCACGATGCTGACCTCAGGACGGCCCTTCCACGTGCCCAGGGTCTCTAACACATCGAACAGCATGGCTTGCGCCAGTTCGGTGCGGGCGGGTTGATCGAACAGGGCTGCGAGACGTTGTTTGGCGCCCGCAAGATTCTTGACGGGTACCAGAATCATGACAGGTCCGAGCCCGCATGGGCGGCGCTTTCGTTAGAAGCCGGCGACTCGACCTGGGACAGAATCTGGCGGGCGAGTTCAATCTTCTCGTCGGCTGTACCCATGATCGTGTTGGCGCAGTGGACTCGCAGCCCGGACTTTCTTAATTCCTCCGCTGCCTTGGCATCTCGGCGGTCAACCACCAGAAGGTCGAGAAATTCGCGGTAGGCCCGGGCAATGCCTGCGATGGAAACTGGCAGACCCTGGGCGGCCATCAGAATGCCGGCCGGTCCCGAGATCGCGGTGTTGCCGATTATCGGACTCACCGCCGCCACCAGGGCGGGAGTTTGCTTGAGCGCTTCCGTGATGCCGGGCACGGCCAGGATGGGGCCAATGCTGGTGACCGGGTTGCTCGGCGCCAGCAGGACCACGGAAGCCGACATGATGGCATCAATCACTCCCGGGGCGGGTTGGGCGTTTTCAATGCCGGCGAAGCGAATCGAGTTGACCGGGTCCTGATACCAGCGCTGCACGAAATATTCTTCGAAACTGAGTTCGCCGATGGGTGTATCCACGCGGGTTTCCACGCGCGCGTTGCTCATGGGGAGGATGCGGGCCTGCACTCCCATCTTGGCTGCGATTTCCGCCGAGACTTCAGACAGCGTCTTGCCCTGCTTCAGCAATTTCGTGCGCAGCAGGTGGACGGCAAGGTCGCGGTCGCCGGTGTGAAACCATATCGGCTCCCCCAGGTCGCCCATGGCTTGCAGACAAAAAAATGTGTCACCCTTGACGCCCCAGCCGCGTTCCTTGCTCAGCAGTCCGGCCAGCACGTAAGTGATGGAATCGAGGTCGGGCGAAACGTACAGTCCCCACCATTCCAGATCGTCACCGGTGTTCACGATGATGGTGAGGTCTTTGGATGGAACGACCTGGCGCAGGCCATCCACAAACTTGGCGCCACCCGTTCCGCCGGTGAGTACGACGATCATGCCGCTCTTTCCCTCCCTGCGTAGCCTTCGCGATCGGCGGCTGCCTGGACCCTTTCCGCCAGCAAGCTGGGCCGCGAAGTAAGCGATGTCAGGAACTCAGGATAAACCGGCAGGCGCTGGCGCAAAATATATCCTCTTGATTCCGTGCGGGACTTGAGCTGTTCCAGGTGCGGCCAGGGTCTCTCCGGATTGATGAAATCAGGAGTCAATGGCGAAACGCCGCCCCAATCGTTGATACCGGCACCGAGCAGTTCGTCGTAATAAGGAGCGGAAAGATTCGGCGGCGCCTGAAGATTGACCTCCGGCATGAGGAGCCTCGCCACCGCAATGGTTCGCAACATCTCGCCCCGTGTTGGTTCCGGCCAGTCGCGCATCGGAATCCCGGGCTTGACCCGGAAATTCTGCACGATCACTTCCTGGATGTGGCCGTAGCGGCGATGCATCTCGCGGATGGCGAGCAGGGTGTCCACGCGGTCTTCCAGAGCTTCACCGATTCCGATCAGCAGACCGGTGGTGAAGGGCACGGACTGTTTGCCCGCTTCTTCAATGGTGCGCAAGCGTTTAGCCGGGACCTTGTCGGGAGCGTTGTCATGCGCGGCGCCGGGCGAGAGCAGGGAAGTGTTCGTGGTTTCGAGCATCAGGCCCATGCTGGGCGAAACCGCTGCCAGACGGGTGATCCACTCGGCGCTCAGCAGCCCGGGGTTGGGATGTGGCAACAGGGTCGTCTCGCGCAGCACCCGTTCGCACATGGCTTCGAGATATTGCAAAGTCGAGTTGTAACCCAGGTGGCGCAGGGTCGCACGCATTTCAGGGAACACCAGCTCGGGCTTGTCGCCCAGGCTGAATAGGGCTTCAGTGCACCCCATCTTCTCGCCGGCGCGCGCGACTTCCATGACCTGATCCGGGGTCATGGTGTGCGCGCTGGGTTCGCCCGGATCGCGGCGGAAAGTGCAGTAACCGCAATAGTCGCGGCACAGGTTCGTCAGGGGGATGAAGACTTTGCGCGAATACGTAATCACGCCCGGCTTGAACCGCTGTTTGAGTTCAAGGGCGGCGGCGAGAAGGGCGGGAAGTTCATCCTCTGGGCAGCGCAGCAGCAGGCACGCCCCCTCGCGCGAGAGGGGCAGACCGTCACGCACTTCGTCGAGATAAGCGGTGAGCGAATTTTCCTGCACCCGCATGTCTTCTTGCGCTCCCCGGAGCCCGAAAAGATTGGCCTCACAGATGAACAACCAGAATAATACATCGATTCGGAGCGCCGCGCGGTCCACCGCGTTGGTCTCCAGCCAGGGTTGAATTGTCCAACTCCACGCGTTTAGTGGTAAAACTCTTAGGGCGGAACCGGCAATTCGGCTCCGCCGGAAACTCTACGAAACATCAGGGCTCCAGCCTGCACATGGCCGTCACGCAAACAGAATTCCGCAGCGCGCTTGGAAGTTTTGCCACTGGAGTGACCGTGATTACGGTGGACTACGAAGGCGAAGTTCACGGTATGACCGCCAACGCCTTCAGCTCGGTGTCGCTCGATCCGCCTCTGGTGCTGGTCTGCGTTGACCATCGCGCCCGCACCCACGCTCACCTGCATGCCCGGAAGCGCTTTGGGGTAAACGTGCTGGCTCAGGACCAGCAGAACATCTCCGAATACTATGCCCGCCCGGCCCAGGACCATCGCCATGCCGAACAGGAGGCGGGAGCGCATTTTGATCGCACGGCGCACGGCACCCCGGTGCTCAACGGCGCCCTGGCCTATCTCGAGTGCCGGCTGCATAGCGCCCAGGACGCCGGCGACCACACGATTTTTATCGCTGAAGTCGAGGAAGTCGTGGTGCGCGGAGGCGATCCGCTGCTCTATCACCGCGGGGAATACCGCACCATCGGTGTTTCCAGGGCGTAGCCGTCAGCTTCTCGTGTGGACGCGGGCGCCCTCGCCCGCGTTTTCCAGGCGGCGGGCGAGACGCCCGCCAGACAGCCGGCGGGACGCCGGCGCTACGCAAGGCTCTTAGCAAATTATGCAGGCCGGAAGGCCTGCTCCACCCAGAATTCCGAACCGATGCCGCCTGATGGTTCACGGCCGAGCCGGGACACGCCCAGGTAAGCTAAGATGAGTCGCTAAAAATTCCAGAACTTGTTCCGGACGGAGGCCCCATGGCGAATCGAAGGCAGTTCATGCGCACGCTCTCGGGCGTGGCGGCGCTCAGCATCACCGCCGATGTGAGCAAACTCGGTCGAGTGCACTTCCTCCGCATGGCCACCGCCATGCCGGATCCTGGCCCGCACGATCGCCTCGAACCGGCCTGGTACCGGCGCAAGGTCGCACAGGTGCAGCAGAAGATGAAAGAGCGCAAGCTCAACGCGCTGCTTCTGCTCGACGCGACCAACATCATTTATACCGTGGGATATTTTCATCTCTCGACCGAACGTCCTCTGGCGGCGATGATTCCAGAATCAGGCGATCCGGTGATGTTCGTTCCCGGGCTGGAGGTTGACCAGGTCAAGACCTGGTGGGTGACGGACTACGAGTCTTACTTCGATTTTCCCGGCCCGGTGAACCGGGTGCGCTGGATTTTCGAGCGGGTAGCCAAACGCGGGTTCGACCGGGCGCGCATCGGCATCGAGGAGCCTCGGCCCAGCCGGTTGCATCAAATAAGCCTGGGCGCTCCCAGGGCCAAAATTGTCGTCGCCGAAGACCTGGTCGATGACCTTCGCCTGGTCAAGGACGAAGACGAAGTTCGCATCATGCGCCGGGCCATGACGTACGCTGACTTCAAAGTGCAGGCCGGCCGTGAATTCGTGCAGCACAACGGCAGTGTGACCGAGGACGAGATCCTGAAAGTGACCGCTGACGCAGTCGCCGACCGGATGTCGAAGGAACTGCGCGATGTCGTCGGCGTTGGCATTGATCCTCCCTTCGGAGGTCTGGTGCCCTTCGGCAAACGGTCGGCGTTCCCCCATGCGGTCCCGAGCAAAGACCGGCTCAAAAGTGGAGACGCCTTGATCCTCAGTTTCGGCGCCCAGGTGGGAGGGTATAACGTGGAGTGCGAGCGTTCCTTCTGCGTGGGCAAACCCACTGATTACGCCAGGCGCCTGTTCGACGCCATGCTCGCGGCCCACGACGCCGGCGTTGAAAACTTGAAGGAAGGCGCAGTAGCGGAAGAAGTGGACCAGAAAAGTCTGGACCAGATCCGCAAGGCCGGCTTTGAGAAGTTTCTGAAACATCGCACCGGGCACGGCATTGGCCTGGAAGGCCACGAAGCGCCGTGGATCGCCGAGGGCGACAAGACTGTCCTGCAGCAGGGCATGGCTTTCAGTTGCGAGCCCGGCGTTTATGATCCCGATTGGGGCGGCTTTCGGCACTCCGACACGGTCATCGTCAGGAAAGACAAAGGCGAAGTGCTGAATACCTATCCCACCCGCCTGGAGGACATGGTCATCGAGATTTGACTAGGAATCAACACCAACCAGTAGAACGATTCGGAGAAAACGGAATGGCAGAGAAAATCGAGAAACCGGAAACAGAGTGGCAAAAGCAGCTATCGCCCGAGCAGTACTACGTGACCCGCAAGGCGGGGACCGAGCCGGCATTCAGCGGCAAGTACTGGAAGACGAAAGATGCGGGCACCTATACCTGTGTCTGCTGCGGGCAACCGCTGTTCAGCTCAGACACCAAGTTTGAGTCGGGCACGGGTTGGCCCAGCTTTTTTAAGCCGGTGGACGAAGCGGCGGTGGTAAACCACACCGACAAAACCTACGGCATGGTTCGCACCGAGACCCGTTGCGCCCGCTGCGATGCCCACCTGGGGCACGTCTTTGAAGACGGCCCGGCGCCCACTGGCCTGCGCTACTGTATGAATTCCGCAGCCCTGGATTTGAAGCCGGAAGAAAAGAAATAAACAGGTAAGAGTGTGGGGCGGGCGCCCTCGCCCGCCGCCTTTGACTTTGCTTTTGACTTTGACTAGTGGTTTTTCAAACAACGAAAGTCAAAAGCGTCGGACAAAAAGTGTCCGACCCACACTTATGAACTAAACGCCGGCGACAGCGGCCGCCGCCCGGGGCTGCTCGGTCGCGGCGGGCTTGCTCTCCGCTTGTGCCTGCTTCTGCGCCTGAGACTTGTCCTGCTTATGCTCGACTGCGCGCACCTGCACGCTGCCTTTCAGAATGGCTCCATCCTCAACGCTGATGCGCTGGGTGATCACATCACCGGTGAGCGCGCCTTCGCTGCGGATGTCCAGGCGGTCGGTGCATTGGATGTTGCCCTGCACCTTGCCCAGGATCACAACTTCGCGGGCCGTGATGTTGGCGGCGACGCTGCCGTTGCGTCCCACGGTAATGCGGTGCTCGGCAAAATTGACGGTGCCCTCGATTCGCCCATCGATATAGAGCGATTCGCTTCCGCTGACCTCGCCCTTGATGACCACGGAGCGGCCGATGGTGGCCTGTTCCACGGGCACGCTGACGCTTTTGCTGGGGCTGAAGGATGGGTTTGAGGGTAACTGCGATTTTTGAGAATCTGATGGCTGCAGCATCGGTTGCGGCGCTCCTTATAGTGTTCCGCGCGGCGCGCGCTATGGGCGTTACCGCATGCGGCGAGTCTGCTTATCTGCTCTTCTATGGCCGATTGGCCAACCTGAATATCGCACGGGAGCCAGCATTAAGGCAGGTTACGGAAGAACGTTGTACGGGTTCGAAAATCAGGTAACTGGAACCAGGTAGCGCGTCAGCCATGCCTGAAATCCCTAAGTCTGAAGCGCCTGACCCAGTTCTTCCCACTCCGCCAGCATGCCCTGCAGTGCAGACCGGCTCCGCCCCAGTTCCTGTGTAACCCGTTGGGTTTCCTCAGCGCTAACGAAGGTTTGTAGGGCAGCCTCATATTCGGCGATCGTGTCTTCCAGGCGGTTGATTTCAGACTCAAGTTCGTGGACGCGATCTTCCATCTGCTTGCGTTTGATGGGGTTCAGGCGCCTGGCCGCGGCATCCTCGGACTTCGCCGGCTGTCCGTTGGCATTGCCATTCGCCGGCTGCGGATGGGCTGGTGACGTAACCGCTTTCTGCAGTGCCGCGGCTCCGCCCTCCTTTCGCCAGCGATAGTCCTCGTAGTTGCCGGGATAGACTTCCACCCGTCCATCCCCGACCTCCAGGACTCGCGTGGCCAGCTTGTCGATGAAATAGCGGTCGTGCGAGACAAAGACCACGGTGCCGTTGTAGTCGGTCAGCGCCTTCAGCAGGACGTCCTTGGCGCGCATGTCGAGATGGTTGGTGGGTTCATCGAGCAGAAGAAAATTTGCCGGATGCAGCAGCATGCGCAGCAGCGCGTAGCGGTTGCGTTCGCCGCCCGAGAGCACGCCAATGCGTTTGAACACGTCGTCGGCAGAGAACAGAAAGCATCCCAGCAGGCTGCGCAGCTCGGTCTGGGTGGAGCGGGGAGACATCTCGCCCAGATCATCCAGAATGCGCGCATCGGGATCGAGTTCCTTGTACTGGTCCTGCGCGAAGTAATCGGGATCGGCATTGTGGCCCAGGCGATACTCTCCCCGGGTCAACGGCTCGGTTTGCGCCAGCAGCTTGATCAGCGTGGATTTCCCGGCCCCGTTTACTCCCACCAGCGCAATCCGGTCGCCGCGCTCGATCATGAAATTGACGTCGCGAAACACTTCCTTCTCGCCATAGGACTTGGCCACCCCGATGAACTCGGCGACGATCCGGCCCGCGGGCTTGGGTTGCGGAAAGGAAAAGTGAATCGTCTTCTCTTCCTCCGGCAGCTCAATGGGTTCGATCTTCTCCAACTCCTTGATCCGGCTCTGCACCTGCTTGGCCTTGGTGGCCTGGTAGCGAAACCGGTTGATGAAGACCTCGAGCTGTTCAATTCGCTCGCGCTGGTTGCGATAGGCGGCTTCCAGCTGTTCCAGTCGCTCCGTCTTCGCGTTCAGATACTTTGCATAATTGCCGTGGTAAAGATGAATGCGCTTGTTCCATATCTCGACAATCTTCGTGATAGTCACGTCGAGAAAATAGCGGTCGTGCGAGATCAGCACAAAAGCGTAGGGGTAGTTGCCCAGATACTCTTCCAGCCAGTTGCGGGCCTCGAGATCAAGATGGTTGGTGGGCTCGTCCAGCAACAGGAGGTTGGGCTGCTGCAGCAGCAACTTGACCAGCGCGATCCGCATCTGCCAGCCGCCGGAAAATTCTTCGGTCTGCCGGGTCCAGTCTTCCTTGCGAAAGCCCAAGCCCGAAAGCACGGCGCCGACCTGCGCCTCGATGGCGTAGCCGTCGCGGGTGGTGAACTCGTGCTCGACACGCTGGTAGCGCTCCGCCACCTGCGCATACTCCTGCGATGCGTGGTCGAGTTCGGACATGCGTCCGGTCAGCTCTTCCATCTCCTGTTCCATGCGTCGCAGATGCGCAAACACTGACATGCACTCGGCAAACACGGTGCGCCCGGAGAGCGCCAGCCCATCTTGCGGGAGGTACCCGGCGCTGATGCCCTTGGCCCGGCTGACCGAGCCATAGTCGAGGCTTTCGGTTCCCGCCAGAATTTTCAGCAGGGTAGATTTGCCGGTGCCGTTTGCGCCGACCAGACCCACGCGGTCGCGAGGCGTAATCATCCAGTCCGCTCCTTCGAACAGGAGCTTGTGGCCGTAGCGCTTGCCGGCTGAGGAGAGCTGGAGCATTCCTTTAATCGTCTCACGAGAGAGCGATTTTGTAGAAGAACCGCGCTGTCATCCTGAGCGGAGTAGGAAGCCCGTGCGCGGGCTTCCTGCGGAGTCGAAGGACCCCTGCTGCACGATTGAACTATTAAAATGGAATGCGGGCTGGGCTTTTGAAGGCTCCTTGGAACGGAATAGGGGTGCTTCGACTCCGTCTGGCCGGTCGCAAAGCGACCGTCCAAACTCCGCTCAGCATGACAGTTCGTAGTGGATGGTTGGAGCGCTAGCGCGCAGAGGCAGCCTCAGCCAGGCCAATTTTCTCCAGCGCCCGATCGACCACAGACTGCAACTCGCGCGCGTATTTTACTTCGCGGCCTTTGGCCAGAATTTTCCGGGCTTCCTCAGGGCCGAACCAGGTGGGATTCCGGCTCGCCTCGTGCGGTTCTTCGACCCGCTCCACCTCGAGCAGGAATGCCTTGATCACATACTCCCGCACTCCGGGAGCTTTCCAGAAAACCCCTTTGGAATGGATGTAGAGGCAGAAATGCCGGGACTCGATGCGGCCGCGGACGCCGGCTTCTTCGCGGGCTTCGCGTTCCGCCGCCTGGCCATGGGAGAGATCAGACTCGGGGTCGCCTTTGGGAAACGTCCACTTGCCGCCACCATTGGTGTTCACCAGCAGGAACTCGACCGAGGGACCGCGCCGCCGGTAGCAGACAGCGGCCACCTGCAGCGGCAATGCGTGTTGTGGAATCCGGGCCGCTCCCATCCTCGAAGCCTCCGCAGAATTTTCCCCGCCACAATCCTAATTCAGAAGATATTTCAGTAGTGTTAAAGTGCAACGGAAAAGGTGCAACCCAGTATTACCAAAGAGCTACGGGCACTTTTCAAGTTGGGGCACCGTCCCGCCGGCGGTTACCGGCGTTTCCAGCAGGCGCATGGTGTCGAGGACGGTCGAGATGACGATCTCATCCCCGACGGCGGTGTTGATCATCATGTGGTAGAGACAGCGGGTGGGCCAATCAGCGCCGAAGTAGTGTTTTACAAATTCTATGCGGTCCCGGTCCACGGTATCGACCAGATCTTCGGCCTCTTTCTCGCTGTGCCCGATCAGGCGCAGGCGCCGCAGCTTTTCTGATCGCGGAGCATAGAGGAAAACGTGGAAGACGTCCGGAAGTTCGCGCAGAAAATAGGGAGCGCCCCGCCCCACGATCACGCAGTTGCCGGCCGTGGCCACCCGGGTCATTACTTCCTGCCCGATGGCAACAAAACGGTCAGTGTCAAAGGGTTCAGTGCCCTTCAGGGGCATGCTGCGTTCGTAGCTGCCCCGCCAGAAGATCTTGGCCAGGCGGTGGAAGGTGCTGTCCAGGCGCTCGTCGCAGTACATCACCGCAGAGGGGTCAACGCGAGCTTCGCGGGCGATCTCCTCGGTAAGGGCCTGGTCCCAGAGCTTCCAGCCCAGGCGTCCGGCGATTTGACGGGCTATTTCCGCAGCGCCGCTACCGAATTCCCGCTCGACCGTGATCACACGAAACACGGTGCCTCCTCTGCTGAATGGCCTCCCCGGTTCGTCACGGGAAGGGCACGGCTTCAGCCGTGCCATCACTCCCGTTCCTGAGCGGGCTTCAGCCCCTGGGGCTGGCTTTTCCGCTGACGCGATAACTACCCTACGAAAGCGAGATACGATGTCCTTGTGGCACGGCTGAAGCCGTGCCCTTCCGACCACTCTTCCCCCTCCACAAGCTCACAAAATGGATCGCCTAATGGACGGCCATCTCGCCGCCTGTGGGTGGGCGTTTCATCAGAAAGACCAGCGGAACCATCACTAGAATAGCTACTCCCAGGAGCCAGAAGTTGTCAATGTAGGCCAGCATGCCCGCTTGTCGAAAGACATTGCCCTGTAACAATGCATAGGCCCTGTGCATGGCGTCCGCCGGGGAAAACCCCCGGGCCTCGAGCCCTTGCGCCATGCCCTGAAGCGTGGACTGGACCTGCGGGTTGGCGGGCGAAAGATGGCTCGACATCCGGGCGATGTGATATTGCGACCGGCGGTCGAGCATGGTGGTCACAATTGAGATGCCTACACTCCCTCCGATGTTGCGGGCCAGGTTCATCAGCCCTGAGGCCGCATTGTTCTTCTCCTTGGGCAGAAACGCGTAGGCCGCGGTGTTGATGGGGATGAACAGGAAGGCCAGGCCCATGGTCTGGATCATGCGGGCGAACACCACCGTCCGGAAATCAATTCCCAGGTTGAAGTTGGTCATGTGAAACAGAGAGAAGGAGAGCACCACCAGTCCGTACACCATCAGTTTGCGGGCATCGTAACGGGAGAGCAGAAAGCCCACCAGCGGCATCAGCAGCATCAGGCTGAAGCCTCCGGGTAAAAGCGCCAGTCCGGCCTGCTCGGCGGTGTAGCCCAGCAGGGTCTGCATGAAGAGCGGGAGCAGCACCGTGCTGCCCAGAAGGGCAAACCCCAGCATGAACATCAGCATATTGGACGCCGCGAACGTCCGGTTGGTGAACAGGTGCAGGTCGATGACCGGGTCCTTGCGCGTCCACTCCCAGTAGATGAGAAACAGCAGGGAAGCGGCGGCGATGACCGCGAGTACTACGATGAAGTGTGATTCGAACCAGTCTTCGCGTTGGCCTTTGTCCAGGACAATCTGCAGCGCGCCCAGGCCCACCGCCACCAGGCCGAGCCCGATGTAATCGATTTTCGTTTCCGAAAGCTTCTTGCGCTGCATGAAGGGCGGGTCCTGGATCAGGCGCGAGGTCAAGATCAGGGAAAGAATGCCGACGGGAATATTCAGAAAGAAGATCCAGCGCCAGGTGAAGTTGTCAGTGATCCATCCGCCCAGAGTGGGCCCGATGGCCGGCGCCAGCACCACCGCGAGGCCATAGACGGCGAAGGCCATGCCGCGTTTCGCGGGAGGAAACGTATCCGCCAGGATGGCCTGTTCGCTGGGCTGCAAGCCGCCGCCCCCCGCGCCCTGCAGTATGCGAAACAGAATCAGCATGCCCAGGTTCGGCGCCAGCCCGCACAGGAAAGAACTGATGGTGAAGATGGCCACGCAGCTCATGTAGAAACGCTTGCGCCCAATGATGGAAGAAATCCAGCCGCTCAGCGGCAGGACGATGGCGTTCGAAACCAGGTAGGAAGTCAGTACCCATGTGCTTTCGTCTGTGCCGGCGGAAAGATTGCCGGCGATGTGCGGCAACGCTACGTTGGCGATGCTGGTATCCAGCACCTCCATGAATGTGGCCAGCGTGACCGCCAGCGCGATGACCCAGGGATTGACGGCCGGACGCGGCAGGGCCGAGCCGTCCGCGGTCAGAGCGGCCGAACTCATCTGACCCAGACCTTGGGCTCGACCGACATTCCCGGCCGCAGAATATGTTCCTTGGTCTCTCCCGGATCAAACGTGATCTTCACCGGAATGCGCTGCACGACTTTCACGTAGTTGCCGGTGGCATTTTCCGGGGGAAGCAGGCTGAACAGCGCCCCGCTGGCTCCCGCGATGCTTTGCACGTGTCCGTTGTACTTCTTTCCGTAAGCGTCCACCGAAATGGTCGCCCGCTGTCCGGGCCGCATGTAGCGCAACTGGTCTTCCTTGAAGTTGGCGGTCACCCAGATGTCGTCCAGGTTGATGATCTTCATCAGTTCCTGGCCGATCTGGACATTCTGGCCGACTTCAACCGACCGGTTGCTGACGATTCCGCTCACCGGAGCCACCAGCCTCGTGTACTGCAGATTCAGGTTGGCCTGGTCCAACTCGGCCTTCTTTTGCTGGGCCTGGGCCACGGCGGCCTGGGCTCGCGCGCGAGTCGCGGACATCTGTTGCGGCGCGGTCCCGGCGGAACGCAGATTGGCTTCGGCTTGCTCGCGCTTCGCCTGGGCCTGCGACACCATCTGCTCGGCGGCCACGGCGGACGCACGGGCGGCGGCAACTCCCGCGGCGCTGGAGCGGGCCGCGGCGACGGCCTGGTCATACTGTTGGTGGGAGATTTCCTGCTTGTCCACCAGTTGTTTGTAGCGACCGACATCGTTCTGCGCCTTGATGTCATTGGCGATGGCCTGCTCCAACTGGGCCCGCGCCGCCTCCAGTTGCTGGCGCGCCACGGAAACCCCCGCCCGGGCACCCTCTACATCTGCCTGAGACGCTGACAACTGGCTGTCGGTATTCACCGACGTGATCGGAACGTTGGCCTGCAGTGATTCCGCCGTAGCCTCGGCATCGCGGTAGGCCGCACTGGCCTTCGCCACCGCCACCTGGTAGTCCCTGGGATCGATCTCCACCAGCGGTGTGCCCGCCTCCACAAACTGGTTGTCGTTGACCAGAAGCTTGATGACGTGTCCGGTAACCCGGGTGCTGATCGCATTGAGATGGCCGTCGATCTGCGCGTCGTCGGTGGACTCGTAGCTGCCCAGGTAGCGCCACAGAAAGAAGCCCGCCACCAGCAACACAATTCCGCCCACGATCAGGGCCAGCCGAAAGCGGGGATTGCGCGAGGCTTGCTTCCAGCGGAGGTCTCTCTCCGAAGCCGGCAAGGGAGGATGTTCCCGGGTTTCAACTGCGGGCGTGTCATGCACGGTCGTCGTTGTAGTTTGTTCCATATCACTTGCCACTCAGATATTGCCTTACGCCCTGCTCTGCGTATCCCATGGCCCGCACCAGTTCAAGTTTGGCCAGGTTGTGAGCGTACAGGCTTGAAATATAACTTTCATGGGCCGAGGCGACGGTCTGCTGTGCCTCCACCACCTCCAGGTTGTCAGTGACCCCGGCGGAAAATCGGTCGCGGGCCTGAGTCAGCGTCTGTTCCGCCAGATCGACGGAACTGCGCGCGACTTCAACCTGTTCGTCGGCGGCCGCAATGTCCAGCAGGGCGGTGCGCACCTCATATTCAATCTGGCCGCGCAAATTGTCCAATTGGGCGCGGGCCTGGCGCAAGGTGGCATCGGCCTTCAGCACGTCGGCGTGGGCCTTGCCTCCCTGAAAGATGGGGATGTTCAGCCGCCCGCTGACGCTGTAAGTTCCGTGCGAATTTCCGAAGTTGATTCCCAGATCGCCGTAGTCAGCCAGCAAATCCAGCGTGGGATAGTGCTCCGCCGTGGCCCCTTTGCGATAGTGTTCCGCGGCCCGTACCTGTTGCATCGCTGCCAGGTAATCCGAGCGGGAAGCATAGGCGCGCTGCAGGCTGGCCTCAATTCCGGCCGTGGCCAGGCGATCGTACGGGGCCTTGGATATGAGGGCGATTTCCTGTCCCGTCGGCAGCCCGATGGCGCGCACCAGGGCCAGTTTCCGTTTTGCGTAGTCGTTGCGCGCCACGATCAGCTGTTGCTGCCGGTTCAGGAATTCCACCCGGGAGCGAAGCGTATCAATGGCGGGGCTGAGCCCCGCGTTCTGCTGGTCGGTAGCCTTGCCGTACAACGCCTCCGCGCTTTCCAATTGCGCTTCTGCGGTTTCCACCCGAGCCGCGCCCGAGAGCGCTTGCAGATAGGCGTTGCCGGTTGCCAATACAACCAGCTCGCGGGCATCCTTGTAGCTGTATTGCGCGGCCTTCTCATCCTCGGCCGCTCCCCGCTCGCGGTTGAGTGCTTTAAGGTTCAGGATCGACTGGGTAAGGTACACCCGGGCGTCAGTAAATCCGTAGGGCCCAATCACCGTGGGAAATCCGGGGAAGCGCAGCCCCCGGGCAGCCAGGTTGTCCTGCACCACATTTACGCTGACCGCGCCACTGACGTTAGGCAGAAGCTGGCTCAATTCCTTCCATTTCGCTCCCCGGGCGGCGATGGAGTTATAGCTCTGCAGCAGCACTCCGAGGTTATTTTTCAGGCCGAGGTCAATCGCATCCTGGAACGTAAGCGACATCACTTCCGGCTTGGCGGTTCCCTGGGCAACACTGCCGCCGAAGGGGTTCTGGTTCGAGGGAGCCGTGATTTCTATGGAAGCCGCTGGGGCGGAGTCCTGTGCCGTGCTCGGATATCCGCTGCCGACCTGCCCCTGTGCTTGTCCAGACCACAACGCGAACAAGCAGAGAACAGCGGCGGTCGAAACGGCAATTCCATTTACTGGTAAACAGTGAAGTTTAAGGTCGTCCATATCCTGAGAGACGGAACATAACCAGGGAAGTAGGTTATCTTGATTCCCGGTGCCGCATTATAGATGCAAACGATTGCTGTTGGGGGCTGGGAAGCCTTGCATTTTTGAAGATCGCGGCAGGCCCTGCGGTCCGATTACAAAACTTTTCACTTTCTCCCGGGCAGCCCGTTGCATCTAAAGTGCATATTGCCCCGGAGGGTCGCTTGAGAAAGCTCAGTTTACTTGCAGTTCTGCTTGTCCCCTTCCTCACAATCGGCTCGGTTCATGCGCAGCAGTTCGATGTCGCGTTTGGCGTGGGCACGCTCACCGCGCCTTCGGCATCGAGTGCCTCGGGAGACCACAACCCGGTGTCACTGACCGGCGGAGCTTACCCGGTCTTCAGCGCGGACCTGCTGTTGAAAGGGCCGCTGGGAGTCGGCGGTGAACTGGCCTGGAGGGGCAGTCAGAACCTTTATGCAGGCTTCCAACCCTACCGTCCGCTTTTCTATGACTTTAACGGGATCTACGCACCCAAGCTGGGCCCGCACGCGGCGGCTGAACTGATGGCCGGCATCGGCTGGGAGAGTCTGCGCTTTTACACGGGAACCTTCAATTGCGGCGCCATCACTTGCACCGACTTCGTCAGCAGCAATCACTTTATGGGTCACATTGGCGGCGGCTTCCGCTACTACTTTCACGGCCACTTCTTTGTGCGCCCGGAAGCTCACCTCTACATGATTCATAACAATTTTGAATTCAGTTCGCCCTACGCGACCCGCTTTGGGGTGTCGCTGGGCTACACCTTTGCTCCTGGATTCTGAACGATGACGCCTCACTCTCGTGTAGTGCGTCAAAACAGACGACATTTATGAATCGCCGGTTTCCCCTGCGATCCTCTGTGCCCTCTGTGGTTGAAGCCTTTGACCTGCTCGCCGAACGCCACAGATCATGCGGATCGAGCCCCAACATCTGGCGCTGACTGTTTCCGACGCGCTGCTCTAGAGCGCCGGCTTGAGGGTCACCAGGCGGTCCTCTTTGGGATCGACCTCGAGCACCAGGTCCTTGTACTCGACCTCGGACGCGCCGGCGTGAATCTGCAGGCCGATCGGCCCCTTACGCAAACGAGTGGGATCTTCGTCGGTGTAGCCCGTGACCTCCACCCCATTGACCGCCATGCGGATGGTGCCGGTTTCGAGGTGCGCCAGGATCTCGGTCTCATGCCATACATGGGGATCAAAGTCGGGATGCGGTAATTTTTCGCGAGGCGGGCCCTTCTTGCCTGGATGATAGTCCCACATGCCGCCACTCGGCGGGATGACGAGGATGCACTCCCCATACCCCCAATCGGGAATGCGATTTCCCCAGAAGCAAACCCCCAGGTGGTTCTTCTCGCTGATCAGCCGTGATTTCAGAATGAGCCGGAAGTCGCCATAGTCGCCGGCGGTAAGAATAAGCTGGCCGCCGTGGTCAGTGAGGCCGTGGATGGCGCCGTCCTTTACCGACCAGATCGCGGGATTGCCGCTCCAGCCTTTGAGAGTCGTCCCATCGAAAAGTGCGGCGCGCGCCGGGACCGCGTTGACCGGAGCGGTTGAGGACTTGTGGGAGTGCGAGCAACCCGCCAGAAGCAAGCTCCCCATCAGCATGGTGATGTTGCATTTATTCATCAACTGTCATCCCGACCGGAGCGGAGCGAAGCGAGCGCAGTGGAGGGACCTGCTGTTTCAGCCCACTCGACCTGCGCCGCTTACATTTCGATATTCCAAGTATCTCCGGAACATGACACTAGGAAGAACGCGGCAGGGACCGCCGAATGCCGAAGTCATACACGGCCGCTCCGATCACTCCGCCCACCAGCGGCGCTACGATGGGCACCCACCAAGCCTGGCTCCCGTCGGTAATGCCGTTGTTGCGAAACCCGGCCAGCACCGTGAACAACCGGGGACCAAAATCACGCGCCGGATTGATCGCATATCCGTGCATCGCCCCAAAGCTCATACCGATGGCCACCACCACCAGCCCAATCATCAGCGGCGCCAGGTTGGCTCCCGGAGGCATGTTGAATTCGTCAATGATGGCGAACACCAGAAGCAGCAGCAACGCGGTGCCGATCACCTGGTCCAGAAATCCCGCCTGCGGCAAGTTGGGGAAGGCCGGGAAGGTGGTGAACACGCCCGCCGTTTTTTCCAGATGCGGGTCCACCTGGTGGAAGGCGGGCAGATAGTTTCGATACACCAGCGCCGCGGCCACGAATGCTCCGGCAGTTTGCGCAATCGAGTAAGGCAAAACCTTCCGCCAGGGAAATCCGCGGAAAACCGCCAACGCCAGAGTGACGGCCGGATTCAGGTGCGCCCCCGAGATTTTTCCGGCGACGTAAATCCCCATGGTCACTCCCAGCCCCCATCCCAGAGTGATGTTGGTGTAACCGCCGTGAATCATCTCGCCCGGCGTCTGGCTGGGAAACAGCACCACCATCGCAACCACGCCCGTTCCAAACATGATCAACACGAAAGTTCCGAGAAACTCGGCAATCAACTCCGCCAGCAGCGGGAATTTGGGATTCATCAGGGCTCCAGTAGTCTGGCCGCGACGTAGTCTAACAACGTTCGCTGCGTGCCGAATATATCTTCCTGAGCGCCCGGCGTCGCGTACTTTGCGACGTTGGGTGAAGGGGAGTGTCCGCCAGCTGTCTGGAAAAGATATCCTTCTGACCCTAAGACGCTGTCATCCTGAGCGGAGCAGGAAGCCCCACCGGGGGCTTCCTGCGAAGTCGAAGGACCCCTATCTGAACCATTCAGCCCCGAGTTTGAACGAAAAGGATAGGGGTGCTTCGGCTCCGCCTGGCCGGTCGCAAACGACCGTCCAGACTCCGCTCAGCATGACAGTTCGCAGTGGAACGTGGGGGCTTCCTGAGCGCCGGTGTCGCGTACTTTGTGGGTGATGTAATCTATTGAGCGCTGCCCGCACGTACCGCAAGGATGACTCGCCGGTAAGACGTCAGCCGCGGTGATCCATCGTCCGCTACCGCCAGGATGATGTGTGCTGTCCCATTCCCCAGGCATTGCCCCCGGGGCAGCCACTGCGGACGACAGACCGCGGTCGCCGTCACCGTGGCCTTTGCCGTGTCGGCGCCGCTGATGGTGACCGAAGCCAGGTTCGCATCGGTGCTGCCTGCTTCGCCGTAGAGAAACCAGTGGTAATGCAAGCCCTGGCCATCCGGATCCCGGCTGTGGCTTGCGTCCAATAACACTGGCTTGCCGACTTCGGCATCAATCATGATGGGAGCCGTCCCGGACCGGCCATTCACCTCCACCAGCGGATTGTGGTTGGCATGACTGTAATCGTTAATGGTCCAGTCCATCCGTGCGGCAAAATCGTCTTGATAGGCTTCGCGCCAACGCCAGATCGTAGCCTGGTCGGACGTGTACTCCCTGCCATCCACCCCCGCCACCGTGTCCTGCGACGTGACCCGCGAAAAGGTGTTGCCGCCCTGGGTCCAGATGGCGTGCGTCTCGCCATACGGTTGCCGGTAAATATAGCGGCCTCCCCACCCGCCCCAGTCAGGCCGGCGATAGGCATTCAGCCCGTTGTCGATCAGACCCAGAAAGGACGGCGTATCTCCTTCCATGATGAAGGCAAACCTGGGATACAGCTTCCCCAGCAGCCCCTTGCTGCGGATGTTCGCGTCCAGCCACTCGTTGGTGACGATGGTCGAGTCCGCGCCCGCGCCATTACGGTAGTAAACGTCGCCGCTGATGCCGGTCCAGGTCGCGTAATAGTAGTCGTCGCCCTTCTGGGTTGAAGGCTGAACGATGTAAAACAGGTTGGGGAATTCCCGCCGGATCCACGGGCCGGTATCGTCCTGATCAGTGATGGAATAGACGCGGATCTTCTCGACGAATCGCTCCAGTTCGCCGGCCGGTCTGGTCGCCCGTACATGCAAGAGCGCCTGCGCCAGGGTGTTGGCCCCGCCCCAGATGCAAATCCACAGCGGCCGCGCGTCGTCACGGTCAACCGCCCGAATGATCGCCTCCGCTCCGGCTGACATCTTGTCGGCGCCAGTGGCCGCAAGACCGTACCCTGGCTGCCCGGTGAACACCCGGCCGTCAAGCTCCTCTGCGGTCGGCCAGCCCTTGGCGTGCAGCAGAAGATTGGACCGCACCTTCCCATAGGCTTCGATCAGGGCATGCATGGTTTCAGGATGTACCGTACTCTTCTGCCAGGTGGAGGTTGTGGCAATGAGCCCTTCAATCTCAAATTCATTCGAGTACAGGAGCAGGCGAACGAACGACATCTGATCATCCGGTTCGTTGCCGATGTCGCTCATGATGATCACCCGTGGAGGCCCGGTAAAGGTGTCAACGTGAGTTGGGGGGAGCGGTTCCGCGGCGAATGAAAAGCAGGTCAGGACCAAGCCCTGCAGGGCGATCACACAAGTCCACCGCAGGCCTCCACTGGCTGCCGCAGGAGCGGACTCATTTGCTCGACGGTGCGTGTCTGAATCCATAGAGTCTTCTCCAAAAAGCCGAACCAGCTAAGCACCCGGGCCGAGCGCGCTCTTCCGCTCTATCCTCACGCGATCCAGAGCAAGCAGCGTACTTACCCAGAGAGCAGCTGCCAGATATCCCGCGATCACATCGCTGGGATAGTGCACCCCCAGGTAAATCCGTGAAAGACCAATGGCCGCCACCAGAAGAGCAGCCAGCGTCCAGACTAGAATGCGCCCCAGCCGGGACCGCATGCGTCCCGCCAGCAAGCCCGCAAGCACGCCATAGAAGCAGAATGAAAACAAGGAGTGCCCACTGGGAAAACTGTAGGTGTAGGGCACGTGCACGAAAAACGGGACAGGGCGAGGGCGATGGAACGCATATTTTAGAGTCAGGTCCAGCACCACCGCACCCAGTATGGTGACGACCATCCACAGCGCCGCCCGCCTCCAGTGGAAGGCGAGGAATGCAATCACCGAGAGGATGGCGGCCGCAGTCAGCCCGTCCCCGCCCAGAAACGAAACGAAGATCATCGCGCTGGTCACGGGGGGAGAGGCGTAGGCATGAACCTGGTTCCGTATCGCAAGATCAAGGCCGGCCGTCCGGTCGTGCGCGACACCATCTGCGATCCACGCGAACAGAAAGAGCGAAAGCACCGCAACAGACAAACTGACGAGGGGCGCAGTTTCAAGGATGATGTTCCGCTTGGGAGCGGTCTCCAGCTCCGGCAGCCGGGACTCATCCCCCTTCACTTACCCCTCCGTCCTGCGTTCCCGGTGCGCGCCGGCGTGTACTGGGCGATGAGCTTGCAGAGTTTATCCAGCAGTGCCGCATTTCCCCGCCGCGGATACGTCCTCAGGCGCTCACGGTAACCCGGCAGGTTATAGAGAAACGACTCCACCCGTTCCTTGTTCAGCTCGTCCCAATAGGTTCCGTATCCCATCTTGTCGAGCCAGTATGCGTTAAAGATCTGTTCAAACTGATGTTCGATTGGTATAGCCAGGTACGGCTTCCCCAGGTGAAGCGCCTCGGTCAAAAGAGAAAACCCGGCATTTGCGATAACTGCCTTTGCACTGACTAAGTCTTCCAGAAACTTGTCCATGGCGGGCTTTCTGTAAAGCACGTTGCCGCTCTGTCCTTCACGTCCAAAGCCGTAGGCAACGAACGGACAGCGCACCGAACCCAACAGTTTGGCGAGCGCCGGCGCGGGAGAAGTCACATAAACCAGCACATGGTCGCCGTTTGTAGGGGCGGCCTTGAGCACCTGCTCGCGAAGAATTGGCGGAAACAGGAACGTGCGCGGACCCTTGACCCGCGCCGCGAAGAACGAAGTCACCAGATACGCGTCCGCCCGCGGAGTCATGATCCGCGTGACCAGCTTCGCCACGGCAGCGTCGCGCCGGTGCTCCCTGGGATAGGTCACGTCGGTGTTGGTCAGGCAGTGCTGGTTGTCGATCGAGATCACGGGCAGGCGCAAGTGGTGGCCCACGTGGCAGGTAAGCGGCTCAAAATCAGTGATCACCAACTGGATCTTCCAGGTTTCAACCAGTTCGGACAAAGCCGTTATGCTCCTGGCCCGTTGCCGCACCGAAAGCAGGTTCCTGGTCAGCGTGCGTCCGTACCTGACCTGGTTGTTCACGTAGGTCAGCCGCAAACCGTAGATCTCGGTCACTTCGAATTTTTCCCGCAGATTGCGCAACCCGCGATCGAAGGACGCGACGTGGACGGTATGTCCCCTGGCGATCAGGTGCGAGATAACTTCCTGCGCCCTGGTGGAATGGCCTGAACCCTCGCCATTGACCCCGTAGAGAATGTTGGCCATGAGATGCCGCAGTATATCGCGCATCTCGGGCGCACCTTGCCGGAAAGATGGAAAGGCGTACGGACATGTATGTAAGCACCCTCCAGGATTTCGTCAGAGCAATGGGAGGAGAACTCAAGATCACTGCGAGTTTTCCGGAGGGAACGGTTGAGATTCGGCAATTCCAGGCCAAGGGAGACAGTCAGGAAAATGTATAGGACCCTGCGTTATTCGTGAGCGGCGCCAAGGAATTTCGATGGCCCGGTAGCGCTGGGGTGGGAGACGGGGATTGAACCCGCAACGTCCGGAGCCACAGTCCGGTGCTCTACCAATTGAGCTACTCCCACCGTTTCTCCTCGATTATAGCAACTGGGGTGAGAGCTGTCAGAGGCGCGGGGGAGGGTTGTGCAGACGAGCGAAATAAGCCTAGTGCCGGCCGACGCCGACATACTGGAATCCCATGGCGCGCAGGCGGGTTGAGTCGAGGAGGTTTTTGGTGTCCACGATCACCGGGCGCTTCAGCAGGTGCTTGATGCGATCGAAATCAAGGCTGCGGAACTCGGGCCAGCCAGTGCCGACTACCAGCGCATCCATGCCCTCGGCTGCTGCGTAAGGCGTTTCGCAGTAGTGGACCGTGCCGTTCAGTTCGATGCGTGCGTCCGGAATGGCCACCGGGTCGTAAGCCCGGACCCGCGCGCCCCGCGCCACCAGATTCTGCGCCAGGCGCAGCGAGGATGATCCGGCCACCGAGTTGGTATTGGGTTTGAAAGCCAGGCCGAGAATCCCCACGTCTTTGTTCTGCACGGATTGCACAATGGTTGAAATCTTGTCCACAATGCGGTCGGCCAGGCTGAGATTCACCTCTCGCGCCGCGCTCAATATTTTGAGCGAGACTCCCTTGGCGCGGGCCAGTTCGGCCAGCGATTCCATGTCAGACTCGGCGAAGATTCCGCCCATGCCCGCCCCGGGTTGCAGGCAGCGCGGAGCGATTTTCTTGTCCAGCCCCAGCGCCATGGCGAGGCTGACCGCATCGGCGTTCACCTTCTCGCACAGGCTTGAGAGCTCATTAATGAAAGAAATCTTGGTGGCGACAAAGGCCGTGGCCGATTCCCGTACCAGCTCCGCGGTTTCGTGATTGGTCACGATCACGGGAACGCCCCGCATCACCAGGGGATGGAGAATCTGTTTCAATGCCAGCACGGCATCATTGACGGACGTGCCCAGAATGATCCGGTCAGGCCAGTTGAAATCTTCGACCGCGCAGCCCGGAGTAAGAAATACCGGCTGCGACACAATGGTCGCCTTCAGCCCGGCGTCCTTCAGCCGTTTCTCTACGCTGGTCGCGGTTCCCACCGGCACCGGCGTCATGATGGTCAGAATGGGAGGCTTCGGCGCCAGGCGCGCGATCCGCACTGCCAGGTCGGCCAGATGCTGCGGCGTGTCCTCGGCCAGAAAAATCACCTGGGCCTTTCTGGCGAACGATTCCATGTCGGTGGAATACGCCAGCCGCCCGGAACGCACATTGCGCTTGATGACTTCGGTGAGGTTCTTTTCGAAGAAGGGCACATTGCCCTGGGCCATCTCGACCATGCGGGTACTATCGGGGTGGCAGCAGGTTACCGGAGTTCCAAAGTCGGCCAGACAGGCTGAAACCACCGTCCCGAGATAGCCGGACCCGTAAACTCCTGTCTGCATAAGCCTCCTGGCTGTAGTGTCCTGAAACCCGCGCGGGCAGCGGCTTTACGCAGCAACCCCACATCCTATGTACGCCCTGAAAGCGACCTTGGCAATAGACGGGAAGGCCATGTACTTCGGAGGTTGAAAGCGGGCGCCGGAGGTCAGACTTCGGCCCTCGGAAGTCAGCTTGACGGACGTCGTGAGCCGGATTCCCGGCGGAGTCTTCAAGGGCGTTGAGCAGTGATCTGGACAGCGCCGTGGAAGAGCGGCGCTTTAGCGCCGCGTCTCGGAGCGGAGACCGCGGGCTTCAGCCCCAGTGGCGCCACTGGGCCTGAAAGGCCGACGTGTTCAGCGCTGATAACGCGGCCCTATAAGGGCCGCTCTTCCACGACACCCGCCGCTGTCCAAAAATGTGCGCAAGGAGAAAAACCGCAGCCACGGATTTCGCGGATTCACGCGGATAGGGCAACAAATCAAGAATTAAAGAAAGAGATGCTGATCCGCGAAATCCGTGGCTTGAATTTCCCGAAGTCCGCCCGCGCCTACGACACCAGCTGGCCGCCCAGCGGGACTCCGGCAAGATCGACCCAGCAGTTCTGTTCGTCTTCGCGCACGAATGTCAGTTCGCTTACCTGGATGTCGCGGCTGCACTCGAAGTGGCTCCAGCGCTCAAAAGCAATGCGATAAGCCTGCTGCGCCTGGGCTTCGGCACTCATCTTGACGATGGTCAGGTGAGGCATGTAAGGCCACTCTTCCTGGGCGGCCAGGGCCTTGACGTTGAGCTGCTCGTGCAGCTCACGCATGCGGTAGGACCCATCGCCCACACGGATAAAGACCGTGGGCGTGCGCGGGATGAAAGTCTCGACCTCGCCCAGCGTCACCGTGAAAGGCGCCACCCGGCTGCAGGTTTCCTCCAGCATTTCCAGCGCCGAGCGCTCCGTCCCTTGCAGCAGCCGCGGCGGAAGCACGGTCAGATGGGCTGCCAGATGGGGGAGTTCGGGGTGTAACTGGCGGCGCAGGCGTTCGACAAATTCCCCTACCTGATTTCTTACGTAGGCCACCAGGGCATAACGCGGAGTCAGCATGATCCAGTGCGAATTATACGCCGTGAACGTAAACGGAGCACTGGATTGGGCCTGTGACGATGTGGAAGGCGCCGGAGAGATGAAGAGGTCGGCTATAATCGAAGCGAAGGTTTCTTCACAGTCGGGGCGTAGCGCAGCCTGGTAGCGCACCTGCCTTGGGCGCAGGGGGTCCGCGGTTCAAATCCGCGCGCCCCGAC
This sequence comes from Terriglobia bacterium, assembly GCA_963790645.1. Lineage (GTDB taxonomy): Bacteria > Acidobacteriota > Terriglobia > Terriglobales > Acidobacteriaceae > JAIQFF01. The sequence goes on along the minus strand of CAWBPS010000026.1, from coordinate 109,347 downwards.
CAATTAATCCTCTGCCACTTCACGCTGATAGCGAGAACTTCGACGCAATTTCGCGTTCCTCTAGTTGAACGCTGTGCCCAGTTTTGTGCCCACCCAGTTTAGACATGGCTGATAAAACTGCATCGTCCGAAGGGTGAACATACCGGCTGGAGATTGTGATCGAGTTGTGCCCTGCGATACGTGCCAAGGTCCAAGCGTCACACCCCGACTCACCGAGCCGAGTCAGAAACGTGTGGCGGAGGCTGTACAACACAAATGGACGAACACCAACCAGTCGCACAGCTTTTCTGTGCTGTTTCTTGAGGCTGGACGGTTCGACGTGCCCACTCAAGGTCGGCGCGGGCCATACCCATCCCTCTACCGGCTTCCCAGTGCGCTCCCAGCGGTTTTCTAGAATTGCTCTGACCCGTGGGGTCATCGGGAGCATACGCCGGGCGGCAGTAGTCTTTCCGTGCGTGACGAACAGCGTTCCATTCCTCCCGTTCACCCAAGTGATTGACTCCCATCGGACACGGTTGCACTCTTCAGGGCGCATCCCTGTATCAATCAAGACTGTCGCTATCGAAACCAGCAACTCGGACCCAGCGCTAAGATAACGGGCTTCCTCGTCGTGACTGACCACATGTTCCCTGTGACGCTCGCCCGGTAGCCGCTTTATCGTCGGTGCTGACTGCAACTCCCCCCACTCGACAGCCAGTCGCAGCATCCGACGCAAGACGCGAAGGGAACTGTTGACGGTACTCACCTGCAAGCCCTGCGACTGGCGATATGCCGCAAACTCCGCAGCCCGTTCGCTCGTTACTTCGTCGAGCCGGAGGCTTGCAAGGGATCTGCAGTTTCGGATCGCACGCAGACCAACCCGGTAGAAATCGAGCCAAGTCTTGGGCGACGATTTCCCGAACGTCGCCTTGGCCCATGGTTCGAAACGGTCGTCGCAGAACTCGGCAAGGGTCATCACCGGTTTCTTGTCGCGAATCCCCACTTCCCCCTTTGCGAGTGATGTGCGATGCGCGGACTCCATATCTCGCGCCGTGTGCTGGTTTGTTTGTCGGGTGGACTCCCGTATTGCCTCACCGTTGAAGGTGAACTTGTACCAGTAAATTTTGCCTCTCTTGTAAATCGACATGGTCGTCTCCTTAACCGCGTGGGGCGTGCTTTCTGACGGCACGTTTGGTGCTGCGTTTATTTTTTGCGACTCGTTCCCTGCTGTTTCTCACGGCCACAAGATGTGCGCATTCATGGCTGCAATAAATTTTGTGACGGACTTCAACTCTGAAGGGAGGATTCGGACAGTCCGTGCGGGCACAGACTTTGAACTTCGCCCCCCTGAGGACGTCCAACTGGATGGTTGCGATGATAGCTGTTAGGACTTTCTTCGTTCGTATCCGTGCGGTTGGAACCTTTGCATCCCACGCGAAGCTTATCGGTAGCGGTTCAAAGAGCTTGCCGACCTTTTTCTGACCGAATCGGGATTCAAGCTTCTTCCACTCCATAGGGTGTAATGGTAGGGCGCTTCTTAGTAGCAGCTGCCATTCCACAAAGTCGTTGTTGCTGATTCGGAAGGTCCCAAAGTCGCCGGCCATGTGCACAAACCCTTCCCAATGCTCCGGCGGCCAAGAAAGAAAGTCCCCACGTAGTTGCCAAGGGTCGAAAGGGCCGTATGGTGCCCGACGTGTAGGAACGAATCGCTGTTCCGCTGAATCTGGGTCATTCAGGAAATCGTTGAATGAGATTGCCCGCGTGGTTCCAGGAACCTCAACGTGTTCGAGAACGATGGGAAGAGTAATACGAATCTGTGACATAAACTGTGCCTTGTGCATGTCTCAATGCTGACATAGTGTCACGAATGCCCGATTGGATTCAAGTGGAAAGGTTTGGCTTCGTTTTTACGAAATTAGGAGGGTTTGGATGAACTCGGACAAGCTGTACTCGGTATCGGATGCGGCGGAATACCTGGGTGGTATCAGTCCGTGGACAATTCACACTTGGCTAGCTAAGGGAAAGCTGCAACGCACGAAGGTCGGTTCGAGAACAATGATTCGGGAATCGGAGTTGCAGAAAGTCATTCAGGACGGTGGCAAATCGCCCCAACCCGCGTCACGACAAAACATAAAGTAAGGTCCGGAATGGAAGGCAGTGACGGGGCTGTCTTCAGGCAAAGGAGTCCTTGTGACGGTTATGGTTCCGCTATTCTTTGGCATACCTCAGTCTGTTGTCCGAAACGGCAGAATCAAGCGCCTGAGTGGCACGGCTGTGAAGCTCTACATCGCCTTGTGGCACGAATCTGAGTACACCTGCACGAGAGAGCTAACCCGAACAGCAAAGCAACTTGTGGAGCTTGTGGGTGGGCATCGTAATTCCATCGCAGCGGCACAAAAAGAGCTAGTAAAGGCAGGTTTGGTCATTGCTGAGCCCTTTGGGGCAATGGGATTTGTGTACCAACTGTGCAATCCTGAGACTGACAAGCCTTGGCCAGGGCCACCCGATGTCAAAATCCCATATGTGAAAAAGAACTCTGAACCTACAGACGTGCCAGAAGCCGTCCGTTTAGGAAAGCGGCGAAAAGCAAACAACAGCGCATTGGCAGGAACAAATTTCCCGTTCGGAGCGAATGTCTCACGACAAGGCTTTGAGGGTTGCTCCAAAGCTCCAAGGCTCACCGGCGCACCTCGGTGGGACGAGATCGGAAGCTAAACACAGAATCCTGCTCTTTCCTCTCCACGCATAAGAATTGTGCACACTCCAGCCCTGAAACAGTGCATCCCACTTACAGAATGTACGCAGGGTACGTCAGTTATCTGTGCTTGAGTTCCAGGCGAAATCTGGCAGATGCAGCGATTTGAGCAAAGTAGACCTATTCCTATAAGACATTCCTAATAAGAGAAATTCCTATTAAAAAGACATTCCTAGTGTGTGAGAAGATTATTCTTGATCTCTGACCGAGACGTACAGGGATACATTGATCGCTAGCGCCGTTAGTCTCCCAGCACCGGCAACGCACGGACAATTGGATTGGGTAGGTGAAAGGGATGCCGTCCGGGAGGCGTCAGTGGCGCCCCCCCGGCTACAGGAGTGCCCTCAGGCTTCATGGACAAGACGTGCAAGCCCACCGTGAACGGCGGCCATTCTCGGTAACCCCTCGGTTGTGGGCTTCCTAATAGTGCGCTACTTTGATTTTTCAAAGAAACCGACTCCAGCCCATTCTAGAACTCGGACGGAACCCCAACAAACAAGAAATCCGAGCGGGGGGAAGATCGCGCCCAACAAATATGGCCATAGCGTTTGGCCTCGGTGTCGGATACCCCTGGGCCTACACCATCGATAACCCTGTCCGATTCATCATCATCCACGCGCGTTTTATTCCTGACCACTGAACTGAGGTGCAACACTAGTTATGAGAGGCGGTCCAGAACTTTGTCGAGTTTTCGCTCTATGCGCTTCAATCTGCGGTCCCTTCTATCGGCGCTTTCCCTAGCGTTACCCAACCACCAGAGCCCAGCCAATAAAAGTGCGGCCGTCCCGACCTTCTTCAGGTCGAAATGCCATTCAAAAAATAGAGCGCCTACTGCCCAGAGGATGCTGAGCGCAACTACCATGCCGATCATTCCAATGTCATGCCCGCTCAGCCCGCCCAAGTCCTGGGGGAGAGACTGTTTCTGCCAATCTGAGCTCATCTTCAGCGTCGTCCTTTCCCGGAACAATGCTGAACCCAGTGGTGTGGCCAGTCAACAACAATGATTCATCGGGCGTGTACGCATCGGCTGCAAGCCGGGAAGATTGCTTACGATACCGCTCGATATCGAATACGGTTTGGCCAAGTCCGCAGACTACGCGAGGAGTAGGAGATCAATCAGGAAGAGGCGGCAGAGCGATCCGGGCTGAATCGGACGTACTACAGCGGTATTGAGCGCGGATCCGAAATGTGTCCTTAGTAAACATCGAGAGAATTGCCAAAGGACTGAGAACGTCTCTCCCTCGGCTGTCGAAAGTGTCTCGATCCGAGAGCGATCATCTACCGACCCTTTGCGAATTGGTTGTCATTGGTGCCTTATTAGTATCCATACAGGGTTGCAGTTGAGACTGCAACGCGATAAATTCTCAACGAGACGGACCGACTGCCCACAAAATGACATTTTCCAGTGAAAAGAAACTCGTTGATCGCCTGATCTCATTGCTAGAAACAAAGCGACGCAATGGGGCACCGTTCATGTGACTCCAGAGTTCTTCTATTCGCGCGGCCGCGCTGATGTGGTAGCTGTAGATGAAGGCGAGACTTTGATCGCTTTTGAGGCGAAGCTGAAAGACTGGAAAACCGCTCTGCACCAGGCGTACCGTAACACCTGTTTCGCCCACACCTCTTACGTTGTGCTTCCTAAGAAAGCCGCTCTGATCGCGTTCCGGTTCGTCGGTGAATTTGAGAAGCGCGGGATCGGTCTATGCTACGTTGACGATTCCAATCTAGTCGTCCTTCACGAGTCCTTGCACATTCAGCCACTGGAGCCATGGTTGGCGTATGATGCGATGTCGCTCGCTCTTGGGCAGTAATCCCCGTTCATCCTATGCCGTCCCTAAGCCTGGAATCGGTTGCGCGCGCAATCTGCGGAAGTGGCGGGTTCCAATTCCATGAAGGAATCGCCCGGCGCCTCACCTGAACGTAGCAGTCGCGAAGTCGAAGCAATGCAGCGTTGCTCACATCCGAATATCGCTGCACTGATCGTACTTGCTGATTTTGGATATTCCGGTCAAAAGTACCTATCTGATCGAGGAGTTCATGGACGGCGGGACGCTCGACGAAGAATTGAAGGCCAGCCTGCTCAGCCGAGACGAGACGCTCTCCTTGGGTGAAGTTCTAATTTCGGCAGTGGCGCATGTCGCGGATAGACGCCTGGTTCATCGGGACCTTAAACCTGCGAACATCATGTTTCGCAAAAAAGGAGGCGAGCCCGTTTATAGTCGATTTCGGCATCGTTCGCGACCTGCGCAAGACTTCCTTGACTAATACGTATCTTGCGATGGGCCCGGGCACTCCGTTCTTCGCGCCACCCGAGCAACTGAATAACGAGAAGAGCTTAATAGACTGGCGCGCCGACCAATTCGCGCTCGGGGTTGTTTTGTCGATGGCTCACTTCGGAGTCCACCCTTACGCCGAATCCGGAGACGATCCTGTTCGGTTTATCGGGCGCGTCGCGAGTCGTGCTGGTCCTAGTGCGAAGTTTTTTGCTGATGCTACGCTCGCTCGCTTGCCCGTCCTACAGAACATGGTTGCAAGCTGGCCGGTTACTCGCGTTCGCACTCCTGAGATATTGCTCGAAATCTGGAAGTCGCAAAGAGACTTGAAATAAGATGCCTGCATTCCATCAAATCGGACATGATTCGGAGAATCTATTGCTCATCCCCGACCTGGGTAGATTCGCCGGAGCGATACTCAGTCCGCTGAACTACACGCCCGAGGAAACCGTCCAGCAGGTCTCGGATTTGAAAAAGGCAGGGAAATTCACGCTTCTCGATCCTTACATGTATCACCCTCAAAGTGACCGGGGGCAACTTCCGAAATGGAGCTACTACCCAAAGGATGTCGAGACTGCTGATCTGAGCTCTGAGGGTTGGTGGTCGGCGCTCGTCGACAGAGTAGCAAAGGCCGCCGTCGAAATCGGGACCGACGCGGTGTGCTCGCCTGCGATAGTGCCAAAGGCGTTTTCTGACGATTATTTCTCTCAAATCGTCGAACACGGCAATCGACTACAGGAAACGCTCAAAGGGACGAAGATGTTATCATTCCGAACTGTGGTCGTGAATTTGCCGGAGTTAACAATCGCTGATCGCGTCATGGCAATCGCATCCATCGTCTCTCGGTCGCGCGTTGAGGACTGTGTGCTCGCGTTTATTAGTAACGTTGAGCCGCGCAGAGAGTTGGCGGACCCGGAGGAAATTAAAGGCGCGATGCGCCTCATCTCGACGCTGGCAAAGGGAGGCCAGCGCGTCACGGTGGCCTTCTGCTCATCCGACATGGTTCTCTGGAAGGCGGCCGGCGCGACCAACTGTGCCACCGGCAAATTTTTCAACCTTCGCAGGTTTACGCTCTCGCGCTTGCTGGAGGACTCCAGCGGCGGCGGCGGCCAGCTAGGCTATTGGTTCGAAGAATCGCTGCTTGCATTTCTCCGTCAATCGGACGTGCTCCGTGTGCAAGCACGCGATCTTATCAGTGATGCTTCGAAATCGAATCCCTTTTCCGAAATGATCACGGCGGCTATTCCAGCGCAGAAGGCTTGGGTCGCATTGGGATGGCGTCACTTCCTGTACTGGTTCGCAGACGCCGAGCACCGCATCGAGACAGGAGGTGTTTCGGCCGAGGACCTTGTAAACATTGCGGACGAGAACTGGGGAAGGATCGAAACCGCAAAGCCGCCACTTTTCATGGAAGAGAGATCCAATGAAGGAGCTTGGGTACGACAGTGGAGACGAGCTTTGGCCGAGTTCCCATACTTGAGCCACGACCCAGCTTCGCGCTAGACGGAGAAGAAGCTTCGACACCCGGTGTCGGGCCGGGTTCTGAAACAATCGTCTCTGTAAAGGTCAAGAGCACAAGCGGACATTGCAGCACTTCACCGCATGGGGTAAGTTTGCCGGTCGGGAGCGAAGCACAAGTTGCCCAGGGGCTTACGGTTACCAAACGGTCCTTGGCAATAATGTTTTCCCACTGACAGCAAAAGGCGGGCATGATTTGCGATTTTTGTTTTTTCCCCAAATCGAGAAGGTGAAAATGCGTCCATCTTCCGCCCATCGTGTGGGACCCGACAACTGCTCAGCTTCGGACGGCGGTTGCGCCGAAACCTGAACTGCGAAGCTAATCTTCGATGGCGCAGGACTGTATTGTCGGAGCTGCGCGCGGCTGTGAGCGCGGCCTAATTAGTTCGGAAGGGGCATAAACACTGGGCAACGCGAGAAAGTTGCGATTGAACCGCAGAAGTTTAGGAATTACACAATTTGTTGTATTTGGCCTTCAGACGCCTTTATGCTCGGAAGTTCTGACGCTTGACCTCCAAGCTAAAATTGCCTATGCACTGTGAGAATCATCCCAGACGGAGTTGGTCTGTCCCGCGTGTGCTGGGAGAGTGGCGGCCGAGCGCGGGCAAACAAGTTGAGCTGGGATCAGCGGCGAGAGATCGCTCGTCTCGGCGGATTGGCAACGCGGGGACGGCGCAAGAGACAGCGCAGGACGACCCAGCGGTGAGCTGCCACTTCCAGCGCCGAGAAGGCTGAGGCTGACAGATGAGTGGTGAGATCCCCGATCGGAGCGAACGGAGCGGTAATCCCATACCCAGATGAGATGACCGGCCGCGCACGGGCGGCCGATGCCCAAGATTCCGAGGAGTGCGAGGTACGGTTCACCAGCGCAGCACGCAAAGCCAGGGCTCTCAGAAAGCTCAGCGTTTCGGCTGACCGAGTTGCGAGCGCAACCCAAATCACCCCGTTTTTAAAAGGCGCTCGGGGCGGTCTCAAGGCAGTGCTCGGAGCCATGCGGTTTTCTAAAGACCCGTTGTCAGACGTTTCTTGCTGACGCAATTCCTCGGCGTCTGGGAGCGTCAGATCCCCTCAAGGCGATCGCCATTGCTGCCGGAGTGACTCCCCATGCTTCTCGGAGCCGCGTTGCTCGCTCGCGGGACGACGAGACGGCACAAGCGGCCACACCCATCTCTCACACTCCGGACTGGTTAAAAGCGAGTCAGTTCCCATGCTCCACGGATGGCAGAGGTCCCGTTTTCCTCCATTTCGTGAGGATTGCCCTCATTTTTTGTTTTTCTCTGTATAAAAAGGACACACAAAGCCATGACCACGTCCCGTGCGCCCTCACCCTGGAGCCAACAACGGTCACTTCGGACAAAAGTCTAAACTTGACAACTCGGTTTGACGACTTCCCGGGCGGTCGCGGACGGTCGGCGTATTCCACTGGCATGGGTTGGGCAGTTTTGTTGTCGTAATCAGTGTAATCGCAATGTACGACGGCAATTCCGAAGCCCAGCGTATTGCTCGGGATTGAGGACGATGACAAGATTCGGCAACAAAAAAGCTTGGCCTCAATCTGCTCTGAAAGCTTGAAATTCTATTTCTTCTTGTTTTGAAGCTTTGTGGCAAAGTAACCACGGCGTGATTGCGCCGTCAAACCGTCCTGATCTACTTTCACCTTCTGGCGATGGTAACGGCCATTTTGTTTCACATTTCCAATAGAGAACTCTAACGGTACACATACTCCGCGCTGCAGTCAGGCGTTTGAAACCGCCCTCCAGATCATTACTATTCTGGAAATACTCCCCGCCGGTTCCATCACGAGCTCGGCCATGACATTTTTCATTCCACAACGTGAGTTGCGGCGATTTCGACTTTAGCTCCGCTGTCTGCGCTAAACCCTTGATCATTTCACTAGCATCAGTTTCACTCACATACGATCCGCGCGCGTCCAGTACACTGGTCGGCACACTAGATTCCCCCGCAGATCCACGCTACAATTCCTCGGCTCTCGTTTCCGGTGTAGCTTTGCATGGCTGCCGTTTCCACTAGTCTCCGAGCCACGTCTCGCATATCGAGGCCCGGCAAGCAGCTCATCACCTCATCAATCGCGGCCTCTAGCGCGTTACTGTTGTGCTTATTTTCAATCAGGTCGGCATGGTAGTAGTCGATATTCGGGCATTCGCTTCCGGTCATGCGGTAGATATTCTGTGGCTGCAGTTTCACGATGGCAGCCTGCAACTGGGCGCGATTGGTGGTCAGACCGCTGTTGATCTTGCCGGACATCGAGACGATTGCGGCCATGTCCGTGTCAGCCAGCGATTCGGCCAGCATCTTGGTGGCGGCTTTTTTGGCTTGCGCCAGATCGCCGATGCTCAGGTGCATGTCGTCGAACAGAAAGACAATGAAACGGTCTGGGACGATGGTCCGGGGTGGGGTAGCACTGGGAGGAACTGGCACCGGCACGGCGCTTGCGTCACTTTTCCCGCGTATCTGAATCATGAATCCGGTTATCGCCTGGTCCGCCGTTATCGAAGACCTGGAAATTCTCTTTTGATGCCCCCATGACACGGCCTTGTTTGTCGCAGACAACTACAGGCACCAGCACCTCATTCAACGTTGCTTTTAAAGGTGTAAGTGCTGTTCTGAGTTGGTGTGTCTTGATGCTGCGCCGCCGTGCGCGTAGGGGAAATGCCAGACAGGCAGCATAGGGCGATCGTCGGAAGCTGTCTCACCTTCATGCGTTTACACCACTTACTGTCTGGAAACCGGCGCTCTTGATTTCGGCCTGCGCCGCAGCAGAAGCATCCCAGCCGTCAGGAACACAGCCGCCCAGATGGTGTTTCGACGGGATCAACGTACAGTCCGACGCCAAAACGGCTGAGCAGAAATGCGAGAATGGGGAGCCGCAGCATCACGATTCCGTAGATCGCTAATACAATCGATCCCAAGAGGATCAGCACGATCCCCGCAGCCTTTCGCATGCCGCCATTTTAGCCGCTGCATATCTGTTGCTAACAGGCGTTAGCACAAGCTTGCGCCGTTTGTTCGCCCAAATCGGGGTCGATGAGTGTAATCGCGATTTTACGCCAGTTGGCAGCCAACCCAGCGACTACGGTAAGTTCTGAAGCTCACCTCGATGGTGATTCGTGCCGGTACCGGTTTTCCATTTTCTGCTGCTGGTTCATCTTGCTATTCTTGGACCGAGCGCACGGCTTGCTCGTCGAACCCGTGACCAAGGGGTTTGTGACCGTGACATCATGGCCAGTCCGTCAGTGCCAACAGTTAATGACAGCTTCACCGTGCCTGACACATTGGCGCGACGTCCTTCCTCCGGGTACTCGGGATCAGGGTTATAGAGCGCGACGGGACTATGCGTCGGCAGCTTGGCTAGAAACGCTTTGCAATTAGGTTCGTATGTTGCTTCTGTAGCCCACAAGCCAATCGGCAGATAATAGTTCTTGTGTAGAGACTGAATAGTAGCTTATAAATCGGTTGGTATCGTCGCTACTTCTGACCCTGAGCCACTACCTCTCTCGGCCATGACATCAACTGCTTCGCCGCACTTCAGTTCCGCTACCGGCTTAGGGTTACAAGGGTGTTCGTAGACGGGTACCGGAGACTGTTTCTTTTCGCTGTCACACTGTACGTATCCATGTCGAAGGTCGAGCGCGGTTTTCGATTACGAATCATTCGCGCAAAACGCAACGTTCTGCGCGATGACCGCAACGAAACAACACTTCACAATAAGCCCGTCGGCACGTCTCATCTGCTCATTCTGCCCTCTTTTTGGTACAGTATCGATAAAGGGAAAACATCCCAGCAGAATGACTGTTATAAACAGGCGTTAGCACACGTTTGGGCCGTTTGTTCGCCAAAAATCCGGGTCAATGAATGAAATGGCGATTCTACAAGAGTCACACTCCTCTCACAGGTCTGCTCCAGTTCTTCAACTCAGAATCTGTGACGTTGGCCGTGCTGGCAGACTCGATTAACCCGCTACGTGAAGAACTCAACGACGCCCGTTTCGAGGTTATACATCGAGCCTGCAATCTTTATGCTGCCGGCGGATTCGAGATCCCGCAACACAGGGCTCCTTTGCCGAACGTTGGCGATAGTCATAACAACGTTCTCTCGTGCTACAGCGTCTACGAATGCGTAGTTCTTGGAGGAGCGCTCCCCCGTATAACGAGTGGCTTCAACAGCCGGACGGATCTTCGATAACAAAGCCGTGAGATTGCCAAGCTCTACCCCATCAATGGCTCCCTTGATAGCGCCGCAGCTGGTGTGGCCCATGACAAGCACGACTTTCGAGCCTGCCACCTTGCAAGCGAATTCCATGCTGCCCAATATGTCCTCGTCAGCAACGTTGCCTGCCACCGACCGCTGAAGATATCGCCGATGCCAAAGTCGAGAATCAACTCGGCGGGTGCTCGCGAGTCAATACAGCTGAAGACAATCGCGGCAGGATACTGTCCCTTCGCAGTCGCCTTAGCCTCGCTCATGAGATCGCGATGCTGCGGTTTGCCCGACCGGAAGCGTTCGTTGCCAGCTTTCATCTGCTGGATGACTTCGTCCGGCGTCATCTTGTCACGCTGCTCCTTGGTGAGGTCTGCGTGGGCCAACACGCTTCCCAGGCTTGCCTCTACTACCCCGACAGCGGTCGCAACGCCGACAGCCTTGCAAAAGGCCCGACGGTCAAATCGATCTCTTCCATCGCTTAATTGTGAACAGTGCATGGCCACGCTCCTTCGGACTGCATTGTGTAAGCGCCTGCTCCTTCGATAGTATTAAAGAAGACAGACGCAGAGAAGTTCAGAGCATCACGGAGACCTGCCGAGTGAGCAGCAAACCGGAATTGATGTATCGGCGCGGCCGTTCGGAGAAGCGGGATGGTTGATCTAACCAGGCGTTAGCGGCAGGTTCCGCCGTTGGTTCGCCAGACCCGGGTCAATGAGTGAAATCGCGATTTTGCAACAATCAACTCGGCGAATCGGCTTTCTTCGCGAGGTAATAGGTGTTATTCCCGCTGTCGGCGTGGACGTTAGCCAATGTGAATCCATGGTCGCGAAGCACCCGCCCATACGTATCGATGCTGTATGAAAAATGCCGGAACTCTACGCCGTTCATGGTGCTTACTTTACCGTGGAAGCAGTCCTCATCTCCAGACGTGAAAGGAGGGTGCTCCGGCTTGAGGACACGTGAGATGTTTGCAATTGCCCTAATCTGATCTTCGGGATTGAGTATGGAACATGATGCCCCAAGCGACCGCTGCATCGAAGATGCTATCGATGAATGGGCAGGACTGCACCGTTGCCTGAACGGCAGGCATTGCGGGGTAGTTGAGTCGAAAATGCCGAAGCATCGCACCAGAACTGTCAAGCGAGACAACGCGGTGTTCCCCGCTCAGCAATGCTTTGGTGAGTGGAATGCCATTACCGCACCCAATATCCAGAACACGCGATCCGCGTGGGAGCGATGAAGCTAGCGCGGTCGCTTCGGGTACTCCCGTCGTATCGATGCATACCACTCTGCAATCAAGTCGTACTCACGCACCGTCACTGCGCCTCACAGCGCAGTCTATCAGTTCAGACTGTTGCTAACAGGCCATTACACTCACAACCGGGTCAACTGAGCGTAATTTGGGCTTTTGCTCGCTTTTTTGAGCTGAGGATTCAATGCTGAAGCCACCAATTCCCCTGAGCACGACCGCTTTGCCAGGAGCCGCCAATTTGCCGCTCAGCAGTCCGTTTGAGCATGTCTTCAAAGGTCTTGCCGTTGAAGTCCGCCATCGCAGCGTCCCACGTACCAGAGACGGTCCTGCTCTTCTGTATTCGGGCTGACCAAGTGCCCCGCCAGCCCTTCGTTGACTTCTGGGCTGACCAAGTGCCTTCCAGAATGACCTGGTTGCTTTCGCTCAGAAGCGCCCAGGAACCACTAGCTGCGTTCTTGGTGTCGGGCAGAACCTGAGCGGACCAATGCCCTCGGAGGAACCGGCTTGGCCCTGCGGTCGCTATCCAGCTTCCTTGCAGCGCAGACGCACCTAAATCTCGGACCCGTTCGATAGACTTCGGGCCCCCCGCTGGCGATTGTGCATTTGCAGCCAGCCAGAGGCTACCCAGTAGAAGAATTAAGAACGGAAAGTTCCCAGGCGCAATTAGCATGGCACGGGGCCTAAGATAGGCGGCAATGTGGGCCATAAAGGAATGAATGAACCTCGATGCACTTTTCTGACGAGTGGCAGTTGCACCTAGCAGTTTTCGGAGTGACTGGCCCGTAGTGGAAGGCTTACACCTGTCTAACATTAGACACTTTCCGACATCTGACAAGGGGACACTCAATTATGGACAAACGAATGAAGGATTGCGCTCTGGGCTGGACTCCATCGGGCCAGGTACAAAACTGGCCTCGCCTTCCTTGATTCTTATGGCTTGTGCGACACCTGCAAGTGTACACGCGCAGTATCATTCCCCGATGGCCACACCAGAGGCGCGCTTTGAGAGCGAACTAGAAATCTTCCGCACCGAAGCGGAAGCAGCCACGCAGTTCTTCTTTGGCTACCTTGCAGTGCATGCTGTCGCTTACCAACACAAGTCGGTCCACGCTCTGCTGAATCGAGCACCGCTGTTCTGGAACACCTGCATGGGGGCGCTCCAGACGTCAACATTCATCGCGCTGGGGCGCGTGTTCGACCAGCAGTCCACTCACAACCTGGATAAGGTACTTCGCATCCCGCAGGACCATCCGGAGATCTTCTCGAAGGCCGCCCTCGCTCGGCGCAAGCAGGGAACGAAACCCGAGCGACCGGATTGGCTGGATGACTACATCCAGGGCGTCTATGAGCCAACGCCCACGGACTTTCGCAGGCTGCGTGCCCACGTCCGGAAGTGGCGACGAACCTATGAGGCGAACTATCGGGACGCGCGCCACCGGTTTTTTGCGCACAAAGAAGCAGCTGACCAGGCAGAAGTGGCCGCACTATTCAGCAAGGGAACCAACCTCGAATTGCAGCGGCTCTTTGCTTTTCTCGGGTCGCTTCACCAGGCACTCTGGCAGTTGTTCTTCAACGGCACCAAACCTGTGCTTCGGCCTGCTCGGTATTCTGTGGCGCGAATAAGAAAGCAGCCCGCGCCGCGCTTCCTGAGTAGTCGCGGCGTTCAGGAACTCATCACGCACGAAGCAGAGGCGTTTCTGAAGTTTGCGGCGAGGAAATAACGGCGACCCCTTCCGTGCGGGCACCTACAGGTGTTCGGGCTGGTCACAGTTTTGAGAGAATCACGGAATGAAATTTTCCTTTCCTGTGACGTGCGGCTGCGGCGAGACGTTCCTCGTCAATGTCAGCGGCACGCAATTGCCTAAGAGTACTGAGTGCCCCAAGTGTCATTTAACCATTTGGCTCGTGGAGCCGTTGGGCAACGTCGTCGGTATGGCTATTCTGGGCCGCTCTGAGACGGAACTGAAGAACGGGGACTGGACCCTGACAATCGTTCTAGGTGCGATGGCTGTCGAATGTGAACTCGTGTATCTGTTCATGAGATGGAATCGGATCGACGTGATGTTGGTTAGGAACCCGAACGATGCAGACGACGACGGTTGGGAAGAGCAGTGGCGGGACGATGTACGTACCGTTGCGGCCCGGCTCGACAAGGTTTCTAGCCTGCTCACCGGACAACCCTTCAATTTATTTCTGTCCCAGAACAGCGCGCTCCTGCAAGCCGTGCATGCGCGGTATCCAGCTGCCGAGAGTGCTGCTTCACCGAAGGAGTTCTTCGTCAAAGAGTTGTTTCACAAGCGGAACAGGATCGTTCACTTCGGAAAGACCGACTTTCAGCAGCCCGACGCGGAAATGTGCTTCACCCTGGCTACAACGCTCTCCCAGATTCTGGCAGCGATGGACGAGCAGCGTCGTCGTACTTTGGAAGCGAAGTACTCCATTCAAACGCAGAGGCCTTCCTGAGGAGCGACAACGTGACCGATTACCGATGTCTTTCCATCTTTTCTAATTTTTTTCCAATCGAAGAGACGGAAATCGGTCGTTGCGCTCGGCGACCTCCGGAGGGCTGGACAACGTCGGGCGAACCCCCCCCCGACCGCGCGTCACCTTCGGAGGGCTGTCCAACTTTGGACGGGAAGCATCGCCACGACGCGAATTTGAATTTGGACGTTAGGGGCATGACCGCCAGACTGTGCCCAAAATTGTGCCCAGTGGCTGCTTGGACGTGTTGAGTTACAAGTTGGGGTTGAGTGCGGGAACCCGCATTTTTGCTAGTGAATCTCAGCACATCTAAACGACGCTAAAGTGTTGATTCTCGGTGCGACCAGTACTTGGGCGCAGGGGGTCCGCGGTTCAAATCCGCGCGCCCCGACCAATCGATCTAGTTCAATCCTAAACCGCAATGCGCCGCAATCAAAAACCAAGTTTGACGTCGACACAACACCTCCGACGCACCGCGGATAACTTTGCCGCGGCCGTAGTTTTCTACAGCAATTGTTCCGCCAAGAGACGGGCAGTCCTTACGGTCTTACGCCTCCGCCGGGATCGAGCTCCTTCAAATCTTTGATATACACCGTGTACTTGTAAACACGTTTATCGTTTGGGAGGACGTCGCGGCGGACCAGTCCCGATACTGGAGAATCCTTGCTGAATTGCGACTCGTAGAACGGGGAATCATCTTTGAAGTCGACGAGAAAATCTCCTTCTCCCTTCAAAATCCACCTTACCTCCTCGTTCTTTTGCTTACTCACCCAGAATGGATCCTTTCCGGAATCAACGGAAATGGTCCCACCCTCAACGCTAATTTCCACCCTCACTTCTCGTGCATTTTCCACTGTCACTTCTCGTATTTCTTCTTCAGGCCGTCTCATTGGAATAGCCATTTCATCCTCCCCAGCGAGCTATTTTGTACCGAGCAACTTCTGGAACCGGTCGTTGTTGCGTAGATCATCGAAGTCGGGTGTATCCCGAATCGTCGTGCGTGAAAATCCCACCGAGGTAGCCTTCTCCAGCCAACTGAGGGTCTCGGGGAGATCGCCAAAGTGGTTGTAGATCAGCGCCGCCTTGAATCGGGTTTCTGGATCGTCCGGCGTCAGCTGCAGTGCCCCCTGCAGCGATTCCAGGGCAGGTTTCTTTTCACCTCGCATGGCATGACAGATTGCACGGATGCCCAGTGCGTAGGCATCTTTCGGATTAATTGTGAGCTTGTTTTCCGCCAGAGAGATGGCGCGTTGATAAGCGCTAGCCGACTGGCCTCGTTTTCCAGGGGTCCAATAGTAGCCGTCGCCCAGGTTCCACCAAAGAAGCATGTCCCCGGGGTCGAGCTTGACCGCCTGTTCATAGGCTGAGGTGGCTTCCTGGAATCGCCGCAGGTAGAAGTAGGCATTGCCAAGGTCAGTGAAGGCCGTGGCCTCTGGGCGAACCGCGATCGAGTGTTCCAAAACGGTGATGGCGTCGTTGTAACGGCCCTCACCCACATACGCGGCAGACAGGTTGTACAAGCCCCGCGCATTGTCCGGGGCGAGGGCTACGACCTGTTCAAACATCTCCGCCGCCTCCCGATATTGGGCGCGCTGATAATAGAACACTCCCAGCCAGTTGTAACTGGCCCAATAACGCGGCCGCAGTTTGATGGCGCGGCGATAGGTGGCTTCGGCCTGCGCAGGGTTGCCCAGACGGCTGTAGGTGGTGGCAAGCTCCACATAGGCACGATCATTGGTCGGTTCCTGCTCGATAGCCTGCTCAAATTCTGCCGCAGCTTCCCGGTAGCGCCCGGTGCCGCGGTACACCCTGCCCAGGCAGACTCGGGCAGCTGCCTGTCCATTACTCAGGCTGACGGCGCGTTCACAGTCCCGCTGGCTGGCGTCCACCCATCGCGTTTCGTGCTGATCCTCAAACTTCTGCCAATAGGCGTCGCCCCGGCCCGCATAAGCCAATGCGTATTTCGGATCAATCTCCAAGGCACTGCTGAAAGCTCGGATCGCGTTGTCGATGTTTTCCGGCTTGTCGTAGTTCTGCAGGTAGCCGCGGCCTTGCAGATACAGGTCGTAGGCGCTTGCCAACTGGGTGCCGTGCGTCTCCAGTTTCTGGAACTCGTCGGAAGGGACGTCGAGATCCAGCATCCCCACGACCGCCCTGACCACTTCGTCCTGCACGGCAAAAGGGTCGGAGGCGGGGACGGTCAGGCTCGCAGCCCGCAGCTGGCGGTGCGTGCGCGTGTCCACCAGCGCAATGTTGATCCGCAGGTTGTCGCCTGACCGGCGCAGATTGCCTTCCAGCACCATGGTGACTCCGAATTCGTTTCGCGCCTCCTCTAACGCCGTCACCCGCTTGTGTCGAATCTCCGGCGCGGAAATCACCTGAAATGTGGGATCAATTGTCAGCTGGGTAAGCTTCGCCGTCAGAGTTTCGGTCAAGCCGTCGCTGAATGGAGTGGCCAGCTGGTCTTGGCCCAGCACGGTAAATGGCAACACCGCGACCAGCCTTTCAGAAGGGATGGGATCAATTCCCAGCCAGCCTTTAAATCGTTGCCGCACAACCGGCACCGCAGCCAACACAAGAGCGAGGATGATTGCGGCCCCGGCAGCGAACCACTTTCCCTTCAATCCGGGGCGGCGCGCGGGCGCGCGAAAGCGCGAAGACTCACTCTTCGGACGCTGCAGGGCGCGGAGATCGACCAGCAGGTCGGCGGCAGTGGCGTAGCGGTCTTCCGAGTCTTTCTCCAGGCACTTCAGAATCACCATCTCCAGCTGAGACGACACGTGGTGGTTGACCGTGCCAGGTGGAACCGGCGGTTCGTGCATGATGGCATTTATGACTTCCAGGCGGGCCGTGCCATAGAAAGGCCGCTTTCCGGTGGCCATCTCATAAAGGGCTGCTCCGACCCCGTAGATATCAGTGCGCGCACCGAGAGACTGTCCCCGGATCTGCTCCGGGGCGATGTAGGGCAGAGTTCCGGCGACGGACGGCGAGTCACTGATGCTCACCGTCGTAACCTCCGATCTTGCAGGACGAATGACCTTGGCCAGTCCGAAGTCGAATATCTTCAGCCGGCCGTCCTGGGTGACCCGCAAATTTCCCGGCTTGATATCGCAATGAATGACTCCTGCCGCATGCGCCGCCACCAGACCCTCGGCTAATTGCGTCCCCAGGCGCGAGATATCTCTTTCAGATAGCGGCCCAGACGCAACTTTATCGCTGAGGGTTTCTCCGGCGATGTACTCCATGGCAAGAAAATCAACGCCTTCGAACGTGTCGAAGTCATAAATCGTTGCGATATTGGGATGGTTGAGCTGCGAGAGCGTCTGAGCTTCTTTGCGGAAAAGCTTGCGCTCGTTCTCCTCGAGCAATATGCCGGGAGGAAACACTTTGATGGCAACATCACGGGCGAGGTGCTCGTCCCGGCCGCGATAAACCTGCCCCATGCCGCCTTCGCCGACCTTCTCGAGGACGCGATAGTGACCCAGCGATTGCCCAACCAGATAATCGTGGCCGACCGCTCGATCCGCCATGGGGAGATACCCCTTTTTTTGCTGCGGCCATCGTAGAGCCGCACCGACCGCAAGTCAACGAATGCCGATTCCAGGGCGGATGGCTAAGGCCCGGCCGCTATGCTTGCCATCACCACGAGTAACCCGGTGTGCCAAGCATGTAACTGCTTACAGACCCTAGGGTTTCCCGAGTTTTGTGGTCTCAAAAAGGAGCGGAAGGCATCACGTCAGGTTCCGAAACCCGCAGGCCCGGCCTGCTGCTTTTCTACGTTGCGCCCTGCTCCAGGGGCATGCCCGCCAACTGTTCAAACGCCTGGAGCGTTGGGGTTGCAAACCGAATGTTGTGCAATGGTTCGACCATCGCTGCCACGCCCGACTATCTCTTTGATTCAATCATGAACCCCTGAGAGCGCTAGCCCAACCTGTCGGAAAATTCGAAAATCGTCTGCTGGGGCCGACCATGACTTCACTTCGGTTTCCAGATCCAGCCAGCTTCATCACCTTCCGCCTCAACTTCGGGGACCGCCGACCAAACAGCGGAAGAAAGCAAGATGCCGCAACCACCACCCCCCGTTCCACACCGCGTCCCCGACTTGCGGGCGCGTGGTACCATCGCGGTGTGAGCGATGCGGTTTGCGTCTCGAGTGCCGGTTCGGTCGTCCCCGCCGCGGCGCTGACTCCGCGGCACTCTCTCCTGGTGCGCGTCACTCACTGGATCACCACCCTCTGTTTTTTTGCCCTGCTGGTCAGCGGATTTGAACTTGTGATCTCTCACCCTCGCTTCTATTGGGGGGAATCCGGCAATGTATTGACTCCGCCGTTGTTCAAGCTGCCGGTCCCGGCCTCGAGATCACTGGTGCCGACCGGGTACGGCTACGTTCTGCCCGACCAGAACGGCTGGAGCCGGTATCTACACTTTCAGGCTGCCTGGGTGGTGGTATTGACCGGCTTACTTTACGTAATCTCCAGCTTTTTCACGGGACATTTGCGGAAAAACCTGCTCCCGCATAAGGCCGATCTTTCGTGGCGGGTCTTCTTCAAGGCAGTCGCAAACCAGCTGCGCTTCGCGCCGCCGAGCGCGCGAGGAGCCTGGTCGTATAACCTGCTCCAGCGCCTCGCCTACCTGTTCGTGATCTTCGTTCTGTTTCCCCTGGTGATCTGGACGGGACTGGCGATGTCTCCGGCTTTTGTTTCCGCGGTTCCGGCGACCGTCAATTGGCTCGGCGGCCAGCAATCCGCCCGCACGCTTCACTTTTTCGTCTCACTGGCACTGCTCCTCTTCCTGCTGGTCCACGTGGTGATGGTTTTTCTTGCCGGATTCAGGAGTCGCATGCGGGCGATGATCACGGGCCGCGCCGGTGAACATATGGAGCGCACATGAGCGAGTCGTCATCTCGAGATCTGTCGCGGCGCAAACTGATGACAAGCGGAATCGCCGCCGCGGTGGGCGTAGCGGGCCTGGGCGTGGCTGCGCGCATGGCGCAGAAGTTTGGACTGGTCCCGCCCGATCACGGTGGAATCTACGGCCTCGGCGAAACCCTGACATATGCTTCCCAGCGGCTGCTGACCAGGCATTCACTGGCCCGTGAGTTTCCCCGGAGCCAGATTTCGAAGCCTCCGCTGGCCAACGAAATGCCGCCCCTGAATGACGAGTTCAAGCGGCTTCAGGCCGGAGGATTCGCTGACTGGCGGCTCTCCGTCAACGGCATGGTCGCCCGGCCGGCCTCGTTTTCGCTCGATCAGCTCAAGAGCTACCCGTCTCGCAGCCAGATCACCATGCTGCAGTGTGAAGAGGGATGGTCGTATATAGCCGAGTGGATCGGAGTGCCGCTCGCTCACGTGTTGGACGCTGTGGGAGTTCTCCCCCAAGCCCGATACGTTGTTTATTTCTCGATCGATCCCGAGTGGTGGGAAAGCATCGACATGGCCGATGCCTTGCATCCGC
This sequence comes from Terriglobia bacterium, assembly GCA_963790645.1. Lineage (GTDB taxonomy): Bacteria > Acidobacteriota > Terriglobia > Terriglobales > Acidobacteriaceae > JAIQFF01. The sequence continues at coordinate 89,414 of CAWBPS010000026.1, read as the reverse complement.
AGACTTTTCTCGCCTATGGGATGAATGGCGGTGAACTTCCCGTGGGCAACGGCGGGCCGCTTCGGCTGCGCCTGCCGCGCCAGCTCGGCTACAAGAGCGTGAAGTTTATCACCCACATGACCGTCGCCGACAGTCTGAAAGGGTTCGGCAAGGGTCTGGGCTCCGCCTCGCCCGAAGCAGGCTATGCCTGGTACGCGGGAATCTGACATAAAGCAGCTTCTAGCTTCTGGCTCCTAGCTCCTAGCTTAGCTAAATCCAAAACACTTTGGATTCGAGCTGCGCCGACAACCTCAGTTGCGTTCTTGCGGACGACCGACGACTAAGATCAGGCCGCCTTCACTGCCAGCCACCAGCGCCGCAGCGCGACCAGCGACCAGATACCCTCGACAATTCCAAACGGCCAGGCGCCCTGCAGGAAGCCGTAAATCGAGCCCAGCACACACGCCACGCTGAACCCCAGGATGAACCAGCGGCTGCGATTCTCGAAGGCATAGCACACCAGCATCGCGGTCACGGCAAAAAGCCCGAAGAGCGTGAGGCTATTCATGCCGCCGCGCTCAGTTCAGCGGGAAATCTTTTGCTGTGATGGTGGATTTCTGTATCTCACCACTAGCGCGACGCGCGAATCAAGACTCAAGTTCAATTCCAGCACGTTGACCCGAGGCTCTCCGAAGAAGCCCCATTGCCTGCCAAGAGTGTGCTGAGCCACGATCGCTCGCACTGCCTGTTCGCTCATGCCGCGGGCCTTGGCAATCCGGGGCACCTGGAACTCGGCGGAAGCCGGGGTGATGTCGGGGTCCAGTCCAGAAGCGGAAGTCGTGACCATATCGGCCGGGACGGGCTTGCCGGGATTCTCTGCCTGGGCAGTGGCCACGTCGGCATTCACGCGGTCGATGAGTTTCTGATTGGTGGGCCCCAGGTTGGATCCGGCTGAAGCGGTGGCGTCATAGCCGTTGCCGGCCGCGGAAGGCCGCGGGTGAAAGTATCCTGCGCCCACGAAGGGTTGTGCGATGATGCGCGAGGCCACCACCGTGCCGTTGCGCTGGACGAGTTGTCCATTGGCCTTGTCGCGAAAGAAAAGTTGCGCCAGCGCCGTGACCACCAGGGGATAGACCAGGCCCAGCAAAACCGTAGTCACGATGGTCATCAGTACGGAAATCTGGAGGTTCTTCTTCATGGTGATCTCTCTTTAAAGTCTTAATCTGATTCTTACTTCTTGCGCCCTAAATCTTGAATCTAGATTCTAAAATCTGAAAATCTAGGCCATCCCGATCCGGGTGATGACCATATCAATCAGCTTGATGCCGATGAACGGAATGATGATCCCACCCATCCCATAGATCAGCAGGTTGTTGCGCAAGAGCGCGGCCGCGCCCATGGCACGGTACTTAACGCCGCGCAGCGCCAGCGGAATCAGTGCGACGATGATCAGCGCGTTGAAAATGACGGCTGACAAGATCGCCGACCCTGGCGTCTTCAGATGCATGATGTTAAGTGCGTTGAGCACTGGAAACGTGCCGGCAAACATGGCCGGGATGATGGCAAAATATTTCGCCACGTCGTTGGCGATGGAAAACGTCGTCAGCGCCCCGCGCGTCATCAGTAGCTGCTTGCCGATTTCGACGATCTCGATCAGCTTGGTGGGATTCGAATCCAGGTCCACCATGTTGCCCGCTTCTTTCGCGGCCTGCGTGCCGGTATTCATGGCCACGCCGACATCGGCCTGGGCCAGCGCGGGCGCGTCGTTGGTGCCGTCTCCGGTCATGGCAACGAGTTTTCCGTCGGCCTGTTCGCGGCGGATCAGGTCCATCTTCTCCTTGGGCGTGGCCTGGGCGAGAAAATCATCCACCCCGGCTTCGCGGGCGATGGCAGCCGCGGTGAGCGGGTTGTCGCCCGTGATCATGACGGTACGAATGCCCATGGAGCGAAGCTGGCTGAAGCGCTCCTTGATGCCGCCTTTCACGATGTCCTTGAGATAGATGACGCCCAGCGCGCGCTTGTTCTCGGAGACCACCAGAGGCGTGCCCCCGGAGCGCGCGATCTGCTCCACCGTGGCCTGCACTTCTTTGGGGAGGCCGTTGCCGTTGACAGCGGAGATATATTTTGAAATCGCGTCCGAAGCTCCCTTGCGGATTTCGCGTCCATCCAGATTGACGCCCGACATGCGGGTCTGCGCCGTGAAGGGAACGAAGTGCGCTTCGTGAGCCGCCAGGTCGCGTCCGCGAAGGCCGTAGCGTTCTTTGGCCAGGACGACAATCGAGCGGCCTTCCGGGGTTTCATCGGGAAGCGATGACAGTTGCGCGGCGTCGGCCAGTTGGGCCTCGGTCACTCCCGGCGCGCAGACAAACTCCGCAGCCTGGCGATTCCCCAGGGTGATGGTGCCGGTTTTGTCGAGCAGCAGGGTGTTGACGTCGCCGGCGGCTTCGACTGCGCGTCCCGACATGGCCAGGACGTTGTGTTGCACCAGGCGGTCCATGCCGGCGATGCCGATGGCTGAGAGCAATCCGCCGATGGTGGTGGGAATCAGGCAGACCAGCAGCGACACCAGAACAAAAACCGTTTGAGGCGAGCCGGAATAGATAGCGAAGGGCTGCAGGGTGACCACGGCCAGCAGGAAGATAATCGTCAGGCCCGCCAGCAGAATGTTGAGCGCGATTTCATTGGGCGTCTTCTGGCGCTCCGCGCCCTCGACCAACGCGATCATGCGATCGAGGAACGTTTCTCCCGGATTGGAGGTAATTTTGATTTTGATGTAGTCGGAGAGCACGCGCGTGCCTCCGGTGACGGCCGAGCGGTCACCGCCGGCCTCGCGAATTACCGGCGCGGACTCGCCCGTGATCGCGGACTCGTCCACCGAGGCCACACCTTCCACGATTTCTCCGTCACCCGGGATGAATTCGCCCGCCGACACCGACACCATATCGCCCGAGCGCAGCTTGGAGCTGGCGATCTTTTCGATCTTGCCATCGGGCAGCACCCGGTTCGCGACCGTCTCCGACCGGGCCTTGCGCAGGGACTCGGCCTGGGCCTTGCCGCGGCCTTCCGCCATGGCCTCGGCGAAATTGGCGAACAGCACGGTAAACCACAGCCAGAGCGTGATCTGGAGGTTGAAGCCGAACTGTCCCTGATGACGCAGCACATCGCGGACCAGCAGGACTGTGGTCAGCACGCTGCCCACCTCCACCACGAACATGACGGGATTGCCCATCATCTTGCGGGGATTCAGCTTCAGGATCGATTCCCAGACCGCGCCCCGCACGATCTTCAAGTCCCAAATCGCTTTGCCTTTTTTTTCTGACATATCTCCTCAGAAGGTCTTTCCGGCCTGCATCAACAGGTGCTCGAGAACCGGCCCCAGGCTCAGCGCCGGAAAGAATGTCAACGCACCCACAATCACAATCACCCCCACCAGCAGGACGCTGAACAGGGGAGTGGTCACTGGAAACGTGCCCAGCGATGGCGGAACATATTTCTTTTTCGCCAGGTTGCCGGCGATCGCCAGCATGGGGAGGATCATGAAGAAGCGCCCGATCAGCATGGTGACTCCGCCGGCGATGTTGTACCAGGGCGTGTTGCCGTTCAGGCCGCCGAAAGCGGAACCGTTGTTCCCGGCCATCGAGGTGAAGGCGTAGAGAATCTGCGTAAGCCCGTGGGGCCCCGGATTGCTTATGCTGGAAGTGCCGAATCCCCTGACCGACGAAATGCCCGCAAGAGCCAGGATGACGAGCGGGAAGACCAGTGTCACCAGCATGGCCATCTTCACGTCATACGCTTCGATCTTCTTACCCAGATACTCCGGCGTGCGGCCCACCATCAATCCGGCGATGAACACAGCCAGCACCACGTAGATCAGGATGCCGTACATGCCCGCGCCCACTCCGCCAAACACGGTTTCGCTGAGCATGATGTTGGCCAGCGGCACCATTCCGCCCAGCGGGGTGTAGGAATCGTGCCAGCCGTTGATGGCGCCGCAACTGGCGTCGGTGGTGATGGTGGCAAACAGCGTGGAGTCGGCAATGCCGAAGCGGACTTCCTTGCCTTCCATGTTGCCGCCGGACTGCATCAGGCTGGCGTGTTGGTCCACTCCCTTGAGCAGGGGATTGCCTTTGGCTTCCGCCCAGTACGCCGTAGTCACGCCGCACACGAACAGAATCGCCATCGCCGCCCAGACCGCCCAGCCATGGCGCGGCGATCCCGTCATGCGGCCCAGGGTGTAAGTCAGGCCGGCCGGGATCATGAAGATGGAAATCATCTCCAGGTAGTTGCTCAGCGGGGTGGGATTCTCGAAAGGATGCGAGCTGTTAGCGTTGAAGAAGCCGCCGCCGTTGGTGCCGAACATCTTGATTGCTTCCTGGGAAGCGACCGGACCCTGCGCGATTACCTGGTCCGTGACTGTGTCCATCACCGGCTTGCCGTCCGGGCTGACAACTGGTTTTCCGTCAGCGACCCGCTGCACTTGCTGCGGCTCGACCAGCTTCACCGTGTCGTACGGTCTGAAGTTCTGCACCACGCCTTGCGAGACCAGGATCAACGCGTAAACGATGCACGTCGGCAGCAGCACCCAGAGCGTAGTCCGCGTGAGGTCAACCCAGAAATTGCCGATGGTGTCTTTCTCCCGCCGCGAAATGCCGCGAATGAACGCGATGGCGAGCGCAATGCCGACCGCCGCCGAGACGAAGTTGTGATAGGCCAGTCCAGCCATCTGCGTGAGATAGCTCATGGTGGACTCGCCGCCATAGTTCTGCCAGTTGGTGTTGGTGGTGAACGAGGCCGCTGTGTTGAAAGCAAGGTCGGCGCCGACCGCCGCGAACTTCTGGGGATTCAAGGGCAGCATCTGCTGCGTACGTTCGATCAGATACAGCACCAGCATGGAGACGCAACTGAACAGCAGCATGGCGAAGGCGTACTCCGTCCAGCGCATCTCGTGTTCTTCGTCCACCATCGTCAGGCGGTATAACAGGCGCTCCACCGGACGCAGCACCGGATCGAGGAAGGTACGCTCACGGTTGAACACGCGCGCCATGAACACGCCCATGGGCTTGGTCACCGCCAAAATCACGGCGAGATACACGATGATTTGCAGCCAGCCATTTGCCGTCATTGGAATTAAAACCTCTCCGGTCGCAGCAGGGCGTACAGCAGATAGACCATCAGTCCCGCGCTCACAATCAGCATGATGATTGATTCAGCATCCATGTCATTTCACCTCAGCGAATGCGATCGCAGAACTTCACATACGCGATGGAAATCAGAAAGAAAGCAACCGTCAGTGCAACGAAAATGATGTCTCGCATGTCTGGTATTCTCCGATTTGTACGCCGCCTCAGCCTGAGCGATAACGGCGCTCGGTTGTGGCCCCAACTTCTCGACCGGCCTTGCCGGCGGTCGCCGCATGCATCCGGCGCAACGCTGTTTCCTTTGGCCCGCTGCCGGCATTCCAGGTGAGAGCCGTGGTAATTCGGACCACTCCAATCGCCAGTTGGGAAGCGGAATTCGCAACCGCCCCGCGGTGCCGGGACGGATCTGCGGCGTAGTGGAGCCCTCCTGGACGCACCGTGTGCTCGAAATATGCCTGCTTTCCATCGACTGTCAGGGCGACCAGAAAACGGACCATGAATGCCACGCCCACAACGCACCCCAGCAGCATGAGCACGTTCGCACTAACTGTCTCGAGGTGAAGCATTGCCGTTTCTCAATAGCATTGAATAGTTTTGACCGTAAAGTTTGTGTAAGAAGTGCATAAAGAGATCGTAAAGAGACTTAAGCGATTGAGCAGGCGGGAGTTGATCCGCGGCCTGGCGTGCCGCGGCCACGTGGGGACAGCCGCCCCCGGCTGTCCAGGCGAGCTCCGCTCGCCAGGTGTTCTACCAGGCGTTATGCAAGAGTTCCAAGGCTAGCGGAGCTTCGCTCCGCCGGACAGCCGGGGGCGGCTGTCCCCACGTAGTTCGCGATGGCATTAGCAAAGGGATCAAACAGTGCCGGCAGGTTCGAAGCGGTATCCCACCCAGGGTTCGGTGATGATGTAGCGCGGCGTTTCCGTAGAGTCGATTTTTTTTCGCAGCTGTGCCACCAGCACGCGCAGGTGTTCCGGCTGTTCCACGCTGTTGGGCCCCCAGATGGCGAGAAGAAGGGCGCGATGCGTGACCACCCGGCTGGCGTGTCTCGCCAGATAAAGCAGGAGTTCGAATTCCTTCGGCGTAAGCCGGATTTCGCTGTTCTTGACCGAAACCCGGAAGGCGTCCGCGTCAATCTTGAAGTCGCCGATGGCGATGGTGCGCTTTGCCGGATCCTCGGTGGGCTGGGCGCGCGCCAGGTTCCTTCGCACCCGGGCCAGAAGTTCATCCATGCCGACCGGTTTGGTAACGTAGTCGTCCGCGCCCGCGTCCAGCGCCTCCACCTTGGTCTTCTCCTCGCCCTTCACCGACAGCACGATGATCGGCAGCGTGGTCTCGGCGCGCAGCTGGCGGCACAGTTCGATTCCATTCATGTTGGGCATGGAAATGTCGGTGATCACCAGGTCGGGCTGCCACTCTCGCGCCGACCTCAGGCCGGCATGACCGTCATTCGCGGTGCGGACTTCATAGCCGCTGCCGGTGAGAGCAGTGCGCAGCACTCGCGTGATCTGCGCTTCATCATCCACCACCAGGATGCGTTTCTTCTCGGCCATGAAAGTTTAAGAGGACTGCTGGGTGACAATGTGGACGTCCACCGGGGGCGCGTCCCGGAGAAATTTGTGGATGGCATTCAGATACAGGTATCGTTTCCAACCCTTCACCAGGGAATGGCCGAACACCACCTGGGTGATGTGTTTCTCCCGGACAAACTGGGCCACGGCTTTGGCCACCGTCGGCGACTTCAATTTGACTACCTGAGCGCCCACGGCTTCGGCAAACCGCACGTTCGACGCCAGAGTGCGCTGGTTGGCGTCGTTGTCGTCCACTCCAATGTCCACGTAAACCACGTATAACTCCCCGTCGAGCCGCTTGGCCATGCGGGCGGCGCGGGCAATGAGGTGCTGCGCCGCGGGATTGGAGCTGATGGCGACCGCAAATCTTTCCCGTATGCCAAGGATGCGCTCTCCCCCCTCCTGCTCGAGATAGCTTTCCAGGCTGCGGTCAACCTCCTGCGCCACCTCCTGCAGGGCCAGCTCCCGGAGCGCAATCAGGTTTCCGGGACGGAAAAAATTCGAGAGCGCCTTCTCCACCCGGTCCAGCGGATAAATATCGCCGCGCCGCATGCGGGTCTGCAGCGCTTCCGGAGTAAGGTCGGCCATCACCACTTCCCGCACCCGCTTCATTACCCAGTCCGGCACGGTTTCGCGCACCGTGATGCCGCTGATGCGTTGCACGCTGGGCGCGACGCTCTCCAGGTGCTGCACATTCATGGTCGTCAATACATCGATGTCGGCATCCAGCAACTGCAGGACGTCCTCATAGCGTTTGCGGTTTCTGCTGCCTTCAATGTTGGTGTGCGCCAGTTCGTCAACCACCACCACGGCGGGCTTGCGGGCCAGGATTCCATCCAGGTCCATTTCCTCGAAAATCGTCCCCTTGTATTCAATCTTCTTCCGGGGGATGGTTTCGAGTTTTTCGGTCAGTTCAACGACTCCCTTGCGGCCATGGGTCTCGACCATGCCGATGGCCACATCTTCGCCCCGGCTCTTGCGCCGGATGGCTTCGCTCAGCATGTTGTAGGTCTTGCCCACACCTGGCGCATATCCGAGAAAGAGCTTGAGCGTGCCCCCTTTTTTTTCAGGCGCAGCGTGCTCAAGCCATTGTTCGGGGGTCTTGGTCATCGCCGCCTATTGTCGTGGACGGCGCTCGATTTGTCGATATTCGGCTACAATCCTTGCTCGTGAACCGAACGATGATCAGGGCGGCGCTCCGTTTTGCGGCTTGTGCCGCAGTGCTGTTCCTTGTGGCTTACGTCTATACCGCCGCCATCCGCGTGAATCCCACCACTGTGGCCCTCACCCTTCTGATCTGGGTCTTGATCGTCTCCGCGCTATGGGGTTTGCGCTACGCGCTCTTTACCGCGTTCCTCGCGACCACGGTTTTCAACTTCTACTTTCTTCCTCCTGTGCATACATTCACCATCGCGGGCACGCAGAACTGGATTGCCCTTTTTTCTTTTCTGACGACTGCCGTGATCGCCAGCCAATTGTCCGATCGGGCCCGCAAGCAGACCGAAGAGGCGGTGGGCCGGCGCCGTGAACTGGAGCGCCTGTACAGCTTCAGCCAGCAACTGCTGACGGCGGACAATGTTCTGCAACTGCTGAATGCGGTCCCCGGACACGTGGTCGAATCGTTCGGCGTGTCTGCCGCGGTAGTTTATGTGCCGGAGAAGGGCAACATCTATCGCTCGGGAGTCGATGTCCAGGGCCTGGACAGCGAACAACTCAAATCCATCATTGCGCGCGGCGAAGCGGTGGTGGACAGCGCCCGCAACCTGAGTTTCACTCCGCTGAAGATGGGAGTGCGGACGGTCGGCGCGATGGGCGTTGCCGGCAACCTTTCCCGCCAGACCCTGGCGGCCGTGGGCAGCCTGATCGCCATCGCGGTCGAGCGCGCCAATGCGGTGGAGATCATGGCCCGTTCCGAAGGGGCGCGTGAAGGCGAACGCTTGCGCTCCGCCATTCTTGATTCCGTCACCCACGAGTTCCGCACCCCGCTGACCTCGATCAAGGCTTCGATCACCAGCCTGCTCTCACCCACCGGCCTGGGTCCGGACGATCAACGGGAACTGATGACCGTCATTAACGAAGAGTGCGATCGCTTGAACCGCCTGGTCGGCGAAGCCGCGGAAGTGGCCCAGCTTGAATCCCATGAATTCCAGCTCGACCTCAGAGATTGCGTCGTGCTTGAGCTGGTACAGGCTGCGCTGAGCGAAGTCAAACAGGTTCTGGGCAAGCATCCCGTGGAGATCAGGGTGCCGGAAGCGATTACCGTCCGCCTCGATCCGGACCGGATCAGGGAAGTTCTCGTGCAGCTGCTGGAGAATGCCGCCAAGTACTCACCGCCCGAGTCCCCTATCCGGATCACCGCCGAGTTGAAAGGCGCCAGTCTCGAGGTGAGTGTCGCCGACCAGGGGGCCGGCATTGACGACATGGAGCAGGGGCTGATTTTTGACAAGTTCTATCGCGGAAAGAACCAGCGCTACCGGGTGCAGGGCACGGGTATGGGGTTGGCCATCGCGCGCGCGATTGTGGAAGCCCACGGCGGCAAAATCGGCGTCACCAGCCAGCTGGAATGCGGCTCCGTTTTTTACTTTCTCTTGCCGGTGCGACAGTAGGGCGCCGCCTGCGTTTCGGAGGACGTGATCCCAGGCGGATCCGGGCGGTAGCGGAGCAGCGCCGGCGCAGCGCCTGCAGAATGGCGAGGCACGGTCCTGCGCCCTCAGGGCGACGCCCGCTGCCTAATCGGCGTTTCTTTCCAAGAGCGTTAGATGACCCTCCACCACGGATCACGCCGGCTCGATCTGTGGGCAATATAGCCATGCCCCCGGCCAGAGGCACATTTTGTCGTCCGCGTCGGTAAACCGACTTTCAGATTTTTTTTCAACCGCGAAACTTTTTCCGATGACACAATGCGTCAGTGGTCATGGCTGAGGCTCCACATGCAAGATGCTGGGAGATGTGGAGCCTCATGCCGCTTGGAAACTTCTCCGCGCGCAGTCCGAAGCGGAAATCCCTCAGTGTCCTCCCCGGTTCAATGTGCCTTCCGCGAAACCAAGCCGCTTCCCTCCAATAGCCCGATTGTGCCGTCACTCTGGCACCACCGAGCCATTTACCCCCGAACCGCAAGCGATTTAGCTTGTTCTTGAGCAGTTCTGGGGGAGGGCTGTTCGACGGGCATCTCAAGACTCAAACCTGGGTCTGGGGCGCTTTCGTTTGTCGCGAGAAGACTTGCTCCGATCGCAGACGTTCCCGTTGGCTTCGAAGGCTGTGGCACAACCTTGGACGCGAGAAAGAGTGGGAATTAGCGGCCCTGAAAAAGCCGCGAAGCGGCACAAGAAAACAGCCCGCGGCGCAAGCCGTGCGAAAGACGTGGCGTGAGCGAGCCCCGAAAAGGGGCGAAAGAAAGCGTTGTGACACAGCGCCCGGCGCCAGGGCAATGTCCCTTCGGATGTGCAAATCCCAAAGCATGTACAAGTTTGGGAGAAACGGCAGATTTCTGGACGTCCGGAGTGGGCGTAGGACTAAGTGCCTTCATCCATGTGGGTTAGGGGGATTTTAGCCTCGAGCCGTCAGTCCGCCAAAGGTCAGCCAGATGTTCCCAAAATGGAACGGACCTTCGCTTCCACAAGCTTTCCACAGGTTGTGGAAGCGGAGTTGTAGGTCGATCTAGCAGGGAGGCCTTATTCCGGCGAGCCCATGCCGTCCTGGGCCATGGACTCAAAGCGGGTGGACCGCTTGACGAAAGCCAGCTTGATCCGGCCGGTAGGGCCGTTGCGCTGTTTGGCGATAATGATCTCGGCGACCCCGTCCAGCTCGGGTTCGTCGGGTTTGTAAACTTCTTCGCGGAAGATGAATGCCACCACATCTGCATCCTGCTCGATCGATCCCGATTCGCGCAGGTCGGCGAGTTGGGGACGGTGGTCGCCGCCCCGGCTTTCCGGCGCCCGGCTCAACTGGGACAGCGCCACCACCGGCACCTTGAGTTCCTTGGCCAGGCCTTTGAGCCCGCGCGAGATGGCGGACACTTCCTGGGTCCGGTTTTCGTAGCGCCTGCCTCCGCCGGACATGAGCTGCAGGTAGTCCACGATAATCAGATCGAGCCTGCCCTGGGACTGCTGCAGGCGCCGCGCCTTGGCCCGCATTTCGCTCAGGCTGATGCCCGGCGTGTCGTCGATGAAAATCGGCGCATGCGCCAGCTGGTCCATGGCGTGGACCACTTTGTCCATATCGTCGCGCCACAGCGAGCCAGTGCGCATCTTGTGCGAGTCCACCCGCGCCTTCGAACACAGCAGCCGCAACAGCAGCGCCTCGCGCGACATTTCGAGAGAGAACATGCCCACCACCTTCTGGTCTTCGATGGAGGCATTTTCGGCGATGTTCATGGCGAATGCCGTCTTTCCCATGGAAGGCCGGGCGGCGATGATGATCAGGTCGGAACGCTGCAGCCCGCTGGTCATTTCGTCGAGATCGGTGTAGTGCGTGGCCAGTCCGGTGATGCGCTGGCCGCGCTGCAGCAGGGCATCGACGGACCCGAAAGATTCCTTGACGATTTCCTGCACGCCCATGAAGCCGCGCCCGATGCGCTTTCTCGGAGAGCTGCATGATGGCGGCTTCGGCATCGTTGAGCACTTCTTCGGCGGGGTCGCTCTGGTCGGCGGCGCGGGCAATGGCGGAGTTGGCGGCGTGGATCAGTCCGCGCAACAGAGCCTTGTCGCGCACGATCTTGATGTAGTGCTCGATGCTGGGCCGGTCGGGTACGCCATCCACCAGGCCGGAGATGTAGCCCACATCCCCGATGGCCTCGAGTTCCTTGTGGCGGTCGAACTCTTCGACCAGCGTGATCATGTCGATGGGCCGGGAAGACTCGGCCAGGTCCATCATGCGGGTGTAAATGCGGCGATGGGAGTCGAGAGAAAAGTCTTCCGGCTTGAGATGCTCCGCCGCCTGGTTGTAAGCAAAGTTGTCGAGCAGGATGGCGCCGAGAATCGAGCGCTCGGCCTCAACATTGGCCGGCAGGCTGTGCGCGAGACTGTAGTCAGTAGTTGCCAAGGTCGTGTGCTCTGAAAATAGAGTCAGCTTTGCGGCGCGAAGGCGATACTAGCCTTGAGGCGCTTGTGGACGCCGCGCAGCATCTTCGGAAAACTGGAAACGAAGAGAATTTTTTCGGCCGCATGCGTGCTAGTGTCCTGTCCCGCAAATTCGTTGAACTGACTTTGTCATCCCGACCGGAGCGGAGCGAAGCGAGCGCCGTGGAGAGCCTGCCCTGAGCGAACTCCGAGTGAACACGAGGGGGAGTCGAAGGGGGACCTGCTGTCAGCCAACTCGACCTGCGCCGCTTACATTTCGATATTCCATGTATTTCTGGGACAGCACACTATGTCAGTATAGGAGAACAAAAAGCGAATTTTCAAGTATGAGTATGGTGGCGTCGGCGGAAAGACAGGAGTCGCCTGGTCCGTGTGAATCCGCGAAAATCCGCGGCCAGGAAGTCCAAAATAAAATGCGGCCCAGGCCAGCCACCTGGGCCGCATCGCTCGTGAGTGCCACGCCCGCAGGTCTCACCGCATCAAGCGGCGAAGTGTGACCTTGGGAAACCGCACTCTCAAAGGAGCACACGTTGCCAGGCACACCCTGCTGACGATCTCTCCGCGAATACTAGATTCGCGGATATTGTCCTGCGGCGACTGCGAGAGCGAACGGCGTCAGTCCTGCTTTTTAGGGAAGGACTCTCTGAGGAGGCCGCAACGCCCGAGTTTTCCTGAAACCCGCCGAAGCGCGTTTCTAAAAACCCTCCCGGTGGTTCACCCTCGAGAACCGCCGGTCACCGCCAGCTCTGTTGCCGTCGCGAACAGGCTCAATGCATCTCACGTTTGCACTGTGAGCACTCTGCGCGAATACCGAATCACACGCAACGGAAAATTAACGTTGAGTTGTGCAGAAACTGTGGACGATGAGACTTCTTTGTGGAAAGGGAAGGAAAACTAGGAAAGATTTCGCCGACGTCAGTGTGGGTTGGTGTGGGTCGGACAGGAGTGTCCGACCCACACAGAAATTGCCCGAATTTTCTCCGTGCCTCGGTGTCTCCGTGGTGAAAGCCCAATTGCATACCCCATCCAGAAAACGCCCGCAGCTTCCGCGAGCGCCAGGGATGCTGCAGTTCGAGCGCCCCCGCCACAAAGCAACAGCCCCGGTTAGTTAGCCGGGGCTGGTTAAGACCGTACTGGACGATGTCTGTCAGTGCATATGATAGCGCTCCAAACCCCACTGTCAAGCAATATCCCCAATATTCAAGTGACCTCGGAGGGCGAGGGATTCGAACCCTAGTGGCTGGACAGCCACTCGAATGTTTGACAGACATCGTCCAGTACCCACTGGCAACACCGTCCAGACTCTGTCTGCGCAAAGTCATTGTATGGAGGCTAATGTTCCTTCGGGCAATCGCGGCGAAAATATGTTGGGATGGATTGCCGATTTGGGAAAAAGGGCACGACCGAAGCCGTGCCCTTCATTCGTTTGGATTTTCTCCGTGCCTCAGTGTCTCGGTGGTGAGGCCTAGTCGCGCACTCCATCCAGAAACGCCCGCAACTTTCGCGAGCGTGAAGGATGCCGCAGCTTGCGCAACGCCTTGGCCTCGATCTGACGGATGCGCTCGCGAGTCACGGCAAACGACTGGCCTACTTCTTCCAGCGTGTGCTCCGAGCCGTCTTCCAGGCCAAAGCGCATCTTGATGACTTTTTCTTCGCGCGGAGTCAGCGTGCGCAACACCTGCGAAGTCTGGTCTTTCAGGTTGACATTGATCACGGCCTCGGCGGGCGAAACAACAGCACGGTCTTCGATGAAGTCCCCCAGATGCGAATCTTCCTCTTCGCCGATCGGCGTTTCGAGGGAGATTGGCTCCTGCGCGATCTTCAGCACCTTGCGCACCTTGGCCACCGGAATGTCCATCCGCTTGGCGATTTCTTCCGACGTCGGTTCGCGCCCCAGTTCCTGCACCAGCTGCCGCGAAGTGCGGATCAGCTTGTTGATGGTTTCGATCATGTGCACGGGGATGCGAATCGTACGCGCCTGATCGGCAATGGCACGAGTGATCGCCTGCCGAATCCACCACGTGGCATAGGTCGAAAACTTATACCCGCGGCGGTATTCGAACTTATCGACGGCTTTCATCAAGCCGATGTTGCCCTCCTGGATCAGGTCCAGGAACTGCAAACCGCGATTGGTGTACTTCTTGGCGATGGAAACCACCAGGCGGAGGTTGGCCTCGATCAGTTCCCGCTTGGCCTGCTCCGCATCCATGTCCCCCTGGATGATTTCCCGCTGGGTCCGCTTGAGCTCCTGAAAGGAAACTCCGGCTTCACCCTCCAGTTTTTCCAGCTCCGAGCGAACCGACCGCGACTGGCGGCGATAGTCCTTCTTCTGCTCTTCGCTGCGGGTGGCTTCCGCCTTGCGTTCCAGGTTCTGGGATTGGCGGTCGAGCGACCGCATGGTATCGACCGTCTTGTTGACCCGGTCGATCAATCGCTTGCGTTCGGCGTTAGTAAATCCCAGTTTGCGGACACACAAGGAAACGGCTACAACCGCGCGCGCCAGGTTCAGGCGAGCACGGCGGTAGTCCTTGGGACGCTTCTTCTGGGAAACCGTGGCGAACTTTTCGATCAGATGGCTGGCCTTTTTGTAGGCCTTGGCCAGGTCATCGATCTTGCCGGTGAACTCCTTCAGGCGGTTCTGGAGGATCTCGTCAGTGATCTCCTCCTCGTCGAAGGTGACCACTTCCTTGATGGAGCGGACGCCTTTCTTAAGGTCCTCCCCCATCGCCAGCAGTTCGTTAATAACAATGGGAGAGCGGGAGAGCGCCTTGAGCACCCGCAGTTGCCCGCGCTCGATGCGCTTGGCGATTTCTACTTCGCCTTCGCGCGTAAGCAAGGGCACAGTTCCCATCTCGCGCAGATACATGCGGACGGGGTCGTTGGTTTTTTCCAGAGCGCCGGGCGTGAGGTCGAGTTCGACGTCCTCGCCGACTTCTCCTTCTTCTTCAAACTTCTTATCGAGCGCGGAGGAGGGAAGTTTCGGTCCCTCCAGCACATCGATTCCCTGCGTACCAATGGTGGTCAGCAGATCGTCCAGGTCCTCGGGAGAATGCACGTCGTGCGGGATAAGGTCGTTGACCTGATCATAGGTCAGATATCCCTTCTCTTTACCTGTGTCGATCAGCTTTTTGATATCGTCGTACTTGTCGTCAAGAGCCAAGACGGATTACCTTCTTTTCGTCCTACGGAAAGGACAGAGAGCGATTTTTAGCGGTGGGAACGTGAAGCGGCGAGCTGCGCGCCGGGCACAAACCTTCGAATTATAGCATCGGAGGGGTTAAGCGGACATCAGCGATATGCTGATTTTTGACACACCCCGCCCATGTTCCCGTCAACTCCTGATTTAGATGTTATCGAACTCCATTTAGTTTCATAGTGTTTTTCGGGTCCGACGCCGGCCTTGCCGCGGGAGGTTCATCGGCCAGACTGGGGTCCATCAGGGCCCGCTTGAGCCGCATCTTTTCCTCCAAAAGGGCCTGTATCTGGCCGGCCTCCCGCCCTCGCGTGACCTGCAATTCCCTCTGCACCCGCTCCAGCTTCCTTCTCAGTTGGATGCGCCGCAGGGCCCGTACCGCGCCCTCCAGCCGCTCGGCGGAGAGCTCCTCGTCGTCTTTCATGAGGATGGAAGCCAGCAGGTTGCGATCCCCCTCGGGTAGGGGCAGGTCCGTGACATGCACGGCCTCAGACCGGAGCAGCACTTCGATCAGCGATTCGGCGGCCACGCCCTGATGCAGGAGTTCGCTCTTGAGGACGAACTGGGCCTGGCGGCAGGGATCGAACTCCTCTTCCGCCCCGTCGCGGGCCGAAAGATGCTCTTCCGAGGTCTGAATCTCAGTGGCCGAAACCAGCGCCCGGATCAGTATCTTTTCCGCATCCGTGATCTGGACCTCCGCCCCAGCCTTCAGGGTGGCCGTGGAGCGGTTGGCCGCAGCATGCTTCAACTCCTGGCGCAGCACCGCCGAGTCGATACCCAGCTTCTGCGCCATCTCCTTTGCCAGTTCGTCCCGGACAATGCGGCTGGGCACACGCTGGATGTGAGGCAGCAGATAGTTCACCGCCTTCACCTTGCCCTCGGCGCTGCGCACCGGGAACTGCGCCCGCGCCCGTTCGATAAGATAGTCGAAATACTTCTGCGAATTTTTCAGCGCTCCGGCGTATGCCTCTTTCCCTTTGCGCCGGATAAACAGGTCAGGATCGAAGCCCGATTCCAGGGTAAGCACCTTTACCTGGAACTCTTCCTCCACCAGCAGGCCGAGGGTACGTTCGGTGGCCTTGGCCCCCGCCGTGTCCGGATCGAAATTAACCACAACATTCTTGGTAAAACGCCCCAATAACCTGGCTTGCAGTTCGGTAAAAGCCGTCCCCGAGCTGGCGATCACGTTGTGGAACCCCGCCGCATACACCGAAACGCAGTCCATCTGCCCCTCGACCAGGATGGCGTAATCCAATTTGCGGATCGCCTCTTTCGCCTTATCGAGATTGAACAGCACCCGCGACTTGGAGTAGATCGCCGTCTCCGGCGAATTCAAGTATTTTGGTCCAGCCTTCTCATCGGCCGAAAGAGTGCGCCCGGTAAAGGCAATCACGCGCCCGGACTCGTTGGTGATGGGGAACGTGACCCGGTTGCGAAATTTCGAATAGATAGCTGCGGTCGTTGGCCTTTGGTCGTTGGTCGTTGGCTTAAGATCGCTCGCGGAATCACTTTGAGCTCCCATCTCCGCCCTGTCATCCCGAGCGGAGTCGAGGGACCTGGTGTCTTGCTGACGACCGACGACCGACGACTGACGACTGCTTTCCTCTTTCCACGCGAACACGCCGCTTTCCCTCAGCACATCTTCTTCGAACTCACCCCGCAGCCGGTCGCGCAAAAGGAACCCTGAATCCGGCGCAAACCCGATCCGGAAGGCTTTGATGACGTCTTCGTTCAGTCCGCGCCCCGCCAGATACTCGCGGGCATGTGCTCCTTCCGGCCGCCTCAGATACTCCTGAAAAAACCCGCAGGCCCGCTCATTCACGTCAAGCAGAACGGTTCGCAGCCCGGCTTCCCTGGCCTCCGCCGGACTCGAGAACGTCGCCTTGGGCAAAGCAATGCCCAGCTTCTGAGCCACAGCCTTCACCGCTTCGAGGAACGTAATGTTCTCGATCTTCTGCACAAAACTGAACACATCGCCGGAAACACCGCATCCAAAACAGTGATAAAACTGCCGCGTGGCATGCACCGAAAACGACGGCGTCTTTTCGTTATGAAAGGGACAAAGCCCGGAGTAGTTCTGCGCCCCCGCCTTCTTCAGCTTGACGTAGTCACCGACAATGCGAACGATGTCCGCCTGCAGCTTGACAGTTTCCTTGAAGTCGCTGGAGTCGGTCATGGTTGGGGCATAGCTGTCCGCAGGAATTGTGAGGCTGAAAGCCGCTGACTTGAATATACCGGAAGCAGATTGCTGTGGAGAAGCTGTGGAAGAAACTGCTATCCGGTTGATGGCAGCGGAAAACTAAGCCTACTTACTTTTTGTCATGCTGAGCGGAGGAAGAGCGGTCGCTCGCGACCGGTCTTCCGCAGTCGAAGCACCCCTACCTCCCTCGCACTCTTTCATCCACGGGTACCAGTCTCTGCTCAAGTCCAACCATTGCGGATTCATGGATTCGATCAGCACAATTTTCTTTTCCCGACGCCAACCCTTCAGCTGTTTCTCGCGATCAATCGCCTTATGAACGTCATCGTAAGATTCCCAATAGAGCAGACGCTCGACATCGTAATCGTCGGTGAAACCCTTAATGTGATGGAATTTGTGCTCGAAGGCCCGCTTGTGCAGGTTGCCTGTCATCCCAATGTACAGGGTGCCGGATAGGCTGCCCATGATGTACACGCAATACGTTGGCCGAGGGCACATGAGGGTATAGGGGTCCTTCGACTCTCCGCTTCTTCGCAAGCGAAGAAGCGGCTTCGCTCAGGATGACAGGGTAGGAGGTGATGAGAACAGCTGGCTGTGACGGACGTCACAAGCTTTTCAATCTGTCCCAATCTGGAACCCTGTCATGCTGAGCGGAGGAAGAGCGGTCGCTTGCGACCGCTCTTCCGCAGTCGAAGCACCCCTATACCACCGGAAATCTAGACCCGCAGCTCCACCACCGTTGCCCCGCCGCCACCTTCATTTTGCGGAGGCTCCGTCACTGACTCCACGTGGGGATGCTTCTGCAAATACTGCCGCAACGCTTTGCGCAAAATTCCCATGCCGCTGCCGTGCACTACGCGCACTCGCGGCAATCCGGCCAGGAACGCGCGATCGACGAATTTCTCTACCTCGCGGGTGGCGTCGTCCACGGTGCGCCCGATGACGTTGATCTCTGACGGCACGCTGGCATCTTCTTTTTCCAGCGACACCGAAATTCCGCGCGCCCGGGCTGCTTTGACCGGAGAATCAGTTGCCCGCGACAACACTTCCGCAATGTCGTCCCGCGCGATCTTCATTTTCATGGCGCCGATTTCGACGTCAAAATGATTCTCGTCAATGCGCCGGCTCACCACGGCAGGCCGGCCCACGGACTTGAGTTTTACGGTGTCGCCCTCGGAAACATGCTTTACCACCTGCGGTTGCGCATTGGGATCACCCCGGTCGGCGCCGGTGGCGTGCGCTACCACGGTGGAATCGAATTGCTCGCCGAATTCCCGCCGCAGCTTTGCAATGCGCCGCTCGGCGTCTTTGGACAGCTTTTGCGACGCGGCCCGGTCTTCGATCGCGCTGACCATCTCCCGCGCCTGATACTCGAAATCCCGCAACAGAGTTTCGAGTTTTCTCTCCATCTCCTTGATCTTTGCCTGCTGCTCTTTCCGCCCCTCGGCCGCGAGATTCGCCTTTTCGCGTTCCAGTTCCTGCTCGCGTGCCTTCAGGCGAAGGCGTTCGGCCTCAGCCTCTCGCAAGTTGGCATGCAGGCTGTCGAGAAACTGGCCAACATCGCGCGCCTGCGTGCCCAGCTTTGACCGAGCGGCCTCAATGATGGACGGATTCAGCCCCAGGCGCTGCGCGATGTTGATGCCCGCCGAAGCTCCCGGCACGCCGATCTTCAATTCGTAAGTAGGTTGCAGAGTGGCTTCGTCGAATCCCACCGAAGAATTCACCACGCCCGGCGTATTGGCGCCGAAAACCTTCAGCGAAGTGTGGTGCGTCGAGATCACCGTCACGCAGCCGATGCGCCGGAAGTGCTCGGCAATGGCGACCGCCAGCGCCGCGCCTTCTTCCGGATCCGTGGCGGAGCCCAGTTCATCGAGCAGCACAAGTGAGTTTGCCGTGGCGGTTCGCGAGATGAAGTCGATGTTGGTGACATGGGCGGAGAACGTCGAAAGGTTCTGTTCGATGGACTGGTAGTCGCCGATATCGGCCAGCACGGCGTCGAACACAGGCAATTCGGCGCGGTCCGCGGGGACGGGAATGCCGGACTGCGCCATCAGGGCCAGCAGGCCAACCGTCTTCAAGGCCACGGTTTTTCCGCCAGTGTTCGGACCGGTGATGACCAGTTCCAGGCGTTCGCCTTCGAGCTCGATGCTGACCGGAACGACGTGTCCGCCCTTTGCCTTCAGGTTGCGCTGCAGGAGCGGGTGGCGGGCTTTGATCAAAACCAGCCGAGCAGGGCTCGGCCCGGACAGCCGGGGCCTGTCCTGAGCGCAGTCGAAGGAGCGGCTGTCCCCACGTGCTTCTTGCTGGCTCACGGAATCGTTCCCCAACATCAGGACCGGCACGCAGCCGTACTCTTCGGCGAAGCGGGCCTTGGCGAATTGCAGCTCCAGTTCGCCCAGCACGTCCACAGCTTTCAGGATGAGCGCGGAGTGTTCGCCGATGCGGCGCGTCATCTCCAGCAGGATGCGGTGAATCTCAGCCATCTCTTCATCGAGCAGCCGCACCAGTTCATTGTTCTGGTCGATGGTCTCGAACGGCTCGACAAAGACGGTTTGCCCGCTGGAACTGGCGCCGTGAATTACGCCCTGCACGCGGCGCTTCTGCTCGATCTTAATGGGGATCACGAAGCGCTCGCCGCGGATCGTGATCAGCTCATCCTGCACCGCGCCCCCTTCGGCCAGGCGGCGGAGATAGCCTCGCAGCGACTCCTGGATCGTCCGCTTTTGCCGTTCAATCTCGCGGCGGATTCGCGCCAGTTCCGGCGAAGCGCGGTCTTCGAGCGTGCCGTCAGGCTGGAGCTTGTTGCGAAAGCCGCGCAGGAATTCGGTGAAGTCGATGATCCCGGATGACAGCTCAGCTACCGCGGTCCACGCCGCTTTCATTGCCGCCGGCGGACTCAGAGCGATTTCCAGCCACTCGGCCGCGCGGTCAATCACCAGCACCACATCGCGAATCTCGGTGGTTTCGAGGACCGCGCCCGCAATGCGCGCCTTCTCGACTGGAGTTGTGATGTTCAGCAGTCCGGAGAATTCGAAGCGCCCTCCCGCCCGGCGGAATTCCCTGATTTCGCTGGTGAGCTGGTGCTGATTTTTAATCCAGGGGCGATCGACGGATGGAGCCAGCGCAGCGGCCCGCTCCTGCCCCAGGGGCGAAGATCCGTATCCACGGATCAGATCGAGCAGAGACTCAAACTCCAGCACCCGGGCGCTGCTGTGGATGAGAGCGGACGGCATCGCCTTCATGTTACAAGAAGGGCCGTACGTCGGGGCGGATACCGTCGCGGGTTCCGGTTGTCCAGAATATGAATTTGAGATTTCGGAGCTGGATTTCAGATTCCTGGGCGAATACCGTGGGCAGCGGAGGGTGACTGGGGAAAAACGAAATTCAGATTTCAGATTTCAGTTCTCGGTTCTCAGAGTTCCACGACCCGCCGCATCGAAACCAGAAACCAGCCCTAGGCCTGAGCGGCTCCGGCCATCTTCGGCGCCGGCTGGTTCGCCGCGGGAAAGCGAAGTACGAAAACCGCTCCACCTTCAGGGCGGTTCTCGCAGCTGATTTGTCCCTGGTGGTCCTGGACGACGCCATAAGTGACGCTCAAACCCAGTCCCATGCCCTTGCCGACCGCCTTGGTCGTATAGAAAGGATCGAAAATGCGCTGCGGGTCCCGGATGCCCGGGCCGGAATCGGAAAACTCCATGACCAGTTCGTCGCCCTCCTCCAGCACACTCACCGAAAGAGTCCCACCGCCCACCTCTTCCAGAGCGTCGGTTGCGTTTCCGATAATTTCCACGCAGCACTGGAAGAGCTGATTGACGTTCCCCCAGATTTGCGGCAGCCCGGGAGCAATCCGGCTCTCCAGGTGAATGCTTTTGTTTTCCGTGCGCAGCATTTTCATCTGCAAGGCGCGTTGTACGATCGATCCCATATCCAGCAGCGTCTTTTCTCCGGGCGACTGCTGGGCAAAGCTGAGCAGGCTGGACAACAGTTCCCGGGTCCGCCTGGCCTGTTGTCCGATCTTGCGCGCCATGCTGGCCTGCTCCGATTCCAGACCCGCCTGCGCTGCCAGCAACTCGGAATATCCCAGGATCGCAGCCAGGGGGTTGTTGATCTCGTGCGCCGCTCCTGACACCAGTTGGGCGAGCGATGCCAGTTTCTCTCGCTGCACCAGTTCGGTCTGCAGCCGCTTCATATTTTCCAGGCTGGAGCGCGATTCTTCCAGCAGCCGCACTAATTCCCTGTCCATCAGGAATTGGCGAAGAAATACGAACATGCCCAGCACCAGCATCGCCGCCAGCGTGACCAGCAGGCGGAACTGGCGCAGATTGGGCGGCGAGGTGTCGCGAAACCACGCCCAATATCCCATCAGCGGAAGCGAAAGCATGGCCAGCATGGCCAGCCGGGGCGCCAGCATTTGCCAGCGCGAGAGCTCTGACGGCGCGGGTTCAGAAGGAGGCTTCAATTCCCGAGCCAGAAGAGTGGCCCCGATCATCCAGCCAATTGAAGCAATGAGCGGGATGTCATAGATGCTGCCGGTGTAATATTGCCCGCGAGCGATGGCGCCATTCAGTACCAGCGAACTTACCGCGTAAAGTCCCGAAGCCACGAACATGTTGCGGTAGATCTGTTTCCAGGAGTTCCGCGCATTCCATGCCAGTATGCCCAGCACCACCAGGAATGCCATATTTTCCACCAGATAAAGCAGATCATAGTGGGGACTGTAGAGAGCAACGTTGAGCACTACGTACTCGTCGGGAAACACAATGAAGGCGTACAGGAAAACCCACCACACCAAAAGCATCAGAAAGGTCAAGGTGCTGAAGTAGAGTTTTTTTTCATCCGACAGGTGGGGACGCAAGGCCACCGCCGCCATGAAGGGGACCACGTGCACAAAGAGGACGACATCCCCAATAAAGGGATCCGGAATCGTGCGTCGCAGGATCACCTCGTACAGCGTCCACAAGCCCAGGTTCGTTGACCACAACAGACAGCCCAGCGCCATCAGCCCCCAGAACAACCGAACCTGGCCGCGGGTCGAAACCGCGTTCGCCACCATGAGCAGGAAGGCAATAAACAGCAATGAAAACTGGACAATATCACCGAAGGCCAGCAAGCCGAACCCGGCCGGCATGCTCAACGACACGCTGGCATATACCAGTGTTATGCCGACGATGCCGGCGATCCGCCATTGGCGCCCCGAGATCATTAGATATTCCGCATTTTAGTGGCTGAGGTTGCAGCCGGTCCGTTTCGGGCAAGACAAAGCGTTACTTTAGTACCAGTCGTCGGTCGTCGCTCAGTCGTCGGGGGTTGCATTGGTTGGCCGAAGACGGACGACTGAAGACCGACGACTGAAGGCGGTCGTCCTGCTAGAATCACCCCATGACCTTCCCGGTCACCCGCCTCCGCCGCCTGCGCCAGAATGAGCGCCTGCGCACCCTGGTGCGCGAGACCCGGCTCACCCCTGAGGCCTTTGTGTACCCGCTGTTCGTCTGCCCGGGCGAGGGTGTGCGCAAGGAAGTCCGGTCGATGCCGGGCGTGTTCAATCTTTCCGTGGATGAAGCGGTGAAAGAAGCGCGAACCACTGCGTCGCTGGGCGTTCCCGCCGTCATCCTCTTCGGGTTGCCTGAGGCCAAGGACGAAGTAGCCACCGGAGCCTGGGCGGAAAACGGAATCGTTCAACAAGCCGCCCGAGCCCTCAAGCGCGAAGTGCCTGACCTCATCCTCATGGGCGATGTTTGCCTGTGCGAATACATGTCTCACGGACACTGCGGCGTTGTGCGCACTCCCCGATCCCCGCAATCGCTGGGAGCGGCAGCGAAGAATTCCATGGCTGCTCTGGCCGTTAAGCCTCAAGACAAAATGAAGGCCATCGACGCGCTGGCCGCGGCCCATACCGCCGGGCAGGAATTCGAAATTCTCAACGACGCTACTCTGGAACTGCTGGCCCGGACCGCGGTTTCTCAGGTCCGTGCCGGGGTTGACATCGTTGCGCCATCCGACATGATGGATGGCCGCGTAGCCGCCATCCGCAAGGCGCTCGATGGGGCCGGCCTGCCCAACTCCCCTATCCTTTCTTATGCGGCCAAGTTCGCTTCCGGCTTCTACGGCCCCTTCCGCGAGGCGGCCGACTCCGCGCCCCAGTTCGGAGATCGCCGCTCCTACCAGATGGATGGCGCCAACCTGCGCGAAGCCATGCGCGAGATCGAGGCCGATATCGAAGAAGGCGCGGACATGATCATGGTGAAACCCGCCCTGCCCTATCTGGACGTGATTGCGGCGGCCCGCCAGCGCTTCGACTTGCCTCTGGCGGCCTACCAGGTCTCCGGCGAGTACGCCATGATCGAAGCCGCCGCCCGGAATAACTGGATCGACCGTGACCGCGTCATGATGGAATCGCTGACTTCGATTCACCGCGCCGGCGCCGGCATCATTGTCACCTATTACGCCCGCGAAGCGGCCCGCCTGCTGGGCTAGCTTCTACTCTGTCATCTTTCCACTCTGTCATCCTGAGCGAAGCCGCTTCTTCGCTGGCGAAGAAGCGGAGAGTCGAAGGACCCCTATACCCTCATGCGCGCTCAACGAGCATATTGAACCCGCAATGATTCGTCTTGAGCAGCGGGTTTTACCGGGTGGATGAAAGAGTGTGGATAAGGTAGGGGTGCTTCGACTGCGAAAGAGCGGTCGCGAGCGACCGCTCTTCCTCCGCTCAGCATGACAAAGGGCGAAGCTCTGCGTGGCTAATAACGCTGCGGATTCTGCACGTAAACCACCCGGTCATTTTTGCAGGCCCACACCAGCGCCACAATCCATCCAATCACGCTCCATCCCAGGAAGAAATTGAGTAGAAAGATGGAAACCTTGTCGTATTTCTCGCGCAGCAGGGCGACGATCGTCGGCAGAAAGTAAAGAAGAAAACCCGATCCAAAGATCGGGAACAGGAAGAA
Organism: Terriglobia bacterium; assembly: GCA_963790645.1. Taxonomy (GTDB): domain Bacteria; phylum Acidobacteriota; class Terriglobia; order Terriglobales; family Acidobacteriaceae; genus JAIQFF01. The sequence goes on along the minus strand of CAWBPS010000026.1, from coordinate 65,314 downwards.
CCCGAAAACGTGCATTGGAGGCCTCCTTACAGATAATTTTACGCTCAACATGAGCAGTAAGTTCCCTGAATCTCTCGAGGGCTGCCCCGTCCAAGCTCCGCTTGGGGGACTGGCGGCGAGCGAACCCCCTGCTGCCCCGCGCAGGGCTGCTATCGCAACCTGGAGCCTGCCTGTTCTAGAATCAAACGTTTGCTGTGGTGCATCTCTTCTTAGTGAGGAACGCTCCTTGCCTGAAACCGTTTATGACATCGCCATCATCGGCAGTGGTCCGGCCGGCTACACCGCCGCCATCCGCGCCGGCCAATATGGACTGAAGACTGCTCTCATTGAGAAGGACAACGTGCTCGGCGGCACCTGCCTGCACGTCGGCTGCATCCCGACCAAGGCCCTGCTGTTCAATGCCGAGCTCTGGGACCACCTGAAAGAGGCGAAAGAATTCGGCATCGAGGGTGTGGACGCGCGCACGCTGAATTGGGCAGCCATCCAGGAGCGCAAGTCGAAAATCGTCGCCAAACACACCAAGGGCCTCGATTTCCTGATGAAGAAAAACAAAGTGGAAACCATCCGAGGCTATGGCAAGCTGACCGGTCCCGCACAAAACGGTGTGCTGACGGTCGAAGTCTCCGCTGACAGCAAGGCCAGCCAGATCAAGGCGAAAAATGTAATCCTTTGTACCGGATCGGAAGCCCGCATGCTCCCTGGCCTGGAAGCCGGGGACCGCATCCTCAGCAACATCGAGATCCTCGCGCTCAAGGAGATCCCCAAATCGCTGGTGATTGTTGGCGCCGGAGCTGTCGGCGTGGAATTCGCGTCCATTTTCCGTTCCTTCGGCGCCGAAGTCACCATTATCGAAATGCTGCCCCGCCTCGTTCCCGTGGAAGATGAAGACGTCTCAAAGGAGCTGGCGCGGGTTTATCGCAAGCGCGGCATCAATTTCCACACCGGCGCTAAAGTGGACAAGGTCGAAAAGAGCAAGGCAGGAATCACGGTCAACTTCAGCGTCGGCGGGAAGCCGCAGAAGATCGACGCGGAGCGAATCCTGATCGCCGTGGGCCGAAAGCCGCGTACCGAAAACATCGGCCTGGAGAGAACGAAGATCAAGCCCGACCGCGGCTTTATCAAGACCGACAGCTGGATGCAAACCGCCGAGCCCGGAGTGTACGCCATCGGTGACATCGTGATGGGGACGCCGCAACTGGCCCACGTCGGCGCCATGGAAGGCATCGTCGCTGTCACCAGAATCGCCGGCAAGAAGGGCAAGCCCATCAACCCGGAACACATTCCTAACGCAACCTACTGCCATCCTGAAATTGGCAGCGTCGGCTTGACCGAAGCCAAAGCCGAAGAGGCGGGCTACAACGTCAAAGTCGGCAAGTTCCCCTTCACCGCGAATTCGCGCGCTTCCATCGTGGGTCAGCACGAGGGCTTCATCAAGATCGTCTCCGATGCCGACTACGGCGAGATTCTTGGAGTGCACATCATCGGCCCGCAGGCCACCGAGCTGATTGCCGAAGCGGTCGTGGCCATCGAACTTGAAGCCACAGTGGAAGACTTAATGTGGACGATTCACGCCCACCCCACGCTGGCCGAGGCCATGCTCGATGCCTCCAACAGCGTGTATGGGATGGCCGTCAACGCCTGAAAAATCGGGCCACGGATTTGCACGGATTTAACAGATAAATCTTCTGTTTCTGATCCGTGTTGATCCGTGAAAATCCGTGGCAATGAATTTCTTGATCTCCGTCCTCCAACTCGGCACCATCGACTACCCTACCGGCCTGCGCCTGCAGGAGCGCCTGGTCGATTTGCGCAAGCAAGGCCGCATCGGCGACGTCCTCCTTCTGCTCGAACATTCGCCCGTGATTACTCTCGGCCGCAATGCCCGGCAGAAAAACATCGTCGCATCGCCCGAACTGCTGGCCCAGCGTGGCGTGGAAGTATTCGAATGCGACCGCGGCGGGGACGTCACATTCCATGGTCCCGGCCAGCTGGTTGGCTATCCCATTTTCGATTTGCGCGGCATGGCCACGCCCGACGGCAAGCGCAAGACCCTGGGCGCGATCGAATACGTCCGCCGCCTGGAAGAAGTGCTGATCCGCACCTGCGCCGATTTCGGTATTCCCTCCGCCCGCATCTGCGGCCTCACCGGCGTCTGGACAAATCCCCAAACCATGTCCTCCCGAGCGCAGCAGGACGATTCGCTCGCGAATCGCCCTGCGGAGTCGAGGGACCTGCTGTCCTCTCAGCAAGCCAAAATCGCCGCCATCGGCGTCCACATCTCCCGCGCCGTCACTTCCCACGGCTTCGCCCTCAACGTCAACACCGACCTCGACTACTTCAAACTGATCATCCCCTGCGGGATCGCCACCAAGCCCGTCACCTCGATGTCGAGAGAACTAAACCGGGAACTCTCGCTCCAGGACGTCGCCCATTCCATCTCCCGCAATTTCGGCATTCTCTTCGAGAGCCAGATGCTCTGGCTGGAGAGTCTGGATGCCCTGTTAGGGCAATCCGTGGGAGTACCGCTAAAGCTGCCAGAGCAACTGCGCCAGTTGCACGAGGAAGAAGATACGTTCCGCGCATAGTGGCGGGAAACTCCCCGGGACGCGACAGAACCGAACCCTCCGCGTTAGCATGGATGACGCTGCCGATGGCCAAAAAACAAAAAGCAAGACGTGCTGCCAGGTCCGCACCAGCCCCAGGCGCGAACCAGCGCATCTATACCATTCCCGATCATCGCCTCGAAAAGCTCGACATCTCCATCCGCCAGGTCCGCAAGTCCGGCAAAGTCAGCTATGAAGTCACCGGCGACCTCAGCGCGCCGGTCCCGCCCATCCGGGAATCGAAATATCTGGGCAAAAAGCAATGCCTGGAAATCTACCGCTGGATGCTGCTCAACCGGAAGATGGAGGCCGCGCTCGAGAATCTTTACAAGCAGGGAAAAGTAGTCGGAGGAGTTTACTTTGGCCTGGGCCAGGAAGCCTGTTCCTGCGCCTCCGCTTACGCCATGCATAAAGAAGACTGGCTCGGCCCCATGATCCGCAATCAGGGCTCGACCCTGGTCCGCGGCTTCTCTCCGCGCGACATCATGATGCAGTACATGGCCAAGGCCGGTTCGCCGACCCGGGGCCGCGACGCATCGTCACACTTCGGCGACATCAAAGACCGCAACGTGGTTTCTCCCATCTCAACCCTGGGCGACCTGCTTCCCGTTCTCGCCGGAGTGGCCCTGGGCGCGCGTTTGCAGGGACGCAATATCGCCGTCATGACTTACATCGGCGACGGCGGCCAGTCCACCGGCGTCACCTACGAAGGCTTGAACTTCGCCGCAGTGCAGGACCTCGGCCTCGTCCTGTTCGTCGAAAACAATCTGTGGGCCTACTCCACGCCCTCCGACATGCAATTCCGCGTGAAAGACCTCGCCGAGCGCGCCATCGCCTATGGCATTCCCGGCGTAATCGTTGACGGCACCGACCCCTGCCAGGTTTACGACGCCGCCCACGAAGCCTGCGAACGCGCCCGCCGAGGCCAGGGCCCCACACTCATCGAAGCCAAGATGATGCGCATGAAAGGCCACGCCATACACGACGCCGCCGACTACGTCCCTAAGTCCCTGTTCGAATACTGGCGCAAACGGGATTGCATCACCCGCTTCGAGAATTATTTGTTAAACGTAAAAAAGTGGCTGACTCCAACTGAGAACCGAGAACTGATTGCGGGTGTAGATCAACAACTGGAAGCCGACCGCGATTTCGCAGTCTCGAGCCCCATGCCGGAACCGGAATCCGCCGCCGGCGGTGTGTATTGCGAAAATGGCTGCCACGAAATCAAACCGAAGTACGCCATGCCGAAATCCAGGAAAGGATCGATGGTCAGCCCCGGAGGCACAGAGGCCGCAGTGCATTTGAGATGACGGGACTTGCCGGATAAAAGATCGCCATGCCACAACTTACCTATCTCGAAGCTATCCGCCAGGGCATCTGGGAAGAAATGGAGCGCGATCCCACCGTCTTCTGCCTGGGAGAGGACATCGGCATTTACGGCGGCGCCTTCAAAGTCACCGATGGCTTCATCGACCGCTTCGGCCCCGAGCGCATCATTGATACTCCCATCGCAGAGTCCGCCATCGTCGGCTCCGCCTTTGGCGCCTCGCTCACCGGCATGCGTCCGGTGGCCGAGTTCCAGTTCATGGATTTCATCGGCTGCGCTTTCAACCAGATCGTCAACATGGTTGCCAAAGCTCACTACCGCTGGGGCGCACCCGCGCCGTTAGTGATTCGCGGCCCCAGCGGCGGCAATGTGCACGGCGGCCCCTATCATTCGCAGAACCCGGAAATGTGGTTTGTGCACGCGCCCGGCCTGAAAGTGGTTTGTCCGGCCAGCGCCTATGACGCCAAAGGTTTGATCAAGGCCGCCATCCGCGACAACAATCCAGTCATCTTCTTTGAGCACAAGTATCTTTATCGCCGCATCAAGGAGGAAGTTCCTGCGGATGATTACATCGTGCCTCTGGGCAAGGCGCGCACCGTCCGTGAAGGCGGCGACCTGAGTATCATTACTTATGCCGCCATGGTGCACACCGCGCTGGAAGCCGCCGAGACGTTAAGCGCAGAAGGGATCGAGATCGAGATTGTGGACTTGCGAACGATCTCGCCGCTGGATCGCGAAGCGATTGCCGCCACCGTGCGCAAGACCAGCAAGGTCATCGTACTGCACGAACACTCCCGCACCGGAGGGCTGGCCGGCGAAATTGCTTCCATCATTAATGAAGACGCTTTCGACCATCTCGACGGCCCCATCGTGCGCATCGCCGCCCAGGATTCTCCGGTACCGTTCTCGCCGCCGCAGGAGGAGTACTTCCTGCCCCAGGTGAGCGATGTGTTGCGTGAAGCCCGGCGGTTGAAAGCATACTGAACCACGTGGGGACAGCCTCTCCTTCGACTGCGCTCAGGACAGGCCTCGGCTGTCCAGCCGAGCGAAGCTCGGCAGAGAATTAAATGCAGGAGAATCTGGTTACCATCGCGGTCTTTCATAGCCAGCCGGAATTCCTGCTGGCCCGCACCCGCCTGGAATCAGCCGACATCGAATGCTTCGCGTATGATGAAAACATGCTTCGCATCGGTGGCTGGCATTCCCATATACTCGGCGGAATCAAGCTGCAGGTGAGAGAATCGGAAGCGCAGGACGCCCGTGCCATTCTGCATTACACGGCACCGCTGGACAATCCGTAGCGGCGTCCTCTTAAAGCATCAGTCAACCGTCCGCAGGAGGCAAGTATGCGCAATTTCATCCTCGGCGTCGTCGTTACCTTGCTCTTGCTTCTTTTGGGAGGGCTGGCCATCGCCACCCTTGGATTCCTGCCCACGAATGCCGACTCTGTTCCGCCGAAGATGGAACGCCGCATCGCCATGTCCGCCATGGATGCGTCCATGGAGCGTCATGCCCCGCGCCTGACCAATCCCGTGCCCCCGACTGACGAGAACCTGATCGATGGAATGAAAATCTACACCATGAACTGTGCCGGATGTCATGGCGGCCTCGACAACAAACCCAGTCCGCTCAATGGCTCCTTCTACCCCCCGCCTCCCCAGTTGATCATCCATCCTCTGGATGATCCCGAGTGGCATATCTACTACGCGGTTCGCACCGGCATCCGCTACACCGGTATGCCCGCGTGGAACAAGGCCCTGAGCGATCAGGACATGTGGAAAGTCACTGCCTTCCTCTCGCGCATCGAAAAACTGCCGCTTCCGGTGCAGGATTACTGGAAGAAATCCACTGGGGTCGCGCCGCCCCCCGTTGACCCCAAAGGGGAAGAGAACGGGCATCACGATTAGAGATCTGTGGCAACAACCGGAAATGGCTCAATATATATAATAAAGGTTTGCGCGCGCCTGGAAGGGAGCGCATAGAAGGGAATTATGCCGACTGATATCGTCATGCCCCAGATGGGCGAATCGATCTTTGAAGGGACCATCACCAAATGGCTGAAGAAGCCGGGTGACAAGGTGCAGCGCGACGAGCCCCTGTTCGAGATTTCAACTGACAAGGTGGACGCCGAAATTCCTGCACCGGCTTCGGGCGTCCTGCAGGACATCAAGGTCGCCGAAGGCGCTACCGTGCAGGTCAACACCGTAGTGGGCACGATTTCTGACGGCGATAGTGCTGCCGCCAAGCCCGCCGCCCCGTCCGCTCCCGCAAAAAAAGAAGCCGCCCCAGTCCGTACGCCTGCTCCAGCGCCTGAACCCAAGGCAGCCGCCCCGGCTTCACAACCTCAGCATGAAGAAGACGACCATGCGCGCTCCTCTCCGCTGGTCCGCAAAATCGCGCGCGAGCACAACATCGATCTGGCTCAGGTACCGGGAACCGGATTGGGCGGACGCATCACCAAGCAGGACATCACCGCATTTCTGGAAGGCGCGCCTGCCTCCGCCGCCCCGGCCGCGCCGGTTCCTTCCGCGAAGCCGGATGCCGGCTCTCCGACACCGGTGGCCATTCCCGGCGACCTGGTGCCCATGAGCCATATTCGCAAGATCATCGCCCACCGCATGATCGAGTCGCGCCGCACCAGCGCCCACGTGCACTGCATGTTCGAGGTTGACCTGACCCGCATCGTTCAGTTGCGCAACAAGACCAAGTCCGCTTTCGAAAAACGCAATGGCGCCCGCCTCACCTTCATGCCGTTTTTCACCCGCGCCGCCATCATTGGGCTGCAGCAGTTCCCCATTGTGAATGCGTCGATCGAAGGCGAAAGCGTCCGCTACCATCGCCACGTCAATGTCGGCATCGCGGTCGCGCTCGACTGGGGCCTCATCGTTCCGGTGCTGAAAAACGCGGACGAACTCAACTTCCTCGGCCTGCAGCGCGGCATCAGCGACCTGGGCGAGCGAGCCCGCAGCAAGAAGCTCAAACCGGAAGAAGTTGAAGGTTCCACCTTCACCATCACCAATCCCGGCCAGTTTGGCGCCGTCTTCGGATTGCCCATCATCAACCAGCCCAACTCCGCAATCATGGGCGTTGGCGGAATTACCAAAGCGCCCGTCGTGGTGACCGATGACAACGGCAACGATTCGATCGCCATCCGCTCCCTCGTTCATCTGACCCTTGGCTACGACCACCGCATCATCGACGGCGCAGTCGCCGACCAGTTCATGGCCGAGGTCAAGAAAGCGCTCGAGAACTGGAGCGAAGAAATCGGCTGATTTACGGCTGGGCCGGCTTCGCCCAGGTGGAAGCGTTCAAGCACAGAACCGTGCCATCGATCACGGCGCTCAGTCCCTGCTTGAATTTTTCCGGATCCACAATATGCCGGGACGTCACCGCATCGGTCAGTTGCAGAGCGGCTGACACAAACGACATCGCCGCGTTTTTCTTTTCGACTCCCGAACGGCTGGCAAATAATCCTTCTATTCCCGTCACAATGGAAGGCACAAAAGCAATTCCCTGCAGCAGCTTGGACACAAAGTCCATGGATTTCTCCTTATAGATGAATAATGGGTTAGACCTGAGAACTGAAAACCGGGAACTGAGAACTGAAATTAAGCATCAGAGTGCACCGCCAGCCATTCGTTACTTGAACCCCCAGTGATCGTGCAGGGCAATGGCCGCGCTGATCGCCGCCGTGATTGCCGCATTCACAATCCGGTCATAAACGCCGCGCCGAATTTCGCTTTTTTCGAGTTGCGTCACTCGGTCTTCAACCAGCTTGACCCGGCCGGGCTGCCCGCTCCCGACCAGCATGTCCATCTTGGCTTCCAGTCGCCCCAGTTTTTCCAGCACTTCTCCCTGAAAGTCGCTGTCCGTCACTCGCATCACCAGGGACTGCCTCCCTGCGCTCCCCGGATGGGAATAATTGGCCGAGCCTTCGTCCTGGCGGTCTTTCATAATGGATACTTGAGGTGCAACGCGGTCGTGTACCGTGAATATTTTGGCGGAGTCGAGTTGTCGTACTGCCTCAGGTAGTAGTTCTGTACCGCAGCCAGGCGCGTCAGGGTGAAGGTCTGGGTGGAGAACCGGCCGGCCAGGTTGCGGTCGTTATCTTGCCCCCAACCGAAGTCGGTCCATCGCACCTCGCTGATCGTAGTGGTGGACGGGGTTTGTGCCCACGATGCCGTCAGCCCCACCACTACAAACGCCAGCAAGTAGAAAAGCCGCCCCCAGGGGCGGCGGTGCTCGTCGAACATGGTTCCTCCCTTGCCGAGTTTCACGCGCAAGGCAGACTCTCCCCTCAACCCGCAAGGGAGATGTGCCTCGCTCAAATGTTTAGGATTGGTGGTTAACTGACAACCGGGAACCAGCAACTGAAAACTGGTTTCTTACTTTTCCGTTCTCACCTGCTGGTCGAGAAACCTCTCCACGCTGCGCAAATACACATCCGCAAAATCCACCACCGGGCGTTCTTTCTCGATCAGGTCCTGGGCCGCATCCGGTGTCCAACCCATCGAGCACAACACCGCCAGCGTCATCATCGGCGCCCGGTGGACCCCGGCCGCGCAATGAATGAACAGCTTGGTCCCGTCCTGGCTGAGTGCCTGGGTCGCGAATTCCACACCGCGCTCGAACATCTCGGGCGGTTTGGGCTGAAAATCATCGTCGATCGGGTTCCACAGCACTTCAATGGCATGCGGCTCTGCCAGCCTGGTATCGTCAAATTCGATCTGCATGTCGATAACGTGCGTGATTCCCGCCCGCGACACCGCCGCCATGTTCTCCGCTGTCCAGATTCCACCACCGACCGCAATCCGCGCTGTCACCCACGTCATGTCCATGCTGAAAGCCCCATGCAGTAAAGGCTGATACGCCGCCGTCAACCCTGAGTGCCACATCGTTTGGCGGTTGAACGTCGCCGATAAACGATCCGCGGCCCGTACCCAACGACTGGTTGCCGTCGCCCAACTGTCGGCTTTCATTCTAAGCTATCCTCAACCGCCACAGCGGAGGCCCCGGAATCTTTGGTAACTCCGGGTTTCTCTATCGGCGCTTCGGGAAGACCCAACCTCCGTAGCAGCACCGCCGCCAGCGAATCTTCTTCTGCTGCCTCGTTCGTTGATATCGCGGGATAAAGCCCAATCATCTCGAAAAGATATTTCATTCCCAGATAATGTCCCTTGCCCACCTGGTCGATCATGGTTTCGACCATGCCTACGGCGCCGTTTCCCACAATGTCGGCGATATGCCGGCGGATCTCCGCCAGGTCCGGAGCCTCGCGCCCGGCTGATTTCACCGGCGAAGCCACCCTCGCTTTGGTCGTTTCCGTACGCACTTTTGCCTTCTTCATGCTGCGTCTCAGTCCCAGATGTTCGTCGCAGAAAGAAAAAGGCGCGCCCTTGAGCGCGCCCGCCGATCTCTTTCTCAATCTCTAAATCTAGAATAGCAAATCAATTGGTGAGAATGGGACATGCTCTCCCCAAATTTATTCCCCCTGTGCAGAAGCACTTACAGGAATTTCCCCGCCATTCCCCTCTTGACAGTTTTTTCCCCGGGCAACATCGGTGGCGGGCAATCGAATCAATAAACCGGAATCCAGAAAGATCTCGGTCACCCGGTCGAGAGCTTCCGGAAACCGCCGCCCCACGGTGCGCCGCCAGCAGCCCAGAACACGCGCGGTTTCGTTTTGGGTGTAGTCCTGAAGCGCGATTTTCGCAATCAACTTATGCTCGAACTCGCCCAGTTGCTCCAGGCCGCGGGCCACATCATGTACAAAGATCACCGCATCTTCAAAAGTCCCGGCGTGATAGGACGTAACCCGGGTGCGAAAGAATTCGCGGCCCAACAAAGACGGCAGTCTTCCCACCTCAACCGACAGCCGCTGATAGCGCCTGAGCATGCCGAGCGTCCGCTCCCGGTAGAGCCATAAATCAGGATCGCGCCCGTTTATCGGACCAGCCTCGCTCCGTGAACGCGGCCGGGGTCCCATGCCCGCCCGGCGTACACGCGATGGGTTGGTCCCTCCATCCGATTCTCTGAGAGCCCGCTGGTGTGACGGAAAGCACGGAGTGACGGTCATGCCGTTCCTCCTTTTCCGCAATAAACCCGCAGTTCGCCCGCCTGCGCTTTGATCTCGATCTTGTGGTTCCCGGGCAAACGCGGCCGGCTTGTGAGTTTCCGGGGAGACGGCAGGTCCAGCATCTCCAGGTCGCACGGAGCGCAGTAAATTTCCTGGGCTCCACGGAGTCGCAACCACAGGGCCCCACAGCGTTCACAATATTTCAGCTCCAGCTGGATTACTTCCGGATCTTCGCTTTTCATGATTGCCTCCATCGTTTCTTGGCTGCGGGCAAAATAAAAAAGCCCTGTGCCGATTGCTCGGTCACAGGGCTCGTTTCTCTTACGACGACCTGTTGGGATTATTTAATTATGAGTACGTTGTAGTGTTCGAATGGGGAACTATCGGCCAACCGGATCTATTAGACCGGTGTCTGCCGGAAATAGCCCTCCTCATAGCCGGATTTCAGCACGCGGCCATTCTGCACCACGACGCTGAGCCGGCCCGTAAAATGGAGCTCCCGCAACAGCCGCTCCATGGCGGAAGAAAGCATCTCCGCGGCTTGCACCTTGCGGCGGAATTCCACGAAGTTGTTTTCCTCGCTACCGGATTGTGATTGGCTCACCATGACCTGTTCTGCTCTTGGTTATTAAATTCCCCCTCATTGATAACTAGCTATACAAGGCGCTGATCGTATAGCTCCTGATTTACCAAGTCAAGAAAATATTGCCTCCTGGATGTTCTAACTATTTTATGAATAGCCATACGCTATATCCGCGATGCTATACTCAGGCCATGAAGTTCCGCGCCCTGCAGGAGAACCTGCGCAAAGCTCTCTGGGAGCGCATCGAAGAAGGTGAACTGACCGGCCTGCGCCTGGCCCGCGAGACCGGCTTCCGGCAGGCCCACATTTCCAACTTCCTCAACCGCAAACGGGGCCTCAGCGTCGAGGGCATGGACAAGGTCTTGAACGTGCAGCGCCTGTCGGTCCTGGACCTGCTCGATCCCGGCGAGATCAACAAGCGTGCCAGCATCACTCCTCCCAGCGACGACCAGTTTGAAAATGTCCTCCTGGTCGAGGGGGCGGTCGCGGCGGGCCAGCCCTTGATCATGAGCATGAAGGTAAAGGACATTCTGAAATTCAAGAAAAAGTTTCTGCGCCGCCTGCGCCCTGAAATGGAAGGCGACCGCGAAGGCTGGGAGCGCTTCGTGATCATCCGCGCCGACGGCCGCGAAGGCATGAGCATGTATCCCCGCCTCCTGCCCGGCGCCACCGTCCTGATTGACCGCCACTACAACTCACTCAAACCCTATCGCAAGGGCGAATCGAACATGTACGCGGTGGCGCGTGACGGAGGCTGCACCGTGAAATATGTGGAGGTAGCCGGCAATCACCTGGTTCTGCGTCCCCACAATCAGGCCTATCCAGTCGAAGTCATGGCCATGGAACCGGGCAAGAAGGTCCATGATTACCTCATCGGGCGCATCTGCTACGTGGGCATCGAAACCTAGTGTTCTGTCCCCGAAATTCATTGAATTAGCATTGTCATCCCGACCGGAGCGGAGCGAAGCGAGCGCAGTGGAGAGCCTGCCCTGAGCGAACTCCGAGTGCACACGAGGGGGAGTCGAACGAGGACCTGCTGTTTCAGCCGACTCGACCTGCGCCACTTACACGTCGATGTACCATGCACTTCTGGGACAGCACTAACGTGCGCGATTGTTTTATTTCTCCAGCGGCCACTCCCGCAGGACGCCTTCCAGCAATCTGACCGCCTCATCCAGCGTTGCCAGCTCTTGCCGGGTAAGCCGGTCGAGATGGCGGGCCAGATATTCGGTCCTGCGCCGTCTGCCCTCATGCAGCAGGTGCTCGCCGCGGGGAGTGGCGCGAATTCGCACCCGGCGTGCGTCTTTGGAGTCGGTCAAGCGTTGCGCCAGGCGGCTGTCCACCAACCCGCTGACAATGCGGCTCATGGTCGGAGGCTTCACCTGTTCGGCTGCCGCCAGTTGACCCAGCGTCATCGGCCCTCCGAAAACCAGCACCGACAGAGCCGAGAGCCGGGCCGGGCCTTCGCCCGCAGCGGCATCCTGCTTGCGCACCCGGCGCAATACGTGGATGGCCGCGGAATGCAACCGGTCAGCGATGGTGGCCGCGTCCCGGGGAGAGGGCGGATTTTTTTGCTTGCGTCCGGCCATGAAATATAGTTAGCTATACTAACAATTATGCCTGGAGGCTGACCGCCATGACTTCCGCCACCCTGCCCATTGGAATTTCGCGCCTCGGCCAGATCGCGATCAACGTACATGATCTGGACCGCGCCACTGCATTCTACCGAGACGTACTTGCCCTGCCGCTGTTGTTTACCGCCGGCGGCCTGGCCTTCTTCGATTGCGGCGGCGTCCGCCTCATGCTCAGCCGCGCCGAGAAGCCGGAGTTCGACCACCCCAGCTCAATTCTCTACTTTACTGTACCCGACATCGCCGGCGCCCACCGCCAAATGCTCAGCCAGGGCGTGCACTTCGAAGACGCGCCCCACCTGATCGCAAAAATGCCCACCCACGATCTCTGGATGACGCACTTCCGCGACTCCGAACAGAATCTGCTGGCGCTCATGTGCGAGATGCCGCAGGCAGGATAAAAAGACCACGTGGGGACAGCCGCCCCCGGCTGTCCGGTCGAGCGCAGTTCGACGGATTTTAGTGCTCTAAAAGAAACAGCGGAGCCTTGCTCCGCCAGACAGTCGAGGGCGGCTGTCTCCACGCGGTTTCCGGCTCTGCACGAGCGGGACGCTCGCGCCCACATGGGCAAAAAAGGGAGCCCCTGAACCAGGCAACTCTTGCGGGCGACGCAAAAGAATTACCCAGCCCAGAGGCTTAGGGAGAAAGTCGGACTTCAGGCTTCGGACCTCAGACCCGCCTCGATCGTGCCGAGGTCCGAAGTCCGAAGTCCAAGGTCCGACGCCTGTTACTGCTGACTGTCCGGAGCAGCCCCGGCCGGAGGAGCGTTATCGCCCCCCTTGTGCCATCGCTTCATCCGGTTGGCCTGCTCTTCGCGCATCTTGTCGAAATTCTTCTGCTGATCGTCGTTCAGCACGCTCTTGATCTGAGTGTCGGAGCTTTGCCGAATCTCCCGCATCTTGTCGAACCGGTCTTCGCGAGACAGCGACGAATCATTGCGAATCCCTTCCATCTGCTTGCGCTGGTCCTCGAGGATGGGTTTCAGTTTTGCCTGCTGGTCATCGCTCAGGTTCAGCTTCTTGGTCAGATGCTTCAGTTGATCGTCCACCGTCGGCATGTGACGGTGGCCCATATGCCTTCCCATGCCCGGCGCAGATTGCTGGTCGGGCTGCTGGCCAGCCTGGGGAGGCGCCGGAGGCGTCTGTTCGTCCTGGCCAAAGGCGGTGCCGGCAGCGAAGCCGAGACTAAGCAAGGCCGCGAGAACAGCCGTAGCAACCAAAGAGCTGCGGTTGCCTCCTCTGAATTTGGATCCCCTGGGGACTGTTGATTTCCACATGTTTGTACTCTCCAATTCTGATTCCTGTGACATCGGAAGCTTTCCGCCCCCGGAGAAAAATCTCTCTCTAGTTAGAACACCCCCTAATCCGCAGCGGAGTAAAGACATGGTAAAGCAACGTAAAAGTTCGTAAAGGGTCTCCAGTCGTCAGTCTTCAGTCGTCAGCACAACAGCACTGCCCGGCTGACGACTGAAGACTGACGACCGACGACTGTTTTACAACTCTTTACCCCGCTTGACGCACTCTTTACGCAGGCGCAGCAACTCCGGATTGAAGCCCTCGCATCAGTCGGTTTTTACCGTTGTAGCTCCAAATTCTCTCAACCAAAAGGGGTGACACTGTGGGCCGAATCTTGCGCTTGACGTCGTGGTGTGCCGGCATTCTGTGTTTTGGAACAGTCCTGTTTCTTGCGGGATGCGGTGGAGGGGGAGGAAGCACCCGCTCCCGGTTCATGAATGCGGTCCCGGACGAGTCCAGTCTGGAAGTGCTGGTGGACAGTACTGCGCTGTCGAACAATCTCGCCTATGGCACCAGCACGGGATACCAATCGGCGCAATCCGGCTCCCATCAAGTCGCAATTGAGCCTTCCGGATCGAGCACAGCTCTGCTGCAACAGTCCATCACGTTTGCGTCCGGCGCGGACACCACCGTCATCTTCTACAACTTTTCTCAAAGCGCAGCCGGCATGGTGCTGGCTGACAACAACTCAGCCCCGGCCTCGGGTGATTTCAAGCTTCGCATCGTCAATGCGTCGCCCAACCTCGGTCCCGCCGATGTTTATATTGTTACTCCGGGCACTGACCTGAACACCGTCAGTCCCACGTTGAGCAATCTGGCCTTTGGCTCGGCCGCCAGCTACCAGTCTCTCGCCGCGGGAAGCTACGAGGTTGCGCTCACCGCGGCTGGCCAGAAGCTGAAAGCCATCGACACCGGCTCGATTTCGCTCAGTTCCGGCCAGGTCAGGACGCTGGTGGCTACGAATAGTCAGTCCGGCGGATTTTCCTACACCCTCCTGCAAGATGTGAACTGACCCGCACGCGTGGAACACTCCTGTGCGAAAACAGTCGTCGGTCGTCAGTCTTCAGTCGTCAGAAAGGCGAGGAAACCAGAACCTTGCTGAAGACTGACGACTGACGACCGACGACTGTTTCACCCCACATAATCATCTGTTACCATCACACGGGAGGCATTCATGGAAGAAGTACCGGGCGGAGTATCGGGATCGCGCCGCAATGAAGATATCGCGCTGGACCTCATGAAATTTGTCGCCATGACCACTGGCTACGGCCGGACCAGTTCGTCAGGAGTCGGGTTCCAGGGCACCGGGGCGGCCGCCAAGCCGGAAGAGTATGCCGGACATCTGCTGGAGCTCTACAGCAAATGCCTGCAGACGGTTGCCGGCAAGAAGTAAACAAGTGTGGGTCGGATACCAGTGTGGGTCGGACACTCTCTTCGACTTCGCTCAGGGCAGGCTTTCTCCGACGCACTTGAAGTTGCTGTTTATTTTGAATCTCACCCTGCCTTTCTCCGCCTTGCGAAAACCTTTCCCTGGGAGCAGAATGGCCCCCTGAAGTTCGACCGGGGAGGCACATCATGGTTGCGCAACCGACCTCGTTGTTACGACAGGCTTCCGGGTGGTCCATCGTCTGGGGAGTCCTGCTCATTGTGTTTGGAATCGTGGCCATCGGCTCGCCCCTTCTGGCGGCCGTGGCAGTGAACGCGCTCATCGCATGGCTCATCATTTTCGCCGGCGCTGTCCACGTGGCAGTGGCTTTTCACGCTCACGGCGCTGGAAGCCTGATCTGGAAGCTGCTGGTGGGCCTGGCTTACATCTTCATCGGCGGATACCTGCTCTGGCATCCTCTGCTGGGAGTCGCATCATTGACACTCCTGCTGGCATCACTCTTTTTCCTCGAGGGCGTGCTGGATGTAGTGCTCTACTTCAAGCTGCGTCCCGGGCGGGGCGCCGGCTGGGTCCTGTTCGACGGGTTGGTCACCCTGCTGCTGGCACTGTTCATCGGCTTCCACTGGCCGTCCAGTTCAGCCTGGGCGATTGGCACGCTGGTGGGCGTGAGCATGATCATGAGCGGAGTCACCCGCGTGATGATGTCGCTGGCAGTGCGCCGCCTGACCGGAGCCACCACGCTGCCCAAAGCAGCGTAGCCTCTGCGGAAGATGTGGGTCGGAGGAAGGTGTGGGTCGCACACTGCTATCCGACGCCTTTGAATTTGGAGGTGTGGGTCGGACACTCTTGTCCGACGTCTTTGAATTTGAAGGCAGAAGGCGGTCCTCGCCTGTCCGGTTCTTCCGATCAGAACGAGGACCGAGCTTCTTACCGGCGGCCGCGCTTGCCTTTACGACGGGCAGGCTTCTTGGCAGCCTTGCGCGCCGGACGCCGCTTGGCAGCCTTCTTCCGGGCTGGCTTACGCGCTGCTTTCTTCTTTTTCACTGGCTTTTTCTTGACAACTTTTTTGGCCGGCTTTTTCTTGGCTGCTTTTTTCGCTGCCGGCTTACGCGGCGGCTTGGGCGACCCTCCGCCACCTGACGGTCGAGGCGTGGCTGGAGCTGGCGTGGCGGGCCCGGGTTGCGGCTCGATCATGCCCGGCACGTCGGCTTCTTCTTCTTCCTCTTCTTCCTCTTCGTAATCTTCTTCTAGCGAATCGCCGTAGGCGCCGCTGTCGCCAAATTCATCCATCTCGTCATCTCGTGCGTAGAGGGCGTCGTCAAAGCTCATTTTTCCTCCTGGTTTTTGGACCGCGCCGGGCGCGGGCCGCTCCGCCAGCGCTGCGGGTTACTAGGGAATTAAAAAGACAACTGAAAGACCAACGTTTGGCTGAACGGGGCGCGATTATAGCACAGCGCTTTCGCGTGACCGCATTCGAGAACCGGTTTGCAGCCGTCCTGCAGGTTGCATATTACACCGAGAGGGCAAAGTCGAGTAGAAGAGGCAGAGTATTTTGCAGTGGGTGGGATGACCGCCGTTCAATCGAGGCAAAGGATTACAGGAAGAGGAAAGAAGACTCATGGGAGAGGGAAGAAGGCTAAGGGAAGGGGAAGGAGACTACGGGAAGGGCACGGCTTGAGAGGCTGCGGAAAAACTCGCCAATGTCGGCCCTTCCGTGAAGAGCGGCCCTTCAGGGCCGCGTAAGTCGTCAGAAATGTATGCGGGCTTTAGCCCCCGTGGTCGCTTCGTCCGGGCAAATGGAGTCTTTCCGCAGCCTCTGAAGCCGTGCCCTTCCCGATTCCGCATGGGCATTCAATCTCCAGGGCAATCCCAAAGTCCAAAGCCAGAAAGTGAAAGCTCAGAACTGAAGGCTGGAAGCACAAGCTGAAAGCCAGAAGCTAGAAGCTAGAAGCCAGCAGCTGCCTCATCGAATGCTTTTGATCAGAATAACCATTCCTGGCCGCAGCATCGGCAGGTCGCCGTTATCCCGCTTCAGGGCTTCGACCGTAGTGTGGTGAGTCGAGGCAATCGAGGTCAGGGTCTCTCCCGGCTGCACTTTATGACGTTGCACGGTCTTAGGAGAGGCCGGACGTAAGTCATTGCTGATCTTTGGCTTGGAAGCTGCCGGTCGTTCCTTGGGCAGGGTGGTTGGGGTCACCGGCAGATGGACATAGACGATGCGGCGTCCGCGCAAGCTGTCTCCCCGCAGATGATTCCAGCGGCGAATCATGGTGGGCGGGAGACTGAAATTGTCCGCGACAGTCTGCACCGTGTCTCCCCGGCGTACGCGGTAGCGGGTCGTGTGGCGGGCGTAGGTAGCGCCGTCTTCGGTCGCCGCATGCTTGCCCGGCGGGATCGGGATGATCAGCTTACTCTCCGGCTTCACGTCATCACTGGCCAGGATATGGTTTTCCTGCTCGATGGCCTTCACAGTGGTGCGATAAGTCCGGGCAATCGAGGCCAGCGTGTCGCCTTCCGCCACTTCGTGATACCGCCACCACACCCGCATCTGCGGCGGGATGGGCCCGATCGCCGAAAGGTAGCGGTCTCTGGTCCCGGCCGGCAGGCGCAGCTCAAAAGTCTGTCCCTTCGGAGTGGTCAGGCGCAGCAGGCTGGGATTCAGGTCCTGCAGGGTCGCCGGCGTCACATCGATGCACTGGGCCACCAGACGAAGGTCAACCGAATAATCAATCTTCACCGCGTCGTAAGGGACCGGTTGCTCGGGAACGATATCGTCCAGCCCGTACTGTCCTGGGTTCTTGGCCATAATCGTGACGGCCAGAATGATGGGGACGTAGTTGCGTGTTTCCTTGGGCAGAACGTTGCGCCGGTAAAGCTCCCAGAAATCGGCGTAGCCGGTGCGCTTGACCGCGCTTTGCACCGTGCCTGGCCCGGAGTTGTAAGCCGCCATGGCCAGATACCAGTCGCCAAACTGGTTATAGAGATCTTTCAGGTGATGGGCGGCAGCGCGAGTGGATTTTTCCGGGTCCTGCCGCTCGTCCACCCACAGGTTGTGCTGCAAGCCATAGCCCCGGGCCCGGCTGGCCATGAACTGCCACATGCCGCGGGCTCCCACCCTCGATAGCGCCAGGGGATGGAAACCTGACTCCGCCTGGGCCAGGTAAATCAGCTCCTGGGGAACACCTTGTTCCCGCAGTGTGCTCTCGATCATTTCGCGATAACGCCCGCCCCGTTCCAGCGCATGCTGCAGGGTTTCGTGTCCGCGAGTCGTGGAAAAATAATTGATGAAGCCCGCCACCTGATCGGTAAGCATGAGCGGCAGTTCCGAATGCGTGGCCTGGACTTCAGCCTCGGCTTGCGCTTTGACGTTGGGATCAACCGAGGGGGTCTCATCGTTGACTTCATCAATGGGCGCCGGCTCGGCTTTCTGTTTCGGGTCCGGTATGTCCGACTGCAGGGCGGCCAGCTCCGGACGGTTTACGCTATCCAGCACCCGGTCCAGTTCATGCTCGATGCGTTCGTCCGACCGGATCTCGGCCGGGCTTTGCGACAACATATCGACGGCGCGGTCGAAGCTGCGCTTGGCTGCTTCCAGGTCCCCGGCCTTGAACTTTTCCTCTCCTGCCTGGTATTCCTTCTCGGCCTTCACGATCAGGCCAGCGACCGGGTCTGCATTGGGTCGAGGTGCAATCTGGGCTTGCTCGGGAGGGATTGGCGCTGGATCGGTTTGGGGAACGGCCGCTCGAGCTGCAGCCAGAGCTGGTGCGTTGGCTTGCGATGCCGGCAACTTACCCTGGCGCTGATCCGTGTGGCAGGCAGTGCCCGCCAGAACCAGGGCCAGCACCGGTGCGCTCAAAAGCTTGAGATTGCCCATTCCCATGTTATCGATGTCCCAGTCTATCTATAACCAGCGATACGACTTGCGCTGCCAACCCCGTTGCCACTTCCTGCCGGGCTGAGGGCTCAAGCTAGAATCGTACTCTCCCTCAATTTGCAGGGTCAATCCGTAATCGGACGCCCCTCGTTACTTTGGGGGCATGTCAATCAAGGTTCTCGCACCCGGCCATCCGGGGATTTGTGACTTCGGAAGATCGGCCACTAGTACCAATGACGGTTTCCAGCTTGCGCCGCAGGGTTATACTCGTCCCAGGTTATAGGGAGCCCTGGTGGACACCTGCCCCCAATTCTTTCGATGTCATCCCAATCTCGACGATGGCGTGAATCGCAACATCGTGGAGTCGGAGATTGAAGGCGGCGCATTTCTCGAGGACCTTCCCGCCCGGACGATGCTGCAGATTCAGACCCAGCACCGCTGGTACACGGTGGTGCATCGTGGGCGAGGCGAGGCCTGGATCTGGGGTCATCCTGCGTTCTGCCCTGAACCTGTGCTGGTGAGGATTGAAGGCTCGTCGTGGGGCGGTTCCATGTTGAAGATCGGATTTGTCGGCCGCGGCATGCACCTGGAATTCCGCCATCCCTCCTATCGCACTCCCATCGTGACCTCGCGCATTCTGGAAATTCGCCAGTGCGAGCAGGACGCACCCGAACTCTTGATCGCCGCCTACGAATCCCACCCCACTAACTAGTTTGTCTGGTAAACCTCCGGGAGTAAAATAATCGCGCTATCTGCAAAGGAGGCTTACCGTATGCGTTCGAAAACCTGCCTTGGCGCGGCCCTGGCCGCAGTGTTTATCGCCCTTGCCACCACCCTGGCATCGGCGGCCGCCGCGCCGCCGAACGATGCCTGTTCACTGGTCACCCAGGCCCAGGTGAGCGCCGCCCTCGGCGCCTCGATGGGCGCTGGTTCGCACGTGACTCCAACGTTCTTGAGGACATGCACCTGGAACCCGTCGGGCAGTTCCGGGAACGGAGTCAGGGCCCTCACCCTCTACATCCAGTCGGCGGACCAGTACGAGGCCGGGAAACAGATGCTGGAGCAGATGAAGACCATGGCGAAGGTTGAAAAACATGGAAACTCGCAGCCCCCTGTCATCACGCCGCTTAGCGGCATCGGGAATGACGCCTTTTACCTGGATATGGCCAATACCATGAGTCTCATTGCCAAGAAAGGGAATGTCGAGTTCAAGTTTGTTATCTACGGCGACCTGTCCGGGGAAAAGAAGAAGGCTGCGGAGAAGGCCCTCGCCCTGGAAGTTGCTTCCAAGCTCTGATTCAGCCGGTGTGGCGCGGGCGCCCCGCCCGCGGCTTTTGACGTTCAAGCTCAAGCTTGCGGGCAAAGGCGCGAAGCGTTTTGAGGTTTTGCCTAAAGCTCGCGGTCCAAGGTTAAGCTCAAACCCTCGCAGGGCGAGGGCGCCCGCGCCACACATTCATTCTGGCGTCCTTAAACCCTTTGGCATAACCTGAGCGGTCTTCGCACGTCTAATCCGTGGGCTGCTTGGGTGTTCCAGTGTCTTCAGAATCTGATAGGAGAATCATGGGCCGCAAATTCATTGGATTGTTGTTTATTTTTGTCTTCGCGGGGGCACGCCTCGTGTCCACTGCTCAGGAGCCCGCGCCGGGCGCCTCCAGCTATCTGGCGGGCACCGCAGAGTCCTTCCTGGCCTCCTGCCGCAGCGATGTGGATGATGGCAAGAAGCGCATTGCAGCCCTCAAGGCCAGCCCGCCGCCGCGCGATGCCATGACCACTTTGCAGGCCTTTGACACCGCCCTGGTGGTCGTCGTGGACGCCGAAAATCGTGCCGGCCTGGCCGAACAGGTCCATCCCTCAAAGCCTTTCCGCGATGCGGCCCAGACTTGCGAACAGGAAGTCAGCCGCGTGCTCACCGACATCTCTCTCGATAAAGACATGTACAAGGTGCTGGCGTCGCTCGATGGTTCCCGGCTCGATTCCGCCGGCAGCTATTACCTGCGGACCACACTGCGCGACTACCATCGCGCCGGCGTTGACCGCGACGACGCCACCCGGGAAAAAATACGGGCGCTGCAGGACGAGTTGGTAAAGATCGGCCAGCAGTTTGATCAGAACATCGCCGCCGATGTCCGCAAGTTCCAGGTCAACGCCT
The DNA here is from genome assembly GCA_963790645.1 of Terriglobia bacterium. Taxonomy (GTDB): domain Bacteria; phylum Acidobacteriota; class Terriglobia; order Terriglobales; family Acidobacteriaceae; genus JAIQFF01. Next base: position 44,389 of record CAWBPS010000026.1, on the reverse strand, counting down.
CCGACCTCGACGGGCTCCCCGAAGATTTCAAACGCTCTCACCCTCCCGACGCCTCCGGCAAGGTCACGCTCACTACCGACAACACTGACTATTTTCCCTTCATGGACTACGCCAAAAGCGAGCGGGCGCGGAAAGAGTTCTTCGTCCTCTACCGACAGCGCGCCTATCCCAAAAACATCGATGTGCTGGGACAGCTTTTGCAGAAGCGTCATGAACTCGCCAACGTTCTGGGATACCCGGACTGGGCCTCCTACATCACGGAAGACAAGATGGTAGGGACGGAACAGAATGCCGCTGACTTTATCGAAAAAATCACCACCGCGGCCCAGGCCGGCTCAAAACGTGATTACGACGAACTGCTGGCCTACAAGAAACATGAGGACCCGAAGGCGGAAAGCGTCAACGCCTGGGATGTGTCTCACCTGGTGCGGGGAGCGAAGATTGAAAAGTTCGGGTACGACTCCGAAGTCATACGTCCGTATTTCGAGTACTCGCGGGTCCTGCAGGGCATTCTCGACATCAGCAGCCGCATGTACGGGATCACCTACAAGCCGGTGACGGCGGCGCAAGTCTGGCATCCCGAAGTCACGGTGTATGACGTTTACGACAAGAGCAGACTGATCGGCCGGATTTACTTCGATATGTTTCCCCGGGAAAACAAGTACAAACACTATGCGACCTTCACCCTGGCTACCGGGAAGAATGGGTTCCGCCTGCCCGAATACGTTCTGGTCTGCAATTTTCCCAAAGCCACGGGCGGACCCGGGCTCATGGAACGTGATGATGTCATCACTTTCTTCCACGAGTTCGGACACCTGATCCACGGCATCATGAAAGGAAACACGAAATGGGCCATGGGTGACCTGGAAAATGATTTCATCGAAGCCCCGTCACAGATGTTCGAAGAATGGCCGAAAGACCCCGCTATTTTGAAACTCTTCGCCCGCCACTACAAGACCAACGAGCCGATTCCCGCGGAACTGGCGGAGAAGGCGCGGGCCGCCGACGACTTCGGCCGCGCCCTCAACGTGCGCACCCAGATGTTCTACGCCGCCATCAGCCTCGATTTCTATAACCGCGACCCGCAAGGGCTCGACACCGACAAACTGGTGGCCCAGTTGCAGGAGCGCTACACGCCCTTCAAGTATGTGGAAGGCACGCACATGCATACCGCCTTCGGCCATCTCAACAACTACTCCGCGGTTTACTACACCTACATGTGGTCGCTGGTCATCGCGAAAGACATGTTTACCGAATTTAAAAAAGACGGACTGCTCAATCCCGAGGTCGCGGCCAAATACCGCACGGCGGTTCTGGGTGCCAGCGGCACCAAACCAGCCGCGGACCTGGTGCGCGATTTTCTGGGACGTCCGTATTCGTTCCAGGCCTACGCCGATTGGCTGGATGGAAAATGAAGGACGTCGTTGGTTGTTGGCCACCGCAATAACGCAGCCACGGATTTTCACGGATCAAGATCTTTTTTCTGGTTGCCTTATTCGTGTAAGTCCGTGAAATCCGTGGCTGATTTGTTTGGCCTACGGCCAACGAACGACCCTATCGTTTCCGCGAATACGCCCGCGCATACTCCGGCACCGGCGTCTTCGGATCCAGCCGGGGGTCGTTGATTGGCATGCCCGGGACCATGGCCAACGGAATCACGCCGGCCCAGGTCGGAAACGAGTAATCTTCCTCGTCATCAATCGGTGGACCTTGCCGCACCTTGGCCGAGAATTCTTCGATCGGCAGCCGCATTACCAGCGTCTGCTTGAGTTCTTTTTCGTTGGGCTGGCGTGATTCCGCCCAGCGCCCCGGCAAAATATGCTCCGAGAGCAGGCGCAACGCATCCAGCTTTTCTTTTGCATCCCGTACCGCCACCGCCGTCCCCAGCACCACCACCGACCGGTAATTCATGGAGTGATTGAAGATCGATCGCGCCAGCACCAGGCCTTCGAGCAAAGTGACGGTGATGCACACTGCCACGCCCTGGTCGAGATTGCGCAGCATGCGGCTGGCCGCCGAGCCGTGAATGTAGAGGTTATCGCCCGCCCGTCCGTAAGCAGTCGGAATCACGAACGGCTGCCCGTCCACCACAAAGCCGACGTGGCAGATAAAGCCTTCATCCAGAATTTCGTAAGCCGCCGCGCGCTCGTAAATCCCACGATGGGCCTCCCGGACCACACGAGTCCGCGCCGTGGGTGCATGAGTTTCAGACATGTAAAGGAGTCTCCGGCAAACGCCAAGAATAGGCAGTCAGTTTAGCAGAGAGAACAGAGGTCGTTGGTCGTTGGCCCGTGGTCATTGGCCAAAATCTCTTGAGAAGAGTGTGACCGACGCACGACCACGGCCAACGACGAACGACCAACGACCAACGACGGTTCTCCGCCTTACCAGGTCAGCTTCAGGGCAAACTGCAGTTGCCGCGGATCGAATGCCGCCGTGGCTGTCTGCCCGCTGTTCCACAGCGGGTTCACATCCGCGACGTTGAAGCGGTTGATGTAGTTGAAGGCGTCCACAATGCCTTCCAGAGCCACGCGGTCACCGATTGGAATCCGCTTCGAGATCCGCATATCGGTGAAGACGTTGTAAGGCCTGGTCCCGGCATTCCGGCCGAGGTTGCCGTTGAGCGTGCCATCCAGAAAACATGCCGGCATCAGGTATCCCGTGGGAGAGAACTTTGATGCGGCCGCAGTATCGCCGCAGCTGTTGGTGGCGCCTGCCGCCGCCGTGTTCGGCCGGTCGGTCGGCGTGCTGAAGTCAAAGTTACGATCGTCTCCAGTGATGATGTTGAAGGGGCGTCCCGAGGCCATCTCGAAAATGGGCGCAATCGTCCAGCCGGAGAAAAACTTGCTGGCGAAACCGCTGCCGCCGAGCGTTCCGCTCTGATACACGCCGCTCAACACAAAGCGATGCCGCTGATCAAAGGCCGAGTTCGCGCGCTCGGCCGCCAGATTGTAGTTGTCTTGCGGCTCGAGAGGAGATTGCAGATCGGTGGAGTCGTCGATGGTATGCGACCAGGTATAGGAGGCGAGAAATTCGTAGTGCTGCCCGAAACGTTTGCGCAGGTTGGCGGTCAGGCCGTGGTACACCGAGCTGCCGCTGGAAAAATTGGCGGGCGTATCGCTGAAGGGTACGCACCCGCTCAGCGTGGTCGGATCGCACGCCGCGCTCAAGCCATCGGCCGCGATGATCTGCTGCGCCAGTCCCACGCAACCAGCCGCGGGTGAGAGCAGCAAAGCCTGGCCCAGCGCGGGATTCAGTCCCGACGGACGGAAGAAATTTGCCAGCGCCGCCGCCACCCAGGGCTGCCCGCTGCCGTTGAATCCGCAAGGATTTCCCGCCGCGCCCACTCCTTCCGGACCCAGCGTGGAAGCGCCCGAGGTGGGATCGCCCAGCGCGACCTGCCAGTTGGCCAGCAGCGGCCCTGGCTTCACCGCGTTGGCGTTGATCGGACGGTTCAGGTGACGTCCGCCATTGAAGTTGTAAGCCAGGCTGAATGAGAGATCATGCCCCAGGTCCTGCTCGAAAGTCAGGTTGGCCTGGTGCGATACGGCGTATTGAAAGTTCTTCGCCGTGGGAAAACTGAAAGGCAGGAATGACAACGGCACGGGCGCGGCGGGATTCAAAAACGCCTGCCCAACAAAGATAGAGGGCGCGTTCGGCGTGGGATTGAAACGCTGCTGATTGGGCAGGTAGTTGAACGGCGCCGGCAGGCAGCCCAGCAATCCCTGAAAAGCATTGGTGGCATTCAGGTTTGACAACGTCGCGTTGCATCCGCCGGGGGCTCCCGGAGTCAGAACCAGTTGAGGCGCCTGGGAGCCATCGGCTACGTCGGAATCGAAAGCCAGCCCTAGCAGCGGATGGTCGTAGAACATGCCGTATGAAGCCCGGACCACGCTCTTTCCGTCTTTGTGCGGGTCCCAGGCCAGACCGATGCGCGGCGCAAAATTGTTGAAGTCGCGCGGAATTCCCTGGGTGATGCCAATCGAGTTTTCCGCGGCTTGCGAAAGTGCGTTGATTGCTCTGAATGTGGGAGTAAATTCCACGTCGTAGCGCACGCCATAGTTCAGCGTCAGGTTGGGCAACATGCGCCAGCTGTCCTGCACGAAGCCCGCCGCCGTAGTGTTGCTGAAGGAGTCGCGCGGATTGCCCACGCCCTGTATGAAATTCGACGGGATTCCCGCGCCGTAAGCCTGCACCGGATTGAACCCCGGGAAAGGCACGCCCGGGGGAGGCGCGATGGCTGGGTTGTCGAACCCCAGGCTCTGCTGGCCGAAGTTGTAAATGCCGCCGAAATTCACGGTGAAATCGGCCTGCAAAGGGATGAAGTTGCTGTCCACGCCAAACTTGATGTTGTGCGAACCCTTCGACCAGGAGAAGTTGTCGGTAAACTGGTAGCGCTCCTCGGTGCGGTTGACGAAAGAGAACGGTTCACGGCCAAAGAACGCGAAGCCCGGAATGTTGACCGCCACGTTGCTGCCTCCCGCGGCCCGCGAGAAGTTGTAGAGCAAACCCCGGCGGGCATACTGGAATCGCAGCTCATTGATCTTGTTGTTGCCGATGGTCCACTGGTCCTGCCCGGCAATGTTCCAGTCGTGATAGTTTTCCAGCGAAGTCCGCGAAAAAGAATTTTGCCCGAAATTCTGCGGGCCCTGCGCCTGCACCTGAATGCCGGTCTGGTCGCTCGGACTCACGCCCGCCCGCAGCGTGAGGCGGTTATTGTTGGTCAGATTGTGGTCCAGGCGAAGCGAGTAAAGATCGGTGCGCTGCGAGACCGGAAAGTTGCCGATCAGGCTGTTCAACGGCACGAAAGAGGCCGGCACAAAGCAGGTCGAAGTGGGTGGCGGACACGACGTGGGGAAGCCGCTGAATCCTCCCAGACTTGCCGGCCACGCCCCTTTCAGCGCCATGCCCGAAGACGACGCCGCCAGGGCCGTGTACTGTCCCACTTCCTGTCGCAAAGAGGGGATTGAGAAACTCCTGCTGCAACACCGCCGGATTGGTCAGGAACCCGATTTGTTGTGGCGTCAGCAAGACGGTGCCGAAGGGTTGTCCGACCTGCGTGGTGTCAAACGGCACCAGGCCGAAATTGTTGGCCCCGATCGAAGAGAACCCGGTCTCCTGCCGCCAGGTGCCTTCGTAGGAGAAGTAGTAGAACGTTTTGTCCTTCTTGATCGCGCCGCCGATTGCAGCACCTGCCTGCACTCGCGTGTACGCCGGGTCGGGGACCGTGCTGAAGGGATTGACCGCCTGGAAATTGCGATTCCGCAAATAGCCGAAGAGCGAACCGTGCAGGTCATTCGATCCGGAACGCGTGATGATATTCACCACGCCGCCGGAAGCGCGCCCGTACTCGGCTGCATATCCGTTGGTGATGATCTGGAACTCCTGCACGCCCTCCTGTGAAATCGTAGAGCGAATGCCGTTGGTCGAATTGTCCACCGCGTCGGCGCCGTCCACGTTGACCAGGTTGGCCCGGGCGCGCTGCCCGCTCATGTTCAGCCCGGAAGTGGGCGCGGCCCCGATGCTGGGAGCGGTGTCGCGCGCCAGCCGCGAATCGGTCAGCGCAAAGTTGATGTAGTTGCGTCCATTGATTGGAAGATTGTCAATGCGCCGCTGGTCAATAGTGTCGGTGGATGAGGTGCGTTGCGTTTCCACCAGCTCCGCCGCCGAACTCACATTGATCACTTCCTGGCTTCCCGCCACCGACAAGACAAGGGGAAGCTCCGCCATCTGTCCCACGGTGATAACTACGTTCGGTATCGTGGCCCGGGCGAAACCCGGCGCCTCGGCCGTGACCGTGTACTGGGCCGGAGGCAGCAACAGAATGTGATATTGGCCATCGGTGTTCTCGCTGGTGGCGCGCTCCAGTCCCTTGGCCTCGTCCCGTGCCGTCACTGTGGCGTTGGTCACCAGGCTCCCCTTCGGGTCCCTGTATGGTGATATGCAGGTCGCCGGTTGAGGCTCCCTGAGCAAAGCCCAGAGCAGCGAGCATGACAATCAGACACGTAACTGAGACCAGCTTTCGTACAACCATAGAAGTCATCTCCGTGGAAGGAAGGACCCTGAGCTCTCGCTGCCGGCAGCGAGAACTCTTCGTAGGCAGGAATTGAACCAGCACGTTTTCAGGCCCGCAAACGCCGCACGGTTTTTACATCAGGCAGGTTCAGTGAAATCAAGCTAAATCACTGACGGGAATCGGCTTAGTTAGCTTAGCACAACTGGCAACTGGCAACTCATAACCAGGAACTGAAGTTAATTCTTCCGCTCGATGCCGTAACTCTCATGCTTTGATGTCTTAAGCGCCCAAGCCATGCGAGGCGTGTTGTGGGCGATACCGAAACGCCCGCGGGCGTCGAGCAGGATCATGCCGCCATGCCCGTCAACCCGCTCCTTGAGATAGTTGATGGCCTCGGCGGCCACCCACTCCGGCAGGCTGCCGGTTGCCACCCGGTCCGCGGCCCACTTGGCCAGCACCAGCTTCATGATGGGCTCGCCCCATCCCGTGGTCGAGGCCGCCGCGGTCTGGTTGTCGGCGTAGCAGCCGCATCCGATCAATGACGAATCGCCCAGGCGCCCGGGAGCTTTGTTGAGCGTGCCCCCAGTCGAAGTAGCGGCCGCGATGTTGCCCTCGCCATCGAGCGCCACCGCGCCCACCGTGTCGTGAGAAATCGTGGGCGCAAACAGATCAGCTCTGGCGTCCGCAGCCCGTGCCTGAAATTCCCGCAGCCGCTCGACCTCGCGCGGAATGATCAGGTCTTGGTTGCGACAAAGCGGGATGCCATGTTCGGCCGCGAAGCGCTCGGCCCCTTCGGCCACAAAGTACACATGCGGGCTGTCGCTCAGGATCTTGCGCGCCGCTCGTACGGGATTGGCGATGCGCTCCACGCAGCCCACGCCTCCGCCGCGCAGGGTGGCACCGTCCATGATGAAGGCATCGAGCTGCACTTTGCCGTCGCGATTGAGAAAGCTGCCGCGGCCCGCATCGAAAGTCTCGTCGTCTTCCATGATGACGACGGCTTCCTCGACTGCGTCGAGCGCCGGCCCGCCGCGTTCCAGCACCCGCCAGCCCGCCGCCATGGCGTTGCGCACGCCGTTGAGATGAGCTTCCACCATGTCATCAGGAATGGCCCAGGCACCGCCATGAATGACCAGAACAGGATCGTGCAAGAATGTTCGTCCTCAGGAATGAGGATAGCAGGACAGAGAATGTGTGGGTCGGACACTCCTGTCCGACGCTTTTGAATTTGATCTTGATCTGGGGTGTGGTGCGGCCTTTGACTAACAGGGTCCTTCCAGCTGTGGACCTCAATGTAAAAGTCAAAATCAAAGGCAAAATCGAAACCCAAGTCAAAAGCGTCGGACAGGAGTGTCCGACCCACACGAAAATTACGCCGCCTGGCCGGCCTTCTGCGGCAGCGCGTCCGCGCCTTCCGTCCGCGTGTAGGTGTAGCGAATGCGGTGGATCACGGTGATGGTGGACAGCACCGCGATCAGCCACAACACCGGCGCCATGCGGTTGAACAGAGCGCCGATGATCACCAGCACCAGCCGTTCGGGACGTTCCATGAAGCCCACGCGGCAGGAGCCGATCAGCGATTCGGCGCGGGCGCGAGTGTAGCTGACCATGATGGCGCTGACCATCACGAAGGCGGTCAGCACGACATAGAAGAAGCGATCGCCACGGGCGAAGAACACCAGCAATCCAAAAAACTGGGAAGCGTCGCTGTAGCGGTCAATGACCGAATCGAAGAAGCCGCCGAAGCGGGTCACCTGGCCGCTGGCCCGGGCCACGCGTCCATCCACCAGGTCAAAAAAACCGGAGCCGATGATGACCAGCCCGGCGTAGCGGAACATCCGCGCCTGGTTGTCGCTGTTGGCGTAGCCGAACAGGAAGGCGGCGATGGTGTTCACGACCAGGCCGAGAAAGGTGAGCACGTTGGGATTGATCCGCGCCAGAGCGAGCCAGCGCACGATCGCGTCCAGCAGCACGCCGCAGCCGCGTCCAAAAGCGCTAGTCCAAGTCATGGAACCCCGTCATCGTCGCGCTGGTCATTTGGCTTCGGTCTGCTCGTGGATGGTGGTCAGGCTCAGTATTTCCATTTCGCGATTTCCGTTGGGCGTTACTACCACCGCGCTGTCTCCCACTTTCTTGTTCAGCAGGGCGCGGCCAATGGGAGAGCTGGTGGAGATCTTGCCCGCGGCCACATCCGACTCTTCGCTGGTCACCAGCTTGTACTCCACCTCCGCGTTCTTGGAACTGTCATAAACCCGGACGGTTGAGCCCAGCCCGACCTTATCTTTGGGGATATTATCCATATTGATAAGAGCCAGCTCGGCCATGCGTGCGCCCAGTTGTCGCAGCCGTGCCTTGACGAACTCCTGCCGCTGCTTGGCCATGTGATACTCAGCGTTTTCACTGAGGTCGCCCAGCGCGGCCGCTTTTTTGATTTCCTTGGGAAGCTCATGAACCAGCTCGTGTTCGAGCACGTTCATTTCTTCCTGCAATTTCCTCTTAATCTGTTCAGTCATGCGCTTGAGGATTATAAACCCGGACTTCGGACCTCGGACGTCGGACTTCGGCCTCCAGACCTCAGGCTTCAGACGTGAGGCGTCCGGCCGGGGTCTGATGGCGAGGTCTGAGGCCCGAAGTCTGACGTCGTGCTTCTGGATTGCCTTTCGGGCCCGGCTGGGATAGACTAAAAGAGTGCAGTTCCTCAGGTGGCCTGTCCTCGTGGGTGTTCCCTCATGATCAGCGCCGATGGTAATTTCCACATAGGCGATAAGGTCGTCTATCCCAATCATGGCGTTGGAGTTATCGAACAAATCAGCAGCCGGACTATCGGCGAGACTGTGGAAAAGTTCTACCTCCTGAAGATCAAGGCCAGCAGCCTGAAGGTCATGGTGCCGTTCCACAACGTAAACACCGTCGGCCTGCGGCGGGTGGTCAAGAACGGTGAAATCCAGAAAATCGTTGATTTTCTAACAGATGGCGAGTGTGACAACAACGCCGACTGGAAATACCGCTTCAAGGAAAACTCAGAACGGATGCGTACCGGATCGCTGCTGGAAGTGTCCGCTGTCCTGAAAGGTCTGCTCCTGCTGAACCAGTCCAAGCCTCTGTCTTTCCGCGAAAAGAAGATGCTGGAACGCGCCCGCTATCTCCTGGTCAGCGAGCTGGCCATGGCCAAAAACTGCGAAGAAGTCCTGATCGAAGAAATGCTCTCCAAAGCCCTCGCCAAGAGCAAGCTACGTTTCCCGGAAGCCTCGGATTTTGTAGCCTAGGACCAGTCGTCGGTCGTCAGTCTTCAGTCGTCAGGACAAGCCAAATCCAGAAACCTATGCAACTTGCTTATCTGCGATTGATGTTATCGCCTTGATCAGACCGTTAAGCATCCGGGCGATTTCACTCGCGGAATTCCCCAGTCGGAGCACTTCAGGTTCTGGCAGGTAACCAAGCCGGCTGGCGATGGTGAGCTGGGTCTCGACCTCAAAGACAGATCCGCGAGCGTGGTGCAGAAATTGCAGGAACTCCCTGTCAGTACGACGGCCTTTGCCTTCGGCGATATTGCTCGCAATCGACACCGCAGCGCGCCTCAGCTGACTTGTCAGCCCGAACATTTCCTCTTTCGGAAAACTACGAGTGCAGGAATAGATGTCCACCGCCAGTTCGATAGCCTTTTGCCAAACCTTGATCTCGCGATATGAGCCGCTCATTCTAATGCTCTCCCAGCCGTATGCTTGTAGCAGATTGGCCGTGGCCACGTCTGTGACCGACGAACAAACAGAATGGTTGGGCAAGATCGCTAAGTGAGGTTTTGATTCGCTGGCGACCGACGACCGACAACTGACGACTGACGACCGACGACTGACGACCGACGACCGACGACTGCTATTCCCCCATCCAGGCCCCGTACGGCTTCAGCGACTCAACGTGGTCGAAGACGATTTTCATGGCGGCGGTGATGGGGACGGCGAGGACCAGGCCCATGGCGCCCCATAGCCATCCCCAGACCAGCAACGCCATGGTGACCGCCAGCGGGTTCAACTGCAGCCGGTTGCCCAGGAACTTGGGATAGAGCACATTGAGCGCGACCAAGTGCAGGCCCAGCACAGTCATCATGATGACGACCGCGTCTCCGGAATTCATGTGTCCCAGGCTGACGAAGATCGGCGGGCCCATGGCCAGCACAACTCCGAGGTAGGGAACCAGGCTCAGGAATCCGCTGATGAAACCAACGAAATAGAAAAACGGCACATGCAGAATCGCAAATGCGATGCTGCTCACCGTCCCCAGAAAGAGGCCGATCAGGAGATTTCCCACCATGAAGCTGCGAATCATCGCGGAAATCAGGCCCAGCGTGATGTACGCGGTGTTCCGGTTCTCCAGGGAGAAAAGCATCACCGTCGCGGAACGGACGTGATGCTGCCAGCTCAGCATGAAATACACCAGAAATGGGACGAACGACGCAGCCAGCAGGGCCTGCGAAACCGAGCCGAAGCCGCGGGTCAGGATTTCCTCCCAATTGGTGCTCGAACGGGGCTCTGCCTTGATCTGCCCCGCTGGTTCGGTCGAGCTCAGCGACTCCGCCCGTAGCCGGACCTGGGTAATTTCCTGGCGAATGGTTTCCGTGTAGTGGGACAAATCCTGGAAAAAAATTATCGCCTGGTTCGAGGAGTAGTACACCAGGCCGGTGATCATGGTGAAGAGCAAAATCACGGCAACCGCCGCGGCCAAGCCGCGAGGCAGGTGAAGCAGAATGAAAAACTCCATCACCGGGGCCAGAATAAAGGCCAGCAAAACCGACACCAGCATCACCGCCAGCACCAACTCTCCCCAATAACAAAGACCGAGAATCGTAGCGATTCCAATGGCCTGAAACGCCCAGTGCGGCTTCGGCGGCTTGGGCGGAGGCGCGGGTGGGGCGGGCACAGGAACGCCGGGCGCTGCCAGTCGGTCGATCTCGGCCTCGTCAATGGCCATAGGGGTATCGTAGCCTAACAGCAAAAAAGTGTATGCGACATATAATCGCCAGGTGCCTTCCCACCAAACCGATGCCTCCGCCGCCGGGCGGCCGCCACGAATCCTGGGCCTGGATGTCGGCTCGAGGCGGATCGGGCTTGCCATTTCCGACCCGCTGGGTATCACGGCGCAGGGACTGGAAACCCTGCAACGGCAAAACAAGCGATTGGATTTCACCCGTCTGGAAGGGGTCATCCGCGACTACCAGGTAGCCGAGATCGTGATCGGCCTGCCCCTGCGCATGACTGGTGGCGAGGGGACCCAGGCGGAGAAGATGCAAGCCTTCGCTGCAGAAATCCGCCGCCGCTTTCGCCTGCCCGTCCATCTCTGGGACGAGCGCCTCACCTCGGCCCAGGCCAACCGCCTGCTCCGGGAAACCGATATGTCGATCAAGCGCCGCGGGCAGGTGGTGGACCAGATGGCGGCAGTCCTGATACTGCAGAGCTGGATGGATGCGAGGGCGGGGGGTTAGTGGTTGGCAAAAGCCTGACGGTGCCCCATTCATTTCGCGCTTTTTGCGAAATGAGTGGGGAGGACAACCTCGAGATGTCGCCCAGAATTCAGACTCACCGGTACACTTCCCCCACTCATTTCGCAAAAAGCGCGAAATGAATGGGGCAGCGTCGCTAGCTTCCAAATCCTTGGCGTACCTGTGCAAAAGCGTCGCCCGAAGGCCAACGACCAACGGCCAACGACCAAAGGCCAACGACCAACGACCAACGACCAACGCCCCGATCTTCATCTAAACTATTTGTAACTTGCGCAAGTTTCTGACAATTCTGCTGCTCGCCGTCCTCGCCGTTGGCGGCTGGCTGGCGTGGGCGCTATGGTTGCCCGTCACGCCGGCGGGGCAGAAGTTCGTGATGTTGCGGCCGGGCTATTCCACCCGCAGGATTGCGGTCGAACTCCAGGCTGCAGGAGTGATCAAGAGCCGCTTTGCCTTTATCCTCTGGCATCGCTTCCACCGCCGGCAGTCGCTGAAAGCCGGCGAATACCTGTTCGACAAGACGGCGAGAATGTTGGAGGTCAACGACCGCCTGGTGCGGGGCGACATCTACGTGCACACGGTGGTGATCCCCGAAGGCTACACCATGTTCGATATTGCGCAGGCCATTCAGGATGCCGGCCTGGGATCAAGCCAGGATTTCCTTGCCGTGGCGCAATCCGAGCGCGAATTGATTTCTGACCTGGCCCCTGACGCCAAGAGCCTGGAAGGTTACCTCTTCCCCAATACCTACGAGTTCACCCGCACTCAGAGTATGAGAGACATTGCGGCTGTGATGGTCAGGCAGTTTCGCCAGGTGGCCGCCCAGATTGGACTGACTCCGAACGGTTCGGCGCCGAGCGGCCTGACGACCGTCGGCCTGGTCCCGAATGGCCCCACCCCGAGCGGCCAGGGAATGGATGTGCAGAAGACTGTGACCATGGCGTCCATTATCGAAAAAGAAACTGCGGTCCCCGAGGAGCGCGCCATCGTGGCCAGCGTTTACTACAACCGGCTGGCGCGCAAAATTGCATTGCAGGCCGATCCCAGCGTGATCTACGCCGAAATGCTCAACGGCAATTATTCAGGAGCATTGCACCACGCCGACATGGGGTTCCAGTCCGCCTACAACACTTATGCTCATCCCGGACTTCCGCCCGGGCCCATCGGGAATCCCGGACGCACTTCCCTCGAAGCCGCCATGCATCCGGCACAGACCGACTATTTTTATTTTGTCAGCGACGGCAATGGCCACCACCGCTTCTCCCGCAGCCTCGAAGAACACAATCAGAATGTGGCCAAACTCCGCCAGGCCATGCAGGGAAAGTAGAGTCTTCTAATCCGGGGGCCGTGCCAGATGCTGATCTGACAACCCCCTGGGCCGCATGTGCGTGCTCTAATCGAATATACTTGAGTTACTGATGAACCCAACTGAGTCCTGAGGAATCCAATCCACTTTAGATGCATACTCTTTCCCGTTTCCGGGTCCTGGGCTTTCTGTTAGTGATTCTGCCGCTGACTGGGTGTCTGTTCCGCTCGCGCCGGGTGGAGAGGCAGATCAGCACCGCCCCGCTGAAGTCCGCGACCCAGGCGGAACTGATCGATTACATCAACTCTCAGGCGGCCAAGATTAAAAGTCTGCAGGCGACCGTCGATATTGATACTTCCGTAGGCGGAGTCAAGAAGGGCAAGGTCATCGACTACCAGCAGATCCGGGGCTACATACTGGCGCGCAAGCCGTCCATGTTACGGATGATCGGCCTGCTGCCCATTGTGCGCAACAAGGCCTTTGACATGGTGAGCGACGGCCGCGACTTCAAGCTGTGGATCCCGCCCAAGAACCGCTTCGTCATCGGACGCAATGATATCGAGTCCCACAACTCGGAACAGCCCATGGAGAACCTGCGTCCGCAACAGATTTACGACTCGCTCATACTGCGTGAGGTCGATCCTGCGAACGAGATCGCGGTCATGCAGAACAGCTTCGAAATCGTGACCGACGCCAAGCATCACCAGGTGCAGCAGGCGGACTACGAAATTGAAGTCATCCGGAAAGGGGAGCGCGGCTGGTATCTTTCCCGCAAGATCATCTTCAGCCGCACCGACCTGCTGCCGCATCGCCAGCTGATTTATGATCAGGACGGAAACCTGGCCACAGATTCGCACTATGAAGGCTACAAAGATTACGACGGGCTGAACTTTCCCCTGCAGATTGAAATCTGGAGGCCGCAGGAAGAGTACGACATCACCCTGACCATCCTGAAGCTGCAGTTGAACGAACAGCTCGCCGATGACAAGTTTGCTCTGGAGCAGCCGGCCGGCGCCCAGGTGGTGCATCTGGACCACCCCCAGTCAAGTTTGATGAACGCCGCCGGCCCAAAGCGAGCAGCGGCCTTCAAGACCGTGCAGTAGCCAGCAGCTAGTAGCCAGAGAGCTGCTCCCATGATGAACAAGATGATTGTCGCCAACCTGGTGCATCGGCCCATCCGGTCGCTGATCAGCATTGTGGCGATTGCTCTCGAGGTGACGCTGATCCTGCTGATCGTGGGCCTCTCGGTAGGCATGCTGAATGATGCCCGGCAGCGCCAGGCCGGCATCGGCGCTGATGTGATCGTGCAGCCGCCCAACACTTCGTTCATGGCGGGCGTCAGCAATGCTCCCATGTCGATCAAGATCGGCGGCGTGCTGGCGCAGTTGCCTCACGTCAAGGTGGTGTCGCCGGTCATCTGGCAGCTCACCACCACCAAGAACCTGGAAGTCATCTACGGAATCGACCTCAAGTCTTTCGAGGCGCTGGTCCCTTTCCACTTCCTGCACGGCGGCCCTTTCCAGGGACCGAATGATTGCCTGGTGGATGATTATTTTGCCCAGTCGCAGCATGTGAAAGTGGGCAGACACGCTGGAGATTCTCAACCATCCCTTCCGGGTGGCGGGCATCGTGGAGCATGGCCGCGGAGCGCGCAAGTTTTTGCCCATGAGCACGCTGCAGGAGTTGATCGGCAGCGAAGGCAAGGCTTCGGTGTTCTACGTGAAGCTGGACGATCCGGCGAATGCGGATGCGGTGGTGCAGGAAGTGAAGAGCGTTTCGGGATTGCAGGATTATTCGGTGCGCTCCATGCGGGAATATCTTTCCATGATGACCACCAGCAGCTATCCCGGGCTGTCCACGTTCATCAATGTGGTGATTGGCATCTCGGTGGTGATCGGATTCATCGTCATCTTCCAGGCCATGTACACCGCGGTCATGGAGCGCACCCGGGAAATCGGGATCCTGAAATCCATCGGGGCATCGAAGCTGTACATCGTGAATGTGATCCTGCGGGAGACGGTGCTGCTGGCGATCGGCGGCATTGTGGTCGGCGTTATTTTCAGCCTGGCCGCGAAAGCCGCCATCCGCTACCGGCTGCCGACGTTGCCCGTGGTCGTGACCGGCAAGTGGATTCTGATCTCTACCGTGATTGCCATCATCGGGGCCATCCTGGGAGCGTTGTATCCCGCCTACAAAGCGGCGCAGAAGGACCCAATCGAGGCGCTGGCCTACGAGTAGGGCGGACGTCGGACCTCAGCCATCCAACCTTGACATCCAAACAAGAAATGTCATCCTGAGCGAAGCCGCTTCTTCGCTTGCGAAGAAGCGGAGAGTCGAAGGACCCTATGCTTTGAACGGAACCAGCAAGTGGGAGCCTTCATTTCCGACTTCGTATCGGGACACAGATGAACCCATGCCAACTGGCGTTGGAGAAGGGAATAGGGGTGCTTCGACTGCGAATGATGGGCCGCAAGCGGCCCGTCATTCTCCGCTCAGCATGACAGGGAGTGTGAACCAGCGAGGTCCGACGACCGAAGTCCGACGCCTGCGTTCCGCGTTGACAATATCCGCTAGCGTACGTTATCTTTAAGTCTTTAGCAGTCCTGCGGTTGCCCGCCTGGTACCCTGCGCCTTCGGCGTTGAAGTGGATACTCAGCGGTCTTCTTTAGTTTTTTTAATTTTCTGGGAGATTCGTAATGTCAACCTATTTCCCCAAAGCGGGGGAAATTGTGCGCAAGTGGTACGTCGTGGATGCCTCGGGGCAGACGCTCGGCCGGCTGGCTTCACAAGTCGCCCGCATCCTCATGGGTAAGGAAAATCCGCGCTACACCCCGTTTATCGACACCGGAGATCACGTCATCGTGATTAACGCCGGGAAGGTGAAAACCACCGGAATGAAGTCCGAGCAGAAGGTGTATCAGCATTACACCGGATATCCGGGCGGGCTGCGCACGGAAGAATTTCGCAAGCGTTTCGATCGCAAGCCCGAGCTGATTGTCGAAGAGGCGATCAAGCGCATGCTGCCCAAGACCAAGATGGGCGGGCACATGATTTCCAAGCTGCAGGTCTATCGCGGCGACAAGCATCCGCACGAGGCCCAGAAGCCTGAAGTACGGGTGCTGGAGACAAGAGCTTAGAGGCGGTTTCCGGTTTCTGGTTTCAAAAGCAAGTGCGAGAAGATTTGGAATTCTTTGAAAGGTCAGATAGCCGGATTCTCTCCCAGCCGGATTGGCCAGGAGCTAGAAGCCAGGAGCTAGAAGCTAAATCATGGCAGAGTTAGTGCAATATTACGGTACGGGACGCCGCAAGTCGGCGATCGCGCGCGTCTATCTGCGTCCGGGCAGTGGCGATTTCAAAGTCAACGGACGTCCTTTCGAGCAATATTTTGTGACCGAATCGCAGCGCTCCAGCGCGAAGCAGCCTTTGCTTTCGACCGAGACCGCAGCCACTTTCAATGTTCTGGCGCGGGTCAGCGGCGGCGGAGTGAACGGCCAGGCCGATGCGGTCAAACTGGGCATCGCCCGCGCCCTGATGCTGTTCAACATCGAACTGCGCAAGAAGCTCAAGGCGGAAGGCATGGTCAGCCGCGATTCACGCTCCAAGGAACGCAAGAAGTACGGCCAGAAGGGCGCGAGAAAAAGGTTCCAGTACTCGAAGAGATAGTTTCGAGTTTCCAGTTTCTGGTTTCGAAACCGGAAACACGAAACTGGAAACTGATTTTAAGGTGTTCAATTCTTCCTGTGCCTCGCGGCGCGGGGCGGGAATGGCAATCCGGAAGGGCAGAATGCAGTTTCCGGTTTCCAGTTTCTGGTTTCGAAACCAGAAACTTTGAAACTCGAAGCTGATTTCAGCCGGATGCAGACCAAATGAGGAGGTTGATTGGCTAACATCACCATGAAGGAGTTGCTCGAAGCAGGAGTCCACTTCGGGCATCAGACCAAGCGCTGGAATCCCAAGATGAAGGAATACATCTTCGGAGAGCGCAACGGGATTTACATCATCGACCTGCAGAAGACGCTGAAGATGTTCAAGGAAGCGTCGAAATTCGTGGCCGACCTGGCCGCGGCGGGCAAAATTGTGTTGTTTGTGGGCACCAAGCGCCAGGCCCAGGACGCGATTGCCGAAGAAGCCACGAAATGCGGCGGCTTCTACGTGAACCAGCGCTGGCTGGGCGGACTGCTCACCAACTGGGTTACGGTGCAGAAGTCGGTCAAGCGGCTCAAGGAACTCGACGAGATGGCCACGGACGGCCGCTACGAGTTGCTGCCCAAGAAAGAAGTCATCAAGCTGGAACGCGAGCGCAAGCATCTGCAAGCCAACCTGGCCGGCATCAAGAACATGAACCGGCTGCCGGACGCGATCTTCGTGATCGATTCGAACAAAGAGCAGATCGCGGTGCGTGAGGCCCGCAAGCTGGGCATCCCAGTAGTCGCGGTGGTCGATACCAACTGCGATCCTAGTGAAGTGGATTACGTGATTCCGGGCAACGACGACGCGCTGCGCGCGATCCGTTTATTCGCCTCGAAGATTTCCGATTCGGTCGCCGAGGGCGCACAGTTGATGACGGACAAGCAGGCCGCTGATCTGGCCGCGGCCGTCTATACCGAACCTGAAGCGGTTCCGGCGGCGGAGGCTGCCGAGGAACTTGCAGCCGCCGGCGCTCCGGAAGCCGGCTCCGAGGACATCAGCATGGAAGATGTTCTGGGCAAAGGCGTCCGCAAGCAGCCTGCAGCCGCCAGCGAAACCGCGGACGAGGACGTTCCCCAGGTCGAGACCCAGACGTATTAGACAGACCCGTCGTTGGTCGGTGGTCTTTGGTCGTTGGCCAAGACCCTAGGCTAGAGCGGAAATCAGACCCGCGCGTCGTCCGGCGCGGGTCAAAGTTTGTAAGGACTCGCTGTGCCAGGTTTTGCCAACGGCCAACGACCAACGGCCAACGACGTAAAATAGAATAGGCATCTGGAATAATCTAGACAATGAGCACAACTACCGTGAATATTTCCGCTACCCAAGTGAAAGAGCTCCGGGAGAAGACCGGAGCGCCGATGATGGATTGCAAACAGGCCCTCACCGAAGCCAAGGGCGATCTGGAGCAGGCGGTCGTGCTGCTGCGCAAGAAGGGAATCTCGGTCGCCGGAAAGAAGGCGAGCCGCGTGACCAAGGAAGGCGCCGTAGCCAGCTACATTCACGCCGGAGGCAAGATCGGCGTCCTCGTCGAAGTGAATTGCGAGAGTGATTTTGTGGCCCGCACCGACGATTTCAAAGAACTGGTGCACGACATCGCCATGCACATCGCCGCCAGTGACCCGAAATTCGTGCGCAAGGAAGACGTCACTGCGGAGGCTTACGAGCGCGAAAAGGACATCTATCGCGCCCAGGCCGCCGCGACCGGTAAGCCGCCGCAGGTGGTCGAGAAGATCGTGGAAGGCAAGATGAGCAAGTTCTACGAGGAAGTCTGCCTGCTGGAGCAGCCCTTTATCCGCGACCAGACGGTCAGCATCGGCCAGCTCGTCGCCACCAAGATCGGCAAGCTGGGTGAAAACATCGCGGTGCGCCGCTTCGCGCGATTCAAAGTGGGCGAGGTGGGCGAGACCGTCGCGGTCACCAAGCCGGAACAAAAAAGCGAGTGATTCACGGGGCGCCTCGGAGCGCCCCTTTTTTGTTTTTGCAGGGCGCGGGCGGGACGCCCGCACGACAGCCGGCGGGACGCCGGCGCTACAAACCACAATGCCGACTCCGGTTTTCAAGCGCATTCTGCTCAAACTCTCCGGCGAGGCCCTGGCCGCCAACCAGGGCTTCGGCGTGGATCCCCTGCGCATCCACGAAATTGCTGCTGAACTGGCGGACGTTCACTCCCTCGGCATCCAGATTGCCATCGTAGTTGGCGGGGGGAATTTTTTTCGCGGTGTGGCCCAGCAGGCGCGGGAGATGGACCGCGTTTCCGCCGACCACATGGGCATGCTGGCCACGGTGATCAACGCACTGGCCCTGCAGGACGCGCTTGAAAAACAGGGTATTCACACCCGGGTGCAGTCGGCGATCGAGATGAACCAGGTGGCGGAGCCTTTCATCCGCCGCCGCGCCATCCGCCATATGGAAAAGGGGCGGGTCGTAATTTTTGCCGGCGGCACCGGCAACCCTTATTTCTCGACCGACACGGCCGCATCCCTGCGCGCCATGGAAATCAAGGCGGACGTCATTCTCAAAGCCACAAAAGTCGATGGCATTTACGATGCCGACCCCATGCTGGTCAAAGACGCCAAGAAATTTGCCGAAATCAGCTATATGGAAGTGCTGCGCCAGGGACTCAAAGTCATGGACTCAACCGCCATTTCGCTGTGCAAAGACAATAACCTGCCCATCATCATTTTCAATCTCAATCACCGCGGGAATATCCGCAAAGTCGTCATCGGCGAGAAGATCGGGTCCCTGGTAAGCGCCTAGAGCTCGGCCCACCCGGTTTGGATTGGAGGACGGGCGTCTCGCCCGTCCGGCCGGGCGGCGACGCCCGGCCTCCATGTGTAATCCCGACCGGAGCGAAGCGCAGCGAGCGCAGTGGAGGGACCTGCTTTGGGTTGCCGCCGGTGGCGCCGCCAGTTCGGGTTTACGGCGTTCATGATTTGTGAAGAGAATATGACTGGCGAGCAACTGTCAGTGATACCAAGGACCTCGGCTGCAGTGGCACTATCCTAGAGCAGGTCCCTCCACTGCGCTCGCTGCGCTTCGCTCCGGTCGGGATGACAGGAGCTTTTGTGGTTCAAAGGTTTATAATTCCACGTTTTGACTTTGAAAGAATACGGAGTTGATCATGGCTGATGCCGGTCCACTAAGAGACATTCGCATTCAACTCAAGACGCGGATGGACAAGGCAGTGGAAGACTTCCGCAAGGCGATGGCCGGGACCCGCACCGGGCGGGCCTCGGTGCACATGCTGGACGCGGTCAGCGTGGATTACTACGGCTCGCAGATGCCGCTGAACCAGATTGCCCAGGTGCACGCGCCCGAGCCCCAACTCATCACCGTGCAGCCTTTCGATCCCAGCTCACTGGCTGCGATCGAGAAGGGAATACGCACCGCTGATCTCGGCCTGAATCCGATGAACGATGGCAAGATCATCCGTGTGCCGGTGCCGCCGCTTACCGAAGAGCGCCGCAAGGACATGGTCAAGCATCTGCACAAGATGCTGGAGGAGCACCGCACTGCGGTGCGCAACATCCGGCGCGACGGCAATGATGCCATCAAGAAAGCCACGAAGGACAAGAAGATTGCCGAGGACGACGAGAAACGGGCAATGGATGAAATCCAGAAGCTGACCGACGACGAAATCAAGAAGATGGAAGAAATGAGCAAGGCAAAAGAGAAAGAAGTGATGGAGATTTAGAGGCCGGCGTCAGGCGTCAGACCTCAAACCTTAACCGGGTGCCCCGTCCAAGCTTCGCTTGGGCGGGGATTTTTCTGTATAGCTCACGATCGTTCCAGCAGGAGATCCCGGATGTTCGCGCGATTTACCGCGGTTCGACTCTAGCGCTTTTGTCCCTCAGAAAGTGAAGAAAACCCCCGCCCAAGCGGAGCTTGGACGGGGCACCCGTTTTTTCCCGAGGTTATAATCATTGCCACGATGAAGAAGGTTGTGCACGCCGCCTGTCCGCACGATTGTCCTGACGCCTGCGGGGTCCTGATCACCGTGGAAGACGGCCGTGCCACCCGGATACAGGGCGACCCCGCGCATCCCGTGACCCGCGGCTTCCTGTGCGCCAAGGTGGCCAAATATCTTGACCGGGTCTATTCGCCTGATCGGGTGCTTTATCCCATGCGGCGGGTGCGACCGAAGGGGCTCGCAGGCGAGTCGCCCGCGGCCACACAAAACTTCGAGCGTATTTCCTGGGACCATGCGCTCAACGAAATTGCTTCGCGGTTCCGTGCCATTTCTTCCGAGTTTGGCAGTGAGGCGATTCTGCCTTACTCCTATGGTGGCACGCTGGGTGCGCTCAATGGCGCATCCATGGACCGGCGGTTCTTCCATCGTCTGGGAGCTTCGCAACTGGCCCGTAATATCTGTTCGGCGGCGGGCGAGGCGGGACTGAAATCCGTGACCGGCATCAAGCTGGGCACCGATCCGGAACAGTTCACGCACTCCCGCTACATTATCGCGTGGGGCGCGAACATCCACGGCAACAACGTCCACTTGTGGCCATTCATCGCCGAGGCGAGGCGCAAGGGCGCCAGGCTGGTGGTGATTGATCCTTACCGCACCCGTACTGCGGCCTGCGCGGACTGGTACCTGCCCATCAATCCCGGGACCGACGCGGCACTGGCCCTGGGCATGATGCATGTCATCATCAACGACGGGTTGCACGACGCCGATTACCTCGCCCGCTACACCGTGGGCTTCGAGCAGCTGCGTGAGAAGGTGCAGGAATATCCGCCGGAGCGAGTGGAGAAGTGGACGGGCATTGCGGCGGCTGACATTGCCAAACTTGCCCGCGAGTACGCGACCACGCATCCGGCGGTGATCCGGGTGAACTATGGCGTGCAGCGTTCCCAGGGTGGCGGGATGGCCACACGCGCCATCACCATGCTGCCCTGCGTTACCGGTTCGTGGAAGGAAATCGGCGGCGGGCTTCAACTTTCGACCAGCGGCGCCTTTGGACTGAACCGCGACGCGCTGGAGCGCACCGATCTGATGGAGAAAGCTCTGGGAAGGCCGGCGCGCACCGTGAACATGGTGGAACTGGGAACGGCGCTCAACACGCTGAATAACCCTCCCATCAAGGCACTCTTCGTTTACAACTCGAATCCCGCTGCGGTCTGTCCTGACCACAATCAGGTCATTCGGGGATTACAGCGTCCGGATTTATTCACCGTGGTGCACGAGCAGTTTTTCACGGATACCGTCGATTATGCCGACATCGTTCTTCCCGCCACCACGTTTTTTGAGCACAAAGACCTGCAGGGAGCTTACGGACACTACTACCTGCAAGTGTCGGACGCTGCCATCGCGCCGCTGGGCGAATGCCGCTCTAACGTGGAAGTGTTTCGCGCCCTGGCCGGGCGCATGGGGTTTGACGAAGACTGCTTCCGGGAATCCGTTGACCAGATGATCGATGCCGCTTTGCATTCCGATAACCCCCGGCTTCGCGGAATTGACCGGGAGACGTCTGGAGCGTGAAGGGCATGTCAGGCTTAATTTTGAAAATCAGTCTTCAGTATCCAGTTCTCGGTTCTCAGATTTCTTGCCTTTCGCGGAAGGGAATTTCGGGACGAAGAGTGGCAAGGCTGAGCTTTACAGCGAGGATCTTAAGGCCCAGGGGCTTGATCCGGTGGCCGCATTTACCCCTCCGGACGAATCGCGGCACGGTTCACGGGCGAGGCAGTTCCCCCTGGAGCTTCTGGCCCGCAAGGCGGACAACTTCCTGAACAGTACGTTTTGCAATTTGCCGGTGGTCCAGGAGATGGAAGAAGCCGGATTGCTGGAGATGAGCGCGGCCGATGCCAGGGCGCGTCGCATCGTCGATGGCGACGTGGTGCGCATCTTCAATGGCCGCGGAGACATCACGCTGCGGGCCCGGGTGGATGGCGCGGTGCAGGCGGGAGTCGTTTCTGCTAAGCTCCATTGGGCCAAGCTAAACTCGGGAAGCCGCAACATAAATGTACTTACTTCGGAAAAACTTACGGACCTAGGCAACTCCGCCACGTTTTATTCCGTCTTGGTTGAAGTAGAGCTCGTTAAACCGTCTCCCTGAAGCGGGGAGCGGTTTGGACGGTCTCCACGGCTCTACCGTATAATTGCCACTTTCCATACTCCCAGGATCCGAGGTAGTAACGATTCTTCGTTTTCATCAGGATAGCCCTGTAGTGACGAAGAGCAGGTCGGGCCATGCGTGGCCTGTTCCGGCTGGGGCATCGCCTTCATCTTCTTCAATCATAAAGATTTGTAAAGCGCGATGGCCTTTCCTGTGCCTTTTTCTGTTGTTGTGTGCGACGGGATGGGGGCAGCAGGACTTGATTACCGAGATCGTGATCCACGGGAACCGGCGTATTCCGGCGGAAACCGTGCGCGGACGCATTTTTACCCGCCCCGGTGACGTCTATGACGCGGCTGCCCTGGAACGCGACTTTAACTCCCTGTGGAATACGGGATATTTCGAGGACATCCGGTTCGAGCGGGAACAGACTCCTAAAGGCTGGCGCCTTCATGTGTACGTCAAGGAGCGCCCGACCATCAGCGAGATCGATTATCTGGGTCTGAGCTCAGTCTCGAAGAGTGACGTGCTGGATCGTTTCAAGGAGCGCAAGGTAGGACTCTCGCCCGAAAGCCAGTACGATCCTACAAAGGTAAAGAAGGCAGAGGTCACGATCCGGGAGTTGCTGTCCGAGCATGGCCGGCAGTTTGCCACCGTGCGCACCGAAGTCCAGCCCATCCCGCCCGCCAAGGTCAGCGTTACATTTGTAGTGAAGGAAGGCCCCAAGGTCAGCGTGGGCAAGATCACGTTTGTGGGCAACCACCATGTCAGCTCGCGCGTTCTGCGCGGGGCGATGAAGAACCTGAAGCCGATCGGGATTCCGCACTCCATCTTCCTGGAAAACATTTTTGCCAAGACCTACGACGCCACCAAGCTGGACGAAGACACGGAACGGGTGCGGGCGGAATTCCAGAACCGAGGCTATTTCAAGGTGGTGGTACAGGATGCCAAGACGGAAATTCATGACACCGGTCATCCGGGCTTTCACATCCCCCTGCTGATGAAGGGGGCGGGCAAGGCCGTTGACATCACGATTCCAATCGATGAAGGCGAACAGTATCGCCTGGGCGAAATCACGTTCAAGGGCAACGAGGAGGTCAAAAACATCAAGGCTTTGCGCTCGCTCTTTCCCATGAAAGACGGCGATATCTTCTCGCGTGAAAAAGTGGCCAAGGGTTTGGACAATCTGCGCAATGCGTATCGCGAGCTGGGCCACATCAACTTCACTTCGATTCCCAACACCACCTTCGATGAGGACAAGAAACTGGTCATGCTCTCGATCGATATCGACGAGGGCAAGAAGTTTTATGTCCGCAGAATCGAATTTGCCGGCAATACCACCACCCGCGACAAGGTGATCCGCCGCGAGGTGGCGCTCGAAGAAGGGCAGGTTTACGACGAACGCCTGTGGAAGCTGAGCCTGCTGCGGCTCAACCAGCTGGGATATTTCGAACAACTGAAACCCGACGATCCCAACGTCACCGAAACCCACCTGGACGAAAAAAATGGCACGGTTGACCTTACGCTGAAGGTCCATGAGAAGGGCAAGAACAGCATTGGCCTGAACGGCGGAGTGAGCGGACTGGCCGGCGCTTTCATCGGGATTAACTACAGCACCAACAACTTCCTGGGCCTGGGCGAGACCCTGGCGGTCCAGACCAGCATCGGCAATGCGCAGCGCATTCTGTCGTTCAGCTTCACCGAGCCCTATCTCTTCGACCGCCCCATCCAGGGCGGCTTTTCAGTTTTCACTCAGAAATTCAACTATAACGAGGCCCGGCAGACAGCGATCTTCACCGGCCAGCAGGTGAATCTGCCGTCCGCTTATCTGAACAACCTGCAGAACTACACTCAGTCCAGTACGGGCTTCACCGGGTCACTGAGCTACCAGCTGCACCATTCGTTCAAGCGCATTGGCATAACCTACTCCTTCGACCGGTCCTCTATCGTCGCGTTGAGCAATGCGTCGAAGATATTGTTCACCGACTTGGCCTTTCGCGGGATCAGCGGCCCCAATTCACTGGAAGGCATCATCACCAGCAAAGTCCTGCCGAATTTCTCGTTCAGCACTATCGATAGCCCGATCTCGCCCCACCGTGGGACGAGCGTGTTCCTGGGCGGGGAAATTGCCGGACTGGGGGGGACGGTGCGGTCGATCCGGCCCATCGTTCAGTACAAACACTTCAAGCCCATGCAGAAGGGCCGCAATACGATTGGCTTTAACTTTCAGGGTTCGTTCCTCACCGGTTATGGCGGCGTGGTGGCTCCGCCCTTTCAGCGCTTCTACCTGGGCGGCGAAAATGACATACGTGGTTTTGATATCCTGACGGTCTCTCCGGTGGCTTTTCTTCCGAGCAAGAGCAGCATTGCGCTGCGGAACCCCGACGGCACCGTTGTGCCTAAAGACCCGGCCAACCCGCTTCGGGGCAGCTACACCATTCCAGTCCCAGTGGAGCGGATCGTGTTTCCCGGCGGCGACGCCAGCCTGGTCACGAACCTGGAATACCGGATCACGATTGCCGGGCCGGTGGCGTTGGCGCCCTTCATGGATCTGGGGATGAATCCCGTCATCCGGGGGTCGCAGCTGCGCATCAATCCTGGGCAACTGTCCGACATCAATAGTACCGTGTTCGGTTGTCCCGCTCTCGACATCGCGCTGAACTGTACCGGCGGACATCTTCAGAGCCCGCAGTTTTCCCAAAATCTGCAGGTGGTGAGCTCGACCAACTGGAAGCCCAGGATGTCCACCGGGTTGGAACTGCAGGTGTTTCTGCCCATCGTGAATGCCCCGTTCCGGGTCTATTGGGCATACAACCCGCTGCGCTTGGACAATATCACTCGCGGCCCGGTGCCCATTACCCGCGACATGTTCCCGCCGGGAGCGGCGGGAGACTTCACCTTCCAGCAGGCGTCGCGCAGTCTGGCGCCCGAGTTTCAATTGCGCGAGCCGCGCAAGACGTTTCGCTTCAGCGTGGCCACGACATTCTGAGGGGACAGTCGCCGGTCGTCAGTCGCCAGCAGTTTTTCAGCTGACGACCGACGACTGAAGACTGGCGTCTGGTTGACCGCAGGCGGAGGCTATACCTATAATGGGAATATCCACGCCCTGATGAACGCAGCCTACGGGGTGGTCACCACGCCGCTTCAGGTTCGGCGTGAGGCGCTGGGGACTCCGGCCCAGCCTCTTCCGTCGAACAGCGAACGGTCGGGTTAGTGCTGAGGCGCGGCCAGCATTGGCTTGTATGAAAAATCTAACCGATTTCCCGGGATAAATTCCAAGGAGTTCAAAATCAACCACATGACAAGCAAGTTCGCGCGATTTCTTATGTCCACTGTGTTCGCCGCATCGGTTGTGGCCCTGGCCCAGACCGCTCCGCTGCCCGCAGCCCCGAGTGCCGCTGCCAACAGTGCCGCTGCCCCCGCTGTTACCAACGCTACCGGAACCCGCATGGGGACAGTCAATGTCGAGCAGGCCATCTTCGCCACCAACGAAGGCCAGCGCGACTTCGAAGCTTTGACCAAGAAGCTGGAACCCAAACAAACCGAACTCAAGAATCAGAACGATGAAGTCGAGAGTCTGAAGAAGCAGCTCAATGACAAGGGCAGTACCCTGAACGACGAAAGCCGGGGCACCTTGGTCAAGCAGATCGAGCAGAAGCAGAAATCCCTGGAGCGGTCGGTGCAGGACGCGCGCGAAGATGCCCAGAACCAGCAGAACGAAATCGCGCAACGCATTCTGCAGAAGATGGGGCCGATGCTGGTGAAATATGCCGCCGACAATGGTTTCGGAGTGATCATCGACACTTCGAATCCCTGGCCTAACGGGCCCGTGCTTTGGGCTGGGCCGGCGGTGGATATCACCCGTCCGGTGGTTGAGCTTTACAACGCGCAGTCAGGTGTGCCGGCGCCGGCTCCGAGGCCCACCGCAACCAGACCTGCAGCGCCCACGGCAAGGCCGGCAACCACGACGCCGGCAGCGCCCAAGCCACAAGGCACTCAGCCCAAGAAGTAGCCTTGCAACCGAAGTTTTTGGAGAGTGCTTCCTCCCGACACCCTGTGTCGCGAAAGAGGAAAAACAAGCTGACCGCGTGTGCCCCGCCCTCGTCGTTCCGGTTTCTGGAACGACAGGGCGGGCGAAGTTCAGTAATAATGAAGATGTTCAGGTAACCCTCCCACCCTGCCTCTCCAAAGAACGGAGAGACGAGGGTGGGGCAACCCCTGGCGCAGCCCCTCCGCCACCTTCCCGCTGGCACTCAATCTCTCCCCTGACAGCGCCGCCACCGCCCATGGTTCCATCATCCTCCGGTATTGCACACGCCGCAGGTTCGGGAGTAGCACAGGCGTAACCTCGTGAGCTGCGGGACGACCGCTATAATCGCCTTACGTGGCTACCGCTGAAATATTGAAGCGCACGGCGACCCGGCCCACCTGGGCCCAGGTGTCGCTCGAGAACCTGCGTTACAACTTCGGTGTTGTCCAACAGCACATCGGAGCGGGCATCACCGTTTGCGCGGTGGTCAAGGCAGATGCGTACGGGCACGGTGCAACGGAGTGTGCGCGCGCCCTCGAGGAAGAAGGAGCGCGCTGGCTGGGCGTCACTTCACTCGATGAAGCGATTCCCCTGCGCGATGCTGGTATTCGCACTCGCATCCTCTTAATGACCGGATTCTGGCGCGGCGAAGAAGAAGAAATCATTCGCCTGCAACTGACGCCCACGGTTTGGGAACCAGGGCAGGTCGAGTTGCTGGAAAAGGCCGCTGCCGGGCTGGGCTTGCCCCGACTTGCCGTGCACCTGAAAGTGGACACCGGCATGGGCCGGCTGGGCGTCGATCCCGAAGACCTTTATCCGGTGTGTTCCGCATTGAAGTCTTCGCCCCACCTGCTGCTGGAAGGTCTCTCCACCCACCTGGCTTCTTCCGAAGTGCTGGACGCGCCTTCGGTGAATGAGCAGTTGCAGAAGTTCGAACAGGTGCGGACTCTGGTGCGCAATGAGGGATTCGATCCTCCGCTGATTCACGTGGCCAATACCGGCGCGGTGATTTCCCGGCGAGAGTCATGGAACACCATGGTGCGTCCGGGAATCGCACTCTATGGCTACCACCTGCCCTTTGAGCGGGCGGGAAGAGAAGTCAGCGGCGCCAAGCTGCGGCTCGACGTCAAACCGGTGCTCACCTGGAAAACCCGCATCCTCTCGCTGCGCGACGTGCGCGCCAACCAGGCCCTGGGTTATGGCGGAACTTATGTAACGAAAGCGCCGGCGCGGATTGCGGTGCTCCCCGTCGGCTACGCCGATGGCTTGAATCGCGCGCTGTCATCCCGCGGACGAGTGATCGTGCGTGAACATTACGCTCCCATCGTTGGGCGTATTTCGATGGATTTGAGTCTGGCGGATGTGACCGGCTTGCCGGGAGTTTCCGTGGGCGATGAAGTCGTCCTGCTCGGCGCGCTGGATGGCTTGAGTGTGGACGCACGCGAGCACGCCGAACTCGCCAACACGAATGTGTACGAAATTCTGTGTGCGATTTCGAAGCGGGTGCCGCGGAAGTACAGCTAAGCTGGCCGTCGGCTGTTGGTCCTTGGCCGTTGGTCGTTGGCCAATCCGAAATACGATTGTTTTATCCCAGGTCTGCTTTTTACGTCCCTGCAAATTGTCTGAACGCGGCACACTCCCGATTAACGCTCTCTGCATCGGAACTAATGCCGATTGTTGCTCTTCGCTGCCCTTTGCGCTGTCCTTTGCTGGCCCCTTTGCTATTCTGATATCAATGCCTTCCCGCTACGAGCAGTGGATGGTTGACTGGGAAACCCGCCTCACGTCGGTGGACAACAACCGGGTGGTGCGCCCCTTGGATTGGGGCGTCGAGTGGGCGCGGGATTGGCCGTGCCGCAACGGCTTCGCTCCCGGACATGTCCCGGGAAAAGTTGATTCGGAAAAGTTTCTGCGCGATTACAACCGGCGCATTATGGCGTCGAGTGACGAGTTTTATTCTTATACTTCGCCTTCGGATTTTCGGCTGGAGCGTCGCGAAGTCCAGGTCTTCAGCACGCGGGAAGTGCCGGACCCGGGCCTGGAAGCGAAAGTGCGCGGCACGCACGCTGATTTCCTGCGCTTTACCTCGCCGGTGCACACGCCCTATCCGGAAAATAATCTGGCGAACGCGCGCTGGTTTCCGGCGCGCGGGCGGCGCGCCGTGGTGCTGCTGCCGCACTGGAATTCCGATGCCCTGGCTTACACCGGGCTCTGCCGCGTGCTGAACCTGATGGGCATTGCGGTACTGCGCCTGAGCATGCCGTATCACGATATCCGCATGCCCGCGGACACGCGCCGCGCCGACTATGCGGTTTCCGCCAACATCGGGCGTACGCTCGACGCCTGCCGCCAGGCGGTGGTGGATGTGCGCTGCTGCCTGGACTGGCTGGAGCAGAAGGGATACAGCCGGCTGGGCATCCTGGGCACCAGTCTGGGTTCCTGCTATTCCTTTCTCGCCGCCGCGCACGACCCCCGCATTCGCGTGGCCGCCTTCAATCACGCCTCGACCAATGTCGCGGACGTGGTCTGGCATGGGCAATCCACGCGCCACATCCGTCAGGGTCTCGAAGCCCAGATCGATCTCGAACGGCTGCGCGCCTTGTGGAGCGGCATCAGTCCGATTTCGTACTTTGAACAGTTCGCTCGCTGGCCTAAGAAATCCCTCATTATTTACGCGAAGTACGACATGACTTTTCTGCCCGGTCTTTCCCGCGATGCGGTGGCGGAGTTCGAACGTTACGGATTGGACCACAAAGTCGTAGTCCTGCCCTGCGGCCACTACACCACCGGCGAGACGCCCTACAAATACATGGATGGCTGGCAACTGGTTTCGTTTCTGCGGACCGCGTTTGAGAGCTAGCTTTTAGCTCTTAGCCTTGCTATTAGCGTGGATCTCCCGTGTTTATGCAGCCCGTGAAGCTCCAGATTTTCTTCTTTGGCTAAGAGCTAAGAGCTAAAGGCTAAGAGCTAAGTTAGAATGGCTGTGAGTGCCACCGACGAGAACTCCATCATGAAAACTGACCGCATGTCGCTCTCCCTCAACGAAGCGGACCCGCAGATTGCCGCTGCCATCGACAACGAGGTGCGCCGCCAGCACGAAGGTCTGGAATTGATTGCTTCCGAGAATTTTGTCAGCGAGGCCGTGCTTGAGGCCATGGGCTCGGTGTTCACCAACAAGTACGCCGAGGGCTATCCCGGCAAGCGCTACTACGGCGGCTGCGAGTTTGCCGACGTGGTGGAAGAGTTGGCGCGGGAGCGGGCCAAGAAGCTGTTCGGAGCGGAGCACGCCAACGTGCAGCCTCATGCCGGGTCGCAGGCCAACATGGAAGCCTACGCGGCAGTGCTGCAGCCCGGCGATACCATTCTCGGACTCAACCTGGCCCACGGCGGACATCTGACGCACGGCCATCATCTGAATTTTTCCGGCAAGACTTATCGCATCGTGCCTTATGGCGTGACCAGAGAAACCGAGACCATCGATTACGACGACCTGGAAAAGCTGGCGGAAAAAGAGCGGCCAAAGCTGATCATCGGCGGGGGCAGTGCCTATCCTCGCATCATCGATTTTGCCCGCATGCGGCAGATCGCAGACAAGGTCGGCGCACTTTACCTCGTGGACATGGCGCACTTCGCCGGACTGGTTGCGGGAGGCGTTCATCCTTCGCCCGTGCCGCATGCGCATATCGTCACCACCACCACGCACAAGACCTTGCGCGGACCTCGCGCCGGCATGATCCTGAGCAAGCAGGAATTCGCGGCTGCCATCGACAAAGTTGTGTTTCCCGGAATGCAGGGCGGCCCCCTGGTCCACATCATTGCCGCAAAAGCGGTCAGTTTCCTGGAAGCGATGCAGCCCGAATTCCGGGAATACGCGCGCCAGATCGTGGCCAACGCGAAAGTACTGGCCGAAACTCTGGCGGCGGAAGGCTTCCGCATAATCTCTGGCGGCACCGACACTCACCTCATGCTGGTGGATGTGTTTTCTAAAGGGATACTCGGCAGCGAAGCGGAGAAGGCCCTGGGCGAGGCCGCCATTACGGTCAACAAGAACGCTATTCCGTTCGACACCAATCCGCCCATGAAGCCGAGCGGCATCCGCATCGGCACGCCTGCGCTCACCACTCGCGGCATGAAGGAAGAAGAGATGAAGCAGGTGGGACGCTGGATCTCGGAGGCCCTGCATCATCGCAGCGACGCGGCGGTGCTGGGCACGATACGCAGCCAGGTCTTGAGTCTGGCGGAGGCCTTTCCGCTATATCCCGAGCGGCGCGCGAAGGCGCAGGTGGAAGTACGCGCGTAATGTAAGCAAATGGAGGACGGGCGTCCCGCCCGTCCCGGATCCAACTTATCAAAAACTCTTCAATCCCGACGGGCGGGGACGCCCGTCCTCCATTTGCTGGCCGAACTGGGCGCTCTGTGGTTAAATTCTCCCGGTGAAAGTCGCCATCGATATCCGGCGCATGACTGAATTCGGCGTGGGCACTTACACGCGCAATATTGTCCGGGCGCTGGGGCGACTGGACAGCGAAAGCAAATATTTCCTGATCGGCCCGCCGGAGAAAGTGGCGGAGATCGGTCCGCTTCCGCCTAATTTTCACACCGTACCCCTCCTGGGCAACGATGCCACGATCAAGAACTACTTCGACTACCGCGCCATCCTCAAGCGCCTGCATTGCGACCTGGTGCATATTCCGCACCTGTTCTGGCTGCCGCGAAATCTGCCCTGCCCTTACGTGATGACCGTGCACGACGTGCTGGACCACATGTACCGCGCCCGCGATCAATCCGGGTTCAAGCGCTCGCTGCATTTTTACCTGACCCATCGCGCGCTGAAGGGCGCGGCGAGAATTTTCGCCGTCTCCAATTTCACCAAGAGCGAGGTGGAGAAGCTGTTCGCTATTCCCGCCGCCCGCACGGAAGTGGTGTACAACGCGATTGACGAACGCTTCCTGCGCGGCCATGCCAGCGACGCCGACCGGCAGCTGCTGGCGGAACGCTACCTGGTCAACCATCCGTTTCTGCTCTACACCGGCCGCATCAGCCCGCACAAGAACGTAGTCCGGATCATCGAGGCTTTCTCCGCGCTGAAAGCGGAACTGGAGAAGGAAGGGCTGTTTCCCGGACTGAAGTTGATCATCATCGGAGACGAACTGTCCAAGCATCCTGACCTGCGCCGCACCGTGATTCGCAGCCGCATGCAGAACGACGTGCGCTTTATGGGGTTCGTGCCCATCGAAGTGCTGCGCATTTTTTACGACGCGGCGAAAATCTTCGTGTTCCCGTCGCTCTACGAGGGATTTGGACTGCCCCCGCTGGAGGCCATGGCGCACGGCACGCCGGTGGTGACTTCGAACACGTCCTCGCTGCCCGAGGTGGTGGGCAACGCCGCCGTGCTGGTGAATCCGGAAAATGTTTTTGAGATCATGCGCGCGCTGCACCGCGTGCTGGTGGACCAGGCGCTGCGCGACAAACTTAAGGCGCGGGGCTACGAGCAGGCCAAGCGGTTTTCCTGGGAGGAAGCCGCCCGGCAGATTCTCCGCGTGTATCACGAAGTGTCGGAAAAAAGGCCGGCGTCCCCTCCACTGGCGAACGAACGGGAAGCCATCTCCCGCGCGGCCAACCCCTAGCCGCACTCAGGCATTCTTCAGCAGGGGCTGTCCCGGAGAATTAAATTCCAGGCGATGCAGTTTGGCGGCGATGCGGGTGCGATCGGCTTCGGTGGAAGCGGCAGCGTGACGTTTTCTCAGTTTGGCAACCTTTTCATTACGGGTGCGGCGACGCCGGATTTCAGGCCGGCGACTGGGTGCGGACATAAGCGCTCCTCATCTCTGAATCGATAACCAGTCTATCATCTGGCGTTCCCGCGGCTGGGCCACCGGCGCGCCCAGTTTCCGAAGGGTCATCCCCGAAGGGCATTAACCACGAAGGGCACGAAGGTCCACGAAGGAAACCCTGCAGCTAAATCCTTCGTGATACTTCGTGCCCTATGCTTCTATCCGGGAGAACGGAACCTGCGGATCAGCAAAGTGTGTCGATCGGAGCGGTAAAAGCCGAGCACATAGATAGTCGCTTTCCCCTTGGTTGAATAGATGACCTGACGAATGCGCAGCAGGGGAGCACCGCGCGGGACGGCGCAGAGCTCCGCAGTCCTCGCGTCCGCGGCGGTGGCGTCCACTTCTTCGTCGGCGTGAGCGAGTTCGATTCCGTAATCGTGTTCGAGAGTGGAGAACAGGGAATTGCGTCCCAGGCCGGCGGAAACCAGCCCGCCGAATTCTTCGGCCGACAGGTAGCAGGCTTCCAGAGCAAAGGGCTCGTCGGCCGCCTGGCGCAGGCGCTCCACCTTGACCAGCGGGCTGTTGGGGGGGAGGGAAAGACGGGCCGCAATTTCCGGCTCTTTTTCGATCAACTTGATGCACAGAAGACGCGAGCAAGCCACCAGGCCGCGACTGGCCATCTGCTCGGTGTAACTCATCAGCTTGTTGAAATGGATCTTGGGAGGCGCCACGAAAGTTCCGGCGCCGCGCCGCCTTTCCACGATGCCTTCGCGCTCCAGCGAAGTCAGGGCGTGGCGGGCGGTCATCAGGCTTACCTGATGGATCCTGGCCAGCTCTCTTTCAGAATCCACCACATCGCCCGGTTTCAGCTGCCCGGTCTCGATGCGTTTCCAGATCACGCCGCGGATTCTTTTGTAAGCCGGGGTCCCGTTTCGGCCGTTCTGTGCCATGAATAATTCTGACCTCGTGAAACAAAATTTGAACGACTCAACATTGTGATTACTGTTGCTGGCGCTGCATCGGTAAGATGCAGAAAGCAATTTACGAATCCTCCCGTTCATTGGTTCCGCCGTTCCGCACATTACCCTGCCCTCCTTTGCGAATGCGGCACCTTGCCGGGAAGCGCGGCATCCAGCGCCTGATAAGCGGCCCCCCAGATGGGAGCATCTTCATTCAGGACCACATAAATAGGAATGCGAGCCAGCACCGGCGAGAGCAAGGTCTTGTCGCAGAAGGCGCGGAAGAATGTGCCATCCTTCAGCTTGGGCAAAATTTTGGGAGCGATTCCACCCGCTACATAGACGCCACCGAAAGCCAGGGCCCGCACGGCCAGGTTTCCCGCCTCGGCGCCGTAGGCTTCGGTCCAGAGATCCATGGTCGCGACACAAACTTTGCAGGTGCCCGCACAGGCCTGTTCGGCGATCTCGCGAGCGCCGTCACCGTCGCCGTCAAACGAAGGATGGCGAACGGCGGGATCGAGGAATTCGTGGATGGCACGGATACCTCGTCCCGAGATAACGTCTTCGCAACAGACATGCGGAAGGCGTTGCTTCAGGTGGACCAGAAGCTGGATCTCGCGCTCGGTGCGCGGCGCAAAACTGGCCAGGCCGCCCTCGGAAGGGAACATGCGATACTGGCGGCCATCCCAGAAAAGAAAGGTCTCACCCAGTCCGGTGCCCACCGCCATTACCGCGCGCGTCCCATTGGGCTGCGCGACTCCCTGGTTGAGGACGGCCAGGTCTTTCGCGGGCAGCCTGTCCAGGCTCCAGGCCGTGGCTACAACATCATTAAGCAGGACAATGTTCTTCGGGTTTACATCGAGCCGGCTCGCCAGGTCCGGGGGATTCAGGTCCCAGGGCAAATTGTTGGCGTGGAGGCGGCCATCAACCACGGCGCCGGCCACCCCAAACCCTGCCGCGGTAATCCGCTCGGCCGCGACACTACCGGCGCGCTCTGCCGCCTGACGGCGGAAGTCTTCGACAAGATCTTCGAATCGGGAGAAGTCGCGGGTGGCGTAACGGCACTGGAAAACCGGCTCCAGGGCGCCTGTTTCGGCCTCCCGGAGCAGGGCCAGGTTGCATTTGGTGCCGCCAATGTCGCCTGCCAGAATCATGTTTACGACTCAATCCGGAGAATTACCGGCCTTCAAACCACCCCAGCGCGGGGGCATTATAGCTCGAATTGCTATAGAGCTGAACTTATTGTAATTCGAGAAGCGGCCCGCAGAGCAAGAGGGTCTCGACCAGCCGCTCGGCCGGCCTCGGGCACCCCAGCCAAGCAGGTCGCCCCTGTTTTGCAGATCGGGGCCAGCAAAAATAAAAATTGGGGTTAACCACTTTTTTCTTGACGGTCATCATCGCTCTGCTATATAGCATGTGCTCAATATGGAGTGCCAGATGCGCCGGCATTCCAATGAGGTGTCTTTCCAGGAGGTTTGTGATGCGACAATCGATGAAGGTGGGGTTTG
Source organism: Terriglobia bacterium (assembly GCA_963790645.1). Lineage (GTDB taxonomy): Bacteria > Acidobacteriota > Terriglobia > Terriglobales > Acidobacteriaceae > JAIQFF01. The sequence continues at coordinate 9,562 of CAWBPS010000026.1, read as the reverse complement.
TCGTTCTGCTGCTGATCGGGGTCCTGGGCGTCCTGCAACCTGCATGGAGCCAGGAAGTGACCGCGTCCATCGTAGGAACGGTAACGGATCCCAGCGGAGCGCCGCTTAAGGATGCCGACGTTACGGCGACGGATACCGAGCGCGGGACCGTGCTCAGCACCAAGACCAATGACGCTGGTGCTTACAACATCACGCGGGTCCCGGTCGGAACATTACACGGTGAAGATTTCGGCGCCGGGATTTCAGACGGCCGTGCACTCCGGCATCGTGCTGGTGCTGAACCAGACGGCGCGCATCGACATGCAGATGAAACTGGGGCAGGTCAGTGAGACGGTGGAAGTCACCGGCTCCGCGCCCATCCTGCAGACGGACCGGACAGAAGTCGGCACCATCATCGACTCCACGACGAACGAGGCCCTCCCCCTGGCCACGCGCAACTATGTTCAGCTGACGTCTGCTGGCGCCGGGCGCGATCACGCCCAGTCCGGATGGTTTTAACAACGGCGACAACACCGCCAATGGCTCCCGTCCGTACATCAACGGGAACCGGGAACAGGCCAACAACTTTATCCTGGACGGCATGGACAACAACCAGGTGTCGGACAACCTGGTCGGCTTTACCCCATCGCCGGACGCCATTCAGGAATTCAACCTTATTACCCAGAATGCCTCGGCCGAGTTCGGGAACTACCAGGGCGGCATTGTCAGCACTACGATCAAGTCCGGCACCAACAGTTTTCACGGTGCCCTGTGGGAGTTCTTCCGCAACGATAAGTCTGAACTCGAACTCGTGGGAAAACAGGTTCAACGGAAGTCCCAGACCCCTGTTGCGCTGGAACATGTTCGGCGGTACGGTCGGCGGCCCCATCATCAAGAACAAGCTGTTCTTCTTCTTCGACTACCAGGCGCAGCGCTTTGACCACCCCTCCACGACCCTTCCGCTTAGTGTGTTCACCACAGCGGAGCGCGCCGGCGACTTTGCCGATATCTGCCCGGAGGGCTTCAACGGATCGGGTCTTTGTAACAACCCGGCCAACCAGCTGCATGATCCGCTGAACGGCAACGCTGCCATCCCCAACAACAATATCGCCGCCGTGGAGCCGATTGATCCGGTGGCGCAGGCTTTTTTCGCGTCGTCCCTATATCCCGCTGCGAACGGTTTGAACACGCAGAACAACGCCAGCTACACTCAAACCGGGCTGGTCAACAGCTACCAGTACGACATCAAGGTTGATTTCAACGCCACCAACAACGACCATATCTTCGGCCGCTTTTCTCACTCCAAGCAACACAACCCGACGGTCCGTTCGTTTGCCTTGCTGGGCACCGGCTTCTCGGACGCGCCCATCGACAACTACGTGGTGGACTGGAGCCATACCTTCAGCTCGAACCTGTTGAATGATCTTCGCTTCGGTGTGAACCACGTCAAACTGCATAACGGCACCGAATTCGACAGCTCGGTCGGCGACCTGGGCACTCAGCTTGGGATCGCAAACGCGAACGCTGGTGGACCGGGATTGCTCCAACTGGGATTCAATGGTGGAAATCCCAGCGGCCCCGGCACCGGAGTGCTCACCAACGTGGGCAGCAACGGAGTGCAGCAGAGATTCCAGGATGCGGTGATCCAGGCCTCGGATGCGGTAGTCCTGACGCATAACCGCCATGTGTTCCACATGGGCTTTGAGTACTGGCGCGACCGCATTAACACCTTCTACACCGGCAACAGCGGCGCCCTCGGAGCCATCATTTTCAACGGTGCATTCACCTCGTCGGATCCGACCAACGTGACCCCTGCCACCGGTGGGTATGGCGGAGCCGATTTCTACCTCGGGCTGCCCTCCTCGTACGGCAAGGGTATTTCCGCCGGACAGTGGGGCCAACGGGCGAACATTTTTGCCGGGTATATTCAGGACGACTGGAGAGCCACACAAAACCTCACCATCAACCTTGGCCTGCGTTACGAAGCCCACACTCCCTGGGTAGAGGCGCATGACCAGCAAGTCAATTTCGATCTTTTCACCGGACAAGTGCTTGCACCCAATTGTGCCAAGGTAGATCTGGGTACCGCCCCGGTGACTTGCAAGGAAAGGCAGCCGTGGCCTCTACAACGGCACTTACGGCGCCAAGAACTTCCAGCCCCGTATCGGTTTTGCCTGGACGCCGTCGCGTCTAGGAGGGAAGACGGTATTCCGCGGCGCTTTCAGTATCTCGTCCTATCTCGAAGGGACGGGCACGAACCTGCGCCTCCCCATCAATCCGCCCTTCACCAAGGCTGAGACCCTGGTGCAGTACAACAACGTTGCGCTGCCGGGAACCACGACTGGAGATGGTCTGGCTCCGGTCGGCGCGGCCAGCGACCCATTTGCGGGAGCGCTGGTCCGGGTCTGGGACCCGAATGTGCAACCCGCCATCACCCAGCAATGGAATGGAACCGTGCAGCACCAGTTCGGCAACAATACCATCCAGGTCGGTTATGTGGGCCAGCACGGGACTCATTTGATGGTTCCCATGCCCTATCTGCAGAGGCAGTCCCTGCCGAACAGCGCTTGTGGCACGCCGCCGTGTACAGCGCCTAGCGTCTTCTTCTCAGGTAATCCGGCATTCCAGTCGGATATCTCCCAGATCTCGGGCACGGCTTCGGTGGGCAGCATGAACTACCACGCGCTGCAGGCCGCATTCCAGAAGCGTTATTCAAACGGACTGCAATATCAGGTGGCGTACACACTGTCACGGTGCATGACCGACAACAGCGGGTACTACGGCAACTGGGGCGCACAGGCGTCTCCGGCCAACCCGTACTACCAGAACCTGTACGATCCGAGAGCTGACTGGTCGGATTGCTTCTTCGACGCCAAGCACGTGCTCAGCAGCTACGCGGTTTACGAAATCCCGTTCGGTCGTGGCAAGAAGTACGGCAACGATACCAATCGGGCGGTGGATGCGATTGCCGGCGGTTGGGCGATCGCTCCCATCATTTCCATCCACTCCGGCTTCCCGCTGGCGCTGTACGATTTCGGTACCGATTCCACGGGAACCAATTCGCGAGGGCTGCGTCCGGATTGCGGTGCTGGCGCGGGGAAAACCTTTGGCCGGCAAGCTGCCCTCAGTGGGGGCCAGTACATAGGCTACCAGTGGTTTGATCCCACGCCCTACTCAGCGCCTGCAGTCGGCACCTTCGGCAACTGCCCGGCGCAGGGGCCGGTTCGCGGGCCGGGCTATGCGGATGTCGATTTGAGCTTGCAAAAGAACTTTACCTTTACCGAAAGAGTGAAGCTCCAATTCCGCTCCGACTTCCTCAATGCCTTCAATCGGGTGAACCTGAGCACTCCCGCAACCGCGCTGGGCACAAACATGGGGGTGGTGAACACATCGCAATCCCCACGCGTGATCCAATTTGCCCTCAAGCTCTACTACTGACGCGGTATGATTGGGGCAGGCGTTCGTAACGCCTGCCCTATTTTTTATGTCTGGATCCCTTTCCACGGTTCTGGTTTCCGCTGTTCTAGGCGCACTCCTTTGCGGAACTTCTGCCGCTCAGACCAAGGCAAAGCCGGCAAGCGCCCCTTCGACCACAGCTCAGCAAGGGTTGAAGCTGGCCAATGACGGCCACTGCCCGCAAGCCATCCCTATCTTGAGGAAGGCCGCAACCCAGCCTGGGGACAAAGACCTCAAGCGCCAGGTGGGCTTTAATGGCGTGCGCTGCGCCATGTCTGAGAACCAGCCGGACGCGGCGGTGGACTTTCTGCGCTTCCTGAACCGCGAATTCCCGCACGACCCCGATGTCCTTTACGTGTCGGTGCACACTTACTCCGATCTTTCCACGTCGGCGGCCCAGGAACTGGCGGCGACCGCACCCAACTCGTACCAGGCGCGCCGGCTGAATGCCGAGGCGCTCGAACTGCAGGGCAAGTGGGACCAGGCGGCCGGCGAATACAAGCGCATCCTGCAACAGGATCCGCGCATGCCGGGGATCCATTTCCTGCTGGCCCGCCTGTTGCTTTCCAAGCCTGATCCCAGCCCCACAGTGGCCGAGGAGGCGAAGAAGGAACTGCAGCAGGAGATCGAGATTGATCCTACGAATGCAGGGGCTGAGTACGTCCTGGGCGAGCTGGCGCGGCAGGACAGTCAATGGCCCGAGGCCATCGCGCACTTTACCCGCGCCACCAAGCTGGACGCCACTTTTGGCGATGCCTACCTCGGGTTGGGCGTGTCTCTGATTTCGTCGAAACAATTTCCGGAAGCGGTCCCGCCGCTCGAGACGAGCGGTCAAGCTGGAACCGAGGAACCCGGCGGCGCACTACAATCTGGCCATGGCCTACAATCGCTCGGGACGCAAGCAGGACGCGGACAGGGAATTTGCGATCCATCGGCAGATGACGGAGAAGAGCGGCGCTCAGCCGGGTTCGCCGGCGGGGATTCAGTCTGAAGACCCCAACTAGCACGAGTGTCATCCCGAGCGCGGCTCGAGCCGCGCCAGCGGTGAGAGCAAGTCGAGGGACCCCTCCTCGCTGGGAAGTCGTCAGCTCACCGGTTAGAGAAGGCTGATCGATTCAATAGGGGTCCTTCGACTGCGTGACTGCTTCGCGAAGCGAAGCAGTCACTCCGCTCAGGATGACATGGGGGAGTTTCTTCTAACGGTACAATGGCTTGTCGGGAAACAATCGCTGAATTGAACAATCTGATCTCACGGCAAAATAGGAGATTGTGTCTGCTCTCCCGGCGGGAACTTCTGAGGGGGCTGGCGGGCGGCATCGCCTTCAGTGGATTGGCGCGCCTGGCCGGCGCTCTGCCGGAACCGGTCTATCCTTTTGAAGAAGTTCCTCCTTCCGTCAGCGGCATCACCTGGGCACATGTGAACGGGAAGTCTCCGGAGCGATTCCTGCCGGAGACTACCGGAGCGGGCTGCGCTTTTCTCGACTACGACAACGATGGGTGGATGGACATCTACCTGGTCAACAGCGGCAAGTGCGACTTCTTCACTCCTGATCCTCCCTTGCGCAACGCGCTCTATCGCAACAATCGTGACGGCACCTTCACCGATGTCACGGCAAAAGCCGGAGTGGCGGCCGGCGGCTACGGCCAGGGCGTGGCGGTTGGCGACTACGATGGCGACGGCTTTCCTGACATGTACGTCACGCAGTACGGCCGCAGCATCCTCTATCACAACAATGGCGATGGCACCTTCACGGATATGACCGAGAAAGCCGGCGTGGCCGCGCCAGGATGGGCCTCCAGCGCGGTCTGGTTCGATTACGACAACGATGGGCGGCTGGATCTGTTCGTCTGCCAGTTTGTGGAGTTCTCCAAGTCGCTGAACAAGACTTGCGGGCCGGGCGAGGAAGGCAAGCACGGATATTGCATTCCCCGTCTCTATAACCCAATGCCGAGCTGGCTGTTCCACAACAATGGCGACGGCACATTTACGGATGTGAGCCGGGCCTCGGGCATTGCAAAGTATCCGGGAAAGGCCTGGGGAGTGGTGGCCACCGATCTCAATAACGATGGCAGGATGGATTTGTTTGTGGCCAATGACACCGTGGCCAACTTCCTGTTCATGAACCGCGGAGGAGGAAAGTTTGAAGAGATCGGCACTCCGGCCGGAGTGGCGTTCAGCGCCGACGGCCGCGCCCGCTCAGGGATGGGCGTGGACTCCGCCGACTACGATCAGGATGGCTGGATGGACCTGTTCGTGGCCAATATCGACCGCGAAATTTACTCCATCTATCAGAACAATCACGACGAGACTTTTGACGACAAGGCGCGTGAGACCGGCGTGGGCATGGCCACCCGGCTGATGAGCGGCTGGGGGCTGAAATTCTTCGACTATGACAATGACGGCAACCTCGACCTGTTTCTGGCCAACGGCAATCCCGATGACCTGATCGAGGGCTTGCATCCCGGGGTCACGTATAAAGAGCCGCCCATTCTCCTGCACAACACCGGGCGCGGGTTCGAGAACGTCAGCGCGCAGAGCGGTCCGATATTCTCCACCCAGATTTCGGCGCGCGGCATGGCGATTGGAGACTTCGACAACGACGGCGCGGTGGACGTCCTGATCGCGGTCAATGGCGGGCCGCCGATTCTATTGCGCAACCAGGCCGCCAAACAGAGCCACTGGCTGGGCGTCCGGCTGATCGGAAAGAAATCGAACCCGGACGCGATTGGAGCTCGCGTCTCCTACCAGGCGGGCGATCTGAAACGCAGTCACATGAAAGTGGGCGGGGGCAGCTACCTGTCGTCGCAGGATCCCCGCATGGTGCTGGGGCTTGGGGCGCGCAGGAAGATTGACTGGCTCGAAGTGAAATGGCCGTTGCCCAGCGGCGCGGTGGAGCGGTTTACTGATCTTCCCATTGATCGCTACATCACGATTGTGGAAGGGGACGGGAAAGTGGAAGTGATGCAGCGCCTCTATTTTCGCCTCGGCGTCATCCGAGGGACCAGCCGAGGATTGGCGTGGAGCGACGCGATTCTTGCCGGCCGCAGATGTACTGCACGCCAGATGCTTCGCAAGCTCAGCATGACGCCTCGGATTGAGAGCCGACCTCAAACTGGGACACCACCGTTTTAGTTCTACTTCATCATCACGAATGTAATGCAGACGGGAGACGTCACCGGCAGAACCTCGCCGGTTGGCGTCAAGTGGCCGGTTTGCTGATCGACCTTGAAGACCACGATGTTATTGCTGGCCTGGTTGGCGGCCAGCAGGTAGTTGCCGCCGGGTGCGATTTCAAAATTGCGCGGCGTCTTGCCGCCGGTGGGGACGTTTTCCAGCAATTTGGGCGCGCCGGTTGCGGGATCGAGGGCGAAGACGGCAATGCTGTCGTGCCCGCGGTTCGAGCCATAGAGAAATTTTCCGGCCGCGTCCACCTTGATTTCCGCGGTGTCGTTCTGTCCCTTGAATCCCTCCGGCAAGGTCGAGACTGCGGTCAGGCGTTTCAGGCCCCCGTTGGCGGCATCGTAAGAAAACTCGGTGACCGTCGAACCCAGTTCGGCGATCACATACACGAACTTGTCGCTGGGATGGAAAACAAAGTGCCGCGGCCCCGCACCCGGAGCAACTTCCGCGAAGGGCGGATCGTTCCCAGCCAGCGTGCCCTTGGCCGCGTCGAAGCGATACACCAGCACCTGGTCGAGCCCCAGATCGGTGTTCAGCGCAAAGCGATTGTCGCGGGCGAGGTCGATCTGGTGCGCGTGCGGCCCTTCCTGGTGCTCAGGATTGGGTCCGTGCCCGGTGTGCTGGTCCACGGCCGAGGCTTCGCCCAGCTTGCCGTCCTTGAGCACAGGGAAGACGGCCACGCTCCCGCTATCGTAGTTGGCCACCAGAACGTATTTCCCGGTCTGGTCGAGCGACACATAGCAAGGCCCGGCGCCGTGCGAAGCGACTTCATTCAGGAACGTGAGCTTGCCTGATTTTCGATCTATGGCAAAAGCACTGACCGCGCCGGTCTTCTTTCCCTGATAATCCGAGACCTCGTTGACCGCATACAGAAATCGCCGGGTCGGATCGATCGCCAGGAATGACGGGTTGACGGTTTCCGCCACCAGCCCGATCGGGGTCGCCTGACCGGTGGCGGCGTCGAAGCGGTAAGCATAAATTCCCTTGCTCTCGGGACCGGTGTACGTGCCCACATACATGAGGTAGGAACTCTTCGATGTGCCTTTCCGCGCCTGGCTGGTGGAAGGCACGAGGAGCAGCACAAAGAGCAGAGCAATGGAGGACGCAAAACTACGGCGCGTGATTTTCATTTCACCTCGGCTTTATGGTCAGTAGGTTTCCGGCTTGCCAGATGCACCCGGCCGGCGATCCGCAGCGAGGGAACCACGAATTCGGTGAACGCCCCACGCTGGGTTGGAGTAAGCGACTGGCAGCAAGCCCGCCCGGGAGTCTCATAACGAATTGAAGAGAACGATCCCTTGATTCGCACTTGCACTGAAATCGGCTCCTCAGCGTAATTCACCAGCTCGACAACCTTCTCGCCACCGCCGGGCGATTGGTATGAAACGGCAACCACGGTCAGGGCATTCCAGAGGCTGAGGGCCAGCTGACCCTTGCCCTTATCTTTATCCAGCAGCCGGCGTATGTCCTGGGCAAAGGTTTCGGGGTCGATCACCTGTCCCTGGAGTTCGATGATACGGCCTTTGCCGGTGGAGTAGGCAACGGAATGCTCGCCCGAGGGAACGGGCTGGCCGGTTTGCCAGGGATATGGCCCGTGTGCATCCACCACCACGACCACGCCGCCTCTGGAGGCGAAATCCGCCAGCGCCTTCATCGCTGGATCGTCCATGGCGGCCAAGACCACGAGCAAGTCGAAGTGATCGAGACTCTGCGGCTTCAGGTCAGAAGCTTTCAGAATCGCGAACGGAATGTTGTGGCGCGCCAGCAGGTTGATGGGTTCGTAGGATTTCTGGTAGGAATCGGTGATCACGCCGACGTTGGCATCCGGTTTGCCGGCGTTCTTTTCCCCTCGCGAAGCAAACGCCAGATAGCGCTTGACCTGGTTGAGGACGGCCAGAGCAGCAGGATTGTTCTGGGCCAGGTCAGTCTGCAGCGCCGGATTGAGATCGAGGACGAGATCGGCGCGGAAGGCTCCCGCCTCGGCCACTGCCAGCGCATAGTCCGCGGGAGCCGGGCCACTCTCCTGCAGCTGGGGATCCGACAAGTCCCACTGGAACTCATAAAGAGGAGTCTGTGACGGCCGGAATGCCTGATCGAGCCTGACCAGGGCGAGATTGGTATCTACCCAAGGCTGGGCGGTGGGGCTGGTCACCTGCAGAACGCCCTCTCTCTTGATGACCATCTGTCCCTTCATCTGGGGCTGTTTTGCCTTGGGGTTAAGCACCAGCACAGGAAGGCCGGGATAGGCCGATCGCAGCTGCTGGAGCTCGTGATCAATCTGGCCGGGTTGCGAATCACCCAGATTGAGAATGATGCCCGCCAGATCGCTCCTGGCCATGCTGCGAGCGATTTCGGCGGCCTTGCCAAGTGGAACTTCGGCATAGACGCGATAGCCCTGCCTGTGGGCATTCCTGATGAGCGTGGCGTCATCCCAGGAAACCACCAGATCGCTGACGCCCATGGTCGCCGGAGCGGGAAGCGAAGGCTGGGTCCAGCGCAACAGCACCCTGCTCCAGGCGGGCGTCGCCGCCAGAAAGAGAATCACGGTCAGAATTCGCGTTCGCGTGAACATGAAATTTACGTGTGCCATCATCGCAAGGCGCCGGAGCTCAGTCTGGGCGCTGGTGGCCGGGCGCTGGGCGCCACCGTTGATCAGAATCGGGGGGCCGTTGGATGCCAACTCCGACTTGCCGTCCGAAGAGATCCAGATCGCCGCCACGCCCGCCAGGGTTTTGACCAGCTCTTTGCCTTTTCCCGGACCCAACAGCAACAACGTTGTCGAAAGCGCATCGGAGGCAGTGCCGGTTCTCGCTACCACGCTGACCGCGAAAGGCGTTCTTTCCGGCGCGCCACTATCTGGATCGATAATGTGACCCGCCTGCTCCGGCGAGAGAAGGCTGGGCGGAGTTTGCTCCGAGGTGGAGACGCTGCTGTCGGACAGCATCA